>NZ_JANYUY010000037.1 GCF_025060755.1 Paenibacillus doosanensis
ATCCGTCAATTGGGCTACGTGGCTATCTTTCGCGATGTCGACTCCCACCACCGCATGGTGTGGGGTTATACGGTCGATTCGTTGATTTATAGTGGCATTTCGGTTAAACTTCATAATAAGACGCCTCCTGATGGGTTTTTAGGGCCTTGACCCGTGACACCCCCATCATACGAGGCGTCCCTGTTTTTGTCCAAGGCCAAATATTAGCCTCTACAGGAATGTTTACTTCCGATCGCTCTTGTTCCCGGATTTCTTGAATATTTAAGCCCGTGAAACGAGTGAAATCCGAGAACAAAGGCGAACGCTTACGCTTTTCCAGAATTGCCTTCGCTTAGCGAAGTCTGCTTTTTCACCGGGCATTTTTGCTATCCGATGTATCCTATTGTCCCATAAAGCCCACCGCCGCACAATAGTATCCTGTAAGTGACTACACCACTTTGAAGTGCGTACTTCCTAAAATGAAACTTTGCTTTTACAATAAGTCTTGTTCATAAAGACATCCTAACTACCTAAAAGGAGTGACCCAGATGCAATTACAATTAGCATTGGATCTCGTTGATATTCCGGAAGCGAAAAAAGTCGTAAAAGAAGTAGAAGCTTATATCGACATCGTAGAAATCGGCACGCCGGTTGTCATAAATGAAGGACTTCGCGCAGTAAAAGAAATCAAGGAAGCCTTCCCTCATCTGCAGGTTTTGGCCGATTTGAAAATTATGGATGCCGGCGGCTACGAAGTGATGAAAGCTTCCGAAGCCGGCGCAGATATTATTACCGTGCTCGGCGCCTCCGACAACTCCACCATTCAAGGCGCGGTAGTAGAAGCGCGCAAGCAAAACCGCAAAATTATGGTCGACATGATCAACGTCAAAAACCTCGAAGAGCGGGCGCAAGAAATCGACGAGCTGGGCGTAGACTATATTTGCGTACACTCCGGCTACGATCATCAAGCCGCGGGCAAAAATTCCTTCGAAGAGCTCAACTCTATCAAACGCGTCGTGAAAAAGGCCAAAACGGCCATTGCCGGCGGCATCAAATTGAGCACGCTGCCGGAAGTCATTCAAGCTAGCCCGGATCTGGTCATCGTCGGCGGCGGCATTACGGGACTGGACGACAAAGCGGCGGGCGCGGCCGAAATGCGTAAGCTGATCCGCCAAGGGTAACGATGATGCAGATCACGGAATATACCCGGATCATGCTGACGGAGCTGCATGGCACCGCTAACCTGCTCTCCGATGAAGCCGCCGATGAGTTCGCGGACCGTATCGTCAGCGCGAAGCGCATCTTCACGGCCGGCGCAGGGCGGTCGGGTCTGATGATGCGGGCGTTCGCCATGCGGCTGATGCATCTCGGATTGAACGCCTATGTCGTCGGGGAATCGGTCACTCCCGGGATCGGCCGGGACGATCTTCTTATTATCGGCTCCGGCTCGGGCGAGACGAAAAGCCTCTTGTCGATGGCGCAAAAGGCCAAAAGCATCGGAGCCGACATAGCTCTGGTCACCGTCAACCCTGAATCAACCATAGGTCAATTATCCGATGCGACCGTCCGCATAGCCGCCTCTCCCAAAGAGCAGCAAGGCGGCGGCTCCGCTACCGTCCAGCCTATGGGTTCCCTGTTCGAGCAAAGCCTGCTCCTGCTGACGGACGCCCTCGTCCTCAAGCTGATGGATCGTCAAGGCATTGAGGCCGCGGCGATGTTCTCGAAGCACGCCAACCTGGAATAAGCGGGCCGGCTCAGAAGCTTCCGCATCGCAGTTGCCCGCCTTCATGCAGCTCACGTATCTCGCTCGCGCTGCGGGCTTGCGCGGTATATAAGCTTCTTCCAGCGGCTTACGAGCGCACAGGCCAAGCCAACGGAGCCGCAGACGGCAAGCCATCCGGCCCCTTCACAGACAAAGACGCCTCCGGCACCGCTTTAACATAAGCGGGAACGGAAGCGTCTTTTGGGGGTTACAGCCCGGGTTCGCGCCCGGCCTTCTCCACCTGCACGCGGCCGGAGAAGAATACGGCGCCGCCGCCCATATCGGCCTCGCGGTCCGGCGTCAACGCGTTGACGAGCCGCTTGCTGCCCGGCGCGTCGGCCCACAGCCCTTGGCTGACGACGACCCCGCTCAGCACGTCTTCGCCGACCGAAGCGGTCAGCTCGCATTCGCCGCGGCGATTCCAGACGCGCACGGCGTCGCCCGTCTGTATGCCGAGCGCCTCCGCATCGGCGGCGTTCATGAACAGCTTCGGCGTTTTCTCCATTCGCACATGCTTCTCGTTGTTCGAAAACGTCGAGTTGAGGAAGTTATGATTCGGCGCCGGTATGAACAGAAACGGCAGGTCCCCATCCTCGCACAGCGGCGTATACGTCGGCAGCGGCGGGAATCCTTTCTTCTCCATCGCTTTGGAATACAGCTCGATCTTCCCGCTCGGCGTGCGCAGCCGGCCCGGGAACAGAGGCTTCGCCTTCGCTTTCATAAACTGGCGCTCCGTCAATGCCTCGAACGTCATCCCTTCCAGATGCGGGTTAGCCGGATGATCGAGCGCCTGGCGGATCAGTTCCTCGTCCGTATCCTTCAGCGCCTGCTCCTCAAAGCCCATCGCCTGCGCGAGCAGCCGAAATACCTCGGTGTTCGACTTGCTCTCCCCGTAAGGCTCGATGACCGGCTGTTGAAGCTGAATGTAATGATGCCAATACGAGCGGTAAAAATCGGTATTCTCAAACGAAGACGTCGCCGGCAGCACAATATCCGCGTATTTGGCCGTTTCCGTCAGGAACAGCTCGTGAACGACCGTGAACAAATCCTCCCGCTCCAGCCCCTGCCTGACGCGGTTCGCGTCCGGAGCGACGACGGCCGGATTGGAGTTGTACACGTACAGCGAGCGGATCTTCGGCTCCAGCTCCAGCAGAGCGCTGCCGAGCCGGTTCATATTAATCCGGCGCGTGCTGCGCTTCAGCAGATCGGGCCGCTGCAGCGCGGCCGCGTTATGCTCCAGCACCGCGCCGTTGCCTTTGATCGCGCCTCCGCCCTTCACGAGCCATTGGCCCGTCAGCGCGGGCAGACAGGCAATCGTCCGGATGCACATGCCGCCGTTGTCGTGATGCTGCGGCCCGTTGCCGATCCGAATCAGCGACGGCGAGGTATCCGCGTACAAGCGCGCCAGCTTGACGATGTCCTCCGCAGGCACGCCGGTAATCGCGGACACCGTATGCGGGTCGTACTGCTTCACATGCTGTCTCAGTTCCTCGTGTCCGACGGTATACTGCCTGAGAAACGCCTCGTCCGTCTTGTTCTCGGCGAACAAAATATGCATGATGCCGAGAGCGAGCGCCGCATCGGTGCCCGGCATAATCGGGATAAACCAGTCGGCCCAGCGCCCCGTCTGATTTTTATGAACGTCGATGACGACGATTTTGGCGCCGTTCTTGCGCGCCTTCTCGGCGAGCACCACCTGATGCATATTCGTGCTGACCGTATTGATGCCCCACATGATGAACAGCTTGGCATCGACGGTATCCTCCGGGTCGGTGCCGACCGCGCCGCCCATCGTATAATTGTAACCCTCGGTGCCGGCGGCCTGGCAGATCGAATACAGCAATCGGCTGGCTCCGAGCCGGTGGAAAAACCTCCGGTCCATCCCTTCGGTCCCGATCCGTCCCATATTGCCGTAGAAGCTGTAAGGAAGAATCGCCTCGGCCCCATACGCATCGATCGTTTGCTTCCAGCGAGAGGTGATCGTATCGATCGCTTCCGCCCAAGATATGCGCTCGAAACGGCCTTCTCCCTTGCCGCCGACCCTCTTCAGCGGATACTGCAGACGCTTCGGATCGTAAATCCTTTCCCCCATATTGCGCACTTTATTGCAAATCGCGCCTTGGGTTACGGGATGCGAAGGATCACCTTCGATTTTGACGATTTTACCGTTCTCCTTATGAATGATCAATCCGCATTGATCCGGGCAATCCAGCGAACATACGGAGGGAAATACCCCATTAGCGGCATGCTTGGCAGAGTTCATTATGACATCTCCTTCCGGGTTAGACTGCCGGCGGCAAAGCTTTCGAATCACAAGCGCGCGGCCGCTTCGACAGACCGTTCCCGCTTGCTTCGTCTTCCTATTCAACAGAATTAATATATAACGTAGTTTAAAGTTTACGGCGGCAATAGTAAAGCAGGTTCATCGTCAACGCCCTGAATAATATGCTGCGCCCCAAAAACACGGAAAAGACGTTTCCAGGTCTTAAACCGCCTTAAGAAACGCCCTTGCCGTTATCGTGTTTTTCGTATGCCCAGCGTTCCGACTTGAGTTCCAACTCTCCCAAGCCGCGCCTATGCCCCCAACGTTCTGAAAGCCGCTTCCGGCACAGGGTCCGGATCTTTGTTCATATTCGCATGAATGTAGAACATGACGAGCGCGGCAAGCGAAGACAGCGTCCCGAGGAAAAATACCGCTCCAATGCCCCACAAGTCGAAAGCGTGGCCGAACAGGAGCGGTCCGATCATCCGTCCCACATTGGCGAATCCGCCGGCCAGCCCCATATAGAACGGCGCGTTGACTCCCGTGCGCTCGGAGAAAAACGTCGGAATCGCCGGCAGCAGCATCATTTCGCCCAACGTCGCCAGCACCATGCCTATAATCAAATACACATACAGCTCATGGAAAAATAAAATAAAGGAAAACGCCGCGACCGAAAACAGCGCGCTGACGAGCATTTGACGGACGATGTTTTGCGCGAAATTTTGTTTGATCCAGTTTGTAAACGGCTGGAAGGCAAGAATGACAATACCGTTCACCGTCCAGAGCAGACTGTAATACTTCAAATCCATTCCTTGCTCTTCAATATAAGGAGCGTCCACTGCGTAAAAGACAGCCAGAAAAACATCGAGCCGACGGATATAAATAAATACAGCCGGATGTTGCGCAGCAGACTGGAACGGTTCATCCGGACAGCCTCCGCCTGGACAGCGGCTCTAGCATCGTCATGCCCGTGGCGGCCATCCTCCTTGACTGCCGCCGCCGGCTCAGCGGATTCCAAAGAGTGAAGAGCGCGCTCTTTCATAAAAAAGAACAAAAACACCGCGAACAGCAGCGTCGTCGTTCCCGTCAGCACATACGTCAGCTGAAAGGAAACGGCGGCAACCAAGCCGCCGACCATGGCTCCGATGGACAAGCCGGCATTGTTGCAAACATACATCACATTGTACAAACGCCGGCGGTGCTCCTTCCACCGGAACCCTGCATAAGCGTTCATCGAGGGCATCGAGATCCCGTTCGTAAATCCCAGCAAGCAGACAAGCGTTATATACAAAGGCCAACTATCCGTGAAGGCGATCGCATACAGCGTGAGCGCCGAGATGATAAACGACCCCGAAATCATCGTTTTCGGTCCGATCCGGTAATACAGGTTGCCGCCGGTAAATTCCCCCAGCACGCTGCACAGCGCCTGGTACAGCACGACAAGCCCAGCTTCGCCGTACGATTTGCCCATCACATTATGCACATACAGCGTCGTCAGCGGCCACATCACCGCTTTGCCCGTCGCATTGACGCAGCTGGCGGCAATAAAAAATAAGGCGTCCCTCGGAAACTGCTTCCAAGAAGACGTTAACGATTGAAGTACCCGATTCGCATTCATCTTTTTTCCCACCATATCCATTCAGTCAGCTCTCGCGCCGTTACATTTCCGTATCTCCATCATATCAGGAGAGCCTCCCCGAAACCAGACTTTATCCTGTCGTCCGGGATAATTTTCATTATGCTGTAATCCGGGCTTGCAACCATTCAATGGCTCCGCTTCATTTGCATTTCCAGGACGCGGTCACGCGTGTCGGCCGGCCGGTACTTTTTCAACATTCCGCGGTCATAGGTAAAAAAGGCATAGGCATCGTCGTCGCCGATTTCAAAAAAAGTCTTGCCCTCCTCTACAAAAAGCGAAGAATAGGAAGGCGTATCGCCGGCCATATCCGGAAACAAGCCGGGGTCCAGCTGGACAACGGTTGATTCGAAGCGGCCCAGCTCCTGATTCCAGCGGTGAATTTCCACGGCAGGGGGCACCCAATCCGTTTGGTTTCCGACCCATTCAGTAACGCCGTCGCCGTCGAGATCCGCTGCCATGGCGCCGTGCCCTTGGAAATCGATGACCTTCCACGAATCCGTAGGTTGATGATAAACCGCAAGCCGTTTCTTCGCCGCCGCGGAATCGGACGTGCTTGCAATCTCGGCTCCGGTCCATTCCCCGGCGATCCAGTTCAACGGGGTAATCCGCACTTGCCCGGGAGCAGCAGCGGACAAGGAGCCCAGCTTCCACTCCGTCTGCAAGCCCTTAAGATATCCGGTCAAGTTCGAGGACGCATCCGTATCCAAATAAATGCGAATTTCTGCTTTTGTATCCGCAAGAGGAACGCTTTGAATCAGCTTAGCTCCGCTCGGAGGAGAAGCCTGTTCCAACGGCTGAACGGCGCTTTCGCCGAACGGAATCGCAGCCTGCTCCGGAAACAAGTCCGGGCGGTACGCCGCTTGCTTCGGCTGCTGATGGTGCTGATCGGATAAGAACTTTACGGGGATGACGCTTGGTTCGGCCATTCGCTCCGTGTCGCATCCGGCGACGGCAACGGTTAACACGGACAGCATAGTGAACGCGATACGCTGGAATTTATTCATCAATGTGGAAGGCTTCCTTTCTGTTAAATACATATCATAGCAGGCATCACGATAAATAACTTGAATCCAAACGACTACCAATGTTTTAGTTATGGTTATCGGGATCTTTCTTCAGCCAATATTTCGCGTTCTGATTATCCACCAGGTACCACACCGTACCTTTAGGATCTTCCCAATAAGCGCTCGGGTAAACGGTAACGTTAGCTAGCTGGAAACCGCCCAATTCCAACCCATCGAACGGAAACTGGTATAACGGGTGAGAGCCTTTGAGCTCCAAGGGAGCGCTCGTCTTCACCGTGTTCGACGGCTCCGTAAGCCCGAGATCCAACCAGCCGTCCCCGAAGCTCGTATGCACGTGGTATACGTCGGAATCGCGAAGCTGCTCAAAAGAGCTTACCGTCTGCGGGTGCAGCACAACGGAGAGCCCGCTTCGGTAAGTGGCGAACGCAAATAAAGGCGTGTCGTTATGCAAAGTCAAAGGTTCATTCTTCCGAATGACCGGTATCCCTTGCTCGTGGATATATTTCGGGCCTTGCTCCGTCTCCACCTGATAGCTGGTATCGTACACATTGACGTATTCGCCGGTAACGTGAAGCGTTTCGTTGACTGTCTGCTGGAACATCGGGCCGGCCATCGAGCCGTAAGGGCCGTAGTAATTGGGATCGTCCAGCAAAAATTGACCGCTCCCATAGTACGAATAATAATCCGCCGGCTTTACATATCCGATGCTTCCGACGGATAGATGCACCCACTGCTCTCCCAGGTTGGGAGTCTGTATGCGTACCCATCGTTTCTCATCGCTGCTGTTTGCGTAAAACCACATTTTCTCCGCTCCGGTTACCCGCACCTCTTGTGGAGTTAAAAGCGCAGTAGGAGGGACAGTGTCATCCATAGAGGCATAAGCAGGGGTCTTTGATACCAGATGGATTTTTTCTGGAGGAGGGACAGTGATATTCCATGGCTCAGGAGAAATCCATTTCGGACCGAGATAAGTGGAGATCAGCCACCAACTGCGTCCTCTCGCCCATTTATACTCTCCGCCGAGAACTTGAATGCCTTTCTGTGCGGCGAACGTGCCTACAGGGTCCGCGGCAGGATTTCCGGGCTCCGAATAAAAAGGGGTTTCGCTTAACAAATCGATCGTAGAGGGAATTCGAAACAGCTCAGGCGGGTTTACGATGACAGAACCGGAAGGAACCACGGCTTGTTCAACCGCAGAGGCCGTAACGGCATGAACACCGCTGCAGATCCAGATCATTGCGGCAATCGTACAAACGGTCCAATTTTTGCCCATAATATAGCTCCTTATTTTCCGAATGATACCATTTATTAACTCGATTGTTTAGACGCTAAAAAACGAAATTAGTTGTACAAGCGCCTTTGCAAATCAAGTCCAAATCCTGCAGGCAAACCTCTGCACAGTGATTGTAGCATCAATCCATCCGCTTCAGCACATTTCCAGCGGCTTGGTATGTTATTAAAAGTAATGATCATCTTTTCATTTACAAACCGATGGTCGGTTTGTATAATAATCGTATAAAGCGGCTCTGATCAGCCTCGCGCCAAGAAATCAAATTCCCCTACGAGAGGATGAATGCATAATGAACTTATGGCTTGTTCTGCATCTGATAGGAGCGGTCTTATTTGTAGGCAATATTATAACGGCGGCGTTTTGGAAAGTTCGCGCGGATTTGCAGAAAGACCCCGTTATTATCCACAGCGCGGCCAAGAACGTCATGCTCGCCGATATGGTCTTTACTTTGCCCGGGCTACTTCTCATCGTGCTCTCCGGCGTTGTTATGGCCGTTCGCGCCGATATGCCGATGATGGGGCTGAATTGGCTTACGCTATCGCTGATTTTATTCGCGATAACGGGCATCATCTGGCTGGCCGTGCTCATTCCGCTGCAGCGAGCTATGATCCGCCACAGCGCCGCGGACGTCCGGAATGGGCGCATGTCCGACGCTTATTCCCGCGCTTCCCGCTATTGGGCTATCTTCGGCGTAGCCGCTACACTGCTGCCTGTCGTTATCCTCTATCTAATGGTGAGCCGAAGCTTCTGAAAGGTGATGAAAAAATCCGTTGCGGCGCCTACAGGCAAAAAGCCGCTCTCCTTCTCAGCGTAAGGAGGGCGGCTCTGTAAGCCTAATCCGCGCAATCCGGCGCGGCGATTATGAAATCAGCTTCGTCTGTCTCGCCTTCTCGGCTACGCGCTTCGTATAACCGCTGAGCGGCTTCTTCAGCGCCAGAGCGACGACATAGCAAACCGCTATAAAGACGATCAGGAAAAGCACATCCTTCAGTACGGCGCTCAGGAGTATGCCCCCTACTGCCTCGCGCATCGCTCCGACCGCATAAGTAAACGGTACGAACGGATTCAGCTTCTGAAAGAACGTAGCCGCCGTGCTGACCGGGAACGTGCCCCCGGAGCTGGAAAACTGCAGCACGAGAAAAATAATCGCTATCCCTTTGCCGATATTGCCGAACACGGATACTAGCGTGTACGTGATGGTCACGAACACCGCGCTAATCAAAATCGCAAAGACGACGAACCAAAACTTATGGACGACATAGGTGCCGAGAATGAAGAAATCGCCGAGCGAGACGATGAGCGCCTGGAAGAAGCCGATCGTCAGGAAGATGCACATCCGGCCGAAGTAAATTTCGTAGCTTTTGTACACGATGCCTTCCGGATCCTCGACTTCCACCCGCATGAGCGACACGAGCAGCATCGCCCCGACCCACAGCGACAAGGTCGTATAGAACGGCGACATCGCCGAACCGTAATTCGGAATCGGGTACTTCTTCACCTCTTGGATGAGAACGGGATTGGCGAGAAAATCGCTCTCCTTCGTCATATCGTTCTGCAGCCAGTTCAGCAGCTCGGCGATGCTGCCTTCCCCCTCCACCTTGCGGATCTCGTCCGCCGCCTTATGTACGGCATCCTCCAGCTGCGGCAAATCGTCTCGGACCATATCCGCCACCTGATGCACCGCGCTCTCCACCTCGGGAAACTTGGTTTGGTACAAGTCGGCTACTTTGCGCAGCTCCTCCTCGGCCTCCGGCAGATCGTTGCGTACGAAATCGGCCGCCTGATGCACTTTTTGCCCGACCTTCGGCAGGTCGTTGCGAATGAAGGGAGCCGCCGCATTCAGCGCTTCGGTGAATTGCCCCATCTTCGTCTGCACCGCCTCCGCCGCTTCGTGAATCTTCGCGCGGATTTGCGGCAAATCCTGCTGCAGCGCCTCAAGCCCGCTCGCGGCGAATTGAATGCCCGCCTGCGCATCCTGCAAGATGCCCTTGATGTCCGGCAGCTTGTCTTTTAGCGTCCGCAGCACCTCGGCGCTGTTCTTGGCGACCGACAAAATCTGGTCTAACGCCTTCGTCACGTTCGGCACGATCTCCGAATCATACTTCGACAATATCGATCCGAGCGCCATGCTCGCTTCCTTGGACAGCTTGTTCAAGCTGGACACGATGTCCTTGGCCGGCTTCTCTCCGTTCTGAACCGCCGTCACGATAGCGCGGATTTGCTCAATCTGCTGGGTGAAGTTCGACCGTACGGCGCTCAGCCGCTCAATGTTGTCCGTCAGCGGAGCTTTGGGCAAATATTTGTTCAGCCGGGTGAACAAATCGATCTGGCGGTCGAGCACGTTCACCGCCGTCGTCAGCCGGTCCGCGGCAAAGCCGAGCACGGCGAGAAACGGCTTGGGATCGAGATTGGCATCCTGCAGCTGCTCTGTAATTTCGGTAACGTCGTCGGCCGTCTGCTGCATCAGGATCAAATTTTGCTTGACCACGGGAATGAGCGCCTGAAAAGCGGCGTCGTTGTTTTGCAAAAAACTCTGCAGCCCGTCCGCGAACGCGCCTCCGTCAACGGCGATCGCCTCCAGCTTCGGCAGCGCGTCCAGCGCGGCGCTCGTAATTTCTCCCGCTTTGCGGGTATCGTCCACCGCCTTGTTGAGCGCGTCCTCGACCTTGTAAAAGTTTTGGTCCAGCTCGGTCACCCGGTCGGCCGCCCGCTGAATGTCCGGCAGCTTCTCCTGAATGAGCAGCAGCTCGCCGGCGGCGTCCTCAATCTGGGGCCAGCGCTCCTCGATCTTAAGCACCGCGTCCCCGGCCTTGTCGATCTCGGGAATTTGCTGCTCCAGCCGGACGATTTTATCGCCCTTCTCCCTAATTTCCGGAAGCTTCTGTTCGATCTCCAGCGCCCTGTTCCCTACGCCTTCGATCTCGGGAAGCCGTTTCTCCAGCTCGAAGATGCGGCTCTCGATCTTACGGATCGTCGGCAGCTGCGCCTCGAACTCGAGTCCCAGCTCTTTCATGCGCGACAGTACCGTATCGCTGACCGTCCGGATAAAATTTTCGCTAATTTGCGTCGTCACGCTGGAAGCGCCCTTCTCGGTAATTTTCGGTGCGACGGCGTTTACTTTTTCATTAACGGTATAAATAATTTCCGGCTTTTGCGGATTGCCTTCCAGCACGCTGGCAATTTTGCCCGAGAAGTCGGCGGGAATGATCAGACTCGCATAGTAATCGCCGCGCTCCACGCCGTGCAGCGCCTCTTCCTCATCCACGAACGTCCAGCCCAGCTTATGATTATCATGGAGGCTGCTTATGACTTCGCTGCCGATATTGAACGTCTTGCCTTTGGCGGAAGCTCCCTCGTCCTTGCTGGTTACGGCGATCTTGATGCCCGACGTATTCCCGTAAGGGTCCCACATCGCCTTCAGGTTCACCCAGGCATAGACGGAAGGAAGAATAGCCAAAGCGACCATCAGCAGCAGCCCCGTAGGCACCTTGGCAATATTCAATAAATCCGTTTTATATATTTGAAATATGTTTTTCATCCGCAAATCACCCAGATTGTCTCATTTGTCGTTTAATTTATCCGTGTAAGCCCATTTCCATCCATTGAAGTTTTAGGGCGCTCTCCCCGCTTACATCTGAGCGTACGATTATAGCGCCCAAGGCTGGCGGACGGCCGTTACGGTTTCTCCGGTGGCGATAGCCCGCTCGATCATCATCCCGAGGTAATGGTCCTGCGAAGCTTCGCGAAGACTGTAAAATTCCGGCCCGCCCGCCGCATATTCGGCCATCAGCTGCAAGCAGGAGGCGATGCCGATCTCGTCGTCGTACAACCGCGCCGGGGCGAACGGATTGTCATACAGCCATTGATCCCCCGCCATAATGCCTTTAAGGAAATATCCTTCCTGATTCTCCTCCTCGCCGCGGTTAATTCTCTTAAGATCAAGATAGAGCGGCGTCGCATGATCGGCCAGTACGCGAATCCGGTTATCGAAAATTTCGCCGCGCTGCCCTCGCACCGACAAATGATTGGAGCGCGTCCAGGAGCGATGCTGGTCCTTCGTAAAATCGTAAATGCCCAGCTTATCGCCAAAATCGAGCCAGGCTAAGTCGCGCTGCAGCGCAACGATTCTCTCCTCGGCCGGCGGCCCGCTGCGGTCGGGCCCCGCAACCCAGTCGGACGTAAACCGCATTCCCCGGATACGGACTTCTTCGAAGCCGGCTCCGAGCATTTTGCGAATCAGGCTGACGCCATGATACAAATGCGAAATCGATACCGACGCCTCGGATATACGGCCGAGCCGACCGGAGCGAATGAATGCAAGCCGTGCCGCCTGAATCGGCTGCAGATGGTACTGCTCGGCCACCTGTACCCGGGCTCCGCGAAGCGTAAGCCGCTCGTGCAGCTCCAGCAGCCCTTCCAGATCGGGAGCCGGAGGAGTTTCGGCCAGGGCAGGGATGGACAGCTCCGCCAACCGGAGCAAGTAATCCGGGGAAGCGCTGCGGCTAACCGATACGACGACAAAATCCGGACGCTCCCGCTCCAGCAGCTTCTCCAGCGACGGATACACGTTCGTTCCCCACTGCCGCTGCATCGCTTGTCCTTTGGCCTCGTCCCTGACTACCATGCCGCTCACGCGGAACCGGTCCGGAAGCGCTTGGGCGATGCGAAGATAATATTGCGCGCGAAACCCCGCGCCGCCGATAATACTGAATTGAACGGGTTTGCTCATCATCGTTTACCTCCAACAGGCTTCCTCCCTACCGGCAGGAAACCAGCATATTTTTCCAAACCATCATACCATAAAAAAAGCGCGTCTCAAGCGCTATTCATCATAACATTTTATCGTCCGACAAAAACGTTCTATCGGGAAACCCAGTCTTCGCGTGATATGATAGATACCAAATGCAGTAAAGGAAGTGCTTTCTCGTGGATTCGTTCTGGAAACGCAATCTTATCGTCTTATGGATCGGCGCGTTCCTCGTCAGTATGGCTTACTCGGTGTCCATTCCGTTTATGTCGATTTTTTTGCAGGATGAACTCGGGGTGACGGATCATCTGGAAGCTTGGACGGGCGTTATCTTTGCCGTTACTTTTCTGGCCAGCTCGCTGATCGCTCCGTTCTGGGGCTCGCTCGCCGACAAGTACGGCCGTAAGCCGATGATGCTAAGGGCGGGGCTATGCCTGTCGATCGCTTACTTTTTATATTTTCTCGTGCAAAATCCGTACGAATTAATTTTGGTGAGAGTTATGGAAGGGCTGCTGGCGGGCTATATTCCGTCGGCGATAGCGCTCGTAGCCACCAATACGCCGGAGAAGCATGTCGGCTATGCGCTCGGGATCATGTCGACGGCCAGCGCGACCGCATCGATCATGGGTCCGCTGCTCGGAGGCATCGTAAGCCACTGGGTCGGACCGCGGCAGACGTTTTTTCTCGCGGGGATCATGGTGCTGATAGCCTTCCTCATTGCGCTCTTGTGGATTAAAGAGCCGTCGTTCAACCGCTCGGAAGGGAAACGCTCCTCCGTGACGAAGGATCTTAAAGAAGCGGCGTCGAACCGGATGCTGATGTCGGCGCTGTTCATCGTCTTTATTACCTCCACCTCGATCATGATTCTTGAACCGCTGCTTACCATCTATGTGCTGAAGCTCGGTTCCTCGCAAAATTCGGCTTCGCTGCACGCAGGCATCATCTTCTCGGCCGTAGGCGTCGCCACGCTGATCGCCGCGCCTCGTTGGGGAAGAATCGGAACGAAGGTCGGCTACGAGAAGGTGCTCTTTATCGGGCTCATCGGCGGCGGAATCGGCAATCTGCTGCAAATTTTGTTTCACAATCTGGTTGGCTTCGGATCGCTGCGCTTCGTATACGGATTGTTTTTCGCCGCCGTCTTCCCGGCGCTTAACGCCTTTATCGCCAAGCATACGGACCCGGGCTTCCGCAGCCGCGCCTTCAGCCTGAACCAATCCGCCAACCAGATGGGGCTGCTGCTGGGCCCGCTGATCGGCGGCTTCCTGGCGACGCAGCTGTCGATTCCCATCGTGTTCGCCATCAACGGCTGTATGCTGCTGCTTGTCGCTCTGCTGTTGAAAATGCCCAAGTTCTCCTTCAATGCGGCTTCTTCTCCCTTGAAAGAGACCTCGAAATAACCGGCTCCCGCCCGGCCCGGCTCAGCAAAAAGCCAACCTGACTCAGGTTGGCTTTTCCGTTTCTGCCCGCCGCAGAACGGCGGCCGCAGCGCAGCATGTGAATAACTAAATCTGTGGATATGTTGACAGAACGTCTAAACATATGCACAGCAAGTCTGAATGATCTGTTTATTATGTGGATAACACTGTGGATAATTTGTGTGTTAACTTTTATAAGCATGGTGAAAAAAGATCAAATGCGCGCCGCAGCGGACTTTTTCGCCACATTTTTATAAGTCCACCTGCAAATAACAGTCTTCCTCCAGGCCCTGCGCATCGGCTGTCGGTTTGAAACCTTTCACCTGAGTATTAAACCGTTCGATATGGCCTGAAAGCGTCTCATCTTCCATCGTCACAAAGCCGATCGTCAGCTTCTCCCCGCTTAGCTCGATCAGGCGAAAGGCCGGATGATCCAGACAAGCCGCCGTTTGTATGTAATGCCAGCCGTCGCGGGACACGATCGAATTGAGGTGGTTATGCCCGCAGAAGTAGAAAGCCGGGCCTTGCTTCGCCCGCAGCGCCGATTGGATATCGATATCGGGATGAATCGATAATTTGTCCTTAGTCGAATGCGCCGTCGTATCGTATACCGGATGATGAGCGAACACCAGCACCGGCTTGCCGCCGGATTGCTCCAATTGCTCCTTAAGCCATGCGAGCTGCCGTTCGTCCAGCTCTCCGCCCCAATCCGAACGATTCATTTCCTTCGTAGAATCGAGGAATAAGAGCTTGGCTTCGTCCAATTCAATCGCGCCGTAACGCTGCTGGCCAGTAATGGCGAGAATCTCGGTCTTGGGAATCGAATATGTGTCGTGATTGCCCAGCACGTGAATAAAGCTGCGCCCGCTGCCGTTAATTTGCTCAAAAACGTAGCGGAATTCCTCCGGGTATCCGCCGTGCGTAAGATCCCCTAGCGAAATATGCAAATCCGCCTCGGTCTGCAAGAACGCATCCAGCATCGTCTTGTAAGCCGCATCCCTTGCTTCAAGCATCTCGGCCGTACCGCCGTCCATCCGTGAATAATGAAAATCTCCCAACAATGCAATACGCATACCTGGTACCCTCCCATTTTTGACGAACTGCTTGCCTTTTCCTACTATATGCCGCACTTTGCTTGCGCTATGACGGGGGGTTGTCCTGCGCGCCGGTCCGGCGGCTATTGACCGATACGCCATGAAACCGGGCCCTATGCGGGCAGGTTTGTCCCAAAAACACGGAATACCTAGCAATCCTCTCCGTCAATAGCATCGTACCTCACCGGCCTTGGAAAAGAAACGGTTCTTGATAAAAAAACTCGCCGAGAGAGCAAAAAAAAAGCAAAAACAGCCCTCCCCAGCGGGGAAGACTGCTGCGTTTCGTATTAACTATTAATGTGCCGGGTCGGCATGATCGATATGCTTCAGATGGTTCCGATTCATCAGCACGAACAGCACCGAGACGAGCACGAAGCATCCGCCTACGATGAACGGAACATGAGGGTTGAACCATTCCGCCAATTTGCCCGCCAGCCACGGAGCGATAGCGCCTCCGAGAAAGCGCAGGAAGCTGTACGCGGCTGAAGCGGTCGGACGTTCCACCGGCGCTGCCTGCATAACTGCCGTAGTAATCAATGTATTATTATTGCCCAGGAAAGCTCCGGCAATGATAACGGAAATAATAACGACCGCCTTGCTCGAAGTCCATATGCCCATCGCAAGCAGCGTCGCCGCGAACAGCGTAAGCATAGCGCACATGGAAGAGATCGTGCCGAACCGTCTTTGCAGCTGCGGAGCAACAAATACCGATGTGACGGCAAGCAGCAGGCCCCAGCCGAGAAAGACATAGCCCAGACCGCGTTCCTTCAACTGCATGACGAAAGGAGCATAGGCGAGCAAAGTAAAGAACCCGAAGTTATACAGCAGAGCGGTGATCCCGAGCGTGGATAAACCGCGGTATTTCAAAGCCCGAAACGGATCGAGAATGGAGCTTTTGGCCTTCGTCATTTGTTTCGTTTTGGGCATCATGACCAAGAGGAATATAAATGCCACCACCATTAATACGCCGACGCCGTAGAACGGACCGCGCCATGATATGGAGCCCAGTTCCCCGCCGAGCAGCGGTCCGACCGAAATCCCGAGTCCGATAGCGGCTTCGTACAAAATGATAGCTTGAGCCGTTCCCGCTCTGGACAGGGACACGATAGCGGACAATGCCGTAGCTACGAACAGCGCATTGCCAAGCCCCCAACCGCCGCGCAGCCCGACAAGCGCCCAGATGCTGTTCGAGGCGCCGCCCAGCGAGGCGAATACGGCAATGATGATGATCCCGCAGAGAAGCGTCCATTTGGTCCCCAGCCGTGACGACACGACTCCGGTAATCAGCATGGCCACGGCCATGACGATATTATAGCTGGTGAACAGCAAGGTCACCTGGCTTTGCGATGCGTTCATTTTCTCGGCAATGGCGGGCAAGATCGGGTCTACCAGACCGATCCCCATAAAAGCGATAATGCAGGCGAAGCCGACGGCCCATACCGCCTTCGGCTGACTTAACAAGCTTCCTTTCTGCGATGATGAGGAATCCATCATTTCTTCCATCTCCTTGTTTTATTGGTTTTGATCCATTTTATTGATCGCGTTCAGCACGCGGTTGTGGAATTGCTTGATCTCGTCGCGCATCTCAATCATCTTCACCAGCTTCTCTTCGATCAAATCCAGCTGATGCTTCACGACGGGCTCCAGTTCCTCAAGCTTGCGCTTCTTTTCGGAATCGTCCGATATGAGGCGGTAGCCTTGGCGGTGGCTCTCCAGCTCCTCCGTAATGCTGACGTAATGCTGCAGCTCCTGCAAGGAAAATCCAAGCACATCGCGGGCGTTAATGAGCTTCTTAAGCCGGTCGATATGATCGCGGGTATACAACCGGATGCCCCCCTCGCTTCGTTCCGGGGGAGGCAGCAGCCCGATCTCCTCATAATACCGGAGCGTCCGCTTGGTTAATCCGCACTCTTTGGCCACATCGTCGATTTTATATTTTTCCGTCATTATGCAGCTCCTCCGTGTCAATCTAACAGTATCCATCATATCTAACCTTAACGTTAACGTCAAGTATTTCTTTTTATTTTTACCCCCTGTCTTTTAGTACATAAGAAAAAAACGCTCCATCCGGCCCGTTCGAACCGATTTGGAGCAGTTCCTTTTCCATGATCGTATGTGTCCCCTAGTAACCGTCGGTGTTCCCGCCCATCTGCCGTGCGGCGCCGGCTCCTTCCGCCATAGACGGACTGACATTCGGGTCCGCCTTGTGCGTATCCCGCAGCTGCAGACCTTCCGCCACTCTTCTGCCATATTCGGGATCGGCCTTGGTAAAGTATCCGATCATTTTCTCCCGAATATGCGGCCTACAGACGCTCAGATTCGCAACCAGATTGGCGATCAGCTCATCGCGCTCCCAAGCCTGGAATTTCCGGTACGTGTCGCCGGCCTGTCCGAAATCGTTCGTTCTGTCGATCTTCTGACGGACCAAGCTCGCGTCGTAGTGCGGCTCATGCTCTCTTCCACGGCATTCCGCCTCCTTCAGACCGTCCAGCGAAGAAGGCTCGTAGTTGACATGAGGACTTTGTCCGGGAGCTTGATCGACGAAATAGGTCATCTGCCCGTCCCGTTGATTGGTCGCGACCCGCTTCTTCGGCGCGTTGATCGGCAGCTGCAAGTAATTCGTCCCTACGCGGTAACGCTGCGTATCCGAATAAGAGAACGTTCTTCCTTGAAGCAGCTTATCGTCGGAGAAGTCGAGCCCGTCCACCAGCACGCCGGTACCGAAGGCCACCTGCTCCACCTCGGCGAAATAATTTTCCGGATTGCGGTTCAGCACCATTTTCCCTACCTTCCGAAACGGGAACTGTTCATGATCCCACAGCTTCGTCGGGTCCAGCGGGTCAAAATCAAGCTCCGGATGCTCGTCGTCGCTCATAATTTGCACGCACAGCTCCCACTCCGGGTAGTCTCCGCGTTCTATCGCTTCGTACAAATCCTGCGTGGCATGGCTGTAATTGACGCTTTGTATTTCGTCGGCTTCCCGCTGCGTTAAATTGCGAATCTTCCGCTTGACCGGCTCCCAATGATATTTGACCAGAACCGCCTCTCCCGCGGCGTTGACCCACTTATATGTATTGACGCCCGAGCCCTGCATTTCGCGATAACCGGCAGGAATGCCCCATGGCGAGAACAAAAAGGTGACCATATGCGTCGCTTCCGGACTGTTGGAAAGAAAATCGAACATCCGCTCCGGATTTTGCAGATTATTAACCGGGTCCGGCCTGAACGAATGAACCATATCAGGGAATTTCAACGGATCGCGTATAAAAAATATTTTCAGATTGTTGCCCACAAGATCCCAATTTCCGTCCTCCGTATAAAACTTGACGGCAAATCCTCTCGGATCGCGAAGCGTTTCCGGGGAATGCCCCCCATGGACGACCGTAGAGAAACGAACGAATACCGGAGTTCGCTTGCCCTCCTCTTGAAACAGCTTGGCCCGCGTATACTTGGACACCGGCTCGTCCCCGACCTTGCCGTAGGCTTCGAAATAACCGTGAGCCCCGGCTCCCCGCGCATGAACGACCCGCTCCGGTATCCGTTCGCGGTCGAAGTGGGATATCTTCTCAAGCAAATGGTAATTTTCCAGCGTCGTCGGCCCGCGGCTTCCTACCGTCCTGACGTTCTGATTGTCTTTGATGGGATGACCTTGGCGGTCGGTGAGCGTCATTTCATTCTCTCCCGCTCCCATCCTATTGTCGGCGGGTCCGCCGGGCCCTTCATCAACAGCGTAGACTATTATATGCTTTGGCTGCATCATTATCCTCCTATTCGTCTAATGCACTCAAGTATTTTCTGACTCATTCGCTATTTTTATGCTTGACCGCATCAGGAGGACAACGGAAACAAACCGCCTTAAGGTTCCAGCACTTTGGCAACGGCGGCCTGCACCCGGTCGGTGGAAAACGGCTTGACGATAAAATCTTTGGCGCCCGCATAAATCGCGTCAATGACCATATTCTGCTGTCCCATGGCCGAGCATATCACCACCTTCGCGCAAAGATCGTAACTCCGGATTCGTTTCAACGCTTCGATCCCGTCCATTTCGGGCATCGTAATATCCATCGTCACCAAATCCGGAGAAAGCTTCTTATACAACTGAACGGCCGTTTCTCCGTCCGAGGCTTCGCCGACAATGCGATGCCCCATCGCAATCAGTATATCGCCCAGCATTTTACGCAAAAAAGCCGCATCGTCTACGACCAAAATGTCAGCCATCGTTTGCCCCAACCTCCCGAATGCTCTCACGTTTGTAGAGAGAGCCGCCGCTATTTTCGAAGCGGACTGCGCCTTGCTTCCCTTCCGCTCCCGCAGCTCTATGCCGCTCCATTATAGCAGCCCGCTCTGAATCGATTCTGAACATATGCGAAGCAGAGCCGCTTCAATCTCAGCGGCTCTGCTTCGCATATTTATGCATATTAGGCGAATCCATGTCTTTGCCAAACCCCTCCGCCCGTTCGTAGTCGCAGCCTCACTCGGCAGCAGCGGGCGTCTTGGGAATATCGAAGCTCACGGTCGTACCTGCATACGGTTCGCTCGTAATTTGCAAACCGCAGCCGTAAAGCGACATCAGACGGCTGTGAATGTTCACGATCCCTACTCCGCGCCTCGCGCCGCGGCCGGACAGCACTTCGGCGATCCGCTCGCGCGACATGCCGACCCCGTCATCGGATACCGCTACCGTCAGCCGCTGCCTGTGCTCCTCAATGCGCAGCCGGATCGTCCCTCCCTCTTCCCGGACCATAATACCGTGCCGAACCGCATTTTCCACGATGGGCTGAATGGTGAGCGGAGGCAGCAGCACGTTCAGATCCCCCTCCACCTCGCAGCGTATTTGCAGCCGCTCGTCGAATCGGGCCTGCTCCAGGAATAAATAAGCGTCAACCAGCTCCATCTCCCGGCGCAGCGTCGTCAGCTGATCACGGTTCGTAAAATCAAAGCTGCTGCGCAAATATTGGCTCAGCTTGTTCAGCAGCTCTGTCGTCTTCTCCGGATCGGTCGGCAGCAGCGCGATCATCGTGTTCAGCGCATTGTACAAAAAATGCGGCTTGATCTGCGCCTGCAGAAAGGCCATTTCCGAACGGATCGCCTCCTGTACCGACCGCCGCAGCTTGATCAGCGTCCTCGCGCGGGCCCGCAGCTCCTTGGCGTCGACCGGCTTGGCAAGAAAGTCGTTCACTCCGGCCTCGAAGCCGGTACGGATATCCTCCGGCCGGCTCCGCGCCGTAAGCATCAGCACCGGCAGCTCATAGAGCGAATGGCGCTCGCGGATCATTCTGCACAGCTCAAGGCCGGACATGCCCGGCATCATCCAGTCCGTCACGACCAAATCGAACGGCTCGCCCGACTCCAGCAGATCGATCGCCTCATTCCCGTGCTGCACGGCGGTGACGGCATAATGATCTACGGACAGCAGGTTGATCATAACCTGCAAATTGACCGGATCATCGTCTACGACCAGCACGGCTCCCTTCCCGCGGTCGCCGCCGTGCAGCGGCGGATTTTCCGCCTCCCGGCCTGCAGCGGCCTCTTCCGCCGCAGGCGCAGCGATTCGCCGCGCCGCCGCGGCCGGGCTCCCCGATTCCGCGGCTTTGCCGGCAACCGGCAGCGTGAAATGGAATCGCGAGCCCGCTCCGAGCTCGGATTCCGCCCAGATCCTCCCGCCGCTCAGCTCCACCAGCTTCTTCGTGATGGTCAAGCCCAGTCCGGTTCCGCCGAAGCCGGACTCTCCGCTCGGCTCTCCCTGCTCGAACGATTGGAAGATCGACTGCAGCCGCTCCTGTGCGATGCCGATTCCCGTATCGGCGACAGTAATCGTCACCAGCTCCGCATCCGCCCGCGCGGTCAGCTTCACCTCGCCCTGGTGCGTGAACTTCAAAGCATTGCCGAGCAGATTGTACAAAATCTGATTCAGCCGGTCTTCATCCGCGTTCAGCGGCGGCAAATCTTCCGGCAGCTCCTGAATCAAACGCACGCGATCCTTGCGGCTGACATGACGGACGACTTCCATCACCGAGTCCGCTACCGTCTGCACATCGACCGCCTGGCGGCGCAATACGATTTCGCCGTTCTTCAGCTTGGCGAAGTCTAATATATCGTTAATGAGCGCAGACAGACGCCTGCCGGTCGAGACGATCGTCGCCAAATGTCTGGATTGGGCTTCCGTCATCGCCCCGGCCACTCCCTCAAGCATCGACTCCGCTATGTTGACGATGCCGTGCAGCGGCGTCCGCAGTTCATGGGACGTATTGGCCATAAACTCGTCCTTGAGCTCATCCAAAGTGATCAGCTTCCGGGACAACTGTTCCACCTCATGAAACGATGTTGCAAACCGTTTGGCAAGCAGCAGCGCTTGCGTCACGATAAAGACGATCATCCCTACCGAAAACAAGATCTGGTTCATCAGCAGCCCGGCGACATTCAAAATGCTGTTGATGATCGGCAGCAAAATGCCTATGACGCTGGTCATCACGAACACATAGTCTCCCGGCCGCTGCAACGCCACCCTAAGCAGAGCGTACAGCACATAGCCCACCGTCAGCAGCGCAAGCGACAACAGCGGAACCTCCAGGTCGGACACGATGCTCGGAGACAACAATATCCCTACGGCAAGTTCGAAACCCGTCACCCATGTGCACGCCTTAAGAGCCCAGCTATGAATCGCTCCCGGCATGACCGCGGCAATGTACAGCAGCAAATAATAATAGGCGAGAGCGGACGCAATGATCTGCAGCTTCATGAACAGATCGTAATTGAGCCCGCTGAAGACAAGCCCCAACAGCTTCTCCCCGTGCGTCAGCACGTAGACGACCCCCGAGAGGCAAAATCCGCCCAAATAAAGCAGCGATCGGTCGCGGGCCCGCAGCAGGTAGAGCGCCAGAAAGAAAAATCCGGGAATGAAATAGCCTACGGCCGACGCCAGATCGAGCATAAATTCCCAATCTCTGCTCTTCATGACCGACTGCTGATCGCCGAATACGATAGGGTATATAATCCCGCCGGAGGAATAATCGAAATTGGCGACCTGCACGATCATCTCGACCTCGTCCCCGGATACGGGAAAAAAAGCGGTATACGGAATATTGTTCATAACGCTCGTCTCGGCCGATGTGCCCGGAGTGCCGCTCGCCCCCACAGCCTCGCCGTTCACATACACCTTGTTGGCCAGCCGGATATTGTCCGTGCGGATGCCGAACAAGAGCGGATGGTCCGGCTTCAGATGAATATGCAGCCGGTACGTCCCGTAGCCGTACGCCCCTATTTCTCCGTCCGACTCCATATAATCGTTCCATCTGCCGGGCACCGCAGCCATCTTCACGGGCACCGGCGCTTCGTCCGTTCGGAACTGCTCCGGAGTCAGCAGCCTGCCGCCGTAAAACTCCCATTCTCCAATTAAGCGCACGGTCCCCTCTTCGGCAAAGCTCCAGCCGGATAAATCCATCTGCGCCTGCACCGCTCTAGGGCTATGACTGGAAGCATTCTTCGTATCCACGTACGCGAAGAGCGGCAGTAAAACGATCAATACGACCGCCGCAATTAAAACTCCCCGGTTATGTCTCATGTATCCGTTTCTCCTGTAGGTCTTGACGAAGACCGGTTATAACGCTTACTCTCCCGCAGGCAGCGATGAAAGCCCCCGCTGCAGCTTCGTATACAGCTCCGCCGTCTGCTCCTCCGGCTCCGTACCCAGCTCGCTCATCAGAAACTGCGCGAACGCCTCGTAATACCGGCGCAGGCCGTCGGCATCCTTCAGCTGCCCGTATGCGGCCAGGATCAGCCTGCAAATGTCCTCTGAGTAAGGCTCCTTCTCCTGCGCCGCGCACAGCCTTTCTATCGCCTGAAGTTCCCGGCCGTTCCCCATATCATGCTCGGCCATCCGGTACACAAGACGAATGTAGCGTTGAAGCAGCTCTCTTCTTCTAGGCTTGGCCCACGCATAATCATGCTCTTCCAAATAATCTCCGCGGTATAAAGCGAACGCCTGCTCGTTTAGCCGCATCTGCCGCTCCTCGTCCGCCGCTTTCTCCGTCAAGCAGCGCTCGAACAGCTCCACATCGGTCGTCAGTCGGGCCTTGACAAGGCAGTAGCTGTCATGGGCGTATTTGATCGATGCCTCCGCGTCCCACTCCTTCAGCTGCTTGCGAATCTGGTAAACCGCCGTATGCAGATGAGTAAGCGCCTTGTCCTGCGTATATTGCGGCCAAACCGTATCGAGAATCAGTTCTTTGGAAACCCATTGGCCATGCTGATGAAGGAGAAAGGCGAACAGCTCCTGCGCCCTTAACGTTCTGAACTGCAGCTTGCTCTGAAAATGCGTGCTGTCCAGCCGCTTGAAGCAGAGTATCGCCGGTTCTTCCTTCGCCTCCTCCTTCTTGCCGGAGCGCAGACTAAGATAAGCTTCTATCCGTTCGACAGTCTTGTGCAGCCGTTCGGGCGTCACCGGTTTCAGCAGGTAATCCAGCGCATGCAGCTCGAACGCGTTAAGCGCATATTCCGAATAAGCGGTTATATATACGATGCGGATGCGCTCGTCGATTTGTTGAATCAGCTCCGCCGCCTTCAGTCCGTTGATTCCGGGCATTCCGATATCGAGAAATACGATGTCCGGCGGCTCCTTGGCGAGCTGTTCGAGTCCGGCTCTTGCGGATGTGTACTTGCCGTCTACCTGCACCCGTCCGTCCATTTGAAGCATTCTCTCCAAATGAAGCAGCGCCAGCTTCTCATCATCTATCAATATCGCTCTCATTCTTAAACTCTCCTCCTGCAAACACTGCAGCTGTTATTCCCAACATACCTTATCCCCGGCGGAAAGAAAAGCAAAACTATTGCATTTATTTTGGAAATCTATGACAATGAAACCAAGCATGCGCATCTCTATGAAAAATGCAACCCGTCGAATTTGAGGGAAGGAGGCGAAGGCTCTGGCTAAAACCAATATATTTATCAGTTCGGTCGGGCAGGATGAGCTTAAGTCCATCCGCAATGCCGTATTCGATGAGCTGACCGCGATGGGACACGCCCCTCTCATGTACGAGCGCAATTTCGGTCCTTGGGACTCTCACCAAAATCCCTTGCAGAAATGTCTCGACAAAGTAGAGGAATCCGATATATTTCTATTATTCATCAAAGATAAGGGCGGCACCTTCTATCCGGCCTACGACCGAACGATTACGCATTTGGAATATATTCAGGCGGCCCGCTTGAACAAAACAATTCTCGTATTCGTCGAATCCGGCGTCAAGCACAGTTATTTCTCTCAGGTCAAACCCGTCATGGAACGAATCGCCGACAACCATATGGAAAAAACCGGAGGCTACCCCAAAGCCGCGGAGTTCGTAACCGCTCTGCAGGCCGCTCCCGGCATTCCGCCGCATATCGATCCTTACGTCTGGTTTTTTATCGACGATCTGGTCAAGAAGGGCATCTATTTCGAAGAGCTGTCGCTCGGGGTTTCGATCCATTGGAAAGAGTATTTCAGCGATTTGCTGCGCCGGGGCGTCCTGCTGCTGCCTTTGGAGCGGACATTCGACGCATACATGAAACAAATTCAGGCTTACGAGGAATTTCATCAATTTATCGATCATTGCGCAGGCGCGTTTCAAACGGCTTCCCAAGAAGGAACGATACAATTTCTTGCCGCCTTGATGGACAAGCTAAAGGGCGGCATCGTGCGGCATCATTACGGCAATCTGTTCGCAGAGGACATCGGCACCTTCCAAAACTGCTCGGCCCTCACCATTTATGAGCGAAGCGGTAACCGTTTGAATCTTGCGTTCGTGACGGGAGCCATTACCAGCGAGCCTTATTACGAAATCGACAACGAGCAGTCCTATGTGTCCATTACCGCCCAACGCGCCAATACCGAGCAGCTTTTTTTCCGCGAAGAGAAGCAAATGCTGTATTTAACCGTGAAATGCCGAGACCGGATCTTAACCTGCCACTTCCTTGCCGATTCCAGCTGGAATACGGGCAAGTTTGTCTCTTTCCGCGACGATATCTTGTATGCTATAATGGATCAAAATCCGATGATATTGGAGTTTGCGCGAAAAATGATTGGAGGGATGCGGCTATGACTACCGTATATGTATCCAAGAATGGAGAAATCTCCGTCGCCGTAGGGGAGCAGCCCAAAGACGCCCTTCTGTTCGTTTCCCCAAAGAAGAGCTTCCAAGACCTGCTTCGGGAACAAAAGGAAGAGAGCGCCAAGGCGCTTGAACTGATCAAAAGCCGTTTTGCCGCGGCAAAACGGGGCTAATCGTCCATATTTCACCGCAGCCAAGCAGGCCCGGACCGGTTTAGAAGTCTTTCTAAATCAATCGGGCCTTTTCTGTTTCCGGATCGCTCAAGCTTGCGCGCGCTGTACCGGCTGCATATCGGGGACGGGAAAACGCACTTCGATGACGGTCCCCTCATTGACTTTGCTATGTACGGCCATCGTGCCCCCGTGATGCTCGATAATTTTGCGGCTGATCATAATCCCAAGTCCCGTACCGCCTTCTTTGGTCGTGAAGAACGGCTCTCCTACTCTATTAATTTTGTCCTCCGGTATCCCGCAGCCTTGATCGATAATCCGCAGCAGCGTGCCCCCGCCTTCATCGTTCTTTAGATGGAGGCAAACCGTACCGTCCGGGCCCGTCGCTTCGATAGCATTTTTCAGAAAATTAATAATCACCTGCTTGATCTGATTCGGATCGCAATATAAGGGAACATGCTCCAGATCGGATTCCAGATCGATTTCGATGCCCCTCATAATCGCCTGGGTGCCGATAAGCGCCCTGACTTCCTCTGTCAACTCCTTCAGATTAACGCAGCGCAGATGAACGGATTGCGGCTTCGACAGCATCAGCAGCTCGCTGACAATCAGCTCGATCCGCTCCAGCTCCTCCTTCATAATGCCGAGGTATTTGGGGAATTGCTGACCGGAATGCATCATCAGCTTAATGAAGCCTTTGAGCGCGGTTAGCGGGTTGCGGATTTCGTGGGCGACCCCTGCGGCTAGCTGGCCGACGACGGACAGCTTCTCGGATTGGCGCAGCAGCTCGTCCTTACGCTTCTGCACCGTAATATCCTTCATCATAATGTAGCAGCCTACCATTTCCCGGCGAACGAAGATCGGGGCGGGGGTCACCAGCAGATCGAGAACGGAGCCGTCCTTATGCAGCGCGCGAACCTCCTCGCTTTCGGACATTTCGCCCCGCATAAATCTTTGGTACCACGCTTCGGCACGCATTTTATCGTCGTTTAGCCCGTATACCAAATCGGTAAAATGCAGCTGTCCGAGTTCCGTCGCGCTGTACCCGGACATATTCTGGGCGGCGGGATTCACCGAAACGATATACCCCAGCTTATCCAATGATATGACGGCATCCGGATTGTACTTTTTCAGCGAAGTGTAACGGTCAATCGTTTCTTCCAGCAGCAGCTCCATTTTTTTCCGTTCGGTAATATCTTGGGCGGTCCCGAGCATTTTGCACGGGTTTCCCCTTTCATCGGTTAAGACGATGCCTTGGATATGTACATATTTATCATTGCCTCTGGCCGTCACAATGCGGCATTCCAGACTGTACGGCTCTCCGTTGATCGCTCTTTGCACAAGCTTCCGTACCGTGCCCAGATCGTCAGGATGAATGAATTGCTTCAGACTATCGTAGGTATGGGCAAAATCTTCACGGCGAAGCCCGCAAATACGCAGCAGTTCATCGGACCAGATTACCTGAGACGTCGGAATATCCCATTCCCAGCTGCCGATCGATGCAATTTTTTGCGCTTCCGCAAGCGCCCTTTCGCTCTTAAGCAGCGCCTGCTCCGCTTCTATCCGCTCCGTTACGTCGCGCCCTACGCCCATAATCTTCCAGGGTTCGCCTTGCTCGTCGCGGATGAGCTTGATCGACGTCTCGAACCAGACATAATGACCTCGGGCGTGCCGGTATCGGGCGCAAATCTTATCCGTATCGGCGTATGCGCGCTCCAGCACTCCCTGCTTGTCGTCCGGATGAAGCAGCCCGTGCTGCTGCCGGCCAACCATCTCTTCGGGCTCATATCCAAGAAGACTTTTCACGGCCGGCGATACGTACAGGCATGTTCCGTCCAAAGAATTGAATGTGATGATGTCCTGCGAATGCTCAAAAACAGTCGAATAGACCTGATCGCTATGCTTGCGGTCCGAAATATCGGTCAAGTGAATATAGAAGCAGTAAGGCTGGTCGTCTTCGTTGCGGATTAACGAAACGTGTCTGGATGTCCATATCACGCTTCCGTTCCTACGGTAATGCCGCATCTCGATGCAGTAGGAGGTGAAGCGGCCCTCCAGCAGCTGCTGAATTTGCCATTCAGCCAAAGCCAGATCATCCGGGTAGGTAATCTCGCGATAATCTATAGAACAAAGCTCCTGCTCCCCATAGCCGAGCATGTCGCACAGCGCCCGATTCACTTTTTGCCATTCACCGCCAATAGAAGCTATGGCAATACCGATGGGAGCCAGCGAGAATGCGTGCTCGAAAAAAGAAGGATGATCCGGGTGCATGGATATCAACTATGTACGACCTCCTTAATCAAACCGGTTCGAACGGCCGGAATTATTGGCTCAGGTTGTTGGCGAATAAACAAGCATGCGTCATCCCCTTACGGACGATAATCGTTCAATCAGCCGATGAACCGGAAGAACCCGATCGGCCCGGATCGAGCATGAGCCGCCGTCTTGCAAACTTGCCAGGAAATGGCGTACCGCTCCAGCAAAGCCGCGGCGTTCGATTATCGTATCCCAGCTGCCGAAGCCTGCCGCTTGCGGCAGTTCATCCTTCTGATGCAGCTCCGCCGCTTCCATGTTGGTCACGATGACGGAACGGCCCCCGCCGTGCAGTTCCAGCCTCTCCAGATCGGTACCTGCGCGCCTTACCATACTGAACTGTCCGCTGCGGGTTCCCGCGGCGGAATGCCCGGGGAAAGCCAGGCTGCCCGCTCCGCACAAAAGCCGGCCATCTTCGTTCGTGCGCTCGATATAATGCAGCGGATCGGCATCGTCGCCTCCGAGCCATAGCAGCAAGTCGAGCATATGAATCAGATCGTCGTACAGCGTATGTTTGGCGCTGTGGTGCTGCAGCTTCAATCGATGCTTGGCCGCCGCGCACCACTCGAAGGCGCCCGCTTCCTCCATCCACTCCCGCGCCCGAACGTATAACGGCGCGAAACGTCGGTTGAAACCGACGGCAAGGAGCGTTTGTCGCTCCAGAGCGAAACGGGCCATCGTCTCCGACTCGCGGTAATCGTAAGAGAGGGGCTTGTCTACATACACGGGCACCCCCCGCTTCAGGCAAGCCATCACTACTTCATAATGAGCTTCCGTCGAGGTATGAACGAATACCGCGTCGGGTCCCGCTTCGAGCAGCCCTTCTACGCAATCGTATTTCCCCGGGATTCGGTAGCGGCCGGCGATGGTTTCTACGGCAGCCGGCGTTCGGCTGCTCACGCCGATAATCTCTACATTCTCATCGGCCGACAGCAGCGGCAAATATACCTTCCGTGCGATGTCTCCCAGCCCAATGATTCCAATTCTATATTTCACGCGGCGGTTTCCCCCTAAGAACGTTCTGCAGGAATTGCAAGACGTCCTGCTGTCCCACAATCTTTCCACATCTATAGTAGCGCAGCCGTCTGTTCACTGTCATTATATTTTGTATGGTTTCATAGCATTTTTCATAAATCGACAGTAAAACACCCGGGTTATTCAGAATTTCGACTAATAACGACAGCGGGAATCTCCGCTGCGACGCTTTCATCCGCGCCTGCTTCCGCTTCCATAAAATTGACATGCTACAAAACGTCGTCTCTCTTTAATTTGCCTTAACCGTTATGGTAGAATAGGAATATTGCGAATATTGTCTGATTCATCATCATGTATTCCATCTGGAGGATGGCTCAATTGTCGAAAAAAACCACATGGTTGTTTTTTGTATCCATTATCGCTTTTGCCGGATTATTAGGACTGGCGTACTTATTCCAATCGGACATGTGCATTTTCGCCGCCAGCGCGATGCCGATCTTTATCGTTTTATTTTTGCCTGATAAAAAACGGTATCAATATATCCGTATCCGCAGGGATCGCAAGAACATTTCTATCTTCAAACAAGCCGGCGGAGAGGAATCGCTGGTCGTCATCTCGTTCAAGCCCGGTTTTTTGCGCTGGAACTGCAGCAAGCTCTATTTTCATTTGAACGATATCGCTCCCGAAGCCAAACCGGGAGAAGCGGCAGCCCAAGCAAGCGGAGCTGCAGCCTCCGTACTGGCCTACGATTTGTCCGGCCATCGCCGCAAGCAAGGATGGATCGGTATTAATCTGAGGCAGCTCGCTCAACGAACAGCGAATTTGTCCTACACGACGGACGAAATCAGCCGGCTGGTCATCCGCATGCAGGATTTGGAGGAAACGGCGCTTTCTATGGTCGCGCCCGCAGCCGCTTCCCCAAGCAAGAAGAAGAGCATCTCCGCTTAACCGAACCAGCGAGCATGGCAATGCCGCCCGCGCCCGAGGCGCGAAGCGGCATTTTTGTGTGCTTGCCGCTAACGGACGCTTCTTCATCGCCCAACCGCTTCGATGAATTGCAGCATTACAGCTCGCTAATATACGGCGTCAAGCCCGGCTTGCTCAAGCGACGTTTTCTAGTTTTCCTTTTGCCCGGATGAAAGGCCTTATCCGTAATAAGCCGCGGATTCCTGCACCACTTTTTGCATAGGAAGATGATAAGGGCATTTTTCCTCGCAAAGCGGCTTCTCCTTACAGGGCTCGTAGTCCGCACAGGATAAAATTTTATCCTTCTGCTTATCGTAAAAACCGCTGCCTTTGGGCAATAAGCCGAACGTCTGCCGCACTTGGCTCGAAATCATAATATCGGGGATCGTCACCCCGATCGGACAGGAGCAGTAATTGCAGCGGCGGCAATTATGACTGCCAAGCTCCAGAGCCAGCGATTCCAGCTCCTCGCGTTCTTCCCGCTCCACTTCGCGTTCCATAGCGGCAAGGTTTTGCCGAACCTCATCCACGCTGACCATACCGGATATGATCACATGAACATCCTGGCTGTACGGGTAGCGGATGGCCTTCTCGACCGGCTGGATGAATCCTCCCGACAACGGCTTCATCGCTACTTTGCCCATTCCCATCTTCGTCGCCATCGGAATTAGCTCGTCCAGGGCGAACGGCTGCGCCAAATTCAGGTGAAACAACACTTGATCGAAGTCTCCCTTGCTGATCCACTTAGCCAGCAGTTCGGGACGATGCCCGGTAATGCCGATAAAGCGAACCTTTCCGGCCTCCTTCATCTCCAACGCCGCCTTGTAGGCTCCGTTCTCTTCCATGGCAAGCTTGTATTCGCTGACATAGTTAACATAGTGAATTTGCAGCAGATCGATGACATCGGTTTTCATTCTGGTCAGGCTGCGTTCGATTTCTTCCTTGGCCGAGGCATAGTCCCGCTTGTTCGTCTTGGTCGCCAAAAAATAGTCCGAACGCCGGTGAGAGATCGTTTCCCCGATAATTTCCTCGCTATTGCGGTATCCCGCCGCCGTATCGATGTAGTTGATTCCGTGATCCAGCGCGTAATTCAAAGCGTCTCCCGCCTGATTCAGAGGCACCCCCGGCAAATTCATCGCTCCGAAGCCTAGCGCGGACACCCGGTGTCCGGTTTTTCCAAATTCACTGTATCTCATCGTCTTCTCCTCCTCATCCCAGCAAGCATCCTGTCGTTCAAGTACTCATTTTATCACAACCGCCCCCATCCGTCATGAGAGCGTTTCATTCTAAAGAGCAAACACAGCCGCCATCACGGCAGCTGTGTCGAATTTGGCCTATTCCGTTATCGTTACCGGAAGCATGGTGAAAACGGCGACTGCACATGCGGAGGCGTCTTCCGATCGCTGTGACCGCTTGCTTCGTCTCCCTTTCCACCGGGCTTCTAGCGCCACCGGTTGCTGCCGCTGTCGCTCTTTTTATCGTCATCCTTTTTATCGTCTGTTTTGGAAGCGTCATTTGTCCGGCTTGGGCTTTGTTTCCGGTCGTCTTCTTTTTGCTTGTCGTTTTGCTGCCCTTGCTGAAGGTTGGAATCATCCCGCAAACGCCCTTGCTCATCGCGCTTGCGGTCATCATCCTTTTTTGGGTCGGTTACCTTCTTGGGATCGTCCTTCTTCTGAGAGTCGTCGTTTTTCTTAGGATCATCGTTTTTCTTGGAATCGCTCTGTTTTTTCGAGTCATCCTGCTTTTTGGAATCATCCGCCTTTTTGGAATCGTCGTTCTTTTTCGAGTCGTCATCCTTTTTCGAATCGTCCTTGCCGTCTGCTTTTTTGCCGCTATCCTGCTTATTGTCCGATCCGGGACGTAACGTGCCGGGATTCAAAGATCCCGGCTTTACGACAGGCGTTGTAATGGGACTTTTGGAATTTCCGGACGGTTTGTTGTCGCCCTTGCGGTCGTCGGATTTGCCGTTATCGTTACGGTCGTCCTTCGTGTCTTCTTTTTTGCCGCTTTGGCCGACGCCGGTTCCGTTGGGCTTTTTGGGATCGTTTTTATTGCTCAGGCTGCTCGCGGCCGGCTTTCCGCTGTTTTTGGCGTTGTCATTGTTCCGGGAATTATCCTTAAGACCGGAATTGCTCTTGGAGTCGCCTTTGGAGCTGTCCTTATCGTTGTCTTTGGCATTATCCTTGGAACTATCCTTGGAGCTTGCCGTGATCGACCGCTTTCGCTCCTGCAGCTTCTTGTCCAGCTCGCCCGATTTTTCCTCTTCGACCAGCTTCTTGAAATCGGCCTTCGAAGGCGTTTTATCCGGCTGAACGACGGCGTTTTTGATGTCCGGGTTTTTCTTGATGATCTGGTGAATCGACTCTTTCTTCAGATCGTCCAGCGTCACCTCGACGCCATTGCTTTTGGCATTGAGATAGACGGAATATTTCCCCATGGACACGCCGGTTTTGTTCGCTTCCTCACGGACCTCCTGCGGAGCGGCGAATGCCTCTACCTGATAAGCCTGCGCCTGCTCGGGATGCGTCTGCTTAATATGGTCGGATACCTGCTGGCGAAGCTTCTCCGCAATCTGCGAGTCGTTCACCGGGCTTTGCTCCTGCACGACGGAGCTGGCAATGACGATATCCCCTTCGCCTTGCGCCAATGACTTCTGCTCCGCCTTATCCAATAAAGCGGCGGTTACATTTTCGAGCGTTTTCCCCTTATAATCTACCGTTTGAATTAATTCTGACCCGTCATCATTCAGGCCTCGAAGCTCGAGCACTCGTTCCTTTTCATCGATTCCCATCTCTACGGATGGATTGATGTCCAGCGATACATAGGCAACGACTTCGGAGCTGCCCAATTTGCCGGCGAAGCTGGCAAATATAACCAGGCAGAACACGACCGCCGCTACGAATGCGGAACGGCCGGCTACGGACGGGCTGCGCCAATTGACGCCGGAATCGGCATACATAATTTCCTCGCCCACTTCGCAAGAGCGGTTTTTGCGGGGAATCTTATCGAATTTGCCGTCCGGACGCATGACGATAATGCTTTTGCCCGTCATCTCCATGACGATGCCTTTATTCATTTGCTACCCCCCCTTCAGCTGCATCATCCTTAATATGTAAGTAATCACGGAGATATGGATATGGACCGTTATAGATAAGTGCGACAGCGATGATGAATTTCCGGTTACGTTCCAATGTCTTCCGGGACACTTGCACCATGTCCAACAACTCTTTGATCGGGAGCATGCGCTTGGCCAGCATGGTCCGCATCAGCTCGGAATTCCGGGACAGCTTTCTGCCTATGGCAAACAACGCCTGCCTGGAATCGTCATGCTTGGGAGACACATCCACCAGATCCGAGAATTGAATACCGAAATCCGCCAAACAACGGTTTAAATCTACAATTTCACTGCGCCGCTCCTCCATTCCTTTCTGCTTCTCGTACTGTTCGATCGCCTGGTGAATTTCCACCGGGTTGACGACGTTATCCTCTTCGTCTTCCACCTCGAACATGCTATAAGGAATTTGCTGCGAAAACCGCTGCTCCTTACGCACATAATCGATCAAACGGCGTCGGATGACCTGCTCGGCAAAACCGAGAAACGACCGTCCCGCCTGTGGGGAAAACTGGTTAACGGCTTCGTTAAAAGCGCCTAAAGCGATGCTGAACTCATCGTCTCTAGCCGGATCAACGTATCTTTTACAAAACCGGCTCGTTACCTTGGCAACATACGGCTGATAATCCGTAATAAACTGGTTGCGCAGGCGTAAATCACCCTCTTGAATCCGAATCACGAGTTGCTCTGGTGTTTGCGAATCCGATGCTTCAGGGTGGTGAGACTGGCGTTTTCCAAGAAATCTCTTAAATAAAACGAGCAGCAATCGTTCCACCTCACACTATAGTTTTTCGCTGTCCTCACAGCCGTTTGGGGGGGTCGATTGGTCCCTGCAAAAACATTATATCACAGGTAATTAGACCCAAACCTCTTTGGCCCCGAAACGGGAGTTTCCCATCCGCTTTTTCACCTTTTTACACAAAGGTAGTTCTACGGAATTAGTTATTTTTTCAAAAAGACCTGCCGCGGTCCATCGAGTTACATTTCGTACCTAAAAATGAATAATTTTACATACAATGGCCTATTAAGAAGCGTCAGCCGCTTAAAATAAAAAAACGTCTCCCGTAAATAAGAGACGTTGTCTTGGTCGATTATGACAAGCCGCGCATCGACCTTTTGTTCTTCAGCTTGCTCTTGCGCTGGCTTAGGATATTCAGCCTTCGTTTCAGCTGTTCCTCCCACTCGACATCGCCCCATGCCTTAGCCACCATCAAAAGGTCCAAAGACATATCGATTTGACTGCGTACGACCTCAAGAGGATCTTCGTTTTCATGATTCACGCAGTTCTCATATAATTCCGCTTGGCTGCGGTTCTCCACATATTCCTGAAAGTCAACCTCAGGGGCTCCGTCGCCATGCGCGTACTCGGCCAAAATATCGTACTCGCTTTCTACCAAATAATGAACCTCCACCCGATGACAAACGGGACAAAATAAAAGAGGAACATTGTGAATTTGTGTTCGTATATGTTTAAGTGTACCCTTCGTTCCAATCATACTGGCGCCGCAGCAAAAGCTCATGATTCATGCCTCCTGTAAGTTCTCCCTCAGGAAAACCGCATCTAAGAATAAGCCTACCTACTCTATTTCCGCCATTGACCCATATTGCTTACAGTATCCGGAACACGTGGAAGGGCCGTGTGCCCTCCATGCTCATTAGACGGCCTACAGAACAAAAAGTTGCGCTGCTTCCTCGCTCCGGAGCAAATAACTTATCGTCTATTATAACAGCAGGCGGCTTCTATGAACAAGGCACTTCGATATATTACCAATTATAAGCAGGACGTCTTAAGCGGATGTATAGTTACAGCGCCCTTGGCGCAACATGTAACGGTACCTTAATGAATATGAGCTTAGGACCGGGTTAATGAATGCCGCGGCAGCGAATGTTGTTAGCCTTCGAATTCTAAATCGCATAGCGCAGGCATACACTGTGACTATATCGGCAAAAGTCCGTTGTCGTGCCGCTCTTTGTACCTGCTACGGATTTTGCTATTCATACGTCGAAGGGAGAGGATCTTGTGCAATACATCCCGATCAGTTCCAAACAAATCGCCTTCGTGCATTACGATAATCAATCTTCGCAAATGCACATCCAATATCATACTGGACAAACGAAGATTTGCAGCGGCGTCGGGCAGGAGCAGGTCCAAAGACTGCTGCAATCGGATAATCCCTACGATATCATAGTCAGATTGACCCGCCAGCTTCAGCCGGCCGGACAGCAGGTGTAGAACTCGCCTAACGGGGCTTCCCCGCGTGCGGAGCAAGCAGCATAAACGGCTTTGTCACGGTACGATTCGCATACCTGCTCTCGGGGTTCTCCCATCTCCGCTTTCGGGTGGAGATTTATTTATTTTCCAGCAAATCCTCGGTACGGGAAGTATAGTTCTCCTGCCGCGCGGAGATAGTAGAATAATAGAAAGCAGACCTTATTGCTTCATTTTTCAGAAAAAAGAATCCAGGTATCCGTTTTCATTAGCGGCTGCGGGATTGACCGGCTTGGTATAAAAAGGTACTCTAAAAAAAACATCAAGCGAAGACTGGCGAAAATATGCCGCCCGCGATTTATGCGGCCGGCCGAAGAAGTATACTTTCGGATACGCAAAGGATGTGGATCGATTGCCAAGACATTTAGTCATCGGAAACGGAAAGTTTCTAATCAACCTAGACCGTCACACTTATATGAGAGATTTGTATTATCCCTATGTCGGACAATTGAACCATGTAGGCGGCTATCAGTGCAGAGTGGGCATATGGGTCGACGGCACGTTTTCATGGCTGAATGATCCGGAATGGAACTTTCAGCTCTCTTATACGGAAGATTCCCTGATCACCGAAGTGACCGCTTCTCACCCTCACCTGGGCATTACTTTGTTGATCAACGACGGGGTGCATCAGCGGGAAGACATTTATCTTAAGCGGGTGCAGATTCACAATCAATGGGAAACGGTCCGCGAGGTGCGCGTCTTCTTCAATCAAGATTTGGTTATCAACGAAACCGAAGTCGGCGACACAGCCGCTTATTACCCGGTGAATCATACCGTGTTTCATTATAAAAAAGACCGCTATTTCATGTTCAGCGGCAGCACGGGACCCGAAGGCATCTACCAGTATACGACCGGAGTCAAACGGTTCTACAATGCCGAAGGTACCTGGCGCGACGCGGAGGACGGCCATCTGATGGGCAACGCGATCGCCCAAGGCTCGGTAGACAGCACGATCAGCTTCCGCCTTCACGTTCCGCCTCATTCGGACGAGACGATGTATTATTGGATGACGGTCGGCAAAAATCTCGAAGAAGTCAAAAAGCTCGACGCCTACGTGAAGGAAAGCCAGCCCGGCAAGCTGCTAGACCGGATCAAGGTATACTGGCAGCGCTGGGTGAACAAATCGGAGCGCGATTACGGCGATTTGAGCCCGGAGGTCATCTCTCTCTACAAGCAGAGCCTGCTGATCGTCCGCACGCAAACTGATGTCGGAGGAGCCATTATCGCGGCCAACGATTCGGATATCATGCAAAGCAACCGCGACCATTACAGCTATATGTGGCCGCGGGACGGCGCGCTGATCGCCTACGCGATGTCGATGGCCGGCTACCAAGGCATGATTACCCCGTTCTTCCATTTCTGCGCCAATGCGCTGTCCCCGGAAGGATACCTGCATCATAAATACAATCCGGACGGTACTGTAGGCTCCAGCTGGCATCCTTATATTCACGGGGGTAAAATGCAGCTGCCGATCCAGGAGGACGAAACGGCCCTCGTCTTGTTCGCGCTATGGCAGGATTTCCTGAAGCACGGCGATATTGAGCTTCCGCAATCGCTGTACAGCACGCTGATCCGCCGGGCCGCCCGCTTCATGTCGAGCTATATCGACCAGGACTTGAACCTGCCGAAGCCGAGCTACGACCTGTGGGAGGAACGCTACGGCATTTATACGTTCACCGCATCCGCCGTCTACGGCGGTCTTATCTCCGCCGCCAACTTCTGCAACCTGTTCGGCGACGAGGAGCGCAGCAGCCGGTACCGCCATACCGCCGAGCGAATCAAAGCCGGGATCATGAAGCATCTGTGGGATGAGGACGAACAGCGCTTCGTTCGCGGCCTCTATCTCGAAAACGGCGAATGGGTCAAAGACCGCACCTTCGAAAGCAGCGTCTACGGCATCTTCGAATTCGGCGTGCTTCCCGCCGACGACGAGCGCGTCGTACGAACGATGCAGGCCAACCGGGATCGGCTTACGATCCAGACCGAGGTCGGCGGCGTAGCCCGTTATTATCACGATTATTATTTCCAGCGTTCCTCGGATATCGAGAAAATCCCCGGCAACCCGTGGATCATCTGTACGCTCTGGATCGCCGAGTGGGAAATCGAGTGCGCCAAGACGTTAACCGATCTGGAATCGCCGCGGCGAACGCTCGAATGGGTCGTCAAGCACGCCATGGAGAGCGGCATATTGCCAGAGCAGCTGGACCCGTTCGACGGCAGCCCCGTTTCCGTAGCGCCGCTGACCTGGTCGCATGCGACCTACGTGCTTGCCGTCGTCAAATATATGGAGAAGTTTAAAAAGCTGGCCGGTTAGCGCATCACCCGGAACAAACCTGGCGTAACGGAATCCGTTATGGCCGGGTTTGCCGTGCTGCGCCGTCACTGGAACTCAAAATCCTCCCGCCAATCGAGGCCTTGGCTTCGAAGCGGCTTCGGGTATGCAAAAACAAAGCTTGCATGGGCTAATCGCCTTGCCATGCCAAGCTTTGTCGTGAGTGCGGCGCTGCAGTTAGCGGGCGGACGGCTGCCTTGCCCCAAGCTTCGCTTGCTCTCCGCCGGGAGCGAGCACCATCCTTTCCCGGCTCATGCAGCAGATGAAAACAAGCGTCAGCACCGCCGGAAGCAGCGCCCATAGAAACGTTTGCGCAATGGAAGAGGACAAGCCTTGAGCGATGGGCTGCAGCAGCTGCGGCGCAATCGCGCTTCTCGTCTCCGGCGACAACAGCGCGCGGGGGTCCTCCAGGCTGATGCCGGTTTGCCCGGCCTGCGCCCCGAGCGTCCCGGCCAGGTAGGAGGCAAACTCATTGCGCTGGATGATGCCGAATACCGTAATGCCGACAGTCATGCCGAGCGAGCGCAGGAAAGCCATCGTCGAGTTGGCCGAGCCGCGCTGAGCCGCTTCGAACTTGTGCATGACGGCCATGCCGAGCACGGAGAACGATGCGCCCGTCCCCAGTCCGACAAGCACCATATACAGCGTCAGCAAATACCGCGGCGTCTCGGGAGTCAGGGTAGCGAGCAAGGCGACTCCGGCGATAAAAACAACGGAGAAGATCAGCATGACGTCGCGGTAGCTGAGCTTGCCCGAACCGGCCAGGAAACCGCCGAGCTGCGCCGTGACGACGCTCCCCAGCATCATAGGCAGCAGAATGAGACCGGAACCGGTCGCGCTGCCTCCCATAACCCCCTGAACGTAGATAGGAATATATACGGTCGCCACGATAAAGGCCGCTCCGTAGAATAATCCGACGACATTGCTCATGGCGAACAGCCGGCTGCGGAACATCGCAAACGAAATGATCGGCTCCTTGGCCTTCGTTTCTATATATAGAAACAATGCGAACAGCGCGATAAATCCTCCGAGCAACCCGAGCATTTCCGCCGAGTCCCAAGCATACTGCTTGCCGCCGAGCTCCAGTCCGAACATCAGGCAGACAATGGCGCCGACCAGCGTTGCCGCGCCCCACCAATCGATTTTTTGCCGGACATGCTGCAGCGATTCCTTATAAAAAAGCGTAACGAGCAGAAGCGCCAGCAGCCCTAACGGAATGTTCACATAGAATACCCAATGCCAGTTGATATAATCGGTAATATAGGCTCCGAGCAGCGGCCCGAAAATGCTGGATAGACCGAAGACGGCCCCGAACATGCCCGACATCTTCCCCCGCTTCTCCGGCGGAAACACGTCGAAGACAATCGTGAACGCGATCGGCACGAGCGCCCCGCCCCCGATGCCCTGAATTGCGCGGTAAATGCTGAGCTGGACGATCGTCTGGGCCGTTCCGCACAAGATCGAGCCAAGTAAAAAGAGGATGAGACCGAAGATGAAAAAGCGCTTGCGGCCATACATATCGGAGAGCTTCCCGAATATCGGCATCCCCGCCATTTCGGCGACCATGTAAGCAGAAGTAACCCAGACGAATTTATCGAGTCCTCCCAGATCGGCCACAATCGTTCCCATCGCCGTAGCGACAATCGTATTGTCCATGGCAGCCATCAGAATACCGAGCAGCAGCCCCGTTACGACATAACCGAGCCGATTCGTATTAGAGCTGCTTGATTTCATTGATTTGGGCCCCTTTGTCGCGGTCCATCGAATGCTTGTATTCGACCCTTTGAATCACGCAGCCCGGTCCTATCGTAATTCGGTTGCCGCGAACGGTTTGCGCTACCGTATGCTCCAAATAAATTTCATCGCCCTCGATCGTATCGGCTTTTAGCTGCTTGGAGGCGAATTTGGGAAGAAAAGGATTCAAAAAAGACTTGAGGCCGCTTCTGCGCACCATAATCTTCTCTCCGCCGATTTCTTCAGCCTGGCAAGGCCAGTACATCGTCACGTCGATAATACCGCCGCTCAGCAAACCTCCGATCCGGAACCCGCCCTGCACTATCACCGTCTCGGCTTCACAGTCTCCTTCTACGTTAATCCCCCCCTCGACGTCAACGATCTCCCCGTTCAGGCTACCGCCGACCGTTGTCGAGCCTTTGCCCTTCAATTGCCGGAAACCGGCATCGCCGTCGATCTTCGTTTCGCCGTTCACTTCAAGCGTATCTGAAATCCGGACCGCGCCGTGAATCCGGACAGAGCCGTTAATCGAGGCCTTCTCGGCTTGAAGGCTCCCGCGTACTTCGCTCTTGCCGTTCGTCCCAAACTCCACGCAATCAATATCGCTCAATAACTTTCCGTAGCCGTCGATGCGCACTTGGCGAAAGCGGCCTCCGCCGGACGAACCGCTGCCTGCGATAACCAAATCCTGTTCATTTCCATATTCCATTGTTAATCCCTCCATTATCCGATTCTAAAGCTTCTGGTCATATTGTTTCTAAAAATGGGGTGAACTACGACGACTTTCTTCTGCGGTGACGTCGTTCGATCTCCTATAGGACTTTCACTCGCCATCCCACTAACAAAACAATGTTTCGTTATTCATTCATACGAAGCCGGGGCGCTCCTTGTTCCTCGATAATTCATTTTTCAGATCCAATGCGGTTGTCTTCATCTTATTTGGCGATTCGTCTTCGTTAACCCTCTCTCTTCACACTCCCGATTGCGGCAACTTATACTTCCGCCCCCTTCCTTCATCCTCATTCCGGCGCTGCCGCGACATTTTCTTTATAAACGGATTATAAACGATCCCTACTGACAGCTTTATGGCAGCATTCCCATCGCTTGTTTGCAAATATATAATCAATGATCATCTTTCGATGGAATTTAGTGTAACATAACACTGTTACGTTGTAAATAAAAAAATAAAAAGCTCCATTTCAGAGCTTTTTCCATGCTGCATCCCCTTGGGCGATACGCCGATTATTATGCCGCCGACCTTTATTCGTGCCCGTAGGTCGCTTCATACTTGGCCGCATCCCACAACCGGTCCAGCTCCGACGAATCGGATATTTCGAGCACAATCATCCATCCGCCGTCATACGGCGACATATTGATCGCCCCCGGGTTATTCTGCAGCGAACGGTTAATATCGATCACCTTTCCCGACAGCGGAGCATACATTTCCGAGACGGTTTTCACCGATTCCATGCTGCCGAACGGCTCTCCCGCCTTCAACTCGTCCCCTACTTCCGGAAGCTCCGCGAAGACGATCATCCCGAGCTCTTCCTGGGCAAAATCGGTCATCCCGACGATTGCCCGGTTTCCCTCCACGCGAACCCATTCGTGATTTTCGCTGTATTTCAAATGCTCCTTTATATCCACTAGCCCTTCCTCCTGCCTCATAAATAAAATCCCTCTAGCTGCAAGTATAGCAGACTAAAGGGAGTTTTAAAAATTCCTGTTCGATAAGAACCCGGTATTATTTCGCAACCAGATGGCTGTCGCCTTTCTTCCAGTTCATCGGGCACAGACCGCCGGATTGCAATGCTTCCAGTACGCGGAACGTTTCTTCTACGCTGCGGCCTACGTCGTTATGATTTACTACTTGATATTTCAATTCGCCTTCCGGATTGATGATGAACAAACCGCGAAGAGCGACGCCTTCTTCTTCGATCAGCACGCCGTAATCGCGCGCTACTTTCTTAGTCAAGTCGGAAGCCAGCGGGAAGCTTAATTTACCCAAGCCGTTATGCTCGATCGGAGTATTGATCCATGCGCGGTGGGAATGAATGCTGTCGGTGGATACGCCGAGCACTTCCGTGTTCAATTTTTTGAAATCTTCATATGCTCCGCTCAAAGCGGTAATTTCCGTCGGGCATACAAAGGTGAAATCAAGCGGATAGAAGAACAATACCAACCATTTGCCTTTATAATCGGACAAGGAAACTTTGCCGAAATCTTGGCCGTTGCCGCTTGCCGTTTCCATTGTAAAATCCGGTGCTTGTTTGCCTACCAAACGTTCTGCCATCTGCTTATATCCTCCCTTAATACTTGTCATTTACATGTAAAATCGTATCATTCGACAAATCGAAAGTCAAGATTATAACAATTCTTATTTTATAATAATTATAATTAACTGAACACAGGCCGCCAATGGAGAAAGACTCTTGACCACCCTCGACGGATGGAAGAGTCTTCTCATGACGGCTGCCAGTCAGCCGATTATTTTCTAATTGCGTTCACAATCAAATCGCCCATAGCCGTTGTGCCGATAGCTTTGCTCTTATCGACGGCAATGTCGCCCGTGCGGTGGCCTGCGTCGAGCACTTCCTTCACCGCGCGCTCGATAGCTTCAGCCGCATCGTGGTAGCCGAACGTGAGGCGGAACATCAAAGCGACGGAAAGAATCGTCGCGATCGGATTCGCTACGCCTTGACCCGCGATGTCCGGAGCGGAACCGTGCACCGGCTCGTACAATCCGAAGGCGCCTTCGCCGAGCGATGCGGACGACAGCATACCGATCGATCCTGTCAGCATAGCCGCTTCGTCGCTCAGAATGTCTCCGAACATGTTCTCGGTTACGATAACGTCGAAGCTGGACGGACGGCGCAGCAATTGCATCGCGCAGTTGTCGACCAGTACATGCTCCAGCTCTACATCCGGATAATCCGGAGCGATGCGGTTCACCGTTTCTCTCCATAAGCGGGAAGTCTCAAGCACGTTGGCTTTATCGACGGAAGCCAGCTTCTTGCGGCGGGTGCGGGCAATTTCAAACGCTTGACGCACGATGCGCTCTACTTCCTGCACGTTGTATACGCAAGTATCGACGGCTTCTTCACCGTGTGCGCCTTCGCGGCGGAGCTTCTCGCCGAAATAGATGCCGCCGGTCAATTCGCGAACAACGATCAGATCCGTGCCTTCCAGCACTTCCGGCTTCAGCGTGGAAGCGTCTTTCAGACAGTCGAAGATAACAGCCGGACGAATGTTCGAGAACAAGCCCAGCGCCTTGCGGATGCCGAGAAGACCGGTTTCCGGACGAAGCTCTTTCGAGTTATTGTCCCATTTCGGTCCGCCTACAGCGCCCAGCAGGACGGCATCCGCTTTTTTACACAGATCCAGCGTTTCCTGCGGAAGCGGCGTTCCTTTCTCGTCGATGGCGATACCGCCGAACAAGCCGTGCTCGGTTTCAAAACCGTATCCGAATACCTCTTCGGTTTTTTTCAATACTTTTTCCGCTTCAGCGATAACCTCGGGTCCGATTCCGTCCCCTGCGATTACGGCGATTTTTTTTACGTCTGCCATTAGGTTCACTCCTACAATTTAGGTATTATATCTTTTGTACCACATTTAACCCTGTATGACAAAGATATAAAAGCTATCATTGTCATAGGGAACGCCTATAACCATACGAAACGTTCGTTCCCGGCCCTTCGAATAGGCTGGACAATGCAAAATAGTCCTCCTTAATAGCCCTCTCCTGGAAGATGAGCTATTAAGAGAACCTATATGCCTGCCTGGTTCCATTCGCGGCTTGCCTGATCTTGTTCCGGCGCCCTTCCGTTTCCTTTACACCACCGTTGCGCTGGAACCGTCCACCACATCCGGGTCAAGTGTGTTCGTGCTGCTTGCTTGGTTATTCGCTACGGCTCCGAAGGCGTCACCCGGCGAAAATGCGGCAGCCCCGCCATAGTTTTTGGAGGAACTGGACAATGCGACAAAGGCGGTATCTCCGATTTGCACATTAGAGCCTTGGCTTACGCTGTTGATTTTCAGATTCCCGACAATTGAAGGCATCGCTGCATACCTCTCCCGTCATAATTTTGCTCCCTAGTACATTGTATGGGGTTTTCGCCCAAACGCTACTGCCGTTCTTCTACCCATGCCTTATATTGTTTTCTAATGAGCAAAGGATTACAATGATTCGTATGTACCCACCCTCTATTCCATTGTGTTTAGTCAAAAGTCAAAAGGAGCCTATGTTATGAACTATCGATTCTCCGATACGATCGAAAGCTTCAAGTCATCCGCCGTTCGTGAAATCTTGAAGCTGACTCAGGGCAAATCCATCATTTCGCTCGCCGGAGGTTTGCCAAACGAGCAATACTTCCCCATCGAGGCGGTAAAAGATGCCTTTGCCCGCGTATTTGACGAAGGCAAGCAGGTACTGCAGTACGGCTTGACCGAGGGCTTTACCCCGCTTCGCGAGGATATCGCCAAACACCTGGAACGCAAAAATATCCGCGTCGGTATCGACGAAATGCTGCTTACAACCGGTTCCCAGCAAGCGATCGATCTGCTCACACGCGTCTATATCGACCCGGGCGACATTATTCTCGTGGAGCGGCCAACCTATCTGGCGGCGATTCAAATTTTCCAATCCCGCAAAGCGAACATCATTTCCGTAGACTGCGATGACGAGGGCATGATTTTATCCGATCTGGAAGCCAAAATCAAGCGGCATAACCCGAAGATGATCTATGTCATTCCGACCTTCTCCAACCCGTCGGGTAAAGTATGGAGCCTGGAGCGGCGCCAAGGGACGCTGGAGCTGTGCAAGCGCAGCAATGTGCTTATCCTCGAGGACGATCCTTACGGCGAGCTGCGTTTCGGCGGAGAAGAAGCGATGCCGTCGCTCTTTTCGCTGGACGAGCATCCGGGCGGCTGCGTCGTCTATACGAGCACCTTCTCCAAAATCGTCGCACCCGCATTGCGCACGGGCTGGATCATCGGAGACCCGCAGCTTATCGTGCATATGACACGCGCCAAGCAAGCGGCCGATCTGCACTCCAGCTCGATGGATCAGCAGGCGCTGCATCAGCTGTTCCTGCATTTCGATCTTTACGGTCATATCGATCTGGTGCGTAGAGAATACGAAGGCCGGATGCGGCAGATGGTCGAGCTGCTGAAGCAGCAGGATTGGCCGGATACCCGCTGGATTGAGCCTAAGGGCGGCATGTTCATCTGGCTGGAGATGCCGGAGCGCATCAATACTGAAGAGCTGCTGAAGCTGGCTGTACAAGAAGGCGTCGCTTTCGTGCCCGGCGTCAGCTTCTTCGCAACAGAGCCGCAGTATAATACGATGCGGCTCAATTTCACTCATACCGACAGCCAACAAATGATTGAGGGCATCGAACGTTTGAATCGGGCTATTCGCAAAGTGCTGTAGCTTTTAGGAGACCGCGTCGTTCACGGAAAGCCCCGAGTATAGGAAAAGAGCAGCCTCCAGACGGAGACTGCTCTTTTTTTTGCTGGTATGGTTACAAGAACGAGATCTCATGGCCGTCGTCTTCGCTCTGTTAGATCCAAGCTCTGGAGACGATTACCAACAAAATGAACAGAACCAGAATAACGCCCGTGCTAGTAAACACGCCGCCACAGCTGCAGCCAACTCCTCCTAATCCGTATCCCATAGATCTCATCCTCCCTTCTTAAAGGATATGATGTATGGTATGTGGTTAGGGATCGTAACGAGTGGGCTCTCCAAGGAATAGGGCGTTTCCCCAGATCTTCCATTAGCCGATACCCTATTGGCCGAACCTCGACAGATGACCCGCCCTAGCCGCCTCGCCTCTCACCCGATGCGCACGAAAAACGCCTCTCCGCCATGCTCGAAGGCATGGTCAGGGAGACGTTCCTCTTGCCGCCGCGGTTAGATCAGCATTACGCTGCCGCGGCAGATTCGCGCGGGGAACCTGCCCATCTGAGGCAGGCGGTTACCGCATCGATATTACTTCTTGATCCAGTGCATCATTTCACGCAGCTGGGAACCTACTTGCTCAAGCGGATGCTCGGATTCCAGACGGCGAGTCGCCGTCAAGAAAGCGCGGCCGGATTGGTTTTCCAAGATAAAGTCGCGAGCGAATTTACCTTGTTGGATATCGGAAAGCACTTCTTTCATCGCTTTCTTCGTTTCTTCCGTAATGATGCGAGGACCTGTTACATAGTCGCCGTATTCAGCCGTGTTGGAGATGGAATGTCTCATCGTAGCCAATCCGCCTTCATACATCAGGTCAACGATCAATTTCAGCTCGTGCAAGCACTCGAAGTAAGCCATTTCCGGAGCGTAGCCGGCTTCAACCAAAGTTTCGAAGCCTGCTTTAACCAATGCGGATGCGCCGCCGCAAAGAACGGCTTGCTCGCCGAACAAGTCGGTTTCGGTTTCTTCGCGGAAGGAAGTTTCGATAACGCCTGCGCGTGTGCAGCCGATCCCTTTAGCATAAGCCAAGCCGATTTCTTGCGCTTTGCCAGTCGCATTTTGGTGAATCGCGATCAGACCAGGCACGCCGAAGCCTTCTACGTATACGCGGCGAACCATGTGGCCCGGGGATTTAGGAGCTACCAGCAAAACGTCTTTGTCTGCGGACGGGTTGATTTGACCGAAATGAACGTTGAAACCGTGGGAGAACATGATCGTTGCGCCTTGTTTCAGGTTCGGTTCGATTTCGTTATGGTATACGCTGGCTTGCGTTTCATCCGGCATAAGGATTTGTACCACATCAGCCAATTTTGTAGCTTCTGCAACGGAGAATACTTCGAAACCGTCGTTTTTCGCTTGCTCAAAGGATTTGCCTTGGCGAAGACCGACGATTACTTTCAGACCGCTGTCACGCAAGTTTTGCGCTTGTGCGTGACCTTGGCTTCCGTAACCGATGATTGCGATTGTTTTGCCTCTTAATACGTTGAGATCAGCATCTTTTTCATAAAAAGTAGTAACTGCCATGGATAATAGCTCCTCCTTTAATTTAAAAACCCTGTGAGTGGGCGATGCAGCGGACGGCCGGGCTGACGCGATATCGGCGAGCTCGGGGGACTGCCGGCAGCTATCTTGCTTAGCGATCCGTTCCATCCCCCACTCACAGAGTAGTTTTAACCGATTAATATTCATTCATGTAAAGCAATAAAGTGCGAAACTATTTCACTGAACCCCGAATCATTGCGGTAACGCCGGTTCTCGACAGCTCGCGGATGCCGTAAGGCTTCAGCAGCTCGACCATCGCATCGATTTTCTCGGAATCGCCGACAACCTGCACGATCAGCGAGGAAGGCCCGATGTCCACGATCGCGGCGCGGAACGTCTCGACAACGCCGAGAATCTCAGGACGCGCGCTTGGCTCGGCGCTCACTTTGATCAGGGCCAGCTCGCGCGCCACCATCGGGTTGGAGCTGAGGTCGACGACCTTAATGACGTCGATCAGCTTGTACAGCTGCTTGGATACTTGCTCCAGCGTTTTCTCGTCGCCCGTCGTGACGATGACCATCCGGGACAAGCCCGATTCCTCGGACTCGCCGACCGTAATGCTCTCGATATTGAAGCCCCTGCGTCCGAACAAGCCGGATACGCGCTGCAGAACGCCGGGCTGATTATTCACTAATACGGAAATGGTATGTTTGTAAGTCATTCCGAATCCCCCATTATCATTTCATCTACCGTCGAGCCTTGTGTAACCATCGGATACACATTCTCTCCTTTGCGAACCACGAATTCGACGAGTACCGGACCTGGGGTGTCCAGCGCTTCCTGCCATGCGCGGCGGGCTTCCTCCTTGTTCGTCGCTCTGAGGCCCTTGACGCCGTAGGCTTCCGCCAATTTCACAAAATCCGGGCTGCCGGCCAGGTCGATATGGCTGTAACGATTGTCATAGATGATTTCCTGCCATTGACGCACCATGCCCAGCACCTGGTTATTGATGACGGCAATTTTTACAGGAATGTTGTTAATGGCGCAGATCGCAAGCTCCTGCGAACACATCTGCATGCCGCCGTCTCCGTTGATCGATACGACCAAGCGGTCCGGATGCGCCACCTGCGCTCCGATCGCGGACGGGAAGCCGAAGCCCATCGTGCCGAGCCCGCCGGAGGTGATAAACGAACGCGGATGGTTGAATTTGTAATACTGCGCCGCCCACATCTGATGCTGGCCTACGTCCGTCGATACGATCGCTTCGCCTTTCGTCGTTTCATGGATCATTTCAATGACGTATTGCGGCTTCAACTCGGTCTCGGAATCTTTATAGCGAAGCGGATGATTCCGCTTGTTCTCTTGAACGAGCTTGATCCATTCTTCGGATTGAGCCGGTTTCGCTTTTTGCAGCGCCTGCTGCAGCACCGCTTTGACATCGCCGACGCAAGGAATCGTCGCTTCGATAATTTTGCCGATTTCGGCCGGATCGACATCGATGTGTACGATCTTCTTCGCTTTCGGCGCGAAGCCGTCGACCTTCATCGTCACCCGATCGTCGAAACGGGCGCCGATGCTGATCAGCAAATCGCAGCTTTGCAGCGCTTTGTTAGCCGTGTAGGCGCCGTGCATCCCCGGCATGCCGATCCACAGTTCATGCGCGCTCGGGAATCCGCCCAGACCGAGAAGCGTCGTCGTAACCGGGATGCGCGTCTTTTCTGCAAAAGCCAGCAGCTCGTCGGCTGCGTTCGAGTATACGACGCCGCCCCCGGCCAGAATGAGCGGGCGCTCCGATTCGGCGATAGCTTCGAGCATCCGGTCCACCTGCAGCTTGTTCGGCTGAACGGTCGGATTGTAGCCGCGAATTTCGACTTTCTCCGGATAGTAATAAGGCGCTTTGTCGTTCGATACGTCCTTCGGAATATCGATCAATACCGGTCCTTTGCGTCCGGTCGAAGCGATATGGAACGCCTCCTTGATGATGCGCGGCAAGTCGTTTACGTCGCGAACCAGATAGCTGTGCTTCGTAATCGGCATCGTAATTCCCGTAATGTCCGCTTCTTGGAACGCATCGGTTCCGATCACCGATGTCGCTACGTTCCCTGTGATGACAACTAGAGGCACCGAGTCCATATAAGCCGTGGCAATACCCGTTACCAAGTTGGTCGCTCCAGGTCCGGAAGTCGCGATACAGACGCCAACCTTCCCTGTGGAACGCGCGTAGCCGTCCGCCGCATGGATAGCTCCTTGCTCGTGACGAGTCAGGAGATGCTTGAAATCCGGATTGCCGTGCATCGCATCGTAAATATATAAAACCGCTCCGCCCGGATAACCGAAGACGCAATCCACATCCTCCAGCAACAAGCTGCGCAGAAGCATTTCCGACCCTGTGATAATATCCGGCTGCAGCAGTTCTTTATGCAATTGTTCTTTTGACTTTTGTGTGGTTTGTACGATCATGATTTGTCCTCCTCTCGAAAAATGGGAACTACGTTAAATAACCAAAAAACCCCTTTCGCCCCAAACGCAACCAAATGCGTCTGAAGGGACGAAAGGGGTCTAATCCTCCGTGGTACCACCCAGAATTTGTCATCTGCCTCACGGCAAATAACCTTAGCAGGTAAGATGCAGCATATGCAAAATTACCTTCAGCACGGTAACGTGTGCTATTCCGATTCCCCCTACTAGCTACATCCGTCATTGCGACGTACTTTTCAGGAAAACAGCTCCGAGGTGAGCTCGTACATAAGGGATTAAGGCATCGGTTGCAGCTTATCCTTTGCTCTCTGAACATAAGAGCCCTTATAACTTCGTCCTCATCATTGCCGTTATCAGCAAGTTGTACTTTTCAATAATTATATGCCGAATTGGGGGAAGAGTCAAGCGTAATTCAATGGGCAATACTGCCACTCATTTCGATTTACTTAATTTTTTTTATCTATGATATAATGTTGCTCGGAGAATCTCCAATGCCTTTCTCCCTCATCTCAACGTAAAGGAAATCACAGTATGAAGGCATTACAAAAAGGCATATCCTGGTTCATGTTTTTTTTAGTTTTCGCGGTAGAATTCGCCCTGGGGTATTATATGGCGATCTGCCTTGGATTCATCCATTCCGATGCGCTGAGCCGGGTAGCTAATGCTTTTTTCGTTCTATACAGCCGTCAGCCGCATCTGGGTGCAATCGGGTTCATCTGGAATCCACTCCCCAGCTTTTTGGAGGTTATCGTACTTACCTTATATCCTATATTCAAAACTCTGGCCACCCATGGCTTGGCGGGTGTTATTGTAAGCAGCTTCTTTGCCGGACTTTCCGCAAAACTGATTTACGATGCTGGCACCCACTTCAAATTATCGACTTTTCTAAAAATTGTCCTTGTTTTGTTATATTGCTTCAATCCTTTTATTTTACTGTTCGGTGCTGATGGTATGAGCGACATTCCGTTCATTTACTTTATCATGTACGCCACCGTACATTTCACGATCTGGCTTCGGGAATACGGCCCTGGGAGCTTGATTAAGTGTGCTTTCGCTCTTGCGCTCGCTTTTTGGGTTCGTTACGAAGCCGCTATGGTGGGAGGGGCTATAGCCGTATGTATCCTGCTGATTATGTGGAACAAACGAAGCAACGATCAGCTCACCTTCAAAGAGCGGTACTTTAAAACCGAGGCCAGCTCCATCATTGCCTTAACCCCCCTTGCCTTTTCGGGAATACTGTGGGTCTTCTTCAATTATATCATCATGGGCAATCCGTTATATTTTTTAAATTCGGAATATTCCAATACCGCTCAGTCTCAAACATTGGCAGAAACCAGTGCCCAAATCCAAAACGTTCGGTCAAGTTTATTTACGATAATGTATTATATCGGCAAAAAAATGGCTTGGTTCTCCGCGCCTTACTTAACGCTGATAATTATTCACCTTATTAACGGGAAGCTGTTTAGTAAAGATACGATTAGAGCGACAGCGTTGTTTCTGTGTATTCCCAGCTTGCAGGTGCTGCTGCTTTTCAAAGGCTCCTCCATGGTGTTCTTCCGATATTTTATGTATATCTTCCCTCTCATGGTGGCCTTGATGCCTTATACTTTATTTAGAGCTGCTTGGAAAAAACTATCCGCCTTGCTCTGTATCGCCAGCTTAATAGTTACTGGAGTCATGCTCAGCTATGCTTTATCCAAACCTAATTTAGCTGGAGATGAGTATAACGTGCTGCTCGGTTTCCAGCGACAAGGTTATTATTATCAAAGACAAGTGGATGACAGAGCTATCTCCGCTTGGATCGACGAGCATCTACCCAATAATTCCATCATTACCGATTCCAGCTCGTCCTATGGCTTTATACTGAGCAGCAGCAATCCGAAAAAATATATAATAAACAGCGACAACGCATTATTCAACGCTTTCCTGGACAATCCGTCGCCGGATACAGCCGAATATGCTCTTGTTCCCAATAATTTGCTGAGCAATAATTTGCCGAGCAAGCTAAACGACAAATACTTCAAGTTGTATAATGAAGGTATGCCTTGGGCAGAGTTGTACCATGATTTTAACAATGAATGGCGCCTCTATAAGATCATAAAGCCTCAAAATGTGGAATCTAGCCAGCAAAAAGATTTTCATGATCAGCAATAATTTTCAATGATAGAAAGGTCGGTTACAGATGAGGGTAGGAATCATCGGTTTTGGAAAAATGGGTATGCTTCATGGCGCCTTGCTGCATTCTATAGAGAACGTCGAGCTAGTCGCGATTACGGATACGTCAAAATTTGTGTTAAACGGTTTTAAATCCTTATTTCCGAATATTCGGGTATTTACTTCTTACGAAAAAATGATCGACTCCTGCGACCTCCATGCCGTCATTATCGCCACGCCTTCGTTTAATCACGTTTCTATTGCCAAGTACGCACTGGAGCGCGGGCTGGATCTCTTTATCGAGAAACCTTTAAGCAATACGCTGAAGGACTGCAAGGAATTGCTTCAATTGGCGCAAAACCGCAATGCCGTTGTAATGATAGGCTTCTGCATGAGATACAACCCGATGTTTGCGAAGGGTAAAGAGATTGTTGACTCCAGAATAGTAGGGGATATCATCAAGGCGGATGCTTATATATATTGTTCTGACGTCCTGTCTCAGCAAAGCGGCTGGAGATTCGATCCCGCAATATCCGGTGGAGGCGTCCTGATTGATTTTGCAGTCCATATGGTTGACCTGCTGTATCATTATTTCGGCAATGCCTCTGCTGTAAGCGGCAATATCTCCAGCGTATACTCTAGACAAGTAGAGGATGAAACTACCGCAGAGCTTTACTTTCAGAGCGGGTTACAAGCGACTTTGCACGCTTCATGGAGCAAGCCCGAATACCGAAAACCGTTTTACAAAATCGAAATTGCTGGATCGTTGGGTTCATTATCGATAACGGATCAGGATATTCAGTTAAACGTTGGCGGAATAGAGAAAACCTATTATCCTGAGCATTACGAAGGATATTATATCGATATAGGCGGCCCCCATTTTTCCAAACAGATGGAGTCGTTCGTCAAGAGCGTTCAAACCAGACAGGAACCTAAAGCTAACTTAACGGCAGGATTGCACACTCAGAATATTATTAATGCGATATATACTTCCGCAGCCACAGGTAAGAGACAAGCTGTAAGCGAGGACGATACACTATGACAATCGACATTGATTCCATTATACTCGGCGATAATCAGTTTTTCGGCGTAAACCATATGTCACATGAACGGGGAAATGTGACTCAAGAGCATTTTAAGAATATTGAGGAAATTAAAAAGGTTCTCTTCTATGCCATCGACAACGGCGTGTCCGGAATCATGTTCTCTACGCACCCCGCTATTTATCAAATTACCGATATGATTCGGGCGGATCACGCTTTACGGGACCACTTCAATATTTATGTCAACGTCCCTTATGTTACAAAATACATCAGCATGATTAATACAATGGGACTCTTCGGCACAATTCAAAAAATGCTTGAAGGTAAATCGTATTTGGATAAAGCCGGTTATGTATTAAAAAGCTTAATGAATGTAGGCACCAAGAATTACTTGCAAATAGCCAACCGGTTAATTGACGTAGAGCTCAACCCGTTCTATGATTTGAAAGTAAAATCGATCTTTCTGCACAACGCGCTGACTGATCTTGCTTTAGGCTATAAAATGGAGAATGTCATTACAAGTTATGACAGTTATATCAAAAAGCAATACGGGGCTATTCCAGCGTACGGTACGTTGAATTACCCCCGTTTCAGTCAATTTCTAAACGATGCAGGCATTTCCCAGTCACTCGTCATGACCGCCGTGAACAAGAAAGGCTTCCTCATGAATCCTGGCCGCGAAGCCGTCGAAGCGGAAATAAAGAAAGGCTCCCACACCGTTCTGGCTATGGCTACGTTGGCCTCCGGAAGCATCTCTCCCGAAGAAGCCTATGATTATGTGTTTTCCTTGGGACACATCAAACATGTCGTCGTAGGGCTCTCTTCCAAACATCATGCCGATGAAACCTTCCGAATTTTGAGAAGATATTTACGATAGAGGAGCGAATTACTTTGTTTCTTAAGATGCTTCTATTAGTGGCAGCTTCATGCTCGCTCAATGCGACTGGCAATACGCTGTGGAAATTGGAATTTGCAAAAAAACCGTTAGACTTATCTTCATTCTCAACCTTATTGAGCACTTTTTGGTCATGGAAGATTCTTCTGGGGATGCTTTCCTATTTCTGCTCCATGCTGTTGTTCTTTTATTTGCTGTCTAAGTTCAAACTGTCCTTAATCATTCCCTTAACTTCATTAACATACATTTTGAACCTAGGGGCAGCTTTCTTCCTATTCAAGGAGAAAATCTCCATGCTGCAATTGCTGGGAACCCTTATTATTATCGCAGGAATTTTGGTGCTCATGCGCGCCAATCCTGTTGAAAGTTAAAAAATGCACCGCTCCATTTGGCAGGGACTCCTCCATCTCCCGTGCCATATGTGACGGTGCATTTTTTCATTATGAAACACTATGCCGATCCATCTGACTTTCAGCTTGGCCGGATGGTATCGTATAACTTGTACGTTCATTAACCAAATAATTGGGACGACGCTTAAGCTCGTTAAAGATTTGAGCCATATAGACTCCTAAGAGTCCTATGCTAAACATCAACACGCTACCTATAAATAACAATAGGATGATTACTGTCGTAAAACCGTCCAGTGCGTCTCCTAAAAGCTTTAATACCAAAGAATAAATCCCAAGCACAACACTGACAATGAAAGTGACGACCCCGAGAACGGTCACTATTTGCAGGGGGGCCGAAGAGAAAGCCGTCAAAGCGGTGACCGATAATCGAAACAATCGAAATACGGACCAACGCGTCCCGCCGCCCTTTCGTTCCGGAACAACAAAAGGAATTTGCGCCGTCGGGTATCCCATCCACTGAATTAAACCTCTAAAGAAACGGTTTTTTTCATTTAAGTTCAGGTAAGCTCGAACCACTTTGGCATCAAGCAATTTGAAATCACAACGGTCCTTCAGATCAATGCCGGACAGTTTGCCGAACAGCTGGTAAAATAAGCTGGCCATCCGTTTATAAGAGCGAGTCTCCACTCCACGATCGATTTTCACAGCCTCCACGACGTCAATCCCGCTCTGCCAAAGTTTGACCATGCTCTCTACCAATTCAGGAGGATGCTGCAGATCGCAATCCATAACAACAATCGCATCGGCAGCGTTTGCTTGGACCAGACCGGCTTCAATAGCCCCTTCCTTGCCAAAGTTCCGCGTAAGGCTTATGAGTTCACACCCGTAGGTATGACGGCAAAAGTCCCGAACAAGACTAGGAGTCAAGTCCCTGGAACCATCGTCCACGCATATAAACGCGAAGGATACCTTCAATGTTTTTTCATAGGAACGCAGCATTTGCGTTATTTGAGTCAGATTCTCTATAATACCGATCTCTTCATTATACATTGGAATGACAACGGCTACCGATTTGAGTTTGGTTAATGGTTTATTATCCATGCAGGCTACCCTCGCTATCAGACGTGAACATCGTTGTTATTAGAAGCTGGAGGCTGTTTAGTAAGACCATGGGTTGTTTTTTCCCAATAAAATGGTTTGGTTATTAATTGCCAGGCTGCCTTCACAGCAGCCAAACTCATGAGAAACCAGTAAACTGGCGTTAGCAATGCAGATCTTACAAGAGAATAGGAAAAGACACGTTGATTCTTATATTCCAGATCCCGGATAATCCAATACATACCTGCCACATTACTGTACACGAACAAAAAGTTGCCTATAAAAAACTCAGCCGCCGCCAAATAATAAATAAATCCCGGGAAAAACTGCGGTATCCAGGCCGCCTTCCAGCCGTACCAAAGCACGATCATAAACCAGAAGACCGGATTTAAAAGCGGCAGCATCGGCGTCGCCAGCACCATCACCTGAAAGCCCATAAACCCTTTAAAGCCCAGCTCCTTATACAATCTGAACGGATTGCGCATATGGACGAGCCAGGTTTGCATATAGCCTTTAATCCAGCGGGAGCGTTGGCGAATCCAGTTCCCGACGCGGCTGTTGGCTTCTTCCCAAGTACGCGAATCGACAATCGCGGTCGAATATCCCGCTTTGTAAAGCCGAATCCCGAGATCGGCGTCCTCGGTCACGTTGTACGGGTCCCAGGCGTTAATTTCCTTGAGCGCCGACATTTTAAAGTGATTGGACGTGCCGCCGAGCGGGATCGGAATATCGAGCTGCATGACGCCCGGCAGCAGCAGTTCGAACCACATGCTGTATTCATGCGTGAACCAGCGCGTCAGCAAATTCTGCTCGCTGTTGAAGTAATTCAGCTTCGCTTGAATGCATACGCAGTGATCCGGACTTCTTAAGAATGCCGCGTGCACCTTCTTGAGCTGGTCCGGGTCCGGACGGTCCTCGGCGTCATAGATGACGACATATTCGCCCCGGGCGCGAATGAGCCCATAGTTACAAGCCTTCGGCTTGGTCTTCGGCAAGCTGTGCGGCACGACGATCGTCGTGTAATACGCCGGCAGATTCATGCTCTGGAGAATTTCCTGAGCTTCGATGTCATCCTGTTCGATCAAGAGCCTCACGTCCAGCTTGGCCTTAGGGTAGTCGATTTGTTCGATATTATCCAGCAAATGCGGAATGACCTGGCTTTCCTTATACATGGGAACCAGAATCGTATAGACCGGCAGCTTCCGCTCGTCGATCGCGTCGATCTCTTCCTTCGTAAACCGGATCTGCGCGAAGTCGCGGGTGCCATACATAACGATCAGAAACTTGAACAATGTCATCAAAAAGTAGAAAAGCTGAACCGCTACGTTAGCTACGATCAGCGTATGAAACCAGTCCAAGCCTAAGCTGACCAGCAGCAGGAAAAGCATAATTCCCACCACGCCGAGCTGAGGCCTTGTGAACGTAATGTGAGCCGAGTTCTGCGGCTGCTCGACCACCAGCTTCTGCGTGCTTTCGTGCAGCAGCTCGGACTGGTAGACTTCCTTCCAGAAAAACTCCATTTCCTCCCGCGTAGCCAGCACCTGTTCGATCGGCAGGCCGAGCAAGCTTTCGATGGAGCGAATGGCTTCCTCTTTCAGCGGGCTGCCGACGGCAACCAAATACCGGTTCAGGTCCCTGTTGATGACAACGGCATCGTACTGCCTTGCCATATACTCCGGAAGCTTGTTTTCTTCTTCGAACGAGTATTCGGAGCCGATGCGTCCCAGATTGTTTTGCGTCGCGATATGGCGGTACAGCTTCTCCGGCTCGATAAACCGCAGCGACATGAGAATATCTCCGAGCAGCCCGCCGCTCTTGTTTTGAAACTCCAGCGCTTTCTGCAGCTGCTCCTGCGAAATCGCACCGGTTTCGACCAGCATTTCGCCAAGGCGGCCCTTCTGCGCTTGACGGTTCATAATGGCCCCGATGCGAGCACGGTCCGTAAACCCCATTTCGGCTATAATATCGCCGAGACGACCGCCGTACTTGCGCTGCCGCTCCATGGCTTCCTGGAGCTGCTCCTCGCTGACGAGCCCTTCGTTCACCAGAAGATCGCCGAGCCGCGGCTGCATTTGGGGCTTCTGCTCCAGCGGCGGATCGTCCAGCATCGGAACGAAGCCGTCGCGGTCCATGATTTCCAGCTTATGCGCAATCAGTTGATCGACAAGCCGGTCTTTATGCTCCAGCTCACGCTTTAACTGTTTTACCGTCTCTGCCAGCTGTTCCAGCTGCTGCTGCTGCTCGCGCTGTTCGCGCTGCACAAATTGCTTGTAATCCCGGCAGCGTTTCTCTAGCGCCTCAATCTCCCGGTCGGTCGACTTTTTGCGGAGCCCGGACCATGAAGTTCCGAACGGTCTCACCGGCTTTCGTTTTGCGTTATCCATCGCTTTAAGCTCGTCTCCAGTTGATCCAGCTCAGCCAAGTTTTTGCGAAGGTCCTCGATTTCACTCAGCAGCTCCGCTTGCGCCAGTTGAAACGATTCCTTCCCTTCCTGCTGCTGTTGATTCAGGAGCAGCATTTCCGTTTCCAGCAAAGAAACATATCGCCGCACTTTTTTGGCATTATAACCAAGCAGCGCTTTTCTCTCTCTCACGGCAGCTCACCCTCTTGTAAGTCATATTTCTGTCATTCTCACGATTTCGATTAGCTCCGCAGGCGCCAGCGCTCTCAAGCGGGCACGATCGCCATGTTCGAGCGTGATCTGCAAGCCGGGCGAAGAAGCAGCTTCTTCGCCGTTGACGGTTAAACCAAGCAAGCCCTGCAGTACGGTCAAGGAGATCGTTTTCCGCCCTTTATCCGCTTCCGCGAGCGCCTCAACCTCCATTTGCTCCCCGGTTTCAAGTCGAAGCTTGCTTGTCGTTACGACACTTCCGTCGGCAAAAGCGGATTGATCCAGCAGCTGCCGCTGCACCCGGACGGATTCGCCCCGTTTAGGCTGCTTCCCCTCCATCATTTGATGCCATGCATGCTTTAACTGCGCGCTCTCTTCTTTATGTGCAACCAGAATTCCTTCGTCGCTCGCGGCCACCACCACATCCGATAACCCGAGGACGAGAATCGGCACCTTCAGTTCATTGACGATATGAACATTGCGGCAGCCGTCCGCAATAAAGCCTTCCCCCGTCACAGGCCCGCTCATCTCTTCGGTCAAAGTAGACCAGGTTCCGAGGTCTTTCCACGGCCCGTCATACATCACTCCGGCCAGGCTTCGTTCCTTCTCCAACACGGCATAATCGAAGCTTCGGCATTCCAGGCCGTCGTATTGAGACAATAGCCGCTCATAAGACGAAGGCAAACCAAGCTCGTTTAATTTATCCAGCAAAAACCCCACACGAAAGCAAAAGACCCCGCAATTCCACAGACCGCCGAGTTCTATGTACCGCGCCGCACGGTCTGCCGAAGGCTTTTCGTAAAATTGCCGCACGGTAAAAACGTCTCCTTCACAGCGGTCAGGGATCAAGTACCCGTATTTCTCCGATGGAAACGCCGGCCGCACTCCCATTAAAGCCACTTGGGCGCCGGTCCGCTCCAACGCAGCCGGCAGCTTGTCCAGAGCATCGTAGAACGAATCCGTCACCTGCCCGTCTACCGGCATTACGGCCACATATTCGTCCCGCGGCACGCCCCGTACAGAGTGCAAGTAACTCACCGACAACGCGATGGCCGGAAACGTGTCCCGCTTGGACGGCTCCAGCACCAGCTCGGCCTCTTCCCCCAACTGCTCTCTCAGCAAATGACACTGACCGGCCGAAGCGGCTATGACAGCCGAGCGGCGCATCCCCCGCCGTTCCAGCTGCTTCCACACCCTTTGCAGCATGGAGACCGGTCTTGCCCGTTCATCTTTAAAAAGGGGCAGAAATTGCTTGGAACGCTGCTCATTGGATAGCGGCCATAACCTTACCCCCGAGCCGCCGGACAATAGTATCATTTTCAATATCCATCACCCTATCCTTAAGCAGAGTACATTAGGTACATAATAGAAAGCATGTAAAACGAGGCATGTGCGGCGAAGGTCCTGTTTGATCTCAATGCGAAAGTAAAAAAATGCGAATTTTGGTAAAAATAAGCACAAAGTCCCATGTGCATTGTGTAATTGTATGATACCATAAAATTTTTGTAAAATAATTAAGAAAATATTAGCTGTTGGTTAAGAAGTCAGAACAAATCCCCCAAAAGCCATCCATGCCGCTACGCGGCACCACAGACAATGGAAATGGGGTACCAAGAGTAATTTCCAGGGTAGTGACGTGATGCTCTGAAGCTTATTCCGTCCGCATCCAGCTTCGGCTGGATCGGCGTCTAACCAATCCGCCGGGATCGTTCTATGGTTAGACATTACTTTCGGGGGAGCCCCCGGATATCCACAGGAAATTGCTGCGCATCATTTCCTAAACAATAAAAAAAGATCACCTACCGCCGAATTCACATTCAGGGTACGTGATCTTTATTGTTTTAGTTACGCATTTACTTTCTGTTTGGCTACTGTAGCCAGGTCGTTGAACGCGTTGATGTCGTTTACGGCCAGATCGGCGAGGATCTTACGGTTTACTTCAATGCCGGACAATTTCAAGCCGTGCATGAATTTGCTGTAGGACAAGCCGTTCATGCGAGCCGCTGCGTTGATACGAGTGATCCACAATTTGCGGAAATCGCGTTTCTTTTGACGGCGGTCACGGTATGCGTACAACAAGGACTTCATCACTTGCGCATTTGCTGTTTTAAATAAACGGTGTTTGGAACCGAAGTAGCCTTTAGCCAATTTCAAAATCTTTTTATGACGACGACGAGTTACGAACCCGCCCTTTACTCTTGCCATGATTCATTACCTCCAAAGTTTAAGTAGAATAATGTGCTTATGAGAATTAACCTTTGATGTTAGCCAGTTGCTGTTTCAAGCGTCTTACGTCGCCCGCAGCCATAACCGGATTCGAAGCCAGCACGCGCTTTTGACGAGCGGATTTGCCGGACAACAAGTGGTTTCTGTAAGCTTTGTATCTTTTCACTTTGCCGGTACCTGTAATCTTGAAACGGCCTTTCAAGCTGCTATGTGTTTTCATTTTTGGCATGACGTGTAGTCCTCCTTATAAATTATGCTTGCTGTTTCGGCGATAAAATCATGATCATGCTGCGGCCTTCCAGCTTCGGTCTGCGCTCAACGATGCACAGCTCCTCCACTTCCGTGGCCATCCGCTCAAGCACCTTTTGTCCGATGCTCGCATGGGCGATCTCACGACCGCGGAAACGCACACTGAGTTTCACCTTGTCGCCGTCATTCAAAAACTTCACGACGTTGCGCTGCTTCGTTTGGAAGTCGTGCTCATCGATCGTGGCGCTCAGGCGAACTTCTTTAATTTCGATGACTTTTTGGTTTTTACGGGCTTCTTTTTCTTTCTTCTGCATTTCATAGCGGTATTTCCCGTAATCCATAATCCGGCACACCGGCGGCTTCGCCGTTGGGGCAACATTGACCAAGTCCAAGCTTGCGTCCGCAGCGATTTGCAGCGCTTCGCGGATCGGCTTAATGCCGAGCTGTTCTCCATCTGCACCGATCAGACGAACTTCCTTCGCCCGAATCTCATCGTTAATTAAATGTTCTGTACTAATAACCTGCCACCTCCAAAATGGATTGTGAGAATGTGTGTGAAACACGTCGGGTACGACGCCTTCCAAGAGCGACCGCTTGGGCGGAAGTTTTATCGCTAATAGGAACCCGGCCGGCCGCGGTTGCAACTCAAGCCGACTTTGAAGCTCCTATGCGCTAAAATAAGAAAGACGCGGGCACAAGCGCCCACGTCCGGTAAAGTTTCAAGTGATTGAATTCCATTCCCTATTCACTCTAGCTTATAACCAGCCAACCCAAGGTCGGTCAGGTGAGAAGCGGACGCTTCTTCTTTTGCACCAAAGTATCATACCATAATGCGAACCGATAAGTCAACTGCCGGCCTATATCGACCGCGAGAATCAGCTAACCTGCTTGCTTTGCACGTCCTCCAGACGAATAACCCGCGTATGCTCAGTGTGGCTCCACTGCTTGTTATTTTGCGTGAAGAACGCATAGACGGTAATCGGCCACCAGGATAGCATGAATACCGGGAAGGTAATCAGGTAAAGCCAAGTTTTCCAAGATGCCTTCTCGATGATGAGCGCCAGCGGAAACTGAATGTAGCTCAAGATCCCGACGACCATGAACAAGTTCGGCGCGTAATCGAACAAAGAGCGCAAGGAATGCATGCCCGGCATCATCATATCGATCCACAAAGCGAGCGTAACGACGGAACCGATCAGCACGACGTACACGTTCAGCGCGTAGACGGCGGTGTCGATCTTCGCCCAGCTTCCTTCCTTCAGCCCTTTCAGAAACAGCGGGAAGAAGTAACGGCGCGCCACGTCGAAATGGCCTTGCATCCATCTCAGACGCTGTCTTGCCGAAGCTTTGAAGGTGAGCGGCTTCTCGTCGTACACCTTGGCATCGTAATTGAACGTAGGATTAATTCCGCGCTGCACGCAGCGCATTGTAAACTCCAAATCCTCGACGAGGCTCGTCGCGCCCCAGCCGATCTCCTTCAGCAGACCGGTTTCAAAGCACATGCCCGTTCCGCCCAGGAAGTTGGCCAAGCCGAGGTTTTCGCGGGGCAGCTGCCACAGACGGTTGCAATACCAATAAGTGACCGCATAAGCCGCGGTAATCCAGGAGTCGTTCGGATTCTTCGTATCCAGATAAGCTTGGATGACCTTGGAGCCGTTGCACAAATCGTTGTTCATATGCTTCAAATAATCCGGGTTGACCAGATTGTCCGCGTCGAACATGACGACCGCATCGTAGCTGCGGGGCATCTTCCAAAGCTCCTTCAGCATCCACTCGATCGCATAACCTTTCCCTCTCAACTTAGGATTGTTGCGCTCGCAGGCGTATACTCCCATGCTGCGGGAAATTTGCGCGGTTTGGTCCGAGCAATTATCGCAAATCACGAAAATATCGTACATTTCTTTCGGATAATCCAGGTTTTTCAAATTGTCGATCAGCGCTCCGACGACTTGCTCTTCGTTATGGGCCGCAACCAGTATGGCAAACGATTTTTGCGGCGCATGCTGCGCTTTGTCCTTGCGGCGGAACCAGCCGAAGCATGTCAAAAACAGCTGATATCCTCCTACGAGGGCCAAGACAATCTGAATCGCCAGTAAAACATTGTCCAGCATCATAAATCCCCCTTTTGTATGTACCCCAAAGTCTTCTATCTCTCTCTACTCTATAGTTATCAACTTCGATGGTCTCTTTTGGATTTGTGTGGGTAGCCGAATATGATTTTCCTCTCTTTACCCCGTTTTGTCAAAAGCTGCTGTAAGCCCCTTTAAGTCAGATCTCTGAAATATACGGTGAAAATCAGGGCAATTGGGGCAAAGCTCTTTGCCAACCAACCGTTTACGACTTATTTTCATCGATTATCAGCGTTTTTATATTTTTCATTGCGTTGTATGGCGAACGCACTCATTCTCTACGACGCGTCCTGATTGCACAGCACCTCCCTACCGTAATGTACGGTCTCTCTAAGAGACGAAATCTCACGACTGCTCCATGCTGTATAACGGCCGTTTACCGGCCGCCGGGAACGGTATCCCCCACTATGATACAACAATTCCACAGTGTGTACAAATTCGGAAGAATCTGCCGATTGCCATGCGAATCCGCTGCTGCCGCAGGACTTTCCCGGTTTCTCGCGTTCCGCCCTCACCGCTCGGGCCCTTAAGAAAGAGCGTTCCCGAAACTCGTCGAATGCGGCGAATACCCGCTCGCGCTGCTGCAATTCCCTGCTAGCCTCCTATACGGCTCCTCCCATGAAAACAGGGCGAAATACCCATCGGGCTTCGCCGCAATTCTTCTTCATTCGGGCCGGGTCGACAGCGGTCTTTCGTTAATGCCTTAAGCCGATCGGCGCAGAGGCCGGGTCAGGGATAGCTGCCGGGGATTCCGGATATAATAAAAGGAAATTATATGAAAAAGCCTCTGTCCGAGCCGATCAAAGATGAGCGAACGCGTCCTGTGGTGCAGCAGATTTAGTATTCATTTGATATTCCATTAACAATTGCGGATTACAATATGTATATGCGTTACAAGGACAGCTTATCCCATTTTTCTTGAAGGAGGCCTACGTTCATGAGCCGGGTTTTCTCATGGCTGCAGCAGCGCGAGCGACGCGTGTTTTATTGGATGAACCGCCGGCTCCGGCATTCCGCGCTGAACGTTTTGTTTCATGCCGCAACCCATCTAGGCGGTGCCGCGTTTACGATCGCCGCCGCTCTTTCCTTAAGCTTGTTCGGTTCGGGCAGCCTGCAGTGGATCGGCCTGCATTGCTGCGCAACGCTTGCGCTTAGTCACATTCCGGTAGCCGTTATGAAACGGGTCTACCCGCGGCTTCGCCCTTATCTTGATCTTCCCGGCATTCATACATGCAAAAATCCGCTGACCGATCATTCTTTCCCGTCGGGCCATACGACGGCCTGCTTCGCCATTGCGCTTCCTATTGCTTACGCGCTGCCGTGGCTTAGTCCTATTTTACTTCCTGTTGCATTCTTTGTTGGCTTGTCGCGTATATATTTAGGACTGCACTATCCATCCGACTGCTTGGCGGGCCTGCTCATCGCCGCAGCCGCGGCTTGGGCCACCGCTCCTTTTATCGGCTGACAGCCTTGCGGTCCGGTTTGATCCGGGGATAGCGGCGGCAATGCGTTATTTGTTGGAAAATCCATTGTCACAAGGTATGGTGAAGCGCTATGCGTAAAAAAAGGGTCTTGCTATTATCCGAAGGCTTCGGAGCCGGACATACTCAAGCCGCTCACGCCCTTTCCCGAGGCCTTCGCATGCTGTCGCCCGATATCCAGACGCGAGTTTTGGAGCTCGGCTCTTTTCTCCATCCAACGCTGGCTCCCTGGATTTTTACCGCTTACCGCAAGACCGTTACATCGCAGCCCAAGCTGTACGGAATGATGTACCGATACAAACATAAGAAATCTTTAAACCGCTTCACCCGGCTCGCGCTGCACCGGATTTTCTATGCTCATGCGGCCGAAGTCATCGCGCAGCTGCGTCCCGATACGGTCGTCTGCACACACCCGTTCCCAAGTGCCGTCATCTCCCGGCTGAAGCGAACCGGTCTGAACGTCCCTTTGTGCACCGTCATTACCGATTATGATGCTCACGGTACCTGGGTTAGTCCGGAAGTGAACAAATATCTGGTATCGACTCCCGATGTGAAGCGGCAGCTGCTCGCACGCGGCGTCGCGGCCGACAGTGTGGAGGTGACGGGAATCCCCGTCCACCCCAACTTCTGGGAGCCGCATAACCGCGAGGAGCTGCGGACGCGCTTCCGGCTGAAGGCAATGCCAACCGTGCTGATAATGGGGGGCGGCTGGGGGCTTATGGACAGCGAGCCGTTTCTGCAGCATTTTACGCGTTGGCGGGATCGCATTCAACTGATCCTCTGCCTCGGGAACAACGAGAAGGCGCTGCAGGCGCTGTCCGAAGACGAGCGCTTCCGGCACGAAAACATTCGGCTGCTGGGGTTCACCAAAGAAGTCGACAAATGGATGGACGTGTCGGATCTGCTCATTACCAAGCCCGGCGGAATGACTTGTACGGAAGCGCTGGCCAAAGGGATTCCCATGCTGTTCTACAAGCCTATTCCGGGGCAGGAGGAAGAAAATCTGCAGTATTTCACCGAACACGGATTCGGCGAACAGATCCGATCGGAGGAAACGATCGAATATTGGTTCAAGCTGCTGATCAGCCGTTATCCCGATATGCAAAAACGCCGCATTCGCTTAAATCCGCAAACGAGCGGCTACAATCCGATGAACTCGATCCACGCGATTATGGATATTTTGCAGCGCTCCAGAGGGTTCATCGAGTCTTCCAAACCGGCAAGCATCGAGCTGCAGACCAGCTTGGAGCTGCAAAGCAAATAAGCAAGCCGGGCCGACTGTAGGCCTGGCTTGCTTTGCTGCAAGCTTCCACATTATGTTTAATCTTCCGGAGTCTCTTTCTTAAGCTCTTCGCTGTCGCGCTTCTCCTGCAGCTCCAGTTGATGCAGATGCGTGTTCAGCGCATTTTGCCCGATCACGACTTCGACGCGGTAAATGTTCATTCCCTTTTCGTGAAACTTCGTTTCATATTCCGTCATGACCAGATCGGTGCGGGGACCGTCAGCATGAAGATCGAGCGAAATATTGCGCATTCGAAGACCCATATCGGCAAAAGAATTCAACGAGAATTCAAAGAGCGATCTGGAATCCGTCTTAAAGTGGATTTGCCCGTCATCGTTCAAAATATCGATATATTTGCGAACGAAGCCGAAATGAGTCAGCCGGCGGCGCGCATGGCGTTTCTTGGGCCACGGATCGCTGAAGTTCAAATAAACGCGTTCGAGCTCGTTGGAGTCGAAAATCTCTTCAATTTTTTCAATATTAAACAAGGCAAGCTTCAAATTATCCAGGGAGCCGCCGTTTTCCTCGCGGGAGTGCTGCGCTTTCTCCGCCGCTCTGCGCATCAGTTCATCATACATATCCACGCCTATGTAATTAATATCGGGATTCAAGGAGCTAAGCTGGCTAATAAAGCGTCCTTTCCCCATACCAAGTTCGACATGAATCGGCCTGTCATTGCCGAACAATTCCTTCCATTTGCCTTTATAAGCAGCTGGATTTAATATGATAAGATCCGGCTGTGCCTCTAATGCTTCCCTGATACCTTTCCGGCCACGTAAACGCATAGTCATCCTCCAAAACAACTGCATGATCGTTATAGTTCAGTGACGATTATACTCTGAATCGCTCCTAAAGAAAAGGTCGGCCCGGGCAATAATCTGCCTGCAAGCCGACTTTTTCCGACATCATGACAAGTTGTTACACTTCAATCAGCCGGCCATTCAAGCTTTGCGAGCTCCGGCTGCCAAATGCGGCTGCTCAAACCCGATTAACGCTCGTCGACTTCGCGGCGGTTATTGCTGCGCAATCCGGCAAGACCGATCAGACCGAGCAAGCCCAGCCAGCCCCAGCCGGAGCCGGTTCTTGTCGTCGTATCGGCATTGGCGCGATAACTGTACGTATCGTAGTTACCGCCGTAGCCGTACGGTTTGTACGTATTATTATCATACGTATTGCCGTACGTATTCATCCGGTTCAGCAGGTTGTTGCCGTAATTGCGTGTCGTCGTATCGGTTGTTGTCGTTCCGTTGGTTCCGTAAGTGGAAGTCGTTCCGGTTGTTCCGGTAGTACCCGTTGTTCCGGTCCCGGTGGAAGTCATGCCCGTCGTGTTGGTAGTATCGACATTATAAGTGCCGTAGTTACCTGCAGTTTGCGTCGTCGTACCGGTGCCGTACGTCCCCGTACCGGTTGTGCCGTAAGTTCCCGTGCCAGTCGTGCCGTAGGAGGAAGAAGTTGTCGTTCCGGATTCGGCAAATGCTTGTGCGCCGCCAAATCCCAACGAAGCCGTCAAAGCCAGAGCCAACACGGTTTTGCTAAACTTGTTCATGGTTTAGTGATCTCCCTTCGCTGCTTGTAATGTTGGTGCACCTATAGCATGGTCGTCGGCGACGTCAAATATCCTTCGCTTCGAATAGGAGCTTTTGTCAAGGAAAAATTCGCAAAGGGCCGGTTTTTACGTTAAAATAAAGGTGGGGAAACCGCGGGCCAAGCCGCTTTCACCCATTCATTCTTGAATTCGGCCGGTAAATAATTGAAGCTAAAAAGGAGTCTTATATAGATGAAGCAAGTCGAACATGCTCCTATGCCGTCCTCATGGGGAGATAAACGTTTTCATACATGGAATGCAGAAATGCGCCGCCAATTCGGCACCAAGGTTTTCAAGGTCATGCTGGACGCCGGATTTACTTGCCCGAACCGCGACGGATCGATAGCGGCGGGAGGCTGTACGTTCTGCAGCGCCCGCGGCTCGGGCGATTTCGCGGGCAGCCGCCGCGACGATCTGGTAACCCAATTCAATACGATCCGCGATCTGCAGCATAAGAAATGGCCCGATGCGAAATATATCGGCTATTTCCAGGCTTACACCAATACGTACGCTCCCGTCGAGGAATTGAGGGAATATTATGAAGTCATTTTGCAGCAGCCCGGCGTGGTCGGCCTATCCATCGCTACGCGCCCGGATTGCTTGCCCGACGATGTCGTCGAATATTTGGCCGAATTGAACGAAAGAACGTATTTATGGGTGGAAATGGGATTGCAGACGATCCACGAATCGACGTCGCAATTGATCAACCGGGCTCACGATACCCAATGCTATCTGGATGCGGTGGCCAAGCTTCGCAAGCATAACATTAGAACCTGCGCCCATATTATTTACGGTTTGCCTGGGGAAACGCATGAGATGATGCTGGAAACCGGCCGCGCCGTCTCCAAGATGGACGTGCAGGGAATTAAAATTCATCTGCTTCACCTGATGCGCAAAACGCCTATGGTCAAGCAGTATGAAGCCGGTCTGCTGCAGTTTCTGGAAAAGGACGAGTACGTCAAGCTCGTGGTCGACACGCTGGAAACACTGCCTCCCGAGATGATCGTCCATCGTTTGACCGGGGACGCTCCGAGGGATCTGCTCATCGGTCCTATGTGGAGTCTAAAAAAATGGGAAGTCCTGAACGCTTTCGATCAGGAGCTCCGGCTGCGCGATACGTGGCAAGGGAAGAAGTGGAGTCCGGCCTAACCCGAACCGGAAGGAGTGAACTTCTATGAAAAAGAGGAGAAGAACGTCATCCTGGATGGCGGCGCTGCTCGCGCTAGCCATGCTCTCGGGCTGCGGCGAGGAATCGCCGCCGCAAAACAGCCCTGCGCCCGCGACGCCCGAGGCGGGCGGGCTGCTCACACCGCCGCAGGCGGGCGCGGACACGGACGCGGAGGCGAAGCCGTCCGATACCGGGACCGCCCCTGGCGGTGGAGACGCCACCGGTGCGCCGGCGGCGAGCGAGCCCGCGGCGCCGGGGAGCGCCGAGGCGAAGGGCGGCGTCTCAGCGGCTTCGGCCGCGCCGCAAGCGGAATCGGCGGGCGCGGCGAATACGCCCGCGCCGACAGCGACGCCGAAGCCGACGCCATCGCCGGCGCCGCAGAAGCAGCTGCCTGCGTCGACGCTGCCGCAACCGTCGGCGCCCGCGAAGGCGCCGGAGCCGACCGCACCTGCGGCGCCCGCGAAGCCGCAGACGGGCATGCAGGAGCCGGCGAAGGCGCCGGCTCCCGCCGTGCAAGACCCTTTCACGCCGCCCAAGTTCGGCGGCGGTTAATCACTAGCTGTTAGCAACGGAGGCAATCATTGTATGGGTTTCTTATCCATTTTAAGCTTCGCTCATAAACTGATTCAGGAACGTGTCGCCCCGGGAGAAACCGTCGTAGACGCTACGGCGGGCAACGGGGTGGACACGGTTTTTTTAGCTAAATGTGTAGGAGCTGCCGGCAGCGTGCATGTCTTCGATATTCAGGAGCACGCTCTGGAGCAGACAAGGCGAAGACTGGCCAAAGAGCTGACCGGCCCCGCTCCCGTTCATTTTCATCTGTGCAGCCATGCGATGCTGAAAACACAGCTGCCGGAATCGGCGCACGGACAAGTCGGCGCTGTCATGTTTAATCTCGGGTATTTGCCAGGAGCGGACGAATCCACCATAACGACGCCGGAATCGACGCTCCCCGCTCTCGACTCGGCGCTGGAGCTGTTGCGGCAAGGCGGCATTTTGACTATCGCATTGTATACGGGACACGAAGGCGGAGAGCATGAAGCTGCGGCAGTCCAGCTCTGGGCGCAGCAGCTGCCGCAGCAGCAATTTCAGGCGCTTGAATATCGGTTTATTAACCGGGACAATCACCCGCCTTATTTGATAGCGGTAGAAAAAAAACGGCTGCATTGATATAATGACCTAATTAAACTGGCCGGACAAGCGTATCCGCGGCGCATTCGTACTGGCGAAGCGCTTGCCGGCAAAATGAATAACAGGAAGGCAGGAACAACGCTTGAAACCGTATCCTTTATTATTTCAACCGGAAATGAAAGAACGCGTCTGGGGAGGCCGGGCGCTGGAGCAGTTCGGACTTGAGCTTCCTGACGGCCCGATCGGGGAAGGCTGGATGATCGGCGATCACCCTAACGGCACGACCAAAGTCGCAAATGGAGAATGGGCCGGTCTCGGGCTCGATCAAATTCGGGAGCAATACGGCCGCGAAATTTTCGGCAGCAAAGGCTTCTCCGAGAAGAACGGCCGCTTTCCGCTGCTGATCAAGCTGCTCGATTGTCAGGACGATCTGTCCGTTCAAGTACATCCGAACGACCACTATGAGCGGCTGCCTGAAGGCGAGCTCGGCAAGACGGAGATGTGGTACGTGCTGGACGCCAAGCCGGGCGCCAAAATCATCTATGGATTGAATGAAGGCGTTACGCGCGAGCAGCTCGCCGAGGCGATCGCTCAAAACCGCGTATTGGACTGCCTGCGCGAAATTTCGGTCGAGCCGGGAGATTCCTTCTATATCCCGGCAGGAACGGTGCACGCCTTGGGAGCCGGCATCCTCGTAGCCGAAATTCAGCAAAACTCCGACAGTACGTACCGTCTGTACGACTATAACCGGATGGGACTTGACGGCAAGCCGCGAGAGCTGCATATCGAAGACTCCCTGAATGTCATTGCCTATGAAGGCTCCGGCGCGACGTATATGAAAACCGATCTGGCGGCCGCTAATCAATGGCTGGCTTTGGCCGAATCGCCGTTCTTCATTACCGAGAAAGGTCAAGTCGATCGGCCGTGGAAGCTGCATACGAACGGAGACAGCTTCGTCATTCATATTATTTGCGACGGTACGGGCGAGCTGTCCTGGGCGGACGGCACGATCGCCGTCAAGCGCGGAGAATGCTATCTCATTCCCGCCAATCTGGGGCAATATACGCTGTCCGGCTCGATGACCGTGCTGCGCAGCTATTTGCCTTAAGCCGAGCGAGCCCGTACGCCGGTGAACATCTGAAGTCAGCCGTTCCTTTATTAAAGGAGCGGCTGTTTTTTTATGAACATTCGCAAACTAACAGAAAAAGCCCGCTTCCTCCGCCAAAAACCGGCGAAAGGAGACGAGCCTGATATAACTTTAGCCCCATTTGGTACGACCATCCTGAGCCTAACGGGCCATAGGCGCTGCGGCCTCCGTCGTATAATATTGCGGCTTTCCCGAAGCATCCGGCGGAAAATACATAATGAGAAGCTGTTCTTCCCCGATCATTTCCCCTGTGGCCAAATATTGATCGAGACGGAACGGAAGCCGTTCTATCATCACATGCTTGTGCAAATCCTTCTCACCGATGCGGAGCCGCGCAAAGCCTTCGGAAACCAGCTCCGGACGCTCCGCCAGCTGGCGGAAATAAGCGTTCTGCTCCGCCTTGTCCAACTTGTACTCCCACCATATTTTGCGCGGCTTGTATTTGTGACCAAGGAAATAATCCAGCTTCATCAAGCCCTCGATCCTCTCCATCCCCTCGGTTCCGCGATGTATAAGGAACGAATGCAATCGGGTGAACAGATCTTCAAGCTGATGCCCAATCTTCTGCCACCCCCGCGACTCCCAATAATCGCCGAATTCCTGAAAGAAGTCGAACGCCGAAACGAATTGCTCGCGTATCAAATACGAGACGGTATGATCCATCCGGTGTGCGTTCCAGTATTTCTCCAGCACGTCCTCGACCCGCTTAATTCGGACCAGATCGGAAAATGGCAATATATTGTTGCCCAATATCTCATAAGGCGCGTGATCCATATACAGGTAGCCGTATTTTTCCGCATCGGCTCTCATCCCGGTGCCCCGCAGCATTTTGAGAAAGCCGAGCTGCAATTCCTCGGGTCCCAGCTCGAACACATCGTTGAACGTTTTGCGGAACGACCCGTAATCTTCCTCGGGCAAGCCGGCGATCAAATCAAGATGCTGATCGATCTTGCCGCTCTCCTTCACCTTGGTTACGGTACGGGTCAGCTTGGCGAAGTTTTGCCTCCGTTTGACGAGATTATTCGTCATATCATTGGTCGACTGCACGCCGATCTCGAAGCGGAAGATGCCCGGCGGCGCATGCTCCGCTAAGTAATCGAGCACTTCCGGACGCATGATGTCGGCCGTAATTTCGAATTGAAATACGCAGCCCCGGTGGTTATTGATCAGAAATTCGAATATTTCCATCGCGTAATCGCGCTTAATATTGAAGGTTCTGTCTACAAACTTAATCAGCTTCGCACCCGAATCGATTAAATAGGTCAGATCACTTTTGGTCCGTTCCATATCGAAATAGCGGACTCCGACTTCAATCGAAGACAAGCAAAACTGGCAGCTGAACGGGCATCCCCGGCTCGTCTCGAAGTAAACGACGCGGTTCGCCAGACTCGGCACATCCTCGGCAAAGCGGTGCGGCGAAGGAATATCGTCCATCTTCAGCTTCGGACGCGGAGGATTGATAATGACTTTTCCTCCCTTGCGGTAAGCGGCGCCGAATACGCTGTACAGCTTGGCGTCGCCGGTAATTTCCGTCAGCAGGTGGTGGAAGGTCTCTTCCCCTTCTCCCATCACGATAAAATCGACCTCGGGCAGCCGATTCATCCAATACTCGGTATCGTAGGAGACTTCGGGACCTCCGAGCACGACGAGCAGCTGCGGATTAATTTTTTTCAGCATGCTGACGACCGTGATTGTCTCTTCGATGTTCCAGATATAACAGGAAAATCCGACGACATCGGGCCGTTTTTGGTACAAATCGGAGACGATGTTCATCACCGGGTCCTTGATCGTATATTCCGCGATATCGATATCGAAATCTTTTTCGCTGAACGCTTTCAAATAACGGAGCGCCAAAGAAGTATGAATGTACTTGGCATTCAGTGTGGACAGCACAACTTTCATTACGAAACCCTCATTTGCTTAGCTTTTATAACTTTATTTTACACGTAAACCGATTTGAACACAAAAAAAAGAAAATGGAACGGTGCGAAATATCCATTCCATTTTCCCGCTATGACCATGTTGATTGCTGTTCCATCTGATCCGCATCCGCTATAAGCGCTCCCGGCACCCATTCATCATGCCGCGTATCCGACCACATATTGGCGAGCGAGGTCAGCTGTTCTTCCACTTGAGCTTTTTGCGAAATGAGCTGTTCTCTGTCCCCTGCCGATTGCCGAATCGTTCTTTGCAGCTGCTGGCGCTGCTCCAGCCGTTTGGCCAATTCATATAAAATCATTATTCTCTTCCTCTCTGTCGTTTCGTTCTTATCCTTATCGTACCGCCCAAACATTAAGACAAGATTAGCGGAACATAAACGGACCGTTAAAAAAAGGTTACAATTTTGTTATCCACTCCTCATTCTTCCCTTATGCGTTGAAATATATGTAAAAGGATGGCGTCTTATGCAAAAAAATAGAGCATCCGCCGGCGGACACTCCTTGTTGTCGAAATAATGCTTGATTCCATCGAACGAGCCTGTCTTCCCTCGCAATACAAACCCTCGCTTGCCGGGGATTCATTTCTTTCCTATGCCCGCTCATGATATAGTAATAGCAGAATAAGAACCAAGGAATCGGAGCGAAGCCTGTTCATGAATAACCGGAATGGAAAACCCTTTAACACTGCCAAGAAGCCTTACCCTGGAAAAAACACCTCGGCCGGACGCCCTGTACACGCCGCCGGAAGCGGCGAAGACGTCAAATCCGGAGACCGGATTATTGTTACGATCAAGCGGATCGGCATTAACGGAGAAGGCGTTGGATATTACAAAAAAAAGGCGGTCTTTGTCGATGGCGCCCTTCCCGGCGAAGTTGTCAAAGCCCATGTGCTGAAGACAGAAACCAGCTATATGACCGCCAAACTGATCGAAATCGAAAAGCGGTCTCCCGACCGGCAAAAGCCGCCCTGTTCTCTGTTCGAGGAATGCGGGGGCTGCCAGCTTCAGCATATGACGTATCCCGCGCAGCTTCGCGCGAAGGAAGAGCTTGTCCGCGAAGCGTTTCAGCGTTACGCGCGGATCACAGAGCTGCCCTTGCGCCCGATCATCGGCATGGAAAACCCGTGGGGCTACCGCAATAAAGCGCAGCTGCAGGCCGGTTGGCAGCGCGAGCAATTCGTTACGGGCCTGTACGCGTCCGGCAGCCGCCGTCTGGTCGATATTTCCGGCTGTCCGATTCAGCACCCCGCTTTAAATGAAGTCACGAATAAGGTGAAGGCGATTCTCACCGAGCTGAACATTATGCCGTACCAGGAACGAACGCGCAAAGGCACCGTCCGCACGATTGTGACGCGCGTCGGCAAGCAGTCCGGTCAAGTGCAGCTGACGCTGATTACCGCGACCCCTTGGCTGCCGAGCCAAAGCAAGCTGATCGAACGAATCCGCAAACAGCTGCCGATGGTCGCGACGATCGCCCATAACGTGAACGATACGGATACGCCGCTTGTCTTCGGTGACGAAACCCGGATCTTATGGGGCGACGAGCGGCTGGACGAGCAGCTCGGCGAGCTGCGGTTCTCGCTATCGCCGCGCGCCTTCTTCCAGCTTAATCCGGAGCAGACGGTCAAGCTCTACGACGCCGTACGGGAAGCCGCGGCGCTTAGCGGCAAGGAGCTCGTCGTCGACGCCTACTGCGGCACCGGGACGATCGGGCTCTGGCTGGCGCCCCAAGCCAGAGAAGTGCGCGGCATCGAGCTCATCCCCGAGGCGGTGGAGGATGCTCGCCGCAATGCGCGTTTGAGCGGAGCGGACAACGCGGAGTTTATCGTCGGGCATGCGGAGAAGCTGCTGCCCGAATGGGTGAACCGCGGCGTCCGCCCCGACGTAATCGTTGTCGACCCGCCGCGCACCGGCTGCGACCGCGCGCTGCTCAGCGCGATCGCAGCCGCCAGGCCCGCACGACTCGTCTACGTGTCGTGCAATCCGTCCACCCTGGCCAAGGATTGCCAGGTGCTGCTCCAAAGCGGCTTCCGGCTGGAATGGATTCAGCCGGTGGATATGTTTCCGCAGACGTCGCATGTGGAGTGCTGCACGCTGTTAGTGCGTGAGGACAATTAAATCGGAGATGTATTGGCGGAAAAAGTAAAGAGGGACTGAACGTCCCTCTTTTGACATCAAAAAGCGTTAATATACTGAACATCAACCGCTTGGTTGGGAGAATAAGCAGTGATGAAATGAAAAATGGAGGTAGTATGAATACACGAGTCCGAATTCAAACAGTCTTTTTATATGGTGTTTTCCTATGTTACCTACTTTTTTTATTTAAATTATTGCTCTTATCAAGAGTTTCACTTGCGGATTTGCTAGATAGTCATAACGCTGTAGATAGGTCAATCAATCTCATTCCCTTCCATAGTATAAAGGAATATATATTTAGCAGCTCTGTCACTATAAAAAATTTCGCCTTTGCCAACGTGGGCGGCAATATAATTATCTTTATCCCTCTTGGCACCTATGTGTCATTATTCAAAAACAATAAAAGAGTATTAACCAATCTGTTATTTATTTTCCTAGTGAGTTTGTTGATCGAAATCATTCAGGGGATTTTAGGCATTGGAGCATCAGACATTGATGACATAATTTTAAATGGTTTGGGTGGATTAATTGGTATTTTAGGGTATAAGTTTTTATTATTTGTATTACGAAATGAGAAAAAAGTAAGTACTGCAATCACAATACTGTCTGCTATCGGATTACCTGTTATATTATATTTATTATTTATGGTGAGATTGCACCTCTAAATATTTTTAACGCATAGGCAAGAAGTTCCCCTCAAACTTTACTTTCTCGGGAAATGGCTTGCCCGAGTGCCCAGTACCAAGGCTCTTCTTGGCGAGATACAGATTAATATGGGTATGTTATGCTTTGCTTAGCCAACCACAAGTGTTTTTAAAATGCATTCACCTTTAAATATATGCGTGCTTTTTGTTTAAAAAAAATCAATTCATTACGGAATTATTTCACAATAAACGTATACACTTATTATTACATGGGTACATTTTTTTGCAAAAAGGAGGTGTTGTTTTGCCTAACATGGAAGATATAGATTCTCATTATATAAAACAAGTGTTGTTGAATGCATTCAACCAAGCTGGTCTACGCGAAGAAGATTTTTTCAACCTGGTTCGTCGGAATCCCAATATCAATAAGCTTGACGATCTTATAGCAGCTATTACAGCTGAAGACAAAAGTAAAAAAAATGAGACGATAATCTATCCGGATGTCATAGAGGTTTTTAAAAAATATAATGGGATTGTCACTGCAACCATTCTTAAAAAAAATCATATTAATTACTATCAGCTCAACAAGCTTGAGGAAATGGGTATGATTATCAAACTTAAACGCGGGCTTTACGCTCTTAAAGATATACGTTACATTATTGACGAAATAGTGGAAGCAGCTCTTTTTGTACCTAAAGGCGTCCTTTGCCTATATTCAGCCCTTGCCCATCATGAACTAACTACCTACACTCCAAGTGAATACAATTTTGCAATATCCCGAAAAGAGCGAAAACCTTCACTGCCAGATTACCCACCCATACGGCTATTTTCTTATGATGATGACACCTTTGATATGGGAATTGAAACGATTGATAAGGAAGGGCATGTTATAAGAATATACGATCTGGAGCGAACCATTTGTGATATAGTAAAATATAGAAATAAACTTGACGCAAATGTCGTTAAGGAGAGCTTGAATAATTACTCGTCCAGCAGGAAAAGGAATTATGCCAAGCTGCTTAAATATGCAGGTAAGATGAGAGTAAAGTCTATCCTAACTAATTATCTCGAGGTGCTATAATTGGTCACAAATGTTGCTGCCTCAGTCATCCATAGACTAAAAAACGTTGCTAGAGAGAATAACAAAGCGTTCAACACCATCTCCATCCTTTATTTTCAAGAACGCTTCTTAAAACGCTTATCGATGTCTAATTATAAGGATAATTTCGTCCTCAAGGGTGGATTGTACTTATATTCCGTAACACAATTCAAATCCAGACCAACAAGAGATATGGATTTCTCAGGTTATAAAATCAATAAAGATGCCGCTGTATTGGTCAATATCGTTAGTGCAATATGCCAGTTGCTACCTGATGATGTTGAGGATGGAGTTGTTTTCCACACGGATCGAATCGTTTCTGAAATCATTAAAGAAGATGCAGATTATGAAGGCGTACGGATCAAGATACCTTGCTCACTTGGCCCTATGAGGGAAACATTACAACTCGATATTGGTTTTGGTGATGTGATAGTACCTAGCCCGCAAACCATAGACTTCCCCGTTCTTTTACCTAACATGGTGAGGCCAGAAATATTGGTATACACGAATGATTCTGTTATTGCAGAAAAGCTCGAGGCGATGATATCGCTTTCCGTAGTGAACAGTCGAATGAAAGACTTTTTTGATATCTACACTTTGGCTCGTACCAGCCCGTTTGAAGGGCTTCGCTTGTACGAAGCTGTATCTGCGACATTTAGACAAAGGAACACGCATATTGAAAGAGATCATGTCGTTTTCACAGATGAGTTTTATAAGGATAGACGCAGAATTGTTATGTGGGATGCATTTATTAGGAATTTACAACCGGATTATTCGCCAACTTTCCAAGAAGTTATGGAACTCATTCATACCTTTCTCAAACCGATTTACGATCATGTGCTGGATGAAAATGAGTATTTTGGCAACTGGGATCATCACTCTTTAAGTTGGAATAATCGCCAAACTGCTGCAGCCAGCAAAGGGTGAAGAACTCCCCATTCGATCTGATTCAAGGGAGGACAGCCAATCTTGCGCCCCCAAGGAATTGCAGAACCAGCCGCTCTTCCCAAAGAAGTGCGGCTGGTTTTCCGTCAATCGTATCATAACATTTCATTGATTTAAGTAACTGTTGCCGCTGAAAGATAATGCCCAATTGCTGACGGGATTGCCTGTCCGAGAATTGCTGAATATAATGACCGTATCACAGAAAAGGAAAAGGATGCTTCCCATGGATGTGAGCCTGCGCCAACA
>NZ_JANYUY010000038.1 GCF_025060755.1 Paenibacillus doosanensis
CCCCTTTGAGGGGCAAGCCCGGGACCGCTCGCGGTTGGCAGACTTTCAGTGCGCCTTCTTAGGCGCGTGCTAGTACCATGCCCTTATAGGGCTGATGGAAGCCACCGGCTAAGCCGGTGGTTATGACGTGCGCCTCGCAGTCGCACATTCTAGGTGGTTCAAATCCACCCGGTAACTTTACCCTTTAAAGTGCCGTAGCCGAAGCAGAAGTCCTAACTCCGCTGGGAGAAGGACTGGCAGGGTGTCTTCCGCGAGGGGAATCCGAAGGGCCTGCAGGCAAAGTCCAGCCCGGAACAATACGTAAACCAGAGGTGGCGGCGATGTTGGGTGACCCGCCGTTATAACGGGGAAACCTATGCGACGGCATATCTTGCAGGAAAACACGAAAGGGACTTGACCTGCAAGGCTCATCGACGTGATTAGGGTCAGGATGGATGGAACAGAATGTGACGATGACCGAGGGAAGTCTCGTCGTCTCCTTGCGGTAAACGCCGCAAGGTAGGAGTGGTATAACCCATAGGGGAAAGCCTAAGCGAAGGGCGGCGAGATGGCGGATCGTCCCGTAGTAACGAGAAAATCCGAGCCGATGAAAGCTGGTGACAGTGTGGAGGGGAAAACTCGGATGAGTGTGCGCCTGGTCGCACAACCTGCTTTCACTCCAAAAGAGGGAAAGACAGAGGTAAAGGGGACGTGCTTCGTCAAAGTCTGTGAGTCTTAGCAAGTGGAGATCGTAAGCGCCTTAAACGAACAGGGCATGACCGAGAGGGTGCGTCCCGCCGACAGCGTAGCAACGCTTGGGGATACAGGCATGCTGGCGACCTGAGTACGCGGCGGATAAACAGGAGCGATTGGCAATAAGCCTAAAACGCATTTACCCGGCGCGGAACGAGCAAGGAATCGATCTTTGGAGCAAAGGCAATACCAGCTTGGTGAGCGGCGCAAAGGTGGTGAAACACCATGAAACCAAAACGACGCTACTACTCCCTGATCGACAAAGTGTACCAAATGGAGAATCTGTACGAAGCTTGGCTGGAAGTGAAGAAGAACGATGGAAGCGGCGGTATCGATGGCGTAAGCATTGAAATGTTCGAGAAGAACCTGAACATCAATCTGCGGGAAATCCAAAGGATACTGCAACAAGGCCGGTATGAACCCGACCCGGTGCTGCGGCGTTACATCGAGAAGGAAAACGGGAAATTAAGGCCATTAGGCATTCCCACGATCCGGGACCGCGTATGCCAGCAAGCGGTACGACGAATCATTGAGCCGATCTTCGAACAGGACTTCTACTACTACAGCTTTGGCTTTCGTCCCAGATACTCTGCACACCAAGCGATATCCACGATTCGACGTGCGAAGCGCGGCGGATACGAATATGTGGTTGATCTCGACATCATGTCCTTCTTCGATGAAATTCCACACGAATTGCTGATGGAGAAGGTATATGAACGGATCACCGACGGGAAAGTGCTGGCGCTCATTCGCGGATGGCTGACCGTGGGAGTCATGGAAGATGATCAGTTCCATGAAACGGAAGTCGGGTCTCCGCAAGGCGGGGTCATCAGTCCGCTTTTGGCAAATATTTACTTAAATCATTTCGACTGGGAGATGAAGGAACGGGGATTTGCCGTGGTAAGGTATGCAGACGATGCGGTAATTCTTTGCAAAACAAAGGAGAAGGCAGAGCAAGCGTACACGGCGGCGAAGACGATTCTGGAGGAAGAACTCCAACTGCGAATGCACCCGGAGAAAACCAAAGTGGTGCATTTCGAGGAAGGATTCCGCTTCCTAGGGTTCGACTTTTGGAAGGACTTTCTGATTTTGCCTGATGATAAGGTGAAGAAGTACAAAGATAAAATCCGTAAAATCACCCGCAGGCAACAAAGGAATAACCTTGGCGAAATGATCAAGAAGCTAAATGAAGTGGTGCGCGGATTTGGCAATTACTTTGGGATTGGGAATGTAAAAACGAAGTTTCAGCGTTTGGACGAATGGACGCGCATGAGGGTGCGAGCCTGTATGCGCAAAAAGAGGTCAACGGTTTCAAACACGCTGATTCCAAACAAGGTGTTGGAAAAAGCGGGAATGGTATTTCTGACAAGCCTGCTCGCCATACGTTTCTAATTCAGGCGTGAAATATGCACTCCGGCGACGGAGGAAGACGGCTCACTCCTGAAGATGGGGAACTGACGAAGGAAAGCCGTGTGCGGGAAATCCGCTTGCACGGTTTGGCGGGGAGTCCGGGGGAGTAATCCCCCGTCTTACCCTACTATGCGGAGAGAATCAATGAACCCATCTCCCGCCCAAGACCATAAGAAACTACCAGAAACAAAAATATCACCATCTACAGTCATCCTGGCATCCTCCCTATAATAAACACATAACAACTTGGAGGTGAGTCGGCGATGAGCGTGACCGATGCAAGCTTGAAGCGCAGAAAAGTGCGTGCCGCAGTCATGAGCGATCGATGGAGGCTGTTCCGCTCCAACTTGGATCTCTACCTGATCCTGCTCCCGGGGCTGCTGTTTTTGCTATTGTTCAAATATACCCCGATGTACGGCATTGTCATTGCGTTCATGGATTTCAACATTTTCGACGGCGTGTCCGGCAGCAAGTGGGTGGGGCTCGACCAGTTCAATAAGCTGTTCCATTCGGAGGACTTCTACCACGTCTTTATAAACACATTGATCATCAGCCTGTACAAAATCGTCCTGCTCTTCCCGATCCCGATCCTGATCGCGCTGTTCCTGAACGAGGTGCGGAAGGTATGGTTCAAGCGGACGGTGCAGACGGTCATTTTCCTCCCGCATTTCTTATCCTGGGTCATCATTTCCGGGCTGTTCATGACGATTTTGTCCCCAAGCGGCGGCATGGTCAACAACGTCATTCAATATTTCGGCGGCACGCCGATCTCGTTCTTCCTCGATAACGACGTGTTCCGTAGTGTTCTCGTCTTCACCGCCGGTTGGAAGGAATCGGGCTGGAACGCCATCATCTTCATCGCCGCGATCGCCGGCATCGAGCAGGAGCAGTATGAAGCGGCCTCCATCGACGGAGCGGGACGCATCCGGCAAATGCTCTATATCACGCTGCCGGGCATCCTGCCGACGATCGTTCTCGTGCTGGTGCTGCGCCTCGGTCATTTGCTGGAAGCCGGTACCGAGCAAATTTTAACGATGTACAACTCGGTCGTCTATGAGTCGGGCGACGTCATCGGCACCTTCGTATACCGGCAAGGTCTTGGTCAGCAGGATTACAGCTTCAGCACGGCGGTCGGGCTGTTCAATTCCGTCGTCGGCTTCATCTTAATCATCTTAGGCAATGAACTCAGCAAGAAGCTCATCAAGCGAAGCATATGGTAGGGGTGGAACGAACTATGCGCAAAAAAACTTTAGGCGAGCGGTCTCTGGACGCTTTGATTTATATCATGCTGCTGGTCTGCGGACTCATCACGCTGCTCCCGCTCGTTAACGTGCTGTCCAAGGCGCTGAGCGAGGAATCTGCTGTCATCTCCGGCCAGGTCGGGCTAATCCCTGTCGGATTTCAGCTGGAGACGATGAAGTATGTCGTATCCTCAGCCCAATTTCTGCATTCGATTTCCGTCTCGCTGTTCGTCACGATCGTTGGGACGCTGCTCTCGATCCTGCTTACAGCAATTACGGCGTATCCTTTGTCGAAGAGACATCTGCCCGGCATCTCCCTAATCCTGATCTTGTTCATCTTCACCATGATGTTCAACGGCGGGATTATTCCAAACTACTTGCTCATCAAGCAGCTTCATCTGCTGAACAGCCTGTGGTCCATCATTCTCCCGTCACTGATCAGTGTGTTCAATATGCTTGTGATCAAAAGCTACTACGAATCTTTACCCGAAGCGCTCGAGGAATCGGCCAAAATGGACGGTGCCCGCAACCTGACGATTTTGTTCCGGATCGTGCTGCCTCTTAGCGGTCCCGTGCTGGCAACGATCGCGCTGTTCTATGCCGTGTACTTCTGGAACGACTATTTCAACCCGATGCTCTACATCACGAGCCCGAGCTTGAAGCCGCTGCAGCTATACCTTCGCGACATCGTGCTCGATGCGGACAGCTCCTCGATGGGCAAGACGGCGGACGAGCTGATGAACGCCTCCCCGGAAGGCATCCGGGCGGCCACCGTCATCGCTTCCATCGTTCCGATGCTGCTGGTGTATCCGTACTTGCAAAAGCATTTTGTCAAAGGCGTGCTCATCGGCTCCGTGAAAGGCTAAGTTTGCGTTAATGCCCAAACCTTAAGGGCTTAATGATATGCTAACATTATTAGGGGAGGTTTACGTATGCAACAGAAATACAGAAAACTGGCATTTCTATCACTCACCGCCTGCTTGTCGGTCACAGCGCTGGCCGCTTGCGGCAATAACGCGGGCACAGGAGCCGACACCGACTCCAAAGCGCCGGCAGCTCCGGCTGCAACTGCCGGCCCCAAGCCGGAATTGAAAGCTCTGCAAATTTGGCAGAAGGACGATTACAACACCTACCCGGTAGCCAAATTTTTGGAGCAGGCGACCGGCTACAAGGTGCAGTACGATATGCTTCCGCAGGATAAGCCGCAGGATAAGCTGAACATACTGATCGCATCCGGCGAGCCTTACGATGTGGTAACAACGGCGGGCACCACCGATTTCAAAGCGCTTTATTCCGACTATGCCAAGAAGGGCGCGCTTGTCGATCTCGGTCCGCTTCTGGATAAATACGGTCCCAACATTAAAGCTGCGGTCGATCCGGAAGCGCTGGAAGCGGCCAAGGTGGACGGCAAGCTGTATGCCATTCCGACCAAAAGTCTCTTCACCGTCAACACCAGCTTGTTCATTCGCCAGGACTGGCTGGACAAGGTCGGGATGAAAGCGCCGACGACACTGGATGAGCTGACGGCTGTGCTGAAAGCTTTCAAAGAGAAGGACCCCGGCGGCAACGGGGATAAAAACATTCCGCTGACGGTCAGCGGCGAAGCCCCTTTCATCGCCAATATTGTAGGCGCTTTCGGCATGCCGAATTTCTGGAACGACGTGAACGGCAAGCTGACGCCGCGTGTCATGGACCCGGCTTACAAGGACTATGTCGCCTTCGTCACCGACTTGTTCAAGCAAGGGCTTCTGGATAAGGAGTATGCCGCTAACAAGGACGCTACCGCAAAAGAAAAATTCACCAGCGGCCGGGCAGGCATGATTATGATGAACTGGTCTGACGTACCGGCGATTATGGATGCCCTGACGAAGAACGTTCCTGCGGCCAAGGGCGGGTTTATCCCGGCGCTGACCGGAAAGAACGGGCAAGTCGGCTTGTCCGCGACCAAGGGCTTCGATCGTATTACGTTCATTCCGAAAGCTTCGAAGCATCCGGAGGATACGGTCAAGTGGCTGAACGCCAAGCTGGAGAAGGACACCTTCAAGACGATGGCGATCGGGGAGGAGAACAAGCACTATACGCTCAAGGACGGCAATTATACGCCGATTAACCCGATTTTTACCGATGAGCGGAACCAGGCGAACAACTTCTTGACCGGTACGGACGACAAAAACTATCCGATCTACTGGCAAGCCCGCGTGCGCAAAGATATGCGACTGTTCGACGCTTGGAACTTTATGAACCGGGTGCAGCCGGAGACGACCAAGGTCGCCGACTTGTTAGGCTATGCGCCTTATATGCCGGAGTTTTCCAAGACCTTCCAATCGCTGAACACGATGGCGGGCGACTACACGACCAAGCTCATCTTCGGAGCGGAGCAGATCGGCAATCTCGACGCCTTCTTGACCAAGTACAAGGCGGCCGGCGGCGATGCCAGCTACAAGGAAGTTAACGACTGGTACGCCAAGGCGAAGAAATAATCGTCCGCAGTCAGCTGGTTTTTCATACAATTTATTATGGAGGTTTCACTTCATGTCTATCATCGGCTCTCTTCAATCCAGCCCGATCATTACCCGTCATCCAAGCAATCCGATCCTGACGGCGGCGGACGTTCCCTACAATCCGGCGCTTGTGTTCAACGCAGGTGTAACCAAATATGAAGGGCGCTACGTCATGCTGTTCCGCAACGATTACGGCAATGCGCAAGAGCAGACGCTGCTGCCGAGCAGCACGACCAACATCGGGCTGGCGTTCAGCAACGACGGCATTCATTGGGATGTGCAGCACAAGCCTTGCTTCGGCATCGAGAGCGAGGAGATCATCCGCACGTACGACCCGCGCCTGACGGTCATCGACGGCCGCTGCTATCTCTGCTTCGCGGTGGATACGAAGCACGGCGTGCGCGGCGGGGTGGCGGTGACGGACGACTTTGTCAGCTTCGAGGTGCTGAGCATGTCGGCGCCGGATAACCGCAACATGGTGCTGTTCCCGGAGAAGATCGGCGGTAAATACGTGCGTCTGGAGCGTCCGTTCCCGGTGTACGGCAAGGCCGGCAAGGATAGCTTCGACATCTGGATCTCCGACTCGCCGGATTTGAAATATTGGGGCAACACGGAGCTGCTGCTCGGTCTGGAGAAGGTGCCGTTCGCCAATGACAAGATTGGCCCGGGAGCGCCGCCGGTCAAGACGTCCAAGGGCTGGCTGACGACGTACCACTCGGTGGACATCGATCCGTCCCGCGGCAAGAACGGCTGGGAGCCGTTCTGGAAGAAGCGCTACTGTGCCGGCGTCATGCTGCTGGATCTGAACGATCCGTACAAGATCATCGGCATGAGCGGCGAGCCGCTGCTGGCCCCGGAAACGGTCTATGAGCGGGAAGGCTTCCGCAATGACGTCATTTTCCCCGGGGGCATGATTCTCGAGGACGACGGCGAGGTGAAAATCTACTACGGCGGCGCCGATACGGTGGAATGCCTGGCTACGGCTCATGTGGACGATCTTGTGAATTTGTGCTTGAACGGTAAGTAATCGACCGGCCTCATCTGTCATAGAGCAGCCCGGCGGAGCCCGATAAGGGTTCCGCCGGGCTTTGCTCTTCCGCCGAATGAAACGCAGTTGATCCGAAATGCAGTCTGCCCCATTTCCAGGAGCAGTGTTGCAATACCTTTTATAGTTAAAATACAGCGATCAGCATGGATTGGAGAGTCGATGCGAATGGGTACTGCAAGATTCCTATTCTGGAATCTCTTCTTGTAGCCGTTCTTTCCACATTACCGTAATGCCCAGACCGATAACCATAATGACCGCAGCGAAAAGGTAAGGATAGTTGATGTTGACATCGAATAAGATGCCGCCCGCCGCCGGGCCGACGATATTGCCCAGGCTCGTGTACGTGGAGTTCATTCCGGCGACGAAGCCTTGTTCTTTTCCGGCCGATCTCGATAAAAAGGTCGTCAATGCCGGACGTAGCAAGTCGAAGGCGAGAAAGATGAAGCAGGTCACCGTCAGCACGAGCCAGAAGCCGGAGATCAGGGTCGATGCTACCGCCAAGATTGCGCCTGTGATTAAGCAGATTTGAATCAGCTTCTTTTCGCCGAGCTTATCTACCATCCCGCCGAACATAAACAGCTGTACGACAACGCCGAAGATCGAGCTTATGGTAATGATGGCTGCGATGTCCTTGGGCGTATAGCCGAATTTATGATCGGAAAATAGGCTGAAAATTGTTTCATAGGCAGATAAACCGAAAGCGAGCACGAATACGATCGCAAAGGCAATGAAATACAGAGGGTTTAGCGATCTTCTTACATCGCCGAAAAAGCTGGTATGCTTCGTATTGGCGGAAATTTCCGCGAATTGCTCCTTCGTTAGCGGTTCCTTGAGAATAAATATTGACGATATGCAGGCTATGCAAGCAATCGCCGCCGCAAAATAGAAGGGCATGCGTATGCCGTATGCGGCAATAAATCCGCCGACGCCGGGTCCGATAATGAAACCGGTGCTGATGGCGGCGGACATGTACCCCATCGCTTTCGGCCGCTCCTCTAATGTGGTCACATCGGCGATATAGGCGGTGACGGCGGGCATAATAAAGGCTGCGCTAATTCCGCCCAAGACCCTTGCCGTATACAGCACCCATACATTTGTGCCCGAACCGAAGATAAGCTCCGATACGCCGAACAGAAATAAGCCTGCGATGATGATTTTCTTTCTGCCGTACCGGTCGACCCAGCGCCCGGCGAACGGCGACATCACAAGCTGCGCCGCAGCGAATACGGCGACAAGATAACCCATAGTTTGTCCCGACAAATGCATAATATTCATAAAGGACGGCATGACGGGGATGACCAGACCAATACCGAGAAAGGCAATGAACAGATTGCTTAATAGAATGAGTAATACCGTCTTTTGATCTTTAATAGATTTTTTCATATAAATGACCTCACTGTGATAAAAATCAGCGCTGTGAAATTCCCCTCCAAAATACTGCCCAAGAGGCATTGACCTTATCCGTCAGCCGCTTCTCGTCGTTGACGTATACAAGCTCCAGCATAATAGAGTCGACGATGCCCAAGAAGGCAAGGGTCGATATTTGTGCCGAGAATTCCGCCATTGCGCCGGCATCGATCCATTCTTGAAACTTGCGTTCCAGCGTTGCCTGCACCTTCTCCTCCAGATCAACGACTTCTTGTTCAATCGCTCTGACCAGATGAGCCGGCGGAAAGAAAGACATGCGCAGCCAAAACTTTAACTGCTCGTTTTCACGGAACAGATCGATGACCAGCCGCAGGAATCCGTATAAATCCGTCTCGGGCTGAAGCGAGCCGGTGCCGCTGAAATATTGCAGCTTTAAGGCCAGCTCCGTCTCCTTCGCATCGTGCAGCACTTGCAGAAAGAGATCGTCCTTTCCTTTGAAATGAGCGTAGATCGATTGTTTTTTCATACCGACCTCGTCGGCGATTTGCGAAAGAGACGCGCCTTCATAGCCGTGAAGGGTAAAATATTTGAGAGCCGCCGCCTTAATATCATCGCTTTTCAATGAGACCACCTCCAAACTGACGAACGTTCGTCAGTTATTGTATCAAATAAACGATCCGTATGCAAAGCCTAGAAAATAATTGTTATGTTCATTATCGCCAACTTGTCCGCTGTCTCTCGACAGGAACGGGATCATTCTCGTCCGCTCGTCTCCGATAGGATCTTGCCGGGGCAGATCCTCACCGTATACGGCCTCTTAGCACGGCGCCAAAGTTGTCCCTTTTGTGACAGAATTGTCATAAAAAAATTCTATGCCAAAAATATATCGAAATGCCGCTTCCTGTGGTATTCTACATACAAACAACTTTTGAGGTGAAATGTATGCAATCAACAGCAACGCCGACAACTTTTTCGAGAACAAACCCGTTTCATGCGAAAGTTCTCAAAAACGTGAATTTGAATGGAGCGGGCTCCAATAAAGAAACGAGACATCTTGAGCTATCGCTGCAAGGCTCCGGCCTTTCTTTCGTGCCGGGCGATTGCCTGGGCATTGTTCCGGAAAACGATCCGGAGCTGGTAGCCGCCATTTTGGAAGAAATGAAATGGGACCCTGAATTGCCTGTTCCCGTTTCCAAGCAAGGAGATACGCTTCCGCTGAAGGAAGCTTTGGCAAAGCATTTTGAAATTACTTTGCTCACGAAAAAATTGGCTCAGCAAGCGGCGGCCATGACCGACAACGAACAATTGCAGCAGCTTGTATCGGGCGACAATATAAAGGAATATGTAGAAGGCCGCGATTTGCTTGATTTGCTGAGAGATTTCGGTCCGTGGAAGGCTTCCGCCCAAGATATGGTGGCCATTTTGAGAAAAATGCCGCCGCGGCTGTACTCCATTGCAAGCAGCTTTGCCGCTCATCCCGATGAGGTGCATCTGACGATCGGCGCCGTGCGTTATACGACTCACGGACGGGAGCGCAAAGGGGTTTGTTCCGTATTGTGCGCGGAGCGTCTTCACGAAGGCGATTTGCTTCCGGTCTTTATCCAAACCAACAAGCACTTTAACCTGCCGGAATCCAAGGACAAAGATATCATTATGGTCGGCCCGGGAACGGGGATTGCTCCGTTCCGTTCCTTTATCGAGGAACGCGCGGTGAGCAAGGCGGCAGGCAGAGCGTGGCTGTTCTTCGGCGACCAGCATGCGGCTACGGACTTCCTGTACCAAAACGAGCTGGAAGGCTATCAAAAAGACGGAGTGCTGACCAAAATCGATGCTGCGTTCTCTCGGGATTCGGAGCAGAAAGTATACGTTCAGCATAAAATGCTGGAGAACGGCAAAGAATTGTTTGCATGGCTGCAAAACGGGGCTTACTTCTACGTTTGCGGCGATAAGCAGTATATGGCGAAGGACGTTCACGAGGCGCTGCTCAGCGTGATTGAACAAGAAGGCGCAATGACGCGCGATGCGGCGGAGGCTTATTTGAAAGACATGCAGGAACAGGGCCGCTACCAACGCGACGTATATTAATCGAAGGAAGACTTTATACAAGAAGAGCAATCTTATACCGCAATTTGCGGTCATAAGGTCGCTCTTTTTTTGTCGTATACCGCCGGCTTTCTTATTGCTTGGGAAATAAATGCTAATCCAACACCGGCGTATAGCTTGAGGGTGCTGCTAGCGGCCCGGGCCGACTCGGGCGGGCGCAATCCAAGGCGGCTGCCCTATAAAACTGTTTTGAAAGCGCACTCAAAATGATAATATAAACGTAGGCGATAATATTCGTCCTTATGCGTTCTCTCACTTGATGGAGGTTGATCTCATTACCCCCGCAACAATTCTCGTATTTCCGGCATCCGATCTATGATATATTAATCCTATCGGGTTTATATGATATAAAACATCAGATCCTTTTACGGGGGGATTCCCATGATCAGCTTGATTCAATCGGCCTTTTCCAATTTTAAGTTTCGCAGTCTGTTCTTCCGCATCTTGTTTATTCAAATTGTGCTGGTGGCGATGACTGCGGCGGTCGTCGGCTTTCTCGGCGAACGGTACAGCCAGAACGTCGTCCGGGACGAAGTGACGCGCTCCAGTATGCAGGTGCTGGAGCAGACCAGGCGTCTGATGGACGTTCTGCTGAACGAGGTGGATCAAATTACGATCCGGCTTGCCCAGAATATGGCCTTCTCCAGAGCTTTGGAAGCCGGGCTGGAAGGGCCGGCGAAGCCGGATACGGATACGATCCATGATATGATGCTGGAATCGTATATTTCCTCGCCTTATATCGAGTCCATCTCCGTATATTATGCGCGCAGCGGGCTAATGCAATCGGCTCTTACCGGCTTGACGAAAGTAGCGGACAGCGACGATCCGGAGTGGTTTCCGCTGTACGCGTCGATGCACCGGACGGAGGGCCGCTGGTTCGTGCGCCCTTATTCCAAGACCAGAGCGTCCCAGCTTAACGAAACGCAGGTCACCTTAATCCGGACAACCCCCTGGGTAGGCACTCCGATCAACGGGGCTGTCATCGTTAATCTGAACCAGCAGGCATTGTTTCAGAGCCCGTCGATTCATCTGATTCGGCCGGGGGAAGAAATCTGGATGGTCAGCCCGGACGCTTCGCTCGCTTACAACATAACGACGGGGGCGGTCGTGAGCGATAAGGAATTCGCCGTCGTCGGCGAACATTTGACGGACCGGACGACGGCGTTCACTTCCCATTTTCGCAACGCCGATTATTCGTTTACGGCTCTGACCTCGCCTTATAGCGGCTGGAAGTACGTCAACCTGATTCCGACGGTTTCCTTGTATAAAAGCGGCAAAGCGATCCAATCGTTCATGCTCATTCTGATGGTGTTCAGTATCGGGATCGCGGGAGTATTCGCCTTTTTCATTTCCTTGAAAATTTACAGTCCGATCTATTCGCTCGTTCAATTGGTAAACAACAAGAAGGAAGAGAGAAGGGATCAGCCGCCGGACGGGGAGAAGAGCGAAGTGACCATGCTGTTTGACGCCTTTCATTCCTTAAAAGAAAAAGGAAGCGAGCTGGAGGTTCAGCTCCGGGACAACTGGCCGGTGCTGCAGCAGAGCTTTCTGCAGCAGCTGATCCAAGAGCAGCCGCTGGATGCGGAGGAACGGCTGGCCAAGTTCGCCTACTACCGTCTGCCGGTGACGCGCCACGGATTTTTCGTCTGCGTGCTGCGCATCGATAATTACGCCTCCTATGTAAAAAAGTACAGCAGTCTGGATCAGAGCTCCATCCGCTATTTTATTGCCAAGGCAGGCAGCGAGCTGGCCGGAGGCGCGTTTCGCAGTTACCCGCTGCATACCGAGAGCAGAGATATGATTCTGATCTGCAACCTGGAAGCGGCGATGGAGAGAGAGGACTTCCGGGAACGGGCCGAGGCCGTAGCGGCGAGCATAGTAAGCTCCATCGACAGCTATTTGAAGCTGTCGATCAGCGTCGGTGTCGGCGATCTGAAGGAGTCTGCGGCGGATATCGGCATCTCCTATCAGGAGGCGGTGGAGGCGCTGGAGCACCGGGCATTCAAGGGCGGCGGACTGATCGCGCCGATCTGGATGCAGCAGGCGAGGGGGCCGGCCGACCATCAATTTTTCCGCAAGCTGGGAGAGGCGAAGCGGGAGCTTCTGCTACATTTGCGTTCGGAGCAGCCGGACCGGCTGGAAGAGGCGCTGGATCGTCTCTACGAGCTTGCTTTGCAAGCCGAGGGCTTGTCGTTCCCGCTGCTGCGGCACTCTCTGTTTCAACTCGTCGTGGACGTATTCCAGCGCGCTTCCGAGCTGGGGCTGGAGCCGTCTCGGACCGATATGGAGCTATCCGGGCTCCATGAGCAGATGCAATGGCTCGAAACGGTCGAGCAGGCGGTGCGGTTCGTTCAGGATTATGTCGGAGCGGTCCACCGGCAGCTGTACTCGAGCCGGACGGAGGAGCCGCCTTCGGTAGCCAGACAAATATTGGATTATATTCAGCTTAATTTCGATAAGGACATCTCGCTCGGCGGCATCGCCGATCAGCTCAAGCTGGACCCTTCGTATGTGAGCCGGCTGTTCCGGCAGGAGATCAGCATGACGTTTACCGATTATGTGCTCATGCTCCGCTTGGCCAAAGCGAAGGAGCTGTTGCAGCACAGCAAGCTGGCGATCAAGGAAATCGGCGCGTTGGTAGGCTACGCGAATCAGCGGAGCTTCAACCGGATATTTAAAAAATACGAAGGGGTGACGCCCGGCGAATACCGCGATATCCATGCCCCGAGCAAGCTGGCGGGCGATCAGATTTACTGATTAACGGCGCGCGGTGAACAATGTCATCAAAGGACCATCGCGCCGGGAAACGAAAATTTCAGCAGAAGTCCCTTAGTTCAACAATGGTCTCTTTACGATGGAAAACGGGTTTTCTATGATGGTCCTGTAACCGAACACCTAGCACAGACAAAGTGCAGAAAAGCAATGCCATGCGAAACCATCCTATTGTAAGGGGGACACATCTTATGAAGTACAATGCCGGGAAAATCGCCGGAAACAAAGCCTCGCGCGTCCTGCTGGCGTCGGCCATGCTGCTGGGGATGCTGACGGCGTGCAGCGATCCTGCGCCAGCCGGCCAGGGGCAGCCGAAAGCCGAGACCGCTGCGCCAACGTCCGGAGGGATCTATCATTTGGGAGAAACGGTCAATCCCGAACAGGTTACCAACTTCAATCCGTTTCTGGCCACCGGGAACTGGACGCCGTTCTTCGATTACGTGTTCGATTCGCTCTATTATTTCAATCCGGTTAAGGGTGCGCTGATGCCGCGCTTGGCCGACGGCGAAGGCAAATGGTCGAATGACAACAAGACGTATACGGTCAAATTGAATCTGAAGGCGAAATGGCATGACGGCCAGCCGTTCACCGTCGACGACGTGCTGTACTCGTTCCAGACGCTCAAGAACAATAAGGTGCTCGACCGTTACCAGCTGTGGGGAGATAACCGGCTGAAGGACGTGACAGCCCAGGGCACGGATACGGTTGTGTTTACGATGAATAATCAATTCCCGTCGCTGCCGTTTTATTTATCTACCGTCTATATGGTGCCGAAACATCTGTTCGAGAAAGAGAACGCGGCGGAATTTCTGAATAAAACGCCGGTCGGTACGGGACCTTTCAAATTTAAAAGCATCAATGAAAGCGCCATCGTGCTCGACCGCAATGCCGACTATTTCCTGGGGGCGCCGTCCATCGATCAGCTGTATGTAAACCGGTTTAACAATTCCTCGACGCTGACGCTGGCTCTGGAAAAAGGCGACGTCCAGGGGACTACGGGAACGGTGGCGATGCCGAGCGTGCCGAAGCTGCTGGAAAATCCGGTGAACAAGCTGCAAATTTATCCCGGTTTGAGCACGTACTCCGTGATCATGAACAATGAAAAGCCGCTCTTATCCGATCCCGCGGTGCGTAAAGCGATTCAACTGGCGCTAGATCGCAAGTCGCTGATTGAGAAGGGCGAGTCCAACGGCGTATTCCCGGCCAATCCCGGCTTCTTATCGTCCGTATTCGGCGATATGACCGACAAGAAGCTGATCGACAGCGCCGCTTACAATTACAATTTGAACGAGGCGGTCAAAGGGCTGGAAGCGGCCGGCTACAAGAAGAACGCCAAGGGCATTTATGAAAAAGACGGCAAGCCGCTGTCCTTTACCTACCATATGGCGGCGAACGCGCCCGCGCAGAACAAGGAAGGCGCGATGATTACCGCCTGGCTGAAAGAGGTCGGCATCGAGACGACGACCAAGCTGGTGACCTGGCCGGAGCTGACCAAGCTTTTGATGGCCGGCGACTACGAGCTGCTGCAGAACGGCATTACGACGCCTCCCGATCCGCAGGCGCAGCTGGAAATTTTCCACAGCAAAATGACCGCGCCTATCGGGTCGAATACACCGGGGCTCAACTACATGCGTTTCCGCGACGCGGATGTGGATAAGTGGCTGGATGAGGCATCCTCGGCCGATTCGGCCAAACGCAAGGAGCTGTACCAGCAAGTTCAGCAGCGAATCGCGGATAAGGCGCCGATCGCGGTTATGTACAACGTAGGCGGACATATCCCGTACCGGGTGGACCAGTTCACCAATTACGACGAGAACCTTCCCGTTACCTCCGCCCTGTCGCTTAAGCAGATCAAGAAAAAGTAGCCTAATCCGGCTTGAAGCTGAACAGGAGGTGCTTATGTGCGCTACAATTCCGTGTATTTGATTAAAAGGGTCGGCTTTGCTTTTGTTACGCTTTACATGGCGGTCACTTTGAATTTCCTCCTCCCCCGTTTGATGGGGGGGGACCCCGCTACCGCGCTGGCCTCCGAGAAGGCGCTCGGCTCGCAGGAAGTGGTGAATGCGTTAAAGGCCCAGTTCGGGCTGGACGATCCGAGCATCTTGCATCAATACGGCAGCTATTTGCTGCAGCTGCTGCACGGCAATCTCGGCGTGTCTTACGTCAATTATCCGTCTCCGGTCGCCGACGTGATGTTGAAGGCGCTGCCGTGGACGCTCGGCACGGTGCTGATCGCTACGCTGCTGAGCTATTTGGTCGGCTGGCTGATCGGCATTCGGGGCGCCTGGAAGGCCGGGTCGTTTTTCGATAATTCTACGCTGTTTACATCGTTTTTCTTAAATTCGGTGCCTTTTTTCTGGATCGCTATCATTTTCATCATGATTTTCTCCTTTTACTTGGGCTGGTTCCCATTGGGGCAGGCGGTGGACCCTGCCATCGACAGTTTCTCCGCGTGGGGCAAGCTGATGTCGATATTGAAGCATGCGTTTCTGCCGGTATTTACGCTCATCATCGCTTCGCTCGCCGGCCATATTCTTGTCCTTCGCAACAATTTGATGCGCGTGCTGTCCGAGGATTATATGCTGCTGGCGAAGGCGAAGGGCGTCTCCGTCAGGCGCAGAAAATATATGTACGGAGCGCGAAACGCGCTGCTGCCTTCTTTTACCGGGCTCATGACCTCGCTCGGCCACGTGATCGGCGGAGCGATTACGACGGAAATCGTTTTCTCCTATCCGGGAGTCGGTCTGGTAACCTTCAACGCCATACTGAATCATGATTACCCGTTAATTCAGGGATCGTTTCTGTTCATCGCGATATCGGTTATCGTCTGCAACTTGATTGCGGATTTGCTGTACCCGCTGCTCGATCCTCGGGTGGTGCTGAACTAAAGGGGCATGAAAGTATGGTGAAAAATTCCGCTGCGGCGCCCATTTGATCTTCCAATCGCTGTTGAAATCGGATTTTTGGATGGTTGTTTTCTTTTTCTATGGAGAAAATCCGTTTTCAAAGGCGACCGCTTACGCTTTTCCAGATTCAAATGGCCCCTCCGCTCGTTTTTCACCACACTTTTATAAGTGGCGAACAATCACGCTGCGGCGCCCGTTTGATCTTTCGATCGCTGTTGAAATCGGATTTTTGGATTGTTTATAAGGAGGTATGTATGCTCATGATGCGGCGTATAGCAGAGGCAATAAGTTCTGCATTTCCGGGGGCGAAGGGGAAGATCGGGCTCGCCATCTTTATCGTTTTTACCGTGATCGCTTTATTCGGATCGGCGCTTGCGCCCTATCCCGTCAACTATATCGGTTTCGATTCTTGGCTCGCTCCGTCGCTTGATCATTGGCTTGGAACGGACAGCTACGGGCAGGATGTGCTCAGCCAAATGATTTACGGCACGCGGACCTCGTTCTGGGTAGGCATCATCGCCGGTTTGATTACGACGGTGATCGGAGTCGCGGTCGGAGTCATTTCCGGCTTCAAAGGAGGCTGGGTGGAGGAATCCCTGATGCGGATCGTCGATCTATTTCTCATTATTCCTACGTTGGCGCTGATGATTATTCTCGCTTCCTTTCTGCCTTCGATGGGAGTCGGCAGCACGATTCTGATCATCGGCTGTCTGAGCTGGCTCTACATGGCCAGAAGCATCCGCAGCCAGACGATGTCCGAGCGGCAGAGCGGCTATGTCGAGGCGGCGCGTATGGTGGGGATGAAGGATACGGAAATTATGTTCCGGGAAATTTTGCCGAACATCGTGCCGGTCATCCTCGCCAATCAGGTGCTCGTCACCACGCAGGCCGTGCTGGCGGAAGCGGGGCTGAGCTTTCTCGGTCTGGGCGATCCGACCAATGTCAGCTGGGGGACGATTCTGGCTTTGGCCAATGCGAATAATGCGGTCATGTTCCACGCTTGGTGGTGGATACTGCCGCCCGGTTTGGCTATCGCCTTCTTGTGCTTCGGCTTTATTCTGATCGGCAACGGCATTCTGGAGAAATACCGGGCGAACCGCGGCAATGCGGCCCTGTAGAGGGACGCAAGCGGATTGCGGCCTGACGATGGAAGCGGCGGCGCAGGGAGATTGGGCCGGCGTTTCCGCCATAGCAAGGGGGATAAGGAGGGAGACCCATTGACAGATCTGCTTGAAGTACAGGAGCTTTGCATAGAGTACGCCTCCCCGAGAGGCGTCGTGAGGGCTGCCGACCGCGTCAGCTTTACGATCGGAAAGGGAGAAATCTTCGGGCTTGCCGGAGAATCCGGCTGCGGCAAGTCGACGACCGCCTTCGGCATTTGCCGTTTGCTCAGGCATCCGGCCAAGGTGACGGGCGGCAGCGTCAAGCTGGACGGCACGGAGCTCACGTCGCTGACCGACGAGCAGTTCGACCGTCTGCGCTGGTCGAAGATGTCCATCGTGCTGCAGAGCGCGATGAACAACCTGAATCCGGTGCTGCGTATCCGCGACCAGTTGATCGATGCGATTGTCGCCCATGAGCCGTCGGCGCAAGCGGAGGCGGGGCAGCGGGCGGCCGCCTTGATGAAGCTGGTCGACCTGCCCGCTGACAGGCTGGACAGCTATCCGCACGAATTGTCGGGCGGCATGCGGCAGCGGGTCGTCATTGCCATGGCGATGGCTCTCAAGCCGAGTCTGGTCATTATGGACGAACCGACCACCGCACTGGACGTCGTCGTACAAAACGGGATTATCCGTAAAATATTGGAGCTGCAGCGGACGTTCGGCTTCTCCGTGCTGTTCATTACTCACGATCTGCCGCTGATGCTGGAGATGTGCGACCGGATCGGCATTATGTACGCGGGCCGCTTGGTGGAGGTGGCGTCGCGGGATCAGCTGCTGAAGGAGCCGAGGCATCCGTATACCAGGGGTCTGCTCAATTCCTTCCCGTCGCTATCCGGCCCGAGAACGAGGCTGACGGGCATTCCGGGCAGCCCGCCCGATCTGATCCGTCCGCCCGCCGGCTGTAAATTCGAGCCGCGCTGCGCGCATGCGCTGCCTCAATGCCGGAGCAGAGAGCCGATGATGCAAGCCGATGCGCAAGGGCAGATCGCCTGCTATTTATATTCGAAGGAGGGGGTATACGATGAAGTCTCTGCTTCAAGTGAGCGATCTCGGTAAGACGTTTACATCCCGTTCGATGTTCAAGAAAAAGCAGTTTCAGGCGGTGCGCAACGTTCAGTTCTCCCTGGAGCGGGGGGAGGTATTGGCGATCGTCGGCGAATCGGGCAGCGGCAAGAGCACGATCGCCCGGATGCTGACGAATCTGATTCCGGCTACGGACGGCGACATTTATTACAACGGGGAGGCGCTTAGGCAAAACCGGGATTTGCGCCGCCGCTTGCCGACCTTCGTGCAGATGATTTTCCAGGACCCGTTCGCCGCCTTGAACCCGCATCATACGATTGGCTATATTATCGGCCGCCCGATGCAGGTGCAGCGGCAGGTGAAAGGGGATACCCGCCCGCGGGTGCTGGAGCTGCTGCGCAAGGTGGGGCTTGCTCCGGCGGAGGACTTTATCGACAAGTACCCTTACCAGCTGTCGGGAGGACAGAAGCAGCGCGTCGTCATCGCCAAGGTGCTAGGACTGAATCCGAAGGTGATTATCGCCGACGAGCCGACATCGATGCTGGACGTGTCCATCGGCGTCGACATTATGAACCTGCTGCTCGATTTAAAGGATAAAGAGGATCTGTCGCTGATTCTGATTACGCATAATTTGGGCAGTGCGCGCTATATGGCGGACCGGATCATGGTCATGTATGCCGGTCAAGTGATGGAATACGGACCGGCGGAGGAGCTGATTCAGCGCCCGCAGCATCCGTACACGAAGCTGCTGCTGTACTCCTCTCCCGATCCGTGGAGATCCGCGGAGGAGGAGCCGGTGACGGATGTGCAGAGAGAGCCCGTCTCCGGCGCCGGCTGCAGCTTCTATCACCGCTGTCCGTCGGCCAAAGACGTGTGCCGCGCGACGCAGGTTGCGGCGGTCGAAACGGAAAGCGGGCGGAGCGTGCTCTGCCATTTATACGCTCAAGGAGGAGGAGAAGGACGATGACAAAAAAACGGCCGAATTATATTATCGTGTACTGCGACGATCTGGGCTACGGCGATTTGAGCTGCTACGGCTCTTCGCAGATGAAGACGCCGCATCTCGACCGGCTGGCCGAAGAGGGCGTCCGCTTTACGAATTGGTATTCCAATTCGCCGGTATGCTCGCCTTCGCGGGCGGCGCTGCTGACGGGCAAATATCCGGCGCGGGCCGGCGTCAGCCATATTCTCGGCGGCAGGAGAGGGACGGCCGGGCTTAAGACGTCTCTGCCTTCGCTGCCGAAGACGCTGAAGGCGGCCGGGTACCGGACGGCCTTGTTCGGCAAATGGCATCTCGGGGCCTCGGCGGAACACGGACCGAACGCGCACGGCTTCGATGAATTTTTCGGATTTCGCGCCGGCTGCATCGACTATTACTCGCATATTTTCTACTGGGAGCAGGCGGGCGGCGTGAACCCGGTGCATGATCTGTGGCATAACGAGCAGGAGGTGTGGGAGAACGGCGAGTATATGACGGAGATGATCACCGGCAAGGCGGTGGAATATATCGAGGCTTGCCCGGTGGAGGAGCCGTTCTTCCTGATGGCGGGCTACAACGCCCCGCATTACCCGATGCATGCGCCGAAGCGGTACGTCGACCGGTTTCCGGACCTGCCTCCGGACCGCAGAATAATGGCGGCCATGATCGCCGCCGTCGACGACGGGGTCGGCGATATCGTAGCGGCGTTAAAGCGCAAGGGCGTCTATGAGGATACCGTCATCTTTTTCTCCAGCGACAACGGCCCTTCGACCGAGTCGCGCAACTGGCTGGACGGCACGGAGGATCTGTATTACGGAGGCAGCGCGGGCGTATTCCGCGGACATAAGGCGAGTCTGTTCGACGGCGGCGTGAGGGAACCGGCGATACTCAGCTATCCGGCCTTGATCGAGGGAGGAGAGACGAACGGCGAAGTGTGCGCGATGATGGATATTTTTCCGACGTTTCTGGAGCTGGCGGGCGTCTCCGGGGAAGGCTGCGGGATCGACGGAACGAGCCTTGTGCCGATGCTCGAGGGAAGCGGATCGGCGCCGGCGGGCGGAGAGCGCATGCTGTTCTGGGAGTACGGGGAGCAGCTGGCAGTACGCGAAGGCAAGTGGAAGCTGGTGCTGAACGGCAAGCTCGATTTCAGCCGGACGGCGGCGGACGCCGTGCATTTGTCCGATGTGGAGGCGGACCCGGGCGAGCGGGTCAATCTGGCGGAGCGGCATCCGAACATCGTGCGGAGGCTGGAGCTTGCAGTGCGGCAATGGTACGACAACTTACGGGAGGAGGCTGTTCGCCCATGAAAGCGATTGTGATCTTGTTCGATTCCTTGAACCGACATATGCTGCCGCCTTACGGCTGCGACTGGACGCATGCGCCGAACTTCAGCCGGCTGTCGGAGCGGAGCGTGACCTTCGACAACAACTGGGTGGGCAGCATGCCGTGCATGCCGGCGCGCCGCGATTTGCTGACGGGCCGGCTTAACTTTCTGCATCGCAGCTGGGGACCGCTGGAGCCGTTCGACGACTCGATGCCCGCCATTCTGCGCAAGCAGGGGGTGCACTCTCACCTGATCAGCGATCATTATCACTATTGGGAGCCGGGAGGCGCGACGTATCACAGTCAATATACGACCTGGGATTTCGTCAGAGGCCAGGAGGGCGACCCTTGGAAAGGAGAGGTGGCGGACCCGCCGATCCCCGAGCATGTCGGAAGCTACGAAGGCTACCGCGGTCAGCTGTTCCGCCAGGATTGGATCAACCGCAAGTATATGGCGGAGGAGGAGGCGCATCCTCAGGCCAAAACATTCACCGAGGGTATCGAGTTTATCCGGACGAACCGCGGGGAGGACCGCTGGCTGCTGCAGATCGAGGCCTTTGACCCGCATGAGCCGTTCTTTTCGCATCAAGCCTATAAGGATTTATATCCCCATGATTACACCGGCAAACATTTCGACTGGCCCCAGTATCAGAAGGTGAGCGAGACCAGGGAAGAAGCCGAGCATTGCAAATACGAATACGCTGCGCTGCTCAGCATGTGCGACGCTTATCTGGGCAAGGTGATGGACGCGATGGACGAATACGAGCTGTGGCGGGATACGATGCTGATCGTCACGACGGATCACGGCTTTTTGCTCGGCGAGCACGACTGGTGGGCCAAAAATATAATGCCGTTCTATAACGAAATCGCCCGGACGCCGCTGTTCGTATGGGACCCGCGCAGCGGCAGGCGCGGCGAGCGCTGCGGCGCGCTGACGCAGATGATCGACATCGCGCCGACGCTGCTCGACTACTTCGGCGCGGAGACGCCGACCGATATGCAGGGCGTGCCGCTGACCCGGGCGTGGGAAGCGGAGGCGGGAGCTGCGGCCGAGCCTGGCCGGGAGGCGGCGCTGTTCGGCATCCACGGGGCGCATGTGAATTGCACCGACGGGCGGTACGTGTACATGCGCGCGCCGGTGCGGCCGGACAACAGCCCGCTCTATAACTACACTTTGATGCCGGCGCATATGGCGTCGATGTTCAGCCCCGCGGAGCTGCAGGAGCTGGAGCTGGCCGAGCCGTTTTCTTTTACCAAAGGCGTCCGGACGCTCAAGATTAAGTCGGGAAGCTACATCCCGGCGCACCGGTTCGGCACGCTGCTCTTCGATATTCAGACCGACCCGGAGCAGAAGCGGCCGATTCAGGACAAAGAGATCGAAGAGCGGATGACCGCGCACATGCTCCGGCTGATGAAGAGCAATGATGCGCCGCCGGAGCAGTACGAGAGGCTGGGGCTCGCGGACGGATAAGGCTTAAGCCGATGCTGCGGCCGGTCATGAGCGGCTTGCCGGGGCTCGCAGGCTTCGGCGGTGCGCGTACGGATGAACGGCGGGACAGAGGTTATCTCAGCTTCCGCCTGCGGATTAACTCGGCACGCGTCCGTGCTTTTGTTCGATAAATCCTTACTTTTGTGCAAACTTGACTTAGCATTCTCCATGTGTTCTTGGCTCCGGGATGATTATAATGTGAATCAAGATCACTTAAGGAGGTTGTATTCATGGGTCGCCAAATGCCAGTGCTTTTAACCGACGAGCAAATGAGAACATTCGTTACCGAAGGGTTTCTGATTCTGCAAACCGATTTTCCTGCGGAATTTCATCAGCGTTTGACCGAACAGCTTAACCATGTGTATGAACAGGAAGGAAATCCGGGCAACAATCTGCTGCCGCGTATCCGCGAAGTGCAGAAGCTGTTCGACCATCCGGTCGTTACGGGAGCGCTCACCAGCGTTCTTGGTCCCAATTACCTGATGCATACGCACCGGCACGGCCATTTCAACGCTTCGCCGAAGGCCGGAGGCTGGCATAAAGACAGCTACTGGGGCTACAAAAAAATGCGTAACCATCATCCGTGGTGGGCGATGATCATGTACTTCCCGCAGGATACTCCGGTAGAGCTGGGACCTACGGGCGTTATGCCGGGCACGCAAAATTACGAGAGCCGCACGTTCGTCGAAGACGACGTGAAAGGCGAAGCGGTAGCCAGCGGCGGCGCAGGGACCTTCGCGCTGATTCATTACGATATATGGCATCGCTCGACTCCGAATATTCTCGGCAAGCCGCGCTATATGCTGAAGTTCGAATTTATGCGGACAGAAGCGCCTGCAGAGCCGAGCTGGGATTGTCTCGACCGCGAATGGAAAAAGCCGGTCTCCTTCAGTACGGATATTGCGCAGCATGACGACATGTGGAGAGACACCTGGAACTGGCTGTGCGGAGAGGTCGGCAGTCTGGCCGATTCGGTAGAGGCCGATGAGGCCAAGGTGCGCGAGACGGCATCGCGGCTGGAAGACGCCTTTGAGCCGACGGCGCTGAATGCGGCGTACGCGCTGGCCGGCATGGGCGATGCGGGCATCCAGGCTCTGCTGCAGGGGCTGCGCCATGACAGCGTCAACGTATCGCGCACGTCGGCGTACGGTTTGTCCGCCGCGGGAGCGGGCGCAGTGGACGGCCTGACGTCGGCGCTCTCCGACGGGCGGACGCAAACCGTCGTCCATGCCGCGTTCGCGCTCGGCGAGCTGGGACATTTTGCGGCGCCGGCCGTGCCGCAGCTGATCCGGCTGCTGGAGCCCGAGACGGACGTCGTCGTCCGCCAGACGGTAGCCGAGGCGTTGGCCATGGTCGGAACGCCTGCCGACCAAGTGGTGGACGGACTGATCCGCTGCTTGAAGGATGAGGATGTACAGGTGCGCTTCATTGCCGGACTATCGCTATGCCGTATGGGAGCGGCGGCCGACGCCGCGGTGCCGCAGCTGGAGATCGCGCTGGAGGACGAGAACCGCTACGTGCGCGGCCATGCCGCGGAAGCGCTGCATTATATCGGCACGGAAGCGGCCAAGGACGTGCTGATCGACTTCCTGCTCAAATCCCGCTGGTGCCCGACAACGACGCCGCAAAGCACGTTTTATCCGTAAAAAAACGTTTCATGACGTTCATAAGAATCGGTAAAAAAGCCCTCATTCCCTTAAGGCTATTCCTTAGGGGAGCGGGGGCTTTGCGTGCTATGAACAGCCGCTATTCATTCCTCAGCAGGCCGAGAGCCCGCTTCATCTTGTCCGTATACTCCGCAGATCCGCTTGAATTCAGAAATTTGATCCGACAGCTGCCGTTCAGGCTGGTCATCTCCCGTTCGGATAAAACCTGAATGAGCCGCTTGACCGTGCCGGCGCTTCCGTCCACGATTCGGATATGATCGGGCAGCAGCTCCCGAAGCAAGCTTCGGTAAAACGGATAATGCGTGCAGCCGAGCACGATCGTCCCGTAATCGTCGAGATTGAAGGGAGCGAGCTTGCCCAGGAAATAGTCGCTGATGATCGTCTTATCGAAGCAAAGCGCTTCGCAGTATTCGACCAGCTCGGGCAAAGGAAGCGAATCCACGATATGTAAATTATCGATGCGCGAAACGAGGTCGTTGTATTTCGATTGCTTGAGCGTCAGCGGCGTGGCGAATACAAGTACCCTTTTTCCCGTCGAACGGTTCATCTCCACCGCAGGCTTCACGGCGGGTTCCATTCCTATAATAGGAATGTCGTAGAGACCTCTCAGCTCTTGTATGGTCAGACTTGTAGCCGTATTGCAGGCGATGACGATCGCCTTGATCTCCTCATGGATAATGGAATCTATCGAATCCAAAATATATTTCCTGACCTCGTCCTTCGGTTTGGGGCCGTAAGGAACGTGGAGCGTATCGGCAAAATAAAGAAAATCCTCATGAGGCAGCTGATTCATCGCTTCCGATAAGACGGTCAGTCCCCCTAATCCTGAATCGAAAAATGCTATTTTCATCGTACTCACCGTTCCTCTCAACAACAATTATTCGTGAATGATTCCTATATATCGGTCATCTGCAAAAATCTACCGGTCGGTTTGCACCGCCCGGGCGCGGGGCCGTCGGGGCCGGCAGTCTGCAGTATTGGTTCGATGCCTGGCGTTTAGGAGGTCCACAGCGCAAAAAGACCCCGACTATAAGGTTAACAGGTTCGCATTTCGAGTGCAAAGCAGGAATGGGACGCCCTTGGCGGGCCTTGCACGTTCATCTGGCTTTTTCGTATCGGCAGGCCTCCGCTTTCTTTAATCCGCCGTTTTACGTTGGAGCGCAAAGCTCGTTTCGAGCTTGCCGCGTCGCCCGCGTTTCTTGCGAACGTGATATAATGATATTTACGGACCAAAGAAAGGAACCGGCGGGGATGGGCGAAGGGGAAAGCTTGCAGCGGATAGAGAAAACGGCTCCGGCCGACAACTGCGGATTTGCGGTTAGCGGATTATTCGAGTTTTTCCCCTAAGGCTATGCTACGCGCCTGATGCGACATCTTAAGTTCATTGTATTAGGGATGAGGCGCAGGGGTTCAGAGTGAAAACGAACCGGGAGGAGAAAAAGATGAACATCGTAGACGTGCCGTTCGGCACCATGGATTGGAGCGCCGTAGAACCGACCGAGCATCGAGGCGAGACGGGAGAAGCCTACTGGAGAACGCTTGAGATAGGAAACATACGCGTGCGCATGGTTGAATATACGCCGGGGTATGTCGCCGATCATTGGTGCAGCCGCGGCCATGTTCTGCTTGTGCTGGAGGGCGAATTGACAACCGAGCTGAAGGACGGAAGGGTTTTTGTATTAAAGTCCGGCATGAGCTATCAGGTGGCGGATCAGGCGGAACCGCACCGTTCCTCGACCGAAACGGGAGCCAAGCTGTTTATCGTCGACTAGGCGAAGATCATGGAATAATAGCTTCGCAAGGGACCCTCATGAAGCGGACAGCCGCTTTGCGAGGGTTTTTCATTGGTAACGTCATCGGGCCAAGGCTCCGCCAGAACGACCGGTCCGAAAATATGATAGAATATAGAGTATATTACTCCATATTATGGAATGCATCGGGGGTAAAGATGATGGAATCACGCAAGCGCGGCAAAGCGGCTAGAGCACGCAAATCAAGACGGACCGGGCTGCTGCTGTCGGGGGTGCTCGTTGCGGCGCTCGGCGTAGGGGTTTGCTACGGTCTATGGAAGGGGCAGTATATTGCCTGGCCTATGGGAGGACATGCCGGAGGGGAGCGGCAGCAGAACGCGCAGGCACAAGCGCCGAAGTATAAACAAGCTGCCGAGTTCGAGATGAACGATCTGGAGCACGGCTGGGTCCGGTTCGAAGACGCGGTTATGATCACTTCCGACGGAGGGATGACTTGGAAGGCGGCGGACGCCGTTCCGGAGCTTGAGCAGGCTTCCGCTGCGGATGAAGGAGATATGCGGCTGCTGCACGGGGCTAAGACGATAACGGCTCTGCAGTATCAATCCCGGGAGTATACGGTGAAGCAAGCGCAGTTTTGGACCGACCGGATCGGCTGGGCTCTCGTGAACGACGACGGTGAAGCGGGCGGCAAGCTGTTCATTACGACCGACGGCGGAGCGACGTGGAAGGCGGAAGTTACCGGAGAGGTGAAGGAAGCGCTGGAGCGGGAGAAGCTGCTGATCGAACAGCGGGCCGCGGAGGCTTCGCGCTACGCTTCGGCTGGGCAGGCCAAGCAAGCGATCGGCTCGGAATGGTACTTGATGCCAAGCTCCGTCAGCCAGGGCGATGCGGTGCTCGTTCGCCGCGATAAGCCGGGCGAAGTGGAGTGGCAGGGGAAAACCTATGCGCTGCAGCCGTCCGGAGCCGGATACTTCACTTACTTGCCCGTAGGGACAGACGTGAAGCCGGGGGATTATCCGATCGGCGATCAAACGCTTAAGGTGCTTGCCAAAAATTTTCCCAAACAGTATCTTCAGGTGACGGAAGAGCTGGACAGCATGCGGCAGGACACGAAGCGGATCGATGCGGATCAGAAGAGAATCGATGCGGCGAGAAGCAAGTCGCAGCCCGACTTTTTGTTCACCGAGCCGTTTCTCAAGCCGATCGAAGGGATATTGACGACGCCGTACGGGCATATGCGCTATGTCAACGGCAAGCTGAGCGGCTCCCATCTGGCGCTGGATTTGGCGGCGAAGCAGGGGACGCCGATCAAGGCGACTAACGACGGCATTGTGGCCTTGGCGGACAGCTTGTATTTGACGGGCAACTCCATTTATATCGACCACGGGATGGGGCTGTTTTCGCAATATGCCCATATGTCCGAGCTGCGCGTCAAAACGGGCGACCGCGTGAAGCGCGGCGATATTATCGGCTTGGTCGGGTCGACGGGCTTCTCGACGGGCCCTCATCTGCATTTTACGTTCTGGGCGCATAATGTGCCGGTGAATCCGGATTTGTATTTCAATACGACTCCGTTTCAATGGACGGACAAGTCTTAGCGGGCAGGACGGCCTGCCGGAGCCGGCCCGTCTGCCAGGAGCTCCGATCGGGAAAACGTCACAATGAATTCCGTATATCGTCCATGGTCAGCCAATATAAGGAAGTTCTATAATAGAACGGACTGCCTTAGCGAGTCAGTCAGATGGAGAAACATCAACTGGAGAGGAGAGCTGCATCCAATGGCTCGTATATCCAACGAACAAGCCGGCAACCTCGTGCGGGAAAGCGGCGAAGCGGCTTTGCATCATACACGGCGTTACAGCATCGTTTCCCGAGGCGAGCGCCGCGAATATCGGATCAGCGTGGCGATGCCGGTTCAGGAGCCGCCGCCATCGGGATTTCCAGTCATTTACTTGCTGGATGCCAATGCGGTATTCGCTACGATGGTGGAGGCGGTACGAGTGCAGTCGCGCCGCCCCGAGAAGACCGGAGTCGTACCCGCTATCGTCGTCGGCATCGGCTACCGGACCGAAGAGCCGTTCGCCCCTGAACGGTATTACGATTTCACGCTGCCCGTTCCTATTGAAGAGCTTCCGGCGAAGCCCGACGGCACTCCATGGCCGGAGCAGGGCGGAGCCGACGCTTTTCTGACTTTTATCGAAGAGGATCTGAAACCGCAAATCGCACAAAGCTATCCTGTCGATTCCGGCAGGCAAACGATTTTCGGCCATTCGCTGGGAGGGCTTTTTGTGCTGCATACGCTGTTCACCCGCCCCGAAGCTTTTCAAACGTATATCGCAGGGAGCCCGTCCATTCATTGGAACCGGCGATGTATTCTTGAAGAGGAGCGGCAATTTCCGGAGAAGCTGGAGCAGATTCACTCCCCGGGGCAGCGCAATGTGGACGTATTGATAGCGGTCGGTGAGCTGGAGGGCCGCCATCCGAGCGGAATGAACGGGAATGCCATGGAGATGGCGCAGCGGCTTGCTTCTCTTGCGAACCGCGGCGTGCGGGCGGAGTTCAAACAGTTTGAGGACGAGGGCCATGTGTCCGTCCTGCCGGTTCTCATCAGCCGGGCTTTGCGCTTTGCGCTGCGCCCATAGCCGGGGCGGCCTCCGCAGACGTTTTACGCCTGCGCGGTCTTCCCCGGCATTTTTGGAAGCGTGGTGAAAAAGCAAACTTCGCTAAGCGAGAGCAATCTGAAGAAGCGTAAGCGTTCGCCTTTGAAAACGGATTCTCTCCACAGAAAAACGAAAAAACAATCCAAAGAATCCGATTTCAACAGCGATTGGAGGATCAAATCGCCGCCGCAGCGGACTTTTTCATCACCCTTTTAGAAGTCGGATGGAAAAAAGAGCGGTAAAAGGACCTTGTATCCCTGACGTAAAGCGGGAAATGAGGTTCTTTTTGTCATTTGCCGTCGAATAGGTTATGGCCTTCGCGAAAAAAATGAATATTATGTAAAAATATTAAAATTAAGGATTGTCAAACCGATAACATACATGTAAGGTAATAAAAGGATGTATATGCGCAGCAGGACATACTGGAGAAAATAAAAAACAGGGAGAGAAAAGTGATGACCCAAGTTCAGGTGCAAGTGGTAGAATCGATTTCGGCGATAATTTCCAGCGAGCTCGAGAAAGCGAAACAGACCAACCCTTTTTTTACCCGGTTTCCGGAGTCGGCCAAAGCCGAAGATTTTAAATGGTGTATGCATCTTTATCATTTGTCCAAGCATTTTGGAGAGCTGCTGAAGCTGCGCTGGGAGCGGTTCCCGAACGTAGACCACGATGTGTTCTCGACACATTACGAGGAAGAGAAGGATCATGCCGAGATGCTGCGCAAATGGATGCTGGATTTGGGGCTGGACGATCCGGAGGAAGCTTTTCCTAATTATGAAACCGAAAATTTCATCTCCCTGCAGTATCGCGCGGTAAGCTCGATGAGCGAGAACTTGTCTTTGCTGCTGGTGAACAGCACGGCCGAAGGGTACGCCCATGCGATGTATTTGCACGCATTCGACATTTTGCAGAAGGCCGGGTTTACCAATCTGGAATATTGGGAGGTTCACTGCGAAGCCGATGAAGAGCACAGCGACGTATACCACCTGATTAAGGAAATGAACGAAAAAGAGCTTAAAGAAGCGGAGCATCTGGTTGCGTATACTTGCGAATCTTTGAATGCCATGCTCGCTTCGTGGTTCCGATAAACCGAAGGAGGGGCTGTCAATATGGCATTCGAGGATAAATTTTTATATCATGCGGATCGGGCGAACAACGTTTTGTCCTGGCAGGTGAGAGATGCGCTGACCGTAGAGGATGCGGAGAAAGCGAGCGCGCTTGTCAAGCAAAATTTGGCTGTAATGAATGAGGCCAAGCTGCTGGTAGACAACCGTTTTATGGTGAGCAAGGGGAGGCCTATCGTATTTTCTCCGGAAGTCAATATGATTTGGGAGCAGCTGCAGAGCGATATTTTGCCCAAGGTCAGCAAATGCGCGATCTTATGCAGCGGCGTCATTATGAAGATGCAGATGGATCGCATCGCCCGGGCTTCGGGGATGATCGAAGTGCTGCAGAGCTTCTGGAGCGACGACAGCGATACGATGAGAATCGACGCTTACCAATTTCTTGGAGTGACGGGAAATGAACTGATCGACCGGCATACCGTTCAAGCTTAAAGAGGCGGACAAGCAGAGCGCGGGGGGCGGGACGGTCCCGTATGTAAGCCTTCATCGACAATAGCGAGAGCACCGCATCCTTCTGGTCAAGGAAGCGGTGCTCTTGCTGCTGCCCGCCCTCGGCAGGGCCACGTCCCGCTGAGGCGGCTTAAGGCCGGCGGAACGAAGCGAGCGCCTGATCCGCCTTGGCTTGAGCTTTCTTCAGAGCTTCCTCCGGCGGCATGGCGCCGCTTAGAGAAGCCTCGATCGCTTCGTTCAGCGCCGCGCGGACTTTGGCGATATTATGCGTCGCCAGCTCCTTGGCCGAGTAAGCCAGCTGGTTGCGCGCCACGAGCGACTCGGGAAACTCTTTTCCGTAAGCTTGCAATGAAGGGGTATCATAGGCCGATTTTCTAACCGCTATATATCCGGTGTCGATGCTCCATTGGGCGATGCGCTCGGGTTCGGTCATCCATTGGACGAAGGTCCATGCCGCGTCCTGTTTTCTCGTGTTGACCGTTTTGAACACGTAGAAGTTGCCTCCGCTCGTCGGCGTCGTCAGCTGCTTGTTGGTAGGCAGGAAGCCGACGCCGAGGCGGAACGGGGCTTGGTTCCGAATATAGGTCAGACTTCCCGAAGTGTATACCAGCATTGCGGTTTTCCCGTGTATGAAGTCATCCGGCACCGACGCCCATTCGATCCGCGATTCGGGCATGACCTTGTGAGCATGGGATAAATCGCGCCAATAGCGGAGCGCTTCGGCATTGGCCGCCGTATCCAAATATACCTGCTTCCCGTCGTCCGACATGAGCGAGCTTCCGTTTTGCATCGCAAAAGCTTGAAAGATCCGGGTCGCCATCCCGCCTCCGGAGGACGGAATTTCAAGTCCCCACCGCTGTGAGGTCGTTAGCCCGGCTGCTGCGCGGAGCAGCTCGTCCCAATTGCGCGGAGGCGCGTCGGGGCTCAGGCCTTGCTCCGCAAAGGCGTCGCGGTTGTAATACATCAGCAGAGTGCTGCGCTGGAACGGGATGCTGTAGGTATGACCGTCCGCCTGGGAGTCGGCCAAAAAGGCAGGGTAAAAATCGCTTACAAAAGCGTCGCCGCCGGCCTGATTAATATAATCGTCAAGCGGAACGATAGCATCCATGTCGAGCATGGTATACAGCTGAGTCGACTGCAGCACGGCCACGTCCGGCGGATTGTTCCCTTGAACGGCGGCCTGCGTTTTGATGGCGGTATCCTGGTAATCGCCCATATAAACGGGGTTAATCCGGATGCCGGGGTGTTCCTTCATAAATTGCTCGCTCATCTCTTCGATGGTCGTTGTCAAAGGACCGCCTACGTCGACCGGATAATAGAAAGAAAGCTCGACCGTATCCGCTCCGTCGTCATGAGAGGCGCCGTCCGGCACTGCCGGAGGAAGCCAGCTTGCGCTGCCGCAGCCGGAGATTAGAGCAAGCATGATGATGAGGCATCCGATCTTATTGAGATTCATCCGCGCTCTTCCTTCGCCGATAGTTATGGCGCGGCCTTTAGAAGGGTGGTGAAAAAGTCCGCTGCGGCGTCCATTTGATCCTCCAATCGCTGTTGAAAATGGATTCTTTGGATTGTTTTTTCGTTTTTCTGTGGAGAGAATCCGTTTTCAAAGGCGAACGCTTACGCTTTTCCAGATTCAAATGGCCCCTCCGCTCTTTTTTCGCCACGCATTTAGAGGCCCGCGCCGAATTGCTGTTTAGTATAGATCAAACGATGGGCAAATGCAACGCAGCTTCCAGCAGCAGCCTTTCTTGACGATTCATGATCGCGGCCGGCTTGCCCTGTCGCGGCCTATCCGGCAAGCCGTTATTGCGCCGCAAACTGATCCCGGTAGGCGCCCGGAGGCATGCCGGTTTGCTGCTTGAAGACGAGAGCGAAATGCTTCGGGCTCGGATAACCCGACAAGCGGGCCACGTCGTATACTTTTAGCTGCGTATGGGTAAGCAAATATTTGGCCCGCTCCATCCGCGCTTCCGTAATAAAATCGGATAAGTTTTGTCCCGTTTCCGTCTTGAACAAGGAGCTGACATAAGCGGGATGCAGAGCGACCAGGGAGGCGAGCGCATTCAAGCTTAAATCGTCCTCCGGATGGTTGATAATATATTCCTTGATCGTACGGATCGTATATTTATCCTGCGCGGGCGAACGGTGAGCTTCGGGCTGTCCGGCCGCCCCGGACCCTGAACCGGATTCGGGACTGGAATCCGCAGGCGCAATCGGTGGCGGGGAAACGGGAGGGAGTATGCCGCGAGCGGCGTTCAGCTTATTGCGGATTTTCTCCAGCGCGGTGAGGAACGCCTTGCGGCTGACCGGTTTAAGCAAATAATCCGCGACCTCGCACCGGATGGCCTCCTGGGCGTAATGGAAATCCTGATAGCCGCTTATAATCATGACGGGCAGATCGGCATAGCGCTTGCGCACTTCCCTGATAAAGGTCAGCCCGTCCATCTCCCGCATCCGAATGTCGGATATGATCAGGTCGGGAATGTCGCTGCCGAGCAGCTCCATCGCTTCCTTGCCGTGAGCCGCTTCCCTGGTTACGCCAAAATCCGGGCATAGCTGCTCGATCATCCGTTTGATGCCTTCCCGTATTTGCGATTCATCCTCAACCAGCCATACCTTATACATGGCTTTCCTTCCTTTCTATGACCGGCAGCGTCAGCGTGAATGAAGCTCCTTGTCCCGGACTCCCGTCGATATGCAGTCCGTATCCGGGACCGAACATGAGCGCAAGCCTTTGATGAATGCTGCGCAGCGCCATCCCTTTGAGCGAAGCTTCGTCTCCCGCCGGCTCCGTAATCAGCCGCTGCAGCCGGGCAATCTCTTCTTCCGTCAATCCTTTGCCGTCGTCGCGGACTCCGAGCAGCAGATCGTTCTCGAAGCGGTTCACCGAAATCCAGACGGTGCCCGGCCGGCCCGATTCGTCGATGCCGTGATAGATGGCGTTCTCCACGAGCGGCTGCAGCAGCATCCGCGGAATATAGAGCGGATAGAGCTCTTCCTCCGCCCATAGGACGATCTTCAGCCGTTCGCCGTAGCGCACCTGCTGGATGCTCACATACGAGCCGATCGAGCGAAGCTCCTCCTCGACCGAGACGAGCTGGTCGTAAGAGCCGATAGAATGACGCAGCAGGCCGCCGAGGGAGGACACCATATCGGAAATATCGTAATTTTCGCTGCGGATCGCCATCATGTTGATCGACTCCAGCGTATTGTAGATGAAGTGAGGATTCATTTGGGCCAGAAGCTGGGACAACTGAGCTTCCTTCTCTCTCAACCGAACCGCATATACTTCGTTGACGAGCCGGTCGATTTCTTCCGACATCCGGTTAAACCCTTGCTCGAGCTGGCCGATCTCGTCGGCGGAGCGGACGGGGACGGTTTGGCGGAGATCGCCGATTTCCACCAAATGCATTTTTTCCTTCAGCCGCATGATCGGCCGGATCAGCCTGTACGATATTAAGACGGCGAGTCCGCCCGCTGCCAGCAGACAGACGGCGAACGTCGTCAGGGTGACATAGCGGACACGCTCGGTCGCTTGGTGCAGGGAGGCTTCCGGAATGAAGCTGATGATTTTCAAACCGGAATAAGAGGAGCGGTTCACGATCGTCAAAAAGGACGAACGGCCGGCTTGGCTGTGCCAAACGCCGGTTTGAGCCGGCAGCTCCGTCTTCAGCAGCAGCGTCTGGTCGGGTGCAGTCAAGCCGTCGTGATTTTGTTCGTAGAACAGCTCGTTCCGGTCGTTAAGCACGACCAGATTGCCGATCTGCCCGAAGGTGTACGATTCGGCCAGTTCCTGAAATACTTTCAGCCGAAAATCGATTTTCATCATTCCGATCACTTGCCGGGAGCCGGGCTCGCGAATCAGGCGCGCAGCGGAGATGAGCGGTTCCGCATCGGGCGCTTCCTTCAAATAATCGGGCCGGTGCTGGGGAATCATGACCCAAGTGCCTGCGGCCTGCTGAACGGCGTCATACCACGACTCGCGGTCGATGCGGATGAACGGGCGAACCAGGTAAGGGTCCATGCTGGAGAATATGTAGCCGTTGTTGGCAATCAGCTGAATGCCCCTGACTTCGGGGTGGTAAGAGGTGGAGCCGGCTATCCCGGCAAATATCCGGCTCTGTTCGTCCACCGTAGGCATCTGCCCTGTAAGTCCGGGGTTGCTGTACGATTCCAGAATCGCAGTGACATCTTCGTTATAAAGCGGCAGCAGAGAGAGCGATTGCATCTCTTCCTTGAGCGTTTGGTCGAGACTGCGGTTAATTTGACTCACTATTTGCACGGTATAATCGACGGTCGTCCGCTCTACCGAATTGGAGAAATCGAGATAAGTCACCGTTCCCTGCACGACGAGAGGCACGGTAATCAGCAGCAGGAAGACGATGACGATTTTGCTGCGCAGCGACATTCGCGCAATCGTCTTTTTCCATTCGAATCGTTGGTCCATGATTAAGTACCTTGTACACTTTCCGTTAAAATGAGGCAGGGCGGCGCTTGCGGCATGATGGGCCGTACGGCGGGCACCGAAGGCCGCCTGCTTGACCTATTTTACCACATCGCTTCAAAAGGGTGGTGGAAAAAGAGCGGAGGGGCCATTTGAATCCGGGGAAGCGCCAGCGATCGGAAGACGTTCCCGTATGCGCAAGCCGTCGGTTTCGCCGCATTTTTCAATAAACAACATTTCTTAAGCAGCCTGAAGGAAACGAAACATGCTATACTAGGAATGAAGCGTTTACAGGAAGGAGCGATATGCAATGAAGCTTTATCGAAGCGACGCTGCGCTGCAGCAGGAAATGAAGGAGACGAGCCTTCCTCCGGGAACGGCGGCTTTATGGGCTCTCGGACAGGCCGGTTTTTTAATTCAAATCGAGGATAAAAGGTTGGTTATAGACCCTTACTTGAGCAATAAAACGGCGGGAGGGCCGTGGGTTAGGCAGTTTCCGGCACCGGTAACTCCCGAGCAGCTGCCGGAGCTTGAAGCGGTGCTGTGTACGCATCAGCATGACGATCATATGGACGCCTCGACGTTAGCGAAGCTGTATCCGAGACAGACGACTCAGTTCATCATTCCGCGCGCGCATGCCGGTCTTATGGCTTCGTGGGGGCTGGGGCCCGAGCGGATTATCGGGATGAATCATATGGAAAGCGCGACGGTGAACGGGGTGGAGCTCCGGGCAATCGCCGCGATGCACGACCGCTTCGAGCAGGACGATCAGGGCAATCATCGATACCTCGGCTATGTGATCCGCTGCGGCGGTCTGACGATATACCATTCCGGGGATACGATAGGATTTCCCGAGCTGGCGGAATGGCTGAAGGACGAGCGGATCGACATCGCGCTGATCCCGATCAACGGTAGAGATTATGCGCGAACCGCTCAAGGGATCGTCGGCAATTGCAATTACAGAGAGGCGGCCGATTTGGCGGCGGCGATCGGAGCGGATATGGTCATTCCGATGCATTTCGGCATGTTCGCGCATAATGACGAGAACCCGGCCTATTTCGTCGATTATTTGTATACGCGTTATCGGGCGCAAAAATTCCATATGATGACGGCCGGAGAGCGGTTTATTTATATGAAGTAAGGATGAACGGCCGCCGGTCATTGAAGCGGCTCATGAGGCTCCGGCCGGACAGCAGAAAGTACTCGAATCGGAAATCTTGTAAAGCGAGGGAAGAACACATGATGACCATACGCATAGGATTGATCGGAGCCGGAGGGATTGCGCGCTCGCGGCATTTGCCGGGCTTGCAAAAGCTTAAAGGCGTGGAACTGGCTGCAGTGGCGAACCGTCGTTACGACAATGCGCTGAAGGCCGCCGAGGAGTACGGCTTCGGCAAGGCTTATCGGACTTGGCAGGAGGTGGCCGAAGATCCCGCCGTCGATGCGGTGTTCGTCTGCACCCCGCCGTATTTGCATAAGGAAATTACGGCCTATTGTTTGGCCCGGGGCAAGCATGTGTTCTCTCAGGCGAGAATGGCTATGAACTTGCCGGAGGCGCTGGAGATGCTGAAGCTGGACGAGTCGACCCGGCTGACCACGATGCTCTGCCCGCCGCCGAATTATATGAAGGTGGAGCCCTACGCGCTTCAGCTGCTGGCGGAAGGGACGCTCGGCGACATACGCCATGTCAGCCTGACGCATCCTTCAGGGCAGTACTCCGATCCCCGCAAGCCGCTCCACTGGAGGCAGCGGGCGGATCTGCAGGGAATCAACGCGCTCGATGTCGGCATTATGGGAGAGGTGCTGAACAAATGGTTCGGACCGGTCAAAACGCTGTATGCCGAGGGGCAAACTTGGGTTACAGAACGGCCGCAGGATAACGAGGGCTTCAGCCGGGTGGAGCTGCCGGATTCCGTAACGGTGATCGGGCGGTTCGCTCGCGGGCCGCAGCTTACCGCACTGTTCAGCGGCGCGGTGCAGGGCGGAACCCCGCAGCTGTCGATTCACGGCAGCCGCGGTACGCTGACCTGCTATCCGGAAGCGTCTTATCTGCTGCTCCGAACGGCGGAGGGCGAGAAGCGGCTGGACGTTCCGGCGGACCGGATCAAGGAATGGACCGTCGAGCGCGATTTTATCGAAGCGGTGCGGCAGGGCCGCAAGGGCGATCCGTCATTTCGCGACGGCGCCAAATATATGGCTTTTACACAGGCGGTTGCGGACTCAATTCGCACCGGCGGGCGCGTAGCAGTCGCGGAGATTTCTTGAGCTAAGGGAAGGCGAAAAAATGCCCTGCAATCCGTTTGAGGATGCAGGGCATTGTGCTGCCTTATGACCGGGTTGAAATTTGCTGAGACGTCTGTGCAGGGAAAAGCAGCGCTTATTCGCGGCAAATCCTGGCGTGAAATACGGCCCGTCGCCTTGCCGAGGCCGGGGTTGGCGGTTTCTTATGCGCATCGTACAACCTCCGGATAAGGGATAATCAGTGACGATAAAGTAGACGAAGACAGTGGAAACAGCCTGTACTAACAGAGGCGCATTTAAAACATGCTGAACAGCATGCTGATGAAGCCTTTCTTTTTGGACGGTTTAGGCGTTTCGCGCAGGCTGGCGAGGGTGCGTTCGGAATGGCGCGACAAGGATCGTTGAATAACCTCGACCTCGGCTGCGAGCGTTTGAACGGATTTGCGGATTTCGTCGAGCTCATTGCGATGCTGCAGTATTTGCGTGGATACAATATCGCTGGCTTTCTGCTCCAGCCGCAGTTCCAGGTCGGCGATGCGCTGGAGAAGTGCGTCCGTCTGTGCCGCGCTGTGGCTGATCGCAGCGCCGGCGGATTGCAGCTCGGCCGCCGGAAGGGTGCGCGGCTTCACCGTGCGGGAATCGCCGTCCCAAATCGCCTGCATCGTCTTGCCCTGCTGCAGCTGTTCTTGAATGGAACGAAGCCGCTGCAGATCGTCCTCGGAATAAATGTAGTGACCGAGCTCATCCTTTTGAAACCAGCCTTGAAAAAAAGCAACCCAACGTTTAACTGTGGTGGGGCTCACCCCCAGCTTCAGAGCGACTTCCCTGGTAGTCATTGCTTCCATTTTAGCGCCTCCTCCGTCCTGTGCTTTAGGTTTTCATATAAGCTATTCGCCCCTTTTTTCCAACTCCCTGCAAGGGTGACAAAGGTAGTGTCCATTCGCTAAAGAAAGTAGTTTTTCACACGATTCATCGTTATTGCGACAGACTTTGAAGCATCGGGTGTCTTCGGCGCGAGACGTACGGAATGGCGTCGAACATTGAAACGGCTCCAATCCTTAGCGGGGACTTGCCGCTGCGGCGATTGGTTCATAAAAATAACCCGCGGGGTCGGAGCGTACCGACCCGCGGGTTGTTCGGTTTTTTAGACCGTTACCAGCTTCTTTTCTTTCTCCTCCGTTGCGGGAGGAGTTTGAGGCTCCTTCGAAGCGGAATCCTCCGCCCGGGAACCGGCCCCTTCCGACGACGCTTCGGGGACAGCGGACTGCTTCGCTTCGGGCGCTTCTTCCCTGGCAGCGCTACCGGGCTCAGCCCCACGCTCTTGCGCCGGCTCAGGCTCCCGCCCCGGCTCGCCGGAGACCGCCTTGCCCGGCGTGCGCTCGCGCAGCGGAGCTTCCGTCTGTGCCTCCATCGCCCCCGCATTACGCTCCGGCGTCTTCGCAGCTTCGTCGGCCGCGCCGCCGTTACTGGCGCCGCCGCCAAGGCCGGTGTTGTTGCCGTCTCCGCCGTGCTGCGCATTCGGAGCAGCGGGCTCTGCGGTTGTGCCGGCTTCGTCGATTTGAAACCGGCTGATTTCATCAAACAGCTTCTGCGACAGAGAGAACATATCGTCCGCCTGCCCGGCGATCCGCTGGATCGAGGCGTCCTGCTGGATGGAGGTGGAGTTCACTTCTTCGACGGCCGCCGCGGTCTCCTGGGCGATAGCGGCGACGAACTGCACGGAGCCGACGAGCTTGCCGTTCTTATCTTTTGCTTGTGCGATCTGCTCCTGAATGCGGTCGATTTGGCCGGACAGCTCGTCCATCGAAGCGCGGATTTGCCCGAAGGAGGCCAGGCTTTCGTTCATTTTGCCGCTTTGCTGCTCGAACGATTGGCGGGCGCCGCCCAAATACGTCTCCAGCTCCTTCGTCTGATCGAGCAGAGAGCGGATGATCGCGGCGATCGAGCGGGACGATTCGTTCGTCTGCGAAGACAGCTGCCTCACCTCCTCGGCGATGACCGAGAAGCCGCGTCCGTGCACGCCGGCCCGCGCGGCTTCGATGGCGGCGTTCAGCGCGAGCACGTTCGTCTGATGGGAAATATCGGTAATGGTATTCACGATATGATGAATTTGCACGGTGCTTCCCGATAGGCCGGCCATCGCGGCGTAGACCTTATCCAGCACGGCCTCGGACGCATGGGCGGCCTGCCGGAGCGATTCCATCGAAGCGGAGCCGGTGTGCGTGTTGAGCGCGGCCTCGCGGCTTTTTTGCTGCACGGTGGCGGCGTATTCCGAGATCGTTTCGATCTCTCGCTCCAGCTCGGAGATGAGATAGGCGCCTTGCTCCGACTGCGTCGCTTGCTGATCGGCCCCGGAGGCAATCTCCTGAATCGCGCGAATGATGTCGGCGTTGGCGGCGGCCGTCGAGACGGAGAAGCGGTGCAGCGAGCCGGAATGCTCGGACAGCGTCGAGGCGATGCCGCGCGTGCCCGCGATCATGCCGCGCACCTGGTCGGCCATCCGGTCGAAGCTGCGGCTGAGCTCTCCCAGCTCGTCGCGGGAGCTGCTGCCGATCCGGCTGCGCAGATCGCCCGCGGCGATCGAATGGACGGCTTGCTGCAGCCTGCGGATCGGCCCGGCGAACGAGCGGATCAGCAAGGCTGCGATGGCCGCGCCCGCGACGAAAACGAGCGCCGAAGCGGCCCACATGACCAGCTCGGTGCGGTGAAGCAGCGCCTCGGTGCCTGCTATGGCTTCCTGCGCATCTTCGGAATAGGCGATATAGAAATGGTCGACGTTTAAGAAGATATCGCTCATTAGTCTTTGCGATTCGTTATATAAATACTCCATATTTTTATCCAGATCGGCCGGAGACAAGCTCTTCTCCTGCACCAGTTTGGCCGCGACGTCGAACGTATTCGTATAATCGACGGTAAGCGAGATAAGCTGGCTGCGCCATTTGGCCTGCTCCGGGGTGGAGGCGGTGTCGCCGATTTTTGTGATCATGCCGTCGAATACCTTTCTCTTCTCGTTATATGTCGGTATGTAGTCGGCTTTCTTCGATATTTCCAGCCCCGAGGCGATAATGTTCAGCTCCTGCACCATTTCCTTCAATTCCAGCGCCATCAGCTTCAGCTCGACCTTGTCGTTCTGCTGCTTCAAGTAGGCTTTCATCATTCCCACCTGCTGAAGATTGTACAACGCGACGGACACAAACAGAGCGAGCATAGCTGTAAGTCCCAGCGCCAGCTTCACTTTGAAAGTAAGGCCGGGCAAACGGAGCAGCGTTTTGTTTCGGATAGGCATGTTCGATCCCTCCAGTAGTTTTATGCCGGATACATAGGACCCCCGTATGAGTCAATGAATCCTTTTGCCTACATTATAGGAAGCAAGTATTAAGACAAAGTCCTTTTTTTGTAAAAATCAATTCAAAACGGCGCCGAATGAACTTTTACATTCCGTTTACGTTTTGCGGGTTCAAACTTTACATTGGCTTGTTACGATGTCCAAGTAAACAAAAAACGAACCGAAACAAAGGGAGGACAAACAGAGATGTTGAAACATTTCTCGAAAAAAGGATTCAGCTTTGCACTCATCGCGATTTTATTAATGGGGGTTCTCGCGGCATGCGGCACGAAACCGGCTGCACCGGAGACAAACGCACAGACAAACGGCGCTCAACCGGCCGGAGAGAAAAAGCCCGAGCCTGCGGCCGAATTGACCGGCACCGTCACCGCATCCGGCTCCAGCGCTCTGCTTCCGCTCGTTAAACAAGCTTCGACCGAGTTTATGGAGAAAAATCCTAAAGTTACCGTAAACGTAACGGCAGGCGGTTCCGGCACAGGCTTGAAAAACGTAGCCGACGGCACTTCCGACATCGGCAACTCCGACGTAGCTGCCGGCGATGAATATAAAGACAAAGGTCTGGTTGACCATGTCGTCGCTATCGCGCCTTTTGCCCTGATCGTGAATAAAGACGTAGCTGTCGATAATTTGACGAAAGCGCAAGCGGCCGATATTTTCATGGGCAAAATTACGAACTGGAAAGAAGTCGGCGGCAAAGACGAAAAAATCGTCGTCGTTCACCGTCCCGAAAGCTCCGGCTCCAGAACGCTCGTGAAGCAAATCGTGCTTGACAATAAAGAATTTACGAAAGACGGCGTTACGCAAGAGTCCAGCGGCGCGGTAGCGACGACAGTCGGCTCCACCGCAGGCTCCATCGGTTATGTCGACACTCCTTATTTGAACGATACGATCAAAGCTTTGAAATTCGAAGGCGTAGCATTCAGCAAAGATACGATCAAAGAAGGCAAATATCCGCTGTATGGCATAGAGCATATGTATACGAAGGGCGAAGCGAAAGGTGCGGTAAAAGCATTCATCGACTACATCTCCAGCTCCGACTTCCAAGGCAAAAAGGTCGAAGAGCTGAAGTTCCTGCCTGCCGACCTGCTGAAAAAATAAGCTTTCCAGCGCAGAATCAACCTCTCAGACCCGGTCATATGGCCGGGTCTATTGCCGTTTGCCGGACGAATGGGACGATGGTGAGCAAAAAGGCGGTGATTTCATCGCGTTTATAAGAGCGGCGCGGCTTGCGCGAAAATTTTACATTGTCTTAACAATCCGCCTGCATGGCTTTTACAAATGTCCTCTATGATGAAAAAGAACAGCACGAAGCGGACAAAACGTTGAATGACGGTGAAGCTTGCCGTGATTCGTTCATTTATTCAATCGATTAGGGGGCAACTGCATCGTGAATTCCTTCGTTGACAAGCTTAATGAAACGGCCACAGTAGACAAAAAGGTAAGCCGGTGGACGAAACATCAAAACCGTACCGACCAGTTGATGAAATGGCTGTTCGTCGGCTCGGCCGTTTTGGTCTCGGCCATTATTTTCTCCATTATCGCGTTCGTCGGCATGCAGGGAGTGAAGACGTTCGCCGACGTTTCTCCATGGACCTTCTTCTTCTCGAAGGAGTGGACGCCGAGCCAAAATGAATTCGGCATTTTCGCCTTTCTGTACAGCACCTTGGTCCTGACGCTGCTATCCGTCGTGCTCTCCGTGCCGCTGGCTTTGTCGGGAGCGATGTTCATGGCCAAGATCGCGCCGAAATGGGTGCGCGAAATCATGCGGCCCGCGACGGACTTGTTCGTCGGCATCCCTTCGGTCGTATACGGCTTGATCGGTCTGACCGTGATCGTGCCTATGCTCGCCAAAACGACCGGTACGATAGGGTACGGCATTTTGCCGGCCGCGATTATTCTCGCGATCATGATCCTGCCGACGATTCTCTCGATTTCCGAGGACGCGATCCGCGCCTTGCCGGGCCGCTTGGAAGAAGCTTCGCTGGCGCTCGGCGCGACCCGCTGGCAGACGATCTGGAGAGTGCTCCTTCCGGCCGCGCGTCCGGGAATTATTACCGGCATTATTCTGGGCATGGGCAGAGCGATCGGGGAGACGATGGCGGTATTCATGGTCATCGGCAACTCGCCGCAAATGCCGGGCTCGCTGCTGGAGTCCACAACCGTGCTGACGACGGCGATCGTGAAAGATATGGGCAATACGAATTACGGCACGACATGGAATAACGCTTTGTATCTTATGGCGCTTGTGCTGCTCCTGATCTCCTTGTCGTTGATCATTATTATCCGGTTCGTAGCCAAGAGGAGTGAAGTGAAATGACGAGCAAAACGACCGATCGCATCGCTACCGGATTTTTCTGGCTGACCGGCATCGCCATTATGCTTCTGCTGGCCTGGTTTCTTATCCGCATCTTGGGCGACGGGCTGCCGCAGCTGTCGTGGAAGTTCATCACGGGCAAGCCGCAGGAGATTATGGCCGGCGGCGGCGTAGGGCCGATGCTGTTCAACTCGTTCTATATCTTGTTCTTGTCCTTGCTGTTCTCGCTGCCGATCGGGATCGGAGCGGGCGTCTACCTGACGATTTACGCCAAGCAAAACAAGTTTACCGATTTCATTCGAATTTCCGTAGAAGCCCTATCTTCCGTTCCGTCGATCGTTTTCGGTCTGTTCGGCTTCCTGCTGTTCGTCAATTTATTCGGCTTGAAGTTCTCGATTATCGGCGGCGCGGCGACGTTATCGCTGCTGAACTTGCCCGTGCTCGTCCGCGTAACGGAGGAGGCGCTGCGTTCGGTGCCGGAATCATACTGGGAAGCTTCGCTGGCGCTCGGCTCGACCCGCTGGCAGGCGATCCGCAAAGTATTGCTGCCCGCCGCGCTGCCGAACCTGATCACGGGAATCACGCTCGTAGCCGGACGGGCTCTCGGGGAATCGGCGATTCTGATCTATACCGCAGGGCTGTCGGTATCGCGATTTTTCCCGGATTGGAACCCGCTGGCGATGGGGGAGACGCTGGCTACCCATCTGTGGTACGTCCAGTCGGAAGCGCTCGTCCCTGACGCCAAGCAAATCGCCAAAGGAAGCGCGGCGCTCCTGCTCATCGTGGTGCTGATCTTCAACCTGCTGATCGGCATCCCGAGCCGCATCCTACAAAAACGACTTTCCGGGGGGAAATAACCGTGGTGGAGAAAAATAAAATCAAAGTAGAGAAGCTCAACCTGTTTTACGGGGAAAATCAAGCGCTGCACGGCATCGGACTGGAGATTAAGAACAACTCCATCGTCGCGCTGATCGGCCCTTCCGGCTGCGGCAAGTCGACGTTCCTGCGGACGCTGAACCGGATGAACGATCTGATCGACAGCGTGCGGATCAACGGCAATATTTATGTCGACGGGCAAAACATTTACGGACAGGAAATGGACGTTGCCCTGCTGCGCAAAAAAGTCGGGATGGTGTTCCAGCGCCCGAATCCTTTTCCGATGAGCATCTACGATAACATTGCATACGGGCCGAGAATCCACGGTACGAAGAAGAAGGCCGTTCTCGACGAGATCGTAGAGAAGAGCCTTGTCCAGGCAGCGCTGTGGGATGAAGTCAAGGACCGGCTGCACAAGTCCGCGCTCGGACTGTCCGGGGGCCAGCAGCAGCGGCTCTGCATCGCCAGACTGCTTGCCGTCGAGCCCGACGTTCTGCTGATGGATGAGCCTACGTCGGCTTTGGACCCGATCTCTACGTTGAAGGTGGAAGAGCTGACGCAAACGCTGAAAGAAAAATATACGATCATTATCGTCACGCACAACATGCAGCAGGCTGCGCGTATTTCCGATTACACATCGTTCTTCCTGAACGGAGAGCTGATCGAATCCGACCAAACGGATAAAATTTTCACCGCTCCGACGGACCAAAGAACGGAAGATTATATTACCGGACGCTTCGGATAACGGATCATAAGGGGGCTATTATGGATACGAGATCGAATTTTCATCAAAATGTCGACGAGCTGCAGCAATCGCTGCTTACGATGGGAACCCATGTGGAGGATTCCATTGCGCGGGCGGTCGACGCGCTGGCTGCGCTCGACGAGAAGCTGGCCAGGGACGTCGTCGACCATGACGACGTGATCGACGATATGATGCTGGAGATCGAAGAGCGCTGCCTGCGTCTGATCGCGCTTCAGCAGCCGATGGCCGGAGATTTGCGAATTATCGGCACCGCCTTGAAAATCGCAACGGACCTGGAGCGGATCAGTGACCATGCAGTAGACATCGCCAAGATTTGCATCCGGCTGTCCGGCGAAACGCTGATCAAGCCGCTCGAAGATATTCCGCAGATGGCGGCCATGGTAAGACATATGCTGCGCGAAAGCCTGCTGTCTTATACCGAGCGCAACATCCATCGCGCCGCGGCGCTGGCTGAGAAGGACGACGAGGTCGATAAGCTGTACAGCACGCTGATGAACGAAATTATCGGCATGATGAACAGCGATTTTGCCCGCAACCGCCAGCTGTCGCAATTGATGTTCGTCGCCCATTACTTGGAGCGTGTGGCCGATCATTGCACGAACATCGGCGAAGGCGTCATTTATATCGTTGCCGGCAAGCGGAAGGATTTGAATGTTTAGATTGAATATTGGAGTAAATAAAGAGACCGGAGAGGTCTCTTTTTTATACATGCTTACCATTCTCCAATGATTGCTTCTAATTCTCCGGCTATTTGGAAGGGGATTTCCTGCTTCCCTGCCTTTACGAAACCTTGCAATTCAATGTCAGGATGTTCAATATCGATTGTATTCGAATTTGCAAACACCTCTTTAATCGGAGCGAAGATTGTAAAATTCGCGGTTTCATCAGAATTCAGATGGACCGGTCTTTTCTCTGTTTTCCCTTCAACTACAAAAGGGTTGTTTTTCGCGCCGCTTATTTGTTTAATTGGGTAACTTAAATTCAAGTGTAAATGGGTAAGCTGAAACTTGGAACTATTTTTAATTTCAATTGAATATGACCTCGAATCACTATTTAATTGCTTATCGACAAGCTTGAAGCGAATGTCTTTATCATTGAAACTACCGCTATCGGTTGAGCATCCGGACAAAGCAATCAGCAAAACGAAAACGCTAAGCATGTATTTGTTCATTGTGAGCCTCCGTTCTAGGAAAAGATTTTGTTTATTTGAATGATTTACAAATCGTTCCATTCAAATTAGACGCACAATGAATACGCCATGTTGCATGATTTGGCACAAAACCGTCAAGGGCCAACCCCCTGACGGTTTTTCATTCTATCCCTTACACCCTTTGCAGCTTACGCTTCTCCGTCTTGCGGCGAGCTTGCGAGCGCGACATGCCCGCAGAGGCGGCAGCGGTTGCGGCCGCGATCGTTACCCCGGCGGCGCCGATCCAGCTGATGGACGTCAGCGACGCTTGCTCGACGACAACGCCGCCGATGCCTGCGCCCGCCGCCATGGCGAGCTGCAGCACGGAGCTGTTCAGGCTGAGCATAATGCCCGAAGCTTCCGGCGCCTGCCGGATCAAATTATACTGCTGGGTCGGCCCTGACGACCAGGCGGCGAAAGACCATAGCGCCAGCAGCGGCATCATGAGAGCGGGAGATGCTCCCGCCACGGAGATTAGAACGAGGGCCGCGGCATGAACGAGCATGCCTGAGATCAGCGTGCGGGATACGCCCCATCGGTCCGTGCTGTAGCCTCCGAATTTGGAGCCGAGCAAGCTGGCGATGCCGAAGGCGAACAGCCCGATGCTGACCCCTTGCTCGCTCATTCCGGTCACGGTGAGAAGAAACGGCGAAATGTACGTATAAGCTATCGCGTAACCGGCGATCCAGAAGAAAGTGATCAGCAATGCGACCGCAATTCTCGGCTCCTTAAGCAGGGCCAGCTGCTTGCCGATCGGCACGGGCTCCTCGCCTCCCGATTTCGGAATGGTCAGCGCTACTGCGGCCATCGCGAGCAGGGCGAGCACGCCGATGCCTCCGAACACCATTCGCCAATCATAGTAAGAAGCGACGACTCGGCCGATCGGGACGCCGACGATCAGCGCGGTCGAGAAGCCCATCACAAGCGTGGCGATGGAGCTTCCCTGCTTATCGGAGGGAGCCAGCTTGGAAGCGACGGTTAGCGCGGTAACGACGAATACGCCGGTGCTGAGCGCCAGGATGATGCGCGAGGCGACGAGGAAGGCGAAGCCGGACAAGAGGACGGCGGCTGCGTTGCCGAGCACGAAAACGCCCAGGGAGTACAGTAGCAGCTTGCGGCGGTCCAGCCGCGAGGTGACGGCCATGAGCACCGGCGTCCCGAAGGCGTAAGCAAGTGAAAATACAGTGATAAGCTGACCCGCAGCAGATAAGGGAACCCCGATATCCGCCGCCACTTTATCCAAAATCCCCGCGATAATAAATTCGGATGTGCCGACCAGGAAGCTGACGGCGGCAAGTATATAAATTTTCCATACATAAGACTTCATCGTATTGCTCCTCTCTCCACTCTAATTTTATATTTCTACAAATATAGAAATAAACGATAAAAAAAATTACTCCAGCAAAAAAGGCGCGTATTTTTGGGCAATATCACGGTTTACGCTGTAATAGATGTAAGTCCCGTCTTTGCGCAGATCCAGCAAGCCGCAGTCCGTGAGCTGTTTCAGATGATGCGACAGCGTGGAACCGGCGACGGATTCCAGCTTAGACATAATATCCGAGCAGCACAGATTCCTTTCCTCAGTCAGCAGCAGAGCGATTTTGATCCGGGTCGGCTCGCCGAGCGCTTTATATACTTTGACGGCTTGCCGAACTTCTGCGTTATCCTCGACCATACTAACCTCACCTTTGCTTATAAAGTCTGCCCGACGGAGTTACTTTCGCGCATGGACTCTTTATTCGTTATTTCTACAAGTATGGAAATTAAAATAGCACAGTTTTCGGTGAAAGTAAATACTGTTTTTCAAACGAAATATCCGAATAAGCCCGCCATAAAAAAACACAAGCAAAAAAACACAATAAAAGAACGTATGCCCGCATAAGAAAGCATAATCATTCCTTTGGGGACGAGACCTATAATGAATTCTTGATGTTAGCGTTTTCATTTTTATGGAGAGAGGTGTTGGGAATTGAGGGAAAAGATCCATCGTTTCAAGCTAGCGGTTATAGCATTGCTCGTTTTTTCCTTGCTGCTGCCGAGCGGGTTGATCGTGCAGCCTACGGGGGCGAAGGCGGCCCAGCTTGCCAATTTGGCGCTGGGGAAGAAAGTGTCGGCCAGCACGACGTCGAATGCCGAAAAAAACGGAACGGGCTTGGCCGTTGACGGCGACGTCAGCACTAGCTGGAATTCCAACAGCAAAGATTTAAGTCCCTGGTTTCAAGTCGATTTCGGAGAGCCTGCGACCTTTAACGAGGTGAAGCTGAACTGGAGATCGACGAACGTCAAGCAGATTTCGATTCAGTATATGGACAGCGATGGCAAATGGAAGGATGTTTTCGTCAAGCGGCCTCCTTATCAAGCCGTCGATACGATCGATTTTCAATCGGTGACCTCTTCTTCCGTAAGATTGCAGATGAATTTTGACAGCAAAAACTTCCAATTGTATGAATTCGAGGTGTACAACAACCCGGATGCGGCGCCGCCGTCGGAGCATCTGAGCAGCGTAACGCTGACGGATGCGAGCCCGCATCTGTATAAACAGGACGAAGTCGTGCCTCTTGCGGTGAACGCCGAGAAGTCCCTCATCCTCTCCGGCAAGCTCGATAACGGCAGCGATGCCGTACTGGACGGCAGCACGACTTATTTTACAAGCTCCGATCCGTCGGTCGCTTCGGTGGATAATACCGGCAAAATCAAGGCGCTCAAGGACGGGAAGACGAAAATTACAGCCGAGGCCATCGTCGGCGGTACGCTGATCGGGACGAGCATCCAGCTCGAAGTGTACGATCCGGCGCAGCAGATCAATGCGGTCCAAGGCAAACCGGCGACGGCGAGCTCAGGCAATGCGGCGGCGGCAGTCGACGGCACGAACGCTGCGTGGATTCCAAGCGCGGCGGATGTAGGCGATGATCAAGCCTCCTGGCTGCAGACGAGTCTTACCGATACGTATTCGTTCAACCGCGCGCTCCTTACATTCGTAAATCCTGAGAAGCTGAGCGGATACGCGATTCAAGCGTCGAGCGACGGAACGGTATGGAAGGACGTGTATACGAAGACAGGAACGGTGGCCGCGACCGAATCGGTTATTTTCCCGAAAACGAACGGCGATTTTATTCGGCTCAAGCTGTCTCATCTGTCCGAAGGGGCGGGCGTGCAGGAATTTGAAGTTTACGGTAGCCTGCTGGATATTTTGAAGACCGTTCAATTTTACGACGGTCAGCAAACTTATGCTCAGCTGAACGACACGATCTACTTAAACAAGGGAGATACGGCCCAGCTCAAGCTGAAAGGGACGCTGACCCGAGGCGATGAGCCGGCGGATCTGTCCAAAGCGACGGTGACGTACACTTCGAAAAATACGAAGGTCGCCACGATCGACGGCAACGCGAAAATTACAGCGGTGGACGAAGGCGTCGTCCTCGTGTACGCGACGGCGGTGCTGAATGAAAAAACAGTGTATTCGAGTATTTGGGTGGAGGTCGCCAATCCGAATAAGGATCTCAAGCCTTTGCTTGCCGATCTGGAGCTGGCTCATCCCAGCATGACGATCGATATCGGGGAGCCGGCTTTGCTGCAGATCGGGGACGCGTATCCGTCGGTTACGGCGCTTCCGTATGTCGACGCTGCGATCAGCGCGGAGCTGGTGCTGCACGACCATGAAACGATTCAAACGCTGCAATCGATTCCAGCTCGTCAATTCCAGGCCGGTGACAGCCAGAGCATCCCGTTTGCGGGCGCGGTCTCGCAGTACGGTCAATATGAGATTCGGCTGACGATCGACTCGGCAGGCAATCCAACGGCGTACGACACGTTCTATTTTACGGTGCTGGACCCGGCGATGCTCAAGACGGATCAAAGCAATATCGTCTATTTGGGAACGGATGGAAGACTGGTCTACGTGCCGGACTACAAAGGAAACCGCGTGCTCGATTTCTCGAACGTCGGTTATCAAGGCGGCGGCGCAGCGCTCCCGGACGTTCCGGTGAAGGTTGTCGTCGAACCGGTTCAAGGCGATGCCACGCAGCTGATTCAAGATGCCATCGATCAAGTTTCAGCGATGCCGGAGGATGAGGGCGGAATTCGCGGCGCCGTCTTATTGAAGAAGGGCAGATACGACATTGCGGGTTCCCTGAGCATGCCGGTCGGCGGCGTCGTCCTGCGGGGCGAAGGACAGGATGAGCGTGACGGTACGCTTCTGTTCGGAACCGGCAGTGAAGCAAGAACGCTAATTCAAGCGGGCAGTACGGTCGGCGTACAGGTCGATTCCGCCACGGCGCAGGACATAACCGATATGTTCGTGCCGGCGGGAGCGCGCTCGTTCCGGGTTGCCGACGCCAGCGGGTTCAAGGTGAACGATACGGTCATTGTGCGCCGCGTCGGCAACCAGAGCTGGATTCATGCGACCAATATGGACAAAATTTACGACCGTCCGGGCTTGCCGCCGGGATCTTCGTCACAGATGACGCCGTTCAATCTCGATTTTGACCGGGAAATTACCAAGATTGAGGGCAACGTCATTACGGTAGACGCTCCGATCGCCAATTCCATCGAAAGACGATGGGGCGGAGGGCAAATTATGAAGTATTCGGACCCTGGCCGTATTGAAAATATAGGCGTCGAAAATATGGCCGTCGATTCCGACTTCGATCCTTCGATTATGAGTACCGTTATGGACAACGATACGACGGACCCGTATTATGCGGACGATAATCACCTGCAAACGTTCGTCGCGATGAACGGTTTGAAAAATAGCTGGGTCCGCGATGTGACGGGCAAGCATCTGGCGACCTCACTGGTCAAAATAGACCGAAACGCCAAATGGGTGACCGTCCAGGACTGCAGAGTCACCGATTTTGTCAGCACCATTACCGGCGGAACCCGGTATGCCTATTATTTTGTCGGCCAATTGAACCTGGTGCAGCGCTCTTATTCGGAAACGGAGCGCCATGCGTTCGTATTCGACAGCCGGGTTCCGGGCCCGAATGTAATTCATAACAGCGAATCGCAGAAAAATTACAACTCCAGCGAACCGCATCACCGCTGGTCGACAGGCGGCTTGTTCGATCAGGTCAAAGGTCATATCGTGATCCGTGACCGCGTTTGGCTGGGCAGCGGACATACGTGGGCCGGAGCGAATTACGTAACGTGGAACACCGAAGGCATTTTGACGGCACAGCAGCCTCCTACGGCGCAAAACTATGCGATCGGGCATGTCGGAGCCAAAGAGCCGGGAATCGTTCCCGACGACTACGATACGCGTCCGAGAAAGGATGCGTATTGGGATCATCTCGGCAGCCATGTCGATCCTCCCAGCTTATATTTACAGCAGCTTCAGGACCGGCTCGGCGAAGAGGCCGTTAAGGCGATCCAGCCGCAGCCGTACGGTATAGGTAAGCCGTCTGCGCCAGCGGGCTTAAGCGCCGCGGCGGGAGACGCGCAGGCGTCGCTGACGTGGAGTACGGTGAGCGGAGCGACCTATTACAACGTCAAGCGCAGCACGACGCAAGGAACGGGCTATGTCAACATTGCTTCCCATGTGACGGACAATCATTACACGGATACGGGGCTCGTCAACGGAACGACCTATTATTATGTCGTCACGGCGGCGAACAGCGCAGGCGAGAGCGCGGAATCCAATGAAGCGTCGGCCGTGCCGAGCGCGGGAATGACGGTGCAAGTGCCTGATGCGCCAGCGGGCTTAAGCGCCGCGGCGGGAGACGCGCAGGCGTCGCTGACGTGGAATACGGTGAGCGGAGCGACCTATTACAACGTTAAGCGCAGTACGATGCAAGGAACGGGCTATGTCAACATTGCTTCCCATGTGACGGACAATCATTACACGGATACGGGGCTCGTCAACGGAACGACCTATTATTATGTCGTCACGGCGGCGAATAGCGCAGGCGAGAGCGCGGAATCCAATGAAGCGTCGGCCGTGCCGAGCGCGGGAATGACGGTGCAAGTGCCCGATGCGCCAGCGGGCTTAAGCGCCGCGGCGGGAGACGCGCAGGCGACGCTGACGTGGAATACGGTGAGCGGAGCGACCTATTACAACGTCAAACGCAGCACGATGCAAGGAACGGGCTATGTCAACATTGCTGCGAATGTGACGTCGAATGTGTACAAAGACCTCGGTTTGACGAACGGGGCCGCCTACTATTATGTCGTTACGGCGGCCAATGATGCCGGCGAAAGCGCCTATTCCAACGAAGCTTCCGCGAAGCCTAATCGGACGATAGTCAGAAGAAGCGGCGGGGGAGGCGGCTCTTCGGCAGCGGCTCCGATCGTTCAGTCCGGCAAGGACGGGGCGCAGTTCTTGAACGTCGACCCGGTTATCGAGAAGATGGCGGACGGCAGAACCGCAGCCAAAGTCACCTTGGATGAAGCTGCCGTAACCAATGCGATCGAAGCATTGATCGCGGATGCATCTGCAGCGCCTCAAATTACAATCGAAGCCACAAGCGGCGATGCCGACGCAGCCGTGTTCCAGCTTCCGGCTCAAGTATTGGCGGATGCCCTGGGCAAGCTGCCGCAGCTGGTCGTCTGCGTGAAGTATGGCGGTACGACGTACAGCCTGCCGATCCGCGCGGTCGACTTCGCGGCCCTGGCTAAGCAGCTCGGAACGGAAGTGAAGGACGTGCAGCTGACGCTGTCGATGGAGCGCGTCAATAACGACACACTGCAAGCCGTCAAAGATAATGCGAAGCAAGCGGGGCTGGAGATCGTCTCCGAGGTGGTCGATTTCCGCGTGACTGCCGAAGCCAAAGGCAAATCGGTCTCCGTAACGGACTTCGGTACGAACTACGTCTCGCGGACGATGAGCGTCGGCAAGACGCTGGACGCGAGTCGGTCGACGGCTGTTCTGTACAATCCTTCGACCGGCAAGTTCAGCTTCGTTCCGGCGATATTCAGCACCGGCGGCAGCGGGACGCAGGTTACGATCAAGCGTCCGGGCAACAGCATCTATGCCGTTGCCGAGTCGGGCAAATCGTTCCCGGATTTGGCCGGCCACTGGTCCCGCGCCGATGTGGAGCTGCTCGCATCGAAGCTGGTCGTCAACGGCATGACGGATACAACCTTCAGTCCGGACAGCCGAATTACCCGGGCCGAATTCGCGGCGATTCTCGTTCGCGCCCTGGGATTGTCCGGTAGCGGCGCTTCCCGGTTCTCCGACGTAACATCGTCGGACTGGTATTCGGACGTCGTCGGCGCTGCCGTTAAGGCCGGTCTGATCGACGGCTTCGAAGACGGCACATTCAAGCCGGACGCGAATATAACCCGCGAACAAATGGCCGTCATGGCGGCGCGAGCACTGAAGCTTGTGAGCAAACCGGCCTCTGGCGACGCCGCAGCCTTGAAGGCATTCGCCGACGGTCCGGCGATCGGCGGCTGGGCTAAGGAAGCGGTCGCGCAAGTTTTGAACGCGCGCATCATGAACGGCATGACGGACCGCAACTTCGCGCCAACTGACCATGCAACGCGCGCGGAAGCGGCCGTGATGGTCAAACGTCTTCTGCAGTACGCGGAGCTTATGAATTAACCGATCGGGCACCTCTATGGCCCCGATATGCCGACAGGCGTATCGGGCGCTTTAGAGGTGCTTTTTGCCGTCGCCAATGGTTGTGCTTTTCAGATCACAGGCCCTGGTTCCTTGTATTCAGCCCGTTATTTACAATCGGTTAACAAAATCCGAATAGGACTTTAACACTGAGATAAATTTCCTATGCTATAGTGCAAGTAGGTATATAGGCGGGATAAGGCGCGAGAGAAACGCCGTTTCTGCAATCGACAACTACTTAGCGGTGAGGCGGGGATGAGGAGCATGACCACTAGCAAACCGGACTCTTACGGGGCGGAGCAACGCCCGGAATTTGAAATCGGTGAACATGACATCGGGGACATCGTGCAATGCCAGCGAATCCATTCCGTTTATCAGCCGATCGTTTCGCTTAGAGACGGCGGGATCTTAGGCTATGAGGCGCTGACCCGCGGGCCCGCCGGCAGCCCGCTTCATTCGCCGGACCGCCTGTTCTCTTCCGCAGCGCGGGCCGGATTGCTTTACCCGCTCGACAGACTGGCGAGAGAGAAGGCGATCCGCGGCGCGTTCTTTGCAGAAGGCCGCGAGCTGTTGTTTCTTAACATATCCGCAGCCGTATTGAACGATCCGCAGTTCGTTCCGGGCCGAACGCTGGAGCTGCTGGAGGCCAAGGGGATGGACCCGGGGCGGATCGTATTCGAGCTGACCGAACGAAGCTCGATCGAAGATTTCTCGGCTGCGAAGAGAATATTGGAGCATTATCGCAATCAAGGCTACCGGATCGCGATCGACGACGCCGGGGCGGGCTATTCCTCGCTCCAGGCGATAGCCGAGCTGCAGCCGGATTTTATTAAGGTGGACCGCTCTTTGGTGCAGGGGGTTCAACATCATAAGACGAAGGAAGCCATTTTGGAGACGTTCGTCTCTTTTGCCCGCAAGCTCGGTATTGAAATGATCGCCGAAGGCATCGAGCAGCAGGAGGAACTGCTTTATTTGACCCGGATGGGAGTTCATTACGGCCAAGGCTATTTGCTCGGCGCCCCCGGATCGGAGCAGGCCGTCGTCAGCGACCGGCTGGTGCGTCATATCGTGCAGCACAGAAAAATTCACGATACGGCCGGCAGCGCCTGGACGATAGGGGATTTGTGCTCGCCGGCCGCTGCGTTCGACCGCCAGACGCAAATTTCCGAGGTTGCCGATTACTTTAAAAATCATCTGAATGCCCAAGGCGTCGTCATCGTATCGGACGGCATCCCGGTAGGCTTAATGATGCGGGAGCGATTGTTCCAGCAGTTGGCCGGGCAGTACGGGTTCTCGCTGTTCTGGCATCGAACGATCGATCAATTCATGGATGCGCATCCGCTGATCGTCGATGAGCACATGCCGGTAGAAACGGTCTCCACGCTGGCGACTTCCCGGGCCATCAACAACTTGTACGACCTGGTCGTGATTACGCGCGAAGGGCGAATGGCCGGAGCCGCCTCGATCCGCGCGATCCTGGAATGCATTACGAACGCCCGGATGGAGAACGCCAAGGTGGCCAGCCCGCTGACGGGACTGCCGGGCAATATCCAGATTTACCGCGAGCTGAACAAGCGCCTCTCGGACAATAAACGGTTTGCGGTCATCTATGCCGACCTGGATTATTTCAAATGGTTTAACGACCGCTACGGATTTCAAAAAGGCGATCAGCTTATTCAATTTGCGGCGGATATTATTCAGCAGTCGGTCGTGGTCTGCGGCCATCCGTTCGATTTTGTCGGCCATATCGGAGGCGACGACTTCATCGTCATCACCTCGGCCGAGCAGCCCGAGAAGCTGTGCAAGGAATTGATAAGGCGGTTCGATCAAGGTGCCTGCCTGTTCGTGGAAGGCGACAAAGGGATCTTCGTGGAGGACCGCAGCGGCAACCGGGTAGAGGCGAAAAGCGTAACCGTCTCGTTATCGCTGATTTTGTGCGAGCGGGAAGCGGCCGTTACGCCGGAGCAAATTTCCCAAGTCGCCGCCAAGCTGAAAAAACAGTCCAAAAGCGTCATCGGCAGCGCCTTCCGTTCCGAACGCATCGGGCTTGGAGGGGAAGACGTTCAGAACAATTCGAGCAGCTGATCCATCTGCTGTATGCAGTACACGTTTCGTTTTCCGAGCTTTTGTTGAGTAATTTTTTTGGCCGAGGCCCCGCTTTGCACCCAGACCGCATCGAGCCCGGCTTTGGTGGCGCCGCACACGTCATGCTTCCAGGAGTTACCGACCATCACCAGCTGCCGCGGCGACAGATCGAGCGTTCTGATCGCGGTTTTGAACAAGGGAACGTTCGGTTTTTTCTCCGAGCTGTGCTGGGCGGTGAAGATCCGGTCCTCGGGGAAAAAATCATGGAGCCCAAACCGCTCCAGCAAATGCTTGACCTCGCTGCGCGGGCTGTTGCTGATGATCGCCAGCTTGAATCGGGGTGCCAGCGACCGGAGCGTTTCTTCCACGCCGGGAGCGAGCGACCTGGCCGCCAGCCTCTCTCTGCGGACAAGCTGGAAGAAATCGCGGGCGAACTGCTGATGAACCGGGACTTCGAGCTCCTTAATGGCGCTTTGCAGGCACTGCTGCTGCAGGTCGTCGAGCTGGAGGCGGGCGGTTTTATTTTTTTTATGCTGCTGCCAGTAAAACTGGTACTTGCTCCAAAGCGCTTCCGCCGTCGGAAAGCTGCCTTGGACCGAGCGGGAGTAGTAATCGTTCCATACGGAACGGAAGGCCTGCTCGAAGTGAATGCCTTGATGAATCAACGTTTGATTGACATCGAAACAGATCGCCTTTTTGCCTGCTGTACGGGTTGAGGTGCTCATAAACGTTCTACCTCCGTTTACGCGAAAAGCATCGCCTTATAATCTATGCTTATGCTACGGGCGTCGGCGTCACCCCTATGAAGGGCAAAGTGGACGTAAGCTTTTTTTCTTTCGTTGTCCTATGCTATCATGGAGTATGTGATGTTATGAAAAAAATGAGGTGTAGCGCGTGTCGAAATTGATATTGATTGACGGCAACAGTCTTGCCAATCGGGCGTTCTATGCATTGCCGCCGCTCAGCAACTCCAGCGGACTGCATACGAATGCGGTGTACGGATTTACGACGATGCTGCTCAAGCTGCTGGAAGAGCAGCAGCCGACCCATTTCCTCGTGGCGTTCGATGCGGGGAAGGTGACGTTTCGACATAAAGACTATGCAGAATATAAAGGCGGAAGGGCGAAGACGCCGCCCGAGCTGTCCGAGCAGTTTCCGCTGCTTCGCGATTTGATCCGCGCCTTCGGTATGGCGCAGTTCGAGCTGGAAGGGTACGAAGCCGACGATATTATCGGTACGCTGACCCGCATTGCCGACGAGAAAGGCGATATCGAGGTGATCGTTGTCACCGGAGACAAAGATATGCTTCAGCTTGTCTCGGATCGCGTGAAGATCGCGCTGACGCGCAAGGGCATTACCGAGGTTGAGCTGTACGATAAGGCGCTGATTGAGGAGAAGTACGGTCTTAAGCCGCATCAAATTATCGATTTGAAAGGGCTGATGGGCGACGCCTCGGATAATATCCCGGGCATTCCCGGCGTTGGTGAGAAGACGGCGCTGAAGCTGCTGCACGAGTATGAGTCCGTCGAAGGCGTCCTTGAGAACGCCGCTCAGCTCAAAGGCAAGATGAAGGAGAAAGTCGAGCAGCATGCGGACGAGGCCCGAATGAGCAAGGAGCTGGCGACGATCTACCGTGAAGTGCCGCTGACGACGCAGTGGGAGGAGCTGGCTTACTCCGGTTACGAAGGACAAGCTCTGGCGGGCATGTTCCGCAAGCTGGAGTTCAAATCGCTGCTTGAGAAGATGGATTTCTCCGGAGGAGATTCGGCTGAAGCCGGGCGGGAGCAGGCTTCTATCGAAGCGGCGGTTGTCGGCGAAGACGACATGGCCGAGCTGGTCGGCATCCTGCCTCAGGTAACGGCGCTGCATGTGGAAGCGGCCGGAGATAATCCGCATAACGCGGAGATGATCGGTTTGGCGCTGTATACGGAGGCCAAATGCTATTATGTGCCGTTCGAGCGGCTGCAGGAAGGCACTGCAGAAGCGGAAGCCGTGAAGGCGTGGCTTGAGTCCTCGGACAAAGCGCTGGCCGTCTACGATCAGCATCGCGCCGAGATCTTGCTGGCATGGCGCGGCATTCATCTGCGCGGAACGGAGTTCGACGTGCATCTTGCCGCTTATTTGCTCGATCCTACGGAGTCGGCGCTTACGCTTAACGGTCTTACCGTCAAGTACGGACTGCCGGCGCTTAAAGCGGATGAGGATGTATTCGGCAAGGGAGCCAAATTCCAAATTCCCGCGTTGGACGTTCTATGCGACTATTTATGCCGCAAGGCGGCGGCGATTCATCAGCTGACGGAGCCGATGAAACGGGATCTGGAAGAAAGCGGCATGCATCAGCTGTTTTACGGGCTCGAGCAGCCGCTGGCAAGCGTTCTTGCCGCGATGGAGGAGAAGGGCATCGAGGTCGATACGGAAGCGCTCAAGCAGTACGGCGAAGAGCTGGGCTCGCAGCTGGAGACGATTATGCATTCGATCTATGACGCCGCAGGGATGGAGTTCAATATTAACTCGCCTAAGCAGCTCGGCGAAGTGTTGTTCGAGAAGCTGCAGCTTCCTACCGTAAAGAAGACCAAGACCGGTTATTCTACCGATGCGGAAGTGCTTGAAAAGCTGGAGCCGTATCATCCGGTCATTGGCCATATTCTGCATTTCCGCACGCTGTCCAAGCTGCAATCTACTTATGTGGAAGGGCTGCTCAAGGAGGTGCGCAAAGATACCGGCAAGGTGCATACCTATTACCGGCAGACGATCGCGGCGACCGGGCGGCTCAGCAGCCAATATCCGAATCTGCAGAACATTCCGATCCGTCTGGAGGAAGGCCGCAAAATCCGCAGAGTCTTCGTTCCCTCAAAGCCGGGCTGGTCGATCTTGACTGCGGATTACTCGCAGATCGAGCTGAGGGTGCTTGCGCATATATCCCAGGATGAGAAGCTGATGGAGGCGTTCCTCCACGACCTGGATATCCATACGAAGACGGCGATGGATGTGTTCGGCGTCTCCGAGTCGCAAGTGGACTCCAATATGAGAAGGCAGGCGAAGGCCGTCAATTTCGGTATCGTCTACGGTATCAGCGATTACGGTCTGTCGCAGAACTTAAATATTACCCGTAAAGAAGCGGCGCAGTTTATCGAGCAATATTTTGCCGTGTTCCAGGGCGTTCGCCAATATATGGACGATATCGTCCGAAAAGCGCGCCAGGATGGCTATGTCACGACGCTGCTGCAGCGCCGCCGCTATTTGCCTGAGATTACCGCATCCAATTTCAATCTGCGCTCCTTCGCCGAACGTACGGCGATGAATACGCCGATTCAGGGCACCGCGGCGGATATTATCAAGCTGGCGATGGTGCAGATGGACGAACGATTGAAGCGCGACGGCTTGCGCAGCCGGATGCTGCTTCAGGTGCATGACGAATTGGTGTTCGAAGTGCCCGAAGACGAAATCGAAACGATGAAAACGGCGGTGGCGGAAGTGATGGAGAATGCGCTGAAGCTGGATGTGCCGCTGAAAGTGGAAGTCGATACCGGCTCCAACTGGTACGAAGCCAAGTAATAACCGAGGTGAAACAACATGCCGGAGCTTCCGGAGGTCGAAACAGTCAAACGAACATTAAGTCAGCTGGTCGTCGGGAAGACGATAGGGAATGTCACGGTGCATTTGCGCAGAATTATTCAGCGGCCGGAAGAACCGCTGGAGTTCAGCATGATGCTGCAGGGCGAAACGATACGCTCCGTCGAGCGGCGGGGCAAATTTCTCCGCTTTCTGATGGACAACTATACAATGGTTTCGCATTTGCGCATGGAAGGGCGGTACGGCGTCTACGACAGCAAAGATCCGCTGGAGACGCATACGCACGTGGTGTTTCATTTTACCGACGGCAGCGAATTGAGATATAAGGACGTGCGCCAATTCGGGACGATGCATTTGTTCCCGTTAGGTCAGGAGCTGGAGGAACAGCCGCTGAAGAAGCTGGGTTTGGAGCCTCTGGACGATGCGTTCACGCTCGAGGCGTTCAAGAGCAAGCTGGCGGGGCGCTCGACCAAGATTAAACCGCTCCTGCTGAATCAGGAATATATCGTAGGGCTCGGGAATATTTATGTGGATGAGTCCCTATTTCTTGCCGGGATTCACCCCGAGCGGGAAGCGGGCTCCTTGTCGCGGCAGGAGCTGGCTTCCTTATACGAGGCGATACTCAGCACGTTGAACGATGCGGTTGCCGCCGGGGGCTCGTCGGTCAAGTCCTATGTGAACGGACAAGGCGAGATCGGCTTGTTCCAGCATCAGCTCAAAGTGTACGGGCATAAAGGCGAGCCTTGCCCGGTTTGCGGGGCGCACATTGAGAAGTCGGTGGTGGCAGGACGGGGGACGCATGTTTGCCCGAACTGTCAGCCCTTGAAGAAGCAACGAAGCCGCAAGGCGTAACCGCCTGCGGGCAAACGTACGACGAGTAGGCTGCACCCTCCGCCCATCTATGCCATATAGTAGGAGTAAAACGGTCGGGAGGGGAAGTTCCATGCTGCCTTTTGTCTCCTTGTTGATACTGGCTCTGGCTGTCAGTCTGGACGGATTCGGCGTAGGCGTCATGTACGGTTTGCGCAAAATCCGAATGCCGCTGTTATCGGTGGCGATTATATCGCTTTGTTCGGGATGCATCATTTATGTGTCCATGCAGATCGGCGTGTTTATCAGCCGCTTCGTCGATCCTGAATTTGCCAAAGCGATCGGCGGCGTCATCTTGATCGGCATCGGAATTTGGGCCGTCTACCAGGTCGTATCGAAGAAAAAAGACGAAGAGGACGGCTTGCCCCAGCCGGTAGGGCCGGCGGAGGCTTCGTTGGAGGAATCCGCCGCTCCAAGTCCGCGGGAAGTATTTTACATCGAGTTGAAAAGACTCGGCTTGGTCATTCAAATATTGCGCAAGCCGTCTATCGCGGATATGGACCGCTCCGGCAACATTTCGCCGTACGAAGCGCTGCTGCTCGGCGTCGCTTTATCCTTGGACGCCTTCGGCGCGGGGATCGGGGCGGCTTTGATCGGTTTTGCCCCGCTGCTGACTTCGGCTGTCATTGCATTGGCCAGCGGGACCTTCCTGGCGAGCGGCTTACGAATAGGTTATAAGTATTCGGAATTATTTTGGATTCGCCGATTATCGGTATTCCCCGGATTTGTATTGATTGTTATGGGTATCATGAAATTGATGTAGTGAAAAACAGCAGGCGATTACTAACTTTTTTCGTAGGAGAATGTATATGAATATCGGTTTAACCGGAGGCATCGCTTGCGGCAAAAGCACTGTAGCGGATTTGCTGGTGCGGCGCGGGGCGATGCTGGTTGATGCCGACCGCATTGCCAGGGAAGTCGTGGAGCCGGGTAGCCCCGTGCTGCAGTTGGTCGTGGAACGCTTCGGCGCGGACATGCTGCTCCCCGACGGCTCTTTGCACCGCAAAAAGCTGGGTGAGGCGGTATTCGGCAACCCGCAGGCGCGTAAGGATTTGGAGGGCATTATGCACCCTTCGATCCGCGCCCTGATGCGGGAGAGAATGGAGCAATACGAACGGCAGCACCCGGACAAGCTTGTCGTGGTGGACGTGCCATTGTTATACGAATCGGGGCTGCAATCCATGTTCGAGGCCGTCATGGTCGTGTACATACCCAGAACAGAGCAGCTCAAGCGGCTTATGTCGCGCGATGGGCTGACGGAAGAACAGGCTGAGGCCCGTCTTCAAGCACAAATGGATATCGAAAACAAAAAAGCGATGGCCGACATTCTCATAGACAATCAAGGAACGCTTGTGCAGACGGAATACCAGGTGGAGGCGTTTCTAAAGGGAAGGAGGCTGCTATGAGCATCAGCTTTTGGCGGAAAAAGCGAGTGTTTGCTCTACTTTTCATCACCTTCGTGATCCTCATGTTTATCAGCAGCGATAAGGTCGGAAAATGGTTGTATCCTATCCGTTATGAGGAAGAAATAAGGCAGCATGCCCAAACTTACGAGGTCGATCCGCTATTGGTTGCAGCTATCATTCGAGTAGAATCCAATTATAAAACGAATATTTCATCCAAAAAAGGCGCCTACGGTCTCATGCAGCTTATGCCCGATACGACCGAGTGGATTGTGGATGCCGGCAAGTTCTCTCCTTCGTTCAAAAACGATCTGGACAATCCTTCTGTCAGCATAGAGCTCGGAACCTGGTACCTTAACTGGCTCCATAAGGAGTTCAACGGCAATACGGTCGCTATTATAGCCGGATATAACGCCGGGCAAGGCAAAGTAACCAGATGGATTCAAAACAGAGAGTGGGACGGAACCTTGGAAAATTCGAATTCGATCCCGTATGGAGAAACGAGACATTACATTCAGCGTGTTTTGTATTATTATAATAAGTATCACAAGTTATACGCGAAGGATTGGGGAATGGCTTCTTGAAAGTAAAGAAGTATTGGACAGGCCCCTTCACGGAAGCTTTGTCCAATACTTCTCTAACCTTTACCTATCGGTTCCCGCCAGCAAGTGTTTGCTCGGCGATTTGTACCAGGCGACGTGTAATATGTCCCCCGATAGCACCAGTGTCACGAGTAGCCATGTTACCGTAGTAACCGTCTTGAGGAATGGCGATACCCAATTCCTGTGCTACTTCATACTTCAGTTGATCCAAAGCTGCGTTAGCTTGTGGAACAACCAATTGGTTGCTGCTTCGAGATTGTCCTGCACCCATGTCTGTTCACCTCCTTGTCGTTTGTAATCCTATTATGTGCTTTTCACAGAAGTTCATTACAGGGATTCACTGGCAATAATTGTTCATTTGTAATCAAGAGGAGAGATATTGAAAAATGAAATGCCCTTATTGCGACTATTCCGGAACGAAAGTACTGGATTCCCGCGCGGCCAATGAGAATAAATCGATCCGGCGCCGCAGAGAATGCGAAAGATGCGCCAAGCGGTTCACCACGTTCGAGATGGTGGAGGAAACCCCGCTTATCGTAATCAAAAAAGACGGCAGCCGCGAAGAATTTAGCCGCGAGAAGATGCTGCGCGGTCTTATACGCGCCTGCGAGAAGCGTCCGGTATCCGTCGAGCAGCTCGACATGATCGTCTCCGAAGTGGAGAAGCAAATCCGCAACACCGCCAGCGCCGAGGTCGACAGCCGGGAAATCGGCGAGATCGTCATGGAGCAACTGTACCCTGTGGATGAGGTCGCTTATATCCGCTTTGCTTCCGTGTATCGTCAATTCAAGGACATCAGTATGTTCATGCGAGAGCTTACGGACATCTTGTCCAAGCATCAGGTAGGCGATGAAAAAAAATAATTTGCAGGTGCAGCGAGTCAAACTGTTGACAAGCTTATTGCACCTGTGATATTATCATTCTTGTCGCCGCGGGGCCTTAGCTCAGCTGGGAGAGCGCATCGCTGGCAGCGATGAGGTCAGGGGTTCGATCCCCCTAGGCTCCATAAAAAAAGCGTCACTACGATTACCGTAGTGGCGTTTTTTTATTTGCCTGCGGGGCCGAACCCCGAGGGTTCAGTCCGCGCGCAGGGAGCGAAGCGGACGAGCACGGCGTTGGAATCAACCGCTAAGGTAGTCATCGGCGAATAAGCTTCGTCAGCAGGAAAGATGAAGGATTCAAACATCCCCCTAGGCTCCATAAAAAAAGTCCTCGGAACCAATTAGGGTTCCGGGGATTTTTTTATGCCTAGGCGGGGGCCGAACCCCGCGGGTTCAGTCCGCGCGCAGGGAGCGAAGCGGACGAGCACGGCGTTGGAATCAACCGCTAAGGTAGTCATCGGCGAGTAAGCTTCGTCAGCAGGATAGATGAAGGATTCAAACATCCCCCTAGGCTCCATAAAAAAAGCGTCACTACGATTACCGTAGTGGCGTTTTTTTATTTGCCTGCGGGGCCGAACCCCGAGGGTTCAGTCCGCGCGCAGGAAGGAGCGGACGAGCACGGCGTTTGAAACTACCGCTAAGGTTGTCATCAGCGAGTAAGCTTCGTCAGCAGGAAAGATGAAGGATTCAAACATCCCCCTAGGCTCCATAATGAATAAAGCCGCTAAACACAAGGGTTTTCGAGTGTTTAGCGGTTTTTTCTTTGCCTAGATAGGGATGATTTGAGGGCGTGGTCACACGTTTGGTCACAATGAGGAATTTTTTGATGAGATTTCGGCTTTTTCTCAAGCCATCGTGCTTCACTCAGAACATATTTTTTCTCAAAGAAAAGCAATCGCCCTGTCCTCTTTTGAAGGCAGGGCGATTTTTTTGTTCTCCTTCGAATGCTCCGCTGAAAGGCGGTCAGCAGTTTGGGAACGAATTATTGAATCGTCATTGACGATTCAGAACCATCGAATAAACTGCTTGGCTGGACGAAGAATGAAGCTTCGAGGCTCTTGTTCTCTTGCTCCGTCCCAATAAGCATGTTGCCATACTGTTGCGCTGTTTCCTTGTGAACGGAAGAGAGCACATGGCTGTACGTATCCAAGGTGACGCGAATATCGGAATGGCCCAATATTTCCTTTACGACCTTGGGATTAATGTTACGGCTCAGCATTAGGGTAGCTTACAGTATGTCTAAGGTCATGGAATCGGATTTTTGGCACATCAGCCTTCATCATCAGGGCATAAAATGTGCGGAGCAAATTGCGGGGATTGACAGGGGTTCCAATCTTGGTTCAAACGATTAGATCATTGTTTCGAAAAAATGCTCCAGCGGCACATCTTTTCTTCTCATATTTCATTTCTGTTTCTTCAAATAGCGTAATCGTTCGAGTACTGGATTTAGTTTTTGTATTTTGATATATCTGTTACCGTCATGGCTAAGGGTTTGACGAACATAAAGCACACCTCTCTCTAAGTCCAATATATCCGATTCTCGCATCCCGGTTGTCAGCGCCAGCAGAAATGCAAGATACAGTTCATACTTCTCGCAAAGCTTGAGGAAACGTACAGACTCGTCCAAATTCCAAATGTATTTGGTCAATTTCTGAGTGCCGCGGCGCACTCGAACGTAGAGGCATAGAACTCAAAAAAGCCTTGTCCACAAGGATTTCCTGCCCTCTTTCCTTGACGTACAAAAACCATTCCCTCCACTGGCAGTGGTGAGCGGTAAGATCAGGGAGGCGATTCCCTAGGCTCCATAATGTAAAATCCTTTAAACATAGGGATTTTGAAACTACCTTCTGTTGAGTAGATAGTGGGAAACAAAAAATCTGACACTAATCGCTAACATTATGGTTAGTGTTATTTTTATGTCGCCTGAACTTTGAAGATATTGGCTGTATTCCTAAGGCACCATTATTGTTTAGTCTTTTCTGGTGTCGATGGTTAATGTAATAAGTTGTTGGATTGCAGTAGTCTGTCTGGACCTAACGATTGGTAAGTTTGAAGCCATTGTTGATGGATGGGTAAGAAACGTCTAAAAGAACAGCCAAATGATGAAGTGAATTTTTTCCTACGAAGATATTTCTCAATATCCGCTATCTTTTCTAATCCTGATGTTTTTGCTTTATGGGACATGAAAACTGCTCCCCTTGTGGTGGACAGTTGAAATAATAAAACTGTTTACCACAAGGGGAGCATATCAAAATCGGGGCTTTTTCAACAATCTGATCTCTCCTCCCGAAGAGACACTGTCCGTTATTAGTGGGGGGGTTCAAACGATTATATTGGTAATTTTACCATCGGTATTCACAGTATCGCTTGAAGAACGGCGAAGGCAGACGAGAAGTAAAGCCGTCCGGTGCTGAATGGCTACTATGCTTGGCTGCGTCAGTTAACGAAGTCGCAGTGAAGGGATGGAAAACTTGCTGATCTTATTCAATGTCAACTCCAGAAGTGGATCACCGCTTTACCAAGCTCATCAATGTCTATTTGCCAATTTCAAGTTGTGAAAGTTGAGTAATAAATATATAAGTTAGGTTAAAATATATAAAATGAAATTAAACGTGGATAACGATTTTTTTATAAATTGTTTTGATATTGCACTAAATATTCACAAAACCATGGTAGGGAACAAAAAAAAGCTACTTTTTGCGTTGATTGTTCAGTTTTTCTGCTAATTGAGGGAGAATGGAGACAAGATCCTCCCTCCAAACATAATAAGTTTTAGGGGTTATACCAATTTCCTTGACAATCTCTGCGATGGTCATGTCTGTAGTATAGGTAAGTACAATAAGGTCGATAAACTTCATTGGTTTTTGTCTTCTATATTTTAAAAGCTGTCGATGTTTTGTAAAAGTATGCTTGCATACCTTGCAACGAAAGCGCGGAGTCGGGATATTAGCATGTTTGACTACATTCGCGGAAGAACAGTGAGGGCAGGCGGGGTAAGCATTTTTACGCTTAGGAGTATGAGGTTGAAGTTTTTTTGATACGCGATCAAGAGTTCCTGCTAAAAGTCGTTTAAGAATGACCAACTCGTTTTTCCCCAATTCCTCATGACGTTCCAAGGTTTTTTGGATTTCCTCAAGTACATTCATATCAAACTTCATCTCCTGAAATATATTATTAATACTGTACCAGGTTTTGTAATGAATATCCACAATTAATTTCCAAATAAGGATATGCATGGTGTTGATCTATAGTCAATTACCCCTAAATAATGTACTATTGGGAATGTGATGTAAATCGGTCCCGACGATGCTTTTAGGAAGGGGGGACAGTATGAGTGTTGAGCAGCTCCAGTTCGCAAAGTTCCTTACAGGTTATTAGAAAAGTAGAATGATTATGGAAAATGAAGGACTTGGGCCATCCGCGTGGAACAAACCGGGTATTTTCCCGCTAGGCAGATACATGTTGGACAGCATAAAAGAAATAAGTAGGCAGGTAGATGCAGAAATCTTAATTTTTAATGAAGACGACCCTGTATGGTATAGGAGCGATATTTTCTTGCAGCCAAGGGCCAACGTACTTATTGATTACGGTATTTTTGTAAACGCTTTAGGTAGAGAAAGGACAATCATTTGTCGAAGAGGGAGAGCGGATATTGCTTCAGACTTGCAAGTATTGATTTATTGTGATCTTAATAAGGAGTACCGGGCGGAAATTGAGATCATAACGTGACTGCATTCTTTGAAGAAGTAAAAATGCCATAAACCTTAGGAGGTTGTCTTGAGCCAAAAAAATGATTTACATTCTCTAAGAGGCGTTCCCGAGTTGAAGTATATTAATGCAGATAATGTGACTCGATACCGTGCCATCATGAAATTTTTGTACCAGCAGTATCAAAAGCTGAATTATTGGCTTAAACCTGAGCAAATATTCGAAGAAGTAGTGTCTTGGAAAGTGCTTAAAAATTATACTTTTGAGCAATGTCAACTTGATTTGGAACAATTAGTGGAATGGGGAAACTTAACTTCACGGCATTATGGAGAACGTGCTACTTCCGTTGAAGAATATCTGAAGAAAAAATTTCAATATCTTTTGACACCTTATTCCATTGAAATTGAGCGCTTGTTGGAAAACTTGGAGTCTGTTCGGGGATACGGAGGATCTTTAGAGCCAACTTTGTTTGATACCATAGCGAATACGCTATTTAAAATTAGAAGTCAATCGGGTACTTATGAGAAGGGGGAAGCTTTAGAACTTTGGAATACACTAAATGAATCATTCCAAAAGGTTCATGAAGCATCAGTTGATTACATAGCTAGTCTCCAGACGGGAAAGGCAGAAGAGCTAATGGTCACAGATGCTTTTTTGATATATAAAGATGCCATTACTAATTATTTAAGAGATTTTGTACATGCGTTGCAGCGGCGTTCTTATAAAATTGAAGGTAACCTTGCTCAAGTTACTGGTGGAGTAAAAGATATTTTTTTGACATCTGTAACGGAAGACGAATGGAGAATTCCTAAGCTGGAAGAGACCATTTCTAAGGAGGAGTATTACACCGAACTGGTTGAAAAGTGGGGTATACTCAACAAATGGTTTCAAGGTGAATTCGGATCGATTAGTGAAATGCAACTATTGGAACGAGCTACGAAAGAAGCAATAATGAAAATGGTTCGAAGTGCATTGCGAATTCAGGAAAAAAAGCGTTCTATCATTAGTCGAAGAAAGGACTTGGAATTTCTGGGACAGTGGTTTTATAAAATGGATAGTCTTGAATCTGCCCATAAGCTCGCAGCGTATACTTTTGGCCTATTTCCAACTCGACACTTTCACGGAGAAGATACCCGAGACTCAGATAGCGCGGGGATGTCGATGTGGTTGGAGACTCCTATTGTAAAGACGCTGCGCTCCAGAAGCAGGAAGAGGCACGATCGTCATGACATAGAAGCAGCCATTGACAATACCGAAGAGAAAGAACGATTAAAAATTGAATTTATAAAAAAACAGAAGCAGGAACTTCAATTTCTAAAAAAAATGGTGGAAAGGAAAAGCATCAGCGTATCCCAGATTGAAAAGTTACCAACTACCGCAAGACTTCAATTACTTGAGTGGATTGGTCGATGTAATGCTGCTCCCCATTTTATGTTTCAAAGTTCTGAAGGCGTACAAATTCAATTAACAAAACCAGTTGATGAGGAACGCGCTAATTTATTGTGCGAGGATGGCACACTTGAACTCATTAATTATAAATTTACATTTACCGTTATTGACAAGATCAATTGGCACAATTTACTTCAGTGGGAAAATAAAGAATAACAAGCAAAATGGCTAAATAAAGGGGGAGATGATACTGGAGACGATAAAAGTTGGGAAAAAGAAACAGAAAAAACGATCCAATATCATAGACAAGGATGAATTTTCGAACCGAAAAAAAATGTGCATGAATGCGTTATTAAACCGTCCTTGGATAGCCAAGGAGACAGATTCTCAATTGTATTATTGGATTAAAGAACAATACCAGACGCTCAGAGAATGGTTTTGGCATTATACCGGTTACAATCTCATCATCAATGGGAAATTAGCCAAACTGGAAAAAGTACCGGAAGTTGCTTATTCGTGGATGGGATTTCAGGAGTTTAGAGAACCGCTGGACTACTCTTTGTTCACTTTTTGCTTATGGTTTTTGGAAGCCAGAACGGAACAAGAACAGTTCTTGTTAACAGATCTTATAAAAGAAGTTCGGGATTCCATGACAGAAATGGGAATGAATGTTGATTGGAGAAATTACTACCATCGGTTGTCCATGGCAAGAGCTCTAAAAAAATTGAAGAACCTCCAAGTTATACAGGCAGTAGATGGAACAGAAGCAGATTGGGCTATGGATAATGAGAAATATAATGTTTTGTACGAAGTCACTTCATACTCAAGATATGTCCTGCGGCATCTAAATAAAGAACTTGCTGCTTATACGGATATGATGCAAATGAGTGAAGCCATGATCTATGAAGATAATCTTGAAGAACAGAATCGAAAGAGAAGGCACCGTCTATACAGGCGCTATTTGTTGGAGCCAGTTGTCCTTGATGAACAATGGAAAGAGGATTTGTTTTATTTTCATGGGCAAAAAAATCATTTGATTAATCAAATAAAATTAATGTTTGGCTGGGAAGGGAGCAGATATCACGAAGGGATTCTTTTTTTTGAGCCAACTCTTAGCACGGAAGCAGAGGTGTTTCCAACATTAGCGTCTATTTCGGATCTTGTGATGCTCGTATTGGGGCAAATTCGGCAAGAGGTCATTTCAGAATCTATAAAAAAAATCCCGCATAATCTGGATGTACATATAACCCGGCCACATATGGAACGCATCTTGATTCAACTAAAGGAGCAGTATGGGGAATATTGGACTAATGATCAAAGAAAGATGAAATCATCTGAATTAGCAGAACAAATATTTTTGCATATGATTGAATGGGGATTTGGGGAATGGGAAGATTCAACTCTATTTACTTTATGGGCGGTGGCGGGTAGATGGGTAGCCCAGTACGGAACAGGGGAAATGGACTTATAGGGAGGGAACGGCCTTGGCGTTGCAAAGATGGCGCATGAATAGGGCAGGTATTTTGAATTTCTGGTATTACGATGAAGAAGAATTCCAGTTTGAAGAAGGGCGGTTAATTTTACGAGGAACCAACGGTTCAGGGAAATCTGTTACAATGCAGAGCTTTATCCCCTTGGTCCTGGATGGGGACAAACGGCCGGAGCGACTGGACCCTTTCGGATCTCGGGATCGCAAACTTGAATATTATTTATTAGGCGATAATGAGAACGGGCATACGGAGCGAACAGGATATTTATGGCTTGAATTTTATCACCCAGCTAAAAATTTATACAAAACGATTGGTATTGGCGTTCGGGCACGCCGCGGTGCAGCGCAGTTAGGCTTCTGGGGGTTCTTATTAGAAGATGGAAGAAGAATTAATCGCGATATCTATTTATATAATCGTTCATTATGGATCGAGCAAAAGAGTAAGATTCCACTGACCAGAAAAGAACTAGGTGATTTGATCGACTCAGGAGGTAAAGTGGTACAAGAGCAGAGTATGTACCGAGAGATGGTCAACGAGGCTTTGTTTGGTTTTCAGGATGTGGATTCTTACAAAGATTTGTTAAAGCTGCTATTAGAGTTGAGAAGTCCCAAGCTTTCCAAAGATTTTAAACCTTCTTCTATGTATGAAATCTTGAAAAATGCTTTACCACCCATAATGGAAGACGATTTGAATCCTCTCTCAGATGTGATAGAAGACATGGATGAAATTACGGATCGATTGGATGAACTTCATATACATGTAAAAGACATGGGAAAATTATGTGAGAAATATACCGAATATAATCAATTTCTAATAAGGCAGCATTCTGAAGAGGTGTTGAATCAATATCAAGTATGTGAAAGCTTAGAAAAGGAAGTTAATGAATTAAACAAGAAAGTCCAAACTACGAAGGACGAGCAAGCTAATAATATTTCTTCTATTAATCACAGAAAAGCGATGCTCAAGTCGATAGAAGCGGAGTTAGATGTTCTGAATCGTAGCGAAGTGATAGGCAAGCAACGGGAATTGGAACATGCGGAAGAGCAGTTTAAGGAAACAAACAAGCAGCTAGCCGATCTTGATGAACGAATGAGAAGAAATTCAACCAATTTATCACGTATAAAAGTGGATGTTGCAAAAGCACAAGACAAGATAGAACAACTTGTAATTGAACGGACCAGTGTAATAGATGAACTTGAGGATACCGCACGAGTCCTAGAGTTTAGAGAACACGATATTTATCACGGTATGTGGTTAAAAGGTATCCCGGATGATGATAGATGGTCTCATCATTGGATAAAAGACCTTGGACAACATAAAGAAAAACTGATCGCTGCTCATACTATCGCGCTTGAAGAACGCGAAGCCAATCGTATAGCTTCTGAGGCTGAAATAAACTTCGGGGAGATACATCGCCAACGAACGGTTGTTGAAGAGGAGTATAGGCTGCAAGTTAATGCGGTTGAGATTACTAAAGAATCAATGAGAGAAAGGTTGATCTGTTGGCAGCAGGAGTTAAACCAATTGCCTGTTGATCAGGAAGCTTTGCGTGATGCTCTGAGAGCGTTATCTTCAATCACACTCACAGAACGTCAATATGAACGGGTACGTTTCCCAGCAGTTAAAGCTTTCAAAGTCAGGAATCAAGAATTATTGGAGCAATCTCTCCGTTTGCAACATCAAAAGGAAGTATTGCAGTTGGATTGTTCCAGGTTGGAGCAAGAGTTGAAGCAATGGATATCGGCCAAGGAACCTGAACCGGCTCGTAATGAAAGAAGGAGCCGTACCCGTGAATTAAGGAGACCCTCAACAGGCGCACCTTTATTTTCAGTTTGTGAATTTAATGAAATCCTTACTGAAAATGAACGCGCACGGTTGGAAGAAACACTCGAACAAGCCGGATTATTGGATGCGTGGATATTCCCAGGTGGGAAAGTTTCAAAAATGGACTGGGAGCAAGAAGAAGAGGTTTGGGTTGAACCGACTGAAAAATCAGGGGGTTCCTTCCTGACGGATGTGTTATGTGCAACTCCTTCGGCAGAAAGTGGGTTGACTCTTGAAGATGTTCAAAGCGCATTAAACAGTATAGGGTGGGAAACGGGTTATTCCGATGCTGTTGGGAACGAAGAAAAGTTGGTAATTGGTAAGGGAGGCTTTCGTTTAGGAGCTTTGACTGGAAACGGTTTTTCAAAAGAGCGGGCAGAGTATATCGGTGCAGAGACAAGACGGCGCACCAAGCAAATAGCAATTGCCCAACTCGAATCGAATATTGAACTTCTGGTTAATGAAATATCATATGTTGATGAACAGTTAATGGGAGTTGGTGATCATGTTCGAGTTCTCCATGCTGAGCTAGATGCCTTTCCCGATGACATGGAATTACAGGAGCATCTTGACACATTAGTTCAATTATCTTATCGCCTTAATGAAATGATGAATCAAGAACAAAAAGTGGAATTGCAATATAAAGAAAGGATGAATGCACTAAGAAAAATTCAACTGTCATTAAAAGAAATAACAGCAGAGTGGTCCAGTTTAAAAAATGAAAAACAAATTCGAGATGCTCTTGATATATGGCCCCATTATCGTGGCAGGGTTTCAGAACTGCACTCTTTATGGTTGCGTTACAATGAGATTTCCGAACATCAAATGAATAGTAAGGAACAGCAGAATGAACTCATACTGCAACTGGAAGAAGATGAAGATCAGCAGCTTTTCTTGAAAGAAAAGAACATAAAATACGAAGCTCAAATTAGGCAACTCCATAAACTTATGTTAGAAATGGGCAGTAAGGAGATCTACGAGCAGCTTACTAAATTAAAAGAAAATAAAGTAACTTTAAACAACCAATTAGCCGTATTAGATCAAGAGAAAGAGCAGATCATCACATTATTAGCAAGTCAGGAAGCTGAGCTAAGAGTACGTTCGCATGAGTATGAAAAGAGTAATAACCAGTATCAGCTTTCAGTGGAATTATGGAAGGCTGAATTGCAACTGCGGCTTGTGCAGGAGTGGAAGGAAGCGGCATTTCAATCTTCCGATTGGACTGAAGTTCTGAAGGTATGCCGTCAGATCGTGAGGCGTTATGGTGCCCAGTTTGGAAATAAAACAAAAGAACGTCTGGGAAACGAACTTCAGCAGGTATATAACGCGGTTTGCAACAATTTACGCGAATATGTACTGGAATTGGATTTTTTGTTTTCAGGCCGGATAGTCATTCATTCCCAACGCGATCGATCCAACCCGCTTTCCCCTATCGTACTATTAGAGGAATTAATCAATCAGAGAGCTGAGCAACAAGTTTTGCTAACAGAAAAAGACAGAGAGCTTTATGAAGAAATCATAATTGGAAGTGTAGGAAGAGCGATTCGGGGGCGAATTCGCCGTGCTAAAGAATGGGTAAGCCAAATGGATGTTTTAATGAAGCGACGTGATACTTCAAGCGGCTTGCAGCTATCACTTAATTGGGAACCCAAAGTAGTGGAGACCGAAGAGGAGCTTCCTCCTGATACTCTTGTGGATTTATTGTTGAGAGACGCTCATCGAATGAATGATGAAGAAATTGATACTATTGTTGAACACTTCCGTACACGCATTTTGAAGGCAAAGGCCAATGCGGAAGATGAGCAAGGAACTTTAAGATATTTTATAAATGAAATATTAGATTACCGATCTTGGTTTGAATTCAGGTTATACTTCCGCAAAGGAGAACAAACTAGCTACAAGGAATTAACGGACTCTAAGTTTAATGTATTAAGCGGCGGGGAAAAGGCGATGGCCATGTACATTCCTTTATTTGCCGCCACATTTTCTCGTTATAGTGATGCACAACATGATGATGCCCCAACCATTATTTCTTTGGATGAAGCATTTGCGGGTGTGGACGATGCCAATATGCGGGATATGTTTGAACTTCTGACAGACATGGGGTTCGATTATATTATGACTTCACAAGTATTATGGGGATGTTATGATACAGTACCAAGGTTGGCTATATACGAAATTTATCGTCCTAAAGATGCTCGGGTTGTGACCTTATTTCATTATCGCTGGAACGGCAAGAGCAGAGAATTAGTGGAAGCACCTTTGACGAGTTGACAGTGAGGTAATGCGAGATGGAAATTGGATTCCGCAAAACTGCAAAGCAATATTATAGCGATCCACTTCTAGGGAATCTGCTTGCTGCGGTATTTAAGAAGTACCAGGGGCAAGGAGGAGTGCGCGGCAATGCCAAAATTGTAGTGAGTTCATTTGCAGAGGCTAGCCGTCTGCAGGACTTTTTTGGGGGTTGGGTAGAGGGAATCATACGGCCTAATACGATTCTTGAAGTACCACTGCAGTTATTTGCGGCGGAGCTTTTGCAAGGGCACAAACTTGAGCTCCCTGATTTGTATGAGCTGTTATACGATAAACTACTGCTAACCAAAAGAGAAGTAAAGCAACTTAAGGAAGATCAATGGTTTGAATTATTTGATCGTGTGGCTGTACGTTTTGCGGAAGATGAGAGTATTCAGGATAGTGTCACTAATGAATATTTTCGTGCCATTACATTTAATTGGTTTGAGCGTTTGAGAGCAGGATTGGCGAAAGGATATCAAATTCTTGGACATACGATGCGTAATGGTAGAGATGCTGAACATGATTTATTTTATTGTGCAAAGGCATTATGGAATCTCTTTATCAATAAGGAGAAGCTCTGGAAGAAATTTAATTGTGATGTTGAGTTAATTGGAATACCTATTTTTGCTGAGGAAATAACTAAAGATCCACATTTTTTTGATGTAAAATATTCTGCTGGTAGATTGTTTTTGGCTGCATTACATGACATTTTTTCGTTTAAACTTAAAGCAGGTGAAATTAAAAGCAATGAAAGTTTGATAGTTCCTGTGTTACTGCTAATGCATAATGTCCATCAGTTGACGGCATAAGTTGTCCTGATGGTGACGGACAAGCTGTCCACTCGTGACTAAGAAAAAGGGAGAATCAAGATAATTCTCCCTGGATGACTCGTTTG
>NZ_JANYUY010000039.1 GCF_025060755.1 Paenibacillus doosanensis
AGGGGGGAGTTATCCCCATGTGGATATTGGTTTCAAAATTTCGCTGGTCCCACTCCCACTTATTCACAGTTGTTGATCCGCTCCTGGATGATCGCCACCGCATTCTTATGCGCTTTCGAAATTCAGGTTTATTTTCTTTTGTAGTTACGGTAACGCTTTTATTTTTTGAGCCCCAAATTAAGCTAAGGTTTAGTTTACTTAAGGATTTCAAGGAAACTAGGGTACTACCATTGATAACTACTGGTGGTGAACCAGGAGTAATTATTTCGCTGTTTACTATTAGTTTAACATTTGATGCTGCATACGTAGGGACAGAAGCAAACATCAATACAAAGCACACTGCTAAGAAAGCACTCATCATTTTTTTGATAGCCATATTGCATAACCTCCATCAAGTAGAATTGGTCGTATCTTATTAATATAGACGAATTTTACGTTGAAAAGTTTAACTAGCGAGCTGTTCGAATACAAGCTGAGAAATGCCGGCATTCTTTATAATGACCGTGCGCTGTATACGACGCAGGTTCAGAATGCTGACGGAACTACGGCGACACGGTACGGTTATATAGACAGCCATGGCAAGGTGAGCATACAGCCCATCTACACCCAGGCGTCTAATTTCTCCGAGGGACTGGCTCGGGTCAATGTGGGCAAAACAGCGGGGTACATCAACACGAAGGGGGAACTGGTCATTCCATACCGGTATAGCTCGACGTCCGATTTCTCCGAAGGTATGGCGGCCGTAATGCTTGCGTTCGGCGGCAAATACGGCTATATTGACACCACCGGCAAGCTCCGGATTACACCCCGGTATGATCACGCCGACCCGTTTTCAAACGGGGCGGCAGTAGTTTACGTGAACGGAAAATACGGTTTCATCGACAAAAACGGCAATTACCTGCTAACACCGCAGTTCAGCATGGCGCAGCCGTTCTCAGAAGGACTGGCTTTTGGCCATGGCTCCGGCGGCAGCACGCATAGCGGCGGTTAGCGGCATAACCGTCCACAGTCCTCTTTCCGTTCTGGCACCGTATTTTGCAAAGGGAATTGAATATGCAGCCCAAGTCTGGCTTGTGAAGCATGACATGCCAAAAAAGCAGTTCATTTCCCAAGGTAGGGAGATGAACTGCTTTTGCTGTTTTGCTTCTCTTTCTGTCCGTTTCCATGCGGACAAGCAGTAATAATGTCAATTTAACGGATCAGCAGACACCAAGCAAAAATGCCAACATTATGAGCGCATCCGGTATTCCTCGGCTTTTTCCTGCATGCCTGCGGCAACTGCCTCTTGTTCCGACAATCCCTTCTCCGCGGCAAATGCGCGGATATCTTGCGTAATGCTCATGCTGCAGAACTTCGGCCCGCACATCGAGCAGAAATGCGCCTGCTTCGCTCCTTCGGCAGGCAGTGTTTCATCGTGGTAGGACATGGCGCGTTCCGGGTCGAGCGAGAGGTTGAACTGGTCGCGCCAGCGGAATTCGAAGCGGGCTTTGGAAAGCGCGTCGTCCCGGCGCTGCGCACGCGGATGGCCTTTCGCCAGATCGGCGGCATGGGCCGCGATTTTGTAGGCGATGACACCTTCGCGCACATCGTCCTTGTTTGGCAAGCCGAGATGTTCCTTCGGCGTAACGTAACAGAGCATCGATGTACCAAACCAGCCGATCATCGCCGCCCCGATGGCCGATGTAATATGATCGTACCCCGGCGCAATGTCCGTGGTCAGTGGGCCGAGCGTGTAGAACGGCGCTTCTTGGCAAATCTCCATTTGCAAGTCCACGTTTTCCTTGATTTTGTGCATCGGCACGTGTCCGGGACCCTCGATCATCACCTGCACGTCATGCTTCCAGGCAATTTGGGTCAGTTCCCCCAGCGTCGCAAGTTCTGCCATCTGCGCTTCATCATTGGCATCATAGATGCTGCCCGGACGAAGGCCGTCTCCCAGCGAAAAGGTGACGTCATACCGCTTCATGATCTCGCAGATTTCTTCGAAATGGGTGTATAGGAAATTTTCCTGGTGATGCGCCAGACACCATGCCGCCATGATCGATCCGCCCCGTGAGACGATGCCCGTCATCCGTTTGGCAGTCATCGGTATATAGCGTAGCAGCACGCCCGCATGGATCGTAAAGTAGTCCACACCCTGCTCGGCCTGCTCGATCAGCGTGTCGCGGTACAGCTCCCACGTCAGCGCCTCCGCCTCCCCTCCGACCTTTTCCAACGCCTGATAGAGCGGCACCGTACCGATCGGTACCGGCGAATTGCGGATGATCCATTCCCGGGTGGTGTGAATGTCTTTGCCCGTGGACAGGTCCATAACCGTATCCGCTCCCCAACGGACGGCCCAGGTCATCTTCTCGACCTCTTCCTCAATGGAAGACGATACGGCCGAATTGCCGATGTTGGCATTGATCTTGACGTGAAAATGGCGTCCGATAATCATCGGTTCGCTCTCCGGATGATTGATATTTGAAGGCAAAATGGCACGGCCGCTGGCCAGCTCCTGCCGTACGAATTCGGGCTCCACGCCTTCGCGGATGGCTGCGAATTCCATCTCGGGTGTAATGATGCCTCTCCGCGCATAATGCATCTGCGTCACGCATCGTCCTTCCCGTGCCCGCAGCGGTTCCCCGGTTACGCCGGGATACGTCTCGGCTCCAGCTCTTTTGCTGCCCGGCTTCAAGCCATTGTCCTCCGGCTTAATCGCCCGGCCTTTGTACGACTCTACGTCTTCGCGCTCCGTAATCCACATCCTGCGCAGCGCAGGCAAGCCCGTCCGGATGTCCACCTCATAATCCGGATCGGTCATCGGACCGCTCGTATCGTACACGCGGAGCGCTTCGTTATGCTCCACCCCTTGGGGAGTGCTTGTGTCATGAAGGGCAATTTCGCGTTCGGGGACCAATAGGTCCGGTCGCGAGCCCTGAATGTATACCTTGCGGCTGCCCGGAAAAGGCCGCAGACGCCCCGTGCTTTCTTTTTCCGTATCCCGATGGTGTTCCTGTCCCCCTGTTTCATGTTCTGTGCTCATCGCTCGTTCTCCTCCTCATGGTATGGTCCGGCCTTGCTCATTCTGCGCACCTGTTCATCAGGCCAAGCATGAGGGAAGTACAGCACGGGCGAATTCAAAAACAGGGATACAGCTCCTCGGCAGGGCGGGAACATGGTAATCATGGCCACGCACCACACATCTCCACCTTGTCGGAACGCCATGGAGATGCGATGATGTCTCGGATACTGCATAAAAAAACCGGTTCCCCCAGGGAACCGGCTCTATCTTTCACCGCCAAACATGCCGCGGTAAGTCTACCCACAGGGGTGGCTTCACTCAAGGCATGTTGACGATGCTCGTCGTTGTTTCGCCGATTACTTCCCTACGCTGGCATGATCCAGATCAGGTGCTAAGGGTCCGGAATCTCATGCGATTCCGTCTCAGTCCGGACAATTCGGACTCCCCCAGTAACGTTTGACGGCTAACGGCAATCTTGCCGCTGCGTCCTATTCAGTTCAGTCAGCCCACGCTTTGGGCTGTCCATTACAGTTTAGCCTAAACATGGCGGAAAAACAACCATATTTTCCAAAATGCCGTTTCGGATCAGGCCAGCATGAGTCCCATCTGTGCGGCAGCTTCTTTTAAGACCGGAACATACTCATGGAGCGTCTCCTGGGAAAGACGGCTGACAGGCCCCGATACGGACAACTCGAGCGTAATGGAGTCACCTTCTATATCAACAAGAAGGGCACCAAAGTCATCCAGGGCATTACAGCCGGGGGTTTGTTCAAGGGCGGCCTGGCTCCGGCCAGCCAGGGGCAGAGGTACGGCTATATCAATACATCCGGCCGCTTTGTGATCGAGTCGAAATTCTATTGGACTGACGATTTTAACGGCGAATTGGCTGTGATCAGTTTGCTCGTTCCGATTTCGAGCGAGAAAACAGAGGGTACGTGAACCGCAGCGGAGCGATCGTCTGGCCGCCGGCTTCCGAACTTCCGAACGGAGTGACAAAACTACAGTAAGGCAGAACAACCGAGCTTCACGGATTGTATCGGAAAAAGAACGCATTACAGCTAACTTATCGAAACTAACTTCCCTTTGGCAACTGCTTCATTTTTCGTTAAGCTCCCTCAGTGAATAAGGATTTTCTCACGAATGCTCGCTCATTCGCAGGATTTCAATTTGCATGAAAATAGGAGTTTAGTTGTTTGGGTCTTGTGGGGCAGGTAGTTCCGTTAGAGCGCATGCGGGAACAGAAGGTGCTGAACATCTTTACAACATCTTCCATAAAAGTGGTATGCTGCACGCTTCTCTCCACAAGGTCCTTGGGGATTCACTCTCCCAAATCTCGACGGGTCTTTGCCCTCACATTCCTTCGTCCTATCTATCCAAGGTGTGGAGTCCGATCAACGTTAACGGAACGGGTCTATGCCCTAAAGCGTAAAAATCTCGGTACTCCGTGCTTTCTTTGTGAGATCCTGCGAATGAGCCAATTCACGTGTCAGGGTTACGATATATTTTTTATGCTGCTAACGGTAGTTGTGCTTTATTAATGGAGAATGGTTGTCCTTCTTTTGCCATGGCTACAAGCATACGGGCCAGTTTCCCAATCAGCTTCATCATGGACTGCATTTTCGTCATTCTTTTCACTTCGGTATTGTGCGCATGTATGGCTTGGAACGCTTCATTGAAAGATAACAGGTGAAACACAGTGAAGTAGAGATGTTTGCGCAGTAGTGAGTTGCCTCGCTTGGTGAGCTTAATTTGCCCCTTATATTTGCCAGAACTTCGTTCTGCTAAGTTCAATCCTGCCTTGCGTAGTAATTGATTTCCGTGAGATAGGTTACGTAAGTCCCCACCAAATGCTAATATGGCAGCCGTTGCTGGAACGGAAGTACCGACAGATCGAACGAGATCAGAACAAGGAATTTCAGGCAGTATCTTTTCAATCATCTCGTCCACTTCGTCAATAATTCGGCAGATCCTATCATACTCTTCGATGAGGTGCCTTAGTTCCCATTTGTCTTCTTCAAGGGCAGTAGTGTCTCCCACGCTATGTCTAGCGAGTGATTGAAGTTCCAATGCCTTGTTCTTACCTCGCACCCCGCCTGGTCTGGCCATATACTCACCCCAGATCTGTACCATTTGCTCCGGAGTTAGCTGCAGTAGGTCAGAAGGGGCTGGAAACCGGCGCAAAGTGGCTAACGAACGATCGCTAAAAATATCATCAAATGCTTGTCTGTATTCTGGAAACCGGATATCAAGCCAACGGTGTATTCTGTTCTTAGCCCTTCCTGATTTAACCACCCAGTGCTCTCTGTTTGTGACCATAACCCGTATGCGACGGAATGCTTCATCCTTTGGAGAGAAGGACGTGTAGAACCCACGACTCACCGCATCGGCGATGACCAGAGCATCTTTTGGGTCGTTCTTGGAAGGTGAGTTATCTCTGTTTTCCTTATTGCGTTTTGTTGTCATTGGATTGACAAGAGCCACATCAATGCCCTGATCCACCAACCAGTTGGCAATATTGAACCAGTAGTGACCGGTGCTCTCCATTCCCACAACGACGTCATTCATGCCGTGCATCTTCTGTAATTTCCGAATACTTTGTTCTAAATGCTCATATCCGGCAAGGTCATTCGAAAATAGAATAGGGCGCTTGGTGAGGACAATACCTCGAAAATTAATGGCTTGTGCTGCGTGTTTCTCCTTGGCAATGTCGATGCCAATGACCAGAGTAGTAGTGGAGATTCGTTCTACACGTTGATTTTGAGACTTAATTGGATTAGACTTCATAATAACGCCTCCTAAGGTGAGTTCTGAGGGCTGCAACCCAGTACATACTCATCCTAGCGAGGCGTTCTTTTTTCTGCAAGTTCCATCTATTAACACCTACAGGAATGTTAACGGGCAGATTAGTGAAACTACACAGTTTTTTAAAGCGTATAATTATTATAAAAAAACCCATATCGCTCATGCGGAGGTGAACTTGACTGGAGCATTTTTATGACTTGGTTCAATTGGCATTCTCGATTGCTCTCATCTCTTCCGTAGTGTTACTTCCATTCACCTATTTTTCTTCACAAAAGATACACTGGGGGCATGAAATTGCTGCAGCCGGTTCAACTTGGTTTGTGGCTGTAAGACTGTCACAACTCAGCAGCATTCAGCGGTGGATAGTACGTATCGCCAGACGAAGAGAAGCACCTGATGAAGACGACAATAGTCCTTTCCCACATTGATATTCCATACTTTCAATTAGGGAGGACAACGATGAAAAAGATTTTGTTGCTTCAAAAATGGGCCAAGCCCATTCTCGTCATGTTGATTAGAGTTATTCCGATCATTGTGCTCAGCGGGTGTTCGACAGCATCCCAATCAAACTCGATTAATGCCGATTCATCAGGGATATTTAACCACTTTTTTATTTGAGCGTTTTGCAGTAATCTGAGGCCTTGAGCCGTAAGGATTTTCGGACATAAAAAAGGGACTTCACCCCAACTTGGAGAAGTTTTCAAGTGACCAAACCCAAAAACCTCAAGGATGGAGGAAGTCACTTTGTATATTCTCCAAGAATGTCTGTTTTCCTTCGAAGAACTTTTAAAAATTCAACCCAAGGAGAGATTGCCGATCTTCTTCAGCTCTCTCGATCTGAGACCGTATGCCAAGGAACTGAGAAGCCGTTCACCCCGAGGCGCTGAGGGATACTGCAGACAAGGTATTCTACGAGCACTCTTGGCTGCGCCGCTTGAAGGAATAAGTACCTTTTCAGGGTTGCATAAGCGTTTGGATACGGATCTCCGGTTTCGTTATCAGTGTGGTCTTCCGCTGGATCGAGAAGCTCCTTCCATATCCACATTAAGCCGAGTTTTCTCAGAACTGACGAGAAAGGACTTGGCAAAACGGCTTTTTGAGGATTTGGTCACACGCTGTCAGCAGGAAGGTATCATAGAAGGCAGTAACGTCGCCATAGACAGCGCCGCTCTCCGCGCTTACGAGAAAAAGCAGCCCAAACGCAAAAGCGAGCAAACGGGTAATGCGAACTGGGGCGCAAAAATTGATTCCTTCGGCAATAAAATCACATGGTTTGGTTACAAAATTCATCTGGCGGTCGATACGAAAAGTGAATTGCCGATCGCCTTGGAAGTAACGCCGGCGCATGTCAATGATGGAGAAATGGCGCCGGGCCTGATCGAGAAAACAGCGTCCAGGACGAGCACACGATTTTTCATACTCGATGCGGGCTACGACCAAATGAAAGTTTATGAGGCCGCCCGCAACGTCAAGGCACAAGCCATCATTCCCCTTAATCTGCGGGGGGAGAAGGAACCGCCTGCTGGCATGACCTCGAACGGAACACCGTGCTGTTCCATGGGTTATGCGATGACATACTGGGGAGTTGACGGCGATATGCATAAATTTCGCTGCCCGCATGCCACGGGTAAAGTCGACTGTCCGCTTGGCATGGCTGCCTGCTCGTCTTCAAACTATGGAATGGTCGTCAAAGTAAATGCGAAGGATGATCTCCGGCGATACAGCATCCCTCATCGGGATACAAAGCGTTGGAAGGAACTTTACAATGAACGAACCAGCGTAGAACGCTGCAACTCCCGATTGAAAACCTATTTGACGGCAGACGCCGCACATGTCCGGGGCATTCAGAAAGTCACAACTCACCAGTATTTGAATGCCATTGTTCTGCTTGCATCTGCGCTCGCCGTTTCTCATCATTCAAAACGGGCTGCCGCTTAAAAAACGAGCTGTTCTAAAATTCTGCAAGTCTGCCCTTTTCTTCATCCATATAATACCATTTTCGAAAATTACCCCTTAACGACAGTGAATATGCTATCGCTTCTTCTCTGAAACGGAATTATGCAAAACACTCATTTATAAACCTGAATTTCGAAAGTATCGCTTCTTGAAAATATGAAAAGGGCTCCGAATCTTTGGTAGAATGGTGTTTACTTGGAACACTACACCCAAAGAGAGGAGCACCTTATAGGTGAAGTCTACCACAACGATCAGCAAAATTAAAACAGAATTTTCACTACAAAACGCAACGAGCTGCGGCGGCATCAAAATCTTCCTGGCCTTTCTCGAAAAAATCAAACTGCCGGAGGCGATGTGCAGCCTCTCCGGCGGCAAAGCGCGCAACTCCCTCTTCCCCGTTTACCGTATTCTGCTCTATCTCATCGTTGGCTGGATGCTTGGCTGCGAACGGATTTTTCATTTCCGTCGTTTGCAAAGCGACGTGCTGCTGAGGCGCTTTCTCGGCGGCCGCTGCCCGCATCACAGTCTGTTGTACAAGGAATTGATCCGGCTTGGTCGTTTCTGTCCCTCTCTGGTTAACGAACTGCGGAGGCTGAATCAAGAGATCATTCGACCCTGCTTGCCACCTGAGCTGATTCTCGATCTGGATTCCACGGTAGAGACCGTGTATGGCGATCAGTCCGGCGCGGCCAAAGGCACAAATCCACACAAGCCCGGGCGTAAGAGCTATCATCCCCTGCTTGCCTTTGAAGGCCAGAGCCGACTAAACTTGAACGCCGTGCTTCGACCGGGCAATACGCACTCTTCCACCGATGCGGCCGACTTCCTGCGGCAAACCTTTAGACTGCTCGACGAACACAAAGTGAAGTACGCAAGGTTCGACAAAGGCTTTGGCGGTGAAGATTTTTACAGCTTGTGGGAGCAGCACCACATCGGCTATGTCGGCAAGCTGAAATGGACCCAGCGGCTGGCCAAGGAAGTTGGGGCTTGTCGTTACTGGACGCGATATGTCGACGAAGAGTGGATCATCGAAGGTATTTGCTTGATCTACCAAGCGACCTCCTGGAGCAAGGCGCGTCGTGTAGCGATCATCCGTAAGGCGCAAGTGTTCGAGGAGGGCCAAGGCCGCATTGTATTCGATTCGGACTGGCAGTACGAAGCCATGGTGACTAATCTGGAATGGGAACCGATCGATTTGTGGCGATTCTACAATCAGCGCTGCTGCATGGAAAATTACATTAAGGAAGCCAAGAACGGGTTTTCCATCGATCGCATTGCGACAGGTGATTTCAAAGCCAATGGTCTGGATCTGCTGATCAAGCTGCTGGCCTACAATTTGTTCGAGCGCTTCAAACGTGACTGCTGTGAGCCAGTCCATCAAGGCTATACGATTGCCCGGTTCCGTCTGGAATTCTTTTATTGCGCCGCAACGCTCATTCGGCATGGTCGCTCTATCCTACTCAAGCTTGCGAGGGACTTTCCCAGCCGTTATGTCTGGAAACGAATCGAGGTTCGAGTGGCGCAGTTAGAATAATCATAAGCAAAATTTTACATGGAAATCAGGACTGCCTCTTCATTGGGGAGGGGGAAAGACCATCTGCCGCAAGCTTCCGTCTCCACTAAAACATGGGAAACTCCCACCTTTTCACTTCTTAAGTCGCCATTGCTTTAGCATCTTGCATTGATCTTATGCACTTTCGAAATTCAGGTTCAATAGTTCTGATGATGATTGTACTTGCGACGGGGATTGGATTGGAGGTGCAGCTTTTGCGGCCGCCGACGCCGCCATCCGAATCCGATGTGAATTATCCGGCATATGAGCGGATGATGGCCAACCTTAAGGCGATGACCGTCGCGGCACATCCGTCCGGCTCGACAGAACTGGAGTCGGTACGCGCTCATCTGTTAGAGCAAATACGAGCAATGGGCTTGGAACCGAAGGTCGAGAAAGTAACTTACACGGTCACGGACGTGATGGCGGACATGTTTGAGCGTAATGGCGTACCGGATTTCGAGAATTTGCCGCCGCTCGCTAACGGACTTTCTCATGAGGATAACTTCAAGAACGGCATCCGCGCACGGGCCCATTTTGACGAGAATGATACATTGATTCTGCAAAATATATTGGTGAAGCTGGACGCCCCCTCAACAGATCGTGGCATCCTGATTTCCGCCCATTACGACACCAAACCGACGACCCCAGGTGCGGCAGACGACATGGTCTCTGTTGCCGCCATTCTGGAAGCCATGCGCGAGCAGGCGATGAACCCGAATTTGCAATCGGACCTTTATTTTCTGTTCACGGACGGTGAGGAACTAGGGACGCTGGGAGCGAAGGAATTTGTTCGATCGCACACGGAGCTTCCCGGTAGTATCGATCTGGTCATTAACTTCGAAGCGCGCGGCAATCGCGGCGGTCTGCTGATGTTCGAGACTTCTGACGACAATCTGGATGCGGTGCGCTACTTTCAATCTGCAAGCTCGCGTCCGCTAGCTTTTTCGTTTACGAACGGGTTGTACCGCCGAATGCCCAATGGGACGGATTTGACCCGTTATTTGAAGGCAGGCTACTCTGGCCTAAATTTCGCAGCAGTTGAGGGGGTCGAGAGCTACCACGAAAAATCGGACAGCTTTGACAATTTGGACCGCGCTACGGCATACCATTTTCTGATAACCACCTTGGAAATGGCAGATCATGCCGCACAGGTTCCATTTAAAGATGGAAGGAAACAGGACAGCCTTTACTTTTCCTTATGGCCCGGCTATTTAGTGATCATGAGCAAAGCCGTTTCTTATGTCCTGTCGGCCGCGGCTGCCGGGTTCGCCCTATGGTATATGATCTTTCAGATTCGAACGGGCGGCTTACGGCTCCGCACAATGATTGCCGAATTGGTCCGGCTGCTCGGATGGATGGCCGGAGCGGCCGTATTGAGCTGGGGAATCGTATCGGGGGTAACACGATTGCTGCATCTGTCCGAATCGACGAATAATGATACCGCGTTCTTGAGTATCTTTTTCGCTGTGGGCGCATGCGTTCTCGCTGTATCGACCATTCGGGATAGCAAGCTGTCTCTGCATGAATCGCTTGCCGGTCTTCTGCCTCTTCTCTTGCTGCTGATTATAGGCAGCTCCGTTCTGTTCCAAGATATTAGCTATCTGTTCTCGCTTGCCGCCATGGGGATTCTCGTTGTGACCCTACTGGATCGGTACCGTATCGGAAGATGGGTTTCGTCAGTCGTGGTCGGCACAGTAATAGTTTTTCTGTATGCGCCTGTATGTTGGCTCATCTATGTACTGTTCATGCTGCCTTTCACCCCGGTAGTAGTTGCGATAAGCGTCATTCCGATTTGGATCGTTTCCGCTTTGTTGGCGACAGTATCGAAAGAGCCCTCCTCGTAACGAAACTGTCCCGGAGTGCAGCAGCCTTACTTACGGGCAGCGATAGCTTAATGCCAATCATCAACTGTACCCTTTAAAGTATTCATTAAATAAGGTCTGATTAGCCTTTTTAGGTTAACCGGACCTTTGCTATATCATTTCAATTTCATCCTAACAGCGACAGTCTGAATAAAAAATTCTCCGCTAATCGGACACAAACATGCAGCCGTCATTTATGAGATACTAGGATTATGATCAAACCTTCATAACACGCAGAACAAATCGCCCAAAAGTGACGTGATGCTCTGAAGCTTATTCCGTCCGCATCCAGCCTAAGCTGGATCGGCGTCTAACCCTTCCTCTGGGATCGTTCTATGGGTAGACTTTACTTTCGGGGGAGCCCACGGATTTCCACAGGATATTGCTGCGCATCATTTCCTTAACAACAAAAAAACGCCGAAGCAATCTGCAGCTTGATTATCGGTGATTTAATTATCGTCTCTGAGGGAACGTAATCAACCCTAAACTAAAGGTGTTTGGTACAGTTATATAATTGACATGTCCAATCGTTGTTAGTATGCGTAAGAATAGTTAAAGAGGTATTATCTATATATGTTTTTGGGAAGCGCAGCGGTAAAAGATGTTGTAATGATAAGCCAATTAACGCTCCGTGACTTACAACTAAAATCCTTTTACCTGCATGTTTCACAATCAGTTCTTCAAGAAAATTTAGACCTCTCTTGGCGACCACTTGGAAATCTTCCATACCAAGGTTTTGCTCACGCCAATTAACTCCCCAATAAGCGATGCGTTCTTCCTCAGTGGTACCCTCAATGATTCCGCAATTAATTTCTCTAATACGTTCATCAGTGAATATTGAAGCTATTCCTAAAGATTGCCGTATAATCTCGGCAGTTTGCCTAGCTCTCATCAGGTTACTAGAGAATATAATGTCCCATTCTTCACTTGAAAGTCTATTAGCCAATGCAATAGCTTGCTCTATTCCTTCTCCGTTTAAAGGGATATCTGATATGCCTTGAGCCTTGCCAAGCGTATTCCACTCAGTAACCCCATGCCTGATTAGCCCTAGTGTGGTTGTCATAAATGCCCCCCCTTGTAAATTGCTCACCCTTTACTCATTTGATATCCACCCCAATAGTACCATATATTGTAACTAAACTATCAGTTAGCTTAACAAAATGAAAAAAGCGCCGTTTCACATAATAGCCTTTTGGAGGTCTGGGTGTATCGGAGAAAAATGCGAGAAGAACTGCCGCGGCGCATAGTTTCGAACCGTTCAATATCCGATTTCTGCATTCTTAAATCTACACAAAAAACCGCCGAAGTAATCGGCGGCCTTATTATTGATGGTTAACTATAGTACCCAATAATAACCGTTCCAAGAGCACTGCCGCTTCCAACCGGGTCGTATGCGCCAAGTGTGCAAATGGATCAGCGCTGCGCCCTTGGCCCACTCGTCCCATTGGGGACCGCGGACTCCGGGTGGATGCTATTCAGGAAGCGCGTGTCCATTGCGACGAGCCGTTCGTTCTATGCCATCAGCGGTTACTTTGTACAATTGGTGCGGCAGGTCGTGTCCCATGCCGTCAACCAACATTAGCTCGGCGCCCGGGATTGCAGAAGCCGTGTCCTCGCCACACGCCGGGACGAACAGGGGATCGTCCACCCCATGAATGACAAGTGCTGGTACTTTGATTGTCGCCAACCGCGGACGACGGTCACCGGAGACAGCGATCGCAGCAATTTGTCGTCCGACACTGCCTGGATCGTAAGCCCTCTGGACTTCCTCCAGAATGAGTGCCCGATAAGCGTCTTCTTCGAATGGATAGCCCGTGCCGGCGATACGTTTGGCAAAAGAGAGGCTGTGCGCCAAAAATCCTGCTTCATCCTCAAAGGGGTTCGGCGCCGGTTTAGTCATCATCGCCATGACATCCGGGGAAGCTTGCGGAAGGGTGGGATTACCGGAGCTAGACATAATGGAGGTGAGTGATAAAACCCGTTCAGGGTAGTCACTCGCTGCAATCTGGGCGATCATTCCGCCCATCGACCTGCCAACGAAATGTGCCCGTTCAATTGAAAGGGCGTCGAGCAGTCCGATAGCGTCGCCTGCCATGTCATCGAGCGTGTAAGGGATGTTCGGTCGCTGTCCTGACATGAGAGCAGTCGCCAGTGCGTCAAAATCCAGCGTGGGATAATGGCTAAAGTGTGTCGAGCATCCTACGTCGCGATTGTCAAAGCGGATGACGCGAAAGCCCCGTGCTGCCAGCATCTCACAAAACGAAGCCGTCCATCGAATCATCTGGGTTCCAAGCCCGGCGATGAGGATAATAGCCTCGTTATTTTCGTGACCGAAACTGTCATAGGCCAAATCAACGCCGTTAACTTTCAAAATATTCATGATCATGTTCTCCTCCAATTCATTCGGTATCGAAAGTTCAGTTAAAGGCAGGAGGCGTGAATCTTCGATTGCTGCAGTCCGATGTCCGATACCGGCCAGGTAGTCTTGATGACTTGAAAAAGCTAGAAATGACTGCGCAAATGCTTTCATTCATAAGTTCTCTTCAGGGAATGCATTGGCGGCTAATCTCTTGACATGGTTTCTGATATCAGGCGCCCAGTCATCGATGTAGTGGTAAAAACGATTCAAATCACCAGCATACAGTGCCCGCAGAGCTTCTTCGTATTGATGGAAGTTCCCGGCCATAGCTGTCATAAAGTTATATGTTGCTTCTTGTGACTCTCGGATTTTGCTCTGTTTTTCTCCAGCGCGGCGAGCCTCATCAATGAGTTTTCGTAATGTCACCGATGCTCCTCCAGGCTGACTCTTGAGCCATTCCCAATGGCGTGGTAATAACGTAACCTCACCGGAAACGACCCCCAGCTTGGGTCGACCGACCCGCCGTGTAGGCTGATGATTCACCTCCGTATCGGGTAAGTCACCAATCGGTTCTCCTAATCGTTTGAGCACATCATCTGTCTTCCCACGAAAATCAACATCTACCGGCTTCCCCGTGGAATCGTCAAACAAAAGCAACTGTGTGAGGTCTCTGTCATCCAGGGCATCCTTCACTGTAGTAACAACGTGCTGTAACGAACCGCTGGCGACGACTTCCTCACCCAAAAATGCCGTGCAGTAAAAGCGCGTTAGGGTATTACTCATGCTGACCTCCTCTCTGATTGTCTCACCAATTATACCCGGGTAAAAATAAACAATCAATATTACCCGGGTAAAATTATTTTATGGAGGGAATAAATGCAAAAGACACAGCCTAGGAGGGGCCGCTGTTGAGGGTTAATGCTGCTTTATGTTGTGTTTTATCGCAGAAAATACAGCCCAAAAATTCTCTGTCAGCCGATTGGCCCAGTACAGACCGTTTAATTGGAGAACATTCGCCAATCAAACTTGAAGGGGGGCTGACAAACGCCCCCGGCATTCTTGTAGAACATTCTGAAGATAAAAGCCGTCGCACGGGGTGCACCGTGGTTCTGTGCCCCGAAGGGGCTGTTCCCGGTGTTGATGACGCTGCCGCTGTTCTCCACCGCGGATAAGAACGGACGGATGACTATGCTCCGGCCGGGGCATCGCGTCGGACGCGCGGCTCTGTTGATGCCGTGGCTGTTTACAGCTGCTGCACTGTGGTCGCTGACAGGCTCCATACCGTTCGGCGCACTGCTCGGCATGGCGCCGACACCGTGTAAAGATGGTGTTACTGCCGACTTTGATATCCCTCAAGTAAAATCTAAAATTTATCCATCTTCATTCTTTCTTCGAGTAATTGAATCTCATTATTTGCCTCTTTTATCAAATACTTAAGTGATACTCCAGCAATTAATGAAGAAATCGAAATCATAATACAAACTAACATCCCGACTGTTCCTCTTAGATCATTGGTGAAGTTATCCGAAAGAACCTCTGTGAATCGGCTACTTGCAAAAAAGACTGCTGTCATAATGAGAAATAGTACAAATATAACAAAAAAGAAATTGGAAAGTTTGTTTGTTTTTTCAAAAAATATCATGATGTCACCCCCTTTTGGAATTAATAATCAATTGCAATAAATTCGCCATGGCTTATGTTGTTCGCGAAGTGATTGAATTTATCCTGCCCGATAGTTGAGCGGAGTGCACAGGGAATAAAACAAGCGATGGATTGGTTCCATCACCGCGCTAACGTATCCGTTAGGTTAACCATGTGGCGAATCTTCTGTGACTTCTTAAGAATGCGTTCACTCCATGCCATCAAACCCTAAATTAATTAATTGGACAAGATTGAATATCGACTATTGATATTTGCAGGAATAGATGCACGAGATAGCATTCGTCAACTTAAAAAAGACTCGGTTTAAAAACCGAGTCCACCTTTGGTAAATTCTTCGATATTGATGGGAATCCTTATACTGAACTACTGGTCGTCGGAGAACAAGTCTCCGCTTTACCACTATTTATGATCCGGATCAGCTTAACCTCATTTTGATTTGAGGCTGCATTTTCAAAGTGAAGTGGTTCAACTAAAATATAATTCCGATAATGACAGCAGATAAAACGCTTACAAGCGTGGCGCCATATAACAGCTTTAATCCGAATCGAGCAACAATATTCCCTTGTTTTTCATTCAACCCTTTCACTGCACCTACGATTGTACCAATGGACCCAAAGTTAGCAAATGAGATTAGAAAAACGGAGACAATCGCTATAGTACGCCCGCTTAAACCGTCTTTGATTTTAACAAAGTCAAGCATAGCAACAAATTCATTCGAAACAAGCTTTGTCGCCATGATACTACCCGCACTAACAGCTTCATGCCATGGCACACCGATCAGAAAGGCAATTGGTGCAAAGACATACCCTAAAACTCCTTGAAACGAGATACCGAATATGCCACTAAAAACTCCGTTAATTAAAGCGATGATCCCAACAAAGCCAACTAACATGACCCCAACTACTATGGCTACTTTAAAGCCATCCATAATATATTCGCCCAGCATTTCAAAAAACGTGTGTTTTTCCTCTTCCTGAACATCAATAATATCTTCTTCCGATTTAACTTCATACGGATTAATAATGGATGAAACGATAAAGCCGCCTAATAGGTTTAATATTAATGCAGCCACTACATACCTAGGTTCTAGCATCGTCATATATGAACCGACAATTGACATGGATACCGTCGACATTGCAGACGCACATAATGTATACAAGCGATGCTTTGGCAATGATCCAAGTTGGTTTTTCACAGAAATAAATACTTCATTTTGTCCTACAATTGCGGCTGCAACCGCATTATATGATTCCAATTTCCCCATACCATTTACTTTACTTAGTATCAAACCAATATACTTTATGATGAACGGCAGTATTTTGTAGTGTTGCAAAATCCCTATTAATGCTGACATAAAAACAATTGGCATCAAAACATAAAGGAAGAATGTGTAGGCTCCTTCATTTGCAACCCCACCAAATACAAAGTTAGTACCTTCATTGGCATATTGCAGTAATTTCGCAAAACTATCAGCAAACCCTTTAATTAAGAATTCGCCTATACTTGTTTTTAGTATAAGCAGTCCAAAAGCAATCTGAATAGCAATCATGACAATGATTGGACGATATTTAATCTTGTTCTTATTGTTACTCGCAAGCCATGCCAGTAATAGAACAATAATCAGACCGGCAACGGAAATTAAATAATGCATCTCTATCCCTCCATGACTGTGTTAAGAGCTATTTCGACCATTTCATAAAAGGATTGTTCGCTTTCTTTATGAGTTAAGTGTTCTTGTGTTAACAATTGACTGCCTACTATCAAAATCGATAGTGCTTTCACAGCATATTTAGCGGCTAAAGTATATAGGGCCGTGCTTTCCATCTCTACCGCTAATACACCGAAATCCATAAACTTGTGAAGTCGATCTAAGTTTTCACGGTAGAATTCATCAGAATTATAAATGTTGCCAACAAGGACATTTACATTTTTACCTTGTGCTTGTTGATAGGCTTTCATTAACAATGAGAAATCGGCCGTAGGTGCATAATTGCAACCATGGAAGATCTTCTCCGTCAAATTACTATCTGAAGACACTGCTTGGGCTAATATAATATCGCGGATATTAATTTCTTCCTGCATCGCGCCACACGTACCGATACGAATCAATTTCTTAACTTCATAATCGACAATCAATTCCGTTGCATAAATACTCATCGATGGATTTCCCATCCCTGTCCCCTGAACCGACACCGGCACACCCTTGTATAATCCCGTATATCCATACATGCCTCTTACTTCGTTATAACAATAGGCTTTATCTAAAAAGTGTTCTGCTACAAATTTTGCCCGCAAAGGATCTCCTGGAAGCAGAACGCGGTCCGCTATTTCTCCTTTTTTCGCGCCTAAATGCCTACTCATATTTTCCTCCACCTCTAATGTTAAAGTCTGGCTGTCGAAATCGCTTCCATTTCCGCCAAGATAATTAGTTCCGGAACTACTTTGAGCATAAGGCTTTTTATCCTAACAAACTAGACCAAAATCTTACGTAGGATACGGAAAATAATTGGTCAAATTATAAGAGCAATTCTTGACGAATATTGTCTAAGTCCCGTTTAGATGGGATTGTAGAGATAATAACAACAGGCACTGTCTTTAATGCAACCGGGATATTACTGATAACAAGATCAATATGATGCTGCTGCATCATTTCGTCGGTTAACCCTTTCATTATGGAAGTATTAATGATCAACTGATCCCCAATTTCCTTCTTTATCAAATCCGCTATGTAATGACGAATTGAAAATTCTTCCCCGATCACTAAGAAGGCCCTCTTTCTTTTATAACGCAAGCCTGAGCGAACAATTAAGGTTAACTTGGTTAAATGAAAATCATTATACAAGATGGAAGGATACGCTTTATTCCACGTTTGCATGCAGGTTTGCAATTCTTGATAAATCTGCTGGCACTCTTCTTGAACATATGTAGTTAAATTACTTTTTGAAATCATCATCCATTCAGGAATGGCATTATCGATTAATAGCTTGTCAAAGAATTCGTATATCTCCAATATAAATCGTTCTTCCTTATCCAAGTTGGGGTATACCTTTGCCAATAGCGTTAGAAGCAGATTACCCATTTGATATTCTTCTTTCTCTTTGTATAATTCTATTTCTTTCATCGGCGTTATTTCTGATCCTTCATAATAATGATATTGGCTGAGACTAGCCAGTGATTGCATAAAAAATATTTCGCTTTTGGGAAATTCAATGGAGAATTTTTCTTCAAGACTCTTCGCAAAGGTTTTTACTGGTAAATAAAAAAAAAAACCTTTCCCCAAGGGTAACTATGTTCGTCGATTTTTACACATTTTCCTCTCGTCACTCTTTCTACAACAATGGCCAACAAAAAGGCTAATCTCCTTTTGGAATTGATAAAATAAACAATGTTTTTCTGTTTCTCCGTATTTGTGATTAGCTCATTGATGTAAGCAAAATCGACATTCTCAAAGGGCCATCCTGTGAACTCATACGCATCACAATATAACTTCCAGTAAAAATATCGAATATTCAACTCATTCCCTTTGATCATAGGTGTAGAATAAGTAATGCGTAACTTATACGCTTTCAGATCATGATTATTTAAGTGCACGATCAGTTTCTTCAAAGACGAGGTACTCATAAACATAGCCCCGGCAAGCTCCTCCACGGACAGTGGACCCACATTCATGAACAACACACTCATCAGCCTATAAAAGGTGGTTTGTCTGAACATGGAAGAAATCGCTTCGCTAATCGTCTTACTTTTCCCATCACGTCGAAGAAATATTCCCTTTCCTCTAGAAACTTCAATGGTCATACTAGGTGGTAATTGCTTGCTGATTTCCTCAACCATCTTACGTATTGTTTTATCTGAAATACCAAAACTTTTTTCAACTTCGGCTAAGGTAAACCATCTTTGTTCCGTATCAAGCAGCGTCAATAGTTGGCTAGCTAATTTAAATCCCTTATCCATATTCCCACCCCATTTTAATTCAATTTGAATGTTTATAGTATCAGCAAGAACGATTCCTTTTACCCCTTTCGACGTTCTTTCTTTTACGATGATTCGAACAAGCCTCGAACGAAAAGTCGATTCCCCCAGAAGGAGGAATCGACGATATCGCGGACAAGCCATGAACGATAACAGCTGAGCCAAGCTCGTCGCCTATAAATTTCGAACGAAGCATCAGATGTTCTTCTTGACCGATTCTCCATTAACCACAAACATCATTCATTAAGCTCACTTATTATTTCAACATAAGCTAAACGCAATGTATAGCTAAAAATCATTATTGTTGAACTATCCTCCTATTAGCTTAATAAAATGAACAAGTCCCATTTCACATCATAGCCCCTTCCCCGATATTCTTCTGGTGCGTTAGAAAGGCCATCCTTTACTGCCCGTCAATGTCTACCTCTAAACCGTTTAATAGCATCCTCGGTCACCGGCTCGAAGAGGTTAAGAAGGTTGCCATCGGGATCGCGGAACAGCATAGAACGGTTTCCCCAAGGCATCATGGTCGGTGCCATTACCCAATTATCGATAAATGGCTTCAAGCGCACATATTCCGCTTCGACATCGTCGACCCGGAACTCAATAATGACAGTGTGATTATTGGCGCCCACTACGGAACCGGTACCGAATAGCTGCGTCGTCTGGGAGTGGCCGATGGCAAGGGTGCATGATGGTACAACGAGTTCGGCAAATACGGGTGCGGGTCGCTCCGCCGAAACCCCCATGACTTTCTCATAGAACTCAACAAGACGATCCACGTCGTCAGTAATGATGCGTACAGAAGCGAAATTCACAAGATATCATCCTTCCTAATATAAGTTTGGCTGTGTTCTACAGCCGTTGTAAAACATACTTTTTACTTATCTATCCTATACGTTTACATGTTCAATTATAAAAAAACGCTACTGACAACATTATGTCAGTAGCATTTTGGCATTTTGGGGGCTTCCGCTGGAAGATTTCCAAGGGAAGTGTTCCTGACGAATGAAAAGGGCTGTCCCTATCGAACCATGTTTGACCGATCATTTGAGAAAGAGGGCATTGATGATATTACGTATTTGGAGTTTTAAAGCGCCGAAGCCATTAAACCATGTGGCAATTTCCCTGAAATAACAGCGGAGGCCGAAGTTGAACGGGGCGAACTTATTGCCCTTCCATGGCAAATTCCGGATTTGCACGTGTTTACACAGATGTTTGGCATAGAGACAAGTGGCTTTCACCAATCATAATATCCTTCATCATCGAAATCGCCATCTGAATTTACGAATACACTTTCATTTCTGTTCAGCTTAGCGATGCTCTAAAGCGAATTATCAGCGCGCCGCGGCGTTCTAATATTTCGCTTGTTATATAGAGTGAGCGCTAAAATTTTTGAGGTTGCTGCAGCACCAAGCCAACTCGGGCTCGCGAACGTTGCAGCCCGGTTATTGGACTAACGTGTTTTTGTTAAAGCGTCAGCACTTCCCCTTAACCGCTCCTCCAAAATCAAGCGCAGCTCATCAGGAATCCGTTCAAACTCGACCCCTTTCCCCAAAAACAAAAGCCAATCCGCATAATACTCTAGCGCCTCAACATCGGTCACATTCAATTGAGCATTGAAAATCCCACTCGACTGGAACATTCCTGTAAAGGACAAAATAATCCCCGGCGGGTGCAATCGCTTAAAGCGCTGAATCCCAGTCGTATCAAGCTTTACAATCAGATTGGACTCACGTGCGCCAAGCCGTTTTTTGCTTAATATCTCTTGCTCAGACCGCCTCATCTTCTGCTCAGAAAAGGCAGAATCCCGCAGCATCTCAACAGGCAAATAACGAAACTCATCGGTATCAAGATCATAAACCTCGACCAGCCAACGAGCGTTTGAGTTAAAAATATGAATCAAAAAAACGTCCATCAACTGCGGCCAGCCAGGACTCGGCTCATACGTCAAGCGCAAATGCTTATCCCGTGCGGCAAGCGAAATCAACTGGTTCAACTCCGCAGGCGCCGCATCATCGAGTTCCAAAAGATTCGGATTAGCAGGATTTGTATTTTCGAAAAGCAAGATATTATTCAGCTCGATCAGCTCGTCGTGCTGGGTTTGCGACGCGATGCCGATGAGTTTTTCAGTGATGGAGCGGCGATTTTGCAAATAAGGCAGCTGCGAATTTTTCGAGGCAATAAAGCTGATAAATATCGCTTTCAGCTCTTCTGGCGTGAAACGGACGGCGGACAGATACTGATTTTGCAGGACATTGTAGCCGCCCCCGCGCCCAAGCTCGGTCGTCAGCGGAAAACCCATCGCCTGAATCTCGTTAATGTCGCGGATCGCCGTCGCGCGGGAAATCTTGAACTCCCGCTGAATCTCTGCAATCGTAAAATGCGCGCGGTTATTGATGAAGCGCATGATCAGGTTCACTCGTTCTGTCTTTTTCATGATTATATTGTATCAGAAATGTAGCACCAGTACCGAGTTTGATTCTGTTTCTGCAATACTTTTTCATATTCGATAAAAGGTATCGCTTTTTGATACATTTAGAGAATAGTATCAATCTTGTAAAAACAAATCCGCTAAGGAGAGATGAAGATGTCTAACTACTCCATCCAAACCATTTCAGAAAACTACAAAATGACTGCTTTCGGTGTTATACTTGAAGACTACAACGACTGGGCGGGCAATGCAGCAAAAACTGCAGCGAAAAAAGCCGAAATCACCGAAAACGGCAAGCTTGCCGAACTTCTTGCGCTCGCTGACGGGCAAGAATATCAAATCAACTACGTCATCGACGGCAAGGCTTGGCGCGGCTTCGGCGTGATGGGTGCATACGACGTGGAAGGCTCGATCGTCCTCGATTTCCTCGCCGGAGACTACCTCGTGGTGGCTAGCACAAGCGCTGACAAAAACCGCCTTGCCGACGAAATAACGGGCAAGGTTTTCGGTGGCCTGCTGCAAGAAATCACAGACTACAAATACGTTGGGCCTGGCAACTCAACATTCGTCAAAGCTGCTGAAGACGGTGCATTCTACGGCGAAATGTGGCTTCGTGCAAAAAAAGTTTCAGGCTAATCTAGTCAAAGGAGCACTCCCATGGCAAATTACACCGTTGAACATAAGAAATCATTCACATTGACCGCTTATGGCTTTTCAATTCAATCCAATTTCCAGGATATGCCAGCTTTGCAAAAGGAAAAAGCAGAGTTTTGGGGAGGGCTCAAGGCTGACGGGCGTTTTAATAAGCTCAAAGCGGCCGCAAAAGATGATCGCGAATGGTCCGTCAACGAGGTTTATCAAGGCAGACCGTGGAATTATTTCGCGGTAGAGGCTAGTAAAACGGTGGCTGACGCAACACGAATCATCGAGTTTCCAGAGAGCGAGTACATCGTGCTCGCAGGAACCGGCGACAAGGAAACTTTGTTTGATCAGTTGACTTATCGTGCTTTTGGCGAAGTCTTGTCACAAATCACTGACTATGCTTACATCGGCGGTCCCAATGCGACTTATCGCAAAGAAAACGGTAACGGCACTTTCTACGGCGAATTTTGGGTTCCTGTGGTTAAAAAATAGCGGGATGTCAAAAACCTGACTATCAACAACATATTTCTCCAAAGATAACTCTTAGCAAGCCAAGAGGACTGCCCATGAAGGAGCAGTCCTTTCTTTTATCTTGCTATCGTTTTCCAATCTAACTTCCGACGCCGGATGATTCCCATCCATTCTACTGAAGCTTAACCGCCAGCCCCTCTGTCAAAACACTAAGTCCGAACTCGAACTCCTTCGCCCAATCGGAATTCGTCGTGTACGAAGCCAGACGGATTACAGTAGGGAACTCCTCTGACGGCAATTGACTATAATATTGGTTATAGCGTTCGCTTAGCTCCGCATTCGAGATGGCACCCTGATCGGCATTTAACCGCAGCCTTACCTCTTCTCCTACAAATCCGAGCACGTAATTTTTCAAGATTGAAGCTACCCATGGCACCTGCTGATCCGGGAAACCGACAGATGACAATAGGGCGTATAGCCTCTCTACCTGCTTAAGACGATCATAACCCGAGGCTATACTAGAATTGAAAAGATCCACCGTATCCCGGTGCGAGAGAAGGACCTTACGGAAAGACTCACCCCAGAGCCCAAGCTGCTCCCTCCAAGAAAGAGACGAATCCGGCCACTCCATGGAACTGCTTATTCGATCGGCCAGCAGTCCCATCAGTTCGTCCTTGTCTTGGATATGATAATAAAGTGACGCGGTTTTCACCTGTAACTTGTTCGCGATTTTGTTCATGCTTAACTCCTTGAGACCGATCTCATCCAGCAATTGCAACGCGGTCTGAATAATCCTTGTCTGGTCCAGCGGAGTATTGGTTGTACGAGTTTTCCTAGCCAACGGACTCACCCTTTCACTTGACAAGTATAGCATAGAAGTATATTCTAATACCATTAGATTAATCTAATGGTATTAGAATAACGGAGGGGTAATAAAAGAATGAAGCTAAACCACCTAAACTTGTGCGTAAACAGTGTGTCGGAGGCAGTTACCTTTTTCGCTGATATATTCGGTTTTGAGCTTGCGGATCGGAAAGGTGACGCGATTGCAGTTATGAAGGATAAAGCGGGGTTTACGCTCGTCTTAAGCCAGTTGGCGGCCTTAGGAGGCGAGAACCCGACTTATCCCGAAGGGTTTCATGTCGGATTCTACGTGGATACGAGGGAAGATGTGGATCATTTTTTTCTTAAGCTTATGTCTGCAGGGCTTGCTAGCAAGGAAAGTAGTCCGAAGTCGATGCGCGGAGGTTACACGCTCTACTTCAAGGCGCTTGACGGCATTCTGTTCGAGGTTACCTCGTTCGCCGTCTAAGCACTTTTAACGAATTCGGACTTTATCAAAGTTATTACTTTCCTTTATATCACACGCGCGCCAATATTCCCTGCCATACCAACAACCCAATTTTTCTCCGTCATTTATGATACGGTTCCCCCCGCATAATCTTAAACGCGCGGTACACCTGCTCCACCAGCACCAGCCGCATAAGCTGATGCGGCAGAGTCATGCGCCCGAACGACAGCTTCAGTTCGGCGCGCGCCAGCACCGCGGGGGCCAGCCCCAGCGAGCCCCCGATGACGAAGGCCACGTGGCTGCGCCCGTACGTGGCCAGGCCCTCCACATGCCGCGCGAGCTCCTCGCTCGAGAGCGGCTTGCCGTCGATAGCGAGCGCCACGACGTAGGCGTCGCTCTTGATCTGCGCGAGGATGCGTTCACCCTCGCGCTGGCGCACGAGCGCCTCCTCCGCGGCGCTCATCGTCTCCGGTGCCCGCTCGTCGGGCACCTCGCTGATCTGCACCTTGGCGTACGGGCCAAGGCGCTTGACGTACTCGGCGATGCCCTGCACGAGGTAAGATTCCTTCAGCTTGCCTACGGCAACAATCTGGATTTGCATAATGCAACAACATCCTTTCATCCTGCTTTTTTCTTTTGCTTTTTCTTCATGCAGCCGCACAGCCGCAGCCTACCTGCGTTTCCCCCATAAAAAAAGAAGGCCCTCGTCCCAACGCGGGCACGAGCGGCCTTCTTCCTTCGCTTCCGGCTATACGACCAGGAATCTCGCCCGTTCCATACAGCGCTCGCAATGAGCCGGCGGCTCCCATGCCGGGAAGCTGGTTTTCTCTAAATCGACAATATCCGGCGCATCCTCGTATTCGTCGACGAATTGATCGATCGCCAGTTCCAGATGTTCTTTGCAGACTACATACATAATGAGACCCCGCTTTTTTCTATTTGCTCTCGCATATTACCGGTCGGGTACCTCTCCCATCGTCAGGGCGACGGTCGCTTTCTTGCCGCCGCGGTAATAGGTGACGTTGATTTTATCTCCGACCTTCTTTTGACTATAAATATATTTGCGCAGCTCCAAGGTGCTGTCGACCGGCTTGCCGTCGAGCTCGACGATGACGTCGTTCGTTTTGAGACCGGCGTCTTTGGACGGCCCTGTCGCGTCTATAACAATAATACCAGTCTTTACACCCGCAGGCAGCTTTAATACTTCCGTTCCTTTAAAAGATTGCAAATTTTGCGTCACCACGCCCATATAAGGGCGCTTGATCTTATGATCCTTGATCAGCGCTTCGATGACGGCTTGGCCGAGTTGATCGGAATGGCGAAGCCGAGCCCTTCGACGCCCATATCGGCGACCTTCAGCGTATTGATGCCGACCACCTTGCCGTCGAGGCTGACGAGGGCGCCTCCGCTGTTGCCCTGGTTAATCGCCGCATCGGTCTGGATGACGTCCATTTCCCAGTCATAGTCGCCCTGCTGGCTTAAGGAGACCGGAATCGTCCGCTTCGGCCAGCTAATAATGCCCTTCGTAATCGTCGGGGCGAAGCCGAGTCCGAGCGGATTGCCTACCGCGATGGCCGCCTCCCCAGGCTTCAATGCGTCCGAATCGCCGAACTCGGCGATCTGCTTGATCCCGCTCCCGTCGATCTCCAGCACCGCCAGATCGGTCATCTGATCGCGGCCGATCAGCTCCGCCTTTTTGTGCTCTCCGGTCGCCGTGACGACCTCCAGCTGGCTGAAGCCCTCCACCACATGGTTGTTCGTGACGATGCGGATCGCACTTCCCGATTTCTGGAACATAATGCCGGAGCCGAGACCTACCGCCCCGCGGACCGCCTCCTTATCGCTGTCCTTGTTGGAGGCGATGATGCTGATAACGGTCGGCCCTACCTTCTCCGCAGCGTAGACGGCCGAATCTCCGGCCAGCCCTTGCGCGTCAACGGCTCCTCCCGCTGCCGCAGCAGCCGCCGTTAGCGAAGCCGGCTGTGCTGAGTGATGTCCCCAACCGCCGAACAGCAGCACGAGTACGAGCATCGCGGCGGCTCCGCCTGCGGCGGGCAGCACCCAAGGAGCGAGCTTCATCCCCTTCATCCGCCGTCCAGCCGCTCCCCGGGCAGACCAGCCTTCCCAACGGGACACCTTCGTGGAATAAAAATCATCGTCGAACAGACTCATCGCTCTCCCGCTCCCTTCTCTGCCAAGCAGAGTCCCCATTGAATTCTGGTCCCGTCGTCAAAGTAACACTTGAGATTCGCATCAGGCTAAACTAGCAATCTCCAAAACTTTTTTTAGAAACAGGAATGTTTTCCCGCTTGAAAGACTAGACTAAGAGTAGAACGAAAAGAAGATCAACCGGCTCCAGCGTCTTGGTTTCATTTGCGATCCGCCCTGACACACGGCTCCTCCGAACGAAGGAGCTTCGCTGCTGCACACGAACGTACAGCCCGCAGCAGGCAGGCTCAAACCAGTCGGCGGTATAGTATAGAAGAGCCCTTGTCTGATACAGACGGCCGGTCACAACCCATTCATTCTCATATGGAAAGGATGCTGCAATCTATGAACCGCATTTCCTCGCATTTGGAGCAAGTAGATTGGATCGGCAAGCTGGCCGATTTGAAACTCGCGCATTACCAGAATTCGCTGATCGTCAGCGCGCTCATCGAAGTGCTTGTAGAGAAAGGCATCATTACCGCGCAGGATATCGCCGCGATGTCGGAGCAATTGGACGCGGCCTTCACTCCGGAATCGGGGCTCTAATCTTCATCCAGCCGATCCCAATCCGTGGCCCGGTCGTAATATGTATCCATAAGCCGGGCGCGGTGATCGTCGGGCGCCAGCCTCTCCTCTACCATATTATTCACGGTCAGCCTGGCCAAATCCATGATGTTATGATCCCGGCTCAAATGCGCCAAGTACACCCGCTTCGTCTTTTCCGTCATTACATCGACAAGGCCGATGCCCGCGGCTTCATTCGACAAATGGCCGAGATCGCTGAGGATGCGCCGCTTAATGTTCCACGGATATTTCCCCATCCGCAGCATCTCGATGTCATGATTCGATTCCAGCACCAGCACGTCGCTGTTCTGGATTTTCTCCTTGACTTTAGCGCTCATATAGCCCAGATCGGTAGCCAGCGCCAGCTTCTCATCCCCATGATAGAAGCAGTAGCCGACCGGCTCGGCCGCATCGTGGGAAATGCCGTACGACTCCACCTGCAGCGAGCCGAAATTGCGAACCTCGCCGGTTTCCATAATACATCGCTTATCTTCGGCGATTTCCCCGATATGCCGGTTCAGCTCTTCCCACGTTTTTTCGTTGGCATAGACCGGCAGATCGTATTTGCGGGCGACCGCTCCCAGCCCTTTAATATGATCCGCATGCTCGTGTGTAACCAGAATCGCGTCGAGCTCCCGCGGGTCCATCTCTTTTTCCTTTAACAGCTGATCGATCTTTTTGGCGCTGAGTCCGGCGTCGATAAGCACCTTGCCTTCATCCGTCGCCACCACCATCGCATTCCCCGTCGATCCGCTGGCCAATACGGTAAATCGAATTCCCATACCATTAAACTCCCATCCTGTAAACCTGACAACCGCGCCGCTACCGCTTGTTGCGCTGCGGCGGGTCCACCGCTCCGTTCAAAGCGTGCACATAATAAATATCGTCTTCCCCGTTGCCTATCGTGACGCGCCAATAAGGCACCATAAACATCGTCTGTGAATTAAATACTTGACCGTGATAACCAAGCTTGATGCTGGTGACGACCGTCCCGCTCGGGAAATAATTCTCGATCAGACTGCGCAGCACCATATAGGGAGAAATGACCTTCTGCTCCTTCTGGTCGCTCTCCGGCTTCACCTCGGCATACCCCTGCCTATACCCTACGATCATCCCGTCCTGCTCCTTCAGCTCCAGCCTGACCTCGAACATCGGCAGCGAGCCATACAGCTGGTGGAAGACATAGGTGCCGTTCGTGCTCAGAATCGGATCATACTGATACTTATCCATATTCGGAATGCCTGTCTTAGGAGCGGTTTCCCTTGCCCCGCTCCGGCTTAGCAGCGGGCTGTACTTAAACGGCGTCTCCAGCGGAATCAGCTGGTTCGATGTATATTTATCGTCGAAATTAACGACGATTTCCTTCAGCTTCGGGACATCCTTCGGAATCTCCGTGGAAATCTGAATGTTCTTGCTCTTGATCAGCTTCTGAATCTCTTCGGCCGCACTTGCCGTATTGGCGTCGAACTCCAGCAGATCCGACCGGGTCGTCCACAGCTGGTAGCCGAGCACCATATTCAGCAGAAAAAACGAAAGAATCAGAATCGTCTTCGCCCGGCCCCAGTCCATGGGCATCCTCCTTCACACCGTTGTCCGCGCCTGAGTCCGTTTGCCTTACTCCGCCCGCAGCTATTCCAAAAACTCATACGTACCGTCCCTCAGTTCCACCGTCCATACCGGCACCAGCTCCATCGTCTTATCGAATATCGTCGGCCGATAGCCGGGGAACACCGAGATGACGGCGTTTTTCTTCGCATATTGAGCAAGCTTCGCATCGAGCTCTTCGCCGGTGATCAGCGTCGCGTCTCTGCTCCTTACCCCCGCCGGATCGGGAATGATCATGGACCGCTCATAGCGGGAGACGACGCCTTTTTGCAGCGACATCTTAATAAATCCGATATTGTCGTTATGCTGATTCATCACCGGCAGCGAACCGTAATATTGGCGGAAAATAAACGACTGGCTGACCGGCAGCATCCGCTGAGGCACCTTCTGCACCGCATACTGTCCGTTCCAGCCGCCGTGCTGATTGACGAACTGCACCGCAGAGAGCAGATTATCCTGTACGTCGATTTTGCTGTCTACAGGAGCCACAGGGTCGGAATAGGTTAGCCAGCGCTCGTCGTTCTTCAGCTGCAGCCCCCGCTTGGCGTCGGTATAAATCTCCGTGCCGTCGCGCTCCGACAAGTTCCGTGTGATCGCCGGATCGACGAAGAAGCTTCGCTTCAGCTGATCGACCGTAAACTGCGTGAAATCGAGCGTATAAGCGGGAAAAGAAATCGGCTTTGTCGGCAAATAGTAGCCGTCCGCCGTCTCTTTATACGGAACCGTTCCTTCCAGCGTGATAATCCGTTCGATATCTTTGGCCGAAATATCCGCCTTCTGCACTTCATACACCGTACTGGCCGTATCCGTGAACAGAATCGTTCGCACCTCGTCCTTCGCTTCTCTGGCAACGATCCAAATCCGGGTAATGACATCGTTATCTGCGGGCACTTCGCCCTTCAGCTGCATGACGCGCTGCAGGACGTTGAGCGGAATCCCGTCGCGGAACACGACCTCAAGACCCTGCTGCTTGCCCCGTACTTCCTCCACATTCATGTTGAGGGAGGACACCGTCGTCTTGCGGAAGCCGGACAGCGTTCTCTGCTTCACGCTATCGAGGATTTGATTATAGCCTGCGGTATTCGGATACAGCACGGTATGCACCTGATTGCCCATATGCAAAACGACATGATCCGCGAACAGCAGATCCTCCAGCGAAGCTTGGGAACCCATCGGGTCGGTCTTGACATAATCCTGCTGGACGAGCGGATCGAACTTCGGAGAGCTGTAAGAGAGAAGGTAGCTTTGCAGCAAGCTTAGCGCCACCAACAGCACCAATACGCCGGATTTCAGCTTCTCGATCATAGCGCAACCTCCTCTAGAGTGTACGGAAGCGTGAAGGTAACCTTCGTCCCTTGCCCCCATTCCGACTCCAGCGCAATCGTTCCGCCGTGCGCCCTTACTATTTCCCGGGCAATCGATAGCCCGAGCCCCGTGCCTCCCATACTGCGGGATCGCGCCTTGTCAACGCGGTAAAACCGTTCAAAAATCCGGTTCAAATCTTTCTTCGGAATGCCGATTCCGTTATCTTGAACCGACACCTCAAGCCACTTCGGCTCCGGGCAGCGGGCGCGAATCGCGATGCTTCCGCCGTCCGGCGTATATTTGATCGCATTGGACACGAGATTGTCCAGTACCTGATCGATCCGGTCGCGGTCCAGCATAATCTCTTCCATATCCGGCTCCACCTCGATCGCGATCGCGATTTGGCGGTGCTCCAGCTGGAACGAGAACCGGTCGGCCACCTCATCGAGCATTTCAGCGACATCCGTCACCTCGCGGCTAATAATCGCCTGATTCGAATCGAGGCGGGACAGCTGCAGCAGATCGGTAACGAGCCGGATCATCCGCTCCGTCTCATTGCGCGTTACGTTGACGAATTTGCCGGCCAGCTGAGGCTCCTCCAACGCTCCGTCCTCCAGCGCCTCCAGATAGCTTTTAATCGTCGTCAGCGGGGTTCTCAGCTCGTGTGAGACGTTCGCTACGAACTCCTTGCGCGATTCCTCCAGCTTCTCCTGGTTCGTCACGTCCTGCAGCACGACAATCGTGCTTGCCGAGCCCTTCTCCTTGCTGTACACCGTCGTGAAGGAGACCCGTACGGAGAGCTGCTCCTCATCCGCATCGTGATAAAATTGCAGCATCATTGAAGGGGAAGAGGACTCCCCCGCCTGCAGCTCATTCATCGTCTCCTTCGAGATGCCAAGCACCTCGGGAAGCGGCTTGCCGAGCGTCGTATCCTCATTCACCTGCAGGATCTGCTTCGCCCGCCGGTTAATGACGATCACCTTGCCGTCGTCGTCGGTCGCGATCAATCCGTCGTTCATATTGGTCAGAATCGAAGCCAGCTTCTCCTTCTCTTCCTCATTGAGCGACAAAGCCTCTTTCAATCGCTCCATCATGAAGTTGAACGTCTGCCCCAGCTGTCCGATCTCATCCTTGCCGAGCACGGGCACCTTGTCGTTAAACCGCCCTTCGGCGACGGCCGTCGCCTGGCGGGTAATCGCCTTGATCGGCCCGGTGATCGTCGCCGACAGCACGACCCCCAAGACCATCGTAAGCCCCAGCGCGATGAGCGTCCCGGTAATCAGAAACTGATTGATCCGGTTCATCGTGTTGTACAGCTCTTCCATGGAAGCGATGATGTACACCGCCCCGTTCACCTTAACCCCCGAAGCCACCGGCTTCACGATGATCATCTTGCGGATGCCGTCCAGGTCGGTGAACATTCGCTGATTGTCCTTAATCCCCTGCAGGGCGCGGTTCACTTCCGTCTGCGTGTTCTTCTGCCCGACAATCGACTGGTGGCTCGCCATCGACGTGCTGAGCACGAACCCGTTGGCGTCGATCACCTGAATCTCCGCGCTGCTGTTGGCGAACAGCTTGTTCACCACATCGTTCAAATCGGCGAACGTTTTGCGCGTATCCCCCTGCTTCGATTCCTCGCTGCTCACCGACAAATAAGGCTCGACGAATTGGGTAAGCAGCTGCGCCTGGCTGTTATGAGACTCTATGAAATCGTTCTTGAAATAGCTCTCCAGCGTTCGGACGAAGTACACTCCGATCAGCTGCATCGCAATCAGAATCAGCAGTACGTAAATAATAATGATCTTCGCTTGAATCGATTGAAAAAATTGAAAGAAACGAAGTCCTTTCATCTCTTAGAAGCCTCCGCTTTTCGGATTGCGCATCATATAGCCCAACCCTCTGCGGGTCAAGATATACTCCGGACGGCTCGGGTCATCCTCGATCTTTTCGCGCAGCCGGCGGATCGTCACATCCACGGTCCGCACGTCGCCGAAATATTCGAAGCCCCAGACCGCTTGCAACAGATGCTCGCGGGTCATCACTTTGCCGCTGTTTTTGGCCATATACTGAATAAGCTCGAATTCGCGATGCGTTAGATCGAGAGCGACGTCATCCTTGTAGACCAGATACATATCGCTATCGATAAACAGGCTTTGAATCCGGATACCCTGCCTCGCTTCCGGCTCCGTCGGCAGCGGCGTCTGAACCTTCGTATGCCGCCGCAAATGCGCTTTCACGCGGGCGAGCAGCTCCCTGGTGCCGAACGGCTTGGTCACATAATCATCGGCCCCAAGCTCAAGCCCTAGCACCTTGTCGATCTCGTTATCCTTGGCCGTCAGCATAATGATCGGCGTGTTGAGCTTACTCCGCACTTCCCTGCATACATCCATTCCGTCCTTCACGGGAAGCATCAAATCGAGCAGGATCAGATCGGGGTCTTCCTTGAAAGCCAGATCGACCGCCGCGCCTCCGTCATACGCGCAGATGACTTCATGGCCTTCCTTTTCCAAATTGAATTTCAATATATCCGCAATCGGTTGTTCATCATCGACAACGAGTATTTTCGCCATCCTGTTCGATCACCGCCTTAGAAAAAAACTGAATCGCTCGGGTTTATCCACTTTCTCACAATACTTACATCTATCTTACCACACCTCGATGCAAAAAGAGACATGGACCAGCAGCTTTCCTGCTTCTTCCATGCCTCTTTATATGCTGTTCCGCGATCTTACCCGGACGAAGCAACCTTTTCCCCTCGGGCTGCGTCTATGCTAGTAAGAAAGATATGAATAAGTGCTATTTATTCAAATATTTCAGAGGATTTTGCGGCGAATCGTTTTGCTGCACCTCGAAATGCAGATGGATGCCCGTTGAGTCGCCTGTGCTGCCCATATAACCGATTTTTTCGCCCTTCTCGACGATTTTCCCGACGCTCGTATAGATTTGGCTTAAATGGCCGTACAGCGTCTTATATCCGTTCATATGGTCGATGATGATGCAGTTGCCGTAGCCGCTCTTGACGCCAGCAAAAATAACCTTGCCGTTATCCGACGCCATAATGTTTTTGTTCGAAGATGTCAGGTCGACACCTTTATGGAATACGCCCCAGCGGGTGCCGAACGTGCTCGTAATAGTTGACGATGCCACCGGCCATGCGAATTTGCCTGTTCCTTCTCCCTTGATGACCTTGGTTCCCTTGCGGACGATCGCTTTGACCGGCTCTTGAACGACTTCCTCGCTCAATACCGTTTCGTCGGTCATCAGCCCGTTGACCTTCGTCACTTGAATCATCACTTTCTTCAAGCCGTTCTTGCCTTCTTTAATGACTTCATTCGTACCTGCCCGCATCGTATCATCGGTCTGGTATTCAGTCTCATATTGAATTTCCTGGGATTCGGCCACCTTCTCGACCGTGCGGACGGCCAGCTTCGGCTGCAGCACCGTTAAATCGAGCTCTTGGCCGACCTTGATCATGTCGTCGCTGATCGTCGGATTGTTTTGATAAATGACCTGCTTCGGAATGTCCAGCTTCTGGGCGATGCAGGATACGCAATCGCCTTTCTCCACCGTATATTTGGTCGGCGTCACGTCGCCGGTCTCCAATTTCTGCTTCAGCTCGTCGGGACTCATCACATCTTGCGGCTGAATCTCGATTTCTTTCAACTCTACCTTTTGCACGAACTCTACCTTCTGCAATTCTACTTCCGAAGGCGCGCTAGCCGGAGAGGCCGATAGAATACGCACCTTGCCCGCATCCTTCTTCTTCTCCAGCACCGAATTCTTAATATCCTCGAGCAGCTTGTCCGCTGTTTGTTCGTCCCTCAGCACGCCCATCGGCTTGCCGTCAACGAGCAGCTCCGTGCCTACTGGCGTAGCTGTTATAGCACCGGCTACGCGGTCTAGCACCTGCTGATCGTTCGTCTTCTCCATGAAAACCCTTTCAACCTGATATGTGACCTCAGGCTCCAGAACCTTCATCCGCACCGCCGTATTGGAAGACGCCAGCTCTTTGGATTTCGTCTGCTTCAATTCTTCCACTTCGGAGGTATCCTCAACCGTGCCTACCTCTTGCCCGTTGATTGCTACATGATATATGTTTTTCATACCCGCATGAACAAGGCTATTCCCGCCCCACACAACGGCGGATACGACGCCCAATACGGATACGGCTTTGATCACGGTCCATTTATGTAAACGAAGATCACTGTAAAATTTTCCGGTTAAAGGCTGCTGCTTCTGTTCGCTCTTAGCTTCTTCGACTGCCGGCTTGGCGGCCACGTTTCTCCATTGGAATTGGGACAGCTTCAGCTTGGATTGCTCCAGCTTCTCTTTCATCCAATTCCTTCCTTTGAAAACTGTCATGTTCTACTCCTTTTAAGTCGTTTTCTACGAAAAATACATAAAAACACCTAAAATAGGGACACTAACCATGTAAGTCGACTCCATTTATCAATTTACCACAACTAGACTTCTTCTTTCAACATAATTCACTGTCTTGGAGTCGGAATCAATGGTTTGGTGTCGGGGGTGTGAAGTTAAACTATGGAAAACATAACGGCATTTTTCAAAAATCGGTCGAATCTGGACGAGGCAGCCCATACGTTGCGCGAGCAGGGGGCGATCGATATCCGGATTCATCCGGACAGCGAAGCCGGGTCTTCGGCTTATTTGACGCCGCTGACCCAATCCGCCCTGACGGAGGATGAGAGCGCGAACGGCCACGGATATGTCCTGCAAGTCGTCGTCGAGTCTTCCCGCTCCAGGCAAGCGGAGGATACATTGGCCAAGTTCGGAGGACAGCTCTAAAAGCCCGGTGAAAAAGCGAGCTTCGCTAAGCGATAGCAATCTGGAGAAAAACAGGCAGCCTGCGGTCGATCGGGGGCTACCGCTCGCTATTGCGGCCGGATGTTGACGATTTGGAGCTCCTCAAGCGACGAATATCCGCCTCTTGCTGCCTTGCCCTATTCATGAATTGAACGGCAAAAAAGCTCCGGACACTGTATCGTGCCCGGAGCTTTCTTCTTGCCGCAGAACCGAAGCCTTTAGTTCGCTTTAATCATCGCGATAAGCTGGGCATATTCATCCGGCTTCAAATACTTCTGCAATATTTCTTCGATCTCTTTCAGCTCGGATGCCGTAATCCCGTCCTCCATAAGCCCGGAAATCGTCTGCATGTCCGCCTGCGGCACCCGGGATACCAGCAGGTTGAAAATCTTGTTCTTATCCGCGCTCGACAGCTGATCTTTCTTCTTCGTGAACTCCTCGCCGGAGACGACGATTCTCTTGCTGTCCTCGGCTGCCGAGGAACCCGCTCCGCTGCCGGCCCCTGCTACCGCTCCGGGACTGATTCCCCCTCCCGTTCCTGCGCCGGCCTCCGGGGTGGACGAATCGACCCCGCTCTGGTGGCCGAAAACGGCGACAGCATCCTCAGGCGGTTTTTTCGTCGTCGACGAACCGCCGTTGCTGCCGCTGCCGCCTCCCGGCGCAGCTCCGCCCGTGCCCGCTCCGGTTTCTGCGCCGGCAGACGGATCACCCTCTCCCGCTTGATTGCCTGCTCCTGCCACGCTGGAGCTATCCGCGACGCTGCCCGATACCGGACGGTCCGGCTGCGGCTGGTTTCCTTGCTTGTCGCCCAGCGCCGTCCTTCCCTGACCCGACGGCGAACCGCCGCCGAAGCCAAGCTGCTTGCCAAGCTGCCCGACGAACTGCGGCCAAGTCGGCATGGCGCTTGTCGACGATTTCAAATTATATTGTTCCATGATCATATCCGCGTAGGTGCTTACCGCCCAGAAGGTGGACGCGATGCAAACGACGGACGTAATCCATGCGCTTAACAGTAATTTGGCCATCCATTGCAAACTTTTCATTGTCGCTCTCATCTCCCGCCTGTCGAAACGTTATCATCTCCTTCCAGTATTGACGTTTTGTTGCCAAACCAACCGTTCGTAATGCAAAAAAAGAACCTCTCGGCCCAAAACTAAAGGCACTAAGAGGTTCTTCTATAAACATTCCGTTAATCTATCACGATTAATAGATCGGTCTTACCAGATTCGTCTGCTCGCGGTTGCGGCCGACCGAGAAGATGGCGATCGGAATACCGGTCAGCTCGGATACGCGCTCTACATAACGTCTGGCATTGGCCGGCAAATCCTCCAGCTTGCGAACGCCGGTAATATCCTCGCTCCAGCCCGGAAGCTCTTCATAGACCGCTTCGCATTCGGACAGCAGATTCAAGCTTGCAGGATAATGCTCGATAATTTCTCCGCGGCATTTGTAAGCCGTACAGATTTTGACCGTTTCCAGACCAGCCAGAACGTCTAGCGAGTTCAGAGACAAGCCGGTAATACCGCTGACGCGGCGGGCATGGCGAACGACGACGCTGTCGAACCAGCCGACGCGGCGCGGTCTGCCTGTCACCGTTCCGTACTCATGGCCTTTTTCACGAATCCAGTTGCCTGTCTCGTTGTGAAGCTCGGTCGGGAAAGGACCGTCGCCCACACGGGTCGTATACGACTTGGCGACGCCGATGATTTGCTTGATCTTCGTCGGGCCGACGCCGGAACCGATACATACGCCGCCTGCGGAAGGATTGGAAGACGTAACGTAAGGGTACGTTCCTTGGTCGATGTCAAGCATAACGCCTTGTGCGCCCTCGAACAGTACTTTTTTCCCGTCATCGATCAAATCGTTCAGCACGACCGAAGTATCGCATACGTAAGGACGAATGCGCTCCGCATATCCGAGGTACTCCTCGATAATAGCATCGGCGTTCAGCCCCTCGCCATTGTACACCTGCTCGATCAGCACGTTTTTCTCGGCCACCATATGGCGAACTTTGCGCTCGAATTCGGCCGCGTCCATGAGGTCGGCGATCCGAATGCCGTTTCTTGCCGCTTTGTCCATATAGCAAGGGCCAATCCCTTTGCGGGTCGTCCCGATCTTGTTGTCGCCTTTGCGTTCTTCTTCCAGGCCGTCAAGGATCAGATGATATGGCATAATGACATGTGCGCGGTCGCTGATCTTCAAGTTGTCTGTGGTAAAGCCATTTTCATGAATATATTCAATTTCTTGCAGCAACGCGCCTGGGTTAATTACCATCCCGTTACCGATTACACATACTTTATCTTTGTAGAAAATGCCCGATGGAATCATCGTCAATTTATATTTCTTCTCATCAATTAAAATCGTATGGCCTGCATTGTTACCGCCTTGATAACGTGCCACTACTTCAGCAGATTCAGCAAGGAAATCCGTAATCTTTCCTTTTCCTTCATCGCCCCATTGGGTTCCGACAACCACTACCGTTGACATGCACATAACCCCCATCAGGTGAGTCTCACCTATAATTAGCCAAAAGGCCTAAAGCACCATGAATATTTTATCAGTCTCATCTGCCAAAGTCAATAAAAACGAACAATAGTACAGCCCTCTGTACCATTGTTCGGATATTGTTCATATATGCAATTGAGAAAATGTTCCCCGTGCAACAATCATGTGCACCCGTTATCCCGCATCCTGATGCGAGCGGTCGAGGCTGACGAATTTGTTGAAGTTTTTCAGGAATGCCAGCTCTACGGTTCCGACCGGACCGTTCCGCTGTTTGGCGATAATGATTTCGATGATATTCTTTTTCTCGGATTCCTTATCATAGTAGTCATCGCGGTACAGGAAGGCAACGATATCAGCATCCTGCTCGATCGAACCGGATTCGCGCAAGTCCGACATCATCGGGCGCTTATCCTGCCGCTGCTCCACGCCCCGGCTGAGCTGAGACAGCGCGATGACCGGCACGTCCAGCTCACGCGCGATCTGTTTGAGCGTACGCGAAATTTCGGATACTTCCTGCTGGCGGTTATCGCCCTTGCCGCGGCCGTGAATGAGCTGCAGGTAATCGATCAGGATCATGCCGAGCCCCTTCTCCTGCTTCAGCCTGCGGCATTTGGCACGGATATCCGCTACCGTTACGGAAGGCGAATCGTCGATATAAATATTGGCTTCGGACAGCGCGCCGATCGCCATCGTCAGCTTCTCCCAGTCGTCCGGCTCCAGGAAGCCGGTCCGCATCCGTCCGGCGTCGACGTTCGCCTCCGCGCAGATCATCCGGTTGACGAGCTGAGCCGCGCCCATCTCCAAACTGAAGATCGCCACGGTCTCCTTCTCGCGCACACCGACGTTTTGCGCGATATTCAAGGCAAACGCCGTCTTCCCTACGGAAGGACGAGCCGCCACAATAATTAAGTCCGAACGTTGAAATCCGGACGTCATTTTGTCCAAGTCGTGGAAACCGGATTTGATCCCGGTTGTTCCTCCTTTATTGTTATAGAGGAATTCCACCTTATCGAACACTTCCATCAGTACGTCCCGAATGTAGACGAATCCGGTGCTGGAGCGGCGCTGCGAAATTTCCAGAATGCGCTTCTCCGCATCGCTGAGCAAATCGCCGACGTCATCGGAGCTCGCATAGCCGTCGGTCACGATGTTCGTCGCGGCGCGGATCAGCCTTCGCAGCATCGATTTCTCTTCGACGATCTGCGAGTAATAGTCGATATTCGCCGCGGTCGGTACGGCATTGGCCAGCTCCGACAAATATTTGATCCCACCGATCTCCTCCAGCTGCTGCTTATTCTGCAGCTTGGCCGTCAGCGTGACCAAGTCGATCGGCTCATTCTCCTCCGCCAGCTCGATCATCGACTCGAAGATGCGCTGGTGCGAGGTCCGATAGAAATCCTCGCTGGTGATACGTTCCATCGCAGTGACGAGCGAATCGCTGTCAAGCAAAATCGCGCCGAGCACCGCCTGCTCGGCTTCCAAATTTTGCGGAGGGATCCGGTCCATAAACATGCCTTCGTTGTTCAAGTTCGTTTCCTCCCAGAAGTTCTTCTCCCAGCAGTCCTAAGAGTCTGTCCGACGGAGTTACATTTGAGCATATGGCCTCCGGCCGCTTTTTCCCCGCGCTTCTAAAAGTGTGGTGAAAAAGTCCGCTGCGGTGCCCATTTGATCCTCCAATCGCTGTTGAAACCGGATTTTTTGGATGGTTATTTCCTTTTTTCTATGGAGAAATCCGTTTTCAAAGGCGAACGCTAACGCTTTTCCAGATTCAAATGGCCCCTCCGCTCTTTGTTCACCGGCCTTCTAAAAGCGTGGTGATTTCGTCGCGTCCTGCGGTCGATAGAAGTTTCCACTCACTGTTATAGCCGGATTTTTTTCATTTTGAACCGCTACAGCGGTGAAAATCCGTCTACAAAGGCGCCCGCTTACGCTGCTCCAACATTCTATCGACTCTTCGGCCACTTTTTCACCACACTTCTAACGGTCCGTTCCATAAGCCAAGGCTTTCCGTGAGGAAAGCCTTGGGCTTGTCGAACCCGCCGATCTTGCGTAAATCCTTCAGTCAGACGGCAGAATTCCTATTCTATGTCATTTCTCCCTTAAGGAGCTGTCGATCATAAATCACTCTTCCGTAGCGTGCACCTTCAGCTTGGAGGTCACTTCCGGATGAAGCTTTACCCCTACCTCGGTAACGCCTAAAGTGCGGATGGAATCCTCCATCAAAATTTTCCGTTTATCCACTTTAATTTTGAACTGCTTCTCCAGCTCTTCCGCTACTTGCTTGCTTGTAATCGCTCCGAACAGCCGTCCGTCCTTACCGGACTTCGCTTTCAACTGCACGGTCAGCGTCTCCAGCTTCTTGCCGAGCTCAACCGCTTCGGCCTTCTCTTCGTCCTTCTTGCGCTGCTCGGCCTTCTTCTGGTTCTCCAACACCTTCATCGACGACTCATTCGCAGGCGCAGCCAACTGCTGCGGAAACAAAAAGTTATTGGCATATCCTTCGGATACGCTTTTAATTTCCCCTTTTTTTCCTTGGCCTTTAACGTCTTTCAGCAATATAACCTTCATTCGAAAAGCCCCTCCTCTGAGTCCATCTCACTTAATATTTCTTTCAATCTTTGCGTCGCTTCGGCAATCGTGCCTTCCAACTGGGTCGCCGCGTTAGTCAAATGGCCGCCGCCGCCCAGCCGTTCCATAACGACCTGCACGTTCATCTGCCCGAGCGAACGGGCGCTGATGCCGATTAAGCCGTCCGGGCGTTCGCTAATGACAAAAGACGCCATCACGCCCGTCATAGTTAACAATGTATCAGCTGCTTGCGCAATGAGCAACTGAGAATATTTGCGATTCGGCTCCGTTACGGCCAGCGCGATATGATCGAAGAGGATCTCCGCATTCTTGATCACCTCGGAACGCTGGATGTAAGCGTCCAAATCCTCCTTCAGCAGCCGCTGGATCAGCGAGGAATCCGCACCGTTGCGGCGAAGGAACGAAGCCGCCTCGAACGTTCTGGCGCCGGTGCGCAAGCTGAAGCTCTTCGTATCGACGACGATGCCGGCCAGCAGCGCCGTCGCTTCGAGCACACCCATCGTCAGACGGTCGTTAAAGTACTGCAGCAGCTCCGTCACCAATTCACAGGTGGAGGAAGCGTACGGCTCCATATAGACGAGCGTAGCGTCCTGTATGAACTCCTCGCCGCGGCGGTGATGGTCTACGACGAACTTGCGCTGCGTCAGCTGCAGCAGCTTCGGCTCCGCCACCATGGACGCCTTATGCGTATCGACGACGACCGCCAGCGACTTCTGGTTCGTGATCTGCATCGCCTGCTCGGGCGTTATAAACCAGCGGTTCAGCTTCTCGTCCTCGTAGATCGTATCCATCAGCTTCTGAATCGACGGATTGATGCCTTCCAGCACGATATAGCCTTCTTTATTGCTCACGTGAACCGCCTTCAGCACGCCGATGGCCGCTCCGATCGAGTCCATATCCGGGTAGCGGTGTCCCATGATGATCACTTTGTCGCACTCCTTGATCAAATCGCGCAGCGCATGAGAGATAACCCGCGCTCTGACCCGCGTTCGCTTCTCAATCGCGTTGGAGCGCCCGCCGTAGAAGGACAGCCGCTCGCCGACCTTGACGGCGACCTGATCACCGCCGCGGCCCAGAGCCATGTCCAAGCTCGTCTGGGCCAGCTGGCCGAGCTCCGTAAGCGAATCGATGCCGGAAGCGATTCCGACGCTGAGCGTCAGCGGCAGCTTGTTTTCAATCGTCAAATCCCGAACCTCGTCCAAGATTTCAAACCGCGACTGCTCCAGCGATTTGAGCCCCTTTTGATTCATCAGAATCAGATAGCGGTCCGAGGCGGTGCGTCTTAAATAGACGTTGTTTTTTTGCGCCCATTCGGTAATTTCCCCGGTGACCCGGGCCAGCATAATGCTGCGGGTTTGATCGTCCATTCCCTGCGTCGCTTCCTCGAGGTTGTCCATCATGACGATCCCTATCGCAAGCCGTTCTTCCTCATAGCGGGCCGACAACGTTTTGAAGGCGGTAATATCGGTAAAGTACAGCAGCCTTTCGTCGGGCTTCACCTGTACGAGATAGATGCTTTTTCCAACCGTAATCTCCAGTCTTACATCTTTCTCCTTGCGCGCCTTCAAAGCCGGAAACACCTCAATCAACGGTTCGCCGATCAACGTTTCTTTGGACACCATTTTCGCCACGAACGGATTATGCCACTCTATCATTTTCTCTTCGTTATAAAGTAAAATGCCGATGGGCAGCTCATGAATGACTTCATTGCCCGCCCGTTTAATCCGGTGGGACAGCGTCCCTACATAATGATTCAGGTCTTTACGAAAGGCCTGCTCCGCCTGAAGCGTGAAGTAGGCCAGTATCCCGCATAGAAACAAGGCGATCACGCCGATCACCCATTGATACCACATCAAAATAAAAATCAAAATCGTCATTAAGGCGAAAATCCACACGATATGCAAGCCGTGCCATCGCTTTAGCAGGAACTTCGGCATTCCACTCGCTCCTAATCCATCATTATTTTCGCGTCATACGTTCACGGATCGGAAAAGCTACGTCAAATACCCCAAGCATACTAAAAATGAAATACGCCGGCGGAAAGATGAGCAGCAGCACGATACCTCCGATAGGCAACACTTTATTCCAACGATTGGTATGGACCACGAAAAACAAAAACGCAAGCGCTTGTATTGCAAAAGCGGCTGTCAGCAAAGGCAGCAGGTTAATCAGCAAAGTAAACAAAATCGAGTTGGCGTCTTTAACGAAAAACTCCATAAACAAAGCGATCATGTAATACCATACGAAGGACCGCGGCAGCATCCACTCTCTCATCGGCTTGAAGGCCGGAATGGACTCGCCCGCACGATTGAGCACTTTCCTCGACAGCCAATGCGTAATGACTACGACAATCAACGAAAAACCGATCATATACAGCGGCAGCATCTGGCTCATCAATTGAACCAGCACATCCTGGTCCAGCGCCACCATACCCTTCAGCTGGTCCGGCAGCGAATTGATGCTTTCCGTCATGAACTGCTTCATCTTGTCGATCAGATTGAAGCCGAACAAATAGCTGACGACGAGGCTTAGCAGCAGCTCCGCGAGCAGCGTTACGGTACCTACCGTAAGCACCGTGCGCGCAGGAGACCGCTTTTTGTACAGATTGCCCATTTGAATGACGGGAGGCAAAAAGAAAAGCGACATCGAAACCAGCAGCACGCCGGCCCAGCCGACCAGAAATACCGAAGTGAGAATGTACACGATGGCCAAGCTTGCGCCATAATACATTAGAAACCGTTTCGTATCGAGCTTAACGAATTGCACGACGACCGGAATCATTAACAGAAAAAACGTAATGATACTAAGCGGTGTAATCACCGAAAGAAGCAAAATGATTGTAGCTATGCTCCAGCCGAGCATTCGTACGGAACCCTTCCCCAACACCTTCACCTCTTACGCAAATGTTCTTCCAAAGCGGATATGTCTCCGTACCATTCTTCCAATTGATGTCCATCCTGCCTATGCTTCTTCATTTTCTCCAAAACCGCTTCGTCTAAACTGCGCAGCGGGATACCGAGTCGTCTCCCGAGAATGTAACAGCAGGCGATAAGGCTTGATAAGCCGTCTACAATCTTATGATGGCTTCCTTCCCAAATTCCTTTTAACAGTTGTGCCATTTGATCGACGATTTCCGTTTTGAGCCATTCAATGATCTTGGCGCGTCGAGCCAAATCCATATCCCGATCCATAGGGCAAGCCGCCTTTCCTTAAGCAGACACTTAGGCTAATTATACCACAATTTTAAATGTTTTGTTCGGCTTGCCACAGCTTGAAGCAGTAATCGATAATCTCTCTTCTTCGAATGATGCCGATGAAAACCTCGTTATCGTCGATAACCGGAACATAGTTTTGATTGGTGGCGAGCGTGATCAAGTCCTGCATCTGCTGATCGATCCGCACCGGCTTAATCGCCATATGCTGGGGCACATCCTTAAGATAAACTTTATGCGCATTTTCAAATCCGATGTCAGGAGAATGCTTAAGCTTCCAGAGCAAGTCCCCCTCCGTTATCGTGCCCGCGTATTTGCCGTGCTCGTCGATCAAAGGCACCGCCGAATAGCGGTGGTATTCCATTCGTTCCAAAGCTTGTCGCATCGTCGAATGAGGGGATAAATAAATGACGTCATCTTTGGGCACAAGAAAAAATGCGATATTCACCAAAAGCCACCCTTTCCAAACTGGACTTCCGCTATATGCAGGGTCCTCTTCATAATACACTATGACGCGAAAGGAAGATATACGCCTTCATCCGCCCCCGCCCTTCTATTTTACCAAAATGAAGGGCCGGCTTCACTATGCCCCATTTTGTACCATAATAGAACAAATCCCCCAAAAGCCATCCATGCCGCCGACGCGGCACCACAGACAATGGAAATGGGGTACCAAGAGTAATTTCCAGGGTAGTGACGTGATGCTCTGAAGCTTATTCCGTCCGCATCCAGCCTAGGCTGGATCGGCGTCTAACCCTTCCTCTGGGATCGTTCTATGGGTAATGGGTAGACATTACTTTCGGGGGAGCCCACGGATATCCACAGGATTTTGCTGCGCATCATTTCCTAAACAATAAAAAAGACAGCCGGTTTCCCGAGCTGTCTTTTATCGGTTCATGCAACTATTCCGTTGTGTATGGCAGCAACGCCACTTGACGAGAACGCTTGATAGCGATCGTCAGCATACGTTGGTACTTAGCGGAAGTTCCTGTTACACGGCGTGGAAGAATCTTGCCGCGCTCGGAGATAAACTTCTTCAGCGTATCGATGTCTTTATAATCAATGTGAGTAATTTTGTTCACAGTGAAGTAACACACTTTACGGCGTTTGCCGCCTTTTTTACCACGACCGCCGAATTTACGCTCGCCGCGCTCTTCGCCGCCGTTGTCTCTTTTTTGGAAACTCATCGATTTTCAGTCCTTTCTACGTTAGAATGGCAAATCATCATCGGAAATATCAATCGGTTTTCCGTCATCCTGGAACGGATCTTGATTGTCGCGCTGTCCACCGTAACGCTGTTGACCTTGGCTTGTTGACGCGTATCCTTGCCCTTGCGGGCTTTGTCCATAGCCGCCGCCGCTCATTCCTTCTTCGCGTTGACCGCCGCCGCCGCTGTTAGCAGATTCCAAAAACCGCACGTTATCGGCAATAATCTCGGTGACGTATACACGCCGGCCTTCATTATTATCGTAGTTGCGAATTTGAATTCTGCCTTCCACTGCCGCAAGCCGGCCTTTACGCAAATAATTGGCACATGTTTCAGCAAGCTGACGCCATGTCACAATATTAAGAAAGTCCGCTTCACGCTCGCGCTGCTGGTTCGTAAAAGGACGATCCACAGCCAGCGTAAATGTCGTCACGGCAACGCCCGACGGGGTATAGCGTAATTCAGGGTCACGAGTCAGCCTTCCGATTAGAATCACACGATTTAGCAACCTAAAACCCTCCCAGCATGTCAATTACGGCACGTATGCCTTGTCTTACGCTACGTCTTTAGTGATCAGGTAACGAATGACTTCATCGGAAATCTTCATCACACGGTCAAGCTCTGTGATAACTTCGTTGTTAGCGTTAAAATTAACCAACACGTAGTGACCATCGCGGAACTTGTTGATCTCATACGCAAGACGGCGTTTACCCATTACATCGTGCTTCGTAATTTCGCCACCGTTGTTGATGATGTTTTGGAACTTCTCAATCGTAGATTGAACAACCTCTTGCTCGATGTCCGGACGAATGATGTACATCACTTCATATTTGCGCATGGTTTCACCTCCTTTTGGACTAACGGCCCCTCATGTGAGGAGCAAGGAGCGAGATTATCAATTGCTATCAAAACTCGCACCATAATACTATAGCAAAATTGCAGCCCAAATACAAGTTCTTTTCCTCCCTCCCCAGCGTCTGGTCCTGACCCGGCTCCTCCCGCTTATGCCCCTTGGTAAATTTTACGGCTCATGCATTTTATAAAGGAAGGAAAAGCTAACATTACACTTTCGTACAGGAGGTGACCAGCTATGGGCGAATGGAGCCAGTTCAGTCCTGGAGATTCAGCTCCCAATGACGGCGAGTATATGGAGATCGGGGAAAACGCCTTTCATATGGGGATTAACAACCCCAAAATCATCACGTTGAAAAAAGGCGACAAATTCCCTGACACCTCCAATCACAACCGGAAGTGGAAGCGTAAATACTAGCCCGCTCCTCCCTCCCTTAGGCTGGCCTCGGCTGCCCGTGCGGAGGGAGCTTTTCCAACTATAATTAAAGGAGCATCCCGTATGCGATATCCCGTTACGATAATATTGGCCGTCGTCGGCGCCGTTCTCAGTCTAGTTCATTACTTCGGTCACGAATCGGAGCCGATCTATATTTTATTTTACTGCCTCAGCGTGCCTGCCTGGTTCTATCCGATCGTCGGCTACGAGAACGTCAATCCCGTCACTCTGTACACGCTGACGATTTTATCCTGGGCGGTGATCGGCTATGTCGTCGATCTGTTCTCTGTTCGCAAAAAAAGCCGTTACTGACAGCCGAACAAAGCCTTCCCTCGGGTTATTCAGGGAAGGCTCGTTTCTGTCGTTGACAAGCGTCCGTTTACTCACATGTTGATAACTCCTCACAGCAGACTATCCACATCTTCGTCGGTCAGGTTATACACATTTACACAGTGCCCTTTAAGGCAGCCTTTCTATCCACAGCGCATCCGTGCTCGCCTTTTCGCCGCTTACGATCTTCAGAAATACAAAACGCCCTGCTGCCGAAAACCCATGTCGTCAGCCTGGCATTGATACGGTTATTGCAGACCCGCTTGCGCCTTAGCCGCCAGTTTGCCGCCTTGAAACGTGAATATGGCATTGGCTCCTGCCGAGCCTTCACCCTTGTAGCTGTACACAACCGTGTGCATCGCATCGCCTTTCTTGCCTGCCTCGGACATCAGTTCACCCGGCCCGCCAACGACCTGAACTACTTTCTCATAGGTCATTCCGTTCTCGACCGCTTCGAACTTATCCTTCGTAATCGTCACGGCTTCCCCCGACTTCGTCACTGCAGCCGGTTCGCTGGTTGCCGCCGGTTTGTCGCCGCATCCCGTCAAGGAGACTGCGATTGCGCATGCCATAATCGCAAACTGAAATTTCATCATTTCCCTCCATCAGTTCCTATATTATTCCATTTCCTTGTTAGCATACTATAAGAAACCCACGGCACCCGTCAATCCGTCTAGAGTCCTTGATCGGGTACAGGCTCCATCAAGCAGCAGATTCGCAATCGCCCACGGGAATCCCCATTATCGGCAGTAAATAACGGCTGCATCACCTTCACTGGAACAACAAAAAGACCCTTTCGCGTTCTCTTCAACGCAAAAGGGTCTTATCTTATGAAGCGCAGATCGCCGATCTCGCTTCCATATAACAATCTTATGTAATTCAATAGTATAAGTGGCGGAAAGAGTGGGATTCGAACCCACGCACGGCTTGCGCCGCCTAGCTGATTTCGAGTCAGCCCCCTTGGGCCTCTTGGGTACCTTTCCGCATTCCAAAAGGGACAAGAGTTATAATAGCATAACTCCCCTTGCGAATGCAAGCCTTTTTCTTAATTATTTTTGCGCATCGGAAGACGGTTCCTCGCTCGATCGCAGCACCTTCTTCAGCTTGCTTTCGAACTTCGCTCTGGGCACCAATACGCTATGTTTGCATCCTACGCATTTAATCCGGATATCCATACCGAGACGAATAATTTCCATTTCATTGGTACCGCAGGGGTGAGGCTTCTTCATTTGTACGATATCGCCCAATTGATACTGCTTTCTTTCCATGGCTCACTCTCCCCTTTCGTTTTTATGAAAATTGACCACTCGTTGATAAGGAACTTCAATGCCGTGCGAATCGAAAGCTTTTTTAATTTCCGCATACAGCTCTCTGGCGACGGCGAATTGCATATTCGGCTTGCACTCCACGGTAACGCGCAGCGTGATGTTCACTCCCGCCAACGACTGGACGCCGAGCACTTCCGGCGCTTTGACCATATTGACATTGGTTTCGTAGTTTTGCAGCACGGTTTCCCGCATAACGGCCAGTGCTTTGTCCACGTCTTCTTCATAGGCAACGGACACGTCCACCACAGCCACGGAATTATTGACCGAGAAATTAGTCACCTGGGTTATCGTCCCGTTAGGGATAATATGCACTTCCCCTGTCCAGCTCTTGATCCGGGTGACGCGCAGACCGATTTCCTCCACCGTTCCTTTGAAATTCCCCGTTTGAATAACGTCCCCTACGGCAAACTGATCTTCGAATATGATGAAAAATCCGGTAATGACGTCCTTAACCAGACTTTGCGCGCCGAATCCTACCGCCAGACCGACGACTCCGGCCCCGGCCAGCAGCGGCTCCAGCCGAATTCCAAACTGATTCAAAATCATCAGGATCATGATGAAATTAACTACATACGTAGTTATATTGCCGATCAGCTTGCCGATCGTCTTCGTTCTTCGCGTATCAAACTTCAATGGGCTTTTCTCACGCCCTGCCAGCATATGCTGCAGCGTTTTATCGGCGAATTTGGTCACCAGTCTTGCGGCAGTGTAGATAACGATGACCTTTATGACGATGAACAAATAGTTCATCCAAACATCAGGATTGGATACGTAATTCACGATTTGCTCTTTAAATTGCAGCCAAGTTGCCGCATCCGCTCCTGCCTTATCTTCAGCAAGGAACAGACGAACCCACTGATCCATGCTTTACACCACCTCATAAGAGTCTGTCCAACGGAGTTACCTTTGTGCATAGCGAATGAAAATAATGACTGCTTATTTTGCCGTAACGCTACTTAATCACTGTCATTTTGCATATATACCTTCTACATGGTTCATTGGACAGACTCATAGCTCCATGTTAACATATCGGTCGCCCACTTTGGAATAGATTCCTCGGATCTCCACCCTCTCTTCTCTTATAATCGCCTTCACTTCCTCCAGCGAATCCTCGGGAAATTCAAGGGACAGTGCGCAGCCCGCGGTTATTTGTTTGGGTGTAGGGCACATATCGTTTTCAATATCCGCATATTCGAGCAGCATCTCCGCTCTTAAAGCCTGCTGCGTCGAATCAAACGCCATAAGAAGCAAACCGAACGCCTCCCTTTTTTTATTTCCAAGGTTACGTATAATTCACATTCTCTTTCCGTATACTAGTAAAAATGCTTTTATCTCCTAGCAAATGGAGGGTCATTATATGAAATTGCCTTTTCATAGAGACGCCGTCAACGCCCCTGCTCCTCAGGAAACCGCTCCGGCCTTGAAAGTTCCGCATACCGAGAGCAACATCATCGAGATTTTGTCCGGGAAGCTTTCTACCATTCTCGATCAAGTCCCTTCCCACCAACCTATTATTATTATTTGCGTCGGCACGGACCGCTCCACCGGAGATTCCTTGGGACCACTTGTCGGCACTCAGCTGAGAAAATTCCGTTTGGACGGCATTCATCTCTACGGCACACTGGAACAACCCGTACATGCGATGAATTTGAAAGATACGCTTCAAACGATTCAAGAGCAATTCAGCGATCCGTTCATTATCGCAATCGATGCCTGCCTCGGGCAGCTGACCAGCGTCGGCTGTATTCAGATCGGCAGCGGCCCCGTCAAGCCGGGAGCCGGCGTGAACAAAGAACTCCCTCCGGTGGGCGACATGCACATTACCGGAATCGTCAATGTCGGCGGCTTTATGGAATATTTCGTCCTGCAAAATACAAGATTAAGCCTGGTCATGAGTATGGCAGACGTCATCGCCAAGTCATTCGAAGCGGCGGTAACCCACAGCATGACGGCTTCTACTTCTTTTGCCCGACTCGATGGATAGCTTCCTTCTCCTCCGGAGAGAGCACATATTCGGACTGGCCCTGCGAAACCGGCTTCGCATACACGTAGGTCTCCTCGCGGTTATGAATACCGGTCAACACAACCCCGTCCAGCTCATCGTCGAGCACCGCGACGGAAAAGCTTAAATCGCTGCCGTTTTGGGCAAAGGCATTATAACGGTAAACGCCGACATTGGATTTCATTTTTTTCATACGAGACATAATCCCCGCGATTTGCTGCTGGGATTTTTCGTATTCGGCTTCCAGCACCGTCGCCTGCTCCTGGATTCGGATCAACGCTTCTTCGATATTCAAGTCGCTGCCGCCATTTAACATATTCATATATTGTTTACGCAGCTTGTTCAGCTTGCTCCATAACACGATCACCAGTATTAAAAACAAAAGCAAAACAGCAGTCATGAAGATGACAAGCACCTTCATATCCAGCAGTTCCAGCAGCTCCCCCATACTTTCTGTCCCCCTATGCCGTTGTGTTTCTTATCTCTTCTCCTGATTTTTTCACTTTACATGCTTGGCGATTTCTTTGACCGCAGCAATGAGCCGGTCGACTTCTTCCTCGGATGTAAAATAGCCGACGCTGGCACGGACCGCGCCGCGCTCCATGGTCCCGGCGCTTTCATGAGCGAGCGGGGAGCAGTGATAGCCTGAACGCACGGCAATTTGGAATGAGTGATCGAGGATGAAGGCGATCTCCGATGAGTCGGCTTCATGTACGGTAAAAGTGACGATACCGGTCTTATTTTGCCCCAAATCCGGTCCCAGCACCTTCACTCCTTCAATTTCCATCAGCCCCGCCATAATCCGCTGCGTCTGCTCCCATTCTTTTTTATGTATTTTCTCCGTTGTCTCCCTCAATACGAACTTCACGCCTTCATTCAAGCCCGCAATACCGACCGTATTTTGCGTTCCCGATTCATAGCGGTCAGGCCGCACCGTCGGCTGGTCGATCGCCTCGGATTGGCTTCCCGTCCCCCCATGCATCAGCGGAACGAGTTCGAGCTCGGGATCGATATAGAGCCCCCCGGTTCCCTGCGGTCCCAACAAGCCTTTATGCCCCGGGAATGCGAGCAGATGGATACCCATACGACCGACATCGATAGGCAAGGTACCGGCCGACTGCGCGGCATCGACGAGAAATGCAACGCCTTTTTGCCGGCATAGTTCGCCCATTTGTTCTACGGGTAAGATACTGCCTAGCAGATTGGAGCTATGGCTGCATACAAGAAGCTTCGTATTCGTCGTGATCGCTGCGGCCACATCGTCGATATTCAACTCGCCCTTTTCGTTTGTGGCGACATAAGTGACGGAGATTCCTTTCGTTTTTTTCAAAAATTCAAGCGGTCTGCGCACAGAATTATGTTCCACCGATGTACAGACGACATGATCTCCATCTTTCACAAAGCCCAGAATCGCCTGGTTTAAAGCCATCGTTGTATTTTGAGCAAATGATATATCATTCGGATTTTTCACGGCGAACAGCTTGGCAAGACTTTTTCTCGTTTCGAACAGCGTACGGCTTGCCCTTACCGCCATTTGGTGGCTTCCTCTACCGGGATTAGCGGCATATTCCAGCATGCATTGCTGCATAGCCTCCAGCACCTCCGGAGGTTTGGGCCACGAAGATGCGGCATGATCAAAATAAGCTACTTGCACGTTTTCCACCTTCCTTCACAAAAAGTAGCATATCTAGTCTGCCCTAAAACAAAGGCAATAACAAGATATGCTACCGGTTTATCCATCTACTCGCCTTAAGGTATTTACGATATTTTCCCTTGCAGCAGCTCCAACAATCGGTCCAAATCGTCTTTGGAATAGTACATCAGCTCGATCTTCCCTTTATTGTTGTTATGTTTAATTTTCACCGTAGTCCGATATACTTCGCGAAGCGTTTCTTCCAATTCATTAATGTACGGGTCCTTCTTTTTCGCCTTGGCGGAAGATTTCTTCGTATCGGCCTTTTCTTCCAGTCTTTTCACTTCTTCTTCGAGTTCCCGAACGCTCCATTGCTCCTTGATCGCCAGCTCAGCCAGCGCTTTAATCAGCTTGGCATCCTTCAGCCCGACGATAGCCTTCGCATGGCCCATCGACAATGTTCCACGTGAAACATATTGTTTGACTTCCTCCGGCAAATGAATCAACCGTAAAAAGTTGGCAATATGGGAACGGCTCTTCCCTACTTTTACCGACAGCTCTTCCTGCGTCAGCGAAAATTGATCGATTAGCGCCTGATAAGCGACGGCAATTTCCATTGCATTAAGGTCTTCTCTCTGCACGTTCTCGATCAGCGCAATTTCCATTACCTGCTGGTCGCTAAATTTCTTCACTACGGCCGGGATCGTTGCCATTCCGCATACTTGCGATGCCCGGAACCGGCGTTCTCCGGCGATAATCTCATAGCCCTTCAGTACGGTGCGAACGATGATTGGCTGAATGACCCCATGCTCTTTAATGGAAGCTGCCAATTCATTGATCGATTCGTCATGGAACGTTCTTCTAGGTTGGTACGGATTGGCCCGAAGCTGAGACAATGGAATTTCTACGACTTTATCGTCGTCGTTGATGCTTAAGGCCGGCAGCAATGCGTCCAAGCCTTTTCCTAGTCGCTTACTCATAGTGCGATCACTTCCTTTGCGAGCTCCATGTAGACTTCGGCTCCCTTTGATCGCGGATCATAAGTTACAATCGATTGACCATGGCTAGGCGCCTCACTCAATCTAACATTTCGCGGGATTATCGTTTGATATACCTTTTGCTGGAAGTACTTTTTCACTTCCTCAATGACTTGCATCCCCAAGTTCGTTCTGGCATCGAACATCGTCAGCAGCACGCCTTCGATTTGCAAAGACGTGTTCAAATGCTTCTGAACGAGCCGAACGGTATTCAACAGCTGGCTTAACCCTTCCAGCGCATAGTACTCGCATTGAATCGGTATGATGACGGAATCGGCGGCCGTTAGCGAATTGACCGTAAGAATACCCAAAGAAGGCGGACAATCGATCAGCACATAGTCGAACAAATGCTTGACCAGATGCAGCGATTTTTTCAACCGTACCTCGCGCGAAATGGTGGGTACCAGCTCGATCTCCGCTCCGGCCAGCTGAATCGTCGCAGGAATAATCTTTAAATTCGGTATCGCCGTATCCACCATCGCTTCTTTGGGATGAATATCGTTAATGATCACGTCATAAATGCAATAAACAACGTCCGCCTTATTGATTCCGATTCCGCTCGTCGTATTTCCCTGGGGGTCAATATCTACTAATAGCACTTTTTTACCTAAAGACGCTAGAGACGCTCCCAAATTCACGGATGTTGTCGTTTTGCCTACCCCACCCTTTTGATTCGTTATTGCGATAATCTTAGACAAAATCATTTCACCTCAATAAAATACTAAGTACGAGCAAGATCAGGTCATCATACTCGCTCATGCGCACGAAACATTCAGAGCTGCGGGGACAATAAAGGCTATTTCATGACATTGAATAAAAACGAAACCATGGAGAAAGCCTCTACCTTAGTCTTTCGAAGAGAAAGAGCTTCGTTAGCGGCCGGTTTTAACGCCACAGGCATTTTCCCTGAACTGCCCGATTGCAAGCAGAAGGAATGCATACTCCTATGTGGCGAGAAAACCTCTATCATGGCCTTCTCATCGCTGAAAGACCGTATGTAGAGGTTGATTGGATCGCAGATACGCGAAAAAAATGTTTGATTTTCGAAAACGATAGCCGCTTGGCTTGCAGCACAAAAAATGAAGAATAGCCTTGTCGAAAATCCCCAAAAAATCTACTCTTCTATCATACTATATTTTTTACCGTATAGGAATGTTTAAGTTTGCTAAAGCGTCGATGCAAAAAAGCACCATTCCTATCGGCGCTAAAACAACCTTTAACCAAGGGGCTTATCGCTTCGGTATCTTGATTACGATCTCATAGTGATCCTCGTAATCCTGTTCCGTCGTGTTAATCTGCAGGCCGGACGAGGTAACCATGTCGACGGATTGACGAATCGTATTCAGCGCAAGGCGCACATCCTTGGAGAACGAAATCCGTTTCGCTTTCTTTTGCTTGACGGCCTCCTTCAGCAGTTGAATTCTCGCCTCCGTCTGCTTTACGTTAAGCTCTTTGGATAAAATATCCTCCAACACCTTAACCTGCAGCTCTTCCTGATCCAGAGACAGCAGCGCACGGGCATGCCTCTCCGTAATCTTCCGTTCCATCAAGGCAAGCTTCACTGGCTCGCTCAAATTCAGCAGGCGAATTTTATTGGCGATCGTAGACTGGCTCTTGCCCAAGCGCTGTGCAAGACTCTCTTGTGTAAGCGAATGCAAATCGATCAGCTGCTGGTAAGCCAAAGCCTCTTCAATTGCGGTAAGCCCCTCACGCTGCAAGTTCTCGATAAGCGCAATGGAAGCCGCCTGCGAATCGTTGAAGTCGCGAATAATAGCGGGAACCGTCGCCATTCCGAGCTTTTTCACCGCTCTCCATCTGCGCTCGCCCGCAATTAATTCATATATATTATCTCGAATACGCACAACGATCGGCTGAATGACGCCATGAGTCTTAATGGTTTGACACAGTTCATCAATTCGTTCATCGTCAAAAATCGTTCTAGGCTGATACGGACTCGGAATAATGTCATGCACAGAAATATTCTTGATTTCATCCGCCGAAGTTTTTTCCGTAAATCCAAACAACTTTGAGATCTGTTCTTTCATTAATTTACCACCCGATCTTTTGCCGTAAATATGAACCGAAACTTTTACTCTACAATGTATATAATTCTCCAAGAATACGGAATTTCCTGCATGTGGAATTAGAGAAGTCCATGAAAAATAAGTGAACAAATAAGTACTGTCCATAATGATGCAGATTCAACCCGATAACTTGCTTTCCATGAGCACGCATGAAGCTCTTTTCAGAAACCCGCCGGCGTTCATTGCCAACGGTGCTTACAATATTAATCCCCCTTTTTCCGTAGTAAGATGACTGCCGCGCTGTACCCCGATTTTGCTCATGCAGTGATAAGGCATTGGGCTTGTTCAAAAATCCCCGGCCCGCTTTGGCGCAGCAGTTGGTGCAACATTTTAAATCAAAACGGGCTGCTGTCATTCATAAAAAGCTTAGTCTCTTATGTAGAAAAAAGGCTTCGTAAAAGAAGCCTTAAAAAATAACTTTTCTCGTATGATAGATAACGGATGCTCATCGCACATTGTTTTACGGTAAAGTGTTCCACGTGAAACAGCATTCGATTTTAACGAACCAACGGGGACTTGAGCGGCGTTCCCGCTTTGCGGGGATACTTGGCAGGCGTGGCTGCCGTCTTCCGGATAATAACGAGATGCCGCTTGGATACCTCTTGGTCCGGCAGCTCAAAGGAATGGGTTTGCACCAGCGTTCCTTTGAGTTCCTTCAAGCTAAATGCCGCCTCTTGCACCTCTTCCCCCACTTCGCTGCCTTTCATGGCAATGAAATGCCCGTTGGCCTTGACGAATGGGAGGCAAAACTCGTTCAATACGGCCAATCTCGCAACGGCTCTCGCCGTAACGATATCATAATGATCTCGATGCTCCGGCGTCCGCGCAATGTCTTCCGCACGGCCATGAATACACTGCACATCGGATAAATTCAGCCGCTCTGTCAAATGGTTCAAAAATTGAATCCGTTTATTCAGCGAATCCACTATCGTCACCTGGAGATGAGGGAATACAATTTTTAGCGGAATGCTGGGAAATCCGGCGCCGGAGCCGATATCGGCCAGGCACCGCTGTTCTTCCATCGGAACGAAGAAGGCGACCGAGAGAGAATCGTAGAAATGCTTCACATAGACTTGCTCTCTCTCGGTAATGCCGGTCAAATTCATTTTCTCGTTCCATTCCACCAGCTCTTTATAGTACGTTTCGAACTGCGACAGCTGGTCGTCGGATAACATGATATTTTTTTGCTTCAATCTATCTGTAAACTGCGTTTGTATAAAGTCCATATTAACCTCTAGCCGCTACCACTTGATTGTAATGCTCCAGATACACCAGCAGAATCGAAATGTCCGCAGGAGTTACCCCGGAAATACGAGACGCCTGGCCGATGGAAATCGGGCGGATCTTCGTCAGCTTTTGTTTCGCTTCCGTTGCGATACCGTGAATGTCTTCATAGCGGATATCGTCGGGAATTTTCTTTTTCTCCATTTTGCGCAAACGATCCACCTGAGCGAGCTGCTTCTCGATATAGCCGGTATACTTCACTTGGATTTCCACCTGCTCCATCTCTTCTTCCGTCAGCTCCACCGGTGCCGGCGACAACGCATGGATATGCGCGTAAGTGACTTCCGGACGGCGAAGCAGCGTGAGCAGATCGACCGAATTGCTCAGCTCCGCGCTGCCGAGCGAAGCCAGCATCTCCTGCGCCTCGACCGGTTTGATCTTGGTCGTCTTCAGGCGTTCGAGCTCCTCGGCAATATGCTGCTGCTTCAGCAGGAAGCGTTGGTAACGTTCTTCCTTGATCAGGCCGATCTCATGGCCGACCGGAGTCAAACGCTGATCCGCATTGTCATGTCTCAGCAGCAGACGGTATTCGGCGCGCGACGTGAGCAGACGGTACGGTTCATTCGTTCCTTTCGTCACCAGGTCGTCGATCAATACGCCGATGTATCCTTGCGAACGGTCCAGAATGACCGGCTCTTCTCCCTTCACTTTGCGCGCGGCGTTAATCCCGGCCATTACACCCTGGCCGGCCGCTTCTTCGTATCCGGAGGTGCCGTTGATTTGACCGGCCGTGAACAGCCGCTCTACCGCTTTTGTCTCCAGCGACGGCTTCAGCTGGGTAGGGATGACGGCATCGTATTCGATTGCATAGCCGGTGCGCATCATTTCGACCTTTTCCAGACCGGGAATGGAGCGCAGAATGCTCAGCTGCACATCTTCCGGCATACTGGTGGATAGACCTTGCACATAATATTCCGATGTGTTGCGGCCTTCCGGCTCCAGGAAAATTTGATGCTTCGGCTTGTCGCTGAACCGCACGATCTTATCTTCAATCGACGGGCAGTAACGCGGCCCCGTTCCTTCGATCGCCCCCGAGAACATCGGAGCGCGATGCAAGTTATCGTTAATGATGCGGTGCGTATCCTCCGAAGTGTACGTCAGCCAGCACGGAAGCTGATTCGGCACTTCCTCCGTCGTTTCGAAGGAGAAAAATTTTGGCTTTTCGTCCCCGGGCTGAATCACCGTTTTGCTGAAGTCGATCGTATCTTTGTGCACGCGCGGCGGCGTCCCCGTTTTGAATCGCACGAGCTCGAGTCCGTGCTCCTTCAGCGATTGCGACAATCTCACCGCCGGCTGCTGGTTGTTCGGTCCGCTCTCGTACATCAGCTCGCCCATAATGATTTTGCCGCGCAAATACGTTCCGGTCGTAATGACGACGGCATCGGCCATATAGCGCGCGCCGGTTTTCGTAATGACGCCTTTGCAGACGCCGTCCTCGACGATCAGCTCTTCGACCATGCCTTGGCGAAGTGTCAGCTTCTCTTCTTTTTCCATCGTTTCCTTCATCATATGCTGATACAGAAATTTATCCGCTTGCGCGCGCAGCGCATGAACGGCAGGGCCTTTGCCCGTATTCAGCATCCGCATTTGAATATACGTTTTATCGATATTGCGTCCCATTTCTCCGCCGAGCGCATCGATTTCCCGTACGACATGCCCTTTCGCCGGGCCGCCGATCGAAGGATTGCACGGCATGAACGCCACCATATCCAGATTAATAGTGATCATTAGCGTTTCGCAGCCCATCCGGGCCGCGGCAAGCGCCGCTTCGCAGCCGGCATGGCCGGCGCCGACGACGATCACGTCGTATGTTCCTCCAACATAACTCATCGTTACAACTACCTCCTCGCTTATATCAAGCTTCTATTATTTACCCAAACAAAATTGGGAGAAAATTTGATCGATCAACGAATCTCCGACCGAATCGCCGATAATTTCGCCGAGATGCTCCCAAGCGTTGCGAATATCGATTTGGATCATATCGATAGGAACGAATGCTTCAGCTGCCTGCAGCGCTTCGTCAAGAGAACTTTTGGCCTTTTTGAACAACGAAATATGACGCGCATTGCTCACATAAGTCAGATCACTTGATTCTACCTGACCGCTGAAAAAAATACTAGCAATAGCTTTTTCCAAGTCGGCAATGCCCTGCTGTTCCAATAGCGACATCTTCACGACCCGCTCCGGACCGAACTCGCGAAGCAATACGTCCGTTTCGATCTGCTGAGGCAAATCCAGTTTATTCACGATCACGATCGTCTGCTTCTCCTTCAGCTGGGCGATCAGCTCCATCTCATCCTCCTGCAGCCGTTCCGCCCCGTTGAAAACAAGCAGAATTAAGTCGGCATCGGCCAAGGCGCTGCGCGATTTCTCCACGCCGATCTGTTCGACAACATCCGCCGTTTCGCGGATGCCCGCCGTATCCAGCAGCTTGAGCGGAATCCCGTTGACGTTGACGAATTCCTCGATGACATCGCGCGTCGTTCCGGGAATATCGGTAACAATGGCGCGATTGTCCTGCGCCAGCGTATTGAGCAGCGAAGACTTGCCTACGTTGGGTTTGCCGACGATCGCCGTCACGATCCCCTCGCGAAGAATCTTCCCCTGCTGGGCCGTAGCAAGCAGCCTTTCGATTTGCTCCATCGCCTTCACGCACTTATCTTTAATGAAAGCATTGGTCATCTCTTCGACATCATGCTCCGGGTAGTCGATGTTGACCTCGATATGGGCCATCAGCTCGACGAGCTCGTGCCGCAGCTCCTTAATCTTCTTCGACAAGCTTCCTTCCGATTGCTTCATCGCGATGCGCTGCGCCCGGTCCGACTTGGCCCGGATCACATCGATCACCGCTTCCGCCTGGGACAAATCGATACGCCCGTTGAGAAACGCGCGCTTGGTGAATTCCCCCGGTTCGGCCAGACGCACCCCGTCTTGCTCCAGCAGAAGATCCAGCACTTTCTTCACCGAGACGAACCCGCCGTGACAGCTGACCTCGACCACATCCTCCGCCGTGAACGATCTCGGCCCTCTCATGAGGGTCACCAGCACTTCATCGATGCGGCTCTTCGTCGCCGGATCTTGAATATGCCCGTAATGAACGGTATGCGTAGGCACCTCGGCCAGCTTGCTTTTCCCTGTAAAAATACGCTCCACTGCAGCCACGGCTCCGTCTCCGCTGACGCGGATGATCGCAATGCCCCCTTCGCCGAGCGGAGTGGAAATCGCTGCGATAGTATCTTGTATCATATTAACTCCAACCTCTCAAGCCTGAAATTACGGCTTCTTTCACCAACCGAAACGAAGGCATATATTTATTAGAAGAACGGTGACGTTCTGCGCAGCCTCCTCCCGGGGTGCGTTCTCACCGCTTAGAAAAGACCGCTCTACTGAAAAAAAGCAATGAGTCATAACGATGACATCATTGCAGCGATTGCGATCATTTTATCTGGACACAATAACGACTCTCCGGTTCGGCTCCTCGCCTCTGCTGAACGTCCGCACTTTGGCGTGATCCTGCAGCTTGGCGTGAATTACTTTACGCTCCTGCGGCGACATCGGTTCCAATACGACTTCCTTCTTGGTCCGGATCACCCGGTCGGCCAGGCGGTCGGCCAAATCCTCCAGCGTCTTTTTGCGCCGTTCGCGGAACTGCTCCGCATCGAGTACGATGCGCAGATGGGAGCTCGAATACCGGTTGGCCACGATATTGACGAGATACTGCAGCGCATCCAGCGTCTGCCCTCTGCGGCCGATCAGCATCCCGAGCTCCGAACCGAACAGATGCAGCTCCGGTCCGTCTTTGCCGTCCTTCTTCTCTATGCGAATTTGCAAACTCATTGTACGAGACACGTCTTCCAAAAAATGAATGGCTTCTTCGATGGCATCGGGAATCAGCTCCAGTTCAACTTTCGCATCCTTGGCGCCGATTAAGCCGAACAGCCCTTTAGAGGGCTGTTCCAACACTTGTATTTTGACCCGATCCTCGGTGGTATTCCATTGCTGAAGGCCATTCTTAACGGCTTCCTCAATCGACTTACCCGTAACCACTATTTTTTTCATTTCGACTGGCCCACCTTATTTTGAGATCCACCATAAATAAAGTATGATTGTACAATCGTGAAAAGGTTACTGTATACCCAGTATAGCGGCAGCGCCGAGGCGAAATTCATTGCCATGACGAAGATCAATACCGGGAAAATAAACATAAGGCTTTGCATTTGCGGGTTCATTTGGGTTTTCATCATCTTCTGCTGGAAGAACGTCGTCAAAGCGGCGCATAACGGCAGAATGTAATAGGGATCTTTCGTTCCGAGCTGCATCCAGAGGAAGGAGTGCTCGCCGATGTGGTGATTGCGCATGATGGCATTATATAATGCGATCAGAATAGGCATTTGCACGATAAGCGGGAAACAACCGGCCAGCGGATTGACGCCGTTACTTTGGAACAGCTTCATCGTCTCTTCCTGCTGCTTCTTCGGATCGTCTTTATACTTATCCTTAAGCTTCTTCAGTTCTGGCTGCAATTCCTGCATCCGCTTCGAGCTCTTGTACTGCTTCAGCGTAAGCGGTAATATAATCAATCGGATAATAACTGTTACGACTAAAATGGACAATCCGTACTGTTCCCAAAGCTTTGCCGCGAACCAATCGAGTACTTCTGCCAAAGGACCGACAAAATACTTGTCCCACACCCCGTTATTCGGATCGATCGGTGTCGTCGCCGGAGTACAACCCGCTAGCACCAGGAACAATAGTAAAAGCGGTAAATACGTAGCAAGTCGACGCGTCAAAATGATATCCTCCTAGATTAATCTTTTCCAATAATAAACTATATCATATCTTATCGTAAAAAAGAAATGAAATCGCCTTATTTTCGCGCCAACAGCGATGCTCGCTTGAACACATGGAGGATGCTCTTCTCCACCTCTTGATAAGTCAGCCCGACGACCGGCTTGCGGGCGATGAGAATAAAGTCGTAGCCGCCGGCAAATTTCGGCTTGTTCAGCCGCACGATCTCCTTCACGACCCGGCGAATCCGGTTGCGGACGACCGCGTTGCCGAGCTTCTTGCTGACCGAAATCCCGAGGCGAAACGACTCCTGCTGCGGGCGCGGATAATAATAGAGGACAAACTGGCGATTCGCCATCGATTTGCCGCCGCGGTACACCTTATCGAAATATTCTCTTTTCGTTAAGCGATTTTTCTTCTCCACGCGTGTTCTCTCCATCTTTAGACCGATCCGCCCGCCAAAACAATACTAGCCTGCGCCAAAACCGGTAATTTTAAACCCGTCTTCCCCGCTCTCCAGGACAATCGGCCGCTGCAAAGCGCCGGAGCTACAGGTCCGTATACAACAAAAAAGACCACCTGACAGTGGTCTTTTGTATTATGCGCTCAATACTTTTCTTCCTTTAAGACGACGAGCAGCGAGTACTTTACGACCATTCTTCGTACTCATTCTCTTACGGAAGCCGTGAACCTTCTTATGTTTTCTCACGTTCGGTTTGTATGTCGGTCTCATTAATATGCACCTCCCCAAAGGAATACCATTCCCAAAAATACCTTATAACATTAAAACATCTTAAAGCCCAAAAGTCAACTTCCCCCTCCGACAAAGTTTTGCCATGCTCCCGCCCGCATCCCGCCTGTGGATGATTCGCCAAAAAATCCCCTGTGAATAAAAAAAAGCGCTTATGCGCAGGTTTTGTCGAACTAATAACACCTTATAAACAATATCTTGTGTTGTTGATAAAAGTTGCACACAAGCTCTTGAAGATGTGGATAAATCGAAACAATCCATTGATAATCACTGCATATTTTGTTATTATGATAATGCTTATCCTGTGGATAGAGAACGGTTATCAACTATTTTATCAACAGCCTGTGGATATCTTTGTGAACAATTTTCAGCCCCTCTGTATAATAAAACGTCGCATCTTCTGAATGATGTGGATATTTTACGACACGACCCGCATGATTTCTACACCCGTATGGCTTTAGCCACACCGCTTATTTTTTTGAAGGAGTGAATACATTGTGGAAAGCCATCCGAACGAGCAATGGCAGCAAGTTCTTTCCATTATTCAAACAAGGCTAAGTAAACCGAGCTTCGAAACCTGGTTTACATCCACAAAAGCCGTTGTTTTCAACGAGTCGAAAGTCGTCATCTGTGCACCGAACAATTTCGCCAGGGAATGGCTGGAGAACCGGTACACCAAGCTGATTAAAGATACGATCTTCGACTACCTTGGAAAGCCAGCGGAAGTGAAATTCATTATCGAGTCCGACGAAGATAAAGCAGTCGGCGCTCCCTCCTCCCTGCCGAACATCCCGGTGAAAGTCCAGTCCGCCGTCCCAGAAGAAACGTTCAGCCACATGATGAACCCGAAGTATACGTTTGACACATTCGTCATCGGTTCGGGCAATCGGTTTGCTCATGCGGCTTCTCTTGCTGTGGCCGAAGCGCCGGCGAAGGCTTATAATCCGCTGTTTTTATACGGAGGCGTGGGTCTCGGCAAGACGCACCTTATGCATGCGATCGGTCATTACGTGCTGGAGCATAATCCGAGCGCCAAGGTGCTGTACATCTCGTCCGAGAAATTCACGAACGAATTCATTAACGCGATCCGCGACAACCGGGGCGAGAGCTTCCGCAACAAATACCGCAACATCGACGTGCTGCTTATAGATGATATTCAGTTTCTGGCCGGAAAAGAACAAACGCAGGAAGAATTTTTCCATACGTTTAATGCGCTGCACGAAGAACGCAAGCAGATTATTATATCCAGCGACCGCCCGCCGAAGGAAATTCCGACGCTGGAGGAACGGCTGCGCTCCCGGTTCGAATGGGGTCTGATCACCGACATTCAGCCGCCTGATCTGGAGACGCGGATTGCGATTTTGCGCAAAAAGGCGAAGGCGGAGAACCTGGAAATACCGAACGAGGCGATGGTTTACATAGCCAACCAAATCGATACGAACATCCGGGAGCTCGAAGGCGCCCTCATTCGCGTCGTCGCCTATTCGTCGCTGATTAACGAGGACATTTCGTCGCATTTGGCGGCGGAAGCGCTGAAGGACATCATCCCCAGCAGCCGGCCGAAGGTGATTACGATTCAGGATATTCAACAGAAGGTCGGGGAATTTTACGGGCTTAAGCTGGAGGATTTCAAGGCGCGAAAGCGCACGAAGATGGTTGCATTTCCAAGGCAGATCGCGATGTATTTGGCCCGCGAAATGACCGATTTCTCTTTGCCCAAGATCGGCGAAGCGTTCGGCGGCCGCGACCATACGACCGTCATTCACGCCCATGAGAAAATCTCGGAGGCGCTGAAGAACGATCAGGAATTATACAAGATTATTCAGAACTTGATGGAGAAAGTGAAAAACATAACGGTTTGATGAACAAAGCTACTTGATCGGACTTGCCTCCGATAAAGACTTATCCAGAGTCTTGGTGAGTAGCTTTTCGTTTCTGTATAACTATAAGCCTATGCACAAACTATTCACATGTGGATAGGCTTTCGTTTTGGCGTTTTTTTGCACATATCCACATATCCCGGCCCCCTACTACTATTACTAATAAAAAAAAGGTATTATAGATGTATATGGCATCTCCATCATTTTCGTAACCATAGGAGTGACAATATGAAGTTAACGATCCTGAAAGAAAATCTGAACGAATCCATTCAACACGTATCCAAAGCTATATCGAACAAGACGACCATTCCCATTTTGAGCGGGATCAAAATAGATGCAGATGCTACCGGAATGACGCTGACCGCCAGCGATACGGACATATCGATCCAAAGTTTTATCCCCGCGGAGAAAAACGAGCTTCATATCATTGAGCTGGAACGTCCCGGAAGCGTCGTGCTTTCATCCAAATTTTTCGTGGAAATCGTACGGAAGCTGCCGGCTCAAGTGGTAGAAATCGAAGTGAAGGATCACTTCCAAACGACCATTCGTTCGGGCTCCTCCGAAATTCAGCTGGTCGGTCTCGATCCGGAGGAATATCCTACGCTTCCGAGCATCGAAGAAAACCGCCGCATCCAAATGCCGAGCGATCTGCTCAAAACGATGATCAAACAGACGTCGTTTGCCGTTTCCACGAATGAGTCGACGCCGATCTTGACCGGGATTTTGTGGACGATCGCCGACCGCAAGCTGAAGTTTACCGCATGTGACCGGCACCGTCTCGGCAGCCGCGAAACGAATATCGAAGTGGACGCCGATTTTACGCTGCACAACGTATCGATATCGGGGAAAACGCTCAATGAGCTTTCCAAAATTTTGCCCGACCAAAATACATTGATCGACATTATTTTTGCCGAAAATCAGGTGTTGTTTAAACTGAGCTCCATTCTCTTCTATACCCGCATTTTGGACGGAACGTATCCGGACACGTCCAAGCTGATTCCCCAATCGTTTCAAACCGAGATGGTCATTAATTCCCAGCAACTGGCCGAAGCGATTGACCGGGCGTATTTGCTTTCGCGGGAAGAGAAAACGAATATCGTTAAATTAATTATGCGCGAGGATCACACGATCGAGATTTCTTCGAGTTCCTCCGAACTCGGCAAAGTAACGGAGCAGCTCGAGGTGTCCAGCTTGACCGGGGAGCTGCTGCGGATTTCGTTTAACTCCAAATATATGCTCGATGCGCTGAAGGTGATGGACGGCGATTTGATCCGCATCGGTTTTACCGGAGCGATGCAGCCGATCATTATCCGGCCGGAGGAAACTTCCAGCCTGCTGCAGCTGATTCTGCCTTACCGGACGACGAACTGACGAGCGGTTTTTTAGAGGCGGAGCCGTTCCTTACGGAGACTAACGGCCGTGCGGGAGGAGCTTCGCCCATCTTCAAGCAAAAAGGGGGATCGAATAACGATGAAGACGATCCATATTCAAACGGAATATATTACGCTGGGCCAGTTTCTCAAGCTCGCGGACTGCATTTCAACGGGCGGTCAAGCCAAAAGCTTTTTGCAGGAGGCCGCGATTTTCGTCAATGGAGAACCGGAGAACCGCCGCGGCAAGAAGCTCGTTGATCAGGATCGGGTGCGTGTCGAAGGCTGCGGGGAATTTCAAGTGGCTCGCGGCTAGCGTTTGGAAGCGGCTGTGCGTTCGCATCAGCCTGTAGGAGGAACTGCTTTGCAACTGAAAAAGCTGTCTTTACAGCATTATCGCAACTATGACGAAGTCTTTTTTGAAACCGGACATATGGTCAACATCATTGTGGGTCCCAACGCTCAAGGAAAAACGAACCTGTTGGAATCCATCTTTGTGTTGGCCTTAACCAAGTCTCACCGGACTCATCAGGATAAAGAGCTCATCCAATGGAACGCTTCCCATACGCTGCTGCACGGTGAAGTGGAGAAAAAGTACGGCTCGTGTCAGCTGGACCTGACTATATCTCAACAAGGGAAGAAAGCGAAGATTAACGGCCTTGAACAGAAGAAGCTGAGCAATTTCGTCGGTTCCCTCAATGTCGTTATGTTCGCGCCCGAAGACTTGGAAATCGTCAAAGGCTCGCCTTCCGTCCGCCGGCGCTTTCTGGATATGGAGATCGGCCAGGTGCATCCCGCATATTTGTACGATCTGTCGCAGTATCAGAAAATATTGACGCAGCGCAACAATTATTTGAAACAGCTGTTTAACGCCAAGGATGCCAAAGACGGCATGCTGGAGGTGTGGAACGAACAATTAGCGAATTTTGGTGTTAAAATTATTAAAAAACGTCAAAGCTTTATAAAGAAGCTGCAATCATGGGCGGAGAAGATTCATCTCGGGATCACCGGAGGGGGAGAACAGATCCGTATCGCTTATGCGACGGCGTTCGATTCCGCCGCCCTGGAAGATGAAACTGTTTTATTTGACCAATTTATGATAAAGTTATTACAGGTGAAAGATCAGGAAGTGCGGCGCGGCATTACGTTGGTGGGCCCTCATCGGGATGATTTATTGTTCTATATTAACGACAAAGAAGTGCAAACGTTCGGTTCGCAAGGGCAGCAGAGAACGACGGCGCTCTCTTTGAAATTGGCCGAAATCGAATTGATTCGCGAGGAAGTCGGGGAATACCCGATTCTTTTGCTGGACGACGTCCTGTCCGAGCTCGACCGTTCCCGGCAAACCCAGCTGATCGAGACGTTTCAGAACAAAGTGCAGACTTTTATTACGACGACCGGAATTGAAAGCGTGGATTTAGCCAAGTTGGAAAACGCTTCTGTCATTCATGTGCGGAACGGAAGCTTAACATAAGAAAAGTCTCACGCGATAAGGAGAGGGCGCGGAAATGTTCATCCATTTAGGCGGAGAAAAAATTATTCGTGCAGCTGAGCTCGTTGCCATATTTGACTTATCCATCGAAAAATCTTCAAAAATATCAAAGCAATTCATCAGCTACGCACTCAAAGATAAGAAGGTTGAAGTGATCGGGGAAGAAGAAAGCAAGTCGCTGGTAGTTACCCAATCGAAGGTGTACTATTCCCCCATCTCCTCCATGACTTTGAAGAAACGGGCTCATCAGTTATTAACAAACTAGATTTTACCTTGGAAAAGTGGGTGTCAACATGTCTGTGAATCAAAACACGTATGATGAAAGTCAGATACAGGTACTGGAAGGTCTTGAGGCTGTCCGGAAACGTCCGGGGATGTACATCGGGTCAACCAGTGTTAGAGGCCTTCATCACCTTGTGTGGGAAGTGGTCGACAACAGTATTGACGAAGCTTTGGCCGGATTTTGTACCAAAATCGAAATCATTGTCCATAAAGACAACAGTGTTACCGTTATTGACAACGGCCGCGGGATTCCTGTCGGCGAGAACGCGAAGCTGAAGAAATCGACGCTGGAGGTCGTGCTTACGGTCCTTCATGCCGGCGGTAAATTCGGAGGCGAAGGGTATAAAGTGTCCGGCGGTCTTCACGGGGTCGGCGTGTCGGTCGTGAACGCGCTCTCCAAGAAGCTGGTCGTGCAGGTTAAGCGCGAAGGCAAAATTCATCAGCAGGAATTCCAGCGCGGCGTGCCACAATATGACTTGAAAATCGTAGGGGACGCCGATCATACGGGAACGACGATCCGGTTCTGGCCGGATGAAGAAATTTTTACGGAAACGACGGAATACGACTATGATACGCTGCAGTCCCGGGTTCGGGAGCTGGCGTTCCTGAATAAAGGCATCGAAATTTGCTTGAGCGACGAACGGACGGATGTCAGCAATACGTTCAAATACGAGGGAGGCATTATTTCCTTCGTCGAATATTTGAACCGGAATCGGGAGACTATCCATACGCCGATTTATACGGAGGGGACGAAGGATTTCATCCAGGTCGAAATCGCCCTGCAGTACAATGACAGCTATACGGAGAACATATATTCGTTCGCCAATAATATTCACACGCATGAAGGCGGGACGCATGAATCCGGGTTCAAGAGCGCGTTGACGCGTATTTTGAATGATTATGCCCGCAAGTACAACGCGATCAAGGACAGCGACTCGAACCTTACGGGTGATGATGTGCGGGAAGGTCTGATTGCGATCATTTCCGTTAAAATTCCGGAGCCTCAGTTCGAAGGACAGACCAAGACCAAGCTGGGCAACAGCGAAGTGCGCGGTATTGTCGAATCGCTGTTCTCCGAGAAGCTGATGGAGTTTTTGGACGAAAACCCGGCGATAGCCAAGAAAATTGTCGAAAAAGGCGTACAGGCGGCGCGCGCGCGCGAAGCCGCCAAGAGAGCCCGCGAGCTGACACGCCGCAAGAGCGCGCTTGAAGTAAGCGCCCTGCCGGGGAAATTAGCCGACTGCTCCTCCAGGGACGCTTCGATCAGCGAAGTTTACATTGTCGAAGGGGACTCCGCGGGAGGCTCGGCGAAGCAAGGCCGCGATCGTCACTTCCAGGCGATTTTGCCGATCCGCGGTAAAATTTTGAACGTAGAGAAGGCAAGGCTGGACCGCATCCTGTCCAGCGCGGAAATTCGCGCGATCATTACGGCGCTCGGAACGGGAATCGGCGACGACTTCGATATATCCAAAGCGCGGTATCATAAAGTAATCATTATGACCGATGCCGATGTCGACGGAGCGCATATTCGTACGCTGCTGCTTACGTTCTTCTATCGCTACATGCGGAAAGTCGTCGAAGCCGGTTATATTTATATCGCCCAGCCGCCGCTGTACAAATTGGAACGCAACAAAACGGTTCGCTACGCTTACAACGATAAGCAGAGGGATGCGATCATGCAGGAGTTCGGCGAAGGCGTGAAGGTTAACGTGCAGCGGTATAAAGGTCTGGGAGAGATGGACCCCGAACAGCTGTGGGAGACGACGATGGACCCGGAGAGCCGCACGCTGCTGCAGGTGAATATTCAAGATGCGATGGATGCGGACGCTATTTTCGACGCGCTGATGGGCGAAAATGTCGAACCGCGCAGAGAGTTTATTCAGCAGCACGCCAAATTCGTAAAAAATCTCGATATTTGATGACATTTCGTTGCACCGCTGCTAGAAACATTATGCACGCCGCTGACGCCTCAGCGAACGCAGCGGTTTCGATGCGAAAACCATATAGAAGGAGCTATTGGCGTTGAATGGGATACAGAAAGCCGGACTATGGCTGCTTATGATCGTTCTGCTAGGGCTCAGTCCGGGGTTGTTTCGAAACGCTGAGTGGGATGCCTACACCGATAAGGTGGCCGTCATCGCCTATCATCATATTGACGATGACATTGTAGGCGACGTGACGATCTCTTCACGATTGTTCCGGGATCAGTTGACCGATCTGCTGGAGCGAGGATATCACTTTATTACGCTCTCTCAGTTCAAGGCGTTTTTGGCGGGGGGACCGGTTCCTCCCAATGCGGTTTTGGTTACTTTTGATGACGGATATCAGAGCTTCTATACCCGCGCCTACCCCATTTTGCAGGAATTGAATATTCCCGCCGTCAATTTCGTCATTACCAAAGACTTGGAGCAGCCTTTGATGAGCCATATCCCTTCCCTGTCCAAAGATCAGATCAAGCAAATGACCCGGGAAAATCAGGGAATCGATGTGCAATGTCATACGGACAGCCTGCACGACCGTGCTCCGAACGGCGGCGCCCTCTTCACGACAAGGCTGACCGACAGCGCAGGGGTGGAAGAGACGCAAGCGCAGTTCGAGCAGCGCATTATTGACGATACCGAGCTGTGCCGCAGCAAGCTGGAATCGATCTACTCCAGACCCGTCGATTCGTTCGCCTTTCCATTCGGCATCTACGATGCCAAATCGGCGCAGCTGCTGAATAAGGCAGGCATCCGTTACGCATATACAACCGTCAGCGGGCTGACGGAGCGGGGAACCGACCCGATGCAGATTCCGCGGATCAATGCCGGGAGTCCATTTGTTAGAGCGAACTCATTGAATAATTTAATTCTTAAAAGACTGCACGGGCTTTAATCGTATTCAGTAGTGCTTACGAAGTAAGTTTTCCTTACGGAAAACTCAGTAGTGCTTACGAAGTAAACTTTCCCTATGGGAAAGTTCTTAGGAGGTAAACAATGTCCGACGAACAGAGGTCACCACAAATTAAAGAAATCGATATTAGCTCGGAGATGCGGACTTCCTTTATGGATTACGCCATGAGCATTATCGTCAGCCGCGCCTTGCCGGACGTAAGGGACGGGCTTAAGCCTGTGCATCGACGCATTCTGTTCGCCATGTCCGAGCTGGGAATGTCTCCGGATAAGCCTCACAAGAAATCGGCCAGAATCGTCGGCGAAGTCATCGGTAAATATCACCCGCACGGGGACAGCGCTGTTTATGAGACCATGGTGCGGATGGCGCAAGACTTCTCGCTTCGCTATATGTTGGTGGACGGTCACGGCAACTTTGGTTCGATCGACGGCGACTTTGCGGCGGCGATGCGTTATACCGAGGCCAGATTATCCAAGATCGCCATGGAGATGCTGCGCGACATCAACAAGGAAACGATCGATTTTATTCCGAACTATGACGGCGAGGAGCAGGAGCCGGCAGTTCTTCCGGCCCGTTTTCCGAATTTGCTCGTGAACGGCAGCTCCGGCATTGCAGTCGGTATGGCGACGAACATTCCTCCTCATAACTTGAGAGAGGTGATCGACGGCGTTCAGCAGCTGATCGAAAATCCGGATTGCACTCCTATGGATTTGATGCAATCGATTAAAGGCCCGGATTTTCCTACGGCCGGCTTCATTCTTGGGCGCGAAGGAATCAGACAAGCCTATAATACAGGACGCGGCTCCGTTACGATGCGGGCGAGAGCCACGATTGAAGAAAACAATAACAAAGCGCGAATCATCGTTCATGAGCTTCCGTATCAGGTTATCAAAGCCCGTCTGATCGAGAAGATCGCGGAGCTCGTGCGAGAGAAAAGAATCGACGGCATTACCGACCTGCGCGATGAATCGGACCGCAACGGGATGCGCATCGTCATTGAGCTGCGCCGCGATGTCAATCCGAATGTTGTTTTGAACAATTTGTACAAGCATACGGCCCTTCAATCCAACTTTGGCATCATCATGCTGGCGCTGGTCAACGGCGAGCCGAAGGTCATGAATCTGAAGGAAATGCTGTTTCATTATTTGGAGCACCAGAAGGTAGTTATCCGCCGCCGTACCGAATACGAGCTGCGCAAAGCCGAAGCAAGAGCTCACATTCTCGAAGGCTTGCGCATAGCGCTCGATCATTTGGATCGCGTCATCGCCCTGATCCGCGCATCCCGTACGACTGAGGAAGCGCGCGACGGTCTGATCCGGGAGTTCGCTCTCACCTACGAGCAGGCGCAGGCGATTCTAGACATGCGTCTGCAGCGCTTGACCGGTTTGGAACGCGAGAAGATCGAAGAGGAGTACGCGGAGCTTCAGCAAAAAATCGCCGAGTACAAAGCGATCTTGGCCGACGAGCAGCTGGTTCTGGCCATCATCAGCACAGAGCTTAACGAAATCAAAGAGAAATTCGGCGACGAGCGCCGCTCCGAGATTACGATAGGTGAAGAAAGCATCGAGGATGAGGACCTGATTCCGCAGGAAGACGTCATTATCACCATCACGCACACCGGCTACATCAAGCGGCTGCCGGTAACTACGTACCGCAGCCAGAAGCGCGGCGGCAAAGGCGTCATCGGCATGGATACGAAGGATAACGACTTCGTCGAGCATCTGTTCGTAACCAATACTCATCATTACTTGATGTTCTTCACCAACAAGGGAAAAGTGTACCGTCTGAAAGCCTACGAGATTCCTGATCTTAGCCGTACGGCCCGTGGAACTCCTATCATTAATCTGATCCAGATTGAGCAGGGAGAGACGATTAACGCGGTCATTCCGGTGGAGAGCTTCGAGTCCGAGCAGTATTTATTCTTTGCAACCAAGAACGGTTTGGTGAAAAAGACGCCGCTCGACGACTACAGCAACATCCGCAAAGGCGGTTTGATCGCTATCACGCTTCGCGAAGACGATGATCTGATCGGCGTCCGGTTGACTGACGGCAATCAGACGATCATTATGGGAACCAAGCAGGGCCTCTCCATTCACTTCCCGGAAGAAGAAGTGCGTTCGATGGGACGTTCGGCTACCGGGGTGAAGGGCATCCACATCGGCGAAGACGATGCTGTGATCGATATGGACGTGGTTCGCAAGGACAACAGCGTTCTGATCGTCACCTCCAAAGGCTTCGGCAAGCGGACTCCGATTGACGAGTACCGTCTCCAATCGCGCGGCGGCAAAGGAATCAAGACTCTTAACGTTACGCCTAAAAACGGCTATGTGGTCGGCCTCAAAGTCGTTCAGGATGACGAGGATCTCATGATTATAACCGCCCTTGGCACGATTATTCGTACAAGCATGTCGGGCATTTCCATGATGGGACGCAATACGCAAGGGGTTAGACTCATTAATATCCGCGATGAGGACGAGGTGGCTACCGTCGCCAGAGTCGAGAAAAACGAAGAAGCGCTGGATGAGCAGGACGGCGAAGAAACCGTTGATTCCAACGAGTCGCAAGAGTAATCAAGTCAAACGTTAAATTTTATCACATACCGCGAATACCGCGAAGAATGGGGGTTACATCCCCATTCTTTTTCGTTTAGAATAGGAATGATATGACAGAAAGTAAGGTGAGGACGTTCGATGGCGACTGTTCCCGTATCTCAATTAAAACCTGGCGAGAAGATGAGCGAAAATGTGCAGACAAAGCGCGGCAATACTCTTTTCTACAAAGGGAAAGTCATGACGGAAAGAGACATTGAGATATTGAAGGCATTTCTTATTCCAACCGTCTCGATAGAATCAAAGACAGAACAAGAATCGGCAAAAGAAGCGGCTGCGGAGGAAACTGGAAGCGCGGTCTCTCCTTTTTTCGAAGAATACGATAAAATGTTGGCTTTGCTGAAACGGGTATTTATCTCGGCCAGCGGACAAAATCCGCCGATCCTTGAAATTCGCACCCAGCTTGAGGCGCTGATTCAACATATCGAACAGTACCGGATTTTGACGTTTACCCCTAGAATGTTTCAGCTTCATGACTATGTGTACCATAACAGCATTATGGTGAGCTTAACCTCCTACAGCTTGGCCAAATGGCACGGGCTGCCCGCCAGGGATTTGATGCCGGTAGCACTTGCCGGGCTGCTTCATGATATCGGCAATACCAAGGTGGATCAGGGAATACTGTATAAACCGAACAAGCTGACTGTTGAGGAAACGGAAGAGATGAAGCAGCATACCGTTATCGGATATAACATGCTAAAGAACGTCACGGCCATTAATGAAGGGGTAAAATTATCGGCTCTTCAGCATCACGAACGGGAAGACGGTTCCGGATATCCAATGGGAATCAAAGGGGATAAAATTCATCTCTATTCGAAGATCGTAGCTATCGCTGATATTTTCCATGCAATGACCTCCGCCCGTTATCATAAAAAAGGCGCCTCTCCCTATCTCGTGCTTGATCAGTTATTTAATGAATCGTTCGGTAAACTGGACCCTTCTCTTGTTCAGACCTTTATTAAAAAAGTGACGCAGTTCCATAACGGGGTCTTGGTCAAATTGAGCGATAACCGGATCGGCGAGATCGTATTTTCGGATAGGACGCATCCGACCCGCCCTTGGGTTAACGTTAACGGGCAGATTATTAACCTTACGATTGAACGCAGTTTGTACATACAAGACGTCATACAAAAATAATAAAGAGATGTTCTTGACTTCTTATGGCATGATATGATAAATTAATCTTCGCTGCTTTTGCACGAAGGTTTTTTATTTTCTTTTGAATGAAAAAAAGAATAAAAAAAAGCTTGCAATTGATTAGGCGAATGTGATATATTATAAAAGTCGCCGCTAAACAATGCGACAAAAAATGACAAACAATATAAATGATTGAAAAATTGTTTGTTAAAGCCATTGTCCTTTGAAAACTGAACAACGAGTGAGTGTTAAATAGAGAATGCAAATTCTCGCTAGCATTGAATTTTGAGCTTAAGACAAGCTCTGTTATAACGAAAGGTGCTTCGGCGCCGGTCGCACTTTAATGGAGAGTTTGATCCTGGCTCAGGACGAACGCTGGCGGCGTGCCTAATACATGCAAGTCGAGCGGACTGTTCCTTCGGGAGCAGTTAGCGGCGGACGGGTGAGTAACACGTAGGCAACCTGCCTGTAAGATCGGGATAACTATCGGAAACGATAGCTAAGACCGGATAGCTGGTCTTCTCGCATGAGGAGATCATGAAACACGGGGTAACCTGTGGCTTACGGATGGGCCTGCGGCGCATTAGCTAGTTGGTAGGGTAACGGCCTACCAAGGCGACGATGCGTAGCCGACCTGAGAGGGTGATCGGCCACACTGGGACTGAGACACGGCCCAGACTC
>NZ_JANYUY010000040.1 GCF_025060755.1 Paenibacillus doosanensis
CTAAATGATCTTCAGGGATCCAATCGCTCAAATACATCGGAAACAATTCACCTTGTTCCGTGGAGTAAGATTTAAATTTTGCCATAAACCACACACCCTTTTTTACCAGATAAACAGATTACAGTTAAGTTTCGCGACGAAACTATGCTTTTCCTGTTTCGTCGGACAGACTCCTAAAAGCGTGCTGAAAAAGTCCGCGCGGGAGCGCGCTCCGCGGTGCCGAACGGACCGCGCAGACGCCCCCAGCTTGTTGCGGATAAATCAAGCATGTTCCATTCCCTTGTTCTTGCTGCCGCAAGCTCCCCTGCCCCTGCTTCGACCAAAGCCGGAGCCATTCCTGCCTTTACCCGATCGGCATCACTTGCCCGCCCGTCATTGCGATCAGCTCCTCCGGCTTCAGCTTGAACACGGCCTTCGGATGGCCGGCCGCCGCCCAAACTTGGCCGTACTGCAGCAAATCTTCGTCGATCACGGTCATAAGAGCTTCTTTATGACCGATCGGCGATACGCCGCCGATAACGAATCCGGTTCGTTCCCGGACGAAATCCGCATCCGCTTTGCCCAGTTTGAGATCGAGCGCCTTGCCAAGCCGCTTCTCATTAATCCGGTTTACGCCGCTCGCAACGACCAGCAGCGGCCGGTCCGTTTCTTTGACCCGGAAAATGATCGACTTCGCAATTTGCGCCACCTCGCAGCCGATGGCGTCGGCGGCTTCCTGGGCTGTCCGCGCGCTGTCCGGCAGTTCTACGACGGTATGGGCAAACCCCCGTCTCGATAATTCGTTTTGCACCCGGTCGGCGCCTTCGTTTAAACCGTTCATAGCCTTAAATCTCCTTTCTTAGCTTACGTTCCTTTCTTAGCTTAAGCCCCGGCTCCCGCCGCTTCGACCGAAGCGTCCAGCAAGGCGCCGTTGACCGCATTCAGGAACGCATTGGCGCTCGCCTTAATAATATCGGTATCCATCGCGCGGCCGGAATACGTTTTGCCTTGATATTGAATCCGGATATTGACGCGGCCGATCGCTTCCTTGCCCCGGGACAAGCTGTTGATCTTGTAATCCTTCAGCTCGACGTCCAGTCCGGCAAGCGATTTGATGACGCTGTACAGCGCGTCGATCGGACCGTCTCCGACTTCGCTGCCTTTGAGCACTTCGTCCCCTTTTCTCAACTGGACGGTAGCGGTCGGACACAGGTCGTTGGTTACGACCTGGAACGATTCCAGCTCATACAGCTGTTTGTCGCTGTTGCTGACGGTCCTGTGGCTTGTCACCAAGTAGAATACATCGTGATCGTACACTTCCTTCTTGGCGTCGGCCAGCGTCAGGAATTTCTGGAACAGCGCTTCGAAGTCCGCTGCGTCGCTCGTGTCAAAGCCCATTTTCTCAACGGCGTTCTTGAACGCGTGGCGGCCGGAGCGGGCCGTCAAAATCAGCTCCATGCTATCGGCTCCGACATCCTCCGGCGACATAATTTCGTACACCTGCTTATCCTTCAGCAGACCGTCCTGATGGATACCGGAAGAATGGGCAAACGCATTTTCGCCGGTGATCGCTTTGTTCACTTGCACGTCGAGACCGGTCAGATGAGTCACCAGGCGGGAGGCGCGCAACAGCTCCGTCGTTCGGATATCCGTATACGCTTTATAGGCGCTTTCTCTTACTTTCAGACCCATGACGACTTCTTCCAAGGAAGCATTGCCCGCGCGTTCCCCCAGGCCGTTGATCGTGCATTCGATTTTATCCGCTCCGTTACGAATTGCGCTGAGTGTATTAGCCGTAGCCAAACCGAGATCGTTGTGGCAGTGCACGCTCAAAATCACTTTGTCGTCCAAGTTTTTCAGACGCTCGTTAATCCGGCGGATGAGGTCGCCGAACTCCTCCGGTACGGCAAAGCCCACGGTATCCGGCACGTTAATCATCGTTGCGCCCGCTTTGACCACGGATTCGATCGTTTTCCACAAGTACTCGAAATCCGATCTCGAAGCGTCCTCCGTCGAATACTGCACGTGAGGCAGCAGCGTTTTGGCGTATTTGACCGCATCGACGCCCATTTGCATGACCGCTTCCTTGGAGCGGTTAAATTTTTTCTCCACATGAATGTTGGAGGTGCCGAGCACGATATGGATCAGCGGATTTTGCGCTTCCTTGATGCTCTGATAGACGGCGTCGATATCGTTTTTGACCGCGCGGGCCAGCGCCGTAATCGATACGGCGTCCCCTACGGTGCGGACGATTTCCTGCACGGCCTGAAAGTCTCCTTGAGATGAAGCGGGGAAGCCGGCTTCGATAATGTCCACATTCAGCCGCTTCAATTGCACGGCCATTTCTATTTTTTGATGCACATTCAGCTTGGCGCCGGGAACTTGTTCCCCATCGCGCAGCGTCGTGTCCAATACGATAATTTTACGGTGCGTCATCTTCAATTCCTCCCAAATAACGGATTTTAATCATATATATGTGAAGCGGTGTTGACTAAACCCGGACTTTAGCCAACAAAAAAACCCCGTCTCTACGTATAGAGACGGGGTTGAACCCGCGGTACCACTCTAATTCATTTCCTTGCCGGAAATGATCTTCTTCGATGGCAATCACCATCTATCCCTGTAACGGTGGAACTCCGGCTTACCCTACATGATCAGGCAGCTGTTCATAGACGAGTTCGAAATGACGGACGCTGCCGTTTCGCACCTGCCAACGGCTCTCTGAAAGGTCAAGTCACTTCTACTATTTCTAATCGTAACATTTGGTTTTGAAATTAATGGTTATTATAGGGCATGATTTTTCGTTTGTCAACACCCTATGTGGGAATAAATTGCCGGCTTATCTTTGCGCCTGCTGCCCGCGAGTTCTCGCGGGTAAGCCCGCCCCGCTTCCGCGCGGCTTCCGGTTTACGAAATAAATGCTGCAAACAATCAGCACCAGTCCCGCCAAGAGCGAGACGGTAAACGGCTCATGCAAAAATAATGTTCCGGTCAAAATCGCTACAAGCGGGATCAGGAAAGTGTAGGAAGCGACCTTGCTCGCTTCGCCGGAATCGATAAGCTTGTAGAACACCAGCCATCCCATAGCAATAACGAAAATCGAAATAAACAGCAGGCTGACGATAAAAGCAGGCTTCCAGCTAATATCGGACCAGCGCTCCACGCCGCTGCCGAGCAGCGTCATGAACAGCCCGCCGGTCATGAGCTGAAGCGTGACGAGCCAGATCGGATCAACGCGGGAGCCCGTTTTCTTTACATAAATCGTTCCGAGAGCCCAACTGAGCGCCGATCCGAGCGCAAGCAAAATGCCGGCGACGGAAATATGGCCCGAGAGGCCGCCCGCTCCGCTGCAAATGACGCCGACGCCGACGAATCCGAGAATCAAACCGGCAATTTTCAGCCCGTTCATCGATTCGCCGAGCCAGAGCCACGAGAAGATACCGACCAGCACCGGCTGCAGAAATACGATCGCCGAGAACAGACCGGACGGCAAATATTCCAGACCGATCGTTTGCAGACCGTAATAGAGCACTACGTTGACCAGAGCGGATACGAGATATATCGGCCAAGTCGCCCGAAAGTTCAGCTTGCCCATCCGGGGTATGGCGACGAAGAGCAGCAGGATTCCGCCGAGCAGTGTTCTTATCCCGGAGAACAGCACCGGAGGCATAAAGGAAAGCGCAAATTTGGATAACGGCCAATTGACTCCCCATACGATAACTAAAAATAAGATCAGCAATACCGATTGCAGCTTGCTTAACTTGCGCACATCCATTTCCCCTTGTAAATCAATCATATGTTTTAGGCTAATAAACTACTATACGCCTCTTCCAACGAGTTATCAATGCCATTTATTGCACGTGCGGCACGGTTCAAAGCTCAAGCCTCGTCGCCGCCCGTGCTCCGCAAATAGCAAGCCAGCTGCAGCTTAAGCATATGCTCAGGCTCATCGAAGGAGAGCCGAAGCAGCTCCTCAATCTTCCGAAGCCGCTGGTACAGCGTATTGATATGAATGTGCAGCCGCTCCGCCGTCTGCCCCGCCGACCGGTTGCACGCCATATAAGCAAGCAGCGTTTCTTCCAGTCGGCTGCCCTCCTGAGCGCGGAGCGGTCCGAACACTTCGTGGATAAACGTATGCAGCTCTTCCTCCGGCTGATGAATAAACAACCGGTTAATGCCGATCTCCGAATAGCTGAGCAGCCCGGTCCGATGCTTCGAGGCCATGTACGACAACGCCTTGTCCGCTTCGTTATAGCTTTTGGCTACGGCCGTCAGCCCGACATAACCGGAACCTGCCCCGCCGCGCAGCGCCGAGCCTCCTGCCTTCCCCCACTCCTGAATCATCCGGCGGCATGCCTCCAGCGCATCCCCCGGAGCGCCGGACGCAGGCAGTTCCATCAGCAGCGTTACTTTGTTGCGGAATCCGAACACTACGGGAGCGCGGTGCCCCAGCTTGCGCTTGGCAGTCCCGACTAACCGGTGTACCTGTATATTCATCAGCTGCATATCGGTCACGGAGGCAAGCTCCAAAATGACGACCGTCAGCAGTTGTCCGTCCTGCAGTCCGAGCTCTTCCCCTTTTTTGCGCAAAATACCCGCGTCTTTTTGCAGCAGCAGCTCGTTGAACAGTTCATTCGTCTTTTTATAATAAAAATCGGAGAGCGATTGCTTCCGCACCATTTCCAGCGCAAGCACGGCGCTACCCTGCTCAAGCACAAGCTGGCCGATCGTCGTCAGCTCCGTCTGCAGCTCGACCAGAAGGAACCCCAGACAAGCGTTCATCGCCACGATCGGATATACGTAATGAAGCTGCTTGCCCCCGTCCGACTCCAACGTATCGTATAGCGGCGAGCGAATCGAGCCGAATCGTTTCTCCAGCTCGTCGATTTGGAATCTGTTCCGCCATCGCTGCCGCTTCGGATAATATTCGGCCTCCAACAAGTCGACAAACACGATCGGAAGCCCGATCATTCTCCCGAGCTCGCTGACAATGAAGTCGGCTCCTTTGTTTTGCAGCGTCAGTTTCATCAGTGTGGCGTGAATTTCGTCGCGCTTGACGAGCGTCCTGTTTTGACGGCTGACATTTTGGAACAGGCGCGCGTTGGTGATCGCAATCGACACCTGATCGGCGAAGCCCAAAAGCAGCTTCAGATCGTACTCGGTAAGCAGCGGGTACGCTCCGTTCTGATACACGATCAGCACGCATTCCGTTTGACCTTCCACCGCTATCGGCACGCTGATGATCGACCGGGTATTCGTAAAATTATAGGAGCCCATCAAGTAAGCCATGTTTTGTTCGGAAATGGATGCCGAATCCTTGAGAATATCTTGTTGATTCGTATACAGCCGCGGCTTGCCGTCCTGATAAGTCATCCCGATGATTCCTTCGCCGATGCGCATGCGCATAAGACGCGTTCCCTCGCTTAATTGGCCGACGGAGGTGCGTGCCGTCAAGGCGCCGAGCTTCTCGTCGTACATCCAGAGAACGCCCATGTCGGTCGACGGAATGACCGCCATGGCGTTATTCAAAATTTGCATCAGCAAATCGTCGAGTTCGAGAATCGAGGTGATCGCCCGGGTGCTCTCCGCCATTTTGAGCATAATGTACTGCTGCCTCTCTATCATCAGCTCCGCATAATACGGGTACACGGTTATGAAAAGCCTCGACCGGTCCAGCTCCGTAAGAGACACCGGACGGAATCTGCGAAATACGAGGCATCCCCGGTTAGGGTAGGTGAACCAGGTTTCGAGCACCTCGCCGTCGCTCCTCTCCTCTATAGCTCCTTCCGTTTCGGAGGGAATGCCGAGAGGCGGGCTTTCCGCTTCTCCCCCTTTGCTGTGCAGTAAGCGAAACGGTTCTCCCCCCAAGCTGAACCAAAGCTGGCATGAATCTTCGGGTAAAATTCGTGTTATATTTTCTATCACCGTGTTTAGCGCTTCCATTCATTTCATCTCCGTTTTCAATGTATAAAATTCTATATTAATTAGAGTAATTATATATTTTTATACATTGAGTGAAAAGTCTGAATTATTGTATCTTTAGTTTACGGAAGTTTTAGTAACATTTTATTACACAATTCCGCCAAGGAAGGAAGAAGCCCATTATGACATCCGTAAACGCTGGAAAGTGGAAGTACATTATCCTTCTGCTGCTGTTCGCGGGCTGGTCGCTAGGCAATCTTGACCGGTTCGTCATCAATTATGCCGTGCTCGGCATTACGAAAGATTTAGGTTTGAGCGCTTCGGCCACGGGCGTGCTGCTCAGCAGTTTTTTTGCCGGGTATGCTCTTATGCAAATTCCCGGAGGGTATTTGGCGGACCGTTTCGGCTATCGAAACGTGATTCTGATTTCGGTGCTGATGTGGTCCGTCTTCACCGTTCTGACGGGCAGCGCCTGGTCGCTTACTTCCATGATCGTCATCCGCTTCTTGTTCGGCATTGGTGAAGGCGGCTACTTCCCCTCCGGATCTAAAGCCCTTGCCAGTTGGTTCCCGCAAAACGAGCGGAGCCGCGCCATGTCGTTCATGCTCGCCTCCGGAGCGATTATGGGCGTAATCACTCCGATTTTATCCACCCATCTGATGACTTCCGTCGGCTGGCGGTCGATGTTCTACATGATCGGCGCCTGTGGCATCGTGATCACGCTGCTGCTGTTCTTCTTCCTGAAGGAACGGAAAGCGGATGCGCTGCCGGGGATGGCCACAGAGCAGGCGGCCGTCAAACCGAAGGCCCCGCTCAAAACCGTGCTGAAAACGCCGATGATTTGGAACTTGTTTCTCGCTTATTTCAGCGTATACGCGATTAACTGGGGACTGAATTCCTGGATGCCGACGTATTTGGTTAAAGCCCGCGGCCTCGATATGACGTCCGTCGGTTACTTGTCGGCTATCCCGGCCTTCGTAGGCATATTCGGCATGCTGCTGAGCGGTTACATTCTCGATAAGCTGCCCGCCGGCAAAGACAGGCTTGCCGCCGGCATTCTGGCGCTCGTTACCGGGGGCCTGCTCTATCTGATGGGATCGGCTTCGAGCATTCCGATGTTCATTGCGTATCAATGTTTGGTCGGCGTCTTCTTCGCCTTTATCTCGACGCTGATCGCTTCGGCCTCGCTCAAATCGATGCCCGCCGAGCTTGTCGGCTCCGCCAACGGCTTCATTAATACCGGGGCGCAGGTCGCCGGCGTGCTGACGCCTATGCTGATCGGCTTCATGGTCGACGCCTTCGGCGGTTCGTACAATGCCGCCTTCATTATGCTCGTCGCTTTCGCCGCGCTTTGCGCCGGAGCCTTGTTTACAGCCAGGGCGAAACCTGCGGCTTTCTCCGGCCTCCAAGCGCGTACGGCGGCTTATGAGGAATCGACCGGCGGCACGAATATTTAAAATATGAGTTTTGTTTTCGCCGAGCTTATAAAACCACCTTGGGAGGGTATATCTGATGGAAACTTTAACGCAGCTTATTTCCGAACTTGTCGATCGTAAAAGCGCCGTATTTACCGAGGTCAGCGACCGCATATGGGAATTCGCCGAAACCCGGTTTGAGGAAGCGCAATCCGCTGAGCTGCTGGAGCAAACATTGCGCAGCGAAGGATTCGAGGTCGAGCGCGGCGTCGCCGGACTAGATACCGGCTTTATCGCCAGCTTCGGCAGCGGCGCTCCGGTCATCGCGATATTGGGCGAATACGACGCTTTGGCCGGGCTCAGCCAACAAGCCGGCAGCGCGGACTACTCGCCGATAACGCAAGGCGGCAGCGGACACGGCTGCGGGCATAATCTGCTCGGCGGAGGCGCCTTAACGGCGGCCGTCGCCGTCAAAGACTACATGCGGCGGCACGGTATCGCCGGCACGGTGCGCTACTACGGCTGTCCCGCCGAGGAAAGCGGCTACGGCAAAACGTATATGGCCCGCGAAGGCTTGTTCCGCGACGTCGACGCGGCGTTCTCCTGGCATCCCGGCCCGGTGAACGCCGTCATGCACGGCTCCTCGAACGCCGTCATTCATGCGACGTTTCACTTCCGGGGGCGCAGCTCTCATGCCGCCGCATCGCCGCATCTCGGACGCAGCGCGCTCGACGCGGTGGAGCTCATGAACGTAGGCGTCAATTATATGCGCGAGCATATGATCAGCGAAGCCCGGGTGCACTATGCCATTACGAACAGCGGCGGCTTGGCCCCGAATGTCGTACAGCCTGAAGCGGAAGTCACTTATTTGATCCGCGCCCCCAGAACCTCGCAAGTACGCGAGCTGTACGCCCGCGTACAAGATATCGCCCGCGGCGCGGCCTTAATGACGCAGACGCAGATGACCAGCCGTCTGGAGGGCGCCTGCGCCAACCTGATTCCGAACGCTGCGCTGGAGCGCGTAATGCACAAATATATGACGGAGCTGGGCGCCCCGGCCGCTACCGAGGAGGAAGTTCGCTTCGCCAAGGCGATCTACGATTCGACTTCCGCCGAGGATAAAGCGTCGGCCGCCGCGCAAATCGGCAAACAGCTGGCTGCCGAGCTCTCGGAACGGCCTATCGCTGAATTTATTGCGCCTTATGTGGAAAAACTGTCCACCATGGCCGCCTCCACCGATGTCGCCGACGTCAGCTGGAATGTTCCGACCGCTCAGTGCACCACGGCGACATGGGCGTTCGGCACGCCGTTCCACACCTGGCAGGCCGTCGCTCAGGGACAATCGTCTTACGCTCATAAGGCGATGCTGCTCGCAGGCAAAGTAATGGCCTGCGCCGCAATCGAAGCTCTGCAAAGCGCCGAGCTGCGCGCGCAAGCCAAAACCGAGCTGCTGGAGAGGCTGGACGGCGAGTCTTACGACTGCCTCGTGCCATCCGACTGCAGGCCGCCGCGGCTTGCCGAGCTGACCGAGACGGCAGCCCGTCTGTTCGCTTAACGAAAATCAAATTCTTCTTATGTTTCGGAGACGATGACTCATGCGATTTAAAGATGTCTTTTCCATTATCGGTCCGGCGATGGTCGGACCTTCCAGCTCGCACACGGCGGGCGCCGCACGGATCGGCCGGGCGGCCCGTCAGCTGCTCGGAGAGCCTCCGGGACAGGCGCTCATTACGTTCTACGGCTCCTTCGCCGCAACCTATGCGGGGCACGGCACCGACCGCGCCATCGTCGGCGGGCTGCTCGATTTCGCGCCTGACGATCCGCGGCTGCCGGATTCGCTCATCATCGCCGGGCAGCAGGGCATCCGCATCGCCTTCGAGCAGGGGAAAGGCTTGTATCCCCATCCGAATACGGCCAAGCTCGCATTATCGTGCCCGCTGAACCAAAAACAGCTGACGGCGGTAGGAACGTCGATCGGCGGAGGCAATATCGAAATCGTGGAGATTAACGGCTTCAGCGTGAAGATGACCGGCATTTATCCGACGCTGGTGCTGCGCCATTACGACTGGACCGGCGTCATCGCCGACATTACGCAGCTGCTCCGGCTTACCGGCACCAATATCGGCTATATGTCGGTCGACCGCAAAAGCCGCAGCGGCGACGCACTCACCGTCCTGGAGCTGGACGGCGAGGTGCCGCCGGAGCTGATGGAGCAGCTGCGGCGGCTGCCCGCAGTCCAAACGATCCAGCTCGTCAATTTGCAATAAATGATAGATAGGAGGTCCTCATCATGAATTTTCGTACCTTGCAAGAGCTGGCCTCCCTGTGCCAAGCCAGAGGGCTCGGCATCGGACCGTTAATGCTCGAAGAGCAGGCCGCCGAATCCGGACGCGACGCCCGTCTGGAATTCGCCAAGATGGCCGATTACTACGCGGTGATGAAGGATGCCGTTCAGCGCGGGCTGCACGAGGACACGACCTCCCGCAGCGGCTTGACAGGGCTTGACGCCCAGCGGGTCATGGCCTACCGCGGCATGTCCGATCCCGCTCTCGGCGCCGATGCCAGCCTGGCGATGGCATACGCGCTCGCCGTCTCGGAGGTGAACGCCTCGATGGGCCGCATCATCGCCACGCCGACGGCCGGCTCCTGCGGCATCATCCCCGGCGTCTTCGTCAGCTGCCAGCAGCGCTTCGGCTGGAGCGACGAGCATATGACCTACGGCTTGTTCGCCGCGGGCGCCATCGGATATGTGATCGCCAATAACTCGTTCGTATCGGGAGCGGAAGGCGGCTGCCAAGCCGAGGTCGGCTCGGCCATCGGCATGGCAGCGGGTGCGCTGACCGAGCTGCGCGGCGGCACGCCCGCGCAAGCGGTGCACGCCGTAGGCCTCGCGCTCAAAAACTCGCTTGGGCTCATCTGCGATCCCGTCGGCGGGCTCGTCGAAATTCCCTGCATCGTACGCAACGGCTTCGGTGCGGTGACGGCGCTCGCCGCCGCCGACATGGCGCTGGCCGGAGTCCGCAGCGTCATCCCGTCCGACGAGGTGATCCAAGTCATGCTCGAGGTCGGCTCGGCCATGCCGGAGAAGCACCGCGAAACCGCCGGCGGCGGTTTGGCGCAGACGCCTACCGGCCGCCGAATCATGAGCGAGCTGAAGGGCAAATAGGCGAAGCCTCTTCCGGCTCCTCCCTGCAACGCAAAGAAGCAGATCGTCTCCCTTAGGGGAGCGGTCTGCTTATTTTGTTTATTCGCGAAACTGCGGCTTATGTAATCCAATATATAGGTTTTCATAGATTCATTTAATAGATTTGGGCGATGGTATAATCCGCCGAATCTTTGATCATCTCGGGGGCTTGTCCCTTTTGCACGCGGGCCGCATCATACGTTGTGTCTATCGTGACCCATTGCCCGCTGTCCTGCAAATAAATTTGATTCCAGGCGTGATATACATCGGGAGCATCGGCGGCATATCCCATAACCAACCGGGTCGGAATGTGCTGGCTTCTGGCCATCGCCGCAAACAGCGCTGCATAGTCGTAGCAAATCCCTTCCGCCGTATCGTATACGATGTTCAGATCGGGGAGATAGGCGGTTGTGACGGAACGGGCCTTCTCATTATCATACCGGATGGTATGCGTAATATAAGAATAGATCGCCTCCGCTTTCTCCTTATCCGTCAAGGCGTCTTCGGTCAGCTTCGCCGTCTCGGCGACGGCCCTCGTTTCTCCATTCCAGTCAACGAGCTGAATCGGCTGTAAAAACACTTCGTTTTCGTCGGCCATCTTAAGCTCTATGCTTTCTTGCCCGACGACTTTATATTGATTATCGCTTATGAACTGGGCGATCAGGACGTTATACACGCCGTTGCCCCATTGCAGCGGGTAACGGGCTCCGTTCGCCAGATTGTAGTCGGATGTATCGTCGCCTTTCGTTATTCTAACGATGGCTTTCGTATCGGTCTTGCCGGTATAGCGAATCGTTATGATTCCTTTATCCAGAGAGCTCCGGTCAATGACATAAGGTACGGCGGCGGCGTAAGCTGCCGTTGGCAGTGCCATCAGCATAACAGCGATGAACAGCATCGCCAGCTTCTTTTTGAACATAAAAAAGCTCTCCTTTCGGTAACTGGCTGCCAACTTAGCGAATATCGCTAAGGAAGGCCCTTTAGCTTTGCGTCTCCAGCTTTCGCTGGATTTGCCTTTATCGGTTGAAAGCACCGAAAAAATATTTAATATAGTAAAATTATAGCATAGTTGCGCAGTAATGAATAGGCTTCACTGCTTCTCTATTAATGTTCCCTTAACCACAAGACGATGCGTCGGGTTTTCCATAGGATGACAGGTGAGCAGCGAAATTTCTTTATCTTTGCCGTTGCCCTTCAGTACCCAGACATCCTCCGGGAGCACGTACAGCTTCTCTTGAACTTGATATCTGTACTTCTGCTTGCCCGTATCGACCTCGATTACATCTCCCTTATCCAATTCGTCCAGCCTGTTGAAATTTTTCCCGTACGTCAGGTTTCTATGGCCGGCGATGGCATAGTTCCCTACGGCTCCCGCCTTTCCCGTGCCTGCAATGCTGGCTGCGGAAAGCTTCAGGTGGCCGGGAGTCGCATCCGTTATTATCGGCAGCTTCAGATCGATCTTGTCGATGATCAAAATTCCTTCGACCTGCTCCTTAAGCAGCGCGTCCTGCAGAGCATCCGGCTCGTTCTCCGAAGATTGCGGCTGACGGCTCGCTTCCGTTTCGTCCGCCGGCGTTCCGTCTGTGGTCGCCGGAGCCGGAGCGATAACCGCGGATATCGGAACTGGGGCCGCCATAGGCTTCGTACTGGCCGTATCGTCCGCCTGATCGATCTGCTTCATCGTTTCCGTCCACTGCTTCAAAAGCTGCTGCTGCCGGTAAGTCTCGTAACGATCGCTCACCGTCGGGTACAAAAAAACGATGATTCCGAGGCAGATGCACAGCATGGGCAGCATTTTTTTGATCATCCGAGCCTCCTTTCCGGAAAGCCTGCGGTTGGTTACGCAATAGGCGTTGCTCGCTAGATGTTCTTAGTCAGCTTGCGCCGCAGCACCAATCCGACAAGGATTAGGATAAGGCCTGCAATTTCAATGAAAACGGGACTTGCTTCGCCTGTTTTCGGAAGCGTTTCTTTCGGTTTCCCGTCCTCCGGCGGATTGCCGAGAGGGACTTTCTGATTCACTTCGATCGTGCCGGCCGTGTCGCTGCCATCCGGATTGTCCGGATTGTCCGAGTTTGCCGGATTGTCCGGTTGGACCGTCTCTTCCCCGCTATCCGGCTGCCCGGTCACCGACGGACCGCCCAAAGGCACTTTTACATTGCCGTCAATCGTGCTGCCCGGCTGCGACGGATTGGGATTGGCCGGATTTTCCTCCGCTGGCGTCGGCGTTGGCGTCGACGGTGTTGGCGATGACGACGAAGACGAGGACGACGATTTGCGGATTCTCAAGTTCGTTACCGTCAGCGAATAGTTATCCGACGTTTGAAGCGTCACCGGGTACTCCTTGGCATCAAGCACATATCCTGCCGGAGCCGCCGTTTCCTTCACTACGTATTCCCCTGCAGTCAGCTTATCGAAGACGATCATGCCGTTTGCATCCGTCGTTTTTGCGCCGACCGGGGTTAAACCTGTCCCTGTCTTAGCGTACAGCTCGAAGACCGCTCCGCTCAGCAGCAGATCGCTTCGCACCGAATCCGTCTTTTTCACCGTGATTGAGCTTTCCGCAACCGGCGTTGTCGGCGGATTAGACGTAACGTCCTTGTTATTCGTGACGGTGAATTGCGCGCTGCCCGACGTTTGAAGCGTCACCGGATATTCCTTGGCATCAAGCACATATCCTGCCGGGGCCGTCGTTTCCTTCACTACATATTCCCCTGCTGCCAGCTTATCGAAGACGATCGTGCCGCTCGCATCCGTCGTTTTCGCGCCCATCGAGGCTAAGCCGCTCTCCGTCTTCGCATACAGCTCGAAGGTCGCTCCGCCGAGCAGCAGATCGGGTTGCTCCGAATCTACTTTTTTCACTGCGATCCAGCCGTCCGAAGCAGGATTCGTCGGCGGATTAGGCGTAACGTCCTTATCGTTCGTAACGGTTAGCTGAACGTCGGCGGCGGTTTGAACCGTCACCGGATGCTCCTTGGAATCAAGCACATATCCTGCCGGGGCCGCCGTTTCTTTCACTACGTATTCCCCTGGCGCCAGCTTATCGAAGACGATGATCCCGCTTGCGTCCGTCGTTTTCACGCCGGCCGGGGTTAAACCTGTCCCCGTCTTCGCGTACAGCTCGAAGGTCGCTCCGGCGAGCAGCAGGCCGCTTTGCTCCGAATCTACTTTTTTCACCGTCAGCTTGCCGTCTGTGTCAGGCGGGTTAGGCTTAACGATCTTATCGTTGGCGATTGTCAGCTGATAGCCGTCCGCGGTTTGAATTTTCACCGGATATTCCCGAGAGTCGAGCGCATATCCCGCCGGGGCCGCCGTTTCCTTCAGCACATAATCCCCAGCCAGCAATTTCTTGAACACCGCCTCTCCGTTCGATCCGGTTGTCAACGTGCCGACCAGCAGCTGTTCCGAGCCGGTTTTACGGTATAGTTCGAATGTAGCTCCGGCGAGTTTAACCGCAGGGGCAGCTCCGTCTACTTTCGTCACGGTGAGAGTGCCTCTGATGCCGCTAATCGTCCCCGAACCGCTGGTCACTCCGACCACGACGCTCGTTGACGTATCCTTCGTTACCGTAATTTCGTTGTTGCCGCTAAATGCGATTTTGTTGGATACGGTATCCTGGTCCTTGGCGACAATTAAAGATTGATATTCCAGAATCGCCGCCGTAGCGAGCTTCTTGAGGAAACTTAGCTCGAAGCTCTGCTTTCCGTCGTCATCCGTCTTGATTTCCAACGTGTAATCCTTATCCTTAACGAGCTCGGCCGCCTTGTTCACCGTGCCGTTAGCGTCCACTTTGGTCGTAAACAGCTTGAACGTGCCAGGCAGCAGAAGCTGGTTGTCCGACGGCGTATCGATAATTTTGGCGTCGGTCACCGTTGACTGCGTGCGGTTGATAAGAACGGTCCAGTCGATTTTATCGCCGTTTTGCTTGCCGTTCTTGTTCACGTATTCGCCGCCGTTAGGGATGCTGACGGAAGCCGTCAAAGGATTCGATACCGGCGTAACGCCGTCCAGCAAGCCGGCCGTATTGCTTACTTTATTATCAATAATTTTCCCGTCGAGGCTTGTCTTAAAGACAACATAGTACGGAGCCGAAATCGGCTTCTGGAACGTCACGGTCAGCTTATTGTTCTCGTCGACCGAGTAGTTGTAATACGTGCTGTCGACGACGGAGCCTAAAGACGGATTGCCGTTTGACGCGATGTTCATCCCGTATACGGCAAGCGAGTCTGCGACCAGCTTCTGACCGGATTCAAGCGTATCTTCAACGACCGCTTCGGCCAGCGTCTTGCCGTTATAGTTCACGCCGACCGTCCATGCAATCTGCTTCGACGACGCGTCGTAAACTCCGCTTTTAAGCCCGTTGTTTTTCGCTTCGTTCCGCGGATCGAACGTTGCGGTAACCGTCTTCGTCTGTGCATTGGAAGCACTGTCGATCCAATCGACCACGGCCTCGTTCAGAAAATTTACCGCTCCGGCGCTGAGCCAGTCCATATTGAACTCGGTGTTGTAATAGATCGTCACCGGAGAGTTGATCGTCCGATGGAATGTAACGGCAAAGCCTTGATCCGGCGCTATGGCGGGATCTACCGTATAATCGGAAGGGCTCATCCGTTGGCCGCCTTCATACACGGTGAATGCTTCGGGAATAAACCGGAGTCCTTGATGAAGGAATTTATCCGTAACGACCACACCGCTCATCGTTTCGCTGTCGCGGTTGATCGCAATGCTCCAGGCTGCCGTTTTGGCCTTATAGTCGACCAGCCCGACGCCCTTGGCGATCACCACCTGATTAATGCCCCGCGTCGCCGTTTTGCTGCCCCCGCTGCCGGAAACGACCTTATTCGTAATGACAGCGTTATCGATGACGCGATGAACGGCCTTCGTTTGGTACTTGATTTTATAAGCGGACGAAATCGGGTGTGCGAACTGCAGCTTGAAGCCTGTGCTTCCGGCCGCCGTCTCCGGCGTCACGCTATATTCCGCTGCGGGCAATTCAGCGCCGAGCGTCTCTGCTCCCTTGGCATCGACCGTCACCGGGTAAACATGGAGCGAACCGGCGACCAGCTCCTGCGAATCATTAAATAAATCCGTCAAAAAAGCTTCGGTTTGGGCAATGGTTTTCTCGTTGTAATTGTACTTGATTTCCCAATCGATCGTTTGCGTATCGGCATCGTATTTCGTCGACACCTTGTCCAGCGCCGTACCGCGCTGCACCGTAACGGTAGCCGTCGCGCTTACCGGCGTTTGGTTGCCGCCTTGAAGCGTAGCCTTGTTCACAAACGAGGTTTTGTCCCCATCCGTTACCGGCGTCGTGTACTGAATGCGATAGGCCGTTCGGATCGGATTGTCTGTGAAGCTGAGCGTAAGTACATTGCCTGCCGTGTTGACGATGTATCGACTGCCGTCGACCGGCGCTCCCTGAACGACGGTGCCGTCCAGATTGACGCCCAGCTCGTATACGGCAACGGTCACCGGAGCTCCCAGCCCTGCGGGAATCGGGTCGGTTACCACCGCGTTCTGAACTGCAGCCAGCTCCTTGTTCACATCAACGGTCCAATCGATTTGCTTGGCGTTGTAGCCGTCCGGCACGCCGCTTTTCCCAATGGTCGAATCGACGTTCGGTTTAAAGCGGAGCGTAAAAACTTGTTCCCCGCCGTGAACCGGAATTTTAATAATCTGCGTCGTGCTTCCTTGGATAACATCCATATCGAACACGGTCTGGAACGTCAGCGTTCCTCTCACATCCGACAAATTTTCAATCGACTCCATCGTCATAACCACTTCATGGGAGTCTTTATTTAATGTAAATTTGCCTATCGCTTCGCCGCTGGATATGAGGGGCTGCGCGGGAATATCGTTGTAAAACTTAAACTCATCCGGCAGCTTGAACGTGAAGGTGTCCCCGTTCTTGTAATCATGTCCTCCAGGCAGGGACCATGTGTAGTCCAACTGCACCTTCGAGCCCGGCTCATACACATTTTCCGTCACGACGTGGCCGGATTTGTCGTACACCGCCATCGACACGCTGTCGATAATATTATCGGTAATCGCCGCTGCGTTCGCTTGAGGCGAAAAACCGAAAGCAGACAGCACCTGCAGAATCATCAATAGACCGATGAGCAGCGTGCTGATCTTTTTCTTGGCCATATCTTCTCAGCACCTCCATTCTGCATAGATTTTCAACCGAAATCCAAACCCTGTATTCCACCAGAATTTCAATAATTTACCTATAGAGAACGAACTTCCCCCTTTCCGTATCGTTGCACTTCATCTATCAGCCCGCACAAGCCGTCTGCATAGTGAAGCGTGGTATGAATTCTTTCCGGACATTGCAAAAAAAAATCGAGAGCCCGGTGCAACCGCAGACGGATCGCACTATCTCGATGAACCGGAAAGTCTTCCATATCAGTTTACCATAATTATCTGAACAAAATCTAAACAAATTTGCAGGCATATCAGCAACGTCGTCGCCGTCTATTTTGGATGCCTTGACCCCATTCGCCAAAACGCGGGATTTGATAGAAATGCTTAAAAAGGCCGAAGGAGAGCCTGCTGCCGCTCCCGCATTCGACCTTTTTGATAGCTAGTTTTTATGCTTAACGGGCAAACGGAACGTCACTATCGTCCCTTGACCGGGCACGCTGGCCGCGGTTATGTGCCCGCCGTGCCGGACGACGATCCACCAGGCGATCGACAGTCCGAGGCCCGTGCCCCCGCTGCTGCGGGTTCGGGCCTTGTCGCCGCGATAGAAGCGGTCGAAGATTCGCGGCAAGTCTTCGGCGGCAATGCCCGGGCCGTTGTCTTCTACCGCGACCTCGACGCTGTGGCCGCTGCGTCCGGCGCGAAGCCGGATCGTCCCCTGCTCCGGCGTAAATTTCACGCTGTTGTCGAGCAGGATGACCAACAGCTGATGCAGCCGTTCGCTATCTCCCATAAGCTGAAGACCGCTTTCTACTTGCAGCTCCAGCCTCTGCCGCTTCAGCTCGGTCAGCGGTTCGAATTTACGCGCCGCCTCCCTGATCAGCGAATCGAGCCCTAGCGGCTTAAGCTGCAGCTCTTCCTGATTCGAATCGGCTCTGGCCAGCGTAAGCAGCTGATTCGTAAGTTTCCCCATCCGTTTCGCTTCCGCAAGCACCATGGACAGCGGTTCGCTCATGTCCAGAATGGAACGGTCCGGATGCCGGAAGACGAGCTCTGCGTTCGCCTGAATGATCGACAGCGGCATCCGCAGCTCATGGGATGCGTCGGCGACGAATTGCTGCTGACGATCCCAGGAACGCCGGATCGGCTGAAGCGCCTTATTGGCCAAGTACAGCCCAGCGAGAACCGTCAGCGCGCCTCCTCCGAAGATGCCGAGCAGCATGATTTCCAGCAGTATGTTCAGCATATTTTGCTCGGAATCGACGATACTGACGGCTTGCGCGGATACGATCCGGACCGCTTCCCCGTCGTCGGAGGGATAAGGCGGGAGGATATCCCCCTCTTTCGGCGGTAATTGCCCCGTCATGATCTTCACATTCATCGAGACAGGCTGATCGTAATCCAACGTATACAGACGGTAGTAATGACCGTCGATTTTCACCGTCTCCGGCTCGCGTAGCGGCCGGTACGGCCGAAAAGCCTCGGCGGTTTTGCCGTTATCCGTTCCGAGCATAAGGGGGATGCCTTTACCGCTCTCATCCCAGAGCACCAGGAAAACCCGGGGATCGATCCCTTGAATTAATATCATGCTTTTCTTCATGCTTTTATCATCGCTCGCCGGGTTGTATTCCGTGAAAAATTGGGCCTTCACATTGACGGACCGGAGATCCTGCGCTCTCGTCCGCAGCGATTCATCGACCTTAGCATATAACTGGTGGCGCAATTCGCAATAAACGATCAAACCGATGCAGGCGAGAATAATGAATAAGACCGCCGCATTCAGCACCGTCAGCCGGTTTCGGATGCGGTTGAACATGAGGCTTGCTCCTTTATCATATAACCGACGTTTCGGATCGTTTGAATGATATGATCGCAATCGAACGCCTTTAGTTTTTTGCGCAAATAATACACGTAGACATCGACGACATTCAATCCGACATCGGAATCGAGACCCCAGACGCGCGCGCAAATCTGCTCGCGGGTCAATATTTGCTCCCGGTTGCGCAGCAAATATTCGAACAGCTCGAACTCCTTTTGCGTAAGCTCTACAGGTATTTCGCCGATTCGCGCCTGCTTGCTTCGCGTGTTCAGGACGATCCCGCGATAGACAATCGTTCCGTCACGGTCCGCCGGCGAGCGTCTTCGCAGCAGCGCTCTTACCCGGGCGAGCAGTTCCCGCACTTCGAACGGCTTGGTCATATAATCGTCGGCCCCGCTATCAAGGCCCTGAACCATATCCTCCACCGTATCTCTGGCCGTCAGAAACAAGATCGGCGTCGCCGCCTGTTTGGCCCGAACGCTGCGGACAATCTTCAGTCCGTCCATCCCCGGCAGCATCCGGTCGAGCAGCAGCAGATCGTAATCGCCCTGCTCCGCCATATAACAGCCTTCTTCGCCGCAATCCGCGGGGTCGACTTGGTAACCTTCTTCTTCCAGCAAGGTTCGGATCGTTTTGAGCAGATGAAGGTCGTCCTCCACAACGAGTATTTTCATCGAAGGCAATCCCCCTTTTTTTCACGTGCGAGTCTAAATAATCATTTGTAGTATAAAACGAAAAGCTGAAGGCCAGATGAAAAACCGCCGCCCGAACCGGTTAATCCGTCGTGGTGAACCAGTCGATCTTCTTCGCCGCAAGCAGTTTGAGTTGCCCGTTAAAGGAGTCGTATACGCTTAACTTATAAGTTTTGAGCGTCTCCAGTTTGTAGATCAGCTCCTGATCGGACTCCTTGATCTCGAACCGGGTCTTTTGGCCCGCTCGCAGCTTCGTATCCTTCGTTCCGTCATTCGGCTTAGCGGCTTCAAAGTCTTTGAAATCGTATTCGCGGGTAAATGTTTTATTACCGTTCTCATCCTCAAAAGCGATGACCAGCTTGCGGCCTTCAATATTGGTTTCCATCAGCCGATCTTTCTTCAATTCATAGTCGAACGAAAGATTCAGCTCGCCGAGAACTATTGCCGTCGTAATGCGATTCATCGAGAGCTCGTAAGGCACCAAGTCGATATGGAGCAAGTCGTCCTGCACAGTAAATCGTTCCGTGGGCAGCCAGAAAGCGGCGGCGCCAATATACCCGTCCGCTTGCTCATCCCGGGAAGCCAGCTTGCCGCCCGCAATCGCTTCGCCGATCATGACATGCATAGTTGAGGTCGGCGTCCCCTTCGGCAAGGATGCGGTCAGGAACAGGAGCGCTTTGCCCCCGGGGCTTAGTTTCCCGCCGATAGCGCTAACGACAGCCGGGAAGATCGTTCCGTCCGCCGACTGAACATTAGCCGCCAGCCGGGTCACATCGCTGTAGCGTTTCTCCAGATTGGACGCCTCCAGCATAATCATGAACGTATCCGAGCTATCCCCTCTGTAAGTCCGGACATCGCACACCTTGTAGCCGGCGCTCCGACCGGCATGCTCTGCCGTGTACGTCTCGCCTTCGTTGTAGTACGGGACGTTCAGCAGCTCGGCGCCGCTCGTAAAGGAAAGCAGCTCGCCGGTCCCGGTGTCGCTTTCTTTTTCTTCAAGTACAAGTTTGACTTTGGAAAATGCGTACGTATAAGGCAGCTTCCCGACGAGCTGGAAACGGGTCGATGTTCCCGGAGCCAGCCCGATCAGCTGATCGGGCTGAATCAGCGTCGCCTCGATTTTCACCGCATCGTCCAGCTCATAATATCCCGTCATGTCCGGGATCGGCAGCGACAGCTCGCTATTGTTGGCGACGACGATCTCCGCGGTCAGCAAATCCTGATCCTCCCACGGCAGACGGCGGATCGAGGCAATTTCCGCGGTATATATTCCCGCATCGTTCGCGAACGTATACGGTTGTCCGAAGCTTCCCCCGCTAGCGGAAGAAACGGCGGGCAGCTCGTAAACAGCGACGGAGACGTTAAGCTTTAGATCCTGCGGGTATTCGCTTAACACAAGCTGCCACCCCTCGGATGACACGGAAACCGGAATGGAGCCGGTAAGCTCGATTTCTTGAGTGACCTGAGGATCGATCGTCATATCCTTTCCGTTTTTCGAGTCCAATGGATACATAAAACCTTCGAGCGTGCGGATCGCAAAGGAATACGCAGGTACGGCTGCGCTTTTCGCGCCCGCATTGGTCATTTCATATACGATCGTCGTATGATAGTTTTTCTCATCCTGGCGCATCGATCTTTGTTTGATGACCGTTCGCACAGGTATGTCCCCCATTCGAACTTCGCGGGATGACCCGGCTGCGGTAACGTAGCCGGCGGGAACGGCAATGGCTCCGAGACGCCGCTCAAAATTCGGCCGGCTGAAGTCCCACTGGATGAATTCTACGCTTAGCTCGGATAAATTCGTTTGATCGCCGACCGTCGCATAAAACCGGATATTTTGCGCCGAATGCGGCGCAATCCGGTCTATCTCTTTGTCTTGAAGCCATACGTTGAGCGTAATCGGGCTGCCCGACGGGGTCAGCAGATGCACCCAATAGTCATGAAACATCAGATCGGCGGCGCTATCGTTATGCACCGACACGGTGAAGGTAATATTGTTCGCTCCGTTATCTGCAAGGACGCTCCAATCTTTCAATTCAAAATACCGGTTATCCGCAAGGCTCACGGTACCGACGGAGGGAGAAGCCGCAGCTTCCTCCCCTTCGGCTGCAGTCTGGTCTATAGTCTGATCTGCAATCCGGTCTGCGGCCTGAATAGCGGCATTCGCCGGCAGGGCTATGCTGAAGAAGCAGCACATCAAGATAAGCAAAAGTTCGGAAAGGCGCCGCTTACGCTGGCACGGCTTCATGATGCAGTCCTCCTGGTAACGAAAATATTTTGCATGCCGGAACGGTTGAATCCTCTAGGTCCGGACATTATTCCTGCAAGTAGATGCTTACTTTGTTTTGGATTGTCTTGGCGGCTTCCTCCGCCGTTTTCTGTCCTTGGAAAAACGGCCCGGTTTCCGACGATACGATATCGGAAATTTTCAAGTCGCTTTCGGCATACTGCTTCACGTTATCCAATGCATTCATGATGGCGGCGATATCCTGATCCGCAGCCGGCTGAAGCGCCAATTCCTTGCCGTTGACGTTGAGACGCATTCCTTTCCCTCCTCCGCCTTCTCCTGTCCCGAGCGTCTTTAAGCTCTCCGCTTGAGCCTTTGCCCCATTGCGGTTAACGGGAAACCCGTTCAATTCCCGGACCGACTGCATTTCATCGGTCAGCAAAAATTTTACGAATTCCCAAGCTTCTTTCTTATTCGCCGATTTGCTATTGATCGAGACCGGCATGTTCGTCGTAAACGAAGCTCCTCTACTGTCATTCTCGGAAGGCGGATTATAATACGCCGCTTTGCCGTCAAAAAACATTTTTGGCATGGAGTACATGTCCATTGCCATCATAATGTTCAATTTCGGGTTAAAGACGACGTTGTTATTATCCGTATTGTCGGCGGGGATGATCTTTTCGTCATACATCGACTTGGCCAGCTTCAGCATTTGCATAAATTCGGGCGAGTCGAAATTTGCTTTCTTGCCCGCATCATCGACAAATTTGGCGTAGTTGGCGCCGAGCATCACGGCGATCAGCGCATTCGGCTCGATATACCCGAGCGGGTATACGTCCGGCTTGCCGTCGTTATTGCGGTCCGTCATCCATTCGGCGGCGAGCGATTTGAAATTCTGCCATGTCCAGTTGGCGTCGTCAATGCTCTTATCAGCCAGCAGGGCTTGATTGCCCAGCCACTTGTTCAGTCCGAACCGGATCGGGACGGTATACAAAGCGCCTTTATATTTCATCGCATCCATGATGTCGGTATAGTAATCGCTCTGCTGAAAAGATTTGTCCCGGCTCATCAGATCGCTTATATTTTCCAGGAGCTTCTTATCGGCATATTTCTTATAAGGCAGTCCGTTCATGACGATAATGTCCGACGCTTTGCCGCTCATCAGCTCCGTGCCTACCGTACTTACATATTTCTCCGTATTCTTCGGGTCCGGCTTGGTGATGATCGTCGTGTTTGGCCCCTTCATCCCCGTATCCGGCGCCGCCGCATATTCTTTGATGTCAATATTGATATTCGGGTGACTTTCTTCGAATTTTTGCTTGGCAAGCTCCAGGAAACGATCGGAGGTCATGACCGATAACGAGACAGTTTTCGTCCCGGAGCCCGCCGATCCAACGTCTGCGTCATTGGCAGCAGGCGATACGGCTCCGCTCCCCGAGCAGGCGGTCAAGCTTAAAAAGGAAATGATCGAAATGACGGCCAAACAAGGCTTACCTAAAATTCTCGACATGGGAAAGCTTCACTCCTTCAAGTTCAAGTTGGTTTGCAAGGCTATGAGCGTGAATGACGGCGACGATAAAGAAAGCGCCGGTAACCGCATATTCCTGCGGATCGATCCGGTAATCGACTCCCGCCCAGCGGGCGGCGCCATAGCCGATGGCCGCCACAACCGGAATGCAGAGAAACAAACGCTGCAGCTGCACCGGCAAAAGCACCCGTTCGGCCGACCATAGACGGACGCCAAGCAAAAACAGCGGCAAGCCGAGCAGACTGCCGGCAAAGCATAACGCGTCCGCCAGCCTTCCTGCCGCATGCGCAAGCCGTTCATGAGGCGCCGGGACATATCCCGCTTCCGCCGTCTGCTGCTGCCACAGCTCCCGCAGCTTATCGATATAAAACGATACGTCAATGATTTCCTCCGGCACCCAGTCCGGCGGAATGTACAGGCGAAACCGGATCATCTCCCACAATCCGGCCGCGCCTATTGCCGTCGAGGCCGCAGCAAGCGCGCAGCCCAGAAGCAAGCGCCGCTCGCTGCGAAGCACATCGGACCAATCCTGCGCCGCGAGCCGGGCCTGCATGGCCGCGCGGGCCTTGGCCAGCTGCCGGATCATCAGAGAAGCAAGCCCGTAAATTGCGATCATCCCGCATCCGAACAACAGCAGCCGCCGCAGCTGCGAAATCCGCGCATGAACGAGCACATCGTTTGTAATCCGAAATGACGACGGATTCAGCCCTGCCTCCGTCATCGCCTGCTTGACCGCAGTCTCCCCGCGGATCGCCGCATCGGGCTTGGCCGCCAGTTGGACGATGCCGATTCGCGCATCGGGATACACATCCAGCATCGCCGTGACCGGGATGAATACATCCTCCAAGCCGTCATCCGACATTTGCTCCGCCAGGGAGCGTTCATCCTCGAACACGCCGATAACGGTAAAGGGAACTCCGTACAGCTCGATCGTTTTACCGGCGACCCTGGTCGAATGGAACAGCCGATCGGCGAGCTGCGCGCCGATTACCGCAACGCGGCTGCGCTGATCGACCGCGGCTTGCGAGAGCGCCGCACCGCCGATCATTTTGAATTCGCGGAAATCGCGGTAAGTCCCGTTCACACCGAACAGATTGCACGAAACCGACAGCTTGCCCTGAACGGCCTGAGCTTGCATCGCTGCGGCATAAGCGACAGGCAGCGGGTTCCACCTCCGCGCCAACCGCTCCGCCTCCTCAAGCCGCAGCCCGCCCATGCTTGAAGAATCGGCGATACGATCGACGATGGCCGTCAGCTTTTGCAGCCGGTGGGAGCCGTTCTCCCGCTCCCAAGCGGTCGTGACGGACGACAGAAGCCCGATGCCGCCCAGTACAAGCAGTACTCCTGCAAACACCATGAACGAGGCTAATCGGGAACGGCGCCTGAGCATACGCGCTCCCTCCTTTCCTATGAAATGCTAAACGTGCTCAGCTGCCGGGCATGACCCGATCCCCTTCCGCAACCGGCTTGCTGCTGGAGACAACCACTTTGTCGAGGGGCGTCACGCCGTTCTCTATCGATGTCTTCCAATCATCCGCGTCGCCGGCCTGTACGGAGGCGCGCTGCAGGACGTATTCGCTGCCGAGCGGCCCCTTCTTCTCCTTCATAACGAGGACGTATTTCCCTTTATCGTCTTCGCGGACCGCATCGCTCGGCAGCAGCGAGCGGAATACGTCCGTCTTCTTAACGATCCCGAATTCGCCGGTTTCGCCGCCCTTCAGTCGGCTGTCGTTCAGCGAGAACGTAATTTCTTTGCCTTCGCGCTTAGACGGGGCGGACGACCCGGACGCCGACGTCTGCGAAGACGCTTCGTACAGATCGCGGATATCGGTGACTGCGGCCTTCACCCGCACATTGCCCAGCGCGGCAAAGATCAGCTCGGTTTCATCGCCCAATTGGACATAAGGGGCCTTAGTATCCGGGATCGTCGCCTTTAGCCGCTGTCCCTTGGCGGCGTCGGCGATGCGCACGGCCGCCTTCCCGCTTGGCACCGGCGCGCCTTTTGCCGCGTTCACTTCAATGACGGTTCCGGCGACCGGAGACGCCATCCGCCCAAACTCGGCGAGCTGGCGCTGCAGATTGGCGATTTGCCGCTCCAAAATCTGCAAATCCAGCTTTGTGCTGTCAATGTCCCGCGCTATGCCGCGCATCTGCTTCTCGTCGCTGCTGCGGGCGGCATCCATGTAGCTGTCCTGCAGCTTTTGCAGACTCAACTGCTTCTGTTCGTACCGGGCCTGATTATCTTTGAGCGAATCATCGGCATCTCCGGTTTTCAACGTAAACAGTTCTTGACCGGCCTCCACGGTATCGCCGGTCTTGACGGCGACATCGCCGACCGGCCAGTTGACTTCTACATAAATATCCGCCGTCTCCGCCGCTTCTACCTTGCCCGAGCCGGTCACCTCATGCGACAAGGGGCCGCTTGCCGGCTGCTGAACCGTCACCTCCGCCAGCGAGAGGGTCAGCAGCGTATTGGAAAAAAACGTTAAAACGATCATGACCAGGACAAAGACGAGGATAGCCCGCCGGATCGCTTTTTTCTTGACGTCATCCTCGCGCGAGGCGGCGATCGTGCCGTCCATGGAGCATGTCCCCTTTCTCTTGCTTCCCTTACCCTTTGATTCCGGAAAGCTGGATACCTTCGATCAAATATTTTTCCGCATACAACGCCACTAACAGCAGCGGCAGCATATACATCGACGATGCGGCGAAAGCGATTCCGCGTTCTCCCTCGCCGATCTGCGACAAGTAAACGGACAGCGGCTGCCGGCTCGCCTCTTGCAGAAAGATGAGCGGCTGCTCCACCATGTTCCAATTGTCGATGAAAACGAGAATGGAGAGGGCCGCCACTCCCGTCCCGCACATCGGCAGGACAATTCTTGCAAAAATGTACGCGTGGCTCGCGCCGTCCACTCGCGCCGCTTCGATATAGCTCGCAGGCACGAACATCATGAACTGCCGCAGCAGGAATACCCCGAAGGCGCTGAATATGCCCGGCAAAATAATGGACCAATGCGAGTCCAGAAGCCCTAGTCTGTCAGCAACGATGTAATTCGGCACGAGCGTCACCTGAAACGGCATCAGCATCGTCACGATATACATGAAAAAGAGCGGCTCGCGAAACCGAAAGCGCAAATGCGCGAACGCATAAGAAGCAAGCGATGCGACGAGAATTTGGCCGGCAATAATCGGTACCGTCATTTTTACGGAATTCCAGAACATAAATAAAAATTGCGGCCTCCCTACCAGCACTGCATACAGCTGGGACAGCGTTACGCGGTACGGAATCCACTGCAAGCGGACGAATTCGCTCCCTTCCCCACCGTCGCCCCGGCCCTCTGTAAAAGCGGCATAAATATCCGTAATCTCGCTTTCCGACATGAAGGATTGGATTAACGTCAGAACCATCGGAAATAAAAACACCGCCGTCAAAAGCGTAAGCAGACCGACCAGTGCGATCTGCCCGGCTCTTCGTCCTACACGGGCCATAATGACCCGAGCATTTCGGACTGCCGCCGGAGGCTGAAATTTAGCATGCTTCCGCACAGCGCTTGCGTCCGGCTCCGGTTGCGGCTCGCCTGCTGTCATAGAGCGTTCCCCCCTTATCTATTGACCAGAACGTCGGGCCGGATATGCGGCCGAAATTTCGCCTAGCCGAGCGATTTGCCGATACGCCTTTCCGTCAGGAACAGAATCCAGACCAGCACGACGATAACAAGCGCCATCAGGAACGCCGCCGAGGTCAGCTTTTGATAATCCAGCGATTTGAACATGTTGTTCATATAGTGCTGCAGCATATAAATGCTCGGGTCCGGATAATCTCCGGCCAGCAGGTACGTTTCTCTGAACACCTTGAACGAGTTGATGATCGACATGATGAACACGAAAAACGCTGTCGGCGTTAAATACACCAGCGTAATCGACCGCCACTGCCTGAATTTCCCCGCTCCGTCAACCGACGCCGCTTCGTAATAATCGGCCGGGATGTTCTGCAAACCGGCGAGAAACAGCACCATGTTGTAACCGATGTTTTTCCACAAGTAGACGACGAGCACAACCCCCAGCGCGGAAGAGCTCTCCAGCCAATCTTTCGGGGAAGCGCCCCGGCTCCAGCCCCAATCGGCGATCCATCCGTTCAGAACGCCATGCTGATCAAACAGTGCCTTCCAGACTAACACCACGGACGCTACCGGTACGACGAGCGGGCTTAAGAACGATATGCGGAACGTTTGACGCAGCGGCAGCGGCCTGTTGAGCGCCATCGCCAGCCCCAGGGACAGCAGCATGTTCAGCGGGACACAGATAACGGTAAACAGGAACGTGTTGGCGGCCGCCCGTCTGAACACCGGGTTCGCCAGCAGCTCACGGTAGTTGTCCAGCCCGACGAACGTCCCGTCCACAGGGCTGTCCATCAGCGAGAAGCGCAGACCCATCGCAAAAGGAATCGCGAAGAAGACCGCGAACCCCGCAAGGCTCGGCAGCAGAAACCATAGCGCCGTCATCCCTTCGTGATTATGTAGACGTCTCAGCACAAGCGAATCGCCTCCTTTCGTCTGAATCCATTTTCGCATCGTTAGATTAGAATTCGATTAGAAATGACGCCGCGCAAGACGGTCGGTCACGAATTTGGCTTGCCGACGGGGAAAGGCTCGGTTATCATGGGAAGAAAACGGAGGCCGGCGATACCGATGATTTACTGAAGCTTCAGGAGGTGCAGGTCTAAGGCAAGAAATAATACAGACGGGGAGGATGTATATGCAAGGAACCAGATTCAATCCGGAATTTCGCGAGTACCGGGATCGGCTTTCCGGGCGACGCATCGTGCAGCTGACCGATTATTTCGCCCACAGCAACCATCTGTACTTTACGAACGAAACGTTCTACCGCGGCGACATTATCTTCAAATCGCAGCGGGGCAATGCGAGCAATCTGTTCCGGCTGCACATGGATACGATGCACATCGTGCAATTGACCGATCTGCCGCAGCCCTCCTACGACGACCGGTATTTCGACCGCCTGCTTCTGTCCTATGTGCACGAAGGCAATGAGGAAGTGTACATGTTTTACCTCGGCCAGGTGCTGGCGCTGAATCTGAAGACGCTGCGCCAGCGCGTGCTGTATACGGCTCCGGACGGATATTATTTAAGCTCCGGATCGCCCAGCGCCGACGGCAAATATGTCGTGGCGTCCATCAACGAAAACAAGGTGCACCGTGAATTCGAGGGGGGCTTCTACGAAACGTGGGCCGCATATCCCGAGACGCGGCTGATCCGCATTGATATCGAAACCGGCGCTGCCGATACGGTCTATTCGGAACGGTATTGGATCAAGCACGTCAATATGTCGCCGGCCGTGCCGAACTTGCTTACCTTCTGTCATGAAGGTCCCTGGGACAAGATCGATCATCGCGTATGGCTGCTCGATACGAACACCGGCGCAGCGTCCAAGGTCGTGCCGGATCAAGGCCCGGACAAATCGGTCGGCCACGAGTACTGGTTCGCCGACGGAATCCGTCTCGGCTATCACGGCCGCAAGGTGCGGCCGGACGGGCAAATCGACGGCTACTTCGGCTCGATCCGCTATGATAATACGGAGCAGACGGAGGTTGACTTCCCGTTCCAAAGCCATCATTTTCACAGCAACGACCTGGAGCTGATCGTCGGGGACGGACAGCCAATGACGAATCCGCATGTGCTGCTGTGGAAAAGAAACGGCGCGGGCTTCGATCAGCCCCGCGTCCTGGCGTATCACGGCGGCATGGCGATTAATGCCGCCACCCACGTGCATCCGCGCTTTACTGCGGATACCAAGCAAGTGCTGTACACGTCCGACCGCGGCGGGTACGCAAATCTGTACCTCGTCGAAGTGGGAGACGTGGAGGAGCTGCCCTCGCTTGCCGAGGTACAGGCAGGCAAGCGGTTATAGCCTCGTAGCTGGACAATACGATATATCGTTTGGCAAAAAAAGGGTTATTCCCCGAGCAGCCCTATTCGGCTGCCTGGAGAATAACCCTTATGTCTTGCAAGATCATTCCATACGCTGCTACTTGCCGCTTTGGGCCAGCAGGTTCAGCAGTACGGTGACCGCCTCGGCTCTCGTTGCCGAGGCCGCAGGCCCAAATACGTTGCCGTCCCGGCCTTCAATCAGCTTTTGCTGCTTCATGGCCGCAACGGCGCCCTTCGACCATGCCGGAATGTCCTGATCGTCGGCAAAGCCGGCTGCCGCATCCGCTTCGATCTTGAGGCTTGCCGCTTTAGCGATCATCACGGCCATCTCGGCGCGCGTAATCTCGGCGTTCGGCCGGAAGCTTCCGTCTTCATAGCCTTGAACGACGCCCGCTTGAACCGCCTGCGCGACCGCCTTCTGCGCCCAGTCTCCAATCTCCGCGCCATCGGTGAAAGTGAGCTTCGCTCCTTCTCCCTGCGCCTTCCGCGCGTTCATCAGCATGACGGCGAATTCCGCCCGCGTCACCGTGCGGTTCGGCTTGAACGTGCCGTCCGGATAACCGCTCACTATCCCTCGGTTCACCGCCTGCTTAATATTCCCTTCCGCCCAATGTCCGGCAATATCGCTTAAGGCGACAGCCGGATTCGGCTTCTCCGCCGCCGTGTCTACGGCGAATACGGCAAACTTCGTAAAGTGATCGACCTCGACGGAAATCTTATTTCCGTCGATCTTGCCGCCGGCCACTTCCACCCAAACCTTCTTCGCTTCATCGTAGTAGAAGACGGCCGCCGTCTTGCTCTCCGGCAAACCGGCCGTATCGAATGTGAAGGTCAGAGTGACCGGGCTGCTGAAGTTTTCCGAAATATTTTTCAAAATTTCAAATATCGGGCTGACCAAAATCTCATGATTCGCAAGCAGCGCTTGCAGGTCGGTTACCTTCTCGATCGTTATTTTCAATTCCTTGTTCGATGCGTTGGCCGGAATGGAGACGACAATCCCGTCGCCCAGGCTGACTTCTCCCTGCTTACCTGCCGGAAGCGTCAGCTTGCCGTCCGTTCCCGTCACCTTCGCATCGCCTGGAGCGGTACCTGCACCGCCGCCGCTGCTTCCACTGCCGCCGCTGCTGCGTTTCACGAAGCGGGTCACGGTTATGTTGTACGTCTTCGTCGTGCCGTCCTGCGCCGTCACTGCGATCGTCACCGGATTACTGCCGAACTGCAGCGGAACGGCTTGGCTCGCCTGGCCGCTTGCGACCGGCTTGCCGTTCACGGTCACTGCGGCGCTGCTGTCGCTTACCGCAGCCGTTACCGTCAGGCTCGATACGCCGCTGTCCACGTTCGCCGTATACGCCGTCGTACCGGGTGCAAACGCCGGGCTCAGGCTCCCGCTCGACAAGGTCAAGGAGCTTAAATCCGCGTTGCCGCTCAGAGCAGCCGCACGCTGCACGGATACGGTATACATTTTCGTCGTGCCGTCCTGCGCCGTCACTACGATCGTGACCGGATTGGCGCCGACCTGCAGCCGGACGGCTGGACTCGCTTGACCGCTTGCAACCAGGTTGCCGTTCACGGTCATCGTTGCCTGGCTGTCATAGACGCTGGCCGTTACGGTAATATTCGATACGCTGTTATCTACAGCTGCGGCGTAAGCCGTCGTACCGGGCGTGAATGCCGGAGTCAGACTGCCGCTCGACAAAGCCAAGGAGCTTAAATCCGCATTGCTGCCCAGAGCAGCTGCCCGGTTTACCGTCAGTCTGTACGAATTGCTCGTGCCGTCCTGCGCGGTAACCGCAATATCAATCGGGTTGGACCCGAACTTCAAACCGGAAGCCTTATAAGCATATACATCGCCCGTTACCGTGCTGTATACGGCTCCGGTAACGGATATCGACGCCTCCGGCTCGGCCTTGGTCACATAAAGATGGAGGCTGCTCACGCTGCTCGGCACATCGACCGTATAACCGAATTCCGCCGGCGAGAATGCCGGAGAAAGCGTGCCTTGATCGACAGACAAGCCGGACAGCTTGGCATTGCCGCTGTAAGCGACCGTAATCTCATGCGTGCCGGAAGCTTGCTGAAGCATGCCGGAGGAAACAAAGGCACCGTCGACCGTCGTTGCCGTAATGGTAACTTGCCCCGCCGCTACAGCCGTTACTTTGCCGGTTGAATCTACGACCGCAACAGCCGGATCGCTGGATTTCCAGATCACATCCGTCACCGTCGCCGTGCTTGGCGTCAGCTGCGCCTGAAGCCGCGCGCTGCCGTTCGGGCTTAATGATGCCGGTCCGGATACGGCGACTCCCGCAGGAGGCGTATACGGCGGTTCCGTCTGCGGGAACAGAGGGCGCAAACGCCAATAATTATTCCATGCGTTGCTGGAAGAACCCGTCATATTGCCGTTGCCGGCGATTCTAATAAACCGCGCCTGTACGGGCGTATCAAAAGTAAACGTCTGCAAAACGTTCTCTCCGGGCGTTCCCGCAAGCACCGTAAGCGAGTTCATGTACGTATCCGGCTGCGTTTCCCAGGCGACCGGCGTCGCCGAAGTTTCGCTGACGACCGTACCGCTCGGAACGGCCGACCAGTTCTGCCCGTCCGTTGAATATTCGATTCTCAGCTTATACGTACGAGGGTTCGACGCATGCTGGACAAACCCGATCTGCACGCCTTGAACCGTCTTCGCCGTTTCTCCCAAGTACATGCGAATCCACGCCGCGCCGCTGGCTGCCCAGCGAAGCGAACCGGTGCCGGCATAATCGCCGGGGTTCAGCACGTTGACCGCATAGTTGGAATTGCTCGAATCCACTTGCTCGTCGCTTGCCGTGACGATTGGCGATTTGGGAATGACGGCAAACGCAACATTATAAAAGTTTTTCACGCCTTCGGCATCCGTCAGCGTAATGAGCGCCGTTCCGCCGCTCATCTCTTGCGGATAAGCTACATCGACGCGGACCCCTTGCTCCGCTTGAGCGGTAATCTCCGCTTTCTTGGAATAATCGTAATCGAGAGGAAGCGTCACCGTATAGCTGTACACATCCGGCGAAAATCCGGATACGGCCCGTCCGTCTACTTGAAGACCGGTGAGCTTGGGCCGTTTGTCGCTCGATTGATCGTCCATCGGCGGAACGGTATTCTCGGCGATGATAGACGCCGCTTGCGGGCCGTGGCTATTGATCAGCTGCTGAACATACAGGCTTTCCGGCATATGATCGGCCGCAGGCGTCACCTTTTGCGTCACGCTGTATTCATATGCATCAAAGTTAGGTACCTTGCCCCCGTTCAATCCTGCGGCGGCCATATTCGCCGAATCCGACTTGTCCGGTTTTTGCCGTCCGGTCGATGAATCGGTGGCCGATCCCAAACGGTTGCTGGCATTGTCGAATTGATGCCCGATTACATAGTTCGGCGAAAGCTGAGGCTGGGTCGCTATGAACGGGCCGGTGAAGTTATACAGCATATAGTTAACCCCCGCCCAACCGTGCGACGTCCCCATGTCCCAGCGGTTTTGCAAGTAGATGCGCGCTGCGACATTGTCGTACAATCCGCCGGACGACCAGCGGAAATGCGGCTCCGACGCATTGGACGTGTACTCGCTGGAGTTATTGTAAAATACGTTAGGGCCGGAAGTATACGAATCTACGATGAAAGCATGCCGCATATACCGGGAATACACGCGCTGCGTAAACATGAACGCGGATTTTTTATAATAGATGGAATAACGGCGTTCACCGGCATTCATAAGGCTCACAGGGTCCAGAACGCTGCCGTCCTGCACCGTAATATTCCGCGAGCTGCCGTCCGTTACAAAGGCGCTGTCAATATGATATGTCGTAAAATTGCGCAGCCATCCGTCGCGGACGTTGACCATCGCCACAAATACTTCCGCGTGGTTCTCATCGTTATACGACTTGAAGTTGACTCCGTATCTGGATAAAGACGGCTTGGTCGTATTGTAGAAATGCGAGATGCCCTGGATGTTTTCTGCGCCTACGTTGCTGATGCGTCCGCCTTCCGCCGTCTTGACGATTTTGGAGACGCCCCAGCGCATATCGAGATTATCCGAAAGCGGCTCGGCCAGCGTGATCGTGCGGGTTGCGGCGTCGATGCTCTTGATCGTACGCTCCGCCGTGAACGGCGTGCCGGCAAATCCGCTCTCCAGATTGCCGCCGGGCAGCCAGTTGCTCGCTCCGTCCACTTTGTCCATGTACATGGCCTTGACCCAATTCGCATTGATCGCCTTCTGTACGGTGACCAGATCGCCTACGGAGAAACCGTCCAGGCTCGCCACATGGATGGAGTACTGCCCGGCTCCCACATACTGATCCGTGATATCGGTCGATACGGACTTGCTTACGCTTTGTCCGGTAAAATTGATTAAGGTGCTGCCGGATTCTTTCGTATACGGACTGCCGGTCGTCGTATCGTGATTGGCCGGAGGGGTATACGACTCCGCAATTTTCCATGTGGAAATCAGCTTCGTCACTCCGGGCTCGGCGCTCTCGCTGGCGATTTGCTCGTCATACGGATTGCCGGCCGTACCGTCTCCGACAACGGGCGTAACCGTCCCCGCTCCCGCTCCGCGAATGACGACGCCGGATACGTTAACGTTCAGCGGCTTGCTGATGCGGAACACGCCAGCTTCCAAATAGACGGCTCCCCGGAAGCCGTCTTCCTGGACGGGATACAAGGAAACATAATCGATCGCGTCCTGGATCGTCTGCCACGCATCCTGGGTATCGTCGGCAAGAGGCGCTACTTTGACGCGAACCGGCACATTCGGAATCGCTGTGCCGCCGCCCTTATAACCGACCGCCGAGTAATCCATCACCTGATTGCCTTTGTAATCCGGCACATAAGTGAGTTGGCCGGAGCCGTCCATCTGGATTGCCGGATAAGCGCTGTCCGCCCAATCATCCGGACTCTTATTAGCCACGTCGGCATTATTCGAATTTTGGATGTTAGGGATCGATCGGTAATTCGCAAAATCATCGATGGCCGTAAAATAGTAGTTGTCATACAGCGTATTTCCGCTGTTGGTCAACGTGAACGCCGCCCTGTACGTTCCCTTCGCTAGCGCGACGGAATCGGGAACAGACATGACCGCATTGCCGCCCGCATCCGCAGCTGTCGGAGGGAAGCTGTAAGCCGCCGAACCGTCAGGAGCGATGAGCGTTCCGGCAACTGTCGTTCCTGCAACCGCTTTCGTAACTTGGAAAACAGGAAACTTGCCGGATGCCGATTGAGCGTCGATCACGGCCGGACGGCCGATCGTAAGACTCATTCCCGGATAACTCGGCGTGATGATGGCGTATCCGCTGCCCGGATCGTTCAAGTACGTATCGGCAAATGCGGAAGAATCGTCCGTCGCCGTCTCCGAGTTCAAAATTTGCAAATTCGACATGCCGATAGCGCCCGGATTGCCTGGAATGACCGTGAAATGGATCATCACGTAGCGCGCCGTCACAGGCGAGACAAGAGTTCCCGTAGTCGTGGCCGACCAACCGGAATTGCTGGGCTTCAGCGAGCCCCAGTTCGGATCTCCCGCGTCGCTCGCCGGAACGCCGATTTGCTTGGCAAGCGACCAGTCAGCGCTCCACGTATAGGCGGTCAGTCCCGAGTTCGACGTCCCAGGAAGCGAAGCCCAGGCGTTATCGGCCGACGTATAGAGCACTTCATAATCCGATATCCGGGTTTTCACGCTGGAAAAGCCGGCGGGAATATCGAAGCTGACTTCGTCAAACGTCTTCTCCCCTCCCAAATCGACGGCTATCCAGAGCGAACCGGTCCCTTCAGCCGGAAACACCGCTGTCGCGGTTCCGCCGAATTGCCAGTAGTCTTTTCCGTTATGAGCGGCCGCAAACGGCGCTTTTTTAGTGCTATTTTCCGAGCTTACCTTCACGTTGCCGCCGGCGCCCGTCTCGAGCGTCCCCGGCACAACGTCAACCTTGGCTGATGCCGCATGAGCGGCCTGTTGAGGTACAAAGAACAGACCAATAATAAAAGTGAACACCAATAAGATAGACAGAGCCTTGTTCAACGTCTTTTTCAATAGTAGGACACTCCTCCAAAATCACTTTTGTTACCGTTTTCATACCAAGCCAGAACCGTACTTGTTTCTGCTACAGCCGTCGCTCACCCCCAACTCTCATATGCTTTTACATTAACATAAATTATAAATCTTCAGTGTCGATGCATCATGAAAAAATGTCGTTATATTACGATACAAATCAAAAAGCCCCCGAGGGCCGAAGGCTCCTTGGAGAACTTTGCTAATCATTAATGAAGCTGCTCTTGCTCCGCAACGGCAAGCTCAGAGCCGAGCTCTCGGTCCAATTCGCTCTTCTGGCGCAGATGATGACGGAAATGCATGTCAACGAGACTGTACCACTCCCTCGCATTCAACCATCCGAATCCGCCGTGCTTGACTTTACAATCCGGGTTCGTTTCATCCAGCTTTATTACCCATTCCGCCATTCTCCGCTGAACCTGCTCAAGCCCGCGCAGCAATTCCTCTTTACTGTCCGAATTGCTCGGCGAGTTTGCGGGACCGTCCGGCAGCTTGATCTTCACCGGAGGAAAGCCTCCGTTTCGGAACACCTGCTCGCCCGCTTCGGTCTTCACGAGCGTCTTCTCCGCTGCAGCGGTGCAAACCGCCGCTTGATCCAGATAATCCAATGCGGCCAAGATCAAATGATTGTACATCTGCGATAGGGACCAGCCTCCTTCCGCCGGTTGATACCTTAGCTGCTGAAGCGAATAACCGGATAAATATTGTTTGTACGCCTCGATCACATCGCGTTCGCTCATAGGGATCACACTCCTTGGACGTTATCGCTTCATTGCGCGGAACATTGCCATTCATCAATGCGTTATTCGCCGTCATTATTCGCCGGCAGCTGCCCCAAGATGCGGTTCAATGCTTGAATGACTTCGTCCGGCTTGCGCTCCTCCGTCAAAGCGTCATGCAGCCCGATCTGCAAAACGGACGAAATTTCCGAATACTGCGCCACCCTCGGCCGAAAGCGCGCGTGCTTCAGCACGGATTCTATTTCGGGATAGTACGGATTAAACGCTAGGACATCGGGATCATGATACGGCCGATTGGCCGCAGGCATTCTGGAATCGTTCATAGCAATTTGCTTCTGAGCCTCTTCGCCAATCAAAAATTTAAGAAATTGAATGGCCGCCAATCGGCGCGGCTCCGTAATATGGGCGTTCATACCGATGCTGAACCCTCCCAGTCCCGCTCCGCCCAGCGTTCCGCGCGGCCCGACGGGCAGCGGCGCAATGCCGATTTTGCCTTGAACGGGATAATTCCCGTTTTTCGCCAAGCCCCATACGATAGGACCGCTGCGCAGAAAAGCCGACTTTCCTTGCAAAAACCATTCTCTGGACTCCGTTTCCTTTAAACTCAGCACCCTTGGCGGGGAGATTCCCTCCTTCAAGAGCCGCTGCATAAACGCCAAAGCTTCCACGGCTTCGGGATCGTTCAATGTCCAACGGCCCGCGTTTTCAACAATATCCCCGCCGTTATTCCACACTTGTTCCAAGAAGTTGAGCGTCAAGCCCTCATATGCATTCCCCTGGAATAAATATCCATATTCTGCAAAGCCTTTTTGCTGCAGCAGCTTGGACTGTTCTATCAGCTCCGACCAAGTTCGCGGCGGCGGTTGCCCGATTTGTTCCAGCAAATCTTTGCGGTAAAACAGCATCCCCATATCGGCATACCACGGAAGGGCGTACATCGTCCCTTGCGAATAGACGCTTTCAAGCGGAATATCGCTAATATCCTTCAGATCGTCTTGACTGAAATAAGGGGTTAACGGGGCCAGCCATCCGGCGGAAGCGAATTCCTTAATCCAGATGACGTCCATCGCGAACAAGTCGATATCTTTATCGCCGCTTACCAGCTTATTCACATACTCGTCATGCATGGAAGAAACCGGCGGCAATTGCGTAATGTTCACTCTAATCTCCGGATGAAGCCGCATAAAGTCTTCCGCCAGTCTTTGCGCGGTTCCCGTCCCCGTCTCCGGCGCGGAGAAGGCAATCGTCGTCACTTGCTCCGGATCGGGCGAAGCTTCCGGCCTGCCCCCGGATTCGCAGGCGGTCGCTGCCGCCAGCAGCAGAAGCGACAAAGCGGCGGCGAAACCGAATCGTACGTAAAGCCGGCGCCTTAACCTCATCCTTGCCTTACCTCCGTTTCTTGAGCCGAATCGGCCATAGCTTCATAAGCAAGCCGCTCCCGCCATTCCTTCGGAGTCGCTCCCGTATGCTCCTTGAAGCAGCGCGTAAAATATTTATAGTCGGCAAACCCTACCTCATAGGCGACTTCATACATTTTTTTACGGCCTTCTCTTATGAGCTCCATCGCCCGTTCCATTCTTTTTTCCATCACGTATTCCAAAAAGGTCTTGTCCAGTGCTTGCTTGAACAAGGCGCTGAAATGGCTCCGGCTGAGCTCCACATGCTCGGCTACATCCTGCATCTTCAATTCTTCTTGCAAATGCCGCTGAATATATTGGACGGCCTTCTGAATTTCCGGACGCAGCGAGAAGCCGCCGGAAGCTTGCACCCGCTGTTCCCATGCGTCGATTTCGCGCCCGATCCGGCTAACCAGCTCGGACCGCTTGCTCATCCCCCGCAGCTCGGAAATGGCCGCTCCCATAGGGGAAGATTGCGGATCGCCGCATTCCAGCCGGATCATGTCGATCATGGCGGCCGCCATCTCCTTGACGGAAGCGGACGACACGCCGGGCTTCCATAGAGCGGATAACTGTTGGAGCTCCGCTCTTACCTTTTGCGGCGAGCGTGTTCGAAGCGCCTCAAGAAACTGCTGGCGGCGGTCGGCGGTAAACATTGCGCCACTCATTGCGCCTCTGTCCTCCGCTGCGGCGTACGGCGCTTCACCGGTATAAAAGCTCCTTTCTCCCTCGTCGTAAAAGAAAGCTTCCGCGCCCCGGCCCGCTTCTTCCAATGCTTGCCGGGCCGTCGCCAACGATACGAACGGGGCCGATACGCCGACGTACAGCTCCTCCCTGCCGCAATCGAACAGCTGAAGCAGACGGCCCGACCATATGTGCCCCGTCCGCTGTATTTCCAACGAAGACGGCGTTCCGGAATACTTCAGCACGGTCAGCAGGCAGCCTTCCTCATCCAAGGCGCCGTACCAATCGCTCTCGTGGCCGTACAACTGCTCAAGCTGACGGCAGCCCGCGAACAGCGCGCCGCTTCCCGCCGAATGTACGGGCTTCGCCATAAGCAGCAGGAAGCAGCCCGAATCGCCGGCTGAACGCCCGCTTATTGCGGCGGCTGACGCGGACGGCAGGTCGCTTTTGAATGCGGCGCGCAGCCCGGCCTGCCTTTCCAGGCTGCGGACCTGTTCGGCCTGCCGCAGCAGCGCGTCCACGCTTTTCCGCTTTTCCAGGCTTTGCCGTACTTTGCTTAAAGCAAGATCCACTTCCGTTTCGTCCATCGACGTTTTCAATAAATAATTGACCGCCCCCAGGTGAATCGCCTCTTTGGCATAGGCAAAATCGTCATGACAGCTTAAAATGACCGATACCGTTTCCGGATAAGACTCGCGGATCTTTTTGAGAAAGGTCAGACCGTCCATATGCGGCATGCGGATATCCGTGATGACGACGTCGGGCTGAAGATAGGCCATAGCTTCCAGCGCTTTCGCGCCGTTGGAGTAGTCGCCGACCACCTGCATATCGTATTTGGACCAGGGGATGGTCAAAGAAAGCCCCCGGCGCACAAGCACTTCATCGTCCACGATAATAACCTTCCACATTCCTCATCCCTCCTTTACGGGCAAATGGATGATAATCTTCGTTCCTTGCCCGATCTCGCTCATAATGCTGATTCCATAAGGACTTCCGAACAGCCGCTTGATTTTCTCCGCCACATTATGAATGCCGATGCCGCTGAATTTTCCGGGGAATGCATCGTCCTTGGCCAGCAAGCCTTCGATAGCTTCGGGCGTCATTCCGACTCCGTCATCCATAACGGATACCATCAGCGTCTGCCCTTCCCTGCGAGCTTGTATCCATATATGCCCGATTCCGTCTTCCAGCCCGTGAAAAATGCTGTTTTCCACCAGCGGCTGCAGAATCATTCGCGGAACGATGCAATGCTCCGTATCCGCGTCCGTGTCGAAGGCAACGGATAATTCGGGCCCGAACCTGTACTGCTGAATGGAAATATAATGGCGCAGCTCTTCAAGCTCTTCGGACAGCGTCTGGAAAGGCCCCTTCTTGCCTAAGCTCGATTGCAGCAGCTTGATTAACGAAGTAATCAGCTCTTTAATTTGGGGGACGCCGTGCAGGACGGCGAGCCACTGAACCGAGTTCAGCGTATTGTACAAAAAATGCGGATTAATTTGATACTGCAGCGCTTTCAATTGGGCGTCCTTTTTGGCGCGCTCCTCTTCCTGAACCCGCTTGAGCAGCGATTCCAGCGTGTTCAGCATTTCATTATAGGAGCTGCTGAGCTCGCCGATTTCATCATTGGCCAGCACCTTGACCCGCGATTGAAAAAAGCCGGTTTGAATGTGACGAATCGAGTGGCTTAACAGCTGAAGCGGTTTCAGCACATGTTTGGAGAGGGCGACGGCAAGCGCCAGCCCCAGCAAGCAAGCGATCGCCGTAATGGCGAGCGTGACGTCGCGCGTCTCCCGGGTGGACCGGTACAGCTGGTCATACGGGATGCTGGCGGTCAGCGTCCAGCCGGTAACGGGCGAAACATGAGAGATGATCAGGCTCTCGGGCGACGGGGCCAGCACATCCCGGGAGCCGAGTATTACCTTGCCCTCCTTATCGAGCAAGCCGATCTTCTCCCCCGAAAAGCCGATGCCGTTGGAAAATTCGCCGAGCAGCAGGTCCGCGGACATATGTACAAAAACCCACTCTTTATCCTTCGCTTTCAAAGGATACGGAATGGGATAGAACATATCGATGCTCTCGGATACAGGGACGCCGTAATCAAAATAATCGGCCATATGCGGCGCGACAAAAACGCTGGCCGTCTCTTCCCGCAGCACTTCCGGCCACCACGGCTGTCTGACGATCAGATCCGGCTTCAGGTCGACATTGGTCCCTGAGCGGACCAAGAGCTGCGACCGATCGTTCATGGAAAGAATATGAATGCCGTCAATATACGGGCGGCTGCCCTTCTGCGCGGTTAAAAAATGACGGATATCCAAATCGTCTTTGTACCGTTTTTCCAGATTGGCCGCCGTTTCCCCGGACTTCTCCAGCGGAGCCTGATGCAGCCAATCGGAAATGGAGCGGTTGAGCACGACGACTTTGGCGATGGACTCCATATCCTTCATATAAGTATCTACATTGCTGCCGATTTGCCGCAGCGACGCCTGGGCGGAAGCCGTCGCCTGACTCTCGCTGCTGCCGGCGAATTTATGATAAACAAATACGTTTACAACGCTTAGCGGCACGATCGCCATGCCGAGAAAAGACAAAATTAACCTTACGCGAATTTTCACGCGAACCTCCACGCCCGGATGTCATATGCAATGCTGTATGTCCAAAGTCTATCCCTTTACGGCTCCCGAAGTCAATCCGGAAATAATTCTCTTTTGGAACAGCAAAACCATGATGACGAGCGGAATTGTAGAAATGAAGGAAGCGGCGGAAATTTGCCCCCACGGCACGTCGTAATCGGACGGCATCCCGACAATCGCGACCGGCATCGTTTTGAACGCGTCTTTGGAAATAAACGTAACGGCAAACAAAAATTCGTTCCACGCCGATATAAACACAAGAATCGCCGTCGTAAACATGCCGGGAGCGACGAGCGGCAGCAGTATTTTATAGAAGGTTTGGAACGGCGTGCTGCCGTCCACCTCGGCCGATTCGTCCAGCTCTTTCGGAAGCTTCCGGAAAAAGGTCGTCAAATTCCACAGCGAAAACGGCAGCGTAAACGCGATATACGGCAAAATCAGCGCCGCGTAAGAGTTCATCAAGCCAAGCTTCTGAAGCAAAAAATAAAGCGGCGAAATGATGACCATTGCCGGAAACATCGAGATGGCGAGCACAAAATAAAGCACGAATTTGGCCCCCGGAAATTTGATTCTGGCAAGCGCATAGGACGCTATGGAGGAGACGGCAAGCGCGATCAGCATGCTCATGCTCGCTACCATAAAGCTGTTCAGCATATTTCGCAAAAAATTTCTTTTTTGAAAAATATCGATATAATTCGTCCAATAGGTGAAATCCGGGAACCAATGGATATCGTTAACGTTATACAGCAGCCGTTCATTATGAAATGAAGCGTTCGTAATCCAATAGAACGGAAAAACCGTAATGAGAACGGCTGCGGCGACAACGGCGAATAAAGCTGATCTTCCCCAAATGTTAGTCTTCATGTCCGTCCCTCTTTTTCCGATAAAGTCCAAATGTACACGCTGCTGATGAGCGCGATCACAATAAGAATCGATACGGCGATCGTCGATCCGTATCCGAAATCTAAATTTTTGAATAACGTCTTGTAGGCGTACAAGCTGGTGACTTCCGTCGCATTCCCCGGCCCGCCCATCGTCATGACGTAGATCAAATCGAAAACGCGGAAGCTGTCGAGCGTCCGGAACAGAACGGCGACAAGGATGGTCGGCTTGATCATAGGCAGCGTGACCGCCATAAATTGACGAAACCGCGAGGCCCCGTCTACGGAAGCGGACTCGTACATATCTTTGGGAATCATTTGAAGCCCGGCCAAGATGAGCAGCGCCATAAACGGAGTCGTCTTCCAAACGTCGGATATAATTACCGCGCCAAGCGCGCTGTCCGTATTCGAGAGCCACGCGTGAAACTGGCTGATCACTCCGATCTTCTCCAAAAAGATATTGATAAAGCCCCACTGATCGTTATACAGCCACAGCCACATCGTCGCCGAAACTACGGATGGGATCGCCCACGGCACTAATGCCGCCGCCCGGACGACTCCGATATAACGAAACGGCAAATTCATGATAAGCGCCAATATTAGACCGAGCACCAGCTCGCAAAATACGCTGGCCAGAGAAAACAGGCATGTATTGAGGAGCGAATTCCAAAACCGGGTATCGTGAACGAGCGTATCGTAATTTTTCAAACCGATAAATTTCTGATCTTGAACGGCGAGCAGCGAATATTCGTAAAAGCTAAGTTTTACCGTCTGCACTAAGGGGTATACCGCAACGAGCAAAATCAGTATGATCGCCGGAGCTACGAATACGCAGCCCCATAATGCTTTTTTCCTCTCCAAATGAGTTAACGAGGCTTTCATCCTATCATCTCTTTCTTGCCAAAGATGTCCCCCCTGCTATCAGGCAGAGGGGATAGTTCATAAATGCTATTTCTGAATTTCTTCCAGCTTCTTCTGCATATCGGCAAGCGCCTGCTCCGGCGTTTTTTTATTGTTAAATGCAAGGGACAGCTCCTGTTGAATCGTTTCGCTCACCTTGCCGTAATTGGCCGACTTAGGACGGGACACGCCGTTAATCAGCACTTGATAGAACGGGATGAACGAAGGATTCTGGGAAATGATCTCCTGATCCTGGTACAACGTAACGTCCGTCGGAAGACGGCCGCCTTCCATCGCTTTCACCTTCTGCTGCTTGGCGTCCATCAGCCACTTCATAAATTCGAACGATTCCTTCGGATGCTTGGAGGTTTTGGTAATCCCCAGATTCCAGCCCCCCAGTGTAGAAGCCGGCTTGCCGTTATCGCCCTTAGGCAGCGGAGCAACGTCCACTTTCCCCTTCACCGCGCTGCCCTCCTTCTCTACGAGCGGCCATGCGCTGTTCCAGGATCGCAAGAATACGGCGTTTCCGTTCAGGAACGCTTCCTGGCTTTCTTTTTCCACATACGTATTTACCCCTGCCGGCATAACATCCTTAAGCTTCAGCATCATCTGCAGCGCTTTGAGGTTCTCGGGCGAATTCACGACAACCTTGCCGCTCCCGTCCAGGAAATGGCCGTTGTAGGATTCCATAATCTCCAGCGCATTGGTGACGATCGCTTCATGCTGCTTGAACTGGCCTACATATCCGTTCATCTTGTATTTTTGACCGAGCTGCTTGGCCTGATCGTACAGCTCATCCCATGTTTGCGGCGGCCTCAGACCTTCTTTCTCCAAAATATCTTTGCGATAATACAGCATTCCCGCCGTGGAGTTCCACGGGAGAGCATACCAAGCGCCGTTCACATTCATCGCTTCCGACGGCCCTTTCAACAGCCCGGTTGTCGCCTTGGTCTTGAAGGCGTCGTCCATCAACGGGTCAAGCGGCTGAATCCAGCCGGCCTTGGCAAACTCGCTGATCCAGACGATGTCCAGCCCGATCACGTCCAGCGAATCGTCGCTCGCCGCCAGCCACGTCGTCAAGCGGTCCTTGTATTCGGAGTTCGGAACCGGCTTATAGGTCACCTTCACCTCGTTTTGCGATTGGTTATACGCATCGACCAGCTTCTTGTCGACCCCCAGGCCGTCGTCGAAGATGGTAAAAGTAATTTCCACCGGCTTCTTCCCGTCCTTGCCGGCTCCGGAAGCGCCCTGATCCTCCGCATTGCCGCATCCGCTTACAACCAGACAAGCCAGCAGCGCTGTTGCCGTCCATTTTTTCATAGCTTGTACTGCCCCCTTCATAGTATGTGCAATCGCTTACAAAATGGATTATAACCGTTTTGGCGGATCGCTAACACGGAGCAATCATCCGATTTGGGGGAACAATCATCCAATCGCACCCCGCTCGGCACGCCGTGCTTCCCGCAAAATGGTGACGATCATCCGATTTCGGGGGTTAAATGTCCGAATTCAGGGCAGGCAAAAAAACGCTTGGAAGCCCAAGCGTTTCATTGGCAATTAGCCGTTCATATTCCGCTGTCTACTGTTTCATCGAAAATTTCATCTTATCCAGGTTACCTACATACATGAGGCTGGATGTCGTCGATCCCTTGAATACGACGCAGACGGTTTGCTTGCCGCTCACCAGCTGGTTCAGCCGGCCGCCGGCCGTATTGTAGGTGCCCCAGCCCGAGCCCGTATTGGGCAGGCTCAACGTGCCGATCACCGGGCCGTCCTTATCGTTCAAACGGATTTCGGCTGCAACATCGGCAGGCGCTTTCTGCGAAGGCGCGTCGTAGACGATCTCCAGGTAATTTTTCCCTTTCGTCCCGAAATCGACGTCGTTGTAAGCCATCCAGGCGCCGTTAAACGTGTTGCCGACGGTCGTCCCGCCGTTGTTGCTTTCCGTTTTTAACGGGTTGTTATTGAACGTGTTCACCGCCGTCGTCCAGGCGGAACGGGCTTCAAATTCCACGGTCACATCCTGCTCCGGCGCCTGCTCGCTTAAGGTAAAGCTCGCATTGTCGAAATTGCCGATGTATTTGTACGTCGCGCTGCCTGTGCCCGTCATCACGAGGTACACATCCTGAATGCCGGTCAGCGTCCGCGTCAGCTGCGCCGTCACGGTTTGGTAGGTGCCCCATGACGCCGCCGTCGGAGGGGTATTCACCTTCCCGACAAGCTCGCCGTCGACGCCGCCGATCCGCACCTCCACCGCCGCATCGGCCGGGCAGCTCGCGCTGTTGCCCGAATACTCGATGGACAGCTCGTTCACGCCGCCGCTGCCGAAATCCATCCCCTTATAGGCAAGCCAGGCGCCGCTGAACGTATTGGCGACTTGTTTGCCGCTTTTGCCCGCTTCGGTTTTGAGTGGATTATTGTTATACGGATTCAGGGCCGCAGACCATTCGTTGTACGTCTCTAGTTCAAGCTTGGTGAAGTCGGTTCTGATTTTCTGGTAGCCGAAGGTCATCCGGTCAAAGTTGCCGATATAAGGCAGCGCACTCGTCGTGCTGCCTTTCATTACGATCACCAGCCGCTGCTTGCCGGTAATCGTTCTGCTTAGCTGGGCTTGCGTCGTCTTATACGTTCCCCAGCCGCTGCCCGTATTCGGCAGATCCAAGGTTCCGACCAGCTCGCCGTCGACCGCGTCCAGACGAATTTCCAGCCGGCTTCCCACCGGCACTTTATTCGTCGGCGCATCATATTCGACCGTCATCTGATTGGCACCCGGAGTGCCGAAATCAAAATTATCATAGGCAAGCCATGCGCCGGTAAACGTGTTGGCGACGACCGTCCCGTTATTGCCCGCTTCGGTTTTGAGCGGATTGTTATTGAACGTGTTTACATCGGACGACCATTCCGTGCGGCTCTCGAACTGAAGAGTCAAGCCGTCTTCCCCAGGCTGGCCGGGCACTTCCGGAACCTCCGGAACATCCGGCTCCTCCTCCGGGAGCGGAAGGGGTTCCGGCAGCGGCTCTTCGACCGGCGGCTTCGGCTCCGGTTCGGTTACCGGCTCCGGCTGTGATACGACCGGCTCCGCGAGCCATAGCGAGTCATAGATGTTGCCGTTATAGGCATCCACCAAATACACGTTCATCTGGTACTTGCTCGCATTGACGTTGAACAGCTGAGAAAGCTGGAAGCCTCCGGTTTGTACAGGCACGGCATTGGACATCAAGGCCCGTTCGCTGCCGTCCATTAATTGAAACACGACCACGGCGGAATCCGCATATTGGCCTGTCAATGTCCCCTTGACCTGAACATCCATATTGCCGCTCCGGTTCACGTCCACCTGCAGATCGTACACATCCCACTGAATGTCCGAAGTGTATCCGGCATTCGAGATCAGTTCTTGACCTGCCGTGCGCCCGGAAGCTTCGTCCGCCTTCACGCGCACCTGCACCTTGCCCGCTGCAAATTCGAGCGGACCTACCGTTTGCGGGTTCGCCGTCACCGGCTTCCACTTCAAGCCGCCGTCCGTGCTGTACTCGTAATCGGACGGCTGCTCGAAGCCGGGAACGAACGTCCACCCGAAGGTATTCGCCTTATCGTCCACGACCGGTTCGGTCGGAGCGTCCGGCTTCATCATCCGCTTCACCGCTTCCAGGCTGAACTCGAAGGCGATGTCCGAGCTCGTCGCATTCACCTGATGCACCTCGGCGGAAATGACATTCGTCCCCGGCACCAAATACGCAGGATCGATCTGATACGCATTGCGGTCCCGCTCGTCATTGACCGTCGCGTTCGCGTACGTATTATAGTTCACCGGACCGGCGGGCATATTCGTGCGGATCACTTCATGACCGTTCAAGTAGACGATAGCCCCGTCATCGCGGATGAGACCGGCGTCCAGCTCGAGAATATCGCTCGCATCGGATACCTCGAAGGTTTTGCGGAAATACGTCGTCGGATACTTGTTGTTGGCATCCGGTCCGTAGCTTACCTTCGTCTTGACCTTGCCGGTATTGTCGTAGCCCAGCATAGCCTGGCCTTCCGCCCAGCGGCTGTCGTCGTATTCTGGGCCGTTCCAGCCGCTGCCGGCGTATTGGCCCTTGTCGTAATATTTCCATACGGATTGCTCGGCGATCAGCGTTTGGCGCGTCAAGGCGTTGTCCGCTTCAGCCGTAAAATCCATGATCGGAGGCGCTGCGCTGGGCGTTGCTCCCCAGCTCGTATTCGGCACGGCATCCATATCGAATTCCAAGGTGCCCCCCGACATCATATCGCTGTACTTGATCCACGATTGGTTCAGGTTATTTCCGTTCAAATGCGCGGATTGAATAAAGCGGTTTTTGCTGGACACATGGTTAGCTTTAATCGTAAACGTCTTGCCGTTGTCCAGATGCAGCTTCACCTCCGAGAAAATCGGAGAGCCGATCAGGAAGCTCGCTTCGCCCGGATTGCCCGGGAACAAGCCGAGCGCGCTGTACACGAACCACGAGGACATGCCGCCGGCGTCGTCGTCCATCGATTGCAAGTATCCTTCCGGATCGTCGCGGTACACCCGGGATTTCATCGGATAGGCGTAAGGCCCGTGGTTATGATATTTTTGCGTAACGACTTCCGTCGTATACTGTCTTGCATAATATTGGGTTAAATACGGATACCCCAAATAATTGAACAAATAAGGGACATGCAAATCCGGTTCGTTGATCGCCATATACTCGTTGATTTTGAAAAAATGCTGCAGCTGCTCGGCCATCGCTTTTTTGCCGCCCATCAGGCCGGCCAGCCCGTTAATGTCTTGGGGCACGGACCAGCGGTACGTCCACAGATTGCCCTGATAAGCATATTTATCTACCGCCAAAATATCTCCCTTGCTCACCGTCTGTCCGTTCGGAGTAAAGAAGCCGCGCTTCTCTCCGTTCTCGTCGACCTGATTCGGGTTCCAGAGCTGCTTGTAAGACAGCGCAAGCCGTTTGTACTTCTCGTACGTATCGCGGTCCCCGATCAGCTGGGCGAGCTTCATCGGGAACGAGGCGCTGTTGGCCTTCTCCAGCTTGCCGGAAATTTCCCCGTCGCTGATCGAGAAATTGTCCGCGTCAACGGCCATCCCTTTGAGCGCTTTGTACACGTCAAAGTCCGTAAAGCCTTTGGCGTACGCATCGAGAATGACCGCGCCGTTGAACTCGTTTCTCACTGTAGGACTCGGCCAATAACCGTCGCCCCATTGCGTATAGGAGCCTCTTGTACTATACAAATCGACAAGAGACTTGACCATGTTCTCGTATTGTTTCGGAGCCAGCACGGAGAACAGCGAATATTTGCGGAAGTCGTCCCACGTCGTCCAGCCGTTATAATACTCGAAATCGCCGCCGAACTCGGAGACTTGACGAATCGTGTTCTCGTCTCTTCCCGCTTTGAAGGTGTCGTTCGAACTCGTCACATTATTCGGATGAAGAAACGTATGGTACAGCTGCGTATAGAAGACCCGCTTGTTCTGTTCATCCGCATCGGTGATTTCCACCTTGCTCAGCAGCTCGTCCCAAGCGTTTCTCGACTTGGCCTGCTGCGCGTCGAAATCCCAATTCGCGATGTCGTGGTCCCGCTCGTACTTCGCCTGTTCGACGCTGATCGTCGAGAGGCCGACTCTGGCTTGAATCACTTGATGATCCCGCGTATTGAAATTCACCCATACGCCGCTGTTCGAGCCGCTGCGCTGAGCGACCTCTCCTACCGCGTCTGCCTGCCAGGACGTGTAGGAATCGAAATCATGGTCAAACTGGATGGAATAATACATCGTATAGTATCCGTGGCCGCATACATTTTGCGATTGGATCATCCCGGAAATTTCATCGCTGCCTTCCACCGTCAGATTGGCGTCCACCATGCCCGCATAGGAATTGGACAGGTCGACCAGCACCGATCCGGTATCGGCGTCAGGGAAGGTGTAACGATGGAAGCCTACATTATGCGATGCCGTAAGCTCGACGCCGATGCCCGACGCCAATTGAACGCCGTAGTAGCCGGGCGAAGCTTGCTCGCTGTTTTTATCGTACCGCTGCTTGTACTCGTCCCGGTTTTTCGTAAATGCGCGGGTTTCCGGCATCATTAGGATGTTGCCGCCTGCGCCGCTGCAGCCTACGCCGCTAAAGCGCAAATGGGAGAAGCCCTTCAAATATTTATCCTGGTAGTAATACCCGCTGAAGGCTCCGCCGTCGCTATCGGGTCCCAAGGAAACCAGACCGAAAGGCGTCGTCGGCCCCGGGTTCGTCTGTCCGTTGTCCCCCAACGTGTTAATAAACGGGTCTACATAATCGACGGGAGCAAGGTTTGCGGCCGGGTAGACCGGCTGCTTGTCACTGTCCGTTCCGTAAATTTCCAGCTCGTACAGACGAACCGTATTGTTGTCGTAGGCTCCTTTATCGACGTACAATCTTACGTACTGAGCCGTAAATGTCGGCACATAGCGCTTAACGATCGTTTGCACGTTATTTTTGACCGTATCGACATCGAGCCATGTCTGCCCGTCTTGACTCATCTGCAAACGAAAGTCTTTGGTGTTCCAGAACGGGCTGTTCGTCGATTCGCCGATGGCGGCGTTTTTGACAACCCATTCGTTCATATTGTATTCCCGGCCCAAATCGAGCATTAACCATTTGTTCGCCGTATTCGAATTGTCGCACCACTTCGTATCGTTCTTGCCGTCAACCGCTGCGCTTGCGCTCTCATTGGCGTTGCACTGCCCCGATGCCGTGACCTTGGCGTTGAGCGCCACGTTTCGGGTCTCGGCGACCGGAAGCGCATTGTCGGGCGCTGCCGATACGGTTCCCATGGCAAACGGAGTCAGCATGCTGTAAACGAATACGCCCGTCATGACAACTGAAATGATTTTTTTCCACATTGCGATGGGGTCCTCCCGCTTTCGATTTATAAAGATCCTTTCGGCAGCAGCCGGTAGATCATAACGGCCACCTCGGCCCGGGTAACGGATTGTTTCGGATGAAACCGAACGCCGTCCCCTTCAATTAATCCTTTGGACCAAGCTTCCTTCACGGCCGCCTCCGCCCAAGACGCTACCTCGTTCATATCCGCGAAGTCGGGCGCCGCTTTCGCCGCTGCGGTCAGATTGAAGTAAGGAGCCGCCTGCACTAAAACGATGACCGCTTCTTCTCTCGTGATCTTGTCGTTCGGCCGGAAGGCGCCGTTATAGCCCGACACGATGCCGAGCCATGCCGCTTCCGCCACGGACCGGGAATAATACTCGCTCGACCCTACGTCCGAGAACGGATTCGCCGCTGCCGCCGGAGACGCGGTTCCCTGCCATTTCAACGCGCGCATGATCAAGGTCACGAATTCCGCCCGCGTGATCGCCCGGCCCGGCTCGTAATGACGGTCGTCGACGCCGTCCACAATGCGCTTGGCAGCCAGCGAGAGAACGGCCGGCTCCGCCCAATGCCCGGATACGTCAGCAAATGCTTTGTTATATTCAAGGAGCGTATAATACGAGAAATGCGCCGCCGCAAATGTGAGAACGCCCTGACGGATCGTGCCGCCCACATATTCGGCTTGCTTGCCGTCTACGTAATAAACTCCGGCCCGCTCGGTCGAAATCGCCCGCTCCTGCTCCGGCGTCAGCCGGATCATCACGGCGGCGGGCTTATCCAGCTCGTGGATTTCCGTCATGCTATCTCCGGATATCGCCTTAATGACGACGGACAGAATCACTCCGGTACCGGTATAATCCGGCTGGTTCTTCAGCGAACGGCTCAGCAGGTCTTTCGCTTCTTCCGTCCACGCGAAGTTCAGTTCGATGCGAATCCGAGACTGAACTTCGTCCGAGAAAGCGGCAATGGAGCCCGCCGGAAAACGAACGGTATGATCGCCGTCTTGAATGATCAAATCGAGGTTCTTGTCTTGAAGATCCTGCAGCGATTTGGCAGGGAACTCCAACGCTTGGCCCGATACGCCGGCCTCTGCCGGAAGCTGAATCGTTACGGCATCCTTCGCTTGCGCTATCGCCTGCGCCAGCGTATCGCTGCCGAAAACATAACGCCCGTCTTCGGAGCTGTCCGGCTGTACGACGCCGTCAGATGCTTTCCCTGCGCCGGACGGAATGCCGCCCCCATCCGCTGCCGTTTCCGTACCGCTCGAACTCTGATGAGGACGGTTCGGCTTTCCTCCGCTGCCTGGCGTTTCCCCTCCGCCGTTGCCCGGATCGGTACTGCCACCCTCGCCCGGATACGTGCCGCCTCCGTTACCCGGGTCGGTACCGCCACCATCGCCTGGATTCGTGCCGCCTCCGTTGCCCGGGTCGGTGCCGCCACCATCGCCTGGATTCGTACCGCCTCCGTTGTCCGGATCGGTACCGCCTCCGCTGCCGTTCGGGTCCACGATGACAAACGTCCGGCTTTCCGTCCGGCCCTTACTGCCCGCCGCTACTTTATACTCGCCGTATGGAGCGAAATTTTCGTCGTCCGGAATCTTCACCTTGGCGGAATAGCTCCCCATAGAAGGAGCTACGGAATCGATATATAAGATCGTTTGGTTCGGCCTGACAATCTTCACCACGACATCGGTATCATCGCTCTCCGTCGTCCCGGAAAGGATGATTTCACCGCCTCGCTGCACTTCCTTCGCGCTCAAATTGAGCGTAAAGGAAGCCGAAGCCGCGTAAGCCGGCAGCGTAGAGAGCATGAAGATCAATGCCAGAAGGGCCGCAGCTATTTTTTTCAACGGATTCCATCCTCACTTTCATTGCAGCGTAATAGGTCTTGCCAGCTGATTCGGCACATTCAAATCGCTTGTAAATCGGTCGATCACGAATACTTTGACCTTATAATTTCCGCCCGTCACATTGAAGTACTGAGTGAACGTCAGCTTGTTTTGCTTGACCGGAACGGCATTGACCAGAATCGGCGTGTCTCCGTCCAGCAGCTCGAATACCGTATAGGCGTCTGCTGCGTATTCGGCCATCGGCTCCAATGCGACGTTAACCTGCAGCTGCCTCGCCCGCTTGATCTCGCCTGTAATCTTGTACGTATCGAGAATATGATTCACGGTGAACGGCTTGTTCGAGACGAGCGCCAAGCCCGCCTCCGCTCCCGTGGCGGCGTTCGCTTTCACACGCACCTGCACGGCTCCGGCAGGATAGTCGTCATCTCCGACCGGCTGCGGATTGGCGGTTACCGGAAGCCATTGCTTGCCGCCGTCGATACTGTACTCATAGTCGGCCAACTCGCCATACCCGGGGACATTCGTCCAGCCGAACGTATTGTATCCGTCATCCACAAGCGGAGAAGTCGGCGCCGCAGGCAGATTGCCCGAAGTGCTTATGATGCTTGCCTCCGAATTGTCCCGTTTATCGACGGCTTTGACTGCGAACTCATACGTTTCGCCGGGAACGGTGCCTGCCGCAATGTATTGATAAGCGTCCCTGCCCTTCTCGGCCGGAACATAGTCGCTCCAGTTCATACCGAGCTTGCCGCTCGTTTCATAAATTCTAAAGCCTCGCACTTCGTCCGCTTCATCTGCGGGCTGCGGCCGGTTCCAGGAAAGAACCGCTTTGCCGTCCCCCGTCTTGCCGGCCGTCAGTTGGCCGACCGGGTTCGGCTTACTGTCCGTTCTGACGATGGTATACGTGTCGAACGGTTTGGCTTGTCCCGATTTATAGGACTCGATGGTAAAGCTGTTATCCGTCATTTTGATTCCCGAATAAATCGGTTCGTACGGCTGCTCGTATACCGCCGCGTAATAGCGGTCAACGCCGTTTTTCAAATCGTAATATTTGGTCCCTGCGGAGTTGTTGATCATATACAAGGTGCCGTCCGGATTGAGCGCGTTCCCATTCTCGTCCTTCTGCACGTCGGCGACCGGCTTATCGTTATACATTTGATAAGATCTCATAAACGTATGGTCATGCCCTTGCAGCACGACGTCGATCCCGAGTTGATCGAAGACAAGGTACAGCATTTGTCTCATATCCAAAATATCCGTATCCAGCGCGTGGTTGCCGAGCGAGTAGATCGCTTTGTGGAACGCTACGATCTTCCACTTCTTATCGGTTTGGGCCACTTCCTTCTTCAGCCACTCGACCTGCTGGCGGAACGATTCCTTCTGGCGGTCGTCCCAGCCGATATCCATCGTATTCAAGACCATAATATGCGCATCGCCGTAGTCGTACGAATACACGCTGCCCGGAGGCAGAGGATTCTGAATCGAGTCGTTCGGGTAGTTAAAATGGTAATAATAGTTATCGTTATAGGGACCTTCATGATTGCCTACTGCGGCCATGATAGGCAGCTTGAGGAACATGTTCTGCGGCTTGCCGAAATAATCGAGCCACTGCGATTCCAGAGAGCCGGCATCCACCTGATCCCCGGTCATCACCATAAACTTGGCGTTCGGGTAATGCTCAAGACCTTGCTTCAGCGTGTTAGCGAACACTTCGTAATCTTGCGAATTGGAGCCTTGAGAATCCGTCATATACAAAAACTCATAATCGTTCTCGTTCTCCGCTTCCGTCATAAAGCTGCCCTCGGGGCTCCAGTTGCCGGCGCTGCCCACCCGGTACTTATAGGCCGTCCCCGGCGTCAGCCCTTCCGCCAGCACTTTGTGGCTTATGAAGGAACCGCTTGTCGAATTCGTAATTTTGAGATTTAAAATTCGCGTATCTTCCGGTTTCCCGGCAAATCGCTTCACGGAGGCCGAGTTAAAATCCCGATCCGCCGCCACGATCTCCACGATGCTGTCCGTCGCGTTCGCAGGTGCGTTCTGCGGCTTCTCGTAGCTTGTATACCAGGCAAACGAGCGGTTCGTCTTCGGGCTGCCGTAGAACGACATAGCAATGGCGATCGGCGCGTAATTGACTACTTCGGACGCATTCGCCGGGTTGAACTTAAAGCTTGCGACAGGGGTGCCGCTCGCATATTGCAGCGCTCCTTGTCCGTCGTAGGCGACGTTCACTCGCTGACCCGGCTTCACGGTGTCGGCCAAATTCAATCGGAGCACCGCAGAATTTGCACCTTGCTCTACCGATTGAACTGCGATGGCTTGACCATCCGCCGTTACGGCCCAATGCGGCGCTAAACCTGCGGGTATTGCGCCCAAGTCCGCCGTCATCGCGAGCGAGATGCTTGACCCTTCCTTCGGAACGGCTGCCGATGCCGGGCCGGTATATCCTTGCGGCAGGAAGAGCGCATCGCTTGGAACGATGGACTTGCTCATGCCGGGCGCCGCCCAGCGCAAATACAAGTTCGAACCGCCTGAATCTTCGAAATATTCAATCTTCAAATTGTATTTCTTACCGCCTTCTAATGAAACCGGGCCGCTAGTTTGTTCTTTATCCCAATCGTTCACCCAATGGTCAATGACCGGCTTGTCGTCGACCCAGAGGCGGAACCCGTTGTCCCCGATCATATAGAACGTGTAATCATCCGTTTGCGGCGGCATGATTTGACCCGTCCAACGAATGTTGACATGATCCTGCTGGCCCGTCCAGGTTTGCAGCGCCGGTTCCAGATTGGTGAAATTGATCTCTGGATCGACCGTCGTCGCTTTATAATCCCCGAAGCCAAAATCGCTTTTGCCGGTGTAATATTCGGCAAGCAGCCCCTGATCTTGCGTCCGGGCGGCGGCCAAAGATGCCAGCGGCGCCGGCGCTGCCGGGGATTCTATCGTGCCGTATGCCTGAAATTCATAGATTTGGGCCGTATAGCGTCCAGTCGATGCATCCGCGTCGCCGGGGTTCGTAATGTTCAGCTTGAAATATCTTGCCGTGACCGGCGATTCCAACCGATGCGTCGTCACGGCGTATGTATTCCCCGTTACCGTAACGACGGGCGTCCAGTTCACGTCATCGTCGCTGGTCTCGATAGTGAAATCCCGGGTATTGTAGCCTGCCGGTTCACCGGCGGAGCCCGCATGCGCAATCATAAATTGATTGACCGAAGCTTCGACCCCCGCGTCGATCTTGAGCCAATACGGATTTCGGGTATCCGGCAAGCTCTCGCCGCCCTGATAGACCCATTTGCTAGATGTAAGATTCCCGTCAATCGCCTGCGACGGTTTGTACTTGTCGGATACATAACCGTACGCCGATGCCGTTACGGAGCTTGCCGCAAAGACATTCGCAGCCGCCGGCTCGGCATAGACGGAACGGCCCGGCGCAACGCCTGCGGAGAACAGCGACGTCCACAGCAGGACTGCGGCAAGCGCGCGAGTAAGCAGCGCAAAACTCTTTTTCACTTCTTTCTTCCCTCCCAAAATCAATATCTCGTACATTAGGGAACTATACCTACTAAATAATCGTTATACAATACAATTAACAAAGAGAAAATATTTTGATTTTGTTAAAAGCAAGCCAAAAAAGCCGACATCGGCAAAGACGCCGTCGTCAGCTTTTACAACCTGAGCCTCATATTCAAGTAATCGGAGCAGGATTGAACAAGGCCAAATCATTGTGGATTCCCCACTGATCCGCCCATGTTTTCTTTCTTCCGCCGGCCACGTCCAAAATCAGACGGAACAGCTCCCATCCCACCTCTTCAATCGTCGCCTCCCCCGTTGCAATCGTTCCCGCGTTCAGATCGATCAGATCATGCCACTGCTCGGCGAGCGAAGTTCGCGTGGACACCTTGATGACCGGCGCGGCCGCCAAACTGTACGGCGTCCCTCTTCCCGTGGTGAACACCTGCATGTTGATGCCGGAGGCCAGCTGCAATGTGCCGCATACAAAATCGCTGGCAGGCGTCGCCGCGAACAGCAGCCCTTTCTGCGTCGCCCTCTCGCCGGGGGGAACAACGCCCATGATCGGGCTCGTGCCCGACTTGACGACGGAGCCGAGCGACTTTTCCACAATATTGGAAAGCCCCCCTTTTTTATTCCCGGGGGTCGTATTGGCGCTGCGATCCGCCCAGCCTCTCCGCAAATAATCATCGTACCATTGCATTTCGCGAATCAAAGCGCGGCCGACTTCTTCGCTCGCTGCCCGCGGCGTCAATAAATGAATGGCGTCCCTGACTTCGGTTACCTCGGAGAACATGACCGTAGCTCCCGCGCGGACCAATAAATCGGCGGCAAAACCGACGGCCGGATTGGCCGTAATCCCCGAGAAAGCGTCGCTGCCGCCGCACTGCAGGCCAACGACCAAGGAAGATGCGGGACAGGTGATACGCCGCCGCTCGTTCAGTTTAACAAGCCGTGCTTCGGCCATCTTCATAATCGCCTCGACCATCGGGATAAACCCGCGGTTATCCTGCAAGGATACAATCTGCCCGGCATCGCCGTCCGGCACTAATCGGTCGGGAAGCAGCTTCTCGCAGCCCAGCCCGACAACCATCAGCTCGCCACCGAAATTCGGGTTCCGCGCAAGGTTCTGCACCGTGCGAATGGGAATGACGGCGTCCGGCGCGTCGATCGCCACCCCGCATCCGTAAGTATGCGTTAAGGCGATGACGTCCTCGACGTTCGGATAGCCGGGCAGCAGCTCCGCCTTGATGCGTTGGACCGCATACTGCAGCACGCCGGCGACACATTGCACGCTGGTCGTAATGCCGAGAATATTTTTCGTGCCGACGCTGCCGTCGTCGTTCAAATATCCTTCAAACGTATACCCCTCCAGGGGAGGCAGCGGGTCCGGCACATTGCAGGCGAGCGGCAGCTCCTCCAACCTCGGCGGCGTCGGCATCTGCACCGACGACTCGTCGACCCGGCCTCCTCGGGCAATAGGATGAGCCGCATAGCCGATCACTTCTCCGTACCTTATAATGGCTTCGTCTTGGCCTATATCCGTCAGCGCCGCCTTATGTCCTTGGGGAACATACTGAATCAGTTCAAGTCCGCAAGGAAAACGCGTTCCTGGCGGAAGCCCCCCGGGATTCGCAATGATCGCGATGTTATCCTTCGGGTTCACTCGAATATACAGTGGCTTTTCTTCCGATAGCGGCTTGGCATTCATCGTCACACAACTCCTCCTCTCGATAATGAATCACTTCCGTATCGCTAAGGTTGTCGTTTATACAAAAACATCGTAATCTGAATGTACTCGTTAGTAAAATTCATTGTTGTTAGAGTTCTCTTAATTTTATTAAGAGTATAATGGAGGCCGATTGCAATGGACCTGAAGCAGCTGGAATATATCGTAAAAATTGCCGAAGAGAACAACATTACCCGGGCCGCGGAGAAGCTTTTTATTACGCAATCCGCGTTAAACCAACAGCTGCTGAAGCTGGAAAAGGAGCTCGGCGCGCCGCTTTTCGTCCGTTCCCGGAACAACTGGCATTTGACCGAAGCCGGGGAAATTTATGTGGACCATGCCAAAAGGATCATGCGCCTCAAAAAAGACGCCTACAGCCGAATCAAGGACATTATCGGCGCCAAAGAAGGCAAACTGACGATCGGCCTGACTCCCGAGCGGGGCACCGACATGTTCGCCGCCATTTACCCCGCCTTCTACAAACTCTATCCCCACGTAAAAATCGAACCGCTCGAAATGCCCGTAAAACAACAGCAGCTTGAAATCTCCCGCGGTCAGCTCGATATCGGTTTCTTAACCTTGCAGGATTTTCAAAAAACGGATGACTGCTACATCCCTATCGGCTGCGAACCGATTATTTTGGCCGTGCCCCAAGCGCATCCCCTCGCGCATAAGGGAGGAAAGCTGGGCGAGGCGCTGCCGCCGATCCCTCTGTCCGCGCTGGCCGCGGATTCGTTTGCCATCATGCAGCAGGGGTCTACCTTGCGGGAAATATACGACCGGCTGACCGCCGAAGAAGGCGTCGAGCCCAACATCTTGCTGGAATCCAGAAGCTGCCGAACTTTATTCGAAATGGTCGCCGAAGGGATCTGCTGCTCGGTCATCCCTATGAGCTACGCCAAGCCGGACGCCGGCGTCTCCTTCTTCGCCCTATCGCCAAATCCGGTTTGGGAAGTCGCCGCCAGCTATAAAAAAGGCAGCTACCTCTCCCTGGCAGCCCGAGAGCTTATCGCCCTCTCGGCCGGTTATTGGTCCGGCAGGCTGACGGGCCAAAGCTAATACCGGTTAACACGCGCTCAAAAGCTCCAAAGTACACTTCCTCACAGCGCAGCGGCATCACGGCAAAATGGGGTCAGCCCGAGGATTTCGCCGATGTCGCAGCGTTTTTAGCCTCACCAGACAGCCGCTGGGTGACCGGGCAATGCAAGCGGAGGCTCGCATTTGTAATTGGTAATATTCCAGAGCTTGCGGAACTGAGCCCCGCACCTTCCAGATCATAAAGAAAGAGGCTGATCACAAGGAACAACCTCTCTCTTATTATGGTAATAAAGGTGTTATTTTACCTAACCCCTCACTATGAACGTCACGATCTTTACAATCGCTTTTTAATTCTAATGATTGCACTTTGCGGAATTGTCGCATCATGATATACGACAAAAGCTTCATTAAAGTGCTGCACATAATCGGATTCGTGGGATTTGGGAGACAAAATAATCATTTTACGTGCCAGTTCCTTTTGATACAGCAAAAATACTTTGGACTTTCTGCCTTCATCCAGCGCACTGTCGAACTCATCCAAAACAATATATCCCGGATTGGCCTGAATCGTTTTCAGCAAAGCCAATGCAAACAGAAGAGACCCTAGAGATTCCTCTCCACCGGAAACGCCTTTGCCCACTCTCCCGCCTCTGCCTTTCATGCTGATTTCCTCAAGCGCTCCTCTGTGGCCTTGCTTGCGCGCTTTAATATTAAGAAAATACTTCATGTTTCCTTGCTTCAGCTCCTGCATATCCCAACTGACCTCGCCGTCGAAGGAAAACATGTCCATGTAGCGTACAAACATCTGATTCACCCGATTGACTTCATAATGAATCGTTCTGACTAGCTTCTCTTCCAGTTCCTTCAAACTGTCCTCCAATTGTTGAAGCAGCGAACGGGCTTCCTGTACTTCCTGTGCTCCCCGTTCATACTCTTGTCTTACTTTTTCATAGTTTTCCAATGCGTTCTCATCTACCGTCTCGCTGCAAGCAAGCTCCAACCGCACTTGTGCTTCATGCTTTTCATGTTTAGCCTGTTCTTCATTCCAATTCGCAGCAGATGGGAAATCCGGATGCTCTTGGACGATGGCTTCCAGGACGGCAGGCAATCGAGCCGACCATTCCCGATAAAATTGTTGCTCCGCTGCACAGTTCTGCTCCATAACGCCATAACGCTCGGCTGTCTGCTTTTGCTGGCGAGTCAGATCATCTATTACCCTTTGAACGTCGGCAATAAACTGGTTTTTTTCCCGCATCCGTCTTGCGGTAGAGTCAATGGAACGATCCAATTGATCCGCTTCTGCATAGAGATCCTCTAATTCCCTCTCCGCCTGCTTTAACTTCTCCTTCTGTTGCTCCAACGCTTCGCCAAGCTGTCGTAACCGCTCAAGCTCGAAGCTCTGCTCCCGCGCCTCGTTATAAACGTCCATGTATTGCTCCAGTATCCGAATCGTCATCTTAAGCTCCGCCAATGGCGCGTTCAAGTCCTGCCCTTCGGCACGAAGCCTGTCCCGATCCTGCAACTGCTCCTTCTGCTCAGCAACAGTACGTTCCCATTCCGTTCGAATCCGATCCCGCCGAACAACGTCCCGAATGACCGCTTCCGCTTCTCTGATTTGGTGAAGAACGGACCGTATCAGATTGAGCCGTTTTTCATCATCATTGAACTCGCTGCGTAATGCTTGCAATTGTCGTACCTGTTTCTTGATCTCTTCCTGAAGTTGTTCAATTCGTAAAGCAATGCCCCTGGGATTCAGCAGCCATTGAAGCTGCTCCTGCGCTCCCCGCCGCCCCCAAGCATCCAGCAATTGTCCGTTTCTTAGCCCTCTTTTTCCATCCTCAGCGGCAGTCAAAAGTCCGTGAAGCCACCATAACGCTTTTTGCGCCGCGGCATAGCTTGTATCATCAAGCCCTTGCTTCACCCGAAGACCGAGCTCTCTCAGCTCATCCAACGTTCTTTCGGGAATAACAGTCGGTAATTCTACATGATAGAGGTCCGTAGGAGCGACAAAATTTTTGCCATCTACAAACAGCGTATACTTGATCGGCTCCAGCTTCTTCTCCTGTTCCAACGGAGAATGTTCATCCATCTCCAGTAAATCGCGTATCGTGAAGACGGTCAGGCCCAAGCGTTCCAAATAACGAATAGATGTATCCTGCCTTAAGCTTCTAATCTCATTGCGGGTCAGCGCATCCAGTTCTTCCTCCAATAAACGAATCTTCTCGCACAGCCCCCGATCACGATCCTGCTGATCGCTTCGTTTGCATTCTAAAGTCTCGGCTTCATGCTCCAGTCCGGCACTGCCCCCGTATTGTTCCAGCATGGTTTCCGCTTCAGCAAGCTTGCGCCGGTCTTCCTCAACCTCAAATTTTAATCTGGCTACCTCATCCGCCAACCGATCCAGTTCGGATTGCGCTTGACGATATGCCCGATCGATTTCTTCTTGTCTGCTTTGCAACTCTGCTTCCTCTGCCTGACCGCGAGCAAGACGCTCTCTTGCCTCAGTTTCGGAATAAGGCACTGCTTTAATTTTCTCCGCCAACTCCTGCAGCATATCCGCCAATTGGCGATGCTCCGTTGTCATGTCGACATGCCGGTGCCGAAGCTCGGCCGTCTCTCTCTCCAAATTCTGAAGCTGCTTGTCCAGTTCCTCCTTTTGCAACGTTTTTCGGTTCATTTCCTCCTGATGATGCTTTCGCTCATCCTCCAACTTCTTCCACCTGTCTATTTCTTCATCGTTACACTCTTTCATCTCCTCGAGCTTATCCTGAAGCGTTCGGCATTCCTGACGATACTTTTCGCGGAGTGCGGCCGATGCAGTTAAAGCGTGCTGCAAGCCGAGCTTGCGACGTTCATTGCGGCTGATCAAACGATCCCGTTCCTGCTGCCAGTTGCCCAAATTCAACTTATGTTGATGCTGATTGCTCTCTGCCGTCTGAAGTGCCAGCGATGCCTCGCGACGTTCTTCCTTCACTCTCTCCCAGTTGAGCTGCATCTGCTCTATCCCGGTCATCTCGCTAAAAATGCGAAAACGCTCCTCCGGCCGCATAACAGCGAATTGATTCACATCCTGTTGATACCAGATCAGATAGAAAGCTTCCGGGTCCACCTTGAATTTGTGCTGCAGTTGATGCCGGTATTCATGCAGATGATAGGTTCCGTCTCCGGGCGTGTAGCGCGTTTCCTTATGCCATTGCCACGGCTGCTCCCCCTCGCAAATCCAGAATTCCTTGCGTATCGGGTCACCTGGCTTCTGCTCCAAATGAAGCCGAAAGCCGACAAAGGCGGCCGCATCTACAGGATGGTCCCCGCCGTTGTCAAATACAAGCTCAATCGTTGCTCTCCATACTTTGTCTGGCGGCAAGTTACGCGAACGCAAACCTTCAAGTTCTACCTTGGAAGAAGCAAGAACGGCCCCCATACAGAATGTAATTGTTGATTTGCCCGATCCGTTGGGGCCACCAATCAATACGTGATCTCGAGGACTTCCCAAATCAAGTTGGCTATCCCTAAAGTCGCGAATACCGCTAAATCGCATTCCCCATGGAATCAATTATTCACACCTGCCTCCAGATTGTAGCGTTTAAAAAACTTCAAGACATCTTCCATATTAAGCTGTTGAGAATGACTAAATTCGGCAAACCGTTTGAGATAGGAGTCGGAAAAAAGACGGCTCCCGATCGCTGTAAGAGCAAACGCCTCTTCGTTGGAGGGATTATCATATTTGCAAACCGCGCCAATTTTTATCAAAGCATCGAGATTCATCAGTATTTTGCGTCTTACATCGAGAGATTCATGACCGAATGCCTCCAGCAATTGAGCAAACAGAGTGAAATCGTTCTGAAGAACCTCCTGATGGTAAAAGATAAACATCAACAGCGCCAAACTCTCCGAAGATAACAATTCTCGAGCCTGCCTGGCGGGTACATGAATCAGCGCAACAACACGATCTCTGCGCTCATCGTATACAATCTTAAAATAACGGCTGACTGCCTGATTAATCCTTTTCAGGAAAGAATTCAGCCCTTGCTCATCCTCCTGCTTTAATTTCAAAATCTTCATGACTTCGCGGCGAGTCAAGCCATAACTGTCGCTACGCACTGAGGCTGAGGATGAAAACATAATTTGAACAAATGCATACTCTTCATCCGGACTCAGTACTGCCGTCAGCCGTTCCATCGCTCCTAGCGGCATCTGGCTGTACGTGTGCTCCTGATCTTCGAACGACATATCTTTTCTCTCCCTCCTCCACAATCTCCCATTCCTTTATCGCATCCTCCGTCCCGGAGTCACCGCCTCTTCTTGCTTTCCCTGTCTGCCCGATAACTGCCCGCCCGCTCCCGGCAAGCGCAGATACAGCCAACAGTGCATTGACGGCATCTGTCCAATGAGAAGAACCCGCCTCCCATACAAGCTCGTCTAAGCCAAGCTGCACTTTGTCCTCCAACACCCGCTCCACTTCGTCCGTACGGATTTTCGCTTTGGTCATATGCCATTGAATCTCATCCAGCCGCGCTCCCAATTCCTCTTCCGTCCATTCCTCCGACTCCCGGTAATCCGGCTCCACTCGCTCTTCAATCGGTTCTGTAGATGGCACATAATGCTCCAGATAGTTGACCGTGTCAGCCAGTTGGCGGTTGGAGACGGGGGAAGCAAACTGAACAGGAACCCACATGCCGTCCAAACGTTCACCCGGATGACGATCCTGTTCCAAAAAGCTTAAGATCTCATGACCGCTGGGCAAATCGGAATCGGCTCGTTTCAGAAACGATTGAATGATGAATTGACGGATCATGATCGGTGAAATCTCCTGCCCTACTTCCGTTTGCTGCAAATGTGCGAATTTCAGAAACTTATTTAACGTTCCTAGCGATACCTGCGTACCCTCAAACATAATTTCCGTCCCCTTCTTTAATAAAGGAGCAAATGAAATTCCTTCTTCGAAAGTCGCATATTGAGCTAAACGCTCGTCCATCCGAGCATTCAATTCCTGCATGAGCTCTACAATGATCTGAATCTGCGGCAATGCGTGCCTGTCGGCCAAAAATTCCAGCTGCCGCTCCTTCAGCTTGTCCACGGCGTCCTCTACATTGCGAATCATGCTTGCCAGGCGATTGCCGCCTGAAATCCCCTTGTCGTCGTAAGCTTCGCTAAGATCGGCGTCCCTTCTTGCCTGAAACAAAGAGCGGGCTACTTCATCCTGCATATAATAAGCTAGTGAATCGTTAACCAGACGGATCAACATATCCATCATTCGTTTGCCTACATCCATCATCGTCAAACGTCTCTTGCCACGGATAATCCAGTTGTATTTCTGCAATATATTGAGCAAGCGCTCCATCGGAATGTTCGGATCATAACCGTAGCGATTACGGAAACGATAAAACAAAGCTTCTTCATCTTCCAGCGGATCATCTAAGCCGAGCGCTTCCTGCTGAATTAAATTCAGCATTTTCAAAATTTCCAGTACCTTGAGCGGCTCTTCAAAATATTCCCGCAGCTCCGTAAGCACGCCAGCCAGCTTCACCATATCGCGCAGCGCTTCTTTCCGAAGGTGTTCCGGGGTATCGGAATAAAATATGGAGATCAAGCTTCCAGCCATTGTATCCAACGCTCCATCCCTCCCATTTCAGCCTCCTGCTCGCCCACGGCTTTCATCTTAAGCCGGCTTATCATGCGTGCCTCGTAGCTTGACCAAGTGTGTACTTCATTCTTGAAAAACCCCCATTGAGCAAAATCACTTTCCGGTAAAATCCACTTTGCCTTGATCTCCGGGACTGCGTCCAATAAAACACGAGCATGTCCGGCAATAATAAATCCGGCTTGATCCGCGTCGCACCAAACTAATATCTGCTTCAACTGCGTCGAGCGCCCCAGCACGTCAGCAATCAATTTACGATGGCTGCTTCTGAGTTGCCCGTCCAGTCCGATTACCAAGCTGTGGGCAGATTGAAGAAAATCCCCTTCTGTGGCCATTCGTGTAAGCACCGCACGATTCTCCACAAGCCATAAATGATGACAATTCGTGGAGAATTGGGTCCTGAAGACCGTTAGATCGGTTGTTGCATGCAGAAATCCTTGTGGATATTGGAAACCACCGATTCCAGTTAACTCTCCTGCAAAATAAATAGGCGTAATTGTTCCCTGACTGGATAGACCGATCAGTTGCAGAGGGAAACCAAGCCTCTCCTCCAAAGCATCTGTGAACGCTGTCTTGTAAGCATCAAATCGCTTGGAGCCGCCAATTTCCCGATAGTAGCGCGCTCCTATTTCTTTCCAGTCAAACTGGTCTTGAATGGCTGTAATTTCTGTTAAAGCTACGATAAAATCTCCATATTGCATAACTTTTTTGTCCGTCCATTGTTCACTGCCGCATTGGAGAACTTGAGTAATATCGTGAAGAGTAGCAGATTTCCGCAACCCTTCGGAAACATCTTTAACAAACACCCCAAACAACACTCGATAATACCGGGGATCGTCTGAAGCCGCGATAGGCCCAGCAGAGGGCTTGGTGTCTATTGGCAACCCTAAAGCAGCCAACGCAGTCTGCAATCTGCTGCTCCATTCTACAGAACGAGCCTCTATCTTTGTTTCCCTGCTCCGTTTTTGCCTTTGCAAATACGAATAAAGCTCGTATCCCATCATATATTCCGTACGTGTTTCCGTTCTTCCGTCCGAATCGTAAAGCACCCTGCGCAGCACTGCCCCCTGAGCAATCCACGCTTGCAGCGCAGACTCTGTACCTGCTGCCCCTAATGCTTCGTGTCTATTTTTACGGACACCAGGGCTATAAAATAATTTCGCAACCTGTTCCAACAAGCCCGAAAGAGGATCGTCCATCAAGAGAGACTCCTCGTTATGACCCGGTCCGCTCGTCAAACGTGCAACTCTTTTACGATTCCTGGCCGATACTTGATAAATGTCCACCTCATACCCTACACTGGATATCATTAACGAATCGAGCTCAAGTTGCCAGTTCTTTTTCAAGTAATTCATATGAATAAAATCAATAATTTCACGGTTAATCAAGCTGCCCCATCCTTTTAATAGACTCATCAGTTATATCATACCATTTGCCTTGTCTATCGAAAACATACTGCATTTCCTAGACCGCGTTTGGCTGGGGGACCCACATATTTCCGGCTGTTTTCGAGGTTTTTGCGACTATGCCAGAAGTTTGAAACTTGAACTGTCGCCAGTTACCCGTGACTGGAAATTTGTGTTCGTGATATAATAATTAATGAATGGAGTTGATGTCGATGGAATTGTTGATCCTCGTAACACGGACAAAGATGCCCCTCAGGATAAACAATCCATTCTTGATATCAAGGCCAAGACAACCGAAGGCAAGCTGATTAACATCGAGATGCAACTATTTAACCCATATCATATGGAGAAGCGTACGCTGTTTTATTGGAGCAATATGTACTCCCACCAGATCAAGAAAGGCGGCAACTACAGCGAATTAAAGAAATGCGTGACAATCAACATCCTTAACTATTCATGCCTTCCCAAGCCGATTCCAATGGATGGCGGATTGATCAACTGGTTGTTATTTTTAAGAGGTGTGGAGCACGATCAATGGGAGGTGTTGACGATGAACGAACCTATGCTGAAAAAAGCGATGACTACACTTGAGTTTCTTAGTCAGGATGCTCAGACACGGATGGAACACGAAGCTAGGTTAAAGTATTTACGTGACCAGGCATCCAGAACCGAAGGAGCGAAAGCGGAAGGTAAAGCAGAAGGCAAAGCGGAAGGCATCATGCAAGAGAAACGCCAGACAGCCCGGCGACTTCTTGCCCGCGGCTACGACATATCGACTATTGTAGACATGACAGAACTTTCAGCAGAAGAAGTCAAAGCTTTAATACAAGAGCACTAACAAAAACGTGCCGCGGCATAGGTTAATGCGATTATCGCACGGACAAAGGCATTGGAGCCATAGAATTTAATTCACATCCAGGCCAACCGAACCTGAGCAAACATCGTCTTCGAACATTTATGTATTTCTTGATAAGCCAACCTTACACACATCGAGGTTGGCTTTTGCTATTGTCCGAGACATGCAAAAGGTTTTGGGCCTCCTTTAAATCATAAGAAAACCGCCTTGTTGAAAGGCGGTTCATGAAGCTATCGTGCCTTTCGTTTTAAAGTCACAATCTTAAAATCATTAAGTCCTCATCGAAATACTGTTCATCAGACTTTAATGCATATGGTTCTACACCGTAAACTTCAAACCCCAGCGAAACATATAAGCGTTTTGCTGATTTGTTATTAGAGACAACCGTCAAATGAATCTGTTCCAACCCTTCACATTCTTTTGTTGCTCTTTCAATCAAGGCTATTAGAAGGGTTTTACCTAACCCCCATCCTCGAAATTTAGGCTCTACGTTTGTACACTTGGGCATCAGAATCATTTAACAGACGAATGTTCATTAGTCACTTCCGTTCGTTTATCGAATTGTTCTAAATAAAACTTGCGGATTGACCATTAAAGCGATCCATCCATTTCTTCAAACGGCTATCAACAACAAAGTTACCTTTACTCCTCTTTAGCAGCATTGCCCCAGCGTATCGCCCAATTTTCCATCTCCTTCAGCGCCGCTTGAAAGTCCCTTCCTTTTTCCGTTAAAGAATATTCGACGGTTATAGGGACGCTCGGGTATACTTCGCGATGCACGATCCCGCTATTTTCCAGATGGCGAAGCACATTCGTCAATGACTGTGTGCGCACAACGGCTACATCCCGAAGCAGCTGCTGAAATCTTCGCGGCCCTTTGTGCAGTTTTGCGATGACAAGAAAAGCCCATTTTGCCCCCAATATTTCCAACACCGAGCAAATGTGAGGATATTCGGATTCACTCTTTTGCCTTTCCTCGTCTGGGAACCGCTGTTCATTCGTTAAGTTTTCCATTTTGCACCTCTTTTCACTTACCGAATGGTAAGTAGGTCAATTTTTTTGGATTACATCCATTTGATTTGCGTACTTACTTAAATAAAGAAACTAAAATATAATACATAAAAAAGAACGAAAGGGATTGATCTTCAATGAAAACAACCGCATTATCCATCTATATTCTGGCTGTCGGCGTGTTCCTCACCGCAACGTCTGAATTAGTTGTATCTGGCATTTTACCCCGAATTGCCGAGGATGTAAATATTTCCTTGGCTGTTGCCGGGCAACTCATTACCGCCTACTCCTTGTCCTTCGCCATTGCTACCCCGCTTCTCATTGTGCTGACGAGCCGAATGAACCGGAAGCCGCTGCTCATTGGTTCGCTGGCCGTTTTTATCGCCGGGAACGCGTTGTCCGCCCTTAGCTTAAACGCCGAGACATTAATGGTTTCCCGCGTGCTGCTCGGAGCAAGCTCAGGTATTTTCCTCGTCGTTTCACTAGGCATCGTCGCAAAACTTGTGCCGGCCGATCAATTAGGCCGTTCCATCGGAACCATTATTTTGGGCTTCAGCAGCGCGATGATACTGGGCGTACCACTAGGCATTGCCATAGCCGACTGGATGAGTTGGCAGGCCATCTTTATGATGCTGGGCGCGCTGAGCATTGCAGTCGGTACAGCCATTCTTCGCCTCTTGCCTGCTGTGGAAGGCGATGACCCCGTTCCATTATCGAGCCAGTTAAAGCAGGCAGGGAGCGCGGTTATTGTTACTGCCTTTTTCATTTCGCTTTTTCGTGAAGGAGGAAATTCCGTTTTCTTAACCTATATTTCACCATACTTGCAGCAATTATTGAGCTTCGATACGGCGGATATTGCTTTTATGATGCTTGCTCTAGGCTTGATTGGCGCTTTCGCCTCCCGGCTCGGCGGCAGTTTGGTCGATCGCTGGGGAACCTCGCGCACGCTCGGAACCTGGCTCGTCATTCATCTGCTTGCTTTAGCGCTGCTGCCCGTCTTTACGTTCTCAACCCCGCTCGCAGTCGGGCTGATCGCGATCATGTTTGTCGCGTTGTTCGCCTCCGGCCCGGCCATACAAAGTTATATGATTCAGCAAGCGCCTAAGTCCGCCAACTTCGTCTTAAGCTTGAACACCTCCGTTATTCATCTCGGCATTGCCGGAGGCGCGGGTGCAGGAGGCTATTTGCTGAACGGAACCGCCTCATTGCAGCATCATCCTTGGCTTGCAGCCGCGCTCATTGCGCTCGGCTTAGCAGCGGCGCAGATTAGCTTTGCGCTGAGCCGGAAGAAAATGAACTCCCCAATTGAGAGGAGCTTGACGTAATCCTGTAAACCTTACGGCTGCCTAGCGGTAGATTCAAACGCCGTGCTCATCCGCTTCACTCTCTCCGCACGGGCAAATAATAAAGCGCCGCTACGTTAATCGTAGTGACGCTTTATTTTTAATGCCGCTCTACTGCCTTTTGCCGTAAAGAATCCGAATGATTGTAACGGCCTCTGTCCCGTCCCCCGTTACAACTCCGATTCCATCTGAGATAACAGCTTCACAACCAGGGCCGATGCCGTCTGTAGTTGTTCAAAGGCCGCTTGAGCACCCGTTTTGTCTCCAGCCTCATGTCGCTCAACAGCTTGCTTCGCATAATGGTGTACGGCTTTATGAGGCTCTTCAAGCTGCTTAAAAGCGGACTGGCTTTTGATTCGGGCCGGCAGCTCCCCATAGTACCACCTTCCCAGCCTGCAGTTCTCGTGGGAAGATACTTGCTCCAAAGGAATAGTCTCCAAGCCTAACAGCAAATTGTAAATCTTCCACTTCCAGAGAAGATGATCGGTCTTGGCTACCCTTATAGTGTCTTTATAACTTAATTTTACGTTAATGGAAAAGAAGGTGTTGCGGTACGCCTCCATTTGTCTGCTTAGCTCAAATACAATTTTGGCCGTTTGCCGTGCAATTTCTTGAGAATCGGAACTGTGATCAAATATGATGGAGTTCCGGTGAGCGATATCCATCACGGAGGACGTCTGCTCTTCGCTCATCGCTGCAATCTGGGTAGTCGTTTCATTGATCCCCTGAATAGCGGCCACAATCTTTTGCAATTCCGTATCCGCAACCTGAGCTTCGTTAACGCTTTCCTCAACAAGCCTTCCCGTTTCCCCTATTTTTTTCGTAAACTGGTTCGATACTTTTTGCAGCGATGACATACTTGTTGTAATCTGATCGATCTGCTCTTTGGTATGCTCGGCCAGCTTGCGCACCTCCGTAGCGACGATGGAAAAGCCCCTGCCATGCTCTCCTGCCCGGGCAGCCTCGATACTTGCGTTTAACGCCAGCAAATTGATTTGGTCCGCTATTTCCTTAATGATCTTAACCACTTCTTGCGTATGCCCGATTTCCTGATTAAGCCCGTTGACCTGGTTCAAAACCTCAGCATAGACAAGCCCGACTTGTTGTATTTCATTCAAAGCCTGGTTGATGACTCGCTTGCTCTGCTCTGCAGACTGAACGGCCTCGTCCGTTCCCTCCGCCACCTTGACCGCATGGTTTGCTACCTCAAGGATAGAAGCTGACATTTCCTCTGTTGCTGCCGAAACGCTTTGGCTCTCTTCAATTTGCTTGTCCATTCCTTTAATCAATTGCCCGGTATTGTCCAGTTGGGTCATGTGATTGAGCATGTCGGAAATACCGAATAAAAAAGATTTAAACGTCTCCTCCATGTATACCTCTACAATCAGCTGCTGATCAAAGGTGGCCAATTTCTGTACGGCTAGAACGGATTGCATCATCCGATCCGGTTTATGATGTAATTTGTCCATTAAAACGGCCGTCATGATCTGAATTAATAATTGATGGGCGGTAATAAAATGATCCGCCGTCAAATGAATGCGGCTGTGCACTTGTCCGATAATAATTCGGGTCATCACATATTCCTGATTGACTTCCGCTTGCAGGAATTGTTCAAGATATGTTTCCATCGTTTGTCTCAAACGGTCTAACGTAGAGTTTTGGACAATAATTTTCTGCAGATGATCAACGGAAGTGATGGATTCGTAAAATTGATTGATCATCTCTGACTTATGCGGGTAAAGAATATGAGCAGCCTCTTTAATATGTGTAAGCGTATCCCGGTTGACGCCCATAAAAGCAAGGCGCTCCTTGACCCTTTCCCCCACAGCTGATATATCGGTTGCGCGCGCATGATCCAGGTATTCCGTCCACGATTTTGTTTTTTGACTAAAAAAGTTCATATGCTCAATTCCCCTCAACCTATTTGGTCTATTTTGCTGCGGGCAAACCGCTCAAGTATTTTTCAAAATCATGACCGGACAGCGGCTTGCTGAATAAAAAGCCTTGTCCCTGGTCGCAGCCGTCCTCACTTAGAACAGCTAGTTGCTCTTCATTTTCGACACCTTCGGCGATGACGTTGAGACCCAGCGTTTGGGCAATCGTCAGGATCGCCTTGACAATCGCATGGCTTTCCTTGTTTTGATGAATATCCCGAATGAACGAAGCGTCGATTTTCAAGGTATCTATGGGAAGACGCTGAATATAACCGAATGAACTATACCCTGTTCCAAAATCATCAATAGAAGTATGTATGCCTAAATCCCGGATTTTCTGCAAAATAGCCGCCGCATTGTCCATATCCGAAAAAACGCTTTCTGTAACCTCAAGCTCCAGCCATTGCGGCTCCAGTCCGGTTTGCTGCAAAATTTCTTTGATCTTGACTAACAGATCGGATTGATAGAATTGCCGAACGGACAGATTCACAGATAGCTTCAACGGAAGGTAGCCTTGGTCTTGCCATTTTTTGTTTTGCTCGCATCCACGGCGAAGAACCCATTCCCCGAGGGGAAGAATCAATCCCGTTTCTTCCGCTATAGGTATAAACTTGTTAGGCGGTATTCTCCCTAATTCCGGATGATTCCACCGTACAAGTGCTTCCATGCCAATTAATTCTCCTGTTGCAAGATCGAGCTTGGGCTGATAATCAATATGGAACTGCTCCTGCTGAATAGCCTTCTTCAGTTCATTTTCCAAAAGAATTCGTTCCAGGGAGCGCTCTTCCATATCTACCCGAAAGAATGAAATTCCGTTTCTGCCGCTATCTTTTACCGCATATAGAGCCATATCGGCCCTTTTCATCAGTTCTTTGGGCTCCCTTCCATCCGCTGGAAAGATAGCGATCCCCATACTGCATGAAATATGAAATGACTTCCCATTGAAGCCGATGGGTTCTTGCAGACTGGTTTGGATTCGCCGGGATATGGATTCGACTTCCTCCGAGCTTGATATATTCGTTAATAATACGATAAACTCATCGCCCCCCAATCGAGCCACCATATCATTCGATCGAATGCATTGACTGATTCTTTGAGCCGCTTCAATGAGAATCAGATCGCCAGCCTCGTGACCGAGCGAATCATTGATGTTTTTAAACCGATCTAAATCAAGAAACATGATGGCCAGCTGCAACCGAAGCTGCTTGGCTTGATGGATTTCTTTGCGCAAACGATCCATAAATAACCTTCGATTCGGCAAATCAGTCAGCGTGTCGTGATAAGCCAGGTGGCGGATCTTTCGTTCCGAGCTTTTCCGTTCGGTGATATTGCGCATAACCAGAATCAAGCTGCTCACAGTCCCCGATGGATCGATAACGGGATTTATTCTGGTTTCCATGTCGTAGTCATCGTTATGCTTCGTATGTATTCTAAACTCTAACAGCAGCGAGGATTTTCCCGTGATCCGCTGCTCTTGAACCGCCTTGTGAAAAGTCTCCCGATCTTCTTCATGAATCCACTCGTACATGTAGCGCCGTTCAAAATCAGACAACTCGTATCCCAATAAACTATGGTGAGAGGGAGACACATACAAAAACCTTCCCTCCGCATCAATAATCGAGATCAGGTCCGATGAGTTTTCGGTGATTAGCCGGTACATCTCCTCCCTTTTCCTTATGTCTTCCTCCATTTTTTTTAGCAGGCTAATATCGTTTCGAATCGAAATGTATTGATACGGTTTTCCCTGTTCAGTCAGAAACGGAACGACCGTCGTATCCACCCAGTAAAATGAACCATCCTTGGCTTTATTCCGTATTTCCCCCCGCCAGACATTCCCGGACCCGATCGTCGCCCACATGTTTTTAAAATAAGAAGGGGGGTGATACCCGGAATTGAGTATGCGATGATCTTGACCAAGCAATTCTTTTCGTTCATACTGGGAGATTCTGCAGAACTGGTCATTGACGTAAAGAATAGTCCCGCGCGCATCCGTAATGGCTACAATCGAGGATTGGTCCAAGGCATATCTAACATCGGCCAATTCCTTCAATGCCTCCTTCAAGCTTTCGTCCCTATCCAACAAGGCGGTCTTCAAAAAAGGATATGCCCATGAATCGCACGCCGTACCCAAATCTTCCTTTCTCATGCCTCATCACCTGCTTCATATTATAAAATAACGTTCCTAATTAGGGCTTGCTGAACAAATCAAAAATTCAACAGTAACAAGGGTTTGGCGCCTCTTTTGTCGAATTTAGGTGCAAGGAAAACGAAGGCTAACCCGTGAAAAACCTTGCACTTGGAGGCGTCCGAATTG
>NZ_JANYUY010000003.1 GCF_025060755.1 Paenibacillus doosanensis
AATATGGACTTAAAACGCTCTTGTAATCTGCATGCACATGAATGACGAACATCGGAAAGCCGTATGAGGGAAAACCTCACGTACGGTTTGATGAGGAGGGGCAGATTTCTCTGCCCTTTACTCTAGGGAAATGATGCGCAGCCATATCCTGTGGAAATCCGGGGTCTCCCCCGAAAGGAAAGTCTACCCATAGAACGATCCCAGAGGAAGGGTTAGACGCCGATCCAGCTTAGGCTGGATGCGGACGGAATAAGCTTCAGAGCATCACGTCACTACCCTGGAAATTACTCTTGGTACCCCATTTCCATTGTCTGTGGTGCCGCGTCGGCGGCATGGATGGCTTTTGGGGGATTTGTTCTTGCCGGGAACCATGCAACATTTCCAGATTCATCCACGTTATGGAAGATAGCGCCGCGTTCGGAGAAACCCGTACGGCAGCGCAATCGGAAATTTACAGGGGGAATGGGAATGCAATGGGACGGAAGCGGGGCGAAGAGGAGCAGCAAAAAGGGGACGGCATGGCGGCTGCGGCTGCCGTGCTGGGCGGCGGCGCTGGTGCTGGCTGCGGCCGTCAGCGGCTGCGGCGCGGCGGATTCGAACAAAAGCGCCGCGAGCACGGAATCGTTGGCGGTGCGGCAGTCCAGCGCCGCCGACGCCAAAAGCGCCGCGCCCGCAGCGGGAGCGACGTCTATGGCATCGGCCGATCAGGCGGGGGCTGCGCAGACAGAGAGCGGCGCCCGCCCGGCCGACAGCTTTGACGGCAATGCGGCTGCGGATGTCAATGCGCTCGACCGCAAAATTATTTATCAGGCGAGCTTGACCATGCAGGTGGAGCAGTACGAAGAAGCGAGCGGCAAAATCGAAGAGGCGGTCAAGCAAGCGGGGGGCTATGTGCTGCAGTTCGATCAGAATGAAACGGCTTACGAGAAATACGGCAATTTCGTCATCAAGGTTCCGGCAGGAGGATTCACTTCCCTGTTGACCCAGCTAGAGAAAATCCATTCCACTTCGCAGAAAAACGTCCGCGGCCAAGACGTCTCCGAGGAGTATGTGGACCTTGCCGCGAGACTAAAGGCGAAGCAGGTCGTGGAGAGCCGGCTGATCGCCTTTATGGAAAAGGCGACGAAAACCGACGAGCTGCTGGCGTTTTCCAATGAGCTGGGCAAAGTCCAGGAAGAAATCGAACGGATCAAGGGCAGAATGAGGTATTTGGACCAGAATGTGTCCTATTCGACCGTGGAGCTTCGGCTGTCGCAGAAAATCGGCTCCGCCGCGGTCATAGGGGCGCAGGATGGAGGGCCCTTAACGAAGAGAGCCGCAGAGGCTCTTCACGGCAGCGCCGCCATTTTGTCGGTAATCTTTCAGTGGATCGTCGTTGCCGCCGCCGCGCTGCTCCCGGTTCTGCTCGTTTTGGCGGTCATTGCCGTGCCCGTGTTTGCGGTCAGGCGCCGAAGACGCAAGAAACTGCTCGAAATCCGCGGCAAACTGTCGGAGGATAACGGGAAACGGGCGCGAACCAAGTCGGAACTGGAAGAACCGGATGAAAACCGAGAATGAAAATATTTTGAGAAATCCTGCGCTGTTGCAGGATTTTTTGTTTTGGTGGAGAAATGTAACTATACAAGTGGTGGAAAGTGGGGTAAAGTGGTGGAAAGGGGTGAGGGTAGGCATGTTCATGGGAGAATACCAGCACACCGTCGACGATAAGGGTCGCATGATCGTGCCGGCGAAATTTCGTGAATCCCTCGGGCCTTCCTTCATCATAACCCGCGGCTTGGACCAATGCTTGTTCGTTTACCCTAAGGAAGAGTGGAGCGTGCTGGAGCAGAAGCTGAAGGCGCTGCCCCTAATGAAATCGGATGCCCGCGCCTTTACCCGGTTTTTCTTTTCCGGGGCGACGGAATGCGAGCTGGACAAGCAGGGCAGAGTCAACTTGCCGAACAACCTCATCGAGCACGCCAAATTGGAAAAGGACTGCGTCGTCATCGGAGTTTCCAATCGGGTCGAGATTTGGAGCAAGCAAATGTGGGAATCCTATTCCCAACAATCGGAAGAGTCGTTTAACGAAATCGCCGAGAAGCTTGTTGACTTTAACTTTGATTTGTAAACCCCGAATGAACAACACAGGAGGCTATGCAGCATGTTTCATCACATCACCGTATTGAAAGAAGAGGCCGTAGAAGGCTTGCAAATAAAGCCGGATGGCGTTTACGTCGACTGTACGCTCGGAGGAGCGGGACACAGCTCCGAGATCGCTTCCCGTTTAGGTCCGAACGGCTTGCTCATCGCGTTCGACCAGGACGACGCGGCGCTTGCCAACGCCAAGATCAGGCTGGAACCCTATCAAGACAAGGTGCGGCTGATCCGCAGCAATTTCCGCGAGATCGAGGCGCAGCTGGGGACGGTCGAGCGGGCTGTCCGGGACGGGAAGCCGCAGGTAGACGGCATTTTATTCGACCTTGGCGTGTCGTCGCCGCAGCTGGATGAAGCCGATCGCGGCTTCAGCTACAATCATGACGCCGAGCTGGACATGCGGATGGATCGAACGGCCGATCTCACCGCCAAGGAGATTGTGAACGAATGGCCGGAGCAGGAGATCGCCCGCATTTTGTTCGAGTACGGCGAAGAGAAGTTCGCCCGCCGCATTGCGGCGAATATCGCAGCGGCACGCGCCAAAGGGCCGATCGAGACGACCGGCCAGCTTGTGGAGCTGATCAAGGAAGGCATCCCTGCGGCGGCGCGCCGCACCGGGCCGCATCCGGCGAAGCGAAGCTTTCAGGCGCTGCGCATCGCAGTCAACGATGAGCTGGGCGCGTTTGAGGAAGCGCTGGAACAGTCGATCCGCAGTCTTGCTCCGGGGGGGCGGGTAGCGGTCATTACGTTCCATTCATTAGAGGATCGCATCTGTAAGCAGACGTTCGCCAAATATGTTGAGCGCTGCACGTGCCCGCCGGATTTTCCGCTGTGCGTCTGCGGCAACAAAGGCATCGTGAAGCTGGTCAACCGCAAGCCTCTCGAAGCGGGCGCCGAGGAGCTCGAAGCGAACCCTCGCGCGCGTTCGGCGAAGCTGAGGATAGCCGAAAAGCTGTAATGTTACCGTTCGTTAGAAGTGCAACCATTTAGCTGCGTGCTGCAAAGGAGGAGAATCATACATATGCCTGCATACATTCATGGGAATTTGGCCGTCGAGCAAAAATCGGGTCAAAAGGTTAGCGTCAAGGAGACGAAAAAGGTCGTCTACCGCAATAAAACGCTTCCGGTTCAAGAGAAGCTGCTGTACCTGTTTACCGTTGTCGTCTGCGTTGTCGTTGCCAGCCTGATCATTTGGCGTTACGCCCAAATCTATGAAATGAATACGAAAATATTAAAGCTCGAGACGGAGATTCAAAAGCTGCAGGCCGAAAATAGCATTTTAAAGCATAAGATGGACGGATTGTCCAGTCCTGACCGGCTGAGACAGGAAGCGACCAAGATGGGTATGGTTCCGGCGAAGGACAATCAAATCAGCAAGGTAGCCAGACCGAATTCCGCAAGCCCGTCCGGCGCGACGGCCGCCAACCAGAGTAAACCGGAGTAATTCCGTAATATCTGACTGGGAGAGTGAACTATGAACAAAAGGGCGAAGCTGAGATCACTGCTTATCGGGGGGGTATTTACCCTCCTTTTTGTTGCTTTAGTGGGGAGATTGTATTGGGTTCAAATTATAGAGGGCAAGTGGCTGTTGGCCGAGGCCCAGAAAAAATGGGAGACGGAGGAAGTGCTCCGCCCGGTTCGCGGTACGATAACCGACCGTAACGACAAGGTGCTGGCGGAAGATGCCCCGGCTTATACCATCGCTTTAAATCCGGATATGATCCGCAAATACCATCTGGACTCGGCGGTAACTACAGGGCTTGCGTCCGTGCTGAACACATCCGACGATCCTGCGGATTTGGCGGCGCTGCAGGAGAAAATTCGTTCCAAAATTGTGAAAACCTATTCCGTACCTAATCCGCAGGTCGAAATTCGCAACGAAGGCTGGAAGATCGACGCCGAGGTTGCCGAGCAGATCAAGCAGATGGTGGAGGAATGGAAAAAACAGGCGGACGCGAGCAATATCGGCGTCTACCTGCTCAAGGATACGAAGCGCTTTTATCCCGGCGGCAAGATGGCGGCGCAGCTGCTGGGCTATAGCGATAAAGAAAACAAAGCGGTCATGGGGCTGGAGGCGATGCTGGACAGCGATCTGAAAGGCGTCCCCGGTTCATTGACCTACGAGAAGGATTTGAACGGTGTCGAATTGCCGGATTCCAAAGTATCCTTTGTCCCGGCCATCGACGGGAACAACGTTAGGCTAACGATCGATAAGAACATTCAATATTACATAGAAAGCGCGCTGGAGAAGGCGTACAACCAATGGCATCCGAAAAGCATGACGGCCATCGCCGCCGATCCGAATACGATGGAAATTCTCGGCATGGCAAGCTATCCCAACTTCAACCCGAACCAGTATTGGAATTCGAAGCCGCAGGACTTCCAGAACAATGCCGTGGCCTCGCAATACGAGCCGGGATCGACTTTCAAGCTGGTCACTTTGGCGGGAGCCGTGGAGGAAGGTATTTTTAATCCCAACGACTCGTACATGTCGGGCAGCATTAAAGTGCCGGGGAACATTTTGCACGACTATAATACGAGCTGGGGGCCGATTACTTACCTGGAGGGCTTGAAGCGTTCCAGTAACGTAGCCTTCGTTAAGCTCGGCTATGAGAAGCTCGGTAAAGACAAGCTTAAATCATATATCGACAAGTTCGGCTTCGGCGCGAAAACCGGCATCGACGTTCCGGGAGAAGTCGCCGGCATGGTCGCTATGAAAAATCCCGTCGAGTTTGCGACGGCGACCTACGGTCAAGGCTTGACGGCGACATCGATCCAGCAGACGGCGGCCTATGCGGCGATCGCCAACGGAGGCAAGCTGATGCAGCCCCATGTTGTAAAAGAAGTGTACAATCCGAAAACCAAGGAAGTGGTCCGCACGATCGAGCCGAAGGTCATCCGTCAAGTGGTGTCGGAAGCGACGGCCAAGCAGGTCAGCGAGTACTTGGAGACGGTCGTCAGCGACCAGAAAATCGGAACGGGGAAAAAAGCGGCGATCGAAGGCTACCGCGTCGCAGGAAAGACGGGAACGGCGAATAAAGTCGAGCCCGGTAAAAAAGGTTATGCCCCGGATAAATGGGTTATGTCTTTTATCGGCTACGCGCCGGTGGAAGCTCCGAAAATTCTCGTCACCATTATTGCCGACGAGCCTGACGTAGGCGGGGACTTCCATCTAGGCAGCGACGTCACGCTCCCGGCCTTCAAGGAAATCGTTTCGCAAACGCTGCGGTATATGGGAATTCCGTCTTCGGCGCAGCAGATGAAATCGGCGGAGAAGGAAATCAAGGTAATGATGCCCGATTTGGCGGGCATGACGATGGAGCAGGCCAAAATCGCGATGAACAAGTACGGCGTCTCGATTGAAGCGATCGGCAAAGGGACGAAGATTGTCGAGCAATCTCCCGCGCCAGGTACTGAAATCGGAGCGGCCGAACGAATCTATGTAACGATGCAGGGAAGCGATGACCTTACGATTCCCAATTTAACGGGCAAATCGCTCCGGGATGCGCTGGAAGTGTGTTCGTTCCTGAATGCGAAATGTCAGTCGACGGGTGAAGGTTATGTCGCTTCGCAGACCGTAGAGAGCGAAGGCGACGTCAAAATCGTCACGCTTCAGCTCAAGCCGTACAACGAGCTCTTGCAGACGCCGCCTCCGGCGGATTCGTCCGACGGCAAGAAGGATAAAGCGTCCGGCACCGCCAAATCGGGCGACTCGTCCAAGGCTCAGGATACGCCCGACAAAAAAGTTGTCCAACAAAACCGATAAGCTTGTTCTATCCCCCGGTTGTCCCGAATAGTCTGGATATGAAACAGTCTAGACTTACCTTCCGGGAGGGGATAGAACGGTCATGAGGGCATCGAACGTAACCGTACGTCGACGGCTATTCGCCGCTTTAATTGTAGGAACTATACTTTTTGTCGCTTTGATCGTGAGGCTCGGATATGTGCAAATTTGGCTCGGTCCCGAGCTGTCCGAAATGGCGGAAGATTCATGGCGCCGCAATATTCCTTTTGAGGCCAAAAGGGGAGAAATTTGGGACCGCAACGGCGTGCAGCTCGCCTACAATATCAGCTCCCCTACCATCTACGCGATTCCGGCGCAGATCAAGGATGCCAAGGCGACCGCAGCGCAGCTTGCTTCGGCGCTGCAAATTACGGAAGAATCCGTGCTGAAGCAAATTACGACGCGTCAATCCAGCGTCCGCATTCAGCCGGGAGGCCGCAAAATTACGCTGGAAAAAGCCCAAGAAATTCAGTCGCTCAACCTTCCGGGAATTGTCGTGGCCGAGGACAATAAACGATATTACCCGTTCGGAGGGCTGGCGGCTCATATTCTTGGGTTTACTGATATTTATAATAAGGGATTGACGGGCATAGAATTGATGTATAACAAATTGCTGACCGGCATGAGAGGCAGTATCTCTTATCTTGCAGACGCGGCCGGCCGGCAGATGCCGAACTCTTCGGACGAATACGTCAAGCCGAAAGACGGCATGAACTTGCAGCTGACGATCGACAATCATCTGCAGTCCGTGCTTGAGCGGGAGCTGGACCAGGCGATGGTCAAGTATCAAGCCAACGACGCCATTGCGATCATGATGGACCCGAACAACGGCGAGATCTTGGCGATGGGCTCTAGACCGGGGTTCGATCCCGGCAATTTCCGCCAGTATCCGAAGGAAAGCTACGACAGGAATTTGCCGATCTGGATGACCTACGAGCCCGGTTCCACCTTCAAAATCATTACGTTGGCCGCTGCGCTGGAGGAGAAGAAGGTATCGCTCACCGAACCGTTCTTCGATCCGGGTGCGATCGAAGTTGCGGGAGCCCGGCTGCGCTGCTGGAAGCGGGGCGGGCACGGCAGCGAGACATTCCTGCAAGTCGTCGAAAATTCCTGCAACCCGGGCTTCGTCGTGATGGGACAGCGGCTCGGCAAGGATACATTGTTCAACTATATTAACAATTTCGGCTTCGGCAAAAAAACGGGCATTGATCTGAACGGGGAGGAAAACGGGATTTTATTCAAACCGTCCAAGGTCGGTCCGGTGGAGCTGGCGACGACCTCCTTCGGTCAAGGCGTGTCGGTGACGCCGATTCAGCAAATTACCGCCGTATCGGCGGCGATCAACGGCGGCAAGCTGTTCAAGCCGCATGTCGCCAAAGCGTGGTACAGCCCGGAAACCGGGCAGCTTGTCGAGACCGAGAAGCCGGAGATGGTCCGCCAAGTCATTTCGGAGGCGACCTCCAAGCAGGTCAGAGAAACGCTGGAGAGCGTCGTGGCGAACGGCACGGGGCGCAACGCCTTCATCGAGGGCTACCGCGTAGGCGGCAAAACCGGTACGGCGCAGAAGGTCATTAACGGCAGATACTCGGCGAGCGAGCATATCGTTTCCTTCATCGGCTTCGCACCGGCGGATGACCCGAAAATCGTCGTTTACGCCGCTGTCGATAACCCGCAAGGCATTCAATTCGGGGGAGTGATCGCAGCTCCTTTGGTCAAGAACATCATGGCGGATGCGCTGCAGTATATGAACGTGCCTCAGCGCAAAGACCAGCTTGAGCGCAAGTACGTCTACGGCGATACGAAGACGGTCGTCGTGCCGAGCTTGGTCGGTATGAGCGTAACCGACATTTACGAGGATTTGAATTCCGATTTCCTTTTGGCGAAGTCGGGAGCAGGCAATTACGTCGTCAATCAGGTGCCCAAAGCGGGCGCGAAAGTGGAGCAAGGATCGACGATCCGGATCTATTTGTCCGACACCGCTCCGAATCCGGATTCTCAGAAATAACAATTTGCTGAAAATGAAAATTTGGGCTTTTCATCGGCGCTTTTTTTGTCCATAATAGATACCATGTGTAAAAAACGGAGGGGGACTCATGCAGCTTAAGGAACTGGCTTCTCAGCTAGCGGTCAGCCATATTTTGGGTGACGGGGAAACGGTGGTTACCGGTATTCAAACCGACTCGCGCAAAGTTCGGCCCGGCGATCTGTTCCTGTGCATTTCCGGCCTTGTCACGGACGGTCATCAATATGCGGCCAAAGCGGTGCAGGCGGGGGCCGCAGCATTGGTGGTCGAGCATGATGTCGATGTGGAAGTTCCGAAACTTGTAGTGAAGGATAGCCGGTATGCGATGGCGGTCATCGCCTGTCACTTCTACGGTTATCCGAGTCGAGAGATGAAAATGATCGGTGTGACCGGGACTAACGGCAAAACGACCAGCACGTACTTGATCGACGCTATTTTATCGGGTCAAGGCTTTCGCACCGGCTTGATGGGCACGATTCAGATGAAAATCGGTTCGCAAGTGACCGATATGGAACGAACGACGCTTGAAGCGGTCGACCTGCAGCGCCATCTTAGACAGATGGCGGATGTCGGAACGGATTATTGCATTATGGAAGTGTCGAGCCATGCGCTGGATTTGGGAAGAGTGAAGGGCTGCCGCTTCCGGACGGGGGTTTTTACCAATTTAACCCAGGATCATCTGGATTATCACGGAACGATGGAACGGTACCAGGCGGCCAAAGGCTTGCTGTTTTCGCGGCTCGGCAACGAATTCACCGGCCGCTCCGACGAGCGCCAGTTCGCGCTGCTGAACGCGGACGATCCGGCTTCGGCCGAATATGCCACACAGACGGCGGCGCAGGTCGTTACCTATGGGATCGACTCGGAAGCGGATGTGAGGGCGGAGCGGATTGAAATTTCGTCCAAAGGAACGCGGTTTCGCTGCGTGACGTTCAAAGGAACCGCCGATTTTCAGACGAAGCTGGTCGGCAAGTTTAATGTGTACAATTCGCTTGCTGCGATTGCGGCAGCATTGCTGGAAGGAATCGAGCTGGACGCCGTTAAGTTGAGCCTGGAGGCCGTTCATGCGGTAGACGGACGGCTGGAGGTCGTCGATGCGGGTCAGCCGTTCCTCGTTCTTGTCGATTACGCCCATACGCCGGACGGCTTGGACAACGCGCTGTCTACCGTCAAGCAATTTACCAAGGGACGCGTCTTATGCGTGTTCGGCTGCGGCGGAGACCGCGACCGCACGAAGCGTCCGCTCATGGGCAAGGTGACGGCGAAATACAGCGATTATTTGTACGTCACATCGGATAATCCGCGGACGGAAGATCCCGGACAAATTTTGCTCGATATCGTGACGGGGATCGAGCAGTCCGGAATGCCGGCCGAGCGCTACGAGCTGATTGCCGACCGCAGGGAAGCGATCGAAAAAGCCATTGCTCGGGCAACCCCTGACGATGTAGTATTGATTGCGGGGAAAGGGCATGAAGCGTATCAGGAGATCATGGGTGTGAAGCATGATTTTGACGATCGTCAGGTTGCCAAAGAAGCGATAAGGGGACGATTCCGTGATTAAACGAACTTTAGAACAAATAGCGGCTATGGCTGGAGGCGCCTTGACGGCCGGAGCGGAGAGCCTTACGGTCCACGGGGTTTCCAAAGATACGCGGACGCTGCAGGAAGGCAATCTGTACGTGCCGCTCATCGGCGAATCGTTCGACGGGCATCAGTTTGTGGAGGACGCCGCAGCCAAAGGAGCGGTCGCTTCCCTGTGGCAGAAGGATCGTCATCCGCGACCAGCGGACATTCCGCTCATTGTGGTCGACGACACGCTTGAGGCGCTGCAGCGGCTCGCCAAAGCGTACCGCTTGGAGCTGCCCGTGCGAATTGTAGGTATTACGGGCAGCAACGGGAAGACGACGACGAAGGATATGACGGCCTCGGTACTAGGCTCTTCCTTTCAAGTGCACAAAACATTAGGCAACTACAATAATCATATCGGCCTTCCGCTGACGCTGCTGCAGCTTGACGAGAATACGGAAATCACCGTTTTGGAGATGGGTATGAGCGGGCGCGGCGAAATCCGTTTTTTATCCGAGCTTGCCGAGCCTGAGCTGGTGATCATTACCAATATCGGCGAAGCCCATCTCTTGCAGCTCGGCAGCCGGGAAGAAATCGCCCGGGCGAAGACGGAAATACTGGCCGGGCTGCAAGAGGACGGCACGTTGATCTACAACGGCGACGAGCCGCTGATCGAGCAGGTGCTCCCGGAGCTTGCGCAGGGCGGCATGAAGGCGAGCCGCTACCATCGCGTGCGATTCGGAGCAAAGGAAGATAATGATTTGTACCCGATCGACGTTCGTATGGATCAGTCGGGAACTCATTTCGGCATCCGGCGGTTTGACGGTGTTTCCTTTTATATTCCGCTGCTTGGCTTTCACAATGTCGTTAACGCTTTGGCGGCGGTTGCAGCCGGCATTCATTTCGGCATACCGGCGGCAGTTATCGCCGAAGGGCTGAAGCAAAGCGTGATGACGGGCATGCGCATCGAAATGCTGAAGGCTCCCTCGGGCCTGACGATTCTTAACGATGCGTACAACGCAAGCCCTACGTCGATGAATGCGGCCTTATCGCTGCTGCAGGAGCTGCAGGGCTATAAGCGGAAAGCCGTCGTTCTGGGCGATATGCTGGAGCTTGGGGAGCAGGAAGCGGAGTTTCACCGTGAGATCGGACGATTGCTGGACCCTAAACGGATTGATCGCGTGTACGTGTTCGGGGCGCTGGCGCGGCATATTGCCGAGGAAGCGGCGCGGACATATTCGCCCGGACATGTGCTCGTTTTCAACGACAAAAGCAGGCTGGCCCAGGCGGTCGCTTCCTTCGTCGGACCCGAGGACGTCGTTCTGGTCAAAGGCTCAAGAGGCATGAAGCTGGAGCAGGTCGTCTCGCTGCTGCAGCAGTTATAGCGGCAATACAATCAAATAGGCTTATGAAGTAACTTTCCTTCGGAAAGTTCTAAAGCAGATGCTTACGAAGTCAACTTTCCTTCGGAAAGTTTTTAGGGGGACTTAATCGTGGATTTTAAAGTGGTCATGATCACATTGGGGGCGGCGTTTCTGCTCGCCGTCATAATGGGGCCATTATGCATACCTATACTTAGAAGACTTAAATTCGGCCAACAAATCCGCACGGACGGACCGCAAGGGCATCTCAAGAAGGCGGGCACGCCGACGATGGGCGGAACGATCATTCTTCTGGCGCTGGCGCTGGCGGTGCTGCGCTTTGCCGATAAGAGCATGGAGATGGTCATCCTGCTGATCGCGTCTTTAGGTTACGGTCTGGTAGGCTTCCTGGACGATTATATCAAAATTTTCCTGAAACGCTCGCTCGGTCTGACAGCCAAACAAAAGCTGCTCGGTCAGCTGATCGTTTCGGTCATCGTCTGTATTTTGCTGGCCAAAATCGGGCACAGCACCGACGTGCGCATTCCTTTTATCGATTATACGATTCCCATGGGATGGCTTTATTATCCATTTGTTATCGTCATGATGCTCGGCACGTCCAATGCGGTTAATTTCACCGACGGCCTCGACGGTTTGCTGGCCGGAACGAGCGCGGTCGCGTTCGGCGCCTACGCCATCATCGCGTTGAACAACACGCAGCCGGATGTGGCCGTATTCTCGGCTGCGATGGTCGGAGCCGTGCTGGGATTTCTCGTCTTTAACGCACACCCGGCCAAAGTGTTTATGGGGGATACCGGTTCGCTCGGCATTGGCGGCGGGCTGGCGGTCGTCGCGATACTGACCAAGGCCGAAATTTTGCTGGTGCTGATCGGAGGCGTTTTCGTAGTGGAAGTGCTGTCCGTCATCATTCAAGTCGTTTCATTTAAAACAAGAGGCAAACGGGTATTTAAAATGAGCCCGATCCATCACCATTTTGAGCTGGTCGGCTGGTCCGAATGGCGCGTCGTCATTACGTTCTGGGCGACAGGCATCGTGCTTGCGGGAATCGGACTTTATCTGAATGAGGTGTTGTAGCATATGAACCATCCGCGATCGTATCGAAACGAACAAGTAGTCATTCTCGGCTTGGCTCGCAGCGGAGTCGCTGTAGCCAAGCTCTTTCACGAACTGGGCGCTATTGTCACGGTAAATGATAAAAAAGAACGGAACCTATGCCCCGAGGCCGATGAACTTACGGCTCTGGGTATTTCTGTTATTTGCGGCAGTCATCCGTCCGGGCTCATTCACGAAGGCGTGAAGCTGGTTGTCAAAAATCCCGGCATCCCTTATACTATTGAACCTATCGTTCGTGCGCTCGAGCTTGGCATCGAGATCGTTACGGAGGTGGAGGTAGCTTATCACGTATGTCAGGCGCCGATGATTTGCATTACCGGCTCCAACGGCAAAACGACGACGACGACATGGATCGGCCTAATGCTGGAAGAAGCGGGAATGAAGCCGATCGTAGCCGGCAATATCGGGCGCGCGCTGACCGAGGCCGCTCTGGAGGCGGGAGAGGACAACACCATGGTCGTTGAATTAAGCAGCTTCCAGCTAAAAGGTACATGCGATTTCAAACCGCAGATCGCCTGCCTGCTCAATGTATACGAAACGCATTTGGACTACCATGGCACGATGGACGATTATATCGCCTCCAAGGCCAAGCTGTTAGCTAATCAGGGCCCGGAAGACACCGCTGTGTTGAACTGGGACAAACCTGTCTGCCGCCAAATCGCCGAGACCGCGAAGGCGCAGGTGCTGCCCTTCTCGATTATGGAGGAGCTCGATTACGGCGTTTTCGTGCGGCCGTCTTTTGCCGACGACGTTCCCTCTGAGCAGAGACAGATCGTGTACCGCGACAAATCCGGGGAAGATCATCTGATCGTTCCGGTGAAGGAGCTCGGCATCCCGGCTTCGTTCAATGTGGAGAACGCGCTGGCCGCCGTATGCGCCGCCTTGACGGCGGGAGCGCCTATCGAACCGATCGCTCGCGCGCTCAAGCAATTTCGCGGGGTGGAGCATCGCCTCGAGCATGTCGCGACCAAAGACGGCGTGCAATTCTATAACGATTCCAAGGCGACCAATGCAGTCGCTACCATCAAAACGATAGAGTCGTTCGAGCAGAACGTTGTACTGATCGCCGGCGGTCTGGACCGCGGTTCGGATTACATGGAGCTGCTGCCCGTATTTAAAGACAGAGTCAAGGGGCTCGTCGCCATCGGTCAAACGAAAGAGAAAATAACTAATGTTGCCAAGCTCGCAGGCATGAGTCTCGTAAAAACGGTCGATACTGCTAACAATGTGCAGGATACGGTAAGCGAGGCGGTTCGCGAAGCTTTCCGCATGGCCGAGGCGGGAGACGTCGTTCTTCTGTCGCCGGCGTGCGCCAGCTGGGACATGTTTCCTTCCTATGAGGAAAGGGGAAGCATGTTTAGGCAGTCCGTGCATAACCTTTAAGAGGGGGGCATACAAGCCTACCCTACCATTTTGCGAGGTAAGAGGTGGCGCGTATGGCAAAAGCACGTTCTGCTCCAGATGTGACAATGTTGGTTTGTACCTTGATGCTGCTAGTCATCGGCGTAGTGATGGTTTACAGTGCCAGCGCCGTACTGGCGTTTCATGAATTTGGGGACTGGTACTATTATTTGAAGCGGCAGTTTCTGTTCGCCGTACTCGGCGTCGTGGCGATGGTTTTTACGATGAACGTAGATTATTGGGTTTGGAAAAAATACGCCAAGATCGGCCTCATCGTCTGCTTTGTCCTGCTATTGATCGTGCTGATTCCCGGCATCGGCGTCGTGCGGGGCGGGGCCCGGAGCTGGCTCGGCATCGGATCGTTCGGCATTCAGCCGTCGGAGTTCATGAAGATGGGAATGATCTTGTTCCTCTCCAAGCTGCTGTCCGAACGGCAAAAGCAAATTACGCTGTTTACCCAAGGGCTGATGCCGCCTCTGGGGCTTGTGGGCCTTGCCTTCGGCCTCATCATGCTGCAGCCCGATCTGGGAACCGGGGCGGTGCTGGTCGGGGCGTCGCTGTTGATCATCTATACGGCGGGGGCGCGCCTCATGCACTTGTCGTATCTTGGCATGGTTGGAGTAGCCGGCTTCGTCGGGCTCATCATTGCGGCGCCTTACCGGTTGAAGCGGATCACCGCTTTCCTGGACCCGTGGCAGGACCCGCTTGGAGCGGGCTACCAGTCGATCCAGTCGCTCTACGCGATCGGGCCGGGCGGCCTGGTCGGTCTCGGCCTCGGCATGAGCCGGCAAAAGTACAGCTATTTGCCGGAGCCGCAAACGGATTTTATTTTTTCCATTATCGCCGAGGAGCTCGGGTTTATCGGGGGCTCTTTCGTTCTTATTTTATTTATGGTGCTGGTATGGCGCGGGATGCGCACGGCGATTACGGCGCCGGATACGTTCGGGAGCCTGCTTGCGACCGGCATCGTCGGCATGATCGCCGTACAGGTCGTCATTAACATCGGCGTCGTCATAGGCATGTTTCCCGTCACCGGCATTACGCTGCCGCTCATTAGCGCGGGCGGGTCCTCGCTTACGTTAATGCTGACATCGATAGGAATTTTATTAAATATTTCCCGTTACGCGAGGTGAACGGCTTGAAAACCATCGTCTTTACAGGAGGCGGTTCGGCAGGGCACGTGACTCCTAACCTGGCTATCATAGCGAAATTGAAACAGCTCGGTTGGGATATTCAATATATCGGCTCCAAAGAAGGCATCGAAAAAGAAATTATCCAGCATGCAGGCATTCCTTTCCATCATATTTCCTCCGGCAAGCTGCGCAGATATTTTGATCTGAAAAACATCAAGGACCCGTTTAAGGTCGTTAAAGGAATCGGCGAAGCTTACTTGCTGCTTAGACGGCTGAAACCTTCCATCGTATTCTCTAAAGGCGGCTTCGTCTCGGTGCCCGTCATCATCGCCAGCTGGCTGAACCGGATTCCCGTCATCAGCCATGAATCCGACATGACGCCGGGGCTGGCCAATAAAATATCGATACCATTCGTTCAGCGCATTTGCGTCAATTTTCCGGAATCGCTGCAGCATATCAAAGGCGGCAAAGGCATCTGCACGGGCCTGCCGATACGCGAGCAGATTCTCCGGGGAAAAGCTTCCAAAGGGCTTGAACTGTGCGATTTTCACAAGCAAAAGCCGGTTCTGCTCGTGATGGGCGGAAGTTTGGGCGCGCAGAAAATCAACGCCGCCGTCCGCGAATCGCTGGGTACGCTGCTCGAACGTTATCAAATCGTTCATATTTGCGGCAAAGGCCAGTTGGACGAGTCGCTGACGAAGCGGAGAGGGTATCGTCAGTTCGAATATGTCAATGAAGAGCTGGCCGATTTGCTCGCCATGTCGGATCTTGTGGTGTCCCGCGCAGGGGCGACCTCGATTTTCGAATTTTTGGCTCTGGGCAAGCCGATGCTGCTCATCCCGCTGACCCGGCAGGCAAGCCGAGGGGATCAGCTGCTCAATGCGGCTTCGTTCGAGAAAAAGGGCTACGCCCGCGTGCTGTTTGAAGAACAGCTCTCCGTCGATACGCTCGTTAGCGGCGTGAACGCCGTGTATGACGGGCGCAGCGAGATGGCGGCGAACATCCGCGCCAATGAGCAGGCCGGCGCCACAGCGGCGATTATCGAGCTGATCCAAGCTAGCAGCTTGAAGTGACGAGTCTCCTTTTGAAGAAACTGTCTGGGCTATTGTCACACTATTTCCGATCTTACATAAACTACACTATAACCGTGACAGACACCCGAGCTTATGAAGGTACACCGACAGCTCCTTAAGCTGTCCGCTTGAAAAGAAACGCATCGCGCGCATTCAGGCGAAAAGCAGCTGGCGTAACGGTACCGGAAGCCGGTCGTTCTGTGAAGGAGGTTTTCCCATTGCAACAGGTCATTGCGCAATTGCTTAGCGGGGCATACGGAACATGTCGTCCGGATGTGCCGCTCGCGCCTTATACCACTTGGAAGATCGGCGGTCCGGCCGATGCGCTGCTGATCCCGCAAAGCAAAGAGCAGCTTGTCGAAGCCGTCAAGCTACTGTATCGGCATCAGACGCCTTGGACCGTCATCGGGCGCGGCTCCAATATGCTGGTCACCGATAAAGGGATACGAGGCATCGTACTCAAGCTTGGCCCCGCGCTGGAAACGCTGAGGATAGAGGGCGAGGAGGTTCATGCCGGAGGCGCTTATTCATTTATGAAGCTGTCCCGCATGGCCAGCAAGGAGGGATTGACCGGATTGGAGTTCGCCGGAGGCATTCCGGGAACGGTGGGAGGCGCCGTCTACATGAACGCCGGAGCTCACGGGTCCGATGTGTCACGCATACTGTTAAGAGCTGAGGTGCTGCTCCCGACAGGAGAATTGGTGACGATGCAGCAGGCTGATTTGGAGTACGCCTACAGGCATTCCGTATTGCAGAAGCGGCCGGGAATCGTAACGGAGGCCGTATTCAAGCTGCAATTCGGCGACAGAAACGAGATAGCCGGAGCGATGGCCGCTTATCAGGACCGCCGCCAAAAGACCCAGCCGCTCCAACTGCCCTGCGCAGGAAGCGTCTTTCGCAATCCGGAAGGAGGCTTTGCCGCGAAGCTGGTGGAGGAAGCGGGCTTGAAAGGTTTCAAAGTCGGAGGAGCCGAGGTTTCAACTCTGCACGCCAATTTCATTGTCAACACCGGGCAAGCGACAGCTCAAGATGTGCTCACCCTCATTGAACAAGTACAGCGGATCATTTGGGAGAAAAAAGGGATCCGTCTTGTTCCCGAAGTATTGGTGGTGGGGGAGCGGTAAATCGGAGGTGGGACTTTGGAAAAGTTGGTTATCGAAGGTGGGAGACCTCTATCGGGAGCCATCAAAATTCACGGAGCGAAAAATGCCGCGCTGCCGATCATGGCGGCTTGTATGATGGCGGAAGGAACCGCCATGATTCGCAATGTGCCCGATCTATCGGATATCGAAGTCATGCTGGACATTCTGAAGGCTCTTGGCTGCCGGACCGATTATCATCAGGATACGGTAACGATCAATACGTCCACGGCTCATTCGCACCATATTCCGGAAAGCTTGATGAGCCAGATGAGATCCTCCATCTTCTTGATGGGGCCGTTATTGGCGCGCTTCGGCAAGGTTCAAGTCTACCAGCCGGGCGGATGCGCCATAGGAGAGAGAAAAATAGATTTACATCTCAGCGGACTTACCGCGCTCGGGGCGCAAATCGAAGAGGCCGGCAACACGATCGTTTGTACGGCTAAGGAACTGCGGGGCGCAGAGATTGTGCTTGATTTTCCAAGCGTGGGCGCAACGGAAAATATCATGATGGCCGCAACGATGGCCAAAGGTCTTACTACGATATCGAACGCCGCCAGAGAGCCGGAAATACAAGATTTGCAGAACTTCCTGAATGCGATGGGGGCTAACATTATTGGAGCGGGCACCGATACGATCACGATCGAGGGCGTAACGGAATTGACTCCATGTACTTATCGCATCATTCCGGACCGTATCGTCGCAGGAACGATGATGATCGCAGCGGCGGTCACAAGGGGCAACATCACGCTTGAAAACGTATGTCCCGCGCATTTGACATCGGCCATTCACGTGCTCAAGCGCGCAGGTGTTCAAATTGCGATTAACGGTGATATAATGAATGTGAGCTGTCTGACGAGGCCGAGGGCCGTCGAACGCATCGTCACCTCGCCGCATCCGTCGTTTCCTACCGATCTGCAATCGCAAATTATGGTACTGCTCTCTCTGGCCGACGGGCTCAGCATTTTGAAAGAAACGGTGTTTGAAGGCAGATTCAAGCACGTCGACGAGCTGTCCCGCATGGGAGCCGATATCCGCCTCGATTTGAATTCGGCCTTCGTCAAAGGGGTGCCGAGGCTGTACGGAGCGACCGTAGAAGCTACCGATCTGCGCGCCGGAGCTGCGCTGGTCATCGCGGGCCTGGCTGCCCAAGGAACGACCGTGATCGAGCAAATCCACCATATCGACCGGGGCTACGACCGAATAGAGCAGATGCTGTCGCGGCTCGGCGCAAGCATCCATCGCGTCACACCGGTTCCCAGCGAATAAGCACTTTTGAAATATTATACGAATTCCTTTTGACCATTGCCGCTGAATGATCCCCTCTTTTTTAGACGGGGATGTCGGCGGTTTACATAGTTTTCGCTTACGAAGTAGGCTTTCTTCCAGAAAGCCCTTAGGAGGGACAACCTTGCATACAGAAGAAAGATTGCCCGTCATCAAGAAGCCCAAAAAACGATCCCGAGGCAGCAAAAGGCTGCTGTTCCTGCTATTTCTTTTTTTCATCACGCTGCTGTGCATTCTATTCTTCCAATCGTCCTTAAGTAAAATATCCGAGATTCAGGTCGATGGGCAGGAATTGCTGACGGCCGAAGCGATACAGGGGGCTTCAGGCGTCAATGCGGGCGACCACTTTTTTTCCGTATCTTCCTCCGCCATCGAGCAGAAGGTTAAGTCGTTGAAAATGGTAGAATCGGTGGAAGCGACGAAGCATTTTCCGGGCGTCATTCACATTCAGGTCAAGGAATATCCGAGAGTGGCCTATCAATTCGGAGATGCCAACCAGCCCGAGGCGATCCTTGCGGACGGCAGCGTCGTTCCTGTCGGCGGCGACATCAATTTCGTGATGGACAAGCCCATTTTGACCGGCTGGGGGGCCAGTCCCGAGCTGAAGAACAAGCTGTGCCAGGCGCTCGCCTCGACCTCGCCGTCGGCGCTTACGGATATATCCGAGATCAAGCCCGATCCTTCGGAATCGTATCCCGACAAGATCAAAATGTATACGAGATCGCAGTTCGAAGTCATTACGACGATCGGATATTTGCCCGAAAAGCTCAAATACTTGGATACGTATATCGCCGATCTGAAGGAAAACAAGATCAGCACGGGCGTGCTGAAGCTGCTGGAGGCGGACACGCACGCTCCGTTCGACACGGATGCGGGCAAAGCGGCCGGAAAAGACGGCAAAGATGCCAAAAGCAGCGCGGGCCAAGACGGCAGGACGGACAAAAAGACAACAACAACACCGACGCCAACGCCAACGCCGCCGGCTTCAGGCAATAACGCCGATTCGAAAAAAGAGTCCGACAATGCGCCGGCAGGCAAAGACACGAAAACATCTGATAAAGAAACGGGGCGAAATTGATACAAACACACTACTCAATCTTTGGAAATAATGATAGAATTGAGTTTATGGTATATTTGGCTACAAGTTTATTGAAAAAAGTTTGTGAAAAAAGAGGGAAAACCCTAACCGTGTGGAATAAGTACAGAAGCTTTCTTTTTCATCGAAGCTTATATCTAATACAAGACATAGGAGGTGCCACAGGTTGAGCAGCAATGACATCATTGTTAGTTTGGACATCGGTACATCCAAAGTTCGTGCTATTATTGGGGAAGTCGTTAACGGCGCCATTAATATAATAGGGGTTGGATCTGCCGACTCGGAAGGTATTCGCAAGGGAGCCATTGTCGATATCGATCAAACCGTACAGTCGATTCGCAACGCGATAGATCATGCGGAACGAATGGTCGGTATTCAAATAGCAGAGGTTTACGTTGGAATTTCCGGGAATCATATTGCTTTGCAATCTAGCCATGGCGTAGTAGCCGTTTCCAATGAGGATCGCGAAATCGGGGATGAAGATATCGAGCGGGTTATTCAAGCCGCTAAAGTGATACCTTTGGCTCCGGAGAGAGAAATCATTGGCGTGGTACCGAATCAATATTTAGTGGACGGTTTGGATGAAATTCACGATCCGCGCAGCATGATCGGCGTTCGGCTGGAAGTCGAAGCGACGATTATTACAGGAGCAAAAACGGCAATACATAACCTGCTGAGGGTAGTCGAGAAGGCGGGAGTGAAGGTGGGCGGCTTGATCTTGATGTCGCTTGCGGCCGGCCATTTATGTCTGTCCAAAGACGAGAAACAGGTCGGGACCGTGCTGGTCGATATCGGGGCCGGGCAAACGACGATCGCCGTATTCGAGCAAAATAATCTGGTCGCCACTTCGACGATTCCGATCGGCGGGGAATACGTGACGAACGATATTTCCATCGGCCTTCGTACTCAGGTGGACATTGCCGAGAAGATCAAGCTGAAATTTGGATGTGCTGTTATCGAACATGCGGCTGAAGATCAAGTATTCAAGGTGAATCGGATCGGAAGCAATGTAGATAAGGAATTTTCGCAAGTGGATCTGGCCAATATCGTAGAACCCCGCGTGCAGGAAATTTTTCATTTGATTCATCTTGAGGTGCAGCGCCTAGGTTATTCGGGACTTCCGGGAGGATACGTCCTCACGGGTGGAACCGTTTCAATGCCTGGCATGCTGGCTGTCGCTCAAGCTGAGTTAGCTACATCTGTCAGAATTGCCGTGCCTGATTTCATCGGGGTACGTGACCCGTCTTATACTAGTGGGGTTGGGATTATTCAATACGCTTCTAAGTACTTGAAATCTGCGAAGCCAATGGGTGCCGTAAGAAAATCCGTTTCCAATCCCAAAAAATCAACCGTTGCCAGCGAGCAGAAGCCCTCGGCTATGGAACGATTCAAAAATTGGTTGAGCGAGTTTATTTAAAGGTGCGCCTGACTTATGAAGCTTAATGAGGGGGAAAATGAAGGCTATGTTTGAATTTGATATGGACATGGATAGTTTAGCTAAAATAAAAGTAATCGGTGCCGGCGGCGGCGGCAGCAATGCGGTCAACCGAATGATCGACAATGGAGTGAAGGGCGTAGAGTTTATTACCGTCAATACGGACGCCCAGGCGCTTCACTTGTCCAAATCGGACCAAAAAATGCAAATCGGCGATAAGCTGACCCGCGGATTAGGGGCGGGCGCGAATCCAGAGGTAGGCAAGAAAGCCGCCGAAGAATCCAGAGAACTGATTTTCAATACGCTTAAGGGCGCGGATATGGTGTTCGTCACTGCGGGCATGGGCGGCGGGACAGGTTAACTTTCAGCACCAGTGATTACAATGCTGGCACCTCTATGCGGAGCGCTGACGGTCGGCGTCGTAACGAGACCCTTTACGTTCGAAGGACGGAAGCGCGCGATGCAGGCGGAGCAAGGGATTGCAGCGCTCAAGGAGAAGGTCGATACGCTGATCGTCATTCCGAACGACCGCTTGCTGGAAATCGTAGATAAGAAAACTCCGATGCTCGAAGCGTTCCGCGTAGCGGATAACGTGCTTCGCCAAGGCGTTCAAGGGATTTCCGACTTGATCGCCGTTCCCGGTCTCATTAACTTGGACTTTGCCGACGTGAAAACGATCATGACCGAGCGCGGCTCCGCATTGATGGGCATCGGTGTAGCGACAGGCGAGAACAGAGCGGCGGAAGCCGCCAAGAAGGCGATTCAAAGCCCCCTTCTCGAAACTTCCATCGACGGCGCGCGCGGCGTACTGATGAACATTACGGGAGGAGCGAATCTTTCCTTGTATGAGGTGAATGAAGCTGCAGATATCGTGGCGTCCGCTTCGGATTTGGAAGTGAACATGATCTTCGGCGCCGTCATCGACGAGAGATTTAAAGACGAAATTCAAGTAACGGTTATTGCGACCGGGTTTGAGAACAAGCCGGAAGCGCCGCCTCAATCGCGCAGACCGATGGGCGGAACGACGAGCTCCTCGGAAACGGCGTCGAGCGAAAGCCGCGTCAATAATCTGCGTCCGTTCGGAGGAGGCCAAACCTCCAACGATCAACTGGACATTCCGACCTTCCTGCGTAACCGCGGAAGAAGCAATTTCGATAAATAAGCCGTACGGCCTATAAACTCCTTGATCCTGAACCAGCGGATTCAAGGGGTTTTTTCGTTATGGGCGATAATGAAAATTTTTCATAGTAATGTATTGACATTTATCATGAGAATGATTATCATTTACATGTATTTGATACTGATAATCATTATCATAAAAAGATGAGCTTATATTTTCGGGAGGAATGGACATGTCGAAGATTATTATGGTTTTTGCCAGCATGACGGGAAATACGGAGGATATGGCCGACGCGATCGCCGAGGGCGTGCAAGAAGCCGGTGCAGAGCTTGACCAGAAAAATGTGATCGATGTCAATGCCGGCGTGCTTGAAGAATATGAAGGCATTTTGCTGGGTGCATATACATGGGGGGACGGGGATCTGCCGGACGAGTTTCTCGACTTCTACGAAGAGATGGACGATCTGGATCTGAGCGGCAAGAAGGCCGCCGTATTCGGTTCCTGCGATTCCTCTTATTCCGAGTACGGAGCTGCGGTCGATACGCTGATCGCCAAGCTGCAGGAACGCGGAGCCGAAGTCGTGCTGGACGGGCTGAAGGTCGAGCTGTCGCCGTCGCAGGACGAGAAGGAAACTTGCAAACAGTTCGGAGTCCAATTCGTTGGACATTTGGGATCATAATAAACATTCCGCATGGGGGGCTGAGGCCTCCCTTTTTTTCGTTACAGCCTCGCGCGTTGTCGGGCCATTTTCGTCTGCTGCAAAATTCCCGCCGCCGGCGCGCGCATGATATGACAAAAATAGTGACGTCTAATCGGCAAGTTTAGACAGACTTTGGAATAAGCTTACTATATACTTGTCTCATTCGCTGGAAACTGGCGGCGGGCAACGGCTGCATGCGGGAGGTCGGGAAGATGATTGTGTATATCGATATCATTTTCCTCGTGAACCTGCTTATCGACGCGGCGCTGCTGCTTGTCACGGCCAAATCCAGGCGGCTTTCCTTTCGGTGGTGGAGACTGCTCTTATCCGCTTGCATCGGAGCCGCATACGTTGTATTCCTGTTTTTTCCGCCGCTATCGTTTCTGTATACGTTCGCCGTTAAATTCATCTTATCTCTGATCATGCTTCTGACAGCGTTCGGATACGGAGGAGTGCAGCACTTTTGGCGGAATGTGGGCGCTTTTTACATTATTAATTTTGTGGCCGCCGGAGCGGTCGTAGGAGTGCATTATTTCTGGATGTCGTCCGGCGAGGTGATAAACGGCATTTTATTTACGCAATCGGGCGGAGTGGAGCACAGGCTGCAAATCGGGTTGTTGTTTCTCGCAGCCGTCCTGTGCTTCGCTTTCTGGCTGTACCGTCATGTGCAGCAAACTGCGAAAAAGAAAGAGGAAATGACCGCTTTCTTTGCCCAAGTAGACGTGCATATCGATCAGTTCGAGTCGAGCTGCACCGGACTTATCGATACGGGCAACCAGCTGTACGACCCTTTGACGAAAACTCCGGTTATGGTTATGGAGCTATCGCAATGGGGCGAGAAAATACCCGAGGCTTGGAGGAAGCGGATTGAACGGGCGGAGGTCGATCAGATCGTGACGGCGATCGGCACCGATGAGTTCGAGTGGCAGGACCGGCTGCGGCTCGTCCCTTACCGCGGAGTGAACCGCAGCACGCAATTTATGCTGGCGATTAAACCGGACCGCGTCGTCATCACGCATAATAACCGCCGGATTGAAGCGATGAAGGTGCTGATCGGGTTGGACGGAGGCAAGCTAAGCGCCGATAATGCTTATCAGGCTATCATACATCCTCATCTGCTGGAAAGCTCTTAGGGCCCGGTCCTGCGACATCTGACAAGCCGATAAAAGGAAATCCGAAGGAAACCAACCGCAATATGCTAAGGAGGAAAAACGAACATGCTCTTGAAACTGAAGCTCATTCTGCAAATCTATTATTTCCGTCTTTTGCTGTTTCTCGGGATTAAAGGGGAGGAAATCTATTATATAGGCGGGAGCGAAGCCCTTCCTCCACCGCTTACACGCGAAGAGGAAGAATACTTGCTGGAGAAGCTTCCTTCAGGAGATGCCGCGATCCGCGCCATGCTCATTGAGCGCAATTTGCGTCTGGTCGTCTATATCGCGCGCAAGTTCGAAAATACCGGCATTAACATCGAGGATCTCGTATCGATCGGGGCGATCGGATTGATCAAGGCGGTCAATACGTTCGACCCCGAAAAAAAGATCAAGCTCGCGACCTATGCCTCGCGCTGTATCGAAAACGAGATTTTGATGTATTTGCGCCGCAACAGCAAAATTCGTACGGAGGTTTCCTTCGACGAACCGCTCAATATCGATTGGGACGGCAACGAGCTGCTGCTGTCCGACGTGCTCGGGACGGAGAACGATACGATCTACCGCAATATCGAGGAGCAGGTAGATCGCAAGCTGCTGCATAAAGCGCTCGACAAGCTGTCCGAGAGAGAGAGGACGATTATGGAGCTGCGTTTCGGGCTGCAGGACGGGGAAGAGAAGACGCAGAAGGATGTGGCCGACATGCTGGGCATTTCCCAATCGTACATATCCCGGCTGGAGAAGCGCATTATTAAACGGCTGCGCAAGGAATTCAATAAAATGGTTTAAACTGGAAAAAATATTTTTTATGTTTCTTGAAAGCGAATCCGTGCTTGTTCTGATTGGTTTCGCTCTTCTTTACGACCCTTCCGGCGACGGAGCAGAGGGAAGGGGGACGCATAAAAACGATGCCTGAGGAGATAATTAACAGTAATGTTTCTCCTTGGGAGGTAATCACGGTGACCCGAAACAAAGTCGAGATTTGCGGTGTAGATACTGCAAAGCTACCTGTTCTTACCAACGCGGAAATGCGTGAATTATTCGTTCAGCTGCAATCCAATAATGAACGAACGGCAAGAGAGAAATTGGTCAACGGCAATTTGCGCTTAGTGCTCAGCGTCATACAGCGCTTCAACAATCGCGGCGAATATGTAGACGATTTGTTTCAAGTTGGATGTATCGGACTGATGAAGGCGATCGATAACTTTGACTTAAGCCAAAATGTAAAATTTTCTACCTATGCTGTGCCGATGATCATCGGAGAAATTCGCCGTTACTTGCGCGACAACAATCCGATACGGGTATCCCGCTCGCTGCGCGACATCGCCTACAAGGCGCTGCAGGTTCGCGACAGTCTGACGAATCAAAATTCCCGCGAACCGACGATCTATGAAATCTCGGAGGCGCTGAACGTGCCTAAAGAAGATGTCGTATTCGCGCTGGATGCGATTCAGGACCCGGTTTCTTTGTTCGAGCCGATTTACCACGACGGCGGCGATCCGATCTATGTCATGGATCAAATCAGCGACGACCGGAACAAAGACGTTTCCTGGATCGAAGGCATTGCGCTCAGAGAGGCGATGCGGAAGCTGAACGACCGGGAAAAAATGATTTTATCGATGCGCTTTTTCGACGGCAAGACGCAGATGGAAGTGGCGGACGAAATCGGCATTTCGCAGGCCCAAGTATCGCGGCTGGAGAAATCGGCCATTTCGCAAATGCAGAAGCATGTGAAAAACTGACCGCGGCATATTAAGCTACAGGCTATTTATAACATGCGGACCTGACTCCGTTATCCGGAGCGCAGGTCTTTTTTTTGTCGCAGTCGAAAAGAGGAGGCGTTCGGTCAGGCGTTATTTTTGCAGCGAAATGGACATTTTGCCGGGCGCCCACATATAGTATGTATAGAGGCTGGTATCCCGGTCCATAATCCATGAGAATACGTGGTGGTTGCAGCGTGAAAATATCAGATTTTCAAACCAAGGACGTAATCAATATAGTGGACGGCAAAAAACTCGGGCAAATTAGCGATTTGGAGCTCGACCTCCGCCAAGGGCGCATCGAATCGATCGTAGTGCCGAACAATAGCCGGTTCTTCGGTTTGTTCGGCGGGACAACCGATGTGGTGATTCCATGGAAGAACATCGTTAAGATCGGAATGGATGTCGTTTTGGTGAAGCTCGATGATGTCCGCAGCTTCCGGCAGCAGGAGGAAGTGGATACGACGTACGAATACAATCGGCAGTATCGTGGATAGCAGCTCCGCTCTTCCTGCAGCTCGGGCAGAGCGGTTCTTGCGAGCAGGCACACAAGCGGTTTGGCGTCCGCCATCACGTACGGCGCGCTAACGCATGTGTGCTGTTTGTCGTCTCGGCGGACCGCCCCGGCAAAAGATGAGAAGAAACTGAGGATTGCGGCCTCCTTCATGGTATACTGGATAAGAGAGTGAGAATAAGGAAACCCGGACGAGGGGAGACAATGAAGCATGGAACCGTTTGTGCTGCAAAAATTGGAGAACGGATGCGAGCTTTTTTTTGTAAAAGGGTGGATGGACCGGTATGCAGGATTGACGGCCGGGTTTACGTCCCGTCACGGCGGCGTGAGCAGGAGGCAGTTCGGAAGTCTGAATTGCGGACTGCATGTGGCGGACGCTCCCGAAGATGTCATTCATAACAGAAGGCGGGTAGCCGAAGCGCTGAATATCCGGCTTGAGGATTGCACCTATGCCGAGCAGGTTCACGGCAATGAAGTGCAAGCGGTGACTCGGGAGCATGCCGGGGCGGGCATCGAATCCAGGGAGCAGGCGATTCAAGCTAAAGACGCTTTTATTACGAATGAAACGGGATTGTTTCTTCATGCGCTGTTTGCGGACTGCGTGCCTCTGCTGTTTTTTGACCCGGTTCGCAGGGCCGTAGGGCTCGCTCACGCGGGCTGGAAAGGGACGGTGCTGCAGATTGCCCGGATGACCGTAGAGGCGATGCGGGAGCGTTACGGGACGCAGCCGGAGGATCTCCTCGCCGCGATCGGTCCGTCGATTCATTCCTGCTGCTACGAGGTAGACGATACCGTCATGGACCGCATTCGCGCGGCGATGAACGAGCTTGGCGTCGGGAATGAGCCTGCGGACGGAGGCGAAGCGATTTACCGAGAGAGAGAAAACCGCAAGTACAGTTTGAGCTTGCAACAAATGAACCGACAAATTATGATAAAAGCAGGGATTTTGCCGTCTCATATCGAAATGAGTAGTTTATGCACAAGCTGCCGTACCGATCTGTTCTTCTCTCATAGGAAAGAAGCGGGAATTACGGGCCGGATGGCCGCATGGATAGGCTTCAACGAATAGCTTCGGGAATCGATGACGGGATAAATAGGTTTTTTAATGAAGAGGTGACTTACGTTTTGCAATTGTCGCAGTCCATATCTTATGTAGAAGACAGAGTAGCTCAAGCATGCGCGCGTGCCGGACGTGAGCGCAAGGATGTACAGATTATCGCGGTAACCAAATACGTTTCTATGGAAACGACGGGCGAAGTGTTCCGGCACGGCCTGGAGCATGTCGGCGAAAACCGCTGGCAGGATGCCGAGGCCAAATGGAAGGCGTTCGGCGATCGGGGAACATGGCATTTTATCGGCCATTTGCAGACAAACAAGGTGAAGGATGTTATAGGGAAGTTCGCCTATATTCATTCGTTGGACAGGCTGTCGCTGGCGAAGGAAGTGGAGAAGAAGGCGGCTGCGCTCGGCATTACGGCGCAATGCTTCATTCAGCTGAACGTATCCGGGGAAGACACGAAGTTCGGGCTGGCTCCCGCGGAGCTGCCGGCGTTCGTCGAAGCGATCCGGCCTCTCAAGCACATTCGTGTCGTAGGATTGATGACGATGGCGCCATACGAGGCGGAGCCGGAGGCGACGCGGCCTGTATTCCGCGGCCTAAGGGAGCTTCGCGACCAAATGAATCGGGAGCTTGCGCTCGGCTATGAAGTGCCCCATTTGTCGATGGGGATGTCCAACGATTTCGAAGTGGCGATCGAAGAGGGAGCTACCTGGATTCGTCTTGGATCTATCCTGGTGGGCAAAGAATAAGTTCGCCTGCGGCGAAACTCAAAGCATCGCTTACGAAGTAAGTTTCGCCTGCGGCGAAACTCAAAGTATCGCTTACGAAGTAAGTTTCGCCTGCGGCGAAACTCTTAGGAGGAGAGAATATGGGCGTAATGAACAAATTCATGAACTTCTTGGGCTTGCAGGATGAAGAAGAGGTCGTTGAAAGGGAGCGGGTCGTCGAGCAATCGGTCGAGGAGCCTGAAACCAATCCTGCGGAGCAACGTAGAAATAAGGGAAATATCGTAAGCATCCACTCGCAAAAAAACGTCAGAGTGATACTTAACGAGCCGAAGTCTTACGAAGATACCCAGGAGATCGCCGACCATCTCCGTTCCCGCCGGCCTGTCGTCGTCAATCTGCACCTGGTACGACCCGATCAGGCTACCCGGATCGTCGACTTTATTAGCGGAACGGTGTATGCTCTGAACGGGTCCATCTCCAAGATCGGGCCGAACATTTTTTTATGCACCCCGGATACCGTTGAAATTCACGGCTCGATCTCGGAAATAATAAATCATGACGGGTACTCACATTAATTGAAATCGAGGTGAACAGCTTGTACAACTCTATTGACGGTTACATCTACACACTCATTGAAATCTATACATATATGCTGATCGCCTACGTGCTGCTGTCGTGGCTGCCAAGCGCGCGGGACAGCTTTGTCGGCGAAATACTCGGCAAGCTGTGCGAGCCGTATTTGTCGATCTTCCGCCGCTTCATTCCGCCTATCGGAGGAATGATCGACATCTCCCCGATCGTCGCCTTGATCGCACTGCGTTTTGTCGGCGAAGGCATCCGGGCCGTCGTCAATTTTTTTATCTAGGTGATGCAGGTGAGCACAGACCAACTTTATTCGCATTTTCATCCGGATGAACACCGTTTCGTCGATAAAGCGGCCGAATGGGTCGAGCGGGCCGGCCAGCATCAGGTGAAGCTGACGGATTTTCTGGACCCTCGGCAGGCGTTTATTTTAACCACTCTGGTCAATCGAAGCCAGGACGTCCAGGTACGTTTCGACGGAGGCCACGAGCAGTCCGAGCGCAGAAGAGCCTTGATCGCTCCGGATTACCGGACGCTGGAGGAAGAGGATATGGGAATCGTTCTGATCTCGGTTACTTCCTTGGACGACAAGCTGAAGGATTTGGACCACAGCGATTATATGGGTTCTATTCTGGCGCTGGGTATGAAGAGAGACAAGATCGGAGACATTCACGTATCGGATCACGGCTGTCATTTCCTTGTCGCCGCCGAGGTCGCCGATTATATGCGGTTGAATCTGCAGCAGGTGCACCGGGTCCACGTGCAAACCGAGGTTCTGCCTCTGGAGAAGCTGAACGCGACGGGCACGAAGCTGGAGGAAATCGGCTTATCGGTAGCCTCCATGCGTTTGGACGGGATCGTAAGCGATGTGTACCATTTGAGCCGGGCCAAAATTTTGACGCCGATCAAAGCGGGCCGCTGCAAAGTCAATTGGAAGCAGGAAGAAGACCCCAGCAAACCGCTCAAAACGGGTGATGTCGTATCCTTGCAAGGGTTCGGACGGTTTAAGGTGCTGGAGGTTGAAGGCGTGACCAAGAAGGGCAGGTTTCGAGTGAAAATCGGCAAATATGTTTAGTTTGCCGATTTTTTTGTGCGGGAATGCAGGAAAATGCGGCCTACTGTCGAATATAGCAGTACGCGTCTGACAGGAATTCATTTTACGGATGTTGCAAAATATTCAGGAGGTGCAGCAATGGCTTTAACACCGTTGGATATACATAATAAAGAATTTGGCCGTTCGTTCCGCGGTTACGATGAAGATGAAGTCAATGAATTTCTGGATTTGGTGATTAAAGATTACGAAGCGCTTATTCGGGAAAATAAAGATTTGCAAAATCAGCTGGCAGGGATTCAGGAGCGGCTCGATCATTTCTCCAATATTGAAGAAACGCTCAGCAAGACGATCATTATCGCTCAGGAGGCGGCTGATGAAGTCAAGTCCAATTCCAAGAAGGAAGCGCAGCTGATCATAAAGGAAGCGGAAAAAAACGCCGATCGCATCATCAACGAATCGCTTGCAAAATCCAGGAAAATTGCCGTGGAAATCGAAGAGCTGAAAAAGCAGGCTTCCATATACCGTACCCGGTTCCGGACGCTGCTTGAAGCACAGCTGGAACTGCTCGGCAAAGAAGATTGGAGCTCCCTGGAGCGCATGGAGATAGAGCATTCTTAGGACTTCCGCGTTCTGCGGAGCCTTATGTTGACTCTGTCTTGTATTTTCGTTATACTCCGTAATAGTAAAAGTAAATGACGATAAAGCGTAGACTGGGACAAGTACTTCATGTTGCGCAAGGGTCAGCGAGCCGGGATGTTGGTGGGAGCCCGGTCCCGGGCGGTGAAGGAATATCACCCACGAGCGTCTCTTGAAAAGAAGAGTAAAGAGAATCGACTGATCCCGTTACAGATCATGGAGTGAAGGCTGACCGGCTGGCGGCGTACGTATAATCGATGCGGACGTCCTGCGGGAGAATGCCTTAATCAGGGTGGTACCGCGAGACTTCTCGTCCCTATTGGGATGAGGAGTCTTTTTTATTGTTTAGGAAACGATGCGCAGCAATATCCTGTGGATATCCGGGGGCTCCCCCGAAAGTAATCGGAATAAGCTTCAGAGAGCATCACGTCACTTTTGGGGGATTTGTTCCTGCTTGGGAAAACTGCTTCTGATAATAATCGGGGGATTTGTTGCTTATTTTATCGGCCACAGAAAGGATGAATTGTAAAAATGGATTATGGAAAAACATTGAATTTACTGCAGACGGAATTTCCGATGCGCGGCAATTTGCCGCAAGCGGAGCCGAAAATGCAGCAGCATTGGAACGAATTGGACATTTACCGGATGGTGCAGGAGAGCCGCAAAGGCAAGCCGAAATTTATTTTGCACGACGGGCCTCCGTACGCCAACGGAGACATTCATATCGGACACGCAATGAATAAAATTTTGAAGGACATCATCGTCCGCTTCAAAACGATGCAGGGCTTCGACGCCCCTTATGTGCCCGGCTGGGATACTCACGGTCTGCCGATCGAGCAGGCAATCGCCAACGGCGGCAAGGTGGACCGCAAAAAAATGAGCGTGCACGAATTCCGCGAATATTGCAAAGAATATGCGCTGCAATGGGTGGAGAAGCAGAAGGCGCAGTTCAAACGCCTTGCGATCCGCGGCGATTGGGATAATCCGTACATTACGCTGCAGCCGAAATATGAAGCCCAACAAATCCGCGTATTCGGCGAAATGGTGAACAAGGGATACATTTATAAAGGCTTGAAGCCGGTTTACTGGTCTCCATCCTCGGAGAGCGCGCTGGCGGAAGCCGAAATCGAATATAAAGACAAACAATCCACATCGGTATATGTGGCTTTCCAGGTTAAGGACGGCAAGGGCAAGCTGCCGGAAGACGCGTCGATCGTCATTTGGACGACGACGCCTTGGACGCTGCCTGCGAACCTCGGGATCAGCCTGCATCCCGACTTTGATTATTCGCTCGTTCAGGTGAACGGCAAAAAATACGTTGTAGCCGCAGGGCTGCTGGACGCCGTATCCAAAGAAATCGGCTGGACGGATGTGCAGGTGCTGTCGCAAATCAAGGGCAGCGAGCTGGAGCATGTGCTGTGCCAGCATCCATTCTACGATCGCACTTCGCTCGTCATGGTCGGAGAGCACGTGACGCTGGACGCCGGTACGGGAGCCGTACATACCGCTCCGGGACACGGCGAGGACGACTTTGCCATCGGGCAGCGCTATAATCTGGGCGTATTGTGTCCGGTGGACGATCAAGGGCATTTTACGGCGGAAGCGCCGGGCTTTGAAGGGATGTTTTATGAAAAGGGCGGCAAGCTGGTAACGGAAAAATTGACCGAGTCCGGCCATCTGCTTCATATGAGCACGATTCAGCATCAATATCCGCATGACTGGCGCACGAAGAAACCGGTCATTTTCCGCGCAACGGAGCAATGGTTCGCTTCCGTGGATAAATTCCGCCAGGAGATGCTGGAGGAAATTAAACGCATTAACTGGACGCCGAACTGGGGCGAGGTTCGCCTGCATAATATGATTGCCGACCGCGGAGACTGGTGCATTTCCCGTCAGCGGGTATGGGGCGTGCCGATCCCGATTTTCTACTGCCGCAGCTGCAACGAGCCGCTCGTCAACCAAGACACGATTGAGCATGTTGCGCAAGTTTTCGAACGGGAAGGCTCCAATGCCTGGTTCCAGAAAGACGAGAAGGAGCTGCTTCCGCAAGGGGCCGTTTGTCCGAAATGCGGTCACGATCATTTCCGCAAAGAAACGGATATTATGGATGTATGGTTTGATTCCGGTTCCAGCCACGTCGGCGTGCTGGAGTCCCGCGAAGAGCTGCAGTGGCCTGCCGATCTGTATTTGGAAGGCTCCGACCAGTACCGCGGCTGGTATAACTCTTCTCTGATCACCGGGGTAGCCGTTAAAGGCCAGGCTCCGTACAAAGGAATTTTGAGCCACGGCTTTACGCTGGACGGGGAAGGACGCAAAATGTCCAAATCGCTCGGCAACACGGTCGATCCGAATCAAGTATGCGAGAAGCTCGGCGCCGACATTTTGCGCTTGTGGGTATCCTCGGTCGATTATCAATCCGACGTTCGGATTTCCGACAATATTTTGACTCAAATTACGGAAGTATACCGGAAAATCCGCAATACGCTCCGCTTCCTCCTGGGCAATTTGTACGATTACAACCCGTCGACAGACCGCGTCGCTCCGGCCGCGATGAACGAGCTCGACCGTTTTGCCGAAGCGCGCTTGAACCGGTTGATCGAAAAAGTGACCCAGGCTTACGAGGCATACGAGTTCCACGTCGTATACCAAGCAGTACATCATTTCTGCGCCGTAGAGATGAGCGCGTTTTACCTGGATATCTGCAAAGACCGGTTGTATGCGAGCGCGCCTGAGGATGCGGGACGCAAAGCGGCGCAAACGGTATTATATGATGTGCTGACGGCAATAACTAAACTGATTGCGCCTATTTTGCCGCATACGTCCGATGAAGTATGGAAGTACATCCCTGGAGCGGAATTGGCGAGCGTGCAATTGTCCGAGCTGCCTACGCCGCAGGCGTCGCTCTTTGACGAGGCGCTGGAAAGCAAGTGGGAGCAGTTTATCGAAGTGCGCGACAACGTGTTGAAGGCGCTCGAGGAAGCGCGTAAAGCGAAGACGATCGGCAACTCGCTGGGCGCGGCCGTACACTTGTATCCGGATGCCGAGACCTATGCGCTGCTGCAAGGCTTCGAGCAGCTGGACCAGCTGTTCATTGTTTCCGCGGCCTTCGTACACGAGCCGGGAACCGGCGCGCCTGAAGGGGCTCATTCGTTCAAAGGAGCGTCCGTAAAAGTCGAAGTGGCTGAAGGAGACAAATGCGAACGCTGCTGGATCGTCACTCCGGAAGTAGGTCACGACCACGAGCATCCGACGCTGTGCAAACGCTGCGCAGGAGTTATTCAGCTGACCAAAGCCTGATCAAATAATGAGCCGCCGCGGCATAAGCGAATTTGCCTTATGCCGGGCAGCTTGTTATGAGAGTTCGGACGTACGGCTGATTAATGGTGTTTCGGCAAGCGAGCTAACGTTTCATGAGTCGGGAGGGATTGGGATGATCGATCAGGAAAAATGGAATAATCATAAGCTTCTTGAAAGTATGAACAAGAAGGTAACCCATATGTCGAACCAGATGGAACGAATCCAGATTGCCGATTACGTGCAGCTTCTGAACAATCCGAGGAGGCTTATTCTAACCAACTTATTGGCGGGCATTTCCCGCGGCGTCGGGATCGCCATCGGGTTTACGGTTTTTGCCACGACGATTTTGTATTTTCTGAAGCTGCTGGGAGCGCTCAATATACCGATCGTCGGCGACTATATCGCCGATATCGTCAAGCATGTGCAGTATCAGCTTGGAGAACGCAGCTATTAGTACAGCCCGTCGTCGTCTTCCAGTTCATGCTCCGGTTCGAGCAGGCCTTCGCCTTCGCCGCTGTTCATATAGTTATGATAAGCTTTGTTGCGGACGACGGTGACGTGCTGGCCGTACATATCGGTAGCTATGAAGCTTTCGTAAGATTCGACATATCCGTCATGCTCGTCCGGCTCGATCTCCATGTCGTTGTAATTATCCGAGACGTTGGGGTTCTCGGCCATGGCAGGAGTATTGGACGTTCCCCAGCTCTCTACGATTTGCCAGGCGTCTTCGCCGTCGAACTGGTTCTGCTCGTCCAGCTCGTCCAAGCTGGTCCGGCCGAACGGAGGCGCAAGCAGCCGCTCTTCGACGGACCGGCGCTGCGATAAATGCGGGTCGGGAACGTGCGCCGTGCAATAAGCTGCAGTCGGAATCGCCTGCAGCCGTTCGAACGGAATAGGAGCGCCGCAGACCGAGCAGGAGCCGTAGGTGCCGTTTTCCATCCGGGCCAAAGCTTCCTTGACGTCCGTCAAATGCCGCTCGCTGTTTTCGAGCAGCGCGATGTCTTTGCCCCGCTCGAACAGTTCCGAGCCCAGGTCCGCCGGATGATTGTCGTTGGTCGACAGCTCCCCGGTCTGGTTGCGCAGCGATTCACTAAGGCCGAAATGCTCGTTGTCCTGCAGCTTCGTTTCGAGCCATTGCCGCTCCTTAACCAGGGTGTCTTTCAGTTCCTGAAGCTGTTTCGAGTTCAATGAGTTCGGGTGATTCGTCATGGAAGACGCCTCCTTGTAGAAATCACGATGCTCCTATTTTTTACGAACGCTGCGCTTTTTACATAGGAAAATCCTTGTATCACAGGAAGAACAATAAGGAGATGTAGCCTTGATCTATTACATTTATGCATTAATTGTGCTGCTGCTGGACCAGGCGACCAAATGGGTTATCGTCAACAGGCTGATGCTTGGGGAATCCAGATCGGTGATCGGGGAGTTTTTTCAAATTACGTCCCACCGAAACCGGGGAGCCGCCTTCGGCATTTTGCAAAACCAGCGGTGGTTTTTCATCGTTATTACCTTGGCCGTAGCCGCGGGAGTGATCTGGTATTTGCAGAAAACGCGCAAGGAAGGCCGCAAACTGCTGCCGTTCGCGCTCAGCTTGCTGCTGGGCGGGGCGCTCGGCAATTTCATCGACCGTGCGCTGTTCGGCGAAGTGGTGGACTTTTTGCAATTCCGCTTTCAGTTCAATTGGTTCGGAACGGCTGTAGATTACACCTACCCTATTTTTAACGTGGCGGATTCGGCGATTGTCGTAGGGGTTATTTTAATCTTTGTCGATTCGATCATCAGCTGGAGCAAAGAAAAGAGAGGCGCGTAAACGATGACGTCAGTTTCGGATCAGGAACAATCGGATAACATCATGGAATGGATCGCGGGATCTGAGGACCGGGGAGAGCGTATCGACAAATTCATTACGGAATCGCTGGAGGAAGAAACCTCGCGCACGCAAGTGCAGCAGTGGATTAAAGAGGGGCATCTGAAGGTGAACGGAGGCCCCGTCAAAGCGAACTACAAGCTGGCGGAAGGAGACCGGCTGGCGCTTGTCATTCCCGAGCCGGAGGAGCTGAATTTGACGCCGGAGAACATCCCTCTCGACGTCGTGTACGAGGATTCCGATGTGATCGTCGTCAACAAGCCGCGGGGACTCGTCGTTCATCCGGCTCCGGGGCATTACAGCGGGACGCTGGTCAACGCGCTGCTGCACCACTGCCGGGATTTATCCGGCATTAACGGAGTGATGCGCCCGGGCATCGTTCACCGGATCGATAAAGATACGTCCGGCCTGCTGATGGCGGCCAAAAACGATTTGGCCCATGTTTCGCTCGCGGAGCAGCTGAAGGAGCATTCCGTGAACCGCAAATATATCGCCGTCGTGCACGGCAATGTCGCGCATGATCACGGGACGATCGACGCTCCGATCGGCCGAGATCCCCATGACCGCAAGCTGTATACGGTAACGGAGAAAAACAGCAAGCATGCCGTCACGCATTTCGTCGTGCTGGAGAGATTCGGCGACTATACGCTGGTCGAGCTGAAGCTGGAAACCGGACGCACCCATCAAATCCGGGTGCATATGAAGTTTATCGGCCATCCGCTGGCCGGCGATCCGGCTTACGGGCCTTCGCGCAGCAAAGGGGTCGCGATGGAAGGGCAGGCGCTGCACGCCGCGGTGCTTGGATTCGTCCATCCGCGCACGGGGCAAGAGCTGCAGTTCGAGGCCGGGCTGCCGGAGGATATGCAGCATCTGCTGCATGCGTTAAAAAATCGATAAGGACGGTCCAGTATGGAACATTTGATCAATGCCAAAGTAAAGGATATTCAAATTTCGGGCATCCGCAAAATATCGAACCTCGTCAGCACGTACAAGGATGCGCTCACGCTGACGATCGGCCAGCCCGACTTTCCTACGCCGGATCATATTATGACGGCGGCCAAGGCGGCTATCGACGCTCATAAAACGACATATACGCCGAACCCCGGCATGCCGGAGCTCAGGCAAGCGGCGTCGGCTTTCGCGAACGGCAAATACGGTCTTCACTACAAGCCGGAGACGGAAGTGATCGTAACGACCGGAGCGAGCCAAGCGCTCGATATTACGCTGCGCACAATTTTGGAGCCGGGCTGCGAAGTGATTTTGCCGGGGCCGATTTATCCCGGCTACGAACCGCTCGTCCGGTTATGCGGCGGAGAGCCGGTATATGTCGATACCCGGTCGAACGGCTTCAAGCTGACCGCCGAGCTGCTGGAGCCGCATATTACGGAGAAGACGCGCTGCATTATTCTGTGCTATCCGTCCAACCCGACGGGACGCGTGCTGAACGCGCGGGAGCTGGCGGACATGGCGCGGCTGCTGGAGGAGAAGCAAATTTTCGTCATCTCCGATGAAATCTACAGCGAGCTGATCTACGACGGGCCGCATACGTCGCTGGCTACCATCGGCAATATGCGCGACAAAACGATCGTCATTAACGGCTTGTCCAAGTCGCATTCGATGACCGGCTGGCGCATCGGATTCACGTTCGCGCCCGAGTACTTGTCGCAGCATATGGTCAAGGTGCATCAATATAACGTAACCTGCGCCAGCTCGATCAGCCAATATGCGGCGCTGGAAGCGTTGACGAACGGGGTAGACGATGCGCTTCCGATGAAGCAGGCGTATATCGAGCGGCGGGATTTTGTGTACGACCGTTTGACGGAGCTGGGTTTCGAGCTGGATAAGCCGGAGGGGGCGTTCTATATGTTCCCGTCGATCGAGCGGTTCGGCTTAAGCTCCATGGAATTTACGATGAAGCTGCTTGACGAGCAGCGGGTCGCCGTCGTTCCCGGAGATGCCTTCTCGGTGTACGGCGAAGGTTATATCCGTATTTCTTACGCATACAGCATGGAAGTGCTGGAGAAAGCAATGGAACGGTTCGGAACGTTCGTCCGCGGGTTATCATAGATTATGTTTTAAGACAGACACCGGAAGCTTTGGGCTCCGGTGTTTTTTTCGTTTGTACAAACAAGTGTTGACATGAAACCATAAGGTTTCGTATAATACGAAATGTGCAGATGTGAAACCTTTTGGTTTCGTAATTAGCGCGAAGAATGAGAAGACTGCATCGAATGCATAATAATTCGAGCCGATAAACTACTATTCCGCGGGAGGAAAAGAACATGAAAAGCGCAAGTCCGTTTGTTTTTGTGGAAAATGTACGGGAGTCCGTCGATTACTATCAGTCGGTATTCGGCGGAGACGTCAAAATCTTGAACGAGCACGCCGGCAAGCTGCTTCACGCCGAGCTGCATCTGGGCGGCAGTCTGATCCATTTCTCCGATCCGTTCGGACGGGAAATTCCGGCTGGCCGCGATGTGAACATTATTTTGCAGCTGGACAGCGAAGAGGAGCTGCGTAATATTTACGAAGCTTTGCAAAAGGACGGCGAAGTGACGGTCGAGCTTCAAGATACGTTTTTCGGCGCTTTGCACGGACAGGTCCGCGATCATAAAAATCATATTAACTGGGTCATGAACTATTTCAAGAAGTGATAAGCAAGCTTCAGAAGAACGAGCAGCTAGCAAAAAATCTCCTTACGCCGCTTACGGCATAAGGAGATTTTTTGCTGCACTATTGTCCGGACTCGGACTTCCAGGTGAAATAGTCGCTGATCGTCGCTATAGCGAGATCGACGGCGCGTTCGTCGGGCTCGATTTTGGCATGATGCAGACCGTACGGCGTGTCGACGCCGAGCCAGAACATGAACCCGGGGATCGCTTCGAGGAAATAGCCGAAATCTTCGCCCGTCATCGCCTCGGTGCATTCGATCAGGTTCATCGCATTCGAAGCTTGAACCCAGTTCATAAATTCTCTAGTCGTCTCTTCGTGATTGAATACTTGGCGGTAGTTAGCCCCGTAGTCGATATCGATCTTGCAGTTATAGGAAGTTTCCATACCCGCCGTAAGCGATTCGATGCGGGATTTCACCAGCGCCATCGTTTCCGCGGACAAGGTACGGATCGTTCCTTCCAGCCGCGCTGTCTCGGCGATAATATTTTGCTTGGTTCCTCCGTCGATTTTTCCGATCGTAATGACCGCGGAATCGAGCGGATTGACGTTGCGGGAGATGATCGTCTGCAATTGGCCGACGAGCTGGCAGGCGGTAATGACCATGTCGTTGGCCAAATGCGGGAATGCCGCATGACCGCCCTTGCCGGTCAAATCGATGAACAGCTCGGATGTGTTGGCGAACAAAATGCCCGGCTTGGTGGCGATCGTGCCGACAGGGTATTCCGGGGCGACATGAAGCGCCACGATTTGATCCGGCATCCAGTCCTTCAGCTCTTCGCTTTCCAGCATAGGCTTGGCTCCGCCGGGACCTTCCTCGGCCGGCTGGAAAATAAACGTGATATCGTCGCGGATCGGGTGCTGGACGAAATGCGTCAGAACGCCGAGTCCGATCGCCATATGCATATCATGTCCGCACGCGTGCATGAAGCCATCATGGGTCGAGCGGAACGCATAGCCGGTATCCTCTTTAATCGGCAGGCCGTCCATATCGGCGCGATAGCCGAATCGGCGAACGGGATTCGTTCCTTTGACCGAAACGAGAATTCCCGTCCTCCAGGTGCGGATTTCATAGCGATCCGCAGGGAGGCTGCGAATATAATGAAGCAAATATTGCTGCGTCTTGAATTCGGCGAAGCCGGGCTCGGGAATTTGATGCAGCTCTCGGCGAATGGACACGAACGGGCTTGGATCGGCAACGATGCTTGTCTTGGTTGTTGTCATTGGCGAATCGCCTCCATCTATAATCTACAATAGGCTATGCAATAAACAAAAAGCCCGGCGATATACGCCGAGCTTCGATTGCCGGGCACCGATAATTACAGAGTGCGCAGGTCTTGCAAAATTTCGGTTTTGGATTTTGTTTTGGCGTCTACGGTTTTGATGACGCGCGCAGGAGCGCCGGCGACTACCGTATTCTCGGGAACGTCGACCGTTACGACGGCGCCCGCTGCAACGACGGAGCCTTTGCCGATGCGCACGCCTTCGAGAATAACCGCATTGGCGCCTACCAGCACGTCGTCTTCGATCACGACCGGCTGAGCGGAAGGAGGCTCGATGACGCCTGCGACGACGGAACCGGCTCCGATATGGCACATCGCGCCGATTTTGGCGCGGCCGCCGACGACGACGTTCATGTCGATCATCGTGCCTGCGCCGATGGAAGCGCCGATGTTGATGGAAGCGCCCATCATAATAATCGCGTTATCGCCGATAGCCACTTTATCGCGAATGATTGCGCCGGGCTCAATGCGGGCATTGATGGTTTTCAAGTCGAGCGTCGGAATAGCCGAGTTGCGGCGGTCGTTTTCTACGACGAAGTCTTCGATTTTTCCTTCGTTTTGATCAAGCGCTTGTTTCACGTCGGTCCATTCGCCGAACAGCACGCCGCTTTTGCCGGAAATAAACGATTTGATCGCCGATCCGAAATCGATCGATTCCAAATCGCCCTTTACATATACTTTCACCGGGGTTTTCTTCGTGCTTGTTTTAATAAAGTTAATAACTTCTTCCGTGTTCATTTCCAACATATTCTTTATTCCAACTCCTTATGTAAAATAACGCGCGCCCGCACAAGGCGGGATGCTTCGAACGAAATCATTCCTTTCCTTTATAGCATAAATGACGTGTTCTAGCAATGTGCCCGCTCGACAATCATCGACAGTTGCTATTGACAGCCGATGTCGAACGTGGGATAATACTCGTAACTGAATAGCACCTTTAAACTCAGTCCAGAGAGGCTGGCAAGGTGAACGATTGGAAGAACGGGGAACCCGCATCAACCGCGGTCTGCTGCATGCAGGCTTCGTGTGCTTACTGCCCGCTCTATCCTTGTGTCTACAACCTTGCCTCCGTGCAAGGTTTTTTGTTTTGGCAAACTACTTTTGGCAGGAGGTCGAAGACCTTGGTGCAGGAAACAGAACATGTATTGATGGATGAGACGGGCATGCGCCGCGCGCTGACCCGGATCGCTCACGAAATTCTGGAGAGAAACAAAGGTTTTGAAAATTGCATGCTGATTGGAGTGCGGACCCGGGGCATTTACCTCGCGCGGCGAATCGCCGAAAAAATCCGGGAAATCGAGAACGTGCCGGTTCCGGTAGAGGAAATCGACGTGACTCGCTACCGCGACGACCGTTCCGCAAAAACGGAGCAAACGGCCGCCGGAGCCGGAGCGGCCTCGGAGATGGACATTCACAATAAAAAAATTATTTTGTTCGACGATGTGCTCTTTACGGGCAGAACGGTCAGAGCGGCGATGGACGCTTTGATGGATTTGGGAAGGCCGCAGATGATTCAGCTTGCGGTGCTGGTGGACCGGGGACACCGGGAGCTTCCGATCCGGCCCGACTACGTAGGGAAAAATATACCGACCTCCCGTCTGGAGAAGATCGAGGTATTGCTGAGCGAAGTGGACGGTTCCGATCAAGTCGTCATAACTGGACAGAGGAGGCAAAACGGATGACACAATTGAAAGTTGCGGCGGAGAGGCATCTGCTTGGCACCAAAGGAATGAGCGCGGAGGACATTACTTCGATCTTGGACCGCGCCGCTTATTGGGAACAATATCCGGTGAAGCTGGCGAATCATCTGCAAGGCCGGTTTGTGGCCAACATGTTTTTCGAGAACAGCACGAGAACGCGGTTTTCGTTCGAAGTCGCCGAGAAGCGTCTCGGCGCCGAGGTTTTAAACTTCGCTGCGGCCGTCTCCAGCGTCCAGAAGGGAGAATCGATTTACGATACCGTCAAGACGCTGGAATCGATGGGGATCGACGCAGGGGTCATTCGCATGAAGCCGAACGGGCTGCTGGCCGAGCTGGCCGAGAAAGTCAAGGTGCCGCTCATTAACGCAGGCGACGGCAGCAACGAGCATCCGACGCAAGCTTTACTCGATCTGTACACGATGCGCAAGCATTTCGGCCATCTAAGAGGGCTGAGCGTATCGATTGTCGGCGATATTCAGCACAGCCGCGTCGCGCGCTCGAATTTGTGGGCTTTGCAGACGATGGGAGCCAAGGTAAGCTTCTGCGCCCCTCCTAGCATGCAGGCTCCCGAGCTGGCGGCATACGCGCCGTATATTACGATGGACGAGGCTATCAAGGCCGACGTCGTCATGATGCTGAGAGTGCAGCTGGAGCGGCATGAAGAGAATGTGTTCAAATCGACGGCGGACTACCGCGAAGCTTACGGATTGACGGCAGCCAGAGAATCGGCTATGGCGCCTCACGCGATCATCATGCACCCGGCTCCGGTAAACCGCGACGTGGAAATTGACGATGCGCTGGTCGAATGCGAACGGTCCAAAATTTTTGCGCAGATGAGTCATGGCGTGCCGATCCGCATGGCCGTGCTCGAACGGGCGCTTAGCTAACGGTCATCCCGCCGGATAACGAGCCAGTTAACAACGATTGGGCACAATAGTAGCAAAATATATAGTATGAAATAAACAAGTCAGGGAGGGTATTATGGGAATCTGGATCTTAAACGCACAAGTTGTCGCTTCAGGCAATGAGCTGGAGACGCGGCATATTCTGGTGGAAGGCAATACGATTGAGAGCATTATCGACGCGGCAAGCGGTCAGCCGGATACGGCGGGCCACACGGTCGTGGATGCGGCGGGCAAGCTGCTTGCGCCGGGGCTGATCGATATGCACGTACACCTTCGCGATCCCGGCTTCGAACATAAGGAAACGATCGCAACGGGGACGCGCTCCGCGGCTCGCGGCGGTTTTACGACGATCGCCTGCATGCCGAATACGCGCCCGGTTATCGATACGGTGGAGACGGTTCAATATGTGCTGGACAAGGCCAAGACGGAAGGCGTCGTACGCGTGCTTCCTTACGGATGCATCACGAAGAACGAGCTGGGTCGCGAGCTGACCGACTTCGACGCGCTGAAAGCGGCCGGCGTCATCGGCTACACGGACGACGGAGTAGGCGTGCAGAGTGCGCAAATGATGAAGGACGCGATGGCCAAAGCGGCGTCGATCGGACTGCCCGTCATTGCCCACTGCGAAGACAACACCCTGGTCGAGGGCGCTTGGGTAAGCGAAGGCGCTTTTTCCAAAAAGCACGGCTTGAAAGGCATTCCGAACGAGTCGGAAGCGATCCATGTCGGCCGTGATATTTTGCTGGCTGAAGCGACGGGCGTACATTATCATGTCTGTCATGTCAGCACAGAGCAATCGGTGCGCTTGATCCGCCATGCGAAGCAATTCGGCATCAACGTAACCGCAGAGGTATGCCCGCATCATCTGCTGCTCTCGGACGAAGATATCCCGGGCATGGACGCTAACTGGAAAATGAATCCGCCGCTTCGCACGCCGCGCGATGTGCAGGCTTGTATCGAAGGGCTGCTGGACGGCACGATCGACATCGTCGTCACGGACCATGCTCCGCACAGCGAGGAAGAGAAGGCGCGCGGCGTCGATCTGGCTCCGTTCGGCATCGTCGGATTCGAAACGGCGTTCCCGCTCTTGTACACCAAATTCGTCGCTACGGGACAATGGACGCTGCAGTTCCTGGTCGATAAAATGACCAAGCTGCCGGCCCAAGTATTCGGTCTGAAGCAGGGCACTCTCGAAGTAGGCAAAACGGCGGATCTGACGATCATCGATCTGGAACAGGAGAAGGAAGTCAATCCGGCAGAGTTCGCTTCCAAAGGACGCAATACGCCGTTTACCGGCTGGAAGCTGAAAGGCTGGCCCGCTTGGACGATGGTGGACGGCAAAGTCGTCTGGTCCGAATAATAATCGGAATACACATAAGCGTTACAAATCAAACGGTTATTCCCCTCCGCGGTTAACGCGGTTTACACATAGGATTGTACACAAAGATAAGGAGTTGAAGACGATGCAGGCAAGGTTGTTGTTGGAAGACGGCACGTTATTTACCGGAACGGCATTCGGCAGCGAAGGCGAATCGACGGGTGAGGTCGTTTTTAATACAGGGATTACAGGGTATCAAGAGGTGTTGTCGGACCCTTCGTATTGCGGTCAAATCGTGACGATGACGTACCCTTTGATCGGGAACTACGGGATTACGAGAGACGATTTCGAATCGATCCGTCCGTTCGTTCACGGCTTTGTCGTACGCGAGCATGAGACGGTGCCAAGCAACTGGAGAGCGGAATATTCGGTAGACAGCCTGCTTAAAGAGTACGGCATTATCGGCATCAGCGGCATCGATACCCGCATGCTGACCCGCCGCATTCGTCATCACGGGGTAATGAAAGGGCTCTTGACAACATCGAACAAATCGGTCGCCGAGCTGATGGAGCAGCTGCAGGCGAATCCGCTGATGATCGATCAAGTTTCCCGCGTGTCCACCAAGAGCGTATTCAGCTGCCCGGGCTCCAAAGAGCGCGTCGTCGTCGTCGATTTCGGCGCGAAGACAGGCATTATCCGCGACTTGTCGAGCCGCGGCTGCGATGTGGTTGTCGTGCCGCAAGATACGACGGCCGAGCAAATCCGCCGCTTGGCTCCGGACGGCATCATGCTGTCGAACGGCCCTGGGGATCCGAAGGACGTGCCTCACGCGGCCAAAATGATTTCCGAAATTCTCGGCGAATACCCGATCTTCGGTATTTGTCTTGGTCATCAGCTGCTGGCTCTGGCTTGCGGAGCCGATACGGAGAAGCTGAAATTCGGTCATCGCGGCGGCAACCATCCGGTGAAAGACTTGAAGACGAACCGCTGCTACATTACTTCGCAAAACCACGGTTATACGGTTAACGATGCTTCCATCGCCGGCACGGAGCTGGAAGTGACGCATATCAACAACAACGACGGCACTGTCGAAGGATTGAAACATAAGAAGCATGCTGCATTCTCGGTCCAATACCATCCTGAGGCGGCTCCGGGGCCTTACGACTCCAGCTATCTGTTCGATGATTTCATTGCCATGATCCGCGAATTCAAACAAGCGAAGCCGGCGCTTCCGAGACAAGCGCAAATTTCCGCCGCTTCCAAGCAAGGTCTGGAGCCTGCGGGCGCTGCTGCCCCTGCATCGAAAGGAGAACTGCACTATGCCAAAAAATAATAGCTTGAAAAAAATATTAGTTATCGGTTCCGGTCCGATCGTCATCGGACAAGCGGCTGAGTTCGACTATGCCGGTACTCAGGCTTGCCAAGCCTTGAAAGAAGAAGGAATGGAAGTCGTGCTGATCAACAGCAACCCGGCTACGATCATGACGGATACGAATATGGCGGACAAGGTATACATCGAGCCGATCACGCTGGACTTCGTAACCCAGATCATTCGTCAGGAGCGTCCCGACGGCTTGCTGCCGACGCTAGGCGGGCAAACGGGCCTCAACATGGCCGTAGAACTGGCGCGCGCCGGCGTGCTGGAGCGCGAGAACGTGAAGCTGCTCGGCACGCAGCTTACCGCGATCGAGAAAGCGGAGGACCGCGACTTGTTCCGCGATTTGATGCGCGAGCTGGAGCAGCCGGTTCCGGACAGCACCATCGTCACGACCGTGAAGGAAGCCGTAGATTTCGCCAATGAGATCGGTTATCCGATCATCGTGCGTCCGGCTTATACGCTCGGCGGCACCGGCGGCGGCATTTGCGCGAACGAAGAAGAGCTGCTGGAGACGGTAGCTTCCGGTATCCGCTACAGCCCGATCGGCCAATGTCTGATCGAGAAAAGCATCGCCGGCATGAAGGAAGTCGAATACGAAGTGATGCGCGACGCCAACGACAACTGTATCGTCGTATGTAACATGGAAAACTTCGATCCGGTGGGCGTGCATACCGGCGACAGTATCGTCGTGGCGCCTAGCCAGACGCTGTCCGACCGCGAATATCAAATGCTGCGTTCGGCATCGCTGAAAATTATCCGCGCTTTGAATATCGAAGGCGGATGTAACGTGCAATTCGCGCTGGACCCGTTCAGCTATCAATACTATGTCATCGAGGTAAACCCGCGCGTCAGCCGTTCCTCGGCGCTTGCTTCCAAAGCAACCGGTTATCCGATTGCCAAAATGGCGGCGAAAATCGCGATCGGTTATACGCTCGATGAAATCATCAACCCGGTTACGGGACAAACCTATGCATGCTTTGAGCCGACGCTCGACTACATCGTATCGAAAATTCCTCGCTGGCCGTTCGACAAATTTACGGCGGCGAACCGCAAGCTCGGCACGCAAATGAAGGCGACTGGCGAAGTGATGGCCATCGGCCGCACGTTCGAGGAATCGATTCATAAAGCGATCCGTTCGCTCGAAATCGGCGTTCACCGCCTCTATCTGAAAGAAACCGACCTGCTCGACCAAGAGACGCTGGAAACGCGTCTGGCGAAGCCGGATGACGAGCGGATGTTCCTGATCGCCGAAGCGTTCCGCCGCGGCTACACGCTCCAGCAAATCCAGGATTTGACCAAGATCGACTGGTGGTTCTTGAGCAAGCTCGAAGGGCTGATTCAATTCGAGGAGCAGCTGCTGCAGCCCGAATTGACGGAAGAGCTGCTGTATCAAGCGAAGCGCAAAGGGTTCACGGACCGCGCGATCGCCGAAATCCGCAGCAATGCGGGTAACGGGCTCAACTTTACGCAAGAAGCCGACATCCGCGCATACCGTCTCAGCTTGAACTTGAAGCCGGTTTACAAAATGGTCGATACTTGCGCGGCCGAGTTCGAAGCGACGACGCCTTACTACTACTCGACATACGAGACCGAAGACGAAGTGAAGGAAACGACCAAGCAAAAAGTCGTCGTCTTAGGCTCCGGCCCGATCCGGATCGGCCAAGGGATCGAGTTCGACTATTCTACCGTGCACGCGGTATGGGCGATCCAGGCGGCAGGCTATGAAGCGGTTATTATCAACAACAATCCGGAAACCGTATCGACGGACTTTAACACATCGGACCGTCTGTATTTCGAGCCGCTGTTCTTCGAAGACGTCATGAACGTGATCGAGCATGAGAAGCCGATCGGCGTTATCGTTCAATTCGGCGGTCAAACGGCGATTAACCTGGCGGCTCCGCTGGCCAAGGCAGGCGTGAAAATTCTCGGTACCGATCTGGAAAACATCGATGCGGCCGAAGACCGCAAAAAGTTCGAAGCGCTGCTGCGCGGCTTGAACATTGCGCAGCCTCCGGGCGGCACGGTCACATCCGTCGATCAAGCGGTCGGCATGGCTTCGAGATTCGGCTACCCTGTGCTCGTTCGTCCATCGTACGTATTGGGCGGCCGGGCGATGGAAATCGTTTATTCCGACGAAGAGCTGCTGAGCTACATGGAATATGCGGTCAAAATCAATCCGGAGCATCCGGTACTGATCGACCGTTATATGCTCGGCAAAGAGGTCGAGGTTGACGCGATTTGCGATAAAGACACCGTATTGATCCCGGGCATCATGGAGCATGTCGAAAGAGCGGGCGTTCACTCCGGAGACTCCATCGCCGTCTATCCGCCGCAAACGATCTCGGAGGACATCAAGCAGCAAATTATCGACATTACGACGAAGATCGCCAGAGGGCTGCAAGTCGTAGGTCTGGTGAACATCCAGTTCGTTATTTATCAAGACCAGGCATATGTTATCGAAGTGAATCCGCGCTCCTCCAGAACGGTGCCGTTCTTGAGCAAAGTAACGAAGATTCCGATGGCGAACGTAGCGACAAGACTCATTATGGGCGAGAAATTGGCCGATATGGGCTATCAGACGGGCTTGTGGCCGGAAGACGAGTACGTATCGGTCAAAGTTCCGGTATTCTCCTTCGCCAAGCTGCGCCGCGTAGATACGACGCTCGGACCGGAAATGAAATCGACGGGCGAAGTTATGGGCCGCGACCATACGTTTGCCAAAGCGTTGTACAAAGGGCTGATCGGCTCCGGAATGAAAATTCCGCCGACAGGCGCCATTATTGCCACGGTAGCGGATAAAGATAAAGCGGAAGCGATCGAAATATTGACCGGCTTCTACAACCTCGGATATAAAATCGTAGCGACAGGCGGTACGGCCAAGGCGCTGGAAGAAGCCGGATTGCATGTTACTCATGTGAACAAGCTGAGCGAAGGATCGCCGAACATTCTCGACCTGATCCGCAACGGCGAAGCCCACTTCGTCGTCAATACGCTGACCAAAGGCAAGACGCCGGAGCGCGACGGATTCCGCATCCGCCGTGAAGCGGTAGAGAACGGCGTCGTGTGCATGACCTCGCTGGATACGGTAAGAGCGCTGTGGCATATGCTGGAAGCGATCAATTTCCAATCGAGACCGATGCCTGCGCATCACGCATAATAAATAACCTATCGATTAGCACAGTAACCCGGGACTGCAAACGGAGGGATGCTGTGCTAATCCCTTGATTAGGCTCGCGAAGAGTTGGCGAAAAGAGTGGTACGCTTTTTGACCAAACCGAACTTTTTTATGGGAGGTACACGATGTCAACACAAACCAACGTCGCCGAACGGATCATGGTGGCTCTGGACTATCCGGATGCCGCATCGGCCGAGCAGCTGCTGCAGGCTTTGCAAGGGATTCCGTGTTATATGAAAGTCGGCATGCAGCTGTTCTACAGCGCGGGCCCGCAGTTTGTGGCCGGGTTGAAAGAGAAAGGCTACAAAGTGTTCCTCGATGTGAAAATGCACGATATTCCGAATACGGTAAAAGGCGGCTCGGAAAGCGTAACCCGGCTCGGTGTGGATATGTTCAACGTGCATGCGGCCGGGGGCAAGCAGATGCTGGAAGCGGCGCTGGAGGGCGTTGACAAAGCGCTCGGCGGGATGAACGGAGCGAGCCGCCCTATCGTCATCGCGGTGACGCAGCTGACGAGCACCAGCCAGACGGTAATGAACGAAGAAATAGGGGTTGCCGGAAGCGTGGAAGAAGCGGTGCTGCGCTACGCACGGCTCGCGCAAAGCGCGGGGCTGCAAGGCGTTGTGGCTTCGCCGCTCGAAGTGACGCGGATTAAGGCGGCCTGCGGAAGCGGCTTCTTCACAGTAACCCCGGGCATTCGTCCGGCAGGCGCGGACATCGGCGATCAGTCGCGCGTAATGACGCCTCAGGAAGCTTTCGCCCAAGGAACCGATTATGTAGTCATCGGCCGTCCGATAACGGCTGCCAAGGACCCTAGAAGCGCGCTGGAAGCGATTATTGAGACTATTTTAATATAAAGGAGATTTGCCATGAGTACCCAATCGATTACGACCAATCCGGAGCTAGCCGAGCAAATCGCAGCATCGCTGCTGCAGATTCAAGCGGTAGCTCTTCGCCCGAACCAGCCGTTCACCTGGACTTCGGGGCTGAAATCGCCGATTTATTGCGACAATCGCTTGACGATCTCGTACCCGGACATCCGCGAGCGGATTGCCGACGGCTTCGTATCTTTAATCCGCGCCAATTTCCCGGATGTCGAGGTGATCGCCGGAGCCGCCACAGGGGGAATTCCTCATGCGGCTTGGGTCGCGCAAAAGCTTAATCTGCCAATGGTTTACGTGCGCGATAAAGCGAAAGGCCACGGCAAGGAAAATTTAATCGAAGGCGTAATCAAGCCGGGACAAAAAACGGTGGTTATCGAAGACTTGATCTCCACCGGAGGCAGCTCGCTGAAAGTCGCTTTGGCCGTCAATGAAGCGGGGGCGAATGCGCTCGGAGTGCTCGGGATTTTCTCCTATCAGTTCGAGAAAGCGGCGGAGGCGTTCCGCGGCGCAGCCGTTCCTTTTGAAACGTTGACCAACTATACGACGCTGGTCGACGTCGCTCTGAAGCAGGGAAGCATTCGTCAGGAAGATATCGAAGTGTTGAAAGCATGGCGGCTGAACCCAAGCGAATACGGTAAATAAGCAGCACAGCAGGTTAGGCTGGACGGTAATGCCCTCGCGCCCCTTAAGATTGGAGCCGAGGGTTTTTTTTGCAGAAGCCGGGCCGAGGCTATATACGATCCGGCGTTTGGAATTTATAATAGAATTACTATTTTGATAGAGAGCCGTATTTTACACGGCAATGGAATGAACTACGATGGTGGAGGTTGTCGCATGAGCTTCAAAGACAAATGGAAAGGATTCGTGCTTGGAGCCGCTTCAGCAACGGTTTTGATGTCGGCTTCTGCCGTGTTTGCCGACAATCCGATGGTCAAGCCGATAACGGCCACGTATAACCAAATCAAGCTGTTCGTGAACGGCCAGCCTGTCGTGCCCAAAGATTCGGACGGCCAAATCGTGGAGCCTTTTATTTACGAAGGGACTACATACCTTCCTATCCGGGCGATAGCGCAGGCGCTGAGCCAGCAGGTCAAATGGGACGGGGAGAAGAACAGCATCTATATCGATTCGCTTGAAGACGAAGTGATTCCGACGCTGGCGCTAACCGATCAACAGGTAATGGAGCTGATCGCCCAATCGGCGAGAGTGTATGAGGTGGCGAGCGGCGGACCCGTGAAGGGCAATTCCGTCTGCAATTATGAATCGGTGCATATTCCCGGAGACGAGGTGAGCCGCAGCTATTCTTGCGGCTTCAATACGATCGCCGAGGTGAAAAAGTATTTGGGGGAAGTGTTTACCCCGGATTACGTGGATACGTTCATCAAGGAGCACGGTTTGACCGAGGTCAACGGCAAGCTGGCGCTGCAGGCGGCCGACGGCGGGACGATCTATGATTGGGATAAAGCACGCATCAAGGAAAAGGCGGTTATCGGCAGCACTGCGGAGGTCGATTTCGAGGTGCCGGTTCGCGAAGGGATTGAAATGCCTTCGGGCGAGAGCAAGACGTCAACGCAGAAGGTCGCTTTCGAATACGTCAAAGGCCAAGGCTGGCGGATGCCCAAAATGCGCTAAGCTGACCGCCAAGCGGCATACCTGCCGGGCGACGGATTGTCCCCGCTTTAGCGGTTCAAAAGTTAGGAGTAGTCTGTCCGATGAACGACGTGGAAGGTATATATATGAAATATACAGTCATTATTCATTCGCTATGCACAAAAGGCACTCCGTCGGACAGACTCTTAGGATTGCATCAAAAAAAGGCGCGAGCTCTCTCAACAGAGCCGCGCCTTTTCGTTTTAATAACTCGCTATTTTTTCAGCAATTCCCAGCGGTACACGTATTCGAATAAATATTCGAATGCTTCCAGGTTGCGCTTCGCTTCGAAGGCGTTCGCGCCCCAAGCGTAAATGCCGTGCTTGCGCAGCATAATCCCCGGCACACGAGGAACGATAGCGCCTTGAACCAGCTCGGCGATCCGCGGAATATCCGCATAGTTCGGAAGAATCGGCACCTCGATCTGCGCGTCCTCTTCCCAAATATTGAATGCCTTGATCAACTCGACGCCTTCGACGGGGATCGATCCGCGTTCCCAGAACAGCTCGGAGGCGAGGTTATTGAACACGGTATGCACGTGAAAAATCGCTCCGCAGCCGGTAGCCTTATAGATCTCGCAATGGATCAGCGTTTCGGCGGAAGGCTTGAGGCTTGTCGCATCGGTAGGCTTCCCGTCTTGATCCACCAGCAAAAAGTCCGACGGCGTGTTGACCGACTTGTCTTTACCGCTGGCCGTAATGGCGAAGGTGAACTGTTCCGGCGCGAAATCGCCGACCCGGATGGACAGGTTGCCGCTGGTTGCGGGAAACCAGCCTTTGGCGGCCAAAATCGTTTTAATCTCTTTTAGCTCGGCGAATGCCTGCTGCTTTTCTTCCAGACGAAGGTTGCTCACTGTACTTTCAACTCCTCAAGCTGCTTGACGATATCGTGGAAATCGTCAAAGGCATAATAATTCAACCCCAAATCTTTGCACAGATCGACGAGAATGGAGCGGGCGAATACAGTCTCTACCAGCTTCGCGCCTTCGAAATCGGTGACGCTGTCGCCGATCATGATGCGGTCGTATTGCTCCGGCGAATAGCGGCGGATGATCGCGGTTTTGCACATGCCGCAATCGTTATGGCAATGCTCGTCGCAAGCGTGAGGCCATAATATTCGGATATGGTTATCGCTAAAATCGCTGCCGTTGCAGTAAATATGATCTTTCGGAATCGGAAATTGCGATAGGACGGGATAGACGAAGAAATCGATCCCGCCGCTCGTCACGTAAAATTCGATGCCGTTATGGCGGCAGTAATCGAGCAGCTGCTGGAAGCCCGGCCGTATCCGCACATTGCCTATCGCAAAATCGACGACTTCCTGCTTGCGCGATGTTGGGAGCAGCGCGAACATCCGGCCGACGCCTTCGCGAATCGAGATCGTCTTGGCGAGCACCTGCTCGACCAGTTGATCCCATCCCGGCGGCTGAAAATGCTTCATGATGGCGACGATATTGTCGTTGACGGTAATCGTGCCGTCGAAGTCGCAAAAGATGATCTGCTTCTTGGTCATTCGCGAATTCCCCAAGCGTCGATAGCCGCTTTTAGCTCAGGATGGTTTTCCGCGTACGCTCTAAGCGATTGCCCGGCTTGGCAGGCTGCTATCGCTTGACGGAATGCTTGTCCGCCGGCAATGGTGCCCATCGGATGGCCGTGAATGCCGCCGCCTGCGTTCACAATGACCTGCTCGCCGAAGTCCTTAAGGATGAGCGGTACAAGACCCGGATGAATACCCGCGGACGGTACGGGGAAGCTCGTTTTGAGCGGCAGCGCGCCTTGCGGACGGCCGTCCCGGGAATAAATGTAATCGGATGCGCGCTCGGTCAGCAGCACTTCCTTGATCGCCATATTTTCTTCGCGCGGCATGACGACGGAGCCGTATGGCGACGGGAACAGCACGAGATCGGCGCCGGAGAGCCTCATCAGCTTGCCGAGCAGCACATTGGCCGCAATGCCGTAATGCGGCGACGGATAATATGCGCCGGCCATCGCCGGATGAGCCATGATCGGAACGTTGATTTCCGGATGGCGGCTCAGCTCGCTTAGCACGTCGAAGCCGTAAGCCAACACGTTGAACAGCAGCGCGTTGGCACCGGTCGCAACCGCTTTGCGGGCTTGATCGAGCAGGCCGAACGTAGGTCCGGTCAAGTTCGTCGCGTAGAGCAGCTTTTGGCCGGTTTTCTGTTCGGCCTGAGCCGCCGCCTGCAGGCATGCCTCCACGCGCTTTTCAATCGGCGTCAGCGGGTTTTCGAACAAGATTTCATCGTCTTTGATCAAATCGACGCCGCCCGCGGCTTGCAAGTAAAACTGCTCGCGCAGCGTATCCAGATCATGGCCGATCACCGATTTGAAAATGCTCATAAGCAGCGGGCGGTCATGGACGCCGAGCAGCTCGCGAACGCCTTGCATACCGAATTTCGGACCGGGGAAGGCCGATAGGAAATCTTCGGAGAACGACAAATCAATGAGCTTAACCTTGCCGTCCATCGACAGCTTGCCGAAGACGGTGACGAGCAGCGCAGGAATATCGCGGCTGAAATTGGCGTCGGGATAAGCGATGGAAATATCGGCATAGCGCTCCGATGCGGGAGCGCCGGGAGCCGGCTCATGCACCTTGACGTCGACAACTTGGCCCAGATGGCGCTGCATCTCGGCTTTCTTCGTTTCCGGCAGATCGGTCCAGCTGCCGACGGTCAAACCGACGGCGATGCCTTGCGCTTTTTTCGCGAAGTCGGCTTTTTCATCATGGCAGCGATATGTGGCAACGCAATAAGAATTGGACAAAACGTACACCTACTTTATTTGGATTGAACTGTAGCGGCTTGGGACGTGATCGCGTCTCCAAGCTCCGCCGCGCGCTCCGCGCAGCGGAGAACGGCTTGGGTTACGCCCACGGCGAAATCATGGCGGTCGAGCGTCTCAATCGCCGCTTGGGTCGTCCCGTTCGGCGAGGTTACCTTGCGGCGCAGCTCGGCAGGCTCTTCGCCGGTCAGCTCGACCATTTTGGCGGCGCCCAGCACGGTCTGCACCGTCAGCTCTCTGGCCGCTTCCGGCGAGAGACCGCCGCGGATGCCGCCTTCGATCATCGCTTCCATCATATAATAGATGTAAGCGGGGCCGCTGCCCGATACGCCGGTGACGATATCAAGCTTCGACTCTTCTACGACGGAAACGATGCCGGTGGAGGCGAAGATGTCGATGGCAAGCTGCCGCTGTTCGGCGCTGACGGCGGCCGAGAAGCTGAGGCCCGTCGCGCCCAGTCCGATAGAGCTGGACGTATTGGGCATCGTGCGGACGATAGGCTGTCCGCTCACGCCGATGACCGCCTCGATTGTCGAGATCGACAATCCGGCGATCACGGATACAAGCAGCTGCCCGCTAGTCAGCTGCGGGGCGAGCGCCTTCAAGCCTTCGATGGCATCCTTCGGCTTGAAGGCTGCGACGATCACATCGGCTTGCGCGATGGCGGCGGCTTTGGCGGCGTCGTCTGCCGCGCAGCTGACGCCGTAGCGCTCGTGAAGCTCCATCAGCCGCTCCTGGTTGGAGCGGTTGATCATAGTAATGCGGGACGGGTTCCCGTCCTGCTGCGAAGTCAGCCCGCGGACGATCGCTTCCGCCATCGAGCCGGCTCCGACGAAGGTGATGCTTGCGCTGGATAAGCCGGATTTGGTCATGATAAGTAGCTCCTCGTAAAGAAATTGCAGGCGCGCGCTCGACGAGCCTGCTTCTATGTTAACCGCGGATTTGACCGCTGCCGCTGATCAAATATTTGCTCGAAGTCAGCTCGGGCAGTCCCATAGGACCGCGCGCATGCAGCTTCTGCGTGCTGATGCCGATCTCCGCCCCGAAGCCGAATTCAAAGCCGTCGGTGAATCGGGTGGAGGCGTTGTGATAGACGGCAGCCGCATCGATCGTTTCCAGGAAGCGCGCAGCATTCTCCTGATTTTCCGTGACGATGCACTCGGAGTGCTTCGTTCCATGAGCCCCGATATGAGCCATCGCTTCGTCCAGTGAAGACACGACGCGGATATTGAGAATATAGTCGTTATATTCCGTATCCCAATCTTCGTCCGCCGCTTCTTTCATTGAAGGAACAAGCAGCCGGGCCGAAGCGCTGCCGCGCAGCTCCACGCCGCTGGCGCCGAATGCTTCCGCAAGCTGTGCCAAATGCCGCTCGGCGAAGGCTTCATGCACCAGCAGCGTCTCCATCGAGTTGCACACGGAAGGCCGCTGCACCTTGGCGTTCAGCGCGATGTTCAGCGCCATCTCATATTGTGCGGTTTCGTCAATATAAGTATGACAAATGCCTGCGCCCGTTTCAATCACGGGAACCGTCGCATTGCGTACGACATTCTGGATTAGAGAATGTCCGCCGCGCGGGATAAGCACGTCGAGCAGGCCGTTAAGCTTCAGCATCTCGTCGACGGAGGCGCGGCTTGGATCTATAACGAGCTGCAAAGCATCCGCCGGAAGCTCGGTATCGCGGAGCGCTTCGTGCAGCACTTCGACGATGCGTTTATTGGAATGAAGAGCCGCGGACCCGCCCCGCAGTACGACCGCGTTGCCGGTTTTCAGGCACAGGGCGGCGGCGTCTACCGTGACGTTAGGGCGGGCTTCGTAGATGATTCCGATGACGCCGATAGGGACGCGGACTTTGCGGATATGCAGCCCGTTCGGACGGGTAAACTCCGCCAATTGGTCGCCGATCGGATCGGGAAGCAAGGCTACCTCGCGCAGCCCTTGCGCGATGCCGGCGATCCGCTGCTCATTGAGCGCGATCCGGTCGAGCAGGGAAGAGCTGGTGCCGTTTTCCTTGCCCTGTCGCAAATCCTCCGCATTGGCGGCTATAATGGAAGCCGTCTCCTTGATCAAGGCGTCGGCCATCGCGTGGAGCGCGCTGTTCTTTTGCTCGGTTGTAGCCAGCGCCAACGGAGGCGCCGCATGTTTGGCCAGCGTCGCTTTCTGAACGACTTCGCTCGCCGTAGTTGCTGTGTGTTGAGTTGACATCTTTAAATTCCTCCTCGCGTGATGGTATGGACGGGATATTCCCGGAGTTCGTTACATCTGTTTATGAACGGATAACGTGATCCATTCATCCCGGTGAATGACTTCAATCCGGTTAACCTCAATGCGCTTCTGCACTTCTTCCGTGCTGAGGCCGGCAACCGCCTGCAGCTGCCAATTGGCGTAATTGACGACGCCGCGGCCGATCGTCTGATTGTCGACATTTACGACCTCGACGACGTCGCCCGGGTGAAAATCGCCGGTAACGGCTACGACCCCGGCCGGCAGGAGGCTTCTTCCGCCGACGGCAAGGGCGTGCTCCGCTCCCGCGTCGACGGTGATGCGGCCTTGGGGAGAAGAGTGGAAGCCGAGCCACTGCTTTTTCATCGGGAGATTATGCTCGCTTGTGACGAAGTAGGTGCCCTTGCCGTCACCTTCGATGGCCGCCCGGAGGTCGCCTTCTTCGGCGACCCGGCCGATAAATACCGGAACGCCTCCGCGCGTCGCGATCCGGGCCGCTTCAATCTTGGAGCGCATGCCGCCGGTGCCTACGGACGATCCGGAGCCCCCGGCGATCCGGTATATTTCCTCGCCGATTTCGTCGACGCGGCCGAGACGCTTGGCATCCGGATTGCTGCGCGGATTGTCCGTATACAATCCGTCGACATCCGTCAATATCGCGAGCTGACGAGCGCGTACCAGGTTGGCGACGAGCGCCGAGAGCATGTCGTTGTCGCCGAACTTGAGCTCATCGACGACGACGGTGTCGTTTTCATTGATGATCGGAATGACGCGATGCTTCAGCAGCTCTTCAATCGTCATGGAGGCGTTATGAATGCGCTGGCGGTTCGAGAAGTCCGAGCGCGTCAGCAAAATTTGCGCGACGCCGACGCTGTGGGAAGCGAAGGCTTCGTGGTACGCCTGCATCAGCAGCGCCTGGCCGACGGAAGCGGAAGCCTGCTTTTCATGCAGCAGCTTCGGCCTGCTTATGTATCCCATCTCGCGAAAGCCCGCCGCTACCGCCCCGGATGTAACGAGCAGCACTTGATAGCCTTTATGATGCAGCTTCGATAGCTCCGAAGCGAAAAAAGCGATTTTATGACGGTTCAGTCCGCCCTCGTCGGAGGTCAAGGAGCTGCTGCCGATTTTGATCACGATGGTTTGCTGCATGGATGAATCACTTCTTTCTCCCATTTTCAAAAATATTTCGCATGAAAGCACAAAAAGCTTCCGTCCTCTAAGGACGAAAGCTTTAATCTTCCGCGGTACCACCTTAATTGATGATAAACATCCAACTCAATCCAGACCTTATTAACGGCAAGGCAGAGCCGTCCAACTCGTCGTTGGCCGTTCCGGGGCGGGTTCGGACAGTGTTCGCGGTAAATTCTCGCAGCCGGTGGAATTTACTCTCTGAGCGCGTATGGACTTCCTACTGTTCCCATCATCACGTTTCGATTTCTTATTAGCATAGCACGGAAACGGCGGTTTTGTAAAGGTCGCAGCGCGCGGCGTCTAGCCGAATAAATTCAGCTTGGCTACGCGTTCCACCGCTTCCTGCAGGCGCGCTTCCGGCGTCAGCAGTCCGAGGCGCACATAGCCTTCGCCATGCTCGCCGAAGCCGATCCCCGGCGCTACGACAATTTTCGCTTCCTCCAGCAGCAGGTCGGCCAGCGTTTCGGAAGTGTGTCCCTTGGGCACCGGAAGCCAAGTAAAGAAAGAGCCCTGGGAACGGTTCGCCTTCCACCCGATCCGGTCAAGCGCCGCAAAGAGGGCGTCCCGGCGGCCCTGATACATGGCGAGGAGCTCCTGCACGCAGTCCTGCGGTCCTGTCAGCGCGGCCGCGGCCGCCTCCTGGATGCCTCCGAACAAGCTGCAGTAGTAATGATCCTGAATCAGATTGATCATCCGCACGATTTCCTTGTTGCCGAGGGCGAAGCCGACGCGCCATCCGGCCATATTGTACGTCTTGGACAGCGTGTAAAACTCGACGCCGACTTCTTTGGCTCCCGGCTGCTGCAGGAAGCTGACCGGCTTCTGGCCGTCGAAGCCAAGGGCGCCGTATGCGAAGTCGCTCGCTACGACGATGCCGTTTTTGGCGGCGAAGCGGATCGTCTCTTCATAGAAGGAAGCCGGAGCCGAAACGGCGGTCGGATTGTTCGGATAATTGATGAACATCAGCTTGGCCTTGTTCAAGTCTTCCTGAGGGATGGAGCTGTAGTCGGGCAAAAACGCGTTCGCCTCCCGCAGCGGCATAAACGACATGCGCGCGCCGGCCAGCGCGACGCCGGACCAGTAATCCGGATAGCCCGGGTCGGGGACGAGGCAGACGTCGCCCGGATTCAGCAGACATTGGCTGATTTCGACGAGCCCCGTTTTTCCCCCGAACAAGATGGCGACCTCGGTCTCGGGATCGAGATCCACATTGTAATCCTCCTTGTAACGCCGGGCTACGGCTTGTTTCAGAAACAAAAACCCGTTGAACGGAGGATAGCGATGATACAGCGGATTTTCGGCCGCTTCCTGCAGCTTCTTGACGATATGGGCAGGCGTAGGCTGATCGGGATTGCCTTGACCGAGGTTGATGACGTCATGTCCGGCGGCGATCTGCACGTTCGCTTTGCCTACCAGCTTGGCGAAAAATTGCGTCGGCAGCTCCTGCATACGCTCGGCAGGCTGAATGGGAAATGCGGAAATACTGGATGATGAAGCAGAACTCATCTATGTGTCACACTCCAATGATAGTTTGTAATAGACGGGCAATCTCAAAACGGACTAGAATTAATGGTATCACGAATCGATTGGAGTGTATAGAACGCCGATCGTTTTACTTTTATTTATTGAAAAAGAATGGTAATATAAAGAAAGCAGGTTTCATTTAATGGTTCATAGTTTTATTGTATGAAACAAAAGAGGCGTTTAAATCTGGAACATCGTAAGCGTGAAAGAGGAGGCGTATTGCAATGACGATGAATTTTCACGCCCGCAGCAACCGGGAGATGTACACGGGACGGCAAGCGGACCCAGGCTGGGTGGAGCTTATCGGATCGCACGTGAAGCTGACGGGAGCAAGAGCGGCCGATATCGGCTGCGGAGGGGGCATCTACACGGCGGCGCTGTCGCTGCTTGGGGCGGAGTCGGTCGTCGGCATCGATTTCTCCGCGGCTATGCTGGAAGGAGCTTCGGCGGCTTGCGCAAAGCTGACGAATGTGCAGTTTCAACAAGGGAACGCGCTTGCTTTGGGCTTGCCGGATGCATCGTTGGACGTCGTGCTGGAACGTGCGCTGATTCACCATTTAACGAAGGAAGAGCTTGCGGACTGTTGTCGCGAGGCTTACCGGATTCTAGCGCCGGGCGGCACGCTGATCGTGCAGGACCGCACTCCGCAGGATAGTTTGATTGAGGGCAGTACGGAGCATGTCCGGGGCTATTTCTTTGAGAAATTTCCTAAGCTGATAGCCAAAGAAACCGGTCGTCGGCACGAATCGTCTGCCGTCGTTCAAGCGCTCGAAGCGGGAGGCTTCTCCGCCGTCAAAGAGCTTCCGTTGTGGGAGACGCGCCGGCGTTTCGAAAGGTTCGATCAGTTTGCCGCGGATATCCGGAAGAGAACGGGAAGAACGATCCTCCACGAGCTGTCGGACGAGGAATTGGTTCAACTGACGGATTACATCCGGGAGCGGACGGGTTGCGAGGACGAACAGCCGATAGAGGACAAGGATCGCTGGACGGTCTGGATCGCCCGGAAGCATTGAAGTTCACGCCCGCATCGTCTATGATTGGGATACCGAACTAATGAAAGGTGATTGGGTATGACGCAAAAACGTTGGCATATCGCGCTGCTGCAGATGGACATCGCCATCGGAGAGCCGGAGAACAATTTCGCCAAGCTGGAAACTTTATTGAACGAAGCGGTGGGAGGAACGGCGAAGCCCGATGTGATCGTGTTCCCCGAAATGTGGAATACGGGCTACGCGCTGGACCGCATTCACGAGTTGGCCGATACCGCCGGAGAAAGGACGATTGAGCTGCTGTCCGCTTTCAGCCGCAAGCATGGCGTGAACATCGTCGGAGGCTCGATTGCCGAGAAGAAGGGCGACGCTATTTACAATACGATCTATGCCTTTGACCGCGAAGGCCGCCAAGTCGGAGACTACTCGAAAATCCATTTGTTCCGGTTGATGGATGAGGAGAAATATTTGAAGGAAGGCGGACATATCGGACAGCTGGAGCTGGACGGCGTGCCTGCCGGTATGATGATCTGTTACGACATCCGCTTCCCCGAGCTAAGCCGCAAGCTGGCGCTGGGCGGTGCGCAAATGCTGTTCGTTCCGGCGGAATGGCCGAACCCGCGTCTGCATCATTGGCGTACGCTGCTGACCGCGCGCGCTATCGAGAATCAGATGTTCGTCATCTCCTGCAACCGGGTCGGCGTCAGCGGGACGACGGAGTTTTTCGGCCATTCGATGGTGATCGATCCATGGGGAGAAGTGCTGGTGGAAGGCGATGAATCCGAAGCGATTCTTCGGGCCGAAATCGATTTGGACCTGGTGAGCCAGGTGCGCGGCAAAATTCCTGTGTTCGAAGACCGCAGGCCTGCGTTGTATTAACAAATCAGGAAGCTACAATATCGGAAGCAGCTCTTAAAGGGCTGCTTTTTGGTTATCAAGGGGAGCGATATTCATCCGTTTCCAGCGAACGACCGATGACAGGGCTCCCTGTTTTCATTTTTTGCCGATTCCTGTTAATGTTACTTTATGACAACAAAGGAGGAGACGTCGCATGCGAATGGAGCTGCATCCGATATCTTATGAGGAGAAGTCGATACTGCAGCATTTGATGGAGCTGTATCAGCATGATATGAGCGAGTTCGAGGAAGAAGGCGATGTCAACGAGCACGGATTGTTCGGTTACCGCTATATCGATCATTACTGGACGGAAGAGGGGAGGTACGCTTACTTTCTGAAAGCGGACGGCAAGCTGGCGGGCTTCGCGCTGGTGCGAAAGCTGGAGGAAACGGCGGGTGAGGAGCTTCATAGCTCGATCGCCGAGTTTTTCGTCATGCGCGCTTACCGCGGCCGGGGAATCGGACGGTTTGCGGCGCATAAGCTGTTTACCGCGTTTCCGGGACGATGGAAGGTAGCTCATTTGGAGAAAAATCACGGAGCGGCGGCTTTTTGGCGGTCGGTCATCGAGGCTTCCGCTTCGGGAGAAGTAGCTTATGACATCCATGGCGGGATGCCGACCTTTACGTTTCGGACTTAAACGGGCCGCACTCGTCAGACGCAGTACCATTAAGCCGATTGGAGGATCAAATGAGCACCGCAGCTAACTTTTTCGCCACACTTTTCAGAAAGCAGGGAGATCTATGCGTCAAACCGATATCCGGCCGTGGACGCCGGAATGGGCGGCTCGTTATGCCGAGGCAGCCGAGTTTTTGAAGAGCGTACTGGGAGAGGAAGCGGTCGCCGTCTATCATATCGGCAGCACCTCCGTTCCCGACATCGGTTATGCCAAGCCGATCGTCGATATTCTGGTTGTCCTCCGGCGGATTGAAGCGGCGGATGCGTGTCATGAACGGCTGAAGGCTTACGGGTTCGAACCCAAAGGAGAGAACGGCATACCGGGAAGACGCTATTTTACGAAAGGCGGAGACCGGCGTACGCATCATGTGCATATGTTCGAGGAAGGACATCCGGCGGTGCAAGCGCATCTTGATTTCAAGGCTTACTTGTCGGCGCACCCGCAGGATGCGGCCGCGTACGGCGAGCTCAAGCTGCGGCTGGCCGAGCAATTTCCGCACGATACGAAGCTGTACCAGAAGGGAAAGCAGGAGTTCGTGAACGGGCTAGCGCAAAAAGCCGCCTCATGGGCGGCGCGCAGCCGGAAGTAGACCATGCGTCTTGTGCCGCATTCCGGAATGCGTATCGTATCGTGCACACGCAGGCCTGTCAGGAACCGGCGTCACTGCTGCTCCACCACCTCGCGGAACGTCCCCATGAACGCTTCGACCGCTTTGGAGATGTAACGCCCTTTGCGGTAAGCGATGACGAGCGTTCGGGTAGGCCGGTGCGACAGCTTCAAGTAGCCCGGCGCCAGCTGGCTCCATGCTCCCCGCGATACCATATGGGGCACGAACGCTATCCCCATGCCAGAGGCGACGAGCGACTGCACGGTTTCGATATTGCTGCTTTCGAAGACGATCCGCGGGGTGAACCCGGAGCGCTGGCACAGCTCCAGCGTGATCTGGCGAAAGCCCTGGCCTTTCTTCAACGCGATGAAAGGCTCGTTCTGCAGCTCCTCGATAGGCACGGTTCCATCGACTTCCTTCGCTGCCTTGGCCAGCCGATGCTGGGGCGGAACGGCCAGCACGATCTCCTCTTCGATCAACGGTTCATAGGTCAGCGCATCGTCCATTAGCGGCAGCGACAGCAGACTGATATCGATCTGGCCGCTCGCTGTCATATGCTCCAGATTCGCCGTCGTTTCCTCGACCAGCATAATCTCGATCTCGGGATATCGCGCCTGGAAGACGGGAAGCACCAGCGGCAGCACGTGAGCGCCCGTAATAGGGAGGCTGCCGACGACGAGCTTGCCCTTGCGCATTTGCGAGATATCCTCCATTTCGCGCTTGAGCTGCTCGACCATGTCGAGAATGGCCTGGGCCTTTTCGACGAACAGGGAGCCGGCATAGGTGACCTCGACCGAGTTGGTCGTCCGCTGAAAGAGCAGGATGCCGATTTCCTTTTCCAGCTTGGACAGCTGTTGGCTGAGCGAGGGCTGGGCGATATGCAGCTTTTCGGCCGCTCTCGAAAAATTTTTGTCAATGGCGATCTGCAGCGCGTATTGCAGCTGTCTGAGTTCCATTATTTTATGGCTCCTTTTCATATGGTGGCGAATGCTATAATAGAAGATAGAGTAAGATGAATTTATGTTTTCACAATTATAACATTTTCCTATCAAGCTTATAGATATTATATCTTGGATCAATGAATAAAGAAATGCTAGTATATGTAACATGAGATGAATTGATTCGCATTCATGACAATGAGGTGAAACTGATGGCAAAAACAATGTTTGAAAAAATTTGGGACAATCATGTCATTCATCAGGAAGCAGGCAAACCTAGCATCATCTATATCGACCTGCAGCTGGTGCATGAAGTGACATCCCCTCAGGCGTTCGAGGGTCTTCGTTTGACAGGCCGCAAAGTGCGCCGTCCTGATCTGACGTACGCTACAATGGACCACAACGTTCCTACCAAAGACCGCTACAATATTACGGACCCTATCTCCAAGCAGCAGATCGACACGTTGTCGCAAAACTGTAAAGATTTCGGCGTTACATTGTTTGATTTGGACAGCATCGATCAAGGCGTTGTTCACGTTATGGGCCCTGAGCTTGGTTTGACGCATCCCGGCAAAACGATCGTGTGCGGCGACAGCCATACTTCCACTCACGGCGCATTCGGCGCTTTGGCATTCGGTATCGGCACTAGCGAAGTAGAACACGTTCTGGCTACTCAATGCTTGCAGCAATCGAAAGCCAAAACGCTGGAAGTTCGCATCAACGGCAAGCTGAACCCAGGCATTACGGCTAAAGACTTGATTTTGGGCGTTATCGCCAAATACGGTACGGACTTTGCTACCGGTTATGTCATCGAGTATACAGGCGAAGCGATCCGCAACCTGTCTATGGAAGAGCGCATGACGGTTTGTAACATGTCCATCGAAGCAGGCGCCAGAGCAGGCTTGATCGCTCCGGATGAGACGACTTTCGAATACCTGCGCGGACGCGAATACGTTCCTCAAGGCGCTGCATTCGACGAAGCGGTTGCCGAGTGGAAGAAATTGACTACAGACGAAGGCGCTGTATACGACCGTGTGGTTGATTTCGACGCCGACAGCCTGATTCCGCAAGTAACCTGGGGAACTAGCCCTGGTATGGGTACCGATGTGACTGCGCTTGTTCCGGACCCACAAAGCTTCGCAACGGAGAACGAACGTAAAGCCGCTGAAAAAGCGATCGAATATATGGGCATCACTCCAGGTACTCCGATGACGGATTTGGCCGTTGATTATGTATTTATCGGTTCCTGTACGAACGGCCGCATCGAGGACCTTCGCGCTGCCGCAAAAGTAGCTCAAGGTCATCAAGTATCCTCGAATGTGACCGCAATCGTAGTTCCGGGCTCCGGACGCGTTAAAATTCAAGCGGAAAAAGAAGGCTTGGATAAAATCTTCACCGAAGCTGGCTTCGAGTGGCGCGATGCGGGCTGCAGCATGTGCCTGGCGATGAACCCGGACGTATTGAAACCAGGTCAACGCTGCGCATCGACATCCAACCGTAACTTTGAAGGACGTCAAGGCCGCGACGGACGTACGCATCTTGTATCCCCTGCTATGGCAGCGGCCGCAGCGATCAAAGGACATTTCTATGATGTTCGCGAGTGGGATTTCAAAGTGAAGCAGGAAGCTTAATTCAATTTATTTGAGTGAGGAGAATAACGACATGGAAGCTTTTAGCAAGCATACAGGCCTCGTAGGTCCGGTTGACCGCGTAAACGTAGATACAGATGCCATTATTCCTAAACAATTTTTGAAACGGATCGAGCGTTCCGGTTTCGGCCAATTTCTATTCTTTGAATGGCGTTTTGACAAGCAGGGTGAAGTGATCAAGGAGTTCTCCTTGAACCAGCCGCGCTACCAAGGCGCGTCCGTATTGATCTCCCGCGCCAACTTCGGTTGCGGATCTTCCCGCGAGCACGCTCCTTGGGCGATCCAGGATTACGGCTTCAAAGTCATTATCGCTCCGTCTTATGCGGACATTTTCTATAACAACTGCTTTAAGAACGGCATTTTGCCGATCAAGCTGAGCGAGGAGCAAGTGGAAGAACTGTTCCAACGCACGGCCAAAACCGAAGGCTACCAACTGACCGTCGATCTGGAAAGCAAAAAGATCACCGACGATCAAGGCCTGAGCATCGATTTCGATCTGGATGAGCACCGCCGCCAGTTCCTGCTGCAAGGCTTGGACGACATCGGTTTGACGCTGCAGCATGCGGATAAAATTGCAGCTTACGAGGAAGCACATAAAGCCCGTTTGGCTTACAAATAAGCATTGCGCGACGACTGTCCGGTTCATGGAACCGGGCAGTTTTTTCGTTGTCCGGGCATTGCAGCGCAGCCGTTTCCGGAGGCTGGAATGAACGGAAGCTCTCTTCCTATCGCCAGTTTATGGTAAAATGGTCTTAAACGGCTGGCAATGCTATGCCGCATAAGGGGGGGCTGCTCTCGTGGAAGGGCAACTGGAACAGGCGAAAGCGATATTAAGTCAATACGGGCAAGAACATCTGCTTCGCTATTACGATACACTGCCGGATGAATCGAAGCGAAAGCTGCTGAAGCAAGTGCTGAAGATCGACTACGCTCGTCTGAATGCGATTCGGGGCGCGATCAAGCCGGTCACGGAGGAGGGGCTTGCCGGGGAGCATATGGCGCCGATGGACGGTTTGAGCCTGGAAGAGCTTACGCAGGAGCAGAGGCGGAATATCGAAGAGCTCGGCTGGACGCTGCTGCGCGAAGGGAAGGTCGGAGCCATTGTGGTGGCGGGCGGGCAGGGCAGCCGGCTCGGCTATGACGGTCCCAAGGGAACGTACGATATCGGATTGCCTTCCGGCAAATCGCTGTTTCAACTGCAGGCGGAACGGCTGCTCAATTTGTCCGGCCGTGCGGGCAGGACGATTCCTTGGTATATCATGACGAGTCCGGAAAATCATGAGGAGACGGTCCGCTTTTTTGAAGCGTCCCGCTATTTCGGATTTCCGCGGGAGCACTGCCGTTTTTTTCAGCAGGAAGCGCTACCCGCCCTGGATGAGGAAGGCAAAATCGTGATGGCGGCCCAAGATGAGATCAGCCTTGCTCCTAGCGGCAACGGCGATTGTTTCGCGGCGTTGAAGCGTTCGGGTCTGCTGGCGGAGATGAAGCTCCGCGGCCTCCGGTGGCTGTTTTATTACAATGTCGACAATGCGCTCGTCAGGGTGGCGGACCCGTTGTTCGTCGGCGCGGCGGAGCGCGGAGGGCACCCGCTTGCGGCCAAGGCGGTGGAGAAGTCGCATCCGGGAGAGAAGGTCGGCATTCTGTGCTGGCGCGGAGGGCACCCGGCCGTCGTCGAGTATACCGTGATTCCGGAGCGCGTCATGAACGAGCGGGATCGCAGCGGCAAGCTGGTCTACGGTATGGGTAACGTGTCTATGCAGCTGTTTCGGATCGACTTTATCGAGAAGGCGGCTGATGCGGAGCTGCCCTTTGATATGGCGCATAAAGCGATACCTTGTATCGGCGGCGACGGCGAGCGGATCGTGCCGGATCGGCCGAATGCCTATAAATTCGAGCGGTTTATCTTCGATGCGTTTCCGTTAGCAGACCGGATCACGGTGCTTAAAGTAAACCCGGAAGAAGAATTCGCCCCCGTCAAAAATAAAGAAGGGGCCGATAGTCCGGCGACGGCCAGAGAGCTGACGCTGGCTTTGCACCGCAAATGGCTGCTTCGGGCAGGCGTGGCCGAAGAGCTTCTGGCCTCCCGCAGCGTCGAAATTTCGCCGCTCGTCTCCTATGCCGGAGAAGGGCTGACCCCGCAGGTTCTCCGCTCTCTCGGGCTGTAAAGTGTAAAGCGCTCCTGTGCGGTGAGGGCGCTCAGGCTGCACCCGCCTGGCGGCAAATCGGCGGCGGCCTGGGACAAAGCAAAGGCTGCCTGACGGGAAGAAGAGCTGCCGTTCCTCTCCGGGGATTACGGCGCTCATTTTCCTTAAGACAGCCTTTCGCCGCAGTCGGCGCTTATTTGCCGCGGTGCTTTCGCTTTGCCTTCTGCACCTTCAGCGCATATTTGCGCTCCTGCATTTCTTCTTTTTGGCGTTTGGATTCGGTTTTACGCTCCTGATTCAAGTATACGGCAAGGGGGCCGGCTCATTCAATAACCTGCTGCCGTCTTCACGCTTTGCGGATATGCCGCAAGCACCATAGCAGCAGTACGATCAGCAGCGGAACCCAGAGCAGGAGCACCGTCTGAATCGCATGCGAAACGCCGCCGCGATCGGCCAAAACGCCGAGGATGAGGAAGGTAGCCATCATCCCCGTCGAGATCATCATGCTGAATACGGAGAGCATGGTGGCGCGCAGCGAAGCGGGAACGAGGTCGTTCAAATAAGCTTCCAAGAGCGGCTCCAGATAGCTGATAAAAACCGAAAGCATGAAGAAGGACAAGACGACGGGCCAGGCGCCCGAGCTTCCCGCGAGCACAATCAGAAACACGGTAAAGCCGATTCCCGATGTGAGGAGCGAAGCGGTTTTGCCGATGCGCCGTTCCACGAGATAAGCTGCGGCGGTAATGGCGGCGGACACCCACGTTTCGATGCCGTTGAAGGTCCCGATCGTTTTATTGGGAAACCCGACGTTTTGGAACAAGACCTGGCTGTAGAACGTAATCGACCATGCCATCGAATAGAGCAGCCCTCCGAACAAACTTAGCGTAAGAAACGGACGGTTGGAGCGGATGAATGAATAGCCGACCTTCAGCTGACCGGCAAACGTTAATTCGGTGACCCCTTGCAGGCGAATTCGGGTGGAGCCGCCCACGGGTGACGGTTTGTTGGAGAAGGTGACGGGATCGATGACCGGCAGCAAAATAAGCAGCGTGAGCAAATGAACGAGCGCTTTGCCTCCGTACACCCATTCCCAATTCATATCCGAGAGGAAGCCGCCGAAGCTTCCGCTGACGCCCATCGAGATCAGCATAATGGCCGAACCGTAAGACATCCGCTGCTTAAACCGGTGTTCCTGGCCTTGGACCTGCAGCGTTTCGTAGAGCAGCGCGTTTGTCGCTCCCGACTGCAGCGTGCCGACGAACCCTCCGAGCAGAAACCCTGCGATAATAAAAGGAGCGCCGGATGAAAGCATCAGGCAGCCGGCGGACAGCATGCCGAGCAGTTGGGCGATAAGCAGACTCGATTTTTTGCCGTAACGGTCGGCCAGGTAGCCGGTAGGAATTTCGAACAGGAAGACGACGCCGTGGTACAGCGCTTCGATGACGCCGATTTCCGCCAGGGAAAATCCGCAGGATACGAGATACAGCATCCAGATACCGCGATCGAGAATGAAGGAATTGCAGAGCTGATATAGGTAAAATAGAGGAATATTTCTTGACAGGCCATGCCCCTTAGGGCTGTTCTTCGAGGTTTGGTTACGATCCATTTTTATCATCCTTTTTTCGGGGTTCCCCCGATTTATACTCGGGAAAAGGACGCATGTCGGATTCCCGGCAATAAAAAAAGCCCCGGATCGTTGCTCCGCGGCCCAAGGATGACAAAGGTTCGCTCATTGCATGGCAATGAAGCTCGTCATGTCCGTCCTGCAGGCTGAAGAAGACGCCGATCCGCACAACCGTTTATAGGCAGACTGATCCCGTTTAGCGCTGCAGTAAATTTGATGACGCGGACATGGCCCAGAAAACGATTCCAATCGTACACGGCTTCTCACCCTTTCAAGGCATAATGAGCAATTTCCGTTTAAGCATAACATAACGCCCCGCCGGGCTCCAAGGAAAATTTCGTTATAATTCTTCGGAGAATAAGCCCTTGGCCTGACGGAATCGGAAATCTTTGGGCGTCATCCCGTATTTGTCGCGGAACACGCGGTGAAAGTACGAATAGCTGCCGAAGCCGGACGTTTCGGCGATCTGCTCCAACGTCATATCCGTATAATTCATTCGCTCGATCGAGGTGGACAGCCGTATTTCCAAAGCGTATTGAATCATCGTTTTGCCGAAGCATTCTTTGAAGAGGTGAACGGCCCGCGATACGCTGAGCCCGACATGAGCCGCCACATCCTCCACTTTGAACGGCAATATCGCGTGCTCCTCGATAAAGCTTTTCATGCGCGAAGCAAGAAACGAGCTTCCGTGCAGCGTCCGCGTTTCGACGATAGCCCGGTCGATATGCAGACAGAGCGCCCTCAGCAAATAATCGGAGAGCTCCGGATTCTCGTCCTCGATCCGCCGTTTTTCCAGAACGATCTGGCGCCATAAGGTCAGCAGCCGTTCGTAGGCGGCGATCCGCACCTTCTGCGGCTTCTTGCTTTTTCTCCACCAGGCGGCAAGCCATTCTCCCTTGCACATAATGTAATAATCGCCGCTGGAGACGATCGTTTGCCCGAGCTTGTTCGCATGCTCCTCCACCCGCAAATCGTACACGTCCCCCGGTTGATAGAGCAGCAGGTCGCCCGTCTCGATCCGCGTCATCGTTCCGTTAACGAGCGCCTGGCAGCATCCTTCGGTTTGCAGGCGGAACAAATAATGACGCATACTTTCCTTGTAGCCGGTTTGAAACCGTTGAGAATGATAGGAATAGCCGCTCGATAAAATTTGCGAGTGCATCAGCGTGGCTCCTTTTATGTTTTTATAGCCAAATAGTTCATGTTACAAGCACATCGTTCATAGTCATTATAGGGGATTTGCGATTAAAATGGTATCAAATAGATCACTTATTTGGAGGATGAAAACGAATGAGAAGAATGGGCATTGGTTTACAGCTTTTTACGCTTCGCGACGATATGGCGAGCGATTTTACCGGAACGCTGCGCAAAGTGGCCGAGCTCGGTTATGAAGGCGTTGAATTTGCGGGATACGGCGGACTGTCCGCCGAGGAGATGAAGCAGCTGCTGGACGAGCTGAACTTAAAGCCGATCGGAGCGCACGTCAGCTTGCAAAATATGCGCGCCGACCTGGACAAGGAAATCGATTATTTGCTCGCTATCGGAGCGGAATATTTGATTTGTCCGTACGTTGCGGCCGAAGAACGCGAAGATGCGGAAGCTTGGAAAAGCTTGTTCGGCTTCCTCGGTCAAGCCGCTCGCCGCGCTAACGAGAAAGGCTTGAAGTTCGCTTATCATAACCATGCCTTCGAGTTCGAGCTGAAAATCGGCGATCAATATGTGTTCGATGCGCTGTATGCGTCGGCGCCGGAGCATATTCTGGTGGAGATGGATGCGGGATGGGTGCAGTATGCGGGCCTTGACACGCTGCAATACATTGCCGATTATGCCGGCCGTTTGCCGCTCCTGCACTTGAAAGATTTCAAAGGCATGATTAACAACCAGATCAATACCGTCGAATTGGGGCAAGGAGAGATCAATCTGCCGTCCACGATTCAAGCGGGGTCCGATGCCGGCGTCGAATGGCTGATCGTCGAGCAGGACCGCTGCCAAAATCCTCCTCTCGAAAGCGTTGCCACCAGCTTGAAATGGCTGCAAACGAACTACTTGAATCAATTTTAATCATAGAAACCGTTGATAAAGGAGCCAGATGACCATGAGTAAAATTAGAGTAGCCGTTGTTGGATGCGGATCGATTTCCAAACACAGACATATTCCGGAGTATGCGGGCAATCCGAATGTCGAGCTCGTCGCTTTCTGCGACGTGATCATGGAGCGTGCGGAGCATTACGCCGGGCAGTACGGCGCCAAAGCCTATACCGATTATAACGAGATGCTGAAAGCCGAGAAGCCGGATGCGGTGAGCGTTTGCACACCGAACGTACTCCATGCTCCGGTAGCCATCGCCGCAGTCAATGCAGGAGCGCATGTGCTCGTAGAGAAGCCTATGGCGACGACGGAGGCCGAGGGATTGGCGATGATCGAAGCGGCCCGTAAGAACGGCGTTTACTTAATGGTGGGGCATAATCAGCGCTTGATGCCTCCTCACGTCAAAGCCAAACAATTGCTGGAGTCCGGCAAAATGGGCAAAGTGCTGACGTTCCGCACATCTTTCGGACATCCCGGACCTGAGGGCTGGAGCATCGACGGACGCGATAGCTGGTTTTTCCGCAAGGAAGAAGCCATTATGGGCGCCATGGGAGACCTCGGCGTTCACAAGTCCGACCTGATCCGCTGGCTGCTTGACGACGAGGTGGTCGATGTGGCCGCATTCGTCAATACGCTGCACAAGGAAGGAACCGATGTCGACGATAACGCTACCTGCGTGCTGCGCATGAAGAGCGGGACGATCGGCACGCTGGTCGCCAGCTGGACATACTATAAAGGCGGCGACAACAGCACGGTGCTCTGGTGCGAGAACGGCGTCATGAAGATCGGGACGGACCCGGACGATCAAGTCATCGTCGAGCTGCGCGACGGATCGGTCGAGAAGTACAAGGTCGGCGCTATGGCGACGAACGAGAAACAAACGACGAGCGGCGTGATCGACGAGTTCGTACAATGTCTCGTGACGAAGACGCCGCCGAGAATATCGGGAGAAGAAGGCTTGAAATCGCTGAACGTCATTTTGGCTGCGTTCGAGTCGCAAGACACGAAGAAAGTTATTTCCCTGTCATAAGCATGATCCGGAAGGCTCGGACCGCTAGAATGCGGTATCGGGCCTTTTTTGCGTCACAACAATGCCACATGAATATTTTTTCTTTTCCGCTTCCGGTTGTGTATAATATTTCTAACAGGTTGATTCATCATTATAGAGTAATTAACCGTTGATGATATACTATATCTTTCTGCAGCGAAAGCGGTTAAGGGGGAGAACGGCATGCATTGCAGCAGAGTCGGCGTCGTCGGCGCAGGCACAATGGGGCAAGGAATCGCGGAAATGTTGGCATGGCAAGGATTGGATGTGGTGCTGATCGAACGCTCCGCCGAGAAACTGGAGCAGGCTTTCGAACATATCGAAGCCAGCCTCGACAAGCAAATGGAGAAGTGGGCGATAACCGCTTCGGAGAAGAAGCTGATCTTGTCGAGAATCCACAAGGAAACCGATATGAACCGGCTTGCCGTATGCGAGCTGGTGATCGAATCGATAAATGAAGACTTGGAATTGAAAAAGCAGCTGTTCATGCAGCTGGATGCGATTTGCCCCCCTCATGTCATTTTGGCGAGCAATACGTCGACGCTCAGCTTGACGGAAATCGCTGCGGTGACGGAGAGGCCGGAGCGGGTCATCGGGCTCCATTTTCTATACCCGGTATCGAAAATACATTTGGTGGAAATTGTAAGGGGTCTGAAGACATCCGAGGAGACTTTTGCTTTTACCAAACGGTTTGCGGAGGACACGATTCAGAAGCGGGGAATCCAGGTTTATGAATCTCCCGGCTTCGTGACGACTAGACTTATCTGCGTCTTAATTAACGAGGCGATGCATACGCTGTCGGAGCGGGTAGCCAGCGCAGAGGATATCGATACGGCGATGCGCATCGGTTATTCGTTCCATTACGGCCCGCTCGAAATGGCCGACCGTTTCGGGCTCGATTCCGTGCTTGCGGCGATGGAGCGCATGTTCCGCGAATTCGGCGATGTCAAGTACCGGCCTGCCGTGCTGCTGAAGCAGATGGTGCGCGCGGGACAGCTCGGGACAAAGACGGGGCATGGCTTTTTCCGCTATGATAGGGACGGTGATCGGGTATGAATATTTTGGTCATTAACGCGGGAAGCTCGTCGCTCAAATTCCAGCTGTTCAATATGAACGACGAGTCGGTGCTTGCCAAAGGCAAGGTCGAGCGAATCGGCATGGATTCCTCTTTGGTCTGCTATGAACCGGCGGGGAAGCCGGAAGAGCAGGAAGTGGCGGAAATTTTGGAGCATACGACGGCGGTTCGCAAGGTGCTGCAGATGCTCGTGCACAAGCGGCACGGCGTGCTGGAATCGATTGATGAAATCGATGCCGTAGGCCATCGGGTCGTCCATGGAGGGGAATCGTTCCCAAGCTCCGTTATCGTCGACGAGGATGTCAAGCGTGAAATCCGGCGGTTGTTCGATCTGGCTCCGCTGCATAATCCGGCTCATATGCTCGGCATCAATGCGGTGGAGGAAAATTTGCCGCAGACGCCGCAAGTCGTCGTGTTCGATACGGCGTTCCATCAGTCGATGCCGGCCGCATCGTATTTGTATCCGATTCCGATGGTGCTGTACAGGAAGCATAAAATCCGCCGCTACGGCTTCCACGGGACGTCCCACGCGTATGTCAGCGACAGGGCGGCCAAGCTGCTGCAGAAGCCGCTCGATCAGCTGAAGCTGATTACTTGCCATATCGGCAACGGGGCGAGCTGCACCGCCGTATGGAACGGCAAATCCTACGATACGAGCATGGGAATGACGCCGCTGGAAGGTCTTATGATGGGCACACGCAGCGGAGACATCGATCCGGCGATCGTGCCTTATGCCATGGGCAAAGAGGACTTGACGCTCGGGGAAGTGAACTCGATGCTGAATAAACATAGCGGTTTGATTGCGATATCAGGTATTAGCAGCGACATGAGGGAAATACTGGAGGCTATGGAAGCGGGCGACCGGGGTGCCAAGCTGGCGTTTGATATGTACGAATACCGGCTGCGCAAATATATCGGCGCTTATGCGGCGGCGATGAACGGGGTGGACGCGATCGTATTCACCGCCGGCGTCGGGGAAAATTCGGCTGCGCTTCGAGGCGCCGTATGCGGCAATTTGACGTTTCTCGGCATCGAGTTTGACGAGGCGGCCAATCTTAGCCGGGACCGGGGGGAGCGGCGCATTACAACCGAGGCTTCCCGCGTACAGGTGCTGGTCATTCCGACGAACGAAGAGCTGGTCATCGCCCGCGATACGCATGAGCTCATATTAGCTCGCACCAATGTAGTATAATCATTTAAGTCCAAATAGAGGAAGGATGGTCTTGCAATGAGCCGACAATTATCGATGATTCGCGATGTCGACCGGCATAAAGACGGTACGGTCACTATCGGCTGCTGGCTGCATAATAAACGGTCGAGCGGGAAAATCCAGTTTTTGCAGCTGCGGGACGGCTCCGGATTTATTCAGGCTGTCGTCGTCAAGAGCGAGGTAGCGCCGGAAGTATGGGAAGCGGCGGGCAAGCTGACGCAGGAAAGCTCGCTGTACGTAACCGGCACCGTGAGGGAGGATTCGCGCAGCAAGAGCGGGTACGAGCTGACGGTAACCGGGGTCGAGATTATCCAGATTTCCTCGGATTATCCGATCACTCCCAAAGAGCACGGCGTCGATTATTTGATGGACCATCGTCATCTGTGGATTCGTTCGCCGCGGCAGCGGGCCATTCTCGTCATTCGGGCGCAAATTATCCGGGCGATCCAGCAGTTTTTCGATGAGCGCGGCTTTCATCTGGTCGATCCGCCGATTTTGACGCCTTCCTCCTGCGAAGGCACGACCAATTTGTTTCATACCAAATATTTTGACGAAGACGCCTATTTGACGCAAAGCGGTCAGCTCTATATGGAAGCGGCGGCGATGGCTTTGGGTCGGGTGTATTCCTTCGGACCGACCTTCCGCGCGGAAAAGTCGAAGACGAGGCGTCACCTGATCGAATTTTGGATGATTGAGCCTGAGATGGCTTTCGTCACTCATGAAGAAAATTTGGAAATACAGGAGCAATTCGTATCCTCGATCGTGCAATCCGTGCTTGCCCACTGCCGTAGGGAGCTGGAGGTGCTGGAGCGCGATACGTCGAAACTTGAGAAAATCCAGGCTCCGTTCCCGCGGATCACTTACGACGAAGCGGTCGAGTTTCTCCAAAAGAACGGCCACGAATTCGAATGGGGCGAAGATTTCGGCGCGCCGCATGAAACGGCCATCGCGGAGCAGTACGAGACGCCGGTATTTATTACCTGCTATCCTACGGAAATAAAGGCGTTCTATATGAAGCCCGATCCGGATCGTCCGGAAGTGGTGCTGTGCGCCGATATGATCGCTCCCGAAGGATACGGGGAAATTATCGGGGGGAGCCAGCGGATCGACGATCCGGAGTTGATGGAAGAACGGTTCGCGCAGCATGAGCTGTCCAAAGAAGCTTATCAATGGTATATGGATTTGCGCAAGTACGGCAGCGTTCCGCATTCGGGGTTTGGTCTCGGGCTGGAGCGTACGGTGGCGTGGATTTGCGGGCTGGATCATGTGCGGGAGACGATTCCATTCCCGAGATTATTGTACCGCCTGTACCCATAAGAGACTTCCTCCCGGTATGCGGATAAGCCGTGTTCGGCAGGTAAGCCGGCACTCAGCGGCATAGAACATCATGAATAGCATAGAACGGTTTAAGCTGTTGTTGGGAGAGGTGAAACGGATGAAGCAATACGGCAATGAAGCGCTGGAGCTGCAGGCCGCCTTTATGGCCGGCTGGCGCGAAGGCAGTATAGGGATACCCTATTTATTGTTGAAGCATTATCATCAGCTGAAGCTGACGGAAGTCGACGTGTTGTTGATGATTCACGTCATGGCGTTTATGGAGAAGGAGCATAAGGAGTTTCCTACGCTGGAAGAGCTGCAGGAGCGGATGAGCGTGTCCGCGGAGAAGGTTATCGCCTCGCTGCAAAAGCTGCTGAAGGACGGACTGCTGGCGATTGACGAGGCCGTCGATCACCAGAACGGAATTCATTATGAGAAATACAATTTTAATCCGCTGTTCGAAAAGCTGGCCGCTTGCTGGTACGAGCAGGAACAGCAGCGCAAGAAGCCCGAGGAGCCGGCGGTCCGCAACGATATTTTCTCGGTGTTCGAGAAAGAATTCGGGCGGCCGTTAACTCCGATGGAGCTGGAGTCGATCACGGGCTGGCTGGATAAGGACCGCTATCCGGAAGAGCTGATTATGGCTGGACTAAAGGAAGCGGTGTTTGCGGGCAAGGTTCACTTCCGCTACATCGACCGCATTTTGCTGGAATGGAGCCGCAACCGCATTACGACGGTGGAACAGGCGAAGGAGCATTCGCAGAAGTTCAGATCGATGCGGTAGCGGATTACGGATGCCGTTCGAAGCCGGCCGGGCATCCAGAGGATTGAAACGACATTGAAAAAAACCTTTCGGGCTTGCGGGCTCGAAAGGTTTTTTGCTGTTGTTTTAAAAAAAAGGGGGGAACGCCGACTGCGCATGCGAAAGCATCTTTCGGATCGCTCTTGTTCCCGGATTTCTTGAATAGGTAAGCCCGTGAAACGGGGGAAATCCGGGAACAAAGGCGAACGCTAAAGCTTCTCCAGATTGCTCTCGCTTAGCGAAGCCCGCTTTTTACCGGGCTTTTAAAAGCATCCGGCTCAGCGGCCTTTATTGCAGACTGAGTGTGATCGTACCGTTTTCTTCGGTTGAGGAAGCTTTTAAAATTTCCGTAAAGAAGGAGGCGGGAACGAGCAGGCTGCCTTCCTGGCTAATATACGGAGCCGCTCCTAAAGCTGCGGGGTCCGCTTTATCGGCCGCATATTTATCTTCCCCGACCGTAATTACGGCCAGTTGGTTTCCGCGGATCAGCTCCGCCCTCTGGTATTGGTCATACCAAGTGACCGTATAGCCCAATGCTTCGGCTATGCCGCGAAGCGGAGCCATCGCGACGCCGTCGCTGCCGGTGACGAGAGCAAACTCCTGACCGTTCGCAGCAGCCTTTGTCGGCTTCGCGCTTCCGGTCCCGGGTTGGCCGCCGTGGACGGCGATACGAAATTCCGGCGCTCCGGCCGCATAAGGAGCGATTTCGTATTGGCCGAACACGATGACGGCTTCGCCGTTTTCAATGTAAAACGTCTGCGTATCCGTGATCCCTTTAAACGCGTCCGCAAAATAATTTTCCGGAGCTTTGGCGATTTCCGCCTGAATGATCGGGTTGATGACGTCCTGGTACTTGTCTCCGAACAGATCGTTAAGCCCGATGCTTGATGCCGTCTCTTTGTCGGAGACGTTGTAGGTGTCGATGCGGGTGCCTCCGTGAGCTCCGCCGGTATACACATAAGTGGACAGCTTGAGCGAAAACCGGTCGTTATTGGCGCTTCCGCCGTCCGATTTGATCTCGTATGTAACCGTGATGTCGTAAGGGCGGAACTCGTAGCCGTTTTGTTTGGCGTCGGCCGCGCCTTCCTTCGCTTGCGATGCGATGCTGTCCAAATCCTTCATCGCGGTTTGCTCCAGCATGTCATTGAACTTCGCCTCATATTGCTTATCCTTCAACCCGGAGATGACGGGAATGCTTAGATCGGCGGTATATTCATCGGTTTCTTGCTGAACTTTTTTGGAGGTCACGCGGATCAGCGAGTCCGTTAGTCCCGCTTCGGCCGGAATGGCGATGCGGAATTCGGGGCTTCCCGACGCGTAAGGCGCAATTTCGTATTGGCTGAACACGATGACCGCTTCCCCGTTCTCAATGTAAAACGTCTGGTCATCCGCGATCCCCTTGAAAGGCTCGGAGAAATATTTGTCCGGATCTTTGGCGATATCGGCCTGGATGCGCTCATTGATGATCGACTTATACTGATCGCCGAACAATGCCTTCAATTCGATAGCGTCCGCTTGGCTGCGGTCCGACACATTATAAGTATCGATTCGGGTCAGCCCATGCGCCCCTCCCGTGAATACGTAGGTGGACATTTTAATGGAGAGAACGCCGCTGCTGTTCGTTTTCACTTCGTAGCTGACATACAGCTCGTACGGATGAAACTCGTAGCCGCTTTGTTTGCTGTTCGCGGCGTCCTCGTGCGCTTTGGCTTTCAAGTCTTCGAGCTCTTTCAGCGCGCTTGCGGAAATGTCGTTGTTCAGCTTGGTTTGATAGGCGGTGTCCTTCATCCCCTCGATGACCGGAACGCTCAGATCGGCGGTATACTCGCTCGTATGCTCTTGGGTTGCATTCGGCTTGACCTGAATATGGGAAGCATTCGCAGGAACGGATGCGGAGACAACCGCCGGAGCGGATACGGGTACCGCGGCAGCGGGAGCGGCCAGTACGCTGGACGAATACGATGCAAGCAAGCATCCGGCAATGCTTAAAGACAATAATTTAAATGGCGTTTTCATGGTATATACCTCCTGTATGAATTAGATCGTCATACGGCCATTATAGCCAAAGACATCCTATATTTGGTTACGCGGAAGTTACAATTCCGGCACATCGGTTTTTCGAAAAATAAACTTTTTCATCGGAAAGTGTAACCTTTTGCGGTTATCCTTCGTCTATAATTTGGAAGTATTGGGTTTGATAGATACATAGAGTCGAGTTGACAATTAGTAGGAGGGTCATCATGCTTGGTTGGCTTCGCCCCAAAAACAAAAGCTTGCCGGCCGACGGCAGCGTCGAGGAACAGCCTCGGGCCGCCGCCGATGGCGAGCCGGACGCGCGGTTGATACATACTGAAGCAATTGCCGAGTCATCGCCGTCTTCATTCGAACGCAGCTTTGCGGAAGCGGAGGACTCCGCCGATTTAACGATACCGCTGCTGACGGTAACCGGAGTCGAGCGTTCCTTTCCGGTGGGAGGGCAGCAACTGCACGTGCTGAAGGGCATTAACATGTCGCTTTATCCGCGAAAGCTGATTATGCTGAAAGGGCGTTCCGGTTCCGGGAAAACGACGCTGCTGAACTTGATCGGAGGACTCGATCAGCCGAACAAAGGCGAAATCGTGTTCAAGGAGCACCCGTTTCATTTGTGCAGCGACGATCAGCGGACGCAAATTCGCCGCAAGGAAATTGGATTTATTTTCCAATCATTCGCTTTGATGCCGCTGCTTTCCGCTTGGGAGAACGTGGAGCTGGCGCTCCGTATGGCGGACGTGCCGCGATCCGAGTGGAAGCAGCGGGCTGCGCACTGCCTTGAACTTGTCGGCTTAAGCAGACGGATGCATCACCGTCCGTTCGAGCTGTCCGGCGGGGAGCAGCAGCGCGTCGCCATCGCCAAGGCGATTGCGCATCGGCCGAGTCTGCTGCTCGCCGACGAGCCGACGGCAGAGCTCGATTCGCAAATGGGAGCCCAGGTTATGTCGGTGTTTCGCGACATCATTGAGACCGAGAAGGTGACCATATGCATGACAACACACGATCCGACAATTATGGAGGTTGCTGACCATGTATTCGAAATGGTGGATGGAAAGTTCATCAACACGTAGGAGGAGGAGCAAGACGAAGCCGCTGCTGGTCGCATGCATGGCCGCGGCTTTGGCGGTCAGCTCGGGCTGCTCTTTGCTGCCGAAGGAGGCGGAAGAGGAGACGCTGCCTGTCGTAACTCCCCCGAAGCTGTCCAAGAAGCCGGAGTACGCGGTGAAGACCGAAACGCTGGAGACGAAGGTACGCGGGTCGGGAAGACTGATGGGGACCAAAGAGGAAGATTTGTATTTTACCGACGAAGAGAGCAGAAGAATCAAAGCGATTAATGTCAAAACGGGCGATCACGTCGAGCAGGGCCAAGTAATTGCCGAGCTGGACGTCACCGAGCTGGAAAGCCAGCTGAAGCAGAAAAGGCTGCAAACCCGCCGGGATGAGCTGACGATGATCGAGACGCTGCGCAAAGCCGACGAGATGAGCGCCGAGGATATCGAGAAGGCGAAGATCGATTTCGAGCTGAAGCGCGAGGATCTGAGCAAGCTGGAGAACACCATAGCCAACGCCAAGCTGACGGCGCCTTATGCCGGCACGATCGTATCCCTCTATTTGCAAAAGGGCGATACCGCCAAAGCCTACGACGCGGTAGCCACGATAGCCGACTTGAATCAGCTGACCGTGGTCGCGAGCTTGAGTGCGGACGACTTGAAGAAGGTCGCCATCGGCATGGAGGCGGTCGTCGATATCAACTCGGCTGGCCAGCATAAAGGCAAGGTGCTGCAGCTGCCGAATCCGAAGACGGACGACAACAACAATAACGGAAACAACGGGTATTACGGCGGGCAGAACGGCAGCGGTCAGCAAAAACAGCCGGATTCCATCGACAACTATTTGGTCGTTCAGCTCGATCCGTTTCCTGAAGGCCTGAACCGGGGGACGCCGCTCAGCGTGTCCATTATTACTCAACGCAAGGAAAATGCGGTCGTTATTCCGCTCTCGACCCTGCGATCGTACTCGGGCAGAAATTACGTGCAGGTTGTGGACGATCAAGGGAACAAGAAGGAAGTGGATGTCGAGATCGGCCAGCAAACGTCGACGGAAGTGGAAATCCTGAAAGGACTAACGCCGGGGCAGAAGGTTGTGGGACGCTAATGCCGATGCTGCGATTTTTATACCGGAAAATGTGGAATACGCGCTGGCTGACGTTAAGCTCCCTGATCGGGCTGATTATGGCCGTGGCGTTTACGACGAGCATCCCGATGTATTCCGACGGCTCCTTAAAGCGCGTCGTCTCCAAGTCATTGGAGGAGAAGAGCGGCGGACTGCCGGCAGGCTCCGTATTAATCCGGTACCAGGCGACCGGTTCGGATCGGGCCGATCTCGAATCGCTCAAGGATGCGGACCAATACATAACGAACGATTTACCCAAAGATATTGCATTCCCTTATGACGCATACGTAAGAAGCTATTCGATCCGCGCTTCCCAACTGACGCCCGAAGATCCGACGAAGGTCGACCCGAGCAAAAAACGGCAGATGACGCTGCTCGCGCAAAACGAGCTGAAGGAGCGAACGGAGCTGAAGCAGGGCGAGTGGTTTTCCGATAAGGTGCAAAGCGGCGTCGTCGAGGCGGTCATTTTGGAAGAAGCGATGTACCGCAACGACATTCATGTCGGGGACGTGTTCAATTATCCGATCTCCGGTGGGCTCGGCATTGCGCCGCTGAAGATCAAAGTGGTAGGTACCGTCGTTCCCAAGGACGATCAGGACCCTTACTGGTTTCAAGGGATGGAAGGCATTATTAATTCCTTTTTCATGAGCGAGACCGGATTTCAGGATTACATATTGAAGCAAAAAAATATTCCGCTTAATTTAGGCAACTGGTATTACGCCTTCGATTTGAAGGAAATACAAACGAGTCAGCTTTCTCCGCTCGAATCGAAGCTGGAGAGGCTGGACATTATTTTATATCAGAAGCTGAAAAACACGCGCGTGGACTTGTCGTTTATTCCGATTTTGCAGGAATTCAAAACGCAAAGCCTGCAGCTGCAAATCTTGCTGTTTACGCTGGCGGCGCCGATGATTGCGATGGTATTCTACTATATCGTTATGAATGCGCGGCAATCGCTGGAGCGGCAGCGAAGCGTCATCGCAGTGCTGCGCAGCCGGGGAGGCAGCACGAAGCAGATTATTTTCATCTACATATTGGAGGGCTTGCTGCTCGGCGCCATCGCCTTGGTCGTCGGCCCGATGCTCGGATGGTTTATGGCCAAAAGCATCGGTTCCTCCAGCGGCTTTCTGACTTTCGTCGACCGCAAGTCCGTTCCGGTAGGCGTTTCGGCCGAAGCGCTGATCTATGGAGGCGTTGCGGTGCTGATCGCGCTGATGGCCAGCGTCATCCCGGCCGTCGTGTACGCCAAGTCGTCGATCGTAAGCTACAAGCAGAAGCTTGCGCGCGCGGACCGCGCCCCGTTTTGGCAAAAATGGTTTTTGGATGTGCTGCTGCTCGGCGTCGTCGCTTACGGCTACTATTTGTTCGATCAGCGGCAGGTACTGTCCGTGCAAACCGGACTGACGACGGATCAGCTGCAGGTGCATCCGCTGCTGTTTTTCGTCCCGGCGCTGTCGATCATTGCGCTCGGCTTGTTCTTTCTGCGCTTGTTCCCATGGCTGCTGCGGCTGTGGAACTGGATAGGCAAACGATTTTTGCCGGTGCCGGTTTACTTGACGCTCACCCAGCTGTCCCGTTCGGCCATGGCTTATTATCCGCTCATGCTGCTGCTTATTCTTACGCTCGGTCTCGGAGTATATAATTCATCCGCGGCAAGAACGATCGATCTTAACTCAACGGACCGCATTCTTTACAGCTATGGTACGGACGTGATCATGCAGCCGGTATGGACTGCGGTGTCCGACGATTTGCCGCAAGATCAAACCGGAGGGCAAGGAGGCGGCAACGGCTCCGGCGCTGGCGGCAATACGGGAGGCGGCGGCTCCGGAAGCGGCGCAGGGGGAGGAGCTCAGGGCGGCGGACTCCCGGGCGGAGGCCAAGGCAGCGGCATGGAAGAGCCTCCGGGAAAGCAGCGGTATATCGAGCCTCCGTTCATCATTTTTCAACAGCTCGAAGGGGTTGAACAGGCGGCCCGCGTGCTGAAGACCAAAGGCAATGTGGTCATGTCCGGCAAATCGTTAGGGCAAGGCATGCTAATGGGGGTCGATAATGCCGACTTTTCCAAAGTGTTCTGGTACAGGAAGGATTTGTTTAAGATCCACCCGAATTATTATTTAAACCTGCTGGGCACGTATGAGCAAGCCGTTATTATCCCGACTTCGTTTGCCGAAAAGAATCATATCAAGGAAGGGGACATTATCAGCATATCCGTACAGCAGCAGCTGGTCGAGTTTGTCGTTGTGGCGACGGTGCCGTATTGGCCCAGTCAATATCCGGATCAGATGCCGTTTTTCATCGCGAATCTCGATTATATTTACGATCAGGCGCCGGTCACTCCTTACGAAGTATGGCTGAAGATGAAGGAAGGAGCCAAGGTCGCTCCGCTGCTCGAAGCGCTGAATCAAAAGCAGATCGACATCGCCAGCGTCAAGGACGTTCGCAACGAACTGATCATCCAGAAGAAGCATCCGGCCCGGGGCGGCGTATTCGGCATCTTAAGCTTGGGCTTCCTCGTATCCGTCTTTGTTTCGTTGATCGGTTATATCTTATATTGGTTCTTTAATTTATCCAGCCGCGTCGTTCAGTTCGGCGTCTTGCGGGCGATGGGACTGTCCCGCAGACAGCTGACGGGGATGCTGCTGCTGGAGCAGGGCTTTACCGCCGGATTATCGATCGCTCTGGGGATCGGAATCGGCAAGCTGACCAGCTACGTGTTTTTGCCTTTTCTGCAGACCGCGGAAAATGTGAAAACCCAGGTGCCTCCGTTCCGTGTCGTGTTCAATGCGCGGGATACGGATCAGCTCTACATTGTCGTAGCTTTTATGATGCTGACCGGGGCGACGCTGTTATTCCTGCATATCCGCAGATTGCGCGTCCATCAGGCCGTGAAGCTCGGAGAGGAGAAATAAACGATGATTTCATGCGAAGAGCTCGTCAAAATATACAAAACCGACGATATCGAGGTTGTCGCATTGAAGGGTCTCAATATCTCCGTCGCCCAAGGGGAAATGATGGCTATCATCGGCAACAGCGGAAGCGGGAAATCGACATTTCTTAACATTCTCGGAGGACTCGACAGGCCTTCGGCCGGTCAGGTCCGAGTCGGGGAATGGAACCTGCTCAAAATTACCGATGAGGAGCTGGTTCAATACAAACGCAATACGGTCGGCTTCATATGGCAAAATAACGCGCGCAATCTGGTGCCATATTTGACCGCGCTGGAAAATGTGGAAATGCCGATGATGCTGAGCGGACGGTACGACCGCGCTTACGCCAAGCAGCTGTTGGAATGGGTCGGTCTGAAGGAGCGCATGGGCAACAAGCTTCAGCAGCTGTCCGGCGGGGAGCAGCAGCGCGTGGCGATCGCGATCTCGCTGGCCAACCGGCCGTCGCTGCTGCTTGCCGACGAACCGACCGGTTCGGTCGACACGAAGACGTCCGACATGATCATGGACATCTTCCGCAAGCTGAACCGCGAGCTCGGCGTCACGATTGTGATCGTCACCCACGATATGGCGCTGGCCGCCAAGGTGGACCGGGTCGTTGCGATACGCGACGGAATGACGAGCACCGAATTCATTAAGCGCAATCCGAATTTGGACGGCGGCGAGGAGGAAGCGGCTGCAGGGCTTGCGAGGATGAGCGACGTCCATGAAGAGTACGTCGTTTTGGACCGGGCGGGTCGGCTGCAGATTCCGAAGGCTTATCTCCAGGCGCTGCAGATCGAATCCAAGGCTTCGATGGAATTCGACGGCGAGAAGATTATTATCCGTCCGCCGAAGGCGATCGATTGACCGGAGCGCGGCAGATCCGATAGCGGGAACCGGGGGGAGACCGTGATTGGAAGACGAACAGCAAGATATTATTTGGAGGGGTGCCACAATGAAACCATGGATGAAGAAAACGATGCTGCTTTCCGTCAGCGCGGGGCTGATAATCCCGACGCTGGCGGGGTGCACGAAAGCGAAAAGCGCAGATACGAATACGGAGCGGGTGTTGAGAATCGCTACCAGCATGGGCTACGGACCGGACGATGAATACTTCCGCCAGCAGTTCACCGAAATATTCGAATTTGCCAACCCGAATATTAAGATTGAAATTATCCCTACGATGGACGACAGCTACTATTACGGAAGAAGAGACCCGAATGAGAAGCCGGTCGACCCGATGGATAAGCTGAAGGAAGCGATGCAGGGGGATAATCCTCCCGACGTCGTGATGGTCGGCTACGAGCAGCTGCCCGACCTGATCAGCAACAATTTGCTGACCCAGCTCGACCCGATGATTACCAAGGATAAATTCGATACGTCGGATATGGTGCCGGCTGTTATCGAGGGCTTGAAGAAAGTCGGCGACGGCAAGCTGTATGCGATGACCCCGACCTTCAATTCATCGGCGCTCATTTATAATAAAGCGATGTTCGACGAAGCCGGGGTTCCTTATCCTACGGATAAGATGACTTGGGAGGAGGCGTTCGACCTGGGCAGAAGGCTTGCCAAGGGCGAGGGAGAAAACCGGAAATACGGGTTTTCCTTCAGCACGCAGTCGATGGGGGATATTTATTATTCGATGCAGATGTACACTGCGCCGCTGCAGCTCACCATGTTTGACGATAAGGGCGAGAAAATGACCGTTGACTCCGATCAATGGGAAAGAGTGTGGAAGACGATGCTCCAGCTGAAGCAGGATAAGATCATCCCCGAGCAGCAGGACCCCGCTGCGATGAAGAGCCGGATGATGGGAGGCGGAGAGGACTTTAATCCGTTTTCCTACGACGATTTCCTGTCCAGCCGCGTAGCGATGTCCATCATCAATTACGGGCAGATCAACCAAATTACGAACGCCAACAAAAACGCGCAAAATTACAAGGGCTTCACTCCGATCGACTGGGATGTCGTCACCCTTCCCGTTCATCCGGAAGCTCCGGACGTCGGCGGCTATATCGGAATGAACGGTATTATGGGCATTAACGCGAAGGCGCAAAATGTGGAAGATGCATGGAAGTTCATCAAATTCGTCAACGGCGAGGATTGGGCCCGTTTGAAGTCGAGCAGCTCCTACAATATCGTGACCCGCAAAAAGTTCATTAAACCGAAAGACGGCGTGCAGTTCCATATTGACGCTTTCACGACGTTGACGCCGGCTCCGCAGCAGGATTACCGCATTTACCGCGAGAAGCCGGACATCGGGCAGGTCCAAGAGATCGGTCATCAGTTGTTCAATGATGTAACGCAGGGCAAGATGCAGGTGAGGGATGCCCTCAAAAAATGGCAAACCGACGGCGACGCTTTACTGCAGAAAATCAAAGAAAGCCCTAACGGGCAGATCAACGGCAACGGCGGAGTCATTCAAGCCGTTCCGGCAGGCTAACGCCAAGCCGGGGGCGGCGCCGATTCCATAAGAGAGCATTTCTATAATTCTTCAGGAGGTTATAAGTCATCATGTTATTAAACAAGAAAACAACCCATATCCTGTTGCTCAGCGCTGCTTTGACCTGGAGTACGGCGGTTCCGGCCTTCGCCGACGACGGCAGTACCCCGTCCGCCAGCGTGCTATCGATGGGCTCGGCCCCTTCGCTGGGCGAGGTAAAGGTAACCGACAGCAGCTATTTCGAACTGAAAAATGTGACCATATTGCCGGAGAAAGGCAGCAAAACGGTTACCTTTACCGTCAGCGTCCATAACGAGGGCAGCAGCGATTTGCTGTTTATCGATTACTGGCCGCGCTTGAAGACGAAATCCGGCAACCAGATTTCCGTGAGGGTGCTTCCCCAGGATAAGGATAAAAACCGGATTACGCCGAAATCCGTCCAGGACATCAGCTTTTACGCTACGGTTAACGATACGACCAATTTGACGGACCTTATTTTTGAATTTATCAAATGGGATTTCAGCCAGCCTAATTTCGAGCGGAGCATCGGAGAAATCGCCGTTCCGGACGATTACACCGTTGTGACTCCGAAAGACGATTCCCATATTATCGATATGGACGGCACCGAGATCAAAACGACGATCAAGAAGGTGCTTTTGACTAAAAACGATAAAAATTACACGCCTACAGTCGTGCTGAAGATGGAAAATGTCGGCAATCGAAGCGCGGCCGTGCCTTCGTACCAATATTTAATCCGGACCAGCGAAGGGTATATGTATCCCCTCGACGCCAAAAATGTGAAGGATTTGACGATCAATCCGCAGGTCGACAAAGAGGTGCAGCTGACCGGCTCCGTGCCGATAGAAGTATCGCGCGAAGGCTGGCAGCTGGTCATTACGCAGAACGCTGCCGACTTGAAGCTGAACCTGCCGATCGCGTACTTCGAGCTGCCGCAGGTGACCGATCCGGATACGGTGGACACGGGCAAGGAGTATGAGTTCTCGAACAAGGAAGGCACTTATACGACCAAGCTGCTGTCGTTCCAGAGGCTGCCGATGGAAGATCAGGATATTTTATCGGCGAACTTGATGCTCCTCAATAAAGGCTCCGATTCTTTGCCTCTTCCTGACTTGACGGGCTATTTTATGCTGGACGACAAGGTCAAGGTGGAAGCGAAGCTGATCCAGACCGATAAAGTAATCGGACTTCCGAGCGGGGGCTCGGCGAATTATCAATTTATCGGGAAAATGCCGTATACGTACCAGTTTTCAACCGTAAAGCTAGTGCTGCAAGAGAAGAAGGGCGAGAATGAGGCGGAGGATCTGCTTGAATTTTTGCATCGTTCCGAGCTGTTGAACATGACTTTCCTTAACGTAGGCGAGACGTACAAAAATATGAACATCGGCCGTAATACCAGCTACGCCGTTCGCGACGTAAAAACATATTCGGGCGATACCGCCGATATATTCACGGTACAGCTGGAAGCTACGAATCTGGAGAAGCGTTATACCGACGTGACGAAGCTGGTAGCCCAGTTCAAAACGTTCGACGGCGACGTGTACCCGGCTGCGGTGTCCGAAATCAAAAACAAAATCACTCCCGGCGGCAAGGCGCTGCTGATTTTGTCCAGCACATTGCCCAAAGGGTTCCCGACATCGAATATGAGCGCGATGATCGGAGAAGCGGTAACGGATAACAAGTTCTCGGCAAGCGCCGATACGCCTGACGCCTACGTCAACGCGGCGGGCTTCTGGCTTCCGCAGGAAAATTACCAGGTGAAGGATAAGCTGGCCGATATCGATTTGCTTCCTTACACGCTTTCGATCAGCAAGATCAATACATGGCTGGATAGCGAAAAATTAAAGCTGACGTTCAACTATGAATTGACCAAAAATCTGTTGATGGAAACAAATACGGAGGGCCGCAAGCTGGTCATCGGACTTGAAGACGAGAGCGGCAACAAGACGTTTATGAAGGAATTCGACTTCAAGGATTTCGATATCGTCGATTCCACGACATCCGATGCGTCGAAGGATACGAAAATTCGTCTAGGCAAGCGGGACGGCTTCGTCATCGAAGAGCAGGATCGCGATTTGATCTATCATCTGGAGACATTGAAGACGTATAAATTGAGTGTATACGATTCCTACCAAGGACAGAAGAAGCTGTTGGCTTCGCAAAAGATCGACTGGTTCTCGACAACGGACTAATTTATTTTATGCCCGCATACGAAACCGCCCGCGCAATGGTGCGTAATGCATCATGGAATAAGCCGGGCGGTTTTTTCTTCTTCGTACAGTAAGGCAAAAATGAATATTTGGTTAAATTTGTTTTGGGGCTATTGACATAATTTACAAAACATTTTATGTTATTATCGTTAACAACATTATTAACGATAATAATCTACATATAGAGGAGAACGTTATGAAGCCACTGCAATCGCCTTTTGCCGACTTGAAACAAAACGTTACCGATCATATGTCCCTTTCCTTCGAGGCGGAAGGGTTCAGTCCTCTGGTCGGTAAAATCTTCGCGCATTTGTTATTTTCGCCCCAGCCTGTAAGCCTTCAAGAAATGGCGGAAGAGCTTGGCGTAACGAAAGCGGCGATTAGCGTGCAGGCGCGTACGCTTGAGAAGCATATGATGTGCCAGAAGCTTCCGACGAGCAACGACCGCAAAGATTATTATTACATATCCGATGATATCAGTATGACGGCTATGAGGAATAACATCCAGAAGATGAAACGCATTCAGCAGAAGGTCGAGCATACTTTGCAAATACTTAATCAATTGGAAGAGGTAAGGGACGAAGAGAGGACGTCCCGCGACGCTTTCCGCCGAAGATTCACCGAGATGCACGCGATGTACGATATGTTTTTAAGCCGCTTAGACGGGCTGGAGGAGGAATGGAACCGAAGGAAGGCGCAATTGTTTCCTCAGAATGACGAGGATGCCTGATTGAAAAAAATGCCCGTAATTTTTCGGAAAATTGAAGGGGTATTTTCATGAGCCCCGTCTAAATGGTCAGTTAATGTGATGGAGGAGTAGAGAGATGAAACAATTAACCGATTTTTCGATGAAAAACATCACGGCTGTGATCATTATCATCTTGTTGCTGTTCGGCGCGGGAAGCTACGCCGCCACGACGCTGAAGGTGGAGAGTATGCCGGATATTTCGTTTCCGGTCGTCCTTGTCAACACGCAGTATACGGCGCCGCCCAAAGATGTGCTTGAGGATGTTACGAAACCGCTGGAGAAGGCGATCGCCGGGCTGGAGGGCATGAAGAATTTAACCTCCACCTCAAGCGACAACTTCTCATCCATCGTCATCGAGCTGGAGCAGGATAAGAAGCCCGACGATGTGAAGAAAGATGTGGAGAGCCTCATCGGCAATGTCGCCCTGCCCCAAAGCTCGGAGAAACCGAAGGTGCAGACATTCGGCTTCGCGTCCGAACCGGTCTATTATTTATCGGCCTACGGAACGAACGGCATGAGTCAAGAGGAGCTCGACAAAGTTTATAAAGACGTCATTCTCCCCGGCTTCAACTCCTTGAAAGGGATCGACCACGTAGATTCCATCGGCAACCAGGAAGCGGTCCTTACCATGAAGATGGACATCAACGCCATCAACAACTACGGCCTGACTCCGGCCAGCGTATCCTCCAGCATTAAAGCTGCGCTGCTCACGAGCCCTGCAGGCTCCGTCGATTTCAACGGCAACACGCAGATGGTTCGCGTCAAGAGCGATTTGAACTCCGTCTACAATCTGGAAAATATGAAAATAACGACGGAGAACGGAGATACGCTGCTGCTGAAGCAAGTTGCCAAGGTTGAGGCGATCACCGAATCAACCTTCCTCTCCCGTTTGAACGGTCAGCCTGCCATCGGGATCAACTTGTACAAGACGAAAAACGCCAATGCGGTTGAATTCGGCGCCGACGCCGACAAAATGATGGCGCAATGGAAAGTCGATTTTCCCAACATTACCTTCCACACGATTTATAACAGCGCGACGGACATTAAGGAATCCGTCAACGGCATGGTCCGCGAAGGCGGACTCGGAGCGATTCTTGCTTCGATTATGATTTTGCTTTTCTTGCGAAATGTTCGTATGACGCTTATCGTATTGGTTTCCATTCCCTTATCGATATTAATTACATTACTTGTTATGGCGCCATTGGGCATATCGCTGAACATTATGACCTTGGGCGGTATGGCGATCGCCGTCGGGCGCGTCGTGGACGACAGTATCGTCGTTATCGAGAATATATACAGCCAGCTGCAGAGAGCGCAGGAACGCAGCGAATCGGTCATCAAGCTGGCAACGAGTCAGGTGGCCTCCGCCATTACTTCTTCGACGATTACGACCGTCGGCGTGTTCGGTCCGATCGCTTTCGTGAGCGGGGTGCTCGGAGAGGTTTTCCGGCCGTTCGCCATCACGCTCGTCGTGGCGCTCATGTCCTCGCTGCTGGTGGCACTGACAGTCATCCCGATGCTCGCCAAGCTGCTCGTTTTGCGAAGCAAGCAGTTTAAGCATCATGAAGAGGAACAGTTAGGCAGATTTTCTAAAATATATCGCAAAACATTGCTGTGGTCGCTCATTCACCGTAAAAAAACCGTATTGATGGCCATATTGCTGCTGATCGCCACGCTGATCGGCACGGTCCCGTTCCTGGCGGTTTCCTTTATGCCGGAAAGCGAAACGGATAAATTGATGCAAATTACAATCAAGATGCCTCGCGAAACGACGATCGAAAGTATGGATGCCAAGGTCAAAGAAATCGAAGCGATGATGAAAGCTTCCAAAGATCCGGCGGGTCAGCCTACGTTCAAATATTTCGATGCGCTGATCGGCTACAACCAAAGTGAAGACCGCATTCCTTACCGCAGCTCCATGTTCGCCGAAGCTTCCGAAGCGACGGATGCGAAGCAGCTGGTCAAAGATTTGAAGCAAGACATTTTGTATATGCTGCCCAGAGGCTCCGAAGCGGAAGTACAGCTTATTTCCGGGGGACCGCCGTCCGGAGGCGACGATTTCTCCTATATGCTGAAGGGAGACGATCTGGCGACCTTGACGCAAGGGGCGCAGCTGGTCAAAGACAAGATGAAGGAATTCCCGATGCTCTCGGACATTAAGGATTCGTTGAGCGAGTCGAAAACCGAGGTCGAGATTAGCGTAGATCAGAATAAAGCACGGATTTACGGACTGTCCTCCGCTCAAATTAACGATTCGGTCCGCAGCTGGCTGGCTGAGGAGAAAATCGGCGATTTGAAGTTCGACAACACGACGTTCAAAACGAAGGTGATGCTGGATTCGGCCTTCAAGGATTCCATCGATAAAGTCGGCCATTTCCTGATCAAAACGCCGACAGGAGCGACGATTAACTTGAATGAAGTGGCCAAAGTGCGGCAGATCGACGCTCCGGTTGCCATTACAAGAGAAATGCAGGAGCAATACGTCAAAGTAACGGCCAAAATCGACAGCGCGGATAAGGCGGGAGTCAGCAAGCAAGTATCCGATGCGCTCAAAACCGTCGAGCTGCCTTCGGGCGTAAGAACCCAGGTCAAAGGGGTTACCGACGATATTCAAGAAAGCTTCTCGCAAATGTTCGTGGCGATGGGCGCATCCATCTTCATCGTTTATCTGGTCATGGTTCTGGCATTCGGCAACGGCAGCGCGCCGTTTGCGATCTTGTTCTCCTTGCCGCTTGCAGCGATCGGCGGACTTCTGGGCCTTCTGGTCACTCATGAGTCCGTCAACATCACATCTCTGATCGGCTTCCTGATGCTGATCGGCGTCGTCGTCACGAATGCGATCGTACTGGTCGACCGCGTGCAGCAGCTGCGCGAGGCGGGGCATGACGTCAAAGAGGCTTTGGTGGAAGCGGGGATGACGCGTCTGAGACCGATCATCATGACGGCGGGCGCGACGATCATCGCGCTCCTGCCCTTGGGGTTGGGCTTATCCAAAGGCACCTTGATTTCCAAAGGACTGGCGGTCGTCGTCATCGGCGGGTTGACAACATCGACCCTGCTGACGCTGCTCGTCGTGCCGGTCGTGTACATGATGATCGACAATGTGAAAAAACGGGTAGGACGCATGTTTAAAAAAGAGAAAACGACGGTGGAAGCCGCTCCGGCGTCCGCGTCCAATTAATACAGGGTTAGGGGAAAAGGAGAATGGTCCAATGAATCCGACAATTGCAAAAACGATGAAACAGAGTACGAAAGTGATGGGTGCCGTAGTCATCAGCTCGGCGCTCATCGCCGGATGCAGCTCCCAGCCGGCGGCTCAGCCGCAAAATGCGGCGGAAGCGCAGATCAAAGCCGTCAAGGTGGCGAAAATCGAGAAAAATAAAATCGGCGACCCGCTGGAGCAGGTGGCGGATGTGGCTTCTTCCATCCAGCTTGATGTCATCACCAAAGCAGGCGGAGACGTAAAGGAAATATTGAAGAAACGCGGCGATCAAGTGGAGAAGGGGGAAGTCATCTTCCGTTTGGACCCTACCGACGTCCTGCTGCAGAAAGAAAAAGCGCAAATTGCGTTGACAGGCTCGCAGCAGCAGCTAACGAAGTCCAAGGAAGATTTGGCCAATTCCAGACAAGATTTGGAAAATGGAATTGCCAAGCTGGAAACTTCCATTAAAGACACGGAGAAAAATTATAATAAAATGCGCAACGACTATGATCTAGGCTTGGTCACCAAGTTCCAGCTGGAGCAGATGGAGAGCCAATTGAGCAATTTGAAGCTCGACTTGGAAAGCTCCAAAGCGAAGCTGAAGACGCTCGATACGACGAATTCGCTGTCGCAGGTGGAGCAGGCGCTGCAAAGCTCCGATCTGTCGATCCGCGAGGCGGACCGCACGCTGGAGAATATGGAAGTGAAAGCGCCGGTAAGCGGCGTGCTGACCGATCTGCCGATCGAGACGGGGATGACGCTGCAGGCCGGGTTCAGAGCGGCTCAGCTTCAGCAGCTGGACCCGATCAAGATTAAGGCGGAACTGACCGAGGATGCGGCGAAGATGATTCGCGGCAAAGAGGAGCTGACCTTCTACGTGCCGGGCGCCGTCGAAAACCAAAAGGCCAAAGTGAGCTACCTGGCCGATGTAATGAGCGGGCAGTCCAAATCGTACTCGCTGGAGCTGGAGGTGGCGAACCCCGACCGGAAGCTGAAGCCGGGGATGAAGGCGCAAATATTGCTTACCGAGGACAGCGATCAGAACGTCGTAACGGTACCTACACTCAGCGTCGTTCGCGAAGGCGGAGACACGTTCGTCTTCGTTCTGACGGGGGATACGGTCGAGAAGCGCAAAGTGCAGCTGGGCCGCTTGAACGAAACGATTCAGGAAGTGTTATCGGGAGTTAAAGAAGGAGAGCAGTTGGTCGTCTCCGGCCAAAATCAGTTAAAGGACAAAGAAAAAGTGCAGCTGGCGAAATAAACGGCTAACAGGAGGAGAACCCAGTGAAAATGAAATGGAAAAAGACCGTAACATCCGTCGTCATTACAACCTCTCTTATAACGACAACAGGCTATGCCGTCCTGGCTGCCGATCCGGTGCAGACAAGCATGCAGCCCGCTTCGGCGGCCGTCTCCTATCCGTTGACGGATACGCTGCAGGTGGAAATCAAGAGCGTGCTGAACGAGCGGGTGGCGGAGGGCACGCGAATCGGCGTCGTCGTCCGCATGAAAAATTCCGGAGCAGGCATAACCCGTGTTCCGGAATATGAGCTTCGCGTCAAGACAAGCGACGGCATCGAATATACGCTGCAGCCGAGCGCATCGAATCCGAAGGCGATTCAGCCGCTGGCCAACACGGAGCTAAGTTATATGGCCGTCATCGACCGCACCGATAATGTAGCGCTGTCGGAAGTCAATTGGACGGATGTCGATTATTACGTCTATCCGAAGAAAGAGACGCTGATCGTAGCCGTACCTGTCAGCGGGCAATCTTGGAAGGGCAGCGATATGGCGATTACCGACCCGACTGCGGTGAAAAAATGGGGCGAGACGTTTACCATTCCGTCCCTCATTTCCCCGCTCGAATATACGCCGGTTAATATTGAAAAAGAATTGAGCGATAAAGGAACTGTACAGGTCGTTCAACTGCTGGTGACGAACCCGACCGATCAGCGGGAAACGCTGCCCGATTTCACGTTGGACGGCAAATCGGAGACGCAGGTATACGCAGGGAAACTTGTCGAGAACGGCGGACTTATCCTCGAAGCGAAGGAGCAGAAGTATATTCATTTCGCCATCCCGACCGATAACGATACCGTTCTGTCCAGTCTGAACGTACTCACTCCGGAGAAGTTCGCCGAGGGTGGAGCCGCAGCGGCCGCTGCGACGGTCAATTATAATGTAGGGCGATTGAATGTGCTGCTTCCGGCAGCCCAAGCTTCGCAAAGCTATCCGGTGTACGAGCTGAAATCTCCGATGAAGTTCGACAGCCTGAGCGATTTGATTCATCCGAATATGCAAGTATCTATGGTCGAATTCCATATGAACGATAATGAAGAGGAAGGCTCCAAGAACGTGACGGCCAAATTCAAGCTGTCCAACAAGAGCGATATGCCGATTGCGGTTCCAGCTTTCCAGACGGATTTGGTAAGCGCCGATGGCTATACGTATAGCGGCAGCCGTCAAAATATTACGACGCCGACCGTTCTGCCGAACTCAAGCCTGGTCGTGAGCTATTCCTTTACGCTGCCTGTTTCCGAGACCGGATCGGGTTTGGCGCTGAAAATTCAGGACACGCAAAAAGCGGCTCCTTACAAAACGACGATCGCCGGCTATAAAGTCGCTTTGCAAGAGTCTGAGGAAGGCGAGCAATTCGACCTGTATCCATTTAACGTTAAAGTTTCGTACTGGACGATTTCGCCGCTGTATAACCGCACGGGCAATAACTCTTATTCATATAAAGCAAGATTCGATCTGGAGATTACCCGCGACGAGCAGGTACAGATAGATCAAAGCTTCTCGAAGCTGCAGTTTGAGCTGTACGATTCGCTTGGCCGTCTGATCGGCACCACATCCGGGAAATTCATCGGTAACGGACGCTTGGTGACCGGCGAGAACAATATGTACTTCGATGCAACGACAGAGCAGCTTGACCGTCCTCTGACGATCAAAGCTTTCGAGGTATTCACGACACAGGCCGGAGATTCCAAACGATTGCTCGGCGTATTCAAACAATAATCCCGGATACAGGACTTATTTTAACTATAAGAAAATGGAACGGTAACGGTTTTAAGGACCTCGCTCCTGCTGTATGGCAGAGTTGAGGTCCTTTTTTCGTTTTCCTCCCTTGAGCATCCAAGCGGAAAACATTTTATGCATGTTCGACATATGATATTCAATAGAACATTGTTTTCACGAAGGGGCGATTTCATATGAAGCGTCAGGTTCACAGTCATGAAGTGAGAGCCGCCGTACTCCGTAAGTTGGCGGAACGCGGCGTGCAAATGGAAGAGATCGCCGATATCGTCTATCAAATGCAAAGCCCCTATAATCCGGATTTACAGCTTGCGGCATGCGAGGAAGCGATACGCGCCGTCTTGCAAAAACGAGAGCTGCAGCACGCTATTTTAGTCGGTATCGAGCTGGATGAACTGGCCGAGAAAGGAATGTTATCCGAGCCTATCCAGTCCATCATCGAGTCGGATGAAGGATTGTTCGGCTGCGACGAAACGTTGGCTTTGGGGTCGGTATTCGGTTACGGAAGCATAGGAGTTACCACCTTCGGATATTTGGACAAACATAAGATCGGCGTCATTAAGCGGCTCGACACGAAGGCGGGATCGGGAGTTCATACGTTCTTGGATGATTTGGTGGCGAGCATAGCGGCGTCGGCTTCCAGCCGCATTGCCCATCATCAGAGGGATGACGACGAGCGCAGCGACGAAGCCTCTTTGCGCCCTTTCGAAGAGGACCATGAGGGCTGAACTTCCAATAAATCGGCAAGAAGCTTTCCTGGATCAAATAAGGAAGCTTCTTTTTGGTTATGCTACAAAGAGAAGATTGGAAGCAGCAACAATTTATAGTAATTTTATTAATCGGGGTGTGAGCGCAATGAACTGGATCTACTGGGCAAAATTATACGAAAGCAAGTTTCAAGCCGGCTGTCTGGCGAAACGGATGGAAGAAGACTGGTGGATATACGGGTACGAATGCCCGCAGGAAGTGGAAGTGTTTCGTTCCAAAAAGGGGCGGTTCGGGGTCCGGTATATCGTCTGAAAAATTTTTGTTATTTTTTTCTTGACAATTCTTAAAGGATTATTGTATTATTGAGTTCGTCGCTAAGACAAGTTAATCAACTGACGCGGGGTGGAGCAGCCCGGTAGCTCGTCGGGCTCATAACCCGAAGGCCGCAGGTTCAAATCCTGCCCCCGCAACCAAACACATAATTGTGGGCCCTTAGCTCAGTTGGTTAGAGCGGTCGGCTCATAACCGATTGGTCGGGGGTTCGAGTCCCTCAGGGCCCACCATATATGCACTACTGTGCAATTGCCGGAGTGGCGGAATTGGCAGACGCACAGGACTTAAAATCCTGCGGTAGGTGACTACCGTACCGGTTCGAGTCCGGTCTTCGGCACCATAACTATACAACATACAACAGTAAATCCTGTGAAGCTCATGAAGATCATGCTGCTTCACAGGATTTTTTGCTGCTCCCGCATGGCCGGAATTGAAGGAATGCGGGAGCTGCGAAGATTATACTTTTTCGTTGCTGTAGGCCATTCTGGAGTCGACATGAAGCGTGCAGCGCCGGTTACCGGCATCATACTCGATGCGGGGTCTGTCTTTGTCGTAAAACCATGCCTTCTGTATCGGCTCCCCCGGCTGCTGTATGAAATAAAATAAATTAAGGTCCTGAGCGTTTTCCTCCAATAAAGCGGCGGTCGCCGGATCGACATCCTCGATTTGAAATGTCCATCCTGCCGAAGCTTCCTCCAGCGTAAACGGCTTGCCGTCTCCGCTTACGTCGAACAGCATGCGGCTCCCGACGGCGTGTTTAATGTACAGATGAGCTTGGCTGCTAGCAGTCATCATGCGTTCACTCTCCCAGATTACAAAATGGTAATAAAGCTTAAGGCAAATCCATTATCAGCAGCGTAGCCCCTTGCTCAGCGGATAGCGAGAGCTTCGACAGTCCGTGAATTCTCGCGGCATCCCGCCGCTGCAAAATATCGCCGCCGTTCAGCGCGACGGAGCCTTCAATAACGAATACATAAATTTTACGGCCTTCCTCTTGTCGGAAATCAAGCGATTGTCCGGCCTCAAGCTCGGATAAGTACAAGGTAAGGTCCTGATGGATGTGAGCGATATTCGGTCCGGAATGATTGGACACAATCGGAAGCAGGCTGTTTTTCATTAAAGACGGATCGTAGCTGGTCGTTTCATAGGAGGGAGGGAGCTGGCGCTGATCGGGTTTAAACCAGATTTGCAGTAAGGCAACCTCTTCGTCTCCGGGATTGACTTCGGAGTGAATGATGCCCGTTCCTGCCGACATCCGCTGAATAGCTCCAAATCCGGAAACCGCTTTGTGGCCTGTGCTGTCTTCGTGCTGCAGCTGGCCTCTAAGCACGATCGAGACGATCTCCATTTCGCGGTGAGGATGGGCTCCGAAGCCGCGGTGTCCGGCTATGACGTCATCGTTAAACACAACGAGCGGTCCGAATTCGGTATTGTCCGGGTCGTAATAATCGCCGAACGAAAAGCTGAAATTGCTTTGGAGCCAGCCGTGGTCGGCCGAGTACCGGGAGGAAGCGGGATATACTTGAATCATGGCGGATCACTCCTTAATAAAATATAGTAGCTTATCTTTAGTATATAGAACAAGGGAGTTATTTTCAATCATTGTATTTCGTTCTATTTTTCGTTAAGATGGACGATGGTATACATTACACTATATTCATAGAATCGGCATAATAAGTTGATGAAATGAGGAGGAAGCGGCGGATGGCTGTGAGGAAAATCGAGCACGTAGGCATTATGGTTTCGAACTTGGAGAATTCCATCGCCTTTTATGAAAAAGTGATCGGGTTGACATTAAAAGGGACACTGACGCATACGAACGGCGTCATGCGGCTCGCTTTTCTCGGCTTCAATGAAAGCGCGGAAACCGAGCTGGAGCTGATCGAAGGCTACAACGACGGCCTGCCGGTCGAGGGCAAGGTGCATCATATCGCATTTACGGTAGATCATGTCGAAGCGGAATTTGCCCGCATTCAAGCGCTGGACGTGAAGCTGATCGATAACGAAATTACGACGCTGCCTAACGGCTCCCGTTATTTCTTCTTCCACGGTCCGGACGGCGAATGGATCGAGATGTTCGAATCGACCCGTAGGAACGGATAAGCGGGATGAGGAGTGAACATTCTGGCTAAACGGGAACGAATAGAAGAGATTCAATATTTGCGCGGTTTCGCTTTTCTGGCCGTAGTGTTGCAGCATGCGATCGGCCATTACGCTTATTTGCCGGAGTCGGGCGTTCAAGACGGCGCTATGCTGGGCATTTTGCTTATTGCGGCCAAGTTTGCCGTGCCTATGTTTATTTTTATAACGGGATTGGTGCTTTTTTATAACTATACGAGCGAAGTGAGTTTTTGGTCTTTCATCGGAAAGCGCTGTAAAGATATTCTTGTTCCTTATATTTTATGGTCAACGGTCTATGCGCTGTGGTTCCAGACGGGAGGAGAGGGGCTATGGTCGGGGCTTAAGATCGTCGTTGCGGATTGGTTTGCGGGCAAAGCTTCGTATCATTTATGGTATGTCGTCATGAGCATACAGCTGTACTTATTGTTTCCGCCGATTCAAAGAGCGGTTCTGCCGCTGTGGAGACGATCCAAGCCTTGGACGCTGCGCGCCGGCTTTGTTCTGCTGTGCCTCGTTTACGTGCTGCTGACGACCAAAGTCGGAGTCATCGGCGAAGCGGCGTCCAAGCTGCACATACCGGTGCTGACTCCTTTATTTACGGAATATGCGGATCGTAATGCGCTGTATTTCTTTATTTACTTTGTTATGGGCGCGGCGGCCGGATTGAATCTGCAAGCGTGGAAACAATGGATGCTCAAGCGGCAGGGCGTCTTCCTAAGCCTCTACGCGATTTTATCGTGCATCTTGTTTTACAAGATCATGGCCAGCTTCCGGACGAAGGACGGGTACGTTATTCAATATAACGATACGCTGCTCGTGCAGCCGTTTATGGCGGTATTTCTGCTGCTGTCCGTTGTCGCCATGTGCATTGCGGCCGTATGGCTGCACCAGTACGGGAACGGGCGGCTGAAGAAGCTGTTCAACCTCCTCGGCCAATATTCCTACGGGGCTTACCTGGCGCATGCGCTGATGCTAACGGCAGGAACCTTTGCGGCGGATGCTTTGTTCCCGGGCTGGAACGTATCGCTGCGCACGGTGATTGCTTTTATATTTTGCGCGCTGCTGTCTGTACTGACTGCCGCGGCATTAGGCAAGTTTCGCCTGGGCCGGTTTATGACGGGAGCGCCTGCACCGCGTAAGCGCGACGTCTGATCGGGAGAGATGAACGCGGAGCGGTAACAAGTGCCGGGTCCTTGAGGGATCGCGGCTTTTTTTATACTATTTGCGCCCTCCAGATTATGGTACGATGAGAGGGCGATTCATAGAGAGGGGATGAAATGATGAGTCAGACTCAAGTGTTGTTGACCAAGCAAAGCGAACGTACCCGGATAGAGGTGCTGTGCTATGAGCAATTGGCGGGGAGCGACGATATCGGCAGCTCGGAAATGCTTTATTTTCTGCAGCAGAGCGGGAGCCGGCTGAAGCAGGTGAAAATAACGCTTCAAAACAGCAGCGTGCTGCTGGAATCCGGGGCGCTGCATTTTATGAAAGGGCGCATCGATGTGCAAAACAATGCGGGCGGCGTAGGCGGCATGCTCAAAAAATTCATCTCCAGCGGTTTAACGGGAGAATCGATGTTCAAGCCGGTATACAGCGGCAGCGGAGACATTTATTTGGAGCCCAGCTTCGGCCATTATTTGCTCGTGGAGCTGCATGATGAGGAGCTAGTCGCGGACAAAGGGATGTTCTACGCATGCGAAGCGTCCGTTAGCGTAGGCGTGGAGCGAATGAAAAACTTATCCTCTGCGATTGCAGGCGGCGAAGGCCTGTTTCAGACCAAGCTGTCGGGCAGCGGGTTATGCGTGCTATCGAGTCCTGTTCCGGACCATGAGATTGTGAAAATAAAGCTGAACAACGAGAAGCTTCAGGTCGACGGCAATTTTGCTTTGCTGCGTAAAGGAAATATTCAATATAGCGTGGAGAAATCGAGCAAATCGATCTTCGGTTCCTTAACGAGCGGCGAAGGGCTCTTGCAGACCTTTACCGGAACGGGAGAGGTATGGGTAGCGCCGACGCAATCCGTCTATGAGCAGCTAAAAGCGCATCGCTTGGGCGGCCTGACCAAGGCAGGAGGATCGTCCAACACGAAAACGACATAGTTTTTTTCAAAAGGAAGTTATTCCCTCTTGAATAAAGAACATTTGTTCTGTATATAATAATTATAAGAACAAATGTTTGGTCGGGAGGCGACGATATGCTCAAGGAATTGGAACGATATGCAGGGCGGCAAGCGGAAATGATCTATATGGATAAAAGCGGCAAAATCACCCGGCGTAAAATTTTCATCCGTACGATCGGCGAAGCGAAGATTACGGCTTACTGCTATGAAAGACGGGCTCCCCGAGTATTCGACGCGAATCGGATTTTGGCCGTATTCCCTGTTTCCCAAGCAGGTGTCCAAGCCGGCAAATAATCTGCGAAAAGCGAGGCTTAGCGGCCTCTTGAGCAGGTACAATCGGGTCTTTGGCTACATAGTATACATCACCCTATTTCGTTGAGGTGAGAGCTATGAGTGGCAAAAAGGCTAAGAAGAAAACAACCCCGACTTCCAATGTGGACAAAAACCGGTTTAACATGAAAATGGTCACCTCTGATGTGTGCAGCCGCTGCAGAAAATGCGAGCGGGGCTTGCAATATTTGGAAAAAATGTCCCAACCCGGCGCTGTAGGCAAAGGGGTTCCGTGCATTTTGACGAGAGGCAAGGCGTATGTCTAGTCAGTCGTAAGTCGAGGAAGGTTCGCAAAGGGGCGGACCTTTTTTGTTGTTTAGGAAATGATGCGCAGCCATATCCTGTGGATATCCGTGGGCTCCCCCGAAAGTAATGTCTACCCATAGAACGATTCCAGCGGAATGGTTAGACGCCGATCCAGCTGAAGCCGGATGCGGACGGAATAAGCTTCAGAGCATTACGTCACTTTGGGGGGGACTTGTTCCTGCTTAGGCTTCAAGTCGTTGACATGATTTAACAAGAGCAGGAGAGAGCATAATGATGAAAGGAAGGATGGATGTGCAGTGGAGCTGTTTTTAGGCATATTGGTGCTGTTGGCGCTGCTTGGCTTATCCAATGTCGTCAACCGGATCGTTCCGTTTGTGCCGGTGCCTCTGATTCAAATTGCGCTTGGGGTTTGTGTGGCCTTGCTTCCCGCGGGGGTGCATATTCCGCTAAATCCCGAATTGTTCTTCGTATTGTTCGTAGCGCCGCTTCTGTTTAACGACGGCAAGAGGACGCCGCTGAAGGAACTGTGGAAGCTGCGCGCTCCGATTTTGCTGCTCGCCGTGGGGCTTGTTTTCGTTACCGTCGCGGCGGCAGGCTATGTCATTCATTGGATGATTCCGGCGATGCCTCTGCCTGCCGCGTTCGCGCTGGCTGCAATTTTGTCGCCGACGGATGCGGTTTCCGTCAGCGCATTATCCGCGCGGATTCATCTGCCCAAACGGATATTGCGCCTGCTGGAAGGGGAGGCTCTGATGAACGACGCATCGGGTCTCGTCGCCTTTAAATTCGCTATTGCCGCTGCGGTGACGGGCGTGTTTTCGCTGCCGCAGGCGGCGCTGAGCTTCATGGTCATTGCTCTTGGAGGTCTGCTGCTCGGCGTGCTGCTGTCCTTGTTGATCGTAGGGCTGCAGCTGCTGCTCCGCCGATTCGGAATGGAAGATATTACGGTACATATGATCATCCAGATTCTGACGCCTTTTTTGCTGTACTTGATTGCGGAAGAATGCGGGGTTTCCGGCATTTTGGCCGCGGTAGCGGGAGGGATCGTACATGCGGTCAAGCAGGAATTGAACCAATCGGTGATGATCGAGCTGCAGATGGTTTCGACCCATACTTGGTCGGTCGTATTGTTCGTATTAAACGGGTTGGTTTTCGTCATACTCGGGCTGCAGATTCCCGCCGTAAGCAGCGTTATATTCCGGGATGCCGCCTACAGCAACTATGAGGCGCTAGGGTACATCGCGGTCATTTCGGTGCTGTTGATCGCGCTGCGCTTTGCGTGGATTCTCGCCTTTACGCGCGGGGCGGGTCTATTCTCCTCCGGCAAGGACACGCGCATCCTGAAGGACGTTCCCGGGATGAAATCGATTGTGCTGACCTCGCTGTCCGGAGTCCGCGGTACGGTCACATTGGCCGGCGCGTTTTCCATCCCGCTCGCGCTTAAGGACGGTAGTCCGTTTCCGGAGCGCAATTTGATCATCTTCCTGGCAGCCGGCGTCATTTTATTTTCATTGCTTGTGGCCAGCATTGTTCTTCCGCTGCTTACCAAGAGAAAGGAAGCGGACGTCAATATGCAAGAGGAAGAAAACGATACGCAGATCCGGACTATGACGGCTGCGCTGCACGCGATCAATCAGGAGAGGACGGAGCATAATGCGAAGGCGGCGGCCGCGGCGGCGGGGGATTATAAAAAGTGGATTCATCAAGTCCGTTCGGAAAAAATAAACCGGAAGCTCGGCCCGGGTGCGCGGGAGGTTGAAACGGAGCTGCGCCTCGCCGCCTTGCGAAAAGAACGGGAGACGGTGGAGGAGATGGCCCAAAATCAAGAAATCAGCCCCGACATGGCGCAGCTGATCGGCCAGCGGTTCGGGCAAACGGAACTGATCCTTGCCAACAGGCTTCATCTGTGGAGGATTATGCTGATGCTGCTGGTACAACGCATTCAAATGCTGATTCAATCGAAAGCGGACCCGGCGAAAGCGCCGATGAAGCTGGATGCAAAGGAGATCGACTCGCTAAGGGAAATGAAAATTCGTACATCGGAGGCGGCCGTAGACGAAATCAAACGGCGGATTCAAGACGATAACCGGGAAGTGGCGCTGGAAGTGATCTCCCACTACAACCATGTCATAGCCCGAATACGGCTGCAGAAGTCCGGAGGCTATCCGCATGACGAACGGTTCGGCGAACAAAAAAAGGAGCTTCATACGGTCGCCGTCCAGGCGGAGCGCGATGAAGTTCAAAAGCTGTACGAGCAGGGAACGATCTCGCGGCGAACCGCCAACAAAATAAGGCAGTATATCAGCTACCGTGAAGCGCTTATGTTCGAACAGGACGAGCTTGAATAAGGATGCTGCGCGAAATTCCGAAGTGTTCATAAATCCGGACTTTTTATTTTTTTGTAATCGTGAAGGAAGACGATCTTATCGTTTTTCTTGCGGCGGGAAAAGAGGAAATTGCCGATGTAAAAAAGCAAGGATAGCAAGCTTATGAAGCCGAGCACGGCCAAATCCTGATTCATTCTGACCACCTGCCGTTATCGTAATAGAATTAGATCTCATCATAGCATAGCCTTGTTTATAAGTGAAATGCATAATGGAAATAAAATCATATGCATTTTTAGCATAAGATGAACTCTATGAAACTGTTGTTAATGATTGACTGCGAACAAATGTTTGGTATAATAGAAACAAGAACAAACGTTCCTAAATTGAGAGAGGGGTGCAAGCTATGAATTCGACGAAAGTTAGGTTTATTGAACGTGACTATTACAGAATGATGATGGTTAATAACAGCGATCATTTGACGGATAGCCAGATTGATAAAATACTGGATGCGGCTGATACGACCTGGTCGGATCTGACCTTCAAATTTTACGATAACGGTTCGCTAGTTATTATCGACAATCATACGGAGCTTAGCATCCCTCTCCATTCGCTGAAGGGGGCGGCTTACGATTTTTATGTAAAGCAACGAATCCGGATGATCAGATCCAATCTCGAGTCGAAGAATTTGCAGAGCGCCTAATCTATTTCTTTTCACGCGTGATGAACGATAAACGATGCGCGGCTTTTGTTGCAGGGAGCGTTATGAAGGCAGGAGCATGGGTGGCAGGCACTTCCGTTTTTAGTGATCAGCGGCCGGATGTGCCCGGAAATATTGGGGAACAGGAGAACATTCATCTATGGAATTTCACGTTAAATTAAAGCAACTGCGCCAGCAACAAGATATTTCTCTACGGAAGCTAGGCGAGAAAGCCGGCGTCAGCTACTCGATTATGAATTCAATAGAAAACGGCAGATTTCATCCCACAAGGGAAGCGGTAATTTCTATTGCGAATGCTTTGAAGTATGAAGCGGTTGAAGAACTGCTATTCCTCGCAGGATATGGGCCGGAAATCTAAAATAAAATTTAGGTCAAATTACCTACATCATTCGACAAAATATACCAATGTATAGTATAATAGTATTACAAGGATAGAGAGGGAGTGTTACTATGTTACTGGTTTGGAATAGTATTGGCTTCATTCTATTATGTACGATTCTTTATTTGTCCATAAAGACACTCCTGCAAAAGGTGGAGTAGAGGCAGGATGCACACTGAGTTATACAAACAGCTTAAGAAGCCTGACGATCAGGAATCCAGAAGACTGCAAGAGCTTATGGTTGAAATCAAAAAAATTATGAGCGAAAAGCAAAATACAGGCGTGTTCAAACGGCTCTTTAAATATAAGAAAAGACCTAAAACGAAGCCGAGGGCTTGGTAATCCGGCGATTTTTCCGAATAACCGGCGTTTACAGTGACTCAGTAGTTACGTTTATAGAAGCTTCCTGTTCTTGGGTATCGGCTGTCATATTTGTAAGCGGATGCTGAATAAGGCAAGTCGCTTTCCACAATTCAAAGGTTTCTTTTGGGATACCCAATTGAAGAATAATTTGTTCGCATTCTAAGTGATTCTTCATTTTCGACCTCCTGATTTGGTTAGATTGTCCTTATAAAAATAAAGACCACCTTTCAATAGAAGGGTGGTCGGGTTGCACTACTAGCTCCATCGAATCCAAGTGCCCACATACGGATTCGATATCATCGCTTACCATATTCCAATAATAACAAGTACTGTGATATGTTTCTGTTTGTTTTCACACACAATTAACAAAAAAAGACCACTCTTTTTCAAGAGAATGGTCTGTTTGGCGTTGAAACCTATGTACAGCCCCCGCATCGAGCGGGGGCCAAGTTATCTGAATCAGATAATCAAGGCAAAACCGACAATGATTAACAGGATAAAAAGAACCAGTATTGAAGCGGAAGAGCCGAACCCAAAACCGTCTACACCACCCATTTGATATGCCTCCTTCCATGGTCACATGACTATTGTATGTGGATAAACGCCAATGTGTATGGACTATGACCTATACGGCAGCTTAATCGGACGCCGCGCAAATGTAATGTACGGAATGAAACCTGCGCATCTTGTTTTTCGTATAAAGAATAGCGAAACCGGGGCGTAGGATTGTCATGAAAATTTGCCGGATGAGGGAGTTTTCTTCGGATGGAATTTTTGAAAAGTTTGTTTGCGCATGTTACTGTAAGAAGATTCTCTATTTTGTTTTTAATCGGGTTGGCCTTGTTTTTCCTCAAAGGAATGCTAAATTTAGTTCTCCTCACTTTCCTGCTCACCTACATTATTAACAGCCTCCAAACGTATATAACGAGCAGGTTAAACCGTTTTTTTCGATTAAATTACAGAGTTGTCGTAATTATTATTTATGTGTTTCTGATCGTGCTGATGAGCGCGGGAATATCTAATCTGTGGCCTAAGATTATCGGGCAGGCCAAGGAAGTATCGGAAAAAATCATTACGCTGTACTACTATCCTGACGACAATATCATATCCCAGTACGTTTCCTATGCGATCGACAGTTTGGATCTTCAAGCTTATACTAAAAATGGATTCGGTTATTTGCTCAAGCTGAGCGATTGGGGGAAAACGCTCTTTTTGTCCGTTTTGTTCAGTTTATTTTTTCTTTTGGAAAAAACGAGAATTATGCAATTTACGTCCAAATTTAAGACGAGTAAAATATCGTGGTTTTACAACGAGGTTGAATATTTCAGCAAAAAATTTATCGTATCGTTCGGAAAAGTCATTGAAGCTCAGTTTCTTATCGCTATCCTTAATACGGCATTGACGACGATCGGGTTATGGCTTTTAGGGTTTCCTTACTTATTTGCGCTTGCCATCATGGTTTTTGTGCTCAGTCTCATCCCTGTGGCGGGGGTTATCATTTCTTTGATTCCCTTATGCTTGATTGCGCTGCAGATCGGCGGCTTGCTGATGATAGCGTATGTAATTATTATGATCATCCTGATTCATCTGGTAGAAAGCTACTTTTTGAATCCGAGGCTGATGTCGTCCAAGACAAAACTGCCGATGTTTTATTCGTTTCTTGTTCTTATTTTCTCAGAGCATTATTTGGGGATTTGGGGACTGATCATCGGGATTCCGATCTTCGTATTCATGCTGGATATATTGGGCGTTACGACCGAACCCGAAACGGATCAGACCGATGCTTCGCCCAAATAAAAAGAGTCGGGAGGAGAGCGCCGCTCCCGCTCCCGGAACGGTTATTATCTGCCAGGAGCGACATCGGTGCGTACAACGCCGACGTCAGAAGCATTGATGGCAAACGCGTTGCCTCCTTGACCTGTTCTGGCGCTGGAGTGTTGTTTGACGACGACTGTGTTTTTACCTTCTTTTTTGGTTTTATGATGTCTTTTGTGCAAGGAACACACCTCCCGTGATTCATTTGTTTTTTACCTGCTTATAGATCTTCACATTGACAGCGTTGCTTGCCAGGACATTCCCCGATTCGGCTTTGGCAACGGCGGATTGAAAAATTTGGATGACGAGGTATCGGTTTTTGCCGATTCGTTGCCTGAACGTTTTTATTTTGGTATGAAGCACAATGTCGTACCTCCCTTGGAATGTGAATTCCTATATCATATTATGCGAACCGTCGGACGAGACGGCGAATCATCTTGGCAAAACGCTTGTTTTACCCCATCACAATGTTTAATAACTACCGCTGAACGCGACTTTATGGAGGCGATCGATTATGAATACGGCTACGCTTGTCATCATCATCGTCGGTTTTTCGCTTTTGACGACGGCGATTACGTTGTTCACCGTTTTCTTAACGCTAAGGAATGCGCGCGGCGAAAGACAAAAGAAAAAGGATATCCTTGCAAACGGCATCTCCGCTTCGGCGATCATCCGGTCGATAGAACAAACGTCGTCGCAGCTGGATGACCAGCCAATCGTTCTGTTAAGCTTGACAGTGACTAGAGAAAACGGGGATACGTTCGATACGGTTATCAAAACGGCGATTCCTATCATTAGCATCCCGCAGTTTCAGCCTGGCCGGACGATTGAAGTAAAGTACATTACAGAGGAGGGGCGTTTACTGGTGGAGGCCGTAGGGGCTTATATCCCTTAAAGCGAGCTTAAGGGAAGCGCGATTTGCCATGGAAAGCTCCCGCAGTTTACTAGCCGTCCGATCGTAACGAACCCGGTGATTCGACACAAGGTTATCGATCCAGTGTAGATCATAGCTCTCTAGCAAATGAATCAGCAGCCTGAGCTGTGCCAAGTACTGATTATCGGTTTCCAAATCCGCTTTCCGTCCTTGGAGCCGCTTGAGCACGGAAGTGCGAAAGAAGCAGGGCCAAATGCACGGGTCGGCCAACAACAGCTCCCATGGATCGGAAAAACGGTCGCCCTTGATGATTTCTTTATGGTCGGCTTTGTCAATCCATATACGAACATTGCCGCAAAAGCCGGCAACATGGTCGGGAAGCATGAGAGCCTTCCCCAGCATGTACTGCACTGCATCGGCTTCCAGCCATTCTTCGGCGTCATGCAGCAAAAAATACGGCGTTTTCGTTTTGGCAATCATCGTGTCAAGGCATTTGCCGTATCCTTGTCTTTCTTCGTTGCTGATCAGCCGGACCCGGCTATCTCTTAGATAGGGCCTAATTATGGCTTCGGTATGATCTGTTGAAGCGTCGTTAACAATGAACAGATTCCAATTGGGAATGGTTTGCGTAATCACATTGTCGATCGCCTGTTTGATGGTGTGAGCTTGATTGTGCGCTACTATCGCTATCGTTACAATGCTCCTTTGCGCCGGACTTCTTTGGACTTGAGCGAAGGCTGAAGAGGAAGGCGGGCGTTCGAATGCCTCTCTTATACATGCTCTAAATTGATCCAGCCGGTGTTTGCGCATAACCTTTTGTTTCCCCGCTATGCCTAATTTCGTTTTTCTTAGTGGATCGGCCAGCAATTGTTGGATGGCTAGCGCAAATTGCTCCTCCTCAACCGAGGATCGGGGAATTAGGATGCCATCTTTTCCGTTCTGAATAAGCTCTTGCCATCCGGGAACGTCAAAGGCTATAACCGGCACTCCGGTCGCCATCGCTTCTAACCCGGTAATGGGTATTCCTTCGCTCGGGGAAGTCGAGATCAGAACATCCGATATTTTCAACATGTCAGGAATATCGTTGCGATACCCTAGGAATTTGACATTATGATCCAGGTTTTGCCGCCGGATCTCGTCGGCAAGCTCCTTTTTGCGTACACCGTCTCCGACGATCATACAGCAAACGCGGCGTTCAGGATCATAGCGCATCAAGTGTTTGACGATGGAAATCAATTTGAGCGGTTCTTTGTCATAGTCCAGACGGCTAATGAAGCTCACAATTTGCATATTTTCCTCCAGCTGCAGCTGGCGCTTAATTTTCGCGATTTTTTCCGCGTTTCCCGGGGCAAACAAAGCCGTATCGACGCCGCTGACAAAAACTTGTATTTTTTTCGGATTGACGCTGAAGATGGTTTCCATCGTCGCTTTTAATGATTGCTTGCTGACCAGATACTGATCAATGCAGGAGTCCGTTTCTACCGATTTTCGAACAAAATCCCAGGGAAGCTCGGGTACGTAACTGTGAAGTATTGCAAGGGCTTTAATATGCGGGAACAGCTCCTTTACGGTTGGGAGCATGTTGTATCCGACTAAGCTGTTGTTGATAAGGATAACCTCAATGTCCCGCGTCTGGATAATATGAAGCAGCAAGGCATCGATATGTTCAGGCTTGCTGAAGTAATTGGGCAAATAAAAAATATCGCGAATCAGCTCCAGCGAATATTCGAACCTGGGGGCCGGTGAGTCCAAGGTTGTAACGACCGTCACTTCAAATTGTTGGTCGGGCAGAGCTTGAACGAGTTCGCCGGTTATTTTCTCAGCCCCTCCAAATTCCAGCCAGCTGGTGACGATCAACACTTTTCTTTTAGCAGCGTCGCGCGGTTTTAAGGTATATGCGTCTGGGCCGTGAGGCCAGGCAAGCTCCAAAGGTAAATCCGGATCTCCGTCGGCATACTTGCATTTGAGCAGCTCCAGCTGCTTTTCTTCAAAAAGATGCGCATGATTGTTGCGGATAGCTTGTACGGTTTGATGATGCCGTTTGTTCGTTTGGCTGAGCAGCGACTCCCCGTGCTTGCGATAGTAAAACAGCGGTTCCTTTATTTGATGCGGCTTCCAACCGTGATCGAACAGCTTGATCCAGAAATCCCAATCCTCATACCCCTGAACCTCCTTGCTCTCGCTATATCCTCCGACCTGCTCCCATGCCATTTTCCGAAATAAAGAGTTTCCCACGACCATATTATTGAACAGCAGCTCGTAAAAATTGCAAGGAGGCAGCTCCGACACCTCTCTATATTCGCCAAAGGTTTGGAGCCAAGTCGTTACAAAGCCGACTTCCGGTCTAGTTTCTAGCACCCATATCCCTTTTTCGAGTAAAGTCGGATGAATCCGGTCGTCCGAATCAAGCGGGAATATATATTTACCGCGGGCTTCCCGTATGGCGCGATTTCTCGCCGCAGCGGGCCCTTGGTTGGCTTGGTGGATCACTCTCGTTCGCGGCTTGCGCAAGTTGCTCAATATATTTGTCGTACCGGCATCTGTAGAACCGTCGTTGACGACAATGATTTCAAAATCTTGAAAGCTGGAAGCCAGACAGGAATCAATCGCTTCTTCAATAAACTCACCGTAATTGTAACAAGGAATAACTATCGAAACCCACGGCTCTTTATACAAAGGGCTACAACTCCTTTTCATAAAAATAGCAGACCTCATGGGGGCGATCGCGAAGAGGGCTGCGGAAATCGTAGATCCGTAAATCGAATCTACCAATGAAAGCTTTCATATTCTATTGAATGTGAATGGGATGGATTTGGTGCAGGCGCTGTGCGCAAGAAATTAAAAATGCGCCGATGAATTTTGTTACGGAGGGGGAGGGAGGGCGGCGTGCGGATCCTGCGTTCGGCACCCAAACGGCACCCAATCACGCTCATTTCAAGTTGGAAAACGGCTCTTTAAACAGCAAAAAACCCTTGATTATCAAGGGTTTTTCTTTATGACCTGTGCTGGGTTCGAACCAGCGACCCCTACCCTGTCAAGATAGTGCTCTCCCGCTGAGCTAACAAGTCATGTTATGAAGTTCGTTCGTCGTTTTTGTTACTTCGTTCAGCGACAAGTAATAATATACCAAGCTCCAAGACATTTGTCAACAAAGTTTTTGAAAAAAGTTTTGTTATCCAAAGAATGAACTCTTTTCTCCGTCTCCAAAAGCTTTTTATGAAGATTCAACCTTCACTACTAGCGGCCATATGCTATAATACTAGCATATCAACCGAGCGAAAGAAGGTACAGGATGAAGGAGTTTCAGCGGTCTTTTCAACCTATTCAATTTCAGGTGCAGCAGGAACAGCAGGCCGGACGGGAAGAAACGGTAGATTGGGGAAGCGCGGAATGGGGGACTCATCGTCACCTGGTGCGCCAGCTAATGGAGCATTCCATGGAGCTGCTGTCTGTGAAAGATAAGGCCGTCGTATTGGGAGCAGGAACTCATGGGGATGTCGATTTGCCGGATTTGGCGAACCGGTTTGTCGAGGTTACGGTCCTCGACACGGAGGCCAACGCGATTGAGGAAGTGCTGGGTCCGGGCAGCAGCGCTCCGATTTCCGGCAAGCTGAATTCGTTAACGAATGTGGATTATACTTGTCTGGATCAAATTCAATTTTACGAGACGTGGGAGGAAATGCTGCTGAACGAGGCGCCTGCGGAGGAAGTGGCGGCGTATATTAAAGACTGCGCATTCCGCGTAAGGCATCGCGATGCGCTGCCGCAATGGAAGCGGAGCTTCTCGCTGGCGGTTTCCTCCTCTGTACATACACAGTTGTTTTATATCCATGCCTTGTCGCAATTTGCGGGGTATGCGGACCAGTACGGTCCGGACGGCGTTCCGCAGATCATCGGAGCGCTCCAGTTTCTGCGAAACAGCCTGGTGACCGGTTATAACCGGATGCTGACGTCTCTATTGAAGCCGGACGGCCGATTGGTAGTGTGGACGGATATGATCCGTCTCGAGGAGCACAACCGGGCGCTGCTGGAGCAATTGTACGGCATGCGCAGCGAAGAAGAGCGAACCCGATTTTTGTTCCGCGCTTTCGGGCAGTATGGCACGGAGGCGGCGGTGCTGGGAATGAAGGATCTTCAGGAGAAACTGAACCCGTTCGGACAGTTGTTCAAATGCTGGGTATGGTCGACCGAGACGGATAAACAGTATATAGCGGCGGGCTTTTCCAGCGGGATACGGGCATAAGCCGCAGCGTTTGCAGTTAGGCATATATAAGGAGTCGGTTGAATGACATCAGAGTTGGATTTACTTATCAATGAACTTTTGGCTCATTATTTCGAAGACGGGCAATGGCGGACAGAGGCCAAGGAGAGCGGGGTCAACAATACGACGCGATTCGTATACCGCGCTTCAGGCACTTATGTACTGCGAATTTACGACAATCATACGGATATGAACAAGATCGTCTACGAAACGGCGGTGCTGCAGCAACTGCAGCGCGTCAAGCTGAGCTATCAGGTGCCGAAGCCCGTAGCTACGATGAAGGGGGCTTCTTACGCCGTGGCCGCTTCCGGCAAAGTGGCCGTTCTCTTCGAATATATCGAAGGAGAACGGGCGGAGCTGGCGAGCCTCATCCATGCGGAAGCGGTCGGGCGCGCAATGGGAGAGCTGACGGAAGCGCTGGCTAAGGTGCAGGTCGATATGGAGGCGGCTTATGAGCCTTACTACGAGCTGTACGAGGTACATCCGCTAGTGACGAGGGATAAGCTGGACAATTGGCTGGAGGAGATGGCCGAAGGCCCCTTGTATGCGGAAATTCGGCTGCTGCGCGATGCGATCGACCGGCTGCTGGACGATATTACCTCGCTATGCCGTTTGCCTGTCCAGCTAACGCATTCCGATATTGTAGCCAGCAATGTGCTGGTAGCGTCGGACCGGGTGACGGGGATTCTCGATTTCGAATTCGTCACCCCGGATTTGCGGGCGATGGACGCAGCCGTATACATGTGCGAGCTGATTCGCTTCTACCCTGAAGAAGGAATGGAGCTGGCGCAGGCGTTTATTGCCGGCTACGGGCAATCCGTTCGCTTGGAGGACGATGAAATCGATACGCTGCCTCAGCTCATTTTGCTGCGCAGCATGGTGCTTGTGATTCATTTCCTGGGACGCTGCTGGGACGGAATTGACGCGGAGCAGGGGATCGATCGTTACATTATCAGCTTTGCGCAGGTTACCGTGTGGCTGGAGCAGCATGAAGAAGAACTGTTGGGACTGCTTCGCAAGCAATGGGAGGTGAGCTGATGAAGAAGCTGTACAGCCAAATGTCTCCGGTCGAGCTTGAAGCGGAAATGACGGAAATTGTGGCGGCCATGGAACATATTGAATTTCCGAGCCAGAAGGAGCTGCTAACGCGCAAGTATTATACGGCCAAAGCCTATTTGCTGGACCCCGCCGATTTCAAGCCGGGCCGCTACAAGGTCGAAGACTTCGAAGAGGAGTTCGAGCTGAAGTATATTAACGGCATTATGGGCTGGGGCCAAATGGGAAAAGACCCGGAAGCCAGCTTTCCTCTTTCGATGCTGACTTGGGTCTAAATACGGCACATATCTTTGGGGCAGTTTTCGCATTGGCAAATGTTGCGAAGGTAGTCGATATTTTCGATCACGATATTATTGTTTTCCATAGAAATGACGTTAAGCTTCTTTAAGTCGCTGAGCATCCGGTTGACGCTTTCGCGGGTTGCGCCGATCATGTCGGCCAGCTCGCTGTTCGTCAGCTTTTTGGTAATGAAAATCTGATTGTCCTGCCGAACCCCGTAGGAGTTGCTTAAACGGATCAAGGTGGAGCATAGAGCCCCCGGCTTGCCGAACATCATCAGATCGCGGAACTTGGTCTGCGTCATCCGATGCATCAGCCCCATCCATTTCATAAACTCGATTGCCAGATCGCCATGCTGCCACAGCAGCGTCTCCAGGTCTCTCTGCTGAATGATTCCGATGCTGCTGTCTTCCATCACTTCCGCGTTGAAGTTGTGCACCGATTGCTGGAACGGGTCGAGCTGCCCGAATAAATCCCCTTGTCCGTACATATACAAAATGAAGCTTTTTCCCTCATCGCTTGTTTTCGTAATTTTGACGCGTCCCTGATTCATAAAGTAAAGCTTATCCGCAGAATCTCCTTCCCAGAACAAGTAAGAACCCGCACTCACTTTATGATCGTACATAATTTCCTTTAATTTGGATAAATTCTCTTCCGAAAAACAATCCGTATTATGAACTCCTTCCATGCTTTGCCAACAACTGCGCATCAGGCGTTCCTCCTTTGTATCGTCCGTACCATGGCCGATTGCTTTGATATAACCATAATGGAAAGCGATGCGAAGCGATGTGATAAAAATCACGCCGGCGGTAAAATATCGCCTAAATCTGTGATTTTTGTAACATGCACGGCACACTTAAACCGTTATAGTAGAAATATAAGGATACGTTGTGCAGAAAGGAAGTGAAAGACCCATGATGAGCGGAGTCATATTAGCCGGAGGAGAGAAGGCGATCGCCCGGGCGCTGCGTCGAATCGATGGGGAAAGGGCAATTGAAGGAATGATTCGCGAAATGCAAACGGTATGCCAAGAGATTATCATTGTGACCGACGCACCTAAGCTATTATTGCCGATTGTGCCGCGTTCCACTAGAATTCTTACGGAGTATTTGCCCGGCTGCGGAACGATCAGCAGCTTGCATGCGGCGTTCGCCTTGAGCCGTAAGAATGCGCTTTGGGTGGTTGACAGCGAAGCGGAGACGGTGCAATTGCCGGCGGCCGCGGCGGTTACCTTGAATGAACGCAGGCGGATGCAAGGCGCCGATGCGGCCGTCGTATTGCGGAATAACGAGCCCTGTCCGCTATTCGGAGTTTATCGTCAAGGATGTCTGGAAGCGATTAACGAGCTCATACGAGCAGGGGAGAGCCGGGTTTCCGAGCTGCTGAATAAGATCGCGTGGGTAGGCATGGATGAAGCGGAATTGACCGCCTCGCAGCAAGTGCACGCCTATGAGCGCTCCATTCGGCATGATGATTGGAGTCACGGCTAACGGAGGCGACGGGCGCGGCATCCGGAAGTGAAAGGAAGCTACATGCGGCAAATATCGGGCGGGCAGTCCGGACACTGAACGATGGAACGCAGGTAAGCCAAATCGCGAATGATCAAATAACCGTCCTCATAAGCGATGGCGCCCCGGTCCTGATAAGCGCTTAGCGTTCGGCTGACGCCTTCCCGCGTCGTTCCGATCATATGAGCCAGCTCGGTTTTGGTGAATTTGACCTGAAGCCGAATGCCGCTCTCGCAGGGCTCCCCGTAAGTATTGCCCATCCGGATCAGAGTCGAGGCGATGGCGCCGCTTTTGCCGAATAACATAAGATCGCGAAACTTGGATTGCGTCGTCCGGTGCATGAGTCCCATCCATTTCATGAATTCAATGGCAAAGTCGCCGCGGCTTGAGATCAGCTCCTCCAGGGCGGTCGCAGGGATAACGCCGATTACGCTGTCCGCGGTCACTTCCGCATTGTAGCTGAACCGGGCGTCTACGGCTCCGAACTCGGTGTAGAAGTCGCCGGCTTGCAGCAAATGAAGAATAAGCTCCTGCCCGTCTTCGGTAATCTTATAAATTTTAAGGCCGCCTTTTTTTATATAGTAGCAGTTAGCTGCCGGATCTCCTTCCCAGAACAGATGCATTCCGGTTTCTTTGGATTCTGTCGTCATTTTTCGCTCCATCAGCGAGAAGTTAGTTTCGGACAAATAAGCCGCAATTTGCGCATGGCGATGAATTTCCCTAGTCATAGAAGATCAAAACCTTTCTTCAAAAATGGCCTTCACTTATTGTATCGGAAATGACGGGCAAATGATATATAAAAACTTTATACACGGGTCAAATAAATTGTGATATGATTATTTCCAAAGAACTTTGTAAGCGTTATCATGATGCGATGGGGTTGATTGTACTGAAGAAATTTGCTGTGTTAGGGACTTTTATCGCAATCTGGTTGATCGGAGCAAGCATCGTCGGGGCACGCGAGGAGGAGCAGCCGAAGGCGGTGTATATTAGTTCCGAAGGGATTCAGTTTGAAAGCTATAGCCCGATGTGGGATACGGATAGGCTGAGAAGCCTCTATGAGCTGCTGATCCAATGCGAGCACGGTGAAGAGCTGCAGCATTTAAACAAGGTCTTGCTGTATCCGGAGAAGAGCGTGGGAAAAAGCGGCTCGCGGGTAGGTCTTTACGATCGGGAATCCGCCTCCATCAGCTTATACGAAGTGGAAAGCTTGCCCGTCGAACGCACGCTTATTCATGAGTACGGCCATCATTTTACCTATTACTGGCTTTATCGAAAAGATGGCGTCTATCCTAACCAGCTGACGGAGCATTCCGAATGGGCGGAGCTGAGGGAGGTGGACGGTTATCCTGTCCGGTGGGCCGGTTCGAAGCTGCCTTTTATTCATAAATGGGACCCCGATGAAATTATGGCAGAGGATTATGTGCAGCTATTCGGCGTCGGTGCGAAGCCGATTCCCGATGATCCTAAGGATGTCGTCTATTTGCTGCGTCATGAAAACGAATATATCCCTGCGGTGCAGACGCTGCCCGAAGTGCGCCGCTACTGGGAGTCGGCGGCGGGGCTGGCCCCCCGGACGCCGTTGAAGCTGCCGCAAATTGAGCGTTGGGAGCCTATGGACGCTCCCGACGGCGAAGGCGGCTTATACCGTCTGGTATTCACATCTGCTGCCGCGGACGATGCTCAAACGGTGCAATACGGTATTCGCGTCGCAGGCTTCAGCGAGCAGGGAGGCATGCCTGTCATCCTCACCGCCGGGCTTGCCGTCCAAGGAAGCGGCTCCGTCGAAACGGTGTTGGATTTACAAGCTTTACAACAGCTGAACCGTTTCTATGCGCATATTCAAATATGGGCTTTGGAGCCCGAAAGCCATCAGCTTATGTATACGCCGTTTTATATGAATTGGTATGCGTACCATCCGGAATCGGGCGCATTGAGCGCGACGGGAATGCCTTTGGAAAAGCAGGGGCTGCCGCGGATGCTGAAGAGCGAAGGAATGGACCGATGGCCCATGGCCGTCGTGATTATGAACGGAAAGCCGGCTGCCGCCGTCAGAAAGTATGACGAGAACGGGATCGTCTACGTGCCGTTAAAAGTATTTTCCGACGATGCACCTCCGGATAGTTCGCTTGACCGGTCGCTTGATGGCGACGGCAAGCCGGTGCATCTCCGGTTTCACCGGCGAACCGTGCAGCTGCAGCTGAATGCCGAAGAGGCCGATGTAGACGGGCAAACCATCAAGCTCCGCCATCCCGCCAAAAAAATGGGCAAAGAGCCTGCCGTGCCGGTCGACGATCTGCCTGAGCTGTTCGGCGTAGCCGTCGGCTGGGACGAAGACGGAAGCGGCATGTACGTCCAAGCCGAGTAGACTTACGATGCATAAGACGGCCCTCGATTTAGGATGCTATAGCTAGGGGGGATAAGATGAACCGAGCGTTAACAACCGCCGTCTTTACGATCGGGCTGGCCCAGCTTGCGAAGGTTCCGCTGGCTTATCAGCAAACCGGGCGTTGGGATTGGTCGAATGCCTTTAGAACGGGAGGGATGCCGAGCTCTCATTCCGCAGGCGTCGCTTCGTTGGCCGCTTATGTCGGCTTGAAACGAGGGATCACCTCCGTTCATTTTGCTACGGCCAGCATGCTGGGCTTGATCGTCATGTTCGACGCAATGGGCATTCGCAGGCAGGCCGGTATTATTGCAACCGAAGTCAACGAGCTTGGCAATACGGTTGCGCAGTTAGCGGAAAGCGCCCCGCCTTATATTCAAGCGAAGCGGCAGAAGCGGCTGGAGGAACGATTGGGCCATCTGCCCGAGGAAGTTTTGGGAGGGGCGCTCATGGGGATGTTTACCGGCGCGTTCAGCTATGTGATGGAACCGCGTCCCCCTAAACGAAGATGGCTGCCATGGCTTTAGGGCAGACGCAAAAACAACCCTGCAGCGCTTTGCGCCAAGCGGCAGGGTTGTTTGCGTCCGGATTTTATACCGTCATCCGGTTGTTTCCCGGCATCATGGCGGAGGAGGATTCCGGCTGGGAAACGGGAACGGTGATCGTAAATTTGGTGCCTTTGCCCGCTTCGCTCTCCACTTCCATAGTCCCTTCATGATCTTGAACGATTTTATGGCAAATCGACAGTCCCAGTCCAGTCCCCGATTCTTTGGTCGTGTAGAAGGGCAGAAAGATTTTATCCAGCTCCGTTTCGGGAATGCCTTCTCCCGTATCGGAAATTTCGATTACCGCCTGCTGATCGGCCTGATATAACCGGATGCGCACCTGACCCTGCTCCGTCATGGCTTCGAATGCGTTCTTGATAAGGTTTAGCAGCAGCTGAAGCATCTTATCTTGATCCATTAGCATATGTATCGGGGTCGGGGAAGCGTTAAACTCAATATGATGCCCAAGCCGCGCAGTCTCCGAATCCAGTAGCGAGATGACTCTATGTATACAGTCGTTAATCGAGTGTACTTTGAATTGAGAGGCGTGAGGCTTGGAGAATTGAAGAAACTCCGCGGTCAACATGCTCATGCGGGTAATTTCATCCATGATTAAATCGTACCAGGGACGGATATTATAATTATCCGACTTCGATATTTGCAGAAAGCCTTTGATCGTCGTCAGCGGATTGCGGATTTCATGCGCCATGCCGGAAGCAAGCTCGCCCACGACGCGCAGCTTTTCCGATCGGAGCATATGTTCCTCGCGCTTGAGCCACGATTCTCTCTTCATCGTGTACAGATTGCGCTCCGCATTAAAAAACAAATCGTCCTTGGACGTCCCGTCATCCGGATAAAACGCCATGCCGTAATTGATTTCGATGCCCGTTAGCTTGGGAAATTCCGAAGCAAGCATCTGAGTAATCGTATTCATCGCATGCTGAGAATTATCGTATTCCAGCACGATGGCGAATTCGTCGCCGCCGTAGCGGGAGATGGCCAGAGCTTCGGGAAACATAATCCGCAGCAGCTGCGCGGCCTGTTTCAAAATCCGGTTGACGCCGTGAAACCCGTTGATCGTATTAAGCGATTTCAAGTCTTTGCAATCGATCAGCACGATAACGACCGATTTGCCCGCCTGGACAAGCTGCTCCAGCTGCCGGTGACATTCCTCGTAGTTGTACAGTCCGGTCAGCGCGTCGTGCGTGGTCAAACGTTTCTTTTCGTTGTCCAATGCCTGGGTTTGGTGCTCCATTACATGAATAAAGCGGTTGAATAGAAAAGCAAAGACGAGACAGCTGAACGTGCTGAACACCAGAGTGAAGATGCCGTATTCGGAGTAAGGAATGTAAGTGGCGGCCACCAGCGCGTAAGACACCGCGTACAGCAGGCTGATTGCCGTAACTGAGCGCATGTTATGGTTTTTCATCAGCTGCTTGCCCATCTGGGCAAGATAAAGCGGCAAGCATAAATCCATTTCGCTGACATAGTGAAAGGCGATAAGCAGCCCTATTTGCAGCAGCGAAGCGCCGGCAATTTTGTTCTCGATAACATGAACGCCGAAATAAGCAATTGCGATAACTATGAGCAGCAATGGATTTGACGTCGTCTCAAAAATGATGGAAGAGGTACAAATAACGGATGCGTATAGTAGCAGGATCCAATTATAGCTCATGCTTTCATACTCCTTATCACAATGTAGGAATGAAAGGTTATTAATGGAATTCTCTATCTTCCTTACAAATCCTGCTGCTTTAGGCGGAAAAACTGCTTTTCTTGCATAAATTCTTTTTAATGGACGCAAAATAGGAGATAAGCCTTTCCGAAAAAGCGGAGGGGTGCTTGAAACCAACGAATAGAGGAGGAAGAGAAGCATGCAGCGCGAGAGTTTTGTAGCTGTTCAGAAAAACGGCGACGGCGACATTACCGCCTTCAAAACGTCGAGTGGCCGTGTCCTGCAATACGAGCAGGCTCTTCATGAAGTCCGCGGCGGAAATATCGAAGGGGTAAACGTATTTAAAGGAAAAGACGGCGATTTCTATATTCGAGGCGATGCCGACGGCGATCCGACGAACAATTTGGATCAGCTCCCGATGTTTTAAAGCATAAAAACCTGACCTCCACAGTGAGGCCAGGTTTTTTGGTTGCTGCTTCAGCAATGCGGCGTGCCGGCTCTAGCGAATTAACGGGGTTTCTTCGAAACGGGGATGGTTCCATGCTCTTATGAAAATGTGTACCATTTATGCTGCTCTACGAACGTCATTTCCCCGGTCTTCCCTATGAATTGTTCCATCGTATCGTCATAGTGCATCAGGTGCACCGTTCGCTGCAGCTCGGGAGGCAGCGTCAGCAGTTCGTCCAAACTGGCGTGGACAAGACCGGGGGAGGAAAGCTGGCAATCGTGCATAATGTAGCGGCAGCCCCTATGTTCGTACAGCCGGGTCAACAATTCGGCGTCAAACTTGCAGTCGGCGCTGTAGAACAGCATGTCGTTAATAAACAAGGAGTAGCTGGGTTTCGCGGGAATATGCTCCGTACGAATCAGCTCCACTTGGAGATTGGGGAAGACGGCCGAAGCTTCGCCTTCGTCCAGAAGCACGACGTCAAAATAATCGTCCAAGCCGGACATGCCTTCGGCCAAATTTTCCAATCCGCCGCGAAGCGAATGATTCCATAAGGAATCTGCGATTGCGGAAGGCACGTACAGCCTTGTTTTCTTTTTATAAGCGTATTTGAGGCGAAAGGCGAACTCTTCCATCCCTCCGACATGATCCGCATGAATATGAGTAATCAGGATGGCGTCTATCCGATCCAAGGGTATATTCAGCTTATGTAAGGCTTGCGGAGCAGTCGCTCCGCAGTCGACCAGCAGCATGCTTCCGTCGACGGTTATCAAGGCATTGTTATTATAATACTTTTTGGAAAAAGCACTTCCCGTGCCGATCATCTGGATTTGCAGAGCCACGAACGATCCTCCACTCATTGTTGGAAAAGCACATGTGTCTTTTTTTAGACTACCATGCGGCGGAGCCTCATTACAAGGAAAAATTAACCTCGTAAAATGTTAATTATTTCACCTTTTTCTGCATCATTTGCTGCAAAATAACGCGATCCAGTGTCTGGCTGAGCGCAAGAACTTCAGGATGTCCGAAGTTATATTGATGTTTTAACGCGATTTGCTCCAGAAGTTGTTTGAGTCTCTCGATTTCCGATTCGATACGGATTGCGTCGGACATGCAGCCATCTCCTTAGGGAAGAATTCATGCCATAGATGAAATATACCATGTTTATTCGGATAAACCAAGCTTTACCAGCTTGATATGGGAACAAATGTTCTGTATAATCGAGTTAATACATTATCTTTTCGAGGTGCGGGTAAATGGGTATGCTGAATCCTTCTATAGAACATGGGGTCTATCAATATGTGGTGACGCTGCATCTGCTCAAAGCGCTGGAGCTGGATCGACGGCAGGCGGACGGAATGAAGCTCTCCCGGATCTGGAACGGCGTGTTCGAGCATTTGTCGAAGGCGGCGGAGCGGGAGCATAGGGAAGCAAAGCGCAGCTTGAAGAAGCAAGGCTGCCGGATCGTTCTGGAGGAGTTAACGCCGGAGCGTAACTATCATGTTATGTATGTGGTTCGTGGTTACGAATTTCACTGCTCCATCATGCCTGTCGTCCTCAAGGGCAAGTGCGAGGAGAAGCTTCAAGAGCTGCTAAGCGGAGGAAGAGCGCAGCCGATCGGCCCGTAACCAATATCGGGCATCGATTGTTCCGTTAACGTCTCCGGTTGTCGAAGAAAGCTATATGTTGGCATATTTTGAGCAATGATCTTGTTTTTTTAATATATCTAGTAAATTCCGGTAAGCGAGTTTATGTTTTTTTAGGAAATGAGCGCAACTCTTTCCATTCGCCGGAGTATAAGCATATGAACAAAGTACAGGACACGATGGAGGTTGCAGGAATGTTTAAAGTGCCACGGATGTTAACGCTGGTGCTCTCGCTTTCGTTGTTTGGAGCTACGGGGGCAATGGCCAGCTCTGTTTGGGGCGAGTTTGAAGGCTACAGTAAAGTAAAAACGGTGATCAATGATGTGGAGAAGCAGTTCACGGATAGTGAAGTGCCTGCATTTTTAGTTAAAGGCAGTGCGGTACTCCCTGTACGCGCATTGTCGGAGTCGCTTCAAGCGCTCGTTCGCTGGGATAACAATACCAAGACGGTATCGGTTTACAAGCCGAACGTTCATATGTTCGTGGCGGAGAAGGTGAATGATGACTATTCGATCAAATCTCCTTTCGGAAGGGTGCCCAAAGGGAAGAAGATCGATTTTGCCGTATTTGCTCAGGTAGACAGTATGAAGACGCCTTTCTATTCTTTTAAAATCTCGATTGAAACGCCAAGCGGAGAGCAGGCGGTAGCGCCGCATGAGAAGGTCGTCAACGGACAGAAAGAAAACTTCTGGTATCCGTGGCCGTTCTCCGTATCGTTCGACGAGGCGGGAGACTACGTGATCAAGTTCTCTATTAAGCTGGACGAAGACGGAGACTATACGGTCGTATCGCAAAAAGTGATCGTTTCCGAATAATGGATATCCGGGCGCCGCGCTGCATTTGCGTTGACCTGTGTTCATGAAAATGTTACGATACGAGGGATGACTATTAAATTTAGGAAATGAGGTTTTCCCATGAGCGATCACGTACATGACGAATCATGTAATCATGACCACGACCACGAAGACGATATTTTTATTGTTACAGATAAAGATGGTGTTGAGCACGAAATGGTGATGGTATACACATTCGAAGCAGGCGAACAGCCTTATGCGGTTTTGCTGGATCGTAACGATCCTGAAGCTGACGGCGTTATTTTCCGGATTGAAGAAGAAGATGACGAAGCGTTCTTGGCCAGCATCGAGGACGAAGAAGAATGGGACCGCGTCGTTCAAATCTACAATCAAATCGTAGAAGAACAAGAGGCTGAATAAGCTAGCGGCGAACAAAAAAACCTTCCTGCAGGAAGGTTTTTTTATTGTACCGCCATAGGCAGAACCCTCTTATTTACGAGGATTAAAGTACATAATCCGGCCGTTGAACAAATGCAGCTCCGCCTTCCAAAGCTTGGCCAAATATTTGCAGAACTCGTTGCCTTTGGCCTTGTCCCCGTGCGTACAATCGTCGGGAAGCACCACTTGCACATAATTTCGCTCGATATCGCCGCTTTGTTCCTTGCCGGCCCCCATAACGATATATTTGTACAATGCGTTTTTACCTTTGAGGTAAAACCATGAGCCATCGGCTCCCGGTTTGGTTTCGATAGTATAGGGGAAACCTGCGTCGCCGTAATCCCAGCCTAACTGTTTGCCCGTGAGGTTCAGCTGTTCCTCGTAATGCAGCAGCTGTTCTTTGAGTTCATCCAAGGTCAAGGAAGAAAGAGTAGAGCCGTCAACAAACTTGATATAAGCGCTTTGAGCCATTACCTATACACCTGCCTGTATTGTGGACTGGAAAGGTTTTCATATACCGTATGACCATCATAGCATTTCGGGTATGGATTGACAATATGATGAGCGGTTGTATCATTATGGAGGGATGGTCTTCCGCGTTAACCGTCGGAAGAGTCAGGAGAGGGGAAGAGACGATGAGCAAAAGATTCGCAGGATATATGCTCGTTACCGATATGGACGGAACGTTATTGAACAGCGGTAAAATGATTAGTCCGGAAAATAAGCGGGCTATCGAACGGTTTGTCGAGCAGGGGGGGATGTTTACCCTTGCGACCGGGAGAATCGCCGGTTCCGTAAGGCGTTTTGCGGACGTGCTGCCGCTGACCGCTCCGGCCATTTTATATAATGGGGCGATGATGTACGATTTTGCCAACAATGAGGTGGTGTGGCAGAGAACGCTGCCCGAAGCGGCGCGTCGTGCGCTGCAGCAGGTCATGGACCGCTTTCCCGGGCTGGGCGTGGAAATTTACTGCGGCAGCGAGCCGTATTATTTGCGCGAGAACGAAGTGACGGATCATCACCGCAGCATGGAAAATTTCAAAAGGCCGGCGACCGAGAGCATGGAACTGCTGCCGGAGCCTTGGATTAAAGTGCTGCTGGCCTGGAATCCGGCGAAGTTAGATGAGGTGGAGGCTTTTACCGAACAGTTCAAGGAGAAGCTGACATGGGTTCGCTCGGACGATAAATATTTGGAAATATTGCCGGAGAACGCGACGAAAGGGCATGCGTTGGAGGAATTGATGGCGGCGAAAGGAATTGAGCGGGCGAAGTGCATCGCGATGGGCGATCACCTCAATGATCTGGAAATGCTGCGCAGAGCCGGCGTCGGCATCGCCGTAGCCAATGCGCACGCCTCGCTAACGGATGTATGCGATCGCACATGCAAGCATCATGACGACCATGCGGTGGCCGATGTTATCGAATGGCTGGAGAGAGAAGCAAATTAATAAGGAAGAAGCCTCCCAGTCGCCTTGCCGGCGGATTTGAGAGGCTTTTTCATTGAAGGAAGCCGCCGTTTAGAAGATAGCGGGCGTCTCCACGATCACTTTCACATTCTCGATGCTGCGGTCTTCAGGGCCTTTCACCGGAAGGCCTACCTCGACATGCTCGGTAATGTAGTCGATCAAATCTTGCGAGATGACTTCCCCGGGAAGCAGAATCGGAATGCCCGGAGGATAGACGTAAATAAACTCGGCGATGATCCGGTCGGCCGATTCCTTGAAAGGAATGATTTCCGTATCTCCATAGAACGCGTCACGCGGTGTCAGCGTAAGCTGCGGAATTTTCGGAATTTTAATGACCAGTTCGTTCGCCTGACGGATATTGTAATTTTGCCGAGACAGCTCGCGCAGCGCCTCAAGCAATGTGTCCACATTCTCTTTCGTATCCCCGGGGGTAATCAGGCAAAGAATATTGTACAAATCGCTGAGCTCCACTTCGATGTTGTAATGCTCGCGCAGCCAGTTCTCCGCGTCGTACCCGGTAATGCCGAGATGACGCACATGGACGTTGATCTTGGTCGGATCATAATCGTAGGTAGCTTCCTTGCCGAGAATCTCTTCTCCGAAGCAGCTCATCCCGGCAATTTCGTTAATGGATCTGCGGGCGTAATGAGCCAGCTCGATCGCCTGTTCGGCCATCTGCTTGCCGTTTAAAGCCAGATGTCTCCTGGCCGTATCGAGGGAAGCGAGCAAAATATACGAGGTGGACGTCGTCGTCAGCATGCTGATGATCGTCTTCACCCGGCGCGCGTTGATGCGTCCTTCCTTCACATTCAAGACGGAGCTCTGCGTCATCGAGCCGCCGAGCTTGTGGACGCTGGTTGCGGCCATATCGGCGCCCGCTTCCATGGCGGACATCGGCAGCTTGTCGCTGAAATGAATCAGCACGCCGTGCGCTTCGTCTACGAGCACAGGCATGTTGTAGCTGTGAACCAGCTCGACGATTTCTTTCAGGTTGGCGCATACGCCGTAATAGGTCGGATTAATGACCAGCACGGCTTTGGCATCCGGATGTCTCTCCAGCGCCCTTCTTACGGAGCGGGTCGTAATCCCGTGATCGATCCCCAGATTCTCGTCGCGGACAGGAGAGATGAAGACTGGCTTCGCTCCGGCAAAAATAATGGCGGCCATAACCGATTTATGCACATTGCGGGGAACGATGATCTTATCGCCCTGGGAGCAGACGGTCAATATCATCGTCATGATCGCGCCGCTCGTGCCTTGAACGGAGAAGAACGTATGATCGGCGCCGAAGGCGTCGGCGGCCAGCCGCTGGGATTCCTCGATGACGCCGGTCGGCTGATGCAGATCATCGAGCGGTGCTATATTGATAAGGTCGATGGACAGTGCGTTGTCACCGATAAACTGCCGGTACTCCGGGTCCATCCCGACTCCTTTTTTATGGCCTGGAATATGGAATTGAATTGGATTGCGCTCTGCGTGCTGCTTCAGAGCAGAGAACAGAGGAGTGCGACTATGATCCACTGTCATGCCTACCTTTCATAGTAAAATAAAGATAATCAGGGTCAAAATTTGACCCCAATCTTAGATATACTAAACCATACGGGGGGCGGATGCAAGCGGATTTTGCAATACCGGGAAAAACGCTGCCGCGAAAGCCGTTTTGCAGGCGCAAATGCCCCCGGATTTGTCCATTTTGTTAATCTTGCGACCGCTCATTTCCTTATAGAAAAAAGTTATGATACGATAGCTATATACTTTGGACTGGGAGGCTTTGGATACACTATGAAAAAACAGCTGGCCATTATTATGGTGCTGCTGATGACGATATTTATCGGCTTCGGCATCATTATTCCGGTGCTTCCCGACGCGGTGACGGGATCAGGAGCCAGCAGCTTTCACCTAGGCATGCTGCTGTCGATCTATTCTCTGGCTTCATTTCTGATGTCTCCGATCTGGGGAGGCATCTCGGACCGGATCGGCAGAAGGCCCATTATTATGATCGGAACGCTCGGCTTCAGCGCCAGCTTCTTTGTGTTCGGCATCGCCGACGGAAACCTGGCGCTAATGTACGCTTCAAGAATTCTCGGGGGGCTGTTCTCCGGAGCGGCAACCGCCTGCGCCGTCGCTTACGTCGCCGACATTACGACGGAGGAAAACCGGACTAAAGGAATGGGACTCGTCGGCATGTCCATCGGTCTCGGCTTCATCTTCGGGCCGGCGGTCGGCGGCATTTTGAGCCAGTGGGGCTTCCAGGTGCCGTTCTTTGCTTCCTCGCTGCTGGCGCTGGCTACGTTCTTCTTCGCGCTGGTCATGCTGCCCGAATCGCTCAGCCGCGACAAGCGGCGTCAGCCTCAGGCGGACAAGCCGTCGCGCTGGAGCGCTTTTGTCGGCTCGCTCAAATACTTGTATACCCTTTCGTTCTTCGTATCGTTTACACTGGCGGGCCTGGAGGCAACGCTGCTGCTGTTCGAGAAGGACAAGATCGGGGCCAGCTCGCTGGATCTCGGCATCATGTTCGCCGTTAGCGGCGTTGTCGGCGCCTTAATTCAAGGGGGCGTCGTTCGCCGGTTCATCAAGAGGGGGGATGAAGCCAAGGTCGTCGGCCTCGGCCTCGTATTGTCGGCGGTCGGCTTCGTGCTCATTTTGTTCTCGATGAACCTCACCACGGCATCGATTTATTTGTCCGTATTCGGGGCGGGCAATGCGCTGATTCGTCCTTGCGTAACCTCGCTGATCACGCAGAAAACGAAGGTAGGACAAGGCGTAGCGTCGGGCCTCAGCTCGTCGATGGATAGCCTCGGGCGGATTACAGGGCCGCTGCTCGGAGCGGGCATCTATCAATACAGCCAGCAGCTGCCGTTTTATATCGGCGCCGTACTGTCGCTCGCTGCGTTGTACTTGCTGTACCGTTTCATCGTCGTCGACCGGGAAACGAATCCATTGTCGCAGCGAGCCTAAGCCATAGAAACGAGAGTAAGCCGTTCAAGCTCACATGATGAGCCTGGACGGCTTTTTCATTGTTTTTCCATCGGGAGGATTAACCGCTCGTGTCCGGCTGCTCGCGACTGAACAATCGGTAGATGACGGCGACCGCTTCGGCCCGCGTCATCTTCTGGTCCGGCCGGAACGTTCCGTCCTCATAACCGTCAAACAACTTCGCTTCCCGTACCGCGCTGATGGCGTCTTTCGCCCAATATCCGGCCGGGACATCGCGGAACGCCGTTTCCTTGCCGGATTTCAGCATTTCGCTGCGCTCCAGAATGGCGGCGATTTCCGCCCGGCTGATCGTGGAATCGGGTCGGAACGTATGATCCGGATACCCGTTGACCAATCCGTAATCTACGGCCGTCATGATATAGGCTAGATCTTCCTTGTTCTTCCCGATGTCGGTTAGATCCGATTCGGTGCTGCCTGACAACGGGAGTTCCTTGGCTTTGACGAGATACCGCACGAATTCAGCTCTCGTAATCGGCTGATCCGGCTTGAAATCCAGTTGGCCCGTCGTTTCGTCACGATAGCCGTCAATGTAATTTTTGCGGAGCAGAGCGGTAATTTCCGCTTTCGCCCAATGGCTTGCGATATCGCGAAATTCGGGCAAAACGGCCGGACGGCCCGCAGCCTCCGTTGGAGAAGCGGCCTCCGCCGGAAGCGAGAGAGCGCCTAACCATACCGCAGCGCCTGTCAGAAGAGCAAAGATTAAATTGAAAGAGCGTTTCAAGGACATGAAAGCCGGCACCGCCTTAACATAGGTCGCTTTTTTTTCATTATAAACGAAAATAATGACGGAAGTGTGAAATATTTCGCATTTTTTGGCCGTATTTGCAGAAAAAAAGCCGTTCCCGTTTGAGCGGCGGAACGGCTACTGCATCTGTATCGTAAGCATCGGGCTTACTTGGATTCCTTCTTCTTGTCCGGCGCCTCGCCGCGCTTATGTTCGACCATTTTCTCGATCCATGGCGTCATCTCATCCTTGATCTTGACGATAAGCTGATCTTTGCTGATCCCTTTGGCCGCGGCGATTTCCGCCAATGACTTACCTTCGTGGAGCTGGGTCTTGAGCTGCTCCTCCGTTATGCCCAGAATGGCCGCGATCTTCGCGGGTTCGGGCAGCGCGCGGTGCTTCATCCGGTGATGACCGTGCCAGAAACCGCCCTTATGATTGACCATAAACGCGAGATGCTTGTCCATGCTCGCTTTGATCTTCTCCGCTTGGTCCGCCTGCAGTTTGCCTGCTTTAACCGCTTCGTCGATCTTTTGGATGCGGACGGCTTTCAGCTTGGCGATAAGATCCGCTTCGCTGATTCCTTTTTCCTTCGCGATTTCGGCGAGCGTTTTCTCTTTGAGCGCCGCGGAGAGGGCGGACGGCTCCATCCCGAGAATCGTCGCCGCTTCATCCAGAATCGGCAGCGCTTTATGCGAGCCTTTCTCGCCGGGCTGCAGCTTCTCGCTGCGCTGGTCGGACGGAGCCTGCTGCTTCGCCGGAGCGTCGGCATATACCTGCAGCTTGGAGCCGTACAGCGCCATACCGCCGAGCAGCATCGTGAAGGTCAAACCGGTGACGATCACTTTTTTCGTAGGAAAGCTTCTCATACTAGTGTTCACCCTTTCGCAAATAAGATAGGTCAGCCTCGAATGAAGATGGGCTAACTACCTTTAGCCTGTGCCGGATGTCTTAAAGTTAGTTTAACGCAACCTTAGAATTACATAAATTTTCCGGCGCGCTGTGTCGCGCTACAAAGTTAATCGTGCGCAGTTTTGGCCGGGATTATACAAAAAGGAATTAGATGGAAGCGTTTCGGGCCGTTTGATACAAAGGCATCAGCGTTCGAATCGTTTGTCTGACCAGGTCGAGTAACTGCTCTCCATCCGCCAGTACGGGATCGGAAGACAAGAGGGTGCGGCCGATCAGCAGCTCGGCTTTCTTCACATCGCGGAACCTCTCCAGCGCGGCTTGCAGCTCGTTGTCGCTAAGCTCGCCGAAGGCGACGGCGTCTTTCTTCATATGATCGAATGACAGCTTATAATCGCTTGGAATAATGTCGCGGAGCCGATCCAGCTCGTTCAAATAAGCCCGCGCGATCGCCTGCTTCTCCGGCAGCTCGTAGATGAGAGCGAGCCAGACGAACACTCTATCGTCGAAGAGGCCGACTTGAAAATGCGGATGCTGCTTGTAGCCGCGTTTATTATGGCAAAGCGCCATCCATGTATCGACCGGCGCGTTGACGGTTCTTCTCGCGTGCTTGGCGATATGCAGGAACATTTCATCCCCGGCGAGCACGGCCGTTTCATCGCACAGCGCGTCGCCTATCGCCTTGAATTTCGGTTGAATGAGACCTTGAATGCCCTCCATTCGAGCCTCCAGCCCCGGAGTCGTAAATACGTCGAAATCTGCTTGAGTAAAGCCTTGGAATGCCATGGGAGGTCCTCCTGAACGTATGAAAAATAATTGCTCTATGTATACGCATTTACTATACCATATGAGGATCGGAAGAGGCGAACGGGCTCATGCGGGCGACCTAAAAAAAACACAATTGCGATAAAAGGGATTCCATTGTTGAAAGCGGTTAAACACGGTAGGATAAAGCTGCACGATCGATCGCATCTGAAGAAACACTAAAAGGAGGGGCCGTATGGCTAGCAAAATTCAGGCGTCCGACAGGATCAGCTACAAGGCAATGACGCGGGCAAGCTTATCCAGCTACATGTGGAAGTATAAAACGCTGTATTTCATTACATTGCCGGCAATCGCTTACTTTATTATTTTCAAGTATATCCCGTTATTCGGATCGGTGATCGCTTTTCAGAACTACAATATTTTTCAAGGCATTTCCGGGAGCAAGTGGGTGGGACTGGCCCATTTCAAGCGGATGTTCGAGCATTACGATTTTTTGAACATTTTGAACAACACCTTGTTAATCGGCCTTTACGACCTGGTATTCGCCTTCCCGGCACCGATTATTTTGGCGCTGCTGCTCAATGAATTGCGAATCGTTTTTTACAAAAGAATACTGCAGACGATCGTGTACATGCCGCATTTTTTGTCCTGGGTTATCGTCAGCGGCATAGCGATCGGCATCTTGTCGCCGTCGACGGGGATCGTGAACCAGTTCGTCTCATGGCTGGGCCATGAACCGGTCTACTTTCTCGGGGAGGAGTCCTACATCCGCTCGGTGCTGATAGGCTCGGGCATTTGGCGGGATTCGGGCTACGGCACGATCATTTATCTCGCTGCGCTCGCCGGCATTAATCCCGATCTGTACGAAGCGGCCGAGGTGGACGGGGCGAGCCGCTGGCGTCAGACGCTGTCCATTACGCTGCCTTCGCTGATGCCTACCATTATGATCATGTTTTTGCTGCATATCGGTAAATTCCTCGATTTCGGCTTTGAGCGCGTATACGTATTTTTGAATCCGCTGAATATCAACAACGGGGAAATACTGGATACGTACATTTATAAAGCGGGTCTGCAAAGCCAGCAGTACAGCTATACGACGGCAATCGGCCTGTTCAAATCGGTCGTAGGGCTGCTGCTTATCGTCATCGGAAACGTGCTCAGCAAAAAAACGACAGGCGAGAGCCTCTATTGATCCGCTAGGCGGACCGACAAACAAGCGACGCTTACAGGTGAGGAGATGTTGGATATGAAAAAGACAAGCGTTGGCATGCAGCTGTTCGGCGGAGCCAATCTATTGTTTTTGACCGCGCTCGGTTTGGTAATGTTTCTTCCGTTTTTAAATGTGCTCGCACAATCGTTCAGCAGTTCCGAAGCGATTATTAGCGGGAAAGTCGTTTTTACTCCCGTCGATTTTACTTGGATTAACTATCAATATGTATTCAGCGACGCTTCGATCTGGAGATCGCTCGGCATTACCGTCTATATTACGGTCGCCGGAACGCTTATTAATTTGATCGCAACCGCTTCGCTCGCCTACCCGTTGTCGAGGCAGGAATATGTGGGACGCAAATATGTCGTCTTCTTCGTGCTCATCACGATGGTGTTCTCGGCGCCGCTCATTCCGAATTTCATTTTGATGAAAAGCTTGAATTTGACGAATTCGCTGTGGGCGCTGCTGCTCCCGGGGGCGATCAACGCTTTTAATTTCTTCGTCATGCGCGCTTTCTTCATGCAAATACCCGTGGAAATTATCGATTCGGGGCGAATCGACGGCTGTTCGGAGCTGCGGATGATTTCCAGCATCGTGCTTCCGTTATCCAAGCCCGTTATGGCTTCGCTAGGCATCTTTTATGCCGTCAACCATTGGAACACGTACATGGCGGCGCTGTATTACGTGAACAAGCCGGCCTTGTGGCCGCTGCAGGTCAAGCTGCGTCAGCTTATCGAAGCCGACGATATCAATATCGATCCTTCGGCGTCCCAGTTCAGCGGGCTGGCCCATTCGAACCCGGAAGGGATCAAGATGGCGACGATTATGATCGCTACCCTTCCGATCGTGCTCATTTATCCGTTTTTGCAGAAGCATTTCGTCAAAGGGATGATGATCGGCTCGATCAAGTCCTGATCGTTTCCGAAGAGCCGTTTCTAAAAAAATGACAATAGAAGCCAAAGCGATTCCATTGTTCGCTCGTGGCCGCTGCTTCTACAATGTAGCTATATTGAAAGCGCTGTTACAAAAGTTTCCGGCGCTGAATGTATACATCCTGACAGAAAAGGGGCAAACACAATGAAAACATGGATCAAGGCCGGAATGGCCTCCGTACTTGCGGCATCGGCATTGGCCGGCTGCGCGGGCAATAACGAACAAGCGCCGGCGGCGGAAGGCGGCCAACCGGCGGGAAAGGCGAAGTTCTCCATCTCGATGCGGACGCTCGCTTTTAACTACGTAGAGAAATCGCCCAATATTAACGAAGACAAGTGGGTCAAACGGCTGGAGGAGAAGACGAATACCGACCTGGACATCATTCTCGTCCCTCATAAGGAATTCGAAACGAAAATGACGCAAATGTTCGCGACCAACGATATTCCTGACGTCGTGCAAGGCAGCGGGGGCGTATCCGGGAAAGAAATGGCCGGTTCCGTACAGGCCGGCGTGTTCATGCCGCTCGACGATCTGCTGCAAAAATACGGTCAAAACCTGCTGAAAAAAATTCCGAAGGAAGCATGGCAAAAGGAAACGTATCAAGGGAAAATTTATGCGATACCCGAATTTCTGTCCAATCCTTCTCGCCGGGCTACGGCGATCCGCAAAGATTTGCTCGACAAGGCCGGTCTGCCGATCCCGAAAACGGTGGACGACTATTTGAACGTCCTGCGCAAATTTAAGGAGATGGGGGTCGAGAATCCGTATCAAGGACGGGAAAACTTCAAATACGCCGATACGTTCTTCGGACCTTTCGACGCTTATCCGTATTTGTCGATGATGATGCAGCAGGGCGACCAGATCGTGCCGAAGTTTTTCAACAGCGACAATATGATGAAGGCTCTGCAAACGTACAAGACGATGTACGACGAAGGGCTGATCAACAAGGAGTTCGCTACGATTAACCCGACGACGTATAAAAACTCGATTTTGGCGGGCAAATCCGGCATCTGGACGATGAACGCCAATGAAGTGCTGCAATGGGAGCAGCAGCTTAAAGCGAACGTGCCGGACGCCAAGGTGGAATTGATTCCTTCCCCTGTCGGCCCTGACGGCAAGGGTGGGTATTACTTGTACAACTCCGTCACGCGGGCTTGGTTCATCAATAAAAATGTGAAAAATCCCGAGAGCATCATCAAGTTTTTCGATTGGATGTTGTCCGATGAAGCGGAGCAGTTTTTCACCTTCGGCGTAGAGGGCGAGAATTACACGATGGAGAACGGCAAAATCAACTATAAGGCGCCGACCGATCCGCAGGCTGTCGATGAAGAGCGCTACCGCCAAGCATTTCTGTGGATGGTGCAGGATACGACGTATAATAAGGGAACGCTCAGCTTGACCGAAGAAGGAAAGAAACTGATGAACATCTATGATACAATGTTGTCCAAGGAAGGCCGGGACGGCATCCAGTTCGAGCCGCGTCTCGACGCTTATATCGCCAATCCGGACATTTCTCCGGAATCCGACTATGCGGCGCCTATCGTGCTTCAGCATATGGTGAAGATGGTATACGGCAAGGAGCCTATCTCCGATTGGCCTAAAGTGATCGAGGAATGGAAGAGCAAGGGCGGCAAAGACGTCGTCAAGGAAGCGACCGAGAAGTTTAATAGCAAAGACCCGAACGTAACAATCAGCATGCCGCGCCGTTAATTCGGGCGGACATAGGCCGGCAGGCCATGCGATTCGGGCGCGATGCTCCTCACGCCGGCCGGCGCGGGGAGCATGCTTGTACGTCGAGATGTACGCTGCAGACGGTAACAGCCGCAGATTGAAACATAAGGGGGCGCCTCATGTACAGAATATTGATTGCAGATGATGAACCGGTGATCCGTAAAGGGCTGCAAAAGCTGATCGAGCAATCGGGCCAGCCTATCGCCAGCTTGCGGCTTGCCGAGCACGGATGCGATGCGCTGCAGCAAATTCGGGAGGAACGGCCCCATTTTTTATTTACGGACATTCGGATGCCGAAGATGGACGGGCTCGAATTGTGCAGACGTACGGCGGAATGGGATTCGGACATACAAATCGTCGTCGTGTCGGGATACAATGATTTTGAATATGCGCAAAAGTGTTTGTCTTACGGCGTAAAGGAATATTTGCTTAAGCCGATCAGCAAAAAATCGGTGGAGGCGGCCTTGGAGAAGCTGGCCAAAGCTTATGCGAAGCAAGCCTCGCAGCCGTTCGTTTCCGTCTCCCGATTGGAGCAGTGGGTCAGCGCGGCGGAAGAAGCCGTGTGGAACCTGCAGCACGACCGGCTGCTGGAAATTATCGGATTCGTCAGGCAGGAGCTGGCCTCCTGCGGGTTGAAGTTATATCAGACGATCGAGGTGCTTGCGGAGTTCTCGGCGCTCTTGATCAAAAGATTGAACGTCAGGGATGTGTTCGTCTTCACCGATAAGCTCCGGCTGGATCAGGTGCAGTCGGAGAGCGAGGCCGTAAGCCTCTTTCAGAGCGATCTGGAGCTGATGCTGCAGGAGCTTAAGGCAAGGCGCAGAGGGAAGCTGCGGGATCATGTGGAGGAAGCGAAGCTCTATATTGAAGAGCATTTGAACGAGGAGGTGTCGCTGGAAGAGGTTGCCGACCGGATCGGGCTGAATCCGTCCTATTTCAGCCAACTGTTCAAGCAGTCGACCCAGGAGACGTTCGTGCAGTACCGCACCCGCCGGCGGATGGAAAAGGCCAAGAAGCTGCTTGCTCTGCCGCACTACCGGATCACGGACATATCCGGCGAGGTCGGCTACGCCGATCATCCGCATTTTACCAAGACGTTCAAGAAATATACCGGCGAGCTGCCTTCCGAATACCGAAGCAGGTTGGGGATTGACTAACATGAAAAAGCGAACGCTTTCAGGTCAAATGTACGTTTATTTTTCCATCATCATCGTATTGTCTCTGGCTACTCTCGGCATCGTGTCGTACTTGCAGTCATCCCGGGCGCTGGACCGCCAGGTGGAGCAGTACATGGAGCAAATGATCGAAAGCGCCGCTTATCAGACCGATATTTATTTGCAAACGTATGAGCTGTTGAACAACGCGTTCTCGTCGAACCCCGATGTCCGGGCGTTTTTCGATATCGGGCGCAACGATTCATACGAATATTACTACTATTCGGAGCGAATTAAGAAATTCGCCTCCCAGTCGGTACAGTCAATCGTGACGCTGTACAAACAGCTGAATTCGATTTATGTCGTAGGCTTGCAGGGAAGGGCGGTCATTTACGACAACCAGAACTTTCTCATTCAGGAGACAGGCCTTAGCGACCGCACGTATCAAATGCTTATGCAATCGATTCCAAGCGACGGCAGCATCGTGCTGCTCGACATGAGCATCCGGCCCGAGGATCAGGGAACGGTGGTGACGCTGGCGCGGAAAGTTCGGGGAGCCGCTTACGAACCCGAATTTAAAGGGATCGTAGCCATCGAATTCAAGCTGCAGGAGCTCGCCAAAATTTGGGACCGCGTCAATATCGGCAAGGACGGTTACTTCTTTATTATGCACGACAAAGGAAGCCCGATCTATCATCCGCCGTTTGTCACTCCCGATGAGTCCGTGCTGGGCGCGATTTCCCGGCATCTTGCCGACAGCGCCGACAAAGTGTTCGTCGAGCCGTACAACGGCGAGCAGCGGATGTTCGTCGCCCGCAAGTCGGACTACTCCAAGTGGACGCTTGTCGTCTCCATGCCGGTCAAGGAGCTGCGCAAGCCGATTTCGACGATCCGCAGCACGACGCTGCTCGTCGGCATGATCACGCTGCTGCTGGCGTTGTTTCTGGCGTTCCGCTTCGGGCAATCGATGCTCGCTCCGATCCGCGAGCTGAAGGAGAGTATGCGCGAGACGGAGAAGGGCAATTGGCAGCACATCGAAGAAATCGACCGCACCGACGAGCTCGGCGGGCTGATTCACAGCTACAATCTGATGGTTACCCGGCTGTCGGAAATGATCGACAAGGTGTATGCGGCCGAGCTTCAGCAGCAGAAGGACGCGCTGCAGATTCAGGAGAGCGAGCTGGAGCGGCACCGGGCGGAGTTCCAGGCGCTGCAGCTGCAGATCAATCCGCATTTTCTGTACAACACGCTGGAGACGATCAACTGCTACGCTATCGTCCAGGATTCCCACGAAATTACCGAGATGGTCGAGGCGATGGCCTTCATGCTGCGTTATTCGATCCAGACGAATCTGGAAGAAATAACGGTGGCGAACGAGCTGAATCATGTCCGCAATTATATGATTATTTTACAGCACAGAATCGACCGCGAATTCGAGATCGAAGTGGTTATTTCTCCGTCGCTGCTGCTGGAGAAGATGGTGCGGCTGACTCTGCAGCCCGTTGTGGAAAATATTTTCCAGCATGCCTTCGGCAATGGCATCGAGCCGCATCATTTCATCCGGATCGACGCCCGGAAAGAAAACGGTTACTTCCTGGTCACCGTCGAAGATAACGGCGCCGGCATTCCGCCGGAGCAGCTTAGCAAGCTGCAGGAGCAGCTCAGCCTGAACCGGCTATCGGAAGATCAGCCCAACTCCGGCGGACGCAGGGGAGGCATAGGATTGATGAATGTGCACCGGCGCATTCAGATGGTGTTCGGAGAGCAGTACGGGTTGCAGGTGGAGAGCGAATGGGGCAAAGGCAGCCGCTTTATTTTGACGATGCCCGATTTGCCCGATAAGATGCAAATCTAACAAATTTATTTTTAATAGGGAGGAATGAAGATGAATACGCAGTTAAACGGACTCATCGCATTGGTGACAGGCTCGAATACGGGCATAGGGAGGGCTATCGCCCTGCTGCTCGCCGCTAACGGCGCCAAGGTCGGGGTGACTTACTTGAACAATAAAGAGCAGGGAGAGGAGACCGTCGCGATGATTCGCGAAGCGGGCGGACAAGCGGCGCTGTTCCAGGCCGACGTGTCGGATACGGAGCAGATCGACAGGCTGGTCGCAGGCGTTGAGGAGGCGCTGGGCGGCACGGTCGATATTTTGGTGAATAATGCCGGGCATTTGATCAGACGCTGCCCGAATACCGAGATGACCGAAGAGCTGTACGACCAAATCATGAACGTCAACCTGAAAAGCACCGTGTTCATGTGCAAGCGCGTGCTGCCGGGCATGAAGGCCAAAGGCTTCGGCCGCATCGTCAACATGTCCTCGGTTGCCGCGCATAACGGCGGCGGTCCGGGCTCGAGCATCTACGCCGCGAGCAAGGCGGCGATTGCCAGCTACTCCAAGGGCTTGGCGAAGGAAGCAGCCGCAGACGGCATTACGGTCAATATCGTCTCGCCCGGGTTTATCGGACAGACGGCGTTCCACGCTACGTTCACGACGGATGAAGCCCGCAAAGCGACGGTAAGCGGCCTGCCGCTCAAGCGGGAAGGAACGCCGGAGGATGTCGCCGGCGCCGTGCTCTATCTCGTATCCGATCTGGCGTCCTACTTGACCGGGGAAACGATCGAAATTAACGGCGGCATGCTGATGAGATAACGCTTCTGGGAAGCGAGCAGATGCAAGAGACAGACATCCGGCCCGGGAGGCCGGAGCATGGAGGGAGATATACAACCGTGACTCAACCGTTATATCAGCCGCAGAGCGGCGTTCTGACCGTACAATATTCGCCCGACGAGCATACCCGGCTGATCGAGAATCCGCCGCGCTTCACCTGGATTCCCGCGCAGCTGGAGAATGACCGCTACACGCTGCAAATTTCCCGGTCGCCGCAATTTGCGCCGGAGGAGACCGAGACGGTACGCTCCGTACCGTACAATCTGTATACGCCGGATCATGCGCTTGCGCCCGGCGATTATTATTGGCGCTATGCGCTGCTGCTTAGCGGCGATGAGGAAGCGGCGGCGCATGGCGATGCCGGCGGCGAAGATGCGCCGCGCAGCGAGTGGAGCGCGGTGCGCCGCTTCACGGTGCCGGCAGGGCTGCCCGAGACGCCGCTTGCCGGGCGCGAGGAGCGCTACGCGCAGGCTGCCCCGGCGCATCCGCGCCTGTGGCTGCAGGCGGAGGAGCTGCCGGCGTTCCGCCGCAAGGTGCAGACCGATCCTGCCGGGACGGGCTGGGACGCGTTCTACGAGCGCTCCGTCGCTCCTTGGATCGGCCGCGAGCTAATCGCCGAACCGCTTCCTTATCCGGGCAATAAGCGCGTAGCCGGCTTGTGGCGTCAAATGTACATAGACTGCCAGGAAGCGCTGTATGCGATCCGCCACCTCAGCGTCGCCGGAGTCGTGCTGGAAGATCCGGCGCTGATCGCGCGCGCCAAAGAGTGGCTGCTGCATGTAGCCTCCTGGGATGTGCAGGGGCCTACCAGCAGAGATTATAACGACGAGGCGGCCTTCCGGGTTGCCGGCGCCCTGGCGTGGGGCTACGATTGGCTCTACGGCCATCTGACGGAGACGGAGCGGGAGGAGGTGCGCGGCAGGCTGCGGCGGCGCACCGAGCAGGTCGCGTTCCATGTAATCGAGCGCTCCAAGATCCATCATGTGCCGTTCGACAGCCATGCGGTGCGTTCGCTGTCCTCGGTGCTCGCCCCTTGCGGCATCGCCATGTTCGGCGAGGAGGACAAGGCCAAAGAATGGCTCGATTATACGCTTGAATATTACGCTTGCCTGTATACGCCGTGGGGAGGCGCCGACGGGGGATGGGCGGAAGGGCCGATGTATTGGACGACCGGGATGGCCTTTGTGACCGAAGCGCTGAACTTGCTGAAAAAATATACGGGGATCGATTTTTATGCCCGCCCGTTTTTTCAAAAAACCGGCGATTTCCCGCTGTACTGCTTCTCGCCGGACACGCTGCGCGCCAGCTTCGGCGACCAGTCCACGCTCGGCGATCCGGTCAGCCTGAAAACCGGCTTCAATATTCGCCAGTTCGCAGGCATTACGGGCAACGGCATGTATCAATGGTATTACGAGCAAACGCGCGCCATCGATACGGACTCGGAGATGAAATTTTATAACTACGGCTGGTGGGATTTCCGGTTCGACGAGATGATGTACCGCCACGACTATCCGGCCGTTGAAGCCGCGGCTCCCGAGCGGATCGAGCCGGTCAAATGGTTCCGCGATATCGGCTGGGTCGCGTTCCACGCCCATATGGACCGGCCGGACGACCATATTATGCTGCTGACCAAAAGCAGCCCTTACGGCTCGATCAGCCACAGCCACGGCGACCAGAACGGCTTCCTGCTGCATGCCTACGGCGAGCCGTTAGCCATCGAGAGCGGCTATTACATCGCCTTCGGCAGCACGATGCATCGGAATTGGCGCAGGCAGACCCGTTCGACGAACAATATTTTGATCGACGGACAGGGTCAGTACGCGGGGACGAACAAGGTGCTCAATATGGCCGCTTCGGGCGCCGTAGAAGCTGTGGAGCGGCATTCCGGATACAGCTACTCCCGCTGCAACGCGACGGCCGCCTACAAGGAGAACGTGCCTTATCTGGACCGCTATGTCAGGGAGCTGTATTTCTTCAACGAATCGTATGTCGTCGTCGTCGATACGATCGACCTGTCCGAGCCGGGCAGCGTCGACTGGCTGCTGCATACGCTGCATCCGATGAAGCTCGGCGCGCAATCGTTCCTGATGCGGGGGACGAAGGCGGATCTGGACGGACGGTTCGTGTATTGCTCCTCCGGCGATATGCGGCTCACGCAAAGCGACGAATTCCCGGATGTCGACCCGGCGGAGATCGAAGGGCTTGCCAAGCAGTGGCATTTGCAAGCTTCGACGCCGGCGGCGCGGAGCCATCGGATCGCCGCTCTGCTGGTGCCGCTGCGCAAAGGGGAACCGAAGTACGTATCGTATTTTATGGACGATCAGGATCACGGCGTTCATCTGTATTTTACGGAGGATGGCGTCACGCATAAAGTGGAAGTGTCCAAAGCGTATTGACGGGAAAGAAGGGAAGCGGGGGCTTTCTCATACAGAGGGCGCTAATCTAAACAAAAGAGGAACGGATCTTGGCATCCGCTCCTCTTTTGCGATTCGTCCGTTGTTGGCAACCGGCCGGTTATTCGGCCATGACAGCCGTTCTTATTTGCCGGCTTTGACTTCTTCCAGCAGGCTGAGGTCGACAAACTTGCTCAAGTCAAGCTCTTCTTTCTTCACGTCTTTAATATAGCCGGCATCGATCGATACTTTGGCCATTTCTTCAATCGCTTCCTTGCTGACGTCGGTCGTCAAGTTCAATCGGGACAGCGCGGCTTTGATCAGCGCAATGTCCATGCCTTTGCCGCTCAACGCTTTCAGGCGGTTGTTGATCAGCTCGTAGGACTCGTCCGGATTTTTCTTGATGTACTCGATCGCATCGGCGTTCGCTTGGATCGCCTGCTTCGCCATATCACGGTGCTCTTTGAGGAACTTATCGCCCGCTACGAGAATGGTCAAAGGATAGTTGCCGTTGTTCGGCGGAATTTTATCCCAGTCGACGATGATTTTGCCGATGCCTTCCTGTTCCATTTGCGTGCCCCACGGTTCGGGGATGAGCGTAGCGTCGATTTCTTTTTGACGCATAGCGACCAGCGTATCGGCCGGAGCGCGGGCAATGATCTGCACGCCGGATTTGTCGGTGGTGACGTTCAGGTTGTTTTGCTTCAGCAGCAGGCGCAGCGAAATTTCATTCGTGCTGCCTTTGGTCGGAATCGCTACGGTTTTGCCGACCAGATCTTTCGGGCTGGAGATGCCGGAATCCTTGCCCGCTACGAGCACCGCGCCGCCGTTGTTGGAGCCGGAGATGACGCGGAAGTTTTTGCTTTTGATGAATTGGTTGGTGGAAGGGCCGGGACCGACGAAGCCGAGATCGATTTCGCCCGTTGCGAGCGCCGTCGAGAAATCGGAGCCGTTATCGAACGGCGTCACTTCGATTTTGACGTTGTCGCCCCAGTATTTTTGGAACAAGCCTTTTTCCAGAGCGACGTAGCCGGCAGCGTGCGTGACGTTCTTGAAGATGCCGAGCTTGACGGTCGAAGCCGGTGCGGACTTGCCTCCGGCGGCTGCGCCGTCCTTGGCCGCTTCGTCTTTTTTGCCGCAAGCGGACAGTACCAGAACGGCGACCATAAGGATGGCGATAAGGACGGATACTTGTTTTTTCATTGTATAACTCCCCTTTTTCTTATGCGAATAGTTTGAATAAAGGCTTCGGAAAAGGAGCGGATTCCGCCGGTTAGCCCGGCGCCGCCCGTCTTGTTCAAGTTACTTCTGCTTGCCCGATAAACCGTAGCGAATCAGAATCGTGTCCTCCAGCCGCTTGAAGCAAAAATGGTCGGACAGCGTGCCGAGCACCGCGATAATGATGACGATCGACAGCATGAGCGCCGTGTCGGCCAAGTTCCGGCCGTCCTGCAGCAGCTGGCCGAGCCCGACGCCTTTGGCGATCAATTCGCCTGCGACGAGCGCGCGCCACGCGAAAGCCCAAGCGACGCGTACTCCCGTAATCATATGCGGGAACGCCGCGGGCACCATAACCTGATAGAACATTTTGAACCCGTTGCCGGTTCCCATCGTCTGCGCCGCCTTCAGGTAGAGCGGGGGGATGTTCATAATGCCCGTCCGGCTCGACATCGCCATCGTCCAGGTAGCGCCTAACGCCGTGATGAACACGACGGAGAAATCGTTCATCCCGAACCAGATGATGGCAAACGGCAGCCAGGCAATGCTCGGAATCGTCTGCAGGGCGACGACCAGGAAGCCGAGCGTATCGTCCAGGAAACGGTATCTGGCGAACAGGAAGCCGAGCACCGTGCCGAGCGCGATAGAAATAATGAAGGCGGTAAGCAGCCTGCGAATACTCTCAATCGTCGCCTCCAGCAGCTGGCCGTGGACGAAGCCGTCGTAGAACGCCTGGAAGGTCTGGGTGACGGAAGGGAATTTCCAGCCCCAATCGAAGATTCTAAATCCCGCTTCCCATGCTATCAACAGCAGAACCAGAAAGATCGTTCTTCTTAATGCTGTACTCATCGCCCATTTCCTCCTTTACCACTTTTTCCAGCTCGTCGGCCAGCGCGTCCATAATGCTGCTTTCGACGTGGTGGAGCACCGGGTCGGACAAGTCGCGCGGTCTGGCCGCCCGGACGGCGAATTCCTTCTTGATCGTTCCGGGACGCGTCGACATCACGAGCACTCTGTCGGAGAGGATAACCGCCTCGCGGATGTTATGGGTGATGAACAGTATCGTCTTGCGGGTGCGCATCCAGATTTCTTCCAGCTCTTTGTGCAAAATGAGCCGCGTTTGTTCGTCGAGCGCCGCGAACGGCTCATCCATCAGCAGTATTTCCGGGTCCATCGCCAGCGCTCTGGCAATGGCCGCTCTCTGCTTCATGCCGCCGGACAATTCATGCGGGTAGCGGTCGGCGAACCGGCTTAGGTGCACGGCTTTGATCTGCTCCATGGCCATCGCTTCGCGCTCTTTTTTGCCGATGCCCTTCTGCTTCAGTCCGAACGCGACGTTGTCGAGCACGGTCAGCCACGGGAACAGCGCATGCTCCTGAAAGACGACGACCCGATCCGGTCCCGGCGTGCTGCAAGGCTTGCCGCCAACCAGAATCTTTCCTTGCTCGGCTTGCTCCAGTCCAGCAACCAGATTGAGCAGCGTTGACTTGCCGCAGCCCGACGGGCCGAGCAGCGAGACGAATTCCCCTTTTTGAATCGTAAGCGATACGTTGTCGATGGCCGTAAACGACCCGCCCGTACGCTGATGAAACGTCTTGCTCACCTCTTTAATTTCGATCAATGACGTTCACTCCCCCTGAGATCCAGCTTCTGGTTCCAATGTCCTATAACAATGTAGGCCTTTTTATTCGATAAAATAGATAAGGTATGCCGATAAATGTATAATCCATCATTCCGACCGGCTTTGTGTGAGATGTTGCGAATAGTAAGCTGTAACAAGCGGACGCCGCATTCTTCCTATCGTGCGGAGCCGGGAATGGATCAACTTATACCAACCTATTTTATCGGAATTGAAATGTTTGTCAATATAAAGTTTTCATAAAAAGGAGAAATGTCGTTTCGTGGCGAATAAGTGGCGGATCGCTTGCGGCATTTTACCATGAATTTACCAATTTCGAGAAAGGTTTGACTGCAATGAAACGATGGAAACGAGTGCTGATCATGGGGGCGGTTTTGGGAGGTACGTTTACCGCGGGCGTCTATGCGGAGGATGTGCTGCAGAGAGTGGAAGCCTATTTGCGGCCGGACTTCAGCATTGTGCTCGACGGCAAAGCGATCCAGCTTGAAGGGCCGACTCTCGTGTATCAGGACAAGAGCTACTTACCGCTCAAAGAGCTGGGCAATATGCTCGGAGTGAATATTTTGTGGAAGGGCGACAACAAGACGATTTACATTAACAGCCGGATTAATCCCGAGCAGCCCGCGGAGGATGCCAATACAACTTATGAGGAATTTACGCTGCGCTCGCCTTCTTCGCAGATGGTCACTTATTTGGGAGCCGACTACCCGCTGTTGACGGTATATGCCGCGGAAGGCAGCACGGGTCCGTATTACCGGCTGTCCGATATCCGGAGGATGGGAATCGATACGGAAGGGCTGAAGAAATCCAAGGAGAAGCTGACCGGCGAGTTGTATGTCAGCGACGGCGAGGCCAGGAAGCGTTGGGGCAAGGGAGTGACGCCGAGCCGCACGAATAGGGACAACTATGTGATCGCGGGAGAGCTGAATTCCGATAAGACCGCCAAGCTGAAGGACTACGTGAAGAGCACAGCCAGCTTCAAAATCAAAGATTTCAGCTACACGACAAGGCCGATTATGATTGAAAAGATCGACGGCGAAAACCGCTACGAATATTTGGTGTACCAGACAATGTACGGCCGGGGCAACGGCTACAGCATTACGCAGAGCCATTATTTCCGCGCCATTCTGCGGCTGGATACATCCGGCTTCGGCGACAATCTGACGTATACGGTCAATGTGGAGTCGCGGACGGATTTGAACGACGAATTAGAGAAGAAAGAGAACCAGAAGGCCGAGGATTCGGCCAATCCGTAAAAATCCCTGCGAGAAATCGGCCTAAGAGCCGATAGGGGGTCGGAGCGGCGTCAGCGTTCGCCTGTTTCGCCTATGCAGACGAATTGTATCCGGAAATCCCTATCGGCCGCAGGCAGCGCATAAATCGCCACGGCGTCCCCGCAAAGCCCCTGAATCCGCTTCAAAGCTTAGGCCCGATATTGCGGGTTTTTTTTGCATGAAAAAAATGGATTAAAATAAACGAAAAAAAGTCAATAATCCAAGTTGCTAAATCATATGATTCATAATAAGATAGAATTAAGTAACTGAATTGTCTGAAAATTCTATCAACATTTGGAACGATCCGAAGAACAGCGGGTGAACCCGAGAAGGAGCGGATGGTTCGCGGGGGCTTACGTATCAATTGGGAGGGGATTGCCGTGAGTAAAAGTCATGAAGTGGAATACTGCAACCTTGAGTTACGATTTGACCGTCGGCTAATCCGTAACTTCATTAAAGCCTTAATTCAGGAAGGGTATTCGTTATATTGGAACGAGAGCGACCAGCAGTTCATTGTCTCGATCCGCACCGGGAGAAAGCTGGTGAAGCTGAAATTTCAGCGCATCGGCGAACGATATAAGATCGTCGGCAACTACTCGTTCAAGGACGAAAAACTGGCGGAATTAATGGAGAAAATGATCGGAGATACGCGAGGTCATGCGGTGGTGAAACGGTTTAAGGACAGACAAATTTTAATTGAAAATATTATGTTCGGTGAAATTATACGGATGGTCGAAATATCGGGTGTCGAGCACAAAGTACTGTTTCAGAAGGAGCCGGTGGTCACGGTGGAGGAAATGATGCAGGCGTTTCGGTCCAAGCGGCCCGACGATCGGATTCCCGTGCTTCGGTTAGAGCTCGACTACGAGCTGGCTACATTGCATGACGCTCTGAAGACGGGAGATGCTCAGGCAGTGAAAACATGCAAGGAAAGGTTGATGGAACTCAGGCATGAAATGCTTCAGCTGGAAATGTGAATACGCTTTTAACATGGTCTGTGTTTCATGCACAGGCCATTTTTGTTGCCGGTTCGGATGAAGCCATCCTCCGCGGAGGGGCTTGCGCGACCATGAGGCGCGCTGCCGGCAAAGCCGCAAAGCGGCGCGGCTGCTGGGAAAAAACGCAAAACAAATCAATATAACGCAAAAAATGTTCGTTGTTAACGTGTGCAGCTGTATGATATGATAAAACGGAGGTGGTAGGATTGAGCGTTACGATCAAAGACATTGCCAAGCTTGCGAATGTCTCGCATACGACGGTCTCCAGAGCGCTGAACGACAGCCCGTTGATCAACCAGGAGACGAAGGAGCGAATCCAGCAGCTGGCGGCCAGCTTGCATTACACCCCTAACTACAGCGCCAAAAGTTTGGTCCTTGATCGATCATACAACTTGGGATTGTTTTTTTCAACACTTCATACCGGTACGTCGGCCGGCTTTTTATACGAGGCGGTCAAAGGCGTTAACGAAGTGATCGAAGATCGGTATAATTTGATCGTAAGGGGTATTGACGATTATAAGAGCTTCCACAAGATCAACCGGAAAAGCTACGACGGCATCATCGTCATGAGCCAGAGCGCAACGGACCAGCCGTTCATCGATTACGTGACGGAACGGGAAATCCCGCTCGTGGTGCTCAACCGGCAGATCGAGCATGGGCAAGTGATGAATTTGATTCCCGACGACCAGCGGGGAGCCTACCGCGTCGTGGAATATTTGATTAGCCAGGGTCACACCAACATCGCGATCATCGAAGGGAAAGAAAATTTCAAATCGACGCAGGCGCGGCGCGAAGGCTACAGGCAAGCGATGGAGAAGCATCAAGTAATCGTAAGGGACGAGTACAGGGAACGTGGAAATTACGACGTGGAGAGCGGGTATGCCGCCATGTCGCGCCTTCTTACGCTGAAGCAGCGTCCGACGGCTGTTTTTTGCTGCAACGATGAGATGGCCCTCGGCGCGATTAAAGCGATCAACGAGAAGCAGCTCGCCGTGCCCGGAGACATATCCGTCGTCGGCTTCGACGATCAGCTGTTCTCGGCGTTCGTGACGCCGGCGCTGACGACCGTTCGCAGGCCCATCGAAGAAATCAGCAGAGAGGGAGCGGCCAAGCTGCTCACTTTTATAGAAAACAAGCATATCGAGAAAGAAACCATCTTCATCCATACGGAGCTCGTTATACGGGATTCCGTTAAAACGATCGCAGGAGGCGTGTAAGAAGCATGAGTATTTTGAGACAGGTTCTTGAAGAAATTCCGATTCCGCAAATGGTGCGCATCCGTCAAAAGTTCGACGACACGAAGATCGATAACTTGACCGAGGTGCTGGAGCAGGAACTGCAGAAGCCGGGCACGATCGACCGCATCAAGCCGGGCCAGCAGGTCGCCGTTGCCGTCGGCAGCCGCGGCGTGGCCAACATCGCCTTGTTCACCAAAGTCACCATCGACGCCATCAAGCGCGCGGGCGGCGAGCCGTTCATCGTTCCTTGCATGGGCAGCCACGGCGGAGCGACGGCGGAAGGACAGAAGGAAGTGCTCCATCATCTCGGCGTGTCCGAAGAGACGATGGGGGCGCCGATCCGCTCCTCCATGGAAGTCGTCAAGCTCGACGAGCTGCCTAACGGGTTGCCCGTCTACGTGGACAAGATCGCTTCGACCGCCGATGCGATCGTAGTCATCAACCGTGTCAAGCCTCATACCGCTTTCCGCGGCCGTATCGAGAGCGGGATTATGAAGATGATCTCCATCGGGCTCGGCAAGCAAAAAGGCGCGGAAGCATGCCATCAGCTCGGCTTTAAGTACATGGCGGAGAACGTTCCGGCCATGGCCAATATTATGCTCAAAAAGCTGCCGATTATTTTCGGCGTCGCGCTTGTGGAAAACGCCTATGATCAGACCTGCCGCATCGAGGTGCTCCCGGCCGAACAAATCGAATCCCGCGAAATGGTGCTGCTGGAGGAAGCGAAAGCTCGCCTGCCGAAAATTTTGTTCGATCAAATCGACGTGCTCGTCATCGATTATATCGGCAAAAACATCAGCGGCGACGGGATGGACCCGAACATTACCGGTCGTTATCCGACGCCTTACGCTCACGGCGGTCCCGACGTGTCGAAGATGATCGTGCTCGATTTGACCCCGGAAACGAAGGGCAACGCGAACGGCGTCGGTACGGCCGATTTCACGACGCAGCGCTTGGTCGACAAGATGGACCGCGCCGCTACCTTCGTCAACGGCTTAACGTCCACCGTGTGCGCGCCGACTAAGATTGCGACTACGCTCGATAACGACTTCTATGCGATTAAAGCGGGAGTCAAAACTTGCAACATTTTGGATTACACCAAATGCAGGCTCGTGCGGATTCAAGATACGCTCCATTTGGGCGAAATCGAAATTTCGGTCAACTTGCTGGAGGAAGCGAAGCTTCATGCGGATATCGAGATTTTGAGCGAGCCTTACGACTTGCAATTTGACAGCGAAGGGAATTTGGCGAAATGAGTTTGACTTTACAAAAGCCTTATATCATTGCGGCCGACCTCGGCACGACCAGCGCCAAAACGCTGGTCATCGACCGGGACGGCCGGGTTCTAGCTTCGAATTCCAACGAATACCCCCTGCATACGCCGAGACCCGATATGGCGGAGCAGGACCCGGATGAAATTTTTCAAGCGGTTGTCAGCGGCATTCAGGCCGTCGTCGCCAAAGCGCGGATTTTGCCGAGCCAGGTGCTGTGCGTGTCGTTCAGCTCGGCCATGCACAGCCTGATCGCCGTAGACCGCGACTTGAACTTGCTGACGCCGTGCATTACGTTCGCGGATAACCGCAGCGTAGCCTACGTCAAAACGCTCAAGGAAGAACTGAACGGGCATCAGATTTATATGAATACCGGAACGCCGCTGCATCCGATGTCTCCGCTGCTTAAGCTGATGTGGTTCCGCGATCATCGTCCCGACATTTTCGAACAGGCTTATAAGTTTATCGGTATTAAAGAATACGTTTTTGCCAAGCTGTTCGGCCAATTTGTCGTCGATTATTCGATCGCGAGCGCAACCGGGCTCTTCAACCTGCGCAATTTGCGCTGGGACGAGCAGGCGCTTGAAGCTTGCGGAGTGCGCGAAGAGCAGCTCTCCGAGCCGGTATCGACCGTGCATCATCTCTCGGGAATGAAGCCGCAGTATGCCGAGGCGATGGGGCTGCATGCCGATACGCCGTTTGTCGTCGGCGCGTCCGACGGCGTGCTGGCGAATTTGGGCGTCGGCGCCTTCGAGCCAGGCGTGTATGCGGTGACGATCGGCACGAGCGGCGCGGTGCGCGGCGTCGTGCGCGAACCGGTGACCGATCCGAAAGGCCGTTTGTTCTGCTACGCGCTGAAGGAAGATTTCTGGGTTGTGGGCGGAGCCATTAACAACGGCGGCATCATGTTCCGCTGGGTGCGCGACCAGCTCGCCACCGCGGAAGCGGAGGAAGGTCGCCGCAGAGGGCTTGATCCTTACGACTACCTGACCTCGCTGGCCGAGGAAGTAGCAGCCGGCTCGGACGGGCTTATTTTCCTTCCGCTGCTTGCTGGCGAGCGCGCTCCGTATTGGAATGCGAACGCGCGCGGCGTATTTTTCGGGCTGTCGCTGTATCATCAGAAGAAACATATGATTCGCGCGGTGCTGGAAGGCGTCGTATACCGGATCCATTCGGTGCTCGGGGCGCTTGAGGAGCTATCCGGCCCGACGAAGGAAATCCGCGCGTCCGGCGGGTTCGCGAGATCCCCGTTCTGGCTGCAGTGTATGGCCGACGTCACCGGGAGCTCGGTAGCCGTACCGAACTCCATCGAAAGCTCGGGGCTTGGCGCCGCTCAGCTCGGCATGCTGGCTATGGGCGAGATCAAAGACTTCTCCTCCGTGCACAACTGGATGCAAATTCAGCACAGTCACCGGACGGACGACGGGAATTATCAGTTGTATAAGCAGTTGACAAATATTTATAATCGTGTGTACCATCAGTTGAAGGATGAATTTGATGCGATTGCTGCGTATCAGCAGGAGCACGCGAAGTAATCCGCTCCAAGGAGTTGCGGCTGCTGCGTCGGGGCTTGCCGATGTCGGTTGTCAACCGATGGTACATATGGATTACCTATACCTTGAGGAGGCTCATCATGAATTTATTCGATTTGACAGGAAAAACAGCGGTAATTATCGGGGGAAACAGTACGCTTGGCGGAGCTATGGCGGTTGCGCTCGGCGGACATGGAGCCGACGTGGCTGTTGTCGGCCGCAATGCGGAGAAATCCGAAGCGGTCGCTAAAAGAATTGAAGAAGCGGGCGGCAAGGCCAAATGTTTCACGGCGGATGCGACCAAAGCAGAGGATTTGCAAAAGGTGCTTGAGGACGTTCTCGCTTGGACAGGCCGCTGCGACATCTTGATGAATTGCCCGGGGATGAACAGCACGACGCCGTTCTTCGAGCTGAAGATGGAAGAATGGGACACCATTATGGAAGTCAACTTGAAGAGCGTCGTGTTAGCTTGCCAAGTATTTGGGAAACATATGGTGGACAAAGGCGAAGGCGGCAGCATTATCAACATTTCGTCGGTATCTTCCGAGCCTCCGCTGTCCAAGGTGTTTACTTACTCCGCTTCCAAAGCGGCCGTAAACAACGTAACCAAGTTCCTTGCGCGTGAATTCGCTCCTGCCCGCGTACGCGTCAATGCCATCATTCCGGGCTTTTTCCCGGCTGAGCAAAACCGTAAAATCTTGTCTCCGGAGCGTACGGAATCGATCCTGCGCCACACTCCGATGAACCGTTTCGGTGAAGCGGAAGAACTGCAAGGCGCAGCGGTATACCTTGCCTCCGACAAAGCTTCGAGCTTCGTTACCGGTTCGCTGCTTCGCGTAGACGGCGGTTACGGGTCGATGACGATTTAATAAACGTTGGAACGGACCGCCGCCGCAAGGGAACTCTCATTTCCTTCTTGGCGGGCCGGTTCGGGCCGCTTTAGCGAGTCGTACACTATATCATTATCAGGAAGGAAGAGAAACCAAATGTCCAAACAACAAGTCGGCGTTATTGGATTGGCTGTCATGGGTAAAAACCTGGCATTGAATATCGAGAGCAGAGGCTTTACGGTTTCTGTGTTTAACCGTTCCCGCGAGAAGACGGATGCGCTGATTGAGGAAGCCAAAGGCAAAAACCTCGTTGGTACATACAGCATCGAAGAATTCGTTGCATCGCTGGAAAAACCGCGCAAAATCCTGATCATGGTGCAAGCAGGAGCTGGCACCGACGCAACGATCAATTCTCTTGTTCCGCATCTGGAACAAGGCGACATCATCATCGACGGCGGCAATGCTTACTTCCCTGATACCCAGCGCAGAAATAAAGAGCTGTCCGCTCACGGTCTCCGCTTTATCGGCACGGGCGTATCCGGCGGCGAAGAAGGCGCGCTGAAAGGCCCTGCAATTATGCCGGGCGGACAAAAGGACGCTTATGAACTGGTGGAGCCGATCTTGACGGCGATTTCCGCCAAAGTGGGCGGCGATCCTTGCTGCACGTACATCGGACCGGATGGCGCGGGACATTACGTAAAAATGGTGCATAACGGCATCGAGTACGGCGACATGCAGCTGATCTGCGAAGCATATCAACTGTTGAAGGACGTACTGAACGTCAGCACCGACGAATTGCATGAAATTTTCGCTGAATGGAATAAAGGCGAGCTCGACAGCTACTTGATCGAGATCACAACCGATATCTTCACGAAGAAAGATCCTGAGACGGGCAAAGCGATGGTTGACGTCATTCTTGACTCCGCCGGACAAAAAGGCACGGGTAAATGGACAAGCCAAAGCTCCCTGGATCTCGGCGTTCCGCTTTCGATCATCACCGAGTCCGTATTCTCCCGCTTCCTGTCCGCTATGAAGCAAGAACGCGTAGCGGCAAGCAAAGTGCTGAGCGGCCCTAAAGCGTCCGCTTTCGACGGAGACCGCAAGCAGTTCATCGAGGCTGTGCGCCAAGCGCTGTACGCGAGCAAAATTTGCTCCTACGCTCAAGGCTTCGCTCAAATGAGAGCCGCTTCCGAAGAGTACAACTGGGGATTGGACTACGGCAGCATCGCGATGATTTTCCGCGGCGGCTGCATTATCCGCGCCCGCTTCCTGCAAAACATCAAGGATGCTTACGACCGCAATCCGGAGCTGAGAAACCTGCTTCTGGACGAATATTTCAAAGGCATCGTTGAAAACTATCAGGATGCATGGAGAACGGTTGTAGCCGCTGCGGTTACGCGCGGCGTTCCGGTTCCTGCTTTCGCATCGGCGCTGGCTTACTATGACAGCTACCGTACGGAGCGTCTGCCGGCTAACCTGCTGCAAGCGCAAAGAGACTATTTCGGAGCGCATACGTTCCAGCGTTTGGATAAAGAAGGCACATTCCATTTCAACTGGATGGAGAACTAATCTTTTCTTGTTCTCCGGCTCGGCTTGGGAGGATGCAGGCCGAAGGATGCTTCGTAGATCCAGTCTTTCAGGCGGTCCGCCTCCTGATCGAAGCCGTTGCGCCGCTGGATCAGCATTAGAGATATTTCGGCGAAATAACGAAAGTTTTGCAATAAGCGTGGTTGAGAAAGGTCCGCTAATGCCGGATCTTCTTCAGCCACCTTTTTTTTAATAAATTCCAATATCCATACGACATCGTCCCTGCAGAGCGGATGGGCGGGATCGAGGATTTGTTCGAGCTTCCGCTGCGCGGCGTTGGGAACGGGATTCTGCGACTGAGATAAGGCCGAATGCATCAACGATTCATCTCTCCTTATAATCAATTCATAGTACCATGATAGCAGAAACGTCTGGAATTTATTCACAATCCATCATATGATTTTGTCGAAGTTTCTATTCATTAAGTTGAAATAATGATATGATGATAAGGTTAGAAATGAGCTGTCAAGAGGTGTGAACGTATTGGAACCATCGAATATTGTGCTGGTAGGTTTTATGGGCACGGGAAAATCTACGGTAGGCAAGACGCTGGCGTCCCGGCTGGGATGGAAGTTTGTCGACACGGACGCTTTGATTGAGGAGCGGCAGGGCATGTCGATCAGCGATATTTTTGCGACTGCGGGAGAGAAGGCATTTCGGGACATCGAGAGCGAGACGATCGCCATAACGCTGGACGGAACCCGTCAGGTTATCGCCACCGGAGGCGGTGCGGTTTTGGCGGAGCAAAACCGCAAGGTCATGCAAGCAAGAGGATGGGTCGTCGCTTTGACAGCGGATGCCGAGACGATTATCAGCCGGGTCAGCCAGGACCAGAACCGCCCTTTAGTTCAGGGCGATGTGAAGGAGCGCGTGCATACGCTGCTGGAAACCCGTAAGCACGCATACGATTTCGCAGGAAAGCGGATCGATACCGGCTCTTTGTCCGTAGAAGAGATTGTGGCTGAAATCGTCGCGGCTATGCCGAATTAAAGCTTGTCCCACTCCAGCATGCCGCCGCTCATATTTTTCAGATTGGCGAATCCCTGCGCCGTTAAGAAGTCGTAGGCTCTTCCGCTGCGATTGCCGCTTCGGCAGACGAGGATCGTTTCCCTGTCTTTGGGAATGTCGGCGAGCCGGTCGGGAATTTGCATCAGAGGAATGTGGACGGCTCCTGGGATGATGCCTTGAGCGACTTCTTCGTCTTCGCGAACGTCGATAATATCGAGCTTTTCGCCTTGCTCCAGACGTTTTTTCAGTTGTTCGGGGGTAATGGTTTGCATTGAAATAAACCTCCATCAGGCTTCAAGTTTGATGTGTGGGCATCTGTATCCATCATATAGAGAAACCGGTTTCGGTGTCAAACTTGCGGTTTTCATCCTTTGCTAAGGTATGGTAAACTGGCAGTATTTCCGAAAAGCAACCTATTGATTTCTTCACTTTTTATGCGGAACAGGAGAGATACATATTCATGAAAGCTATTGTGAAACCGACCAATCAATTAGAGGGTACGATTAATGCGCTCTCTTCAAAAAACTATACGACCCGTTATCTGCTGATCGGCGCATTGGCGGAAGGGACAAGCACGATCTATTACCCTGCCCATAGCGAAGACAGCGATGCGATGCGCCGCTGCATCCGCGATTTGGGGGCCGTCGTGGAAGAAGACGACGAGAAGATGACGATTCAAGGCTTCGGAAGACATCCGAAGCATGTCAAGGAGCTTAACGTAGGCAATGCCGGGGCGGTACTCCGCTTTCTGATGTCGATTGCGGCTTTCTGTCCGGAGCTTACGTTCGTCAATACATATCCCGATTCTTTGGGCAAACGTCCGCATGACGATTTGATCGACGCGCTTCAGCAGATGGGAGTGGAGGTCGAGCATCGGGAGGGCAAGCTGCCCATTACGATCCGCGGCGGCCGTCCGCGGGGCGGAAAGATCCGGGTATCCGGCAATGTGAGTTCGCAATTTTTGAGCTCGCTGCTCTTTATGACGCCGCTGCTTGAAGAAGACAGCGAAATAGAGGTGCTGCACGACCTGAAATCGAAAGTGATCGTCGGGCAAACATTGGAGGTTATCGCGCAGGCCGGCATCAAGATCGAGGCTTCCGACGATTTGATGCATTATAAAATCCCGGGCCGGCAAAAGTATCAGCCGCAAAAGTACGTCGTTCAGGGCGATTACCCGGGCTCCGCGGCTATTTTGGCCGCTGCGGCCGTTACGAACTCCGACGTAAAAGTGCTCCGGCTCGAAGAGCAGAGCAAGCAGGGCGAGAAAGCGGTCGTCGACGTGCTGCGCGCGATGGACGTCAATCTGACGCATGAAAACGGCGTTGTGCATGTTAAAGGCAATCAGAAGCTGAAAGCCGGGGAGTTCGACGGAGACCACTTTACGGATGCCGTGCTGGCTATGGTGGCTGCGGCGGTGTTCGCCGAAGGCACGTCCCGCTTCTATAACGTCGAAAACTTGCGATACAAGGAATGCGACCGCATTACCGATTTCTTGAACGAGCTGCGCAAGGCCGGAGCGGATGTCGAAGAAAGACAAAGCGAGATCATCGTTCACGGCCGTCCGCAAGGCGTAACGGGGGGAGTAGAGATCAACGCTCATTACGATCACCGGGTCATTATGGCGCTTACCGTCGTGGGGCTGCGTTCCGAGCAGGGCTTGATCATCAAAGACGCTCATCATGTGGCCAAATCGTATCCTCATTATTTTGAGCATTTGCTCTCGCTGGGCGCGCACATCGAATTGGTTAAGGAATAATCGGAGCCGGTTTGGTCCAGCGGTAGTTATCGCTTGTCTTTGCTTCAAAAGGCGGCGACACGAGTTTTTTCATCATACACAAGCGGGTTGATTTCCTCATGAAGGTACTGAAGGTACTATGGAAGGGCCTCCAGGTTACGTTCGGCTTTTTCTTGGTCGGAGGACTTGTTTTTGCCAGCGGAGTATTCGGCGTGCTGCTCTATGCCAAAATAACGGGGCAGGCTTGGTTCGAAGACGAGGTGGCCGTCGTCTATGCCGAGACGGGCGCGAATAAGCCTTCCCAGAACGTCCATGCTCCGGCGGTTGCGGCTGTTGCTCCAGAGACGCCGCCTCCGGCCGCATCGGCGATGCTGGATGCTCCGGCGGTGAAGCAATATCCGGAGCTGCCGTCAGGCTGCGAAGTGACCAGTCTCACGATGCTGCTGCAATTTGCCGGCATTCAGAAGGATAAGATGGAGCTTGCCTCCGAAATGCCTAAGGACCCGACGCCTTTCAAAACGAATTCGGACGGCTCCATCGCATATTGGGGCAATCCGAACACGGGCTTTGTAGGCGAAGTTACGGGAGCCGCCAAAGGCTTCGGCATTTATCATAGCGCCTTGTACGGGCTGCTCGCCCAATATGTTCCCGGGGCGCAGGATTTTACGGGCAAACCGTTCGAGAAGCTGGAACAGCAGCTGAGGGAAGGCATTCCTTCGGTAGTATGGACCACGATCGATTACAGGGTGCCGAGCAAATGGGTCGTCTGGGATACGCCGATCGGTCCTATTCAAACGACGTTTATGGAGCATGCCGTCCTGTTGGTCGGATTTGACGAGCAGAACGTGTATGTCAACGACCCTTATAACGGCAAAAGCAAAGTGAAAATAGATAAAGAACAATTTATACAAACTTGGGAAGCGATGGGTCGTCAGGCGCTTTCTTATACTCAATCTTAAATCAAGGAGCTGGTTGTCATGGCATTCGAAAATCCTTCCCGCGAGCGTATTAAAGAACTGCTGATCGGCGCGGGCAACGTGGCGGTCGTCGGCTTGTCGGATAAGCCGGACCGCGTTTCGTATATGGTGGCTGAAGCGATGCAGAAGAAAGGATACCGGATTATCCCGGTAAATCCCAATGCCGACAGCATTTTGGGCGAAACCTGCTATCCGTCGTTGTCGGATATCCCCGAGCCCGTAGATATCGTGAACGTATTCCGCCGCAGCGAGACGGTCGTCCCGGTTGCGGAAGAAGCGGTTAAGATCAAGGCGAAGGTGTTCTGGCTGCAGCAAGGCATCTTTAATGAAGAAGCGGCAGATATTGCCAAAGCCGGCGGGTTGGAAGTCATCATGGACCGCTGCATTAAAGTGGAAGACTCCATCCTGCTGCCCGGAGGAAGATAAACGTGTATCGCGAACATATTTCCGCTTATATGCCCGTTTATCTCGTTATGGGACTGGAAGGCCATGGCGGACGAACGGCGCTTGAGATTGCCCGCGAGGCGCTTGAAGGCGGGGTGACGATCCTCCAGCTGCGTGAAAAGAACGCTCCATTGAAGCAGGTTTTGGAGCAGGGCGCCAAATTGCGCGATTTATGCCGCGAGTACCGCGTTCCTTTTCTCGTCAACGACCGCGTCGATGTGGCCGTGCTGCTGAACGCCGACGGCGTGCATGTCGGGCAGGACGATATTCCCGGGCTTGCGGCCAGGCAGCTGCTCGGCGGCGATAAGATCGTCGGCATTTCCGCCGGATCGATGGAAGAAGCCGAATGGGCTATGGCTCAAGGAGCCGATTATTTGGGAGTGGGTCCCGTCTATGCGACCTCGACCAAGCCGGATGCCGGAGAGGCGATCGGTACCGGCTTAATCGGCGACATTGCCCGGCGCTGGAGCGTTCCTACCGTCGGTATCGGCGGCATCCATAGCGGCAACGCCGCCTCCGTCATTCAAGCCGGAGCGGGAGGCGTCGCCGTCGTATCCGCCATTACCAAGCAATCGAATCCGCTGCAGGCCGCAGCGGAATTGAAACGTATCGTGCTTCAGTCGACCGGCGGAAGCCGTTAGAAAAGCCAAGAGCTTCCATAAATAAAATAAATCCTCCTTAGAGACAATAATAAAGGCTTCTGGAAGAGCAACGGTTACATGAACCGATCCCGGAAGACTTTAACAACTTCCTAAGGAGGATTTTTCACATGTATCAAAGCTATCAGCAAAATTCCTTTCAGCCACAAATGGGTGCCGGGAACGTAATGTCCCAATACCGCGGGCTTGAGACGAAATACCAACCGATCGGTTTTGTGCAATCGCAGTACAACCAATCTTTAAACAGCGGCATGGGCGGTCAATTCCAAAATCAACAACATCAAAACCAGGCGCAATTCTCCAGCTTCCAAAGCCAAAGCCCGCAGTCGTATCATACGGCAAGCTACCGCGGCAATCAACAAGGCCATGACGCTTACTTGAGAAGCGACTCGGCACAACCGGCGCAAAGCCAATTTGGCGGCAGCTACATGAATCAAGCTCCTTCTTACAGCAGCTTCAATTCGTTCTCCGGCCAACAACAGTTCAATCAACAACAACAACAACAACACCCGGAATCGTATCATACGGCAAGCTACCGCGGCAATCAGCAAGGCCACGACGCTTACTTGAGAAGCGATTCTTCCCAACCGGCGCAAAACCAATACGGTATCGGCGCTTCCGCTATGCATTCTTATAACACGGGAATGAACAGCAACTCGTTTGCATCTTCCCAGCAATTTAACCAATTCCAAGCTCCGCAGTCGTATCATACGGCGAACTACCGCGGAGATCAGCAAGGTCACGACGCCTACTTGAGAAGCGATTCGGCGCAGCCTGCGCAAAGCCAATTCGGTTCTTCCGGCATGAACATTAACAGATACCAATTCTAAAATAGCTGCTTTAGCAAATGGCGGGCCTCACGGCCCGCTTTACACATGGAGGAGGTATGTACAGGTGAACAATCAGCAAAATATGACGTCCGACCGCAGCTTGCTATCGGAAAAGGAGTTCAGCTACATTAAGGACTTCTTGTCCTGGGAGCTTCTGGCGATGAAAAAATGCAAAGAATCGGCTGAGCAATGCCAGGATGCCGAAATTAAGCAGCTAATTGAAAAAACGGGCCGCCAACATCTCGATCATTACCAAACATTGCTTAACCATTTGCAATAAATAAGGAGGGAACATCCATTATGCCTACGATGGAAATTGCTAAACCGCAATCCGGCGAGCTCCCGCAAGTGAAAGGTCCGGAGATGAACGACCGGGATCGCGTAAATGACATATTGTCGATGCAAAAATATTTGACGACCGGCTTCAATACGGGACTGAGCGAAGTGCAAAATCCGCAGCTGCGCAAGAGCGTCGCGTCGATTTTGACCGCCCAGCAGGAGGCGCAATGGGAGCTGTTCAATCTCATGTTCGAAAAAGGCTGGTACAAGATGAAAGCGGCCGATAAGCAGGAAATTTCCCAAGCAAAGCAGCAGTTCAGCGGCTATTCCTCCCAATTCCCAAGCTTTTCATAAATCATGCGAAGCAGCCCCGAACAATTGGTTTGGGGTTGTTTGACAAAAAGGGACATTGGCCTTACCATCGAGATAGAAAGGAGGGTGCGGTTGGTTTGAACTGGATGGGGAATTTGCAGCAATTGGGCCGGTCACTCATGCTTCCGACCATTACCATCCCGGTTGCGGCGGTATTGCTGCGGCTCGGCACGCTGCCTTGGCAAGACGTACATATGTCCCGTTTCGGGGAGCTCATGCTGTTTTTCGGCAACACGATATTTACTTATTTGCCTATGATCTTTGCCGTCGGCGTCGCCTTGGGCTTGACGGAGAGCGCAGGGATCGCCGGCATGTCGGCGCTGATCGGGCAAATCATGTTCAATCAGGCGACCCGGCATTATATGGGGGACGAGTTCCATCTGGGAATCCCCGGGGGGATACTCATCGGGCTGATTGCCGCGATTTTGTATCATCGCGTCAAAGATATTCAATTGCCGGAATCGATTCAATTTTTTGGCGGGCCCCGCATGGTTCCGCTGCTTATGGGATTATCCATTCTGGCGCTTAGTTTGATCACGATCCAATTTGGCCCTTATATGGAATTATTCATGCAAACGCTCTCTAATGCCGTTCTCGGATTAGGGGGATTCGGCACGTTCGTGTACGGAGTCATCCATCGTCTGCTAGTTCCTTCAGGGCTTCATCACGTGTTCAACAACTTTTTCTGGTTCCAGCTGGGCGCATACGAGAAACCGAGCGGAGAGATGGTGTTCGGGGATTTGCCGCGCTATTTTGCCGGAGACCCGAAAGCGGGCATCTATATGGCCGGGCTTTATCCGATTATGATGTTTGCTCTGCCCGCCATCGCGATGGCGATCATTCACGAGGCGAGGGAGGACTTGAAGCCAAAAATCCGCGCCACGTTCTTGACTGCGGCGCTCGCTTCCTTTCTGACCGGAGTTACGGAGCCCATAGAGTTCGCCTTCTTGTTCGTCGCTCCTTATCTTTTCATCGTTCACGCCATTTTGTCGGGATTGTCGATGTGGATCGCGTATGCGCTGGACATTCATCACGGCTTCTCCTATTCGGCGGGAGCCATCGATTATTTGATCAACTTCCATCTGTCGCATAACGGCTGGATGCTGATTCCTATCGGACTCGGCTATTTCCTTGTCTATTATTTTCTGTTCCGCTGGGCGATACGCCGTTTCCGGATTCCGACTCCCGGCAGGGAGGAAGGCTCGCAGCTCGAAGAATGGGCGGGAGATATTCCATACCGTTCGCCGCTGATTTTGCAGGCGCTGGGAGGCAAGAACAACATCAAGAAGCTGGAAGCCTGCATTACGCGGCTCCGATTGACGCTCGAGAACGACCGTCTGATGGACATTGCGGCGCTGAAACATCTTGGGGCCGCCGGAGTCATCCGCCTGGGAGGCGGGAACGTTCAAGTCGTTTTCGGCACGTACTCGGAGCTGATTCGCGAGGAGATCAAGAAGGTGCTGGTGAAGGATGTCCATCCCGTGCTGTTCAGCGCTCCGATGCAGGGCAGGATGATTCCGCTGGAGGAGGTCCCCGATCCGATCTTCGCCGGAAGGCTGGTCGGCAACGGCGTGGCGTTCATGCCGGAGAAAGGCGAGTTGGTCGCTCCGGTATCCGGCAAGATTATGATTCTGTATCCGTCGCTGCATGCGGTAGGCATTCAAACGGAGGAAGGGCTTGAGGTGCTGCTGCACATCGGTATAGACACTTCGCAATTGCAGGGAAAATGGTTTACCGCGCTTGTGAAGGAAGGCGATCAGGTAGAGGCGGGGCAGCTGCTCATTCGCTTCAACCTGCAGAAGGTGAAAAAGAATTGCAAGTCTTTGGCTACGCCGATGATTATAACCAATGTGGACAAAGTGAAGTCTTGGAGCTTCGCGCCGTTCAAAACGGTTAAAAAAGGACAGGCGTCCGTCATGTCTGTCGTCTTGAAGGATGCTACAGGGGGAGGGAACACTTTTGGCTGAGGGGATCGGAGCTTCATCAGGGATCGCGATGGGAAAAGCTTTCGTCATTCCGACCTGGGAATGGGACTTTCCGGAGAAGCTGATCGATGTCACCGATTTGGCTTATGAATTCGAAAGGCTGTACGATGGCATTCGTTCGTCCAAGGATGAAATTGAAACGATAAAGCAAGAATTCGTCTCGGTATTAGGGGAAGAACAGACATCGATTTTCGATGCGCATTTGGCGATTTTGGAGGACCCGATCTTTATGAACGAGGTTCAGGGCATTATGCAGCGCCAATATAAAGCGGCCGAGGTCGCAGTCAAAGAGGCGATAGAGAAATTCGTCAATATGTTCGATCTGCTGGACGATCAGTATATGAAAGAGCGGGCGCTCGACATCAAGGACGTCGGCAACCGCCTTCTGAAGCATTTGCTCGGGGCGCTTGAGGAGACATTCCCTCCGAAGGACCAGCCCTACATTCTGGTCGCCAAAGAGCTGTCTCCGTCGCAAATGGTCCATCTGGACATCAACCTGGCGCTCGGACTCGTGACGATGCTCGGAGGGAAAACCTCGCACGTGGCCATCATGGCCCGCGCGATGGGTGTCCCCTATGTGCTGGGGCTCGAAGGCAAGCTGAATACGCCGATTCAAAACGGCGATTACCTCATCATCGACGGGGACGAAGGCAAAGTCTATATCAATCCGTCCGAAGCGCTGATCGAGGAGTATAAGACGCGCAAGGCGATACTGCAAAAGCTCAAAGACAAGCTGCAAACGCTCGCTCATCTGCCCGCGCAAACGTCGGACGGCGTCGATTTTCAATTGGCAGCCAATATCAGCTCCGTCAAGGAGCTCGATCAGGTGCTGAAAAACGGGGCCTCCAGCGTCGGCCTGTTCCGGACCGAATTCGTGTACATGGATCGGGACAGTCTGCCTCTCGAAGAAGAGCAGTTCGAGATTTACCGTCAGGTCGCCGAAAAGATGGCAGGCAACCGGGTCGTCATCCGAACGCTCGATATCGGCGGGGACAAGAGCCTCGACTATATCGAGCTGCCGGAGGAAGACAATCCCTCGCTCGGCTACAGGGCGATCCGCATCTCGCTTGACCGCACCGACTTGTTCAAGACGCAGCTTAGAGCCATTCTGCGCGCCAGCCATTACGGGAATATCAAAATATTGTACCCGATGATCTCGTCGCTGGAGGAGCTGCGCAAGGCGAACGATGTGCTGGAGACGGCCAAACGGGAGCTGAGAGAGCAAGGGATGCCCTTTCAGGAGGAGATTGAGGTGGGCATCATGATCGAGGTTCCCGCCGCGGTCATCATTGCGGATTTGCTCGCCGAGAAGGTCGACTTTTTCAGTATCGGAACCAACGATCTGGTTCAGTACATACTGGCCGTAGACCGGATGAATGAAACGGTCGCCCATTTGTACGATCCTTTCCACCCTGCGGTGCTGCGGATGCTGAAGTCGACGGTGGAGGCCGCCAGGTCGGCCAATATTCATGTGAGCGTCTGCGGGGAGCTCGCGGGCGACATCCGCGCGCTGCCGATATGGATCGGACTCGGCATTACGGAGCTGAGCATGTCGGTCCAATCGATCCTGCGCGTCAAGAACAGCCTGCTGCAAAGCCGCTTCAGCGAAGGAGCGGGAATATGGAGCGAGCTGCTGCGCTGCGCGAACAGCAAGGACGTCATGGAAGTGCTCAACCGCCATTTGCGGCAGGACGTGCTGACGAAATAAAGAGAATTTTATAAGGATGGAGTGAAGGCAATGGAATTGAAAGGCTATAAAGTGCTTGCTTTCGTAGATGAAGAATTCGAGGATTTGGAGATGTGGTATCCCGTGCTTCGGCTGCGCGAGTCGGGGGCCGAGGTGCATTTGGCGGGGCCCAAGTCGGGGACCGTCTATCACGGGAAATACGGCGTTCCGTTAACGACGGAATACGCGATAGAAGACGTCCGATCGGAGGATTATATCGGTTTGTATGTTCCTGGCGGCTGGGCGCCGGACAAGCTGCGCCGCTATGCCGACGTGCTGCGCTTGACAAGAGAATTCCACGAGGCTGAGAAGCCGATTGCTCATATATGCCATGCAGGCTGGGTGCTCGCTTCGGCCAAAATTTGCGCCGGATACACGATGACGTCCACTCCGGGCATCAAGGATGATTTGGAAAATGCGGGCGCCGTTTGGGTCGATCAGGAGGTCGTAGTGGACCGCAATATCGTCTCCGGGCGCAGACCGCCCGACCTGCCTGCTTTCACCAAGGAGTTCGTGAGAGTGCTTGCCGAATTTACGAAGCGTTAAAAGCCCGGCGAAAGCTCGCGGCTCTCTCATGCGCTTCCTGCCCGCCGAGCCAAGAGGCAGCGGTGTGGTTAATATTACTAGCCTCGTTCCAGCAGGAGAATGCATCCGTAAGTAGAATTTGTACTCTAAAGAGCATTAGTCTAATGATCCCGGACCTAATCGTCAATATCCGAAACGAAGTCGCTTGACGGGGGCTACGGCCGTATAAAGCAGCGTACGGAGCCTGATGATGCCGGTTCCAGACGGGGTCGTTATAATGCCGCTACAATGCGTTGTTGTTGGAATGAAGGAGTGGTAAGGTTGCAGAAGCAGTGCAAGTGTGGCAGCGCGATGAGCATAAAGCTGCGTACTGTCATCTATCAGAACAAAGTGGAAATCGAGAACGTTCCTGTTTATTCATGCGAATCTTGTCAGCGAAGCGAAGTATTCGCAGAAGTGAAGCCGGAGCTCACCGGCATCATCGGGAAACTGGGACATCTGCCGGAAAAGCAGCAGTTGTCATTTAACGACATTAGCGAAATCGCCTATTTGTTGAAGAAGGTGACGGAAAAAGAGCATGCGGCAGATCCGGTAGAAAAAATTATAGAGAATCGGATCAACGAGCTGCTGGATCTGTTATTGCTTGCTCAATCCTTGAAGGATGAAGCCTGGACCGAGGAGATCCGCACCCGGCTCGGCCAAATCGCCAAGCACGCCGTCTCGGTCAACGACTTGCCCTGACACTCCATACATACGGAGCCTTAGCGAGGCGCCTGCCTGTGCCGAAGAGGCACGGTTTTATTGCGCTTGCTTTCAGGGAAAAACGTAACTGTCGTATGCCGTAAATTTCCTGTAAAAAACGTTGATAAACGGTTTTTTCTAAGCCTTCTGCGCCGCAGTTGGCTTTTTTTGCTTTTTTTTGTTACTATAGCAGGTAAGACGATGCCTAATTCATTGCGTAAAACCGTATTTTGTCGTATGATAAGGCTTAATAGTATATGATCGCAGCATTATACATTTTAATATAATGGAGAGAATGACCGTGACTGTAACTATTTATGATGTAGCCAGAGAAGCAGGCGTTTCCATGGCAACCGTTTCACGGGTTGTCAATAATAATCCTAACGTGAAGCCACAAACCCGGAAGAAGGTATTCGAAGCCATTGAACGGCTGGGATACCGGCCGAACGCTGTCGCCAGAGGCTTGGCCAGCAAGAAAACCACTACGGTCGGCGTAGTTATTCCGGATATCTCGAACTCGATATTTTCCGAAGTCGCCCGGGGCATCGAAGATATCGCGAATATGTACCATTACAACATCATTTTGTGTAATGCGGACAAGAAGAAAGAGAAGGAAATCCGGGTCATCAACACGCTCCTGGAGAAGCAAGTCGACGGGCTGCTGTTTATGGGCGGCGTTGTAACGGACGAGCATATTCAAGCGTTCAAAACTTCCGCCGTGCCGATTGTTCTTTGCGCCACAACCGACGAGAACAACACGATCGCGTCGGTCGATATCGATCATGAGAAAGCGGCGTTCGACGCCGTCAACCATCTGATCGCGAACGGCCATCGCGATATCGCGATGATCTCGGGAACTTTGCAGGACCCGGCCAACGGCTTCGCCCGTTATCAAGGATATAAGAAGGCGCTGGAAGCGGCCGGTATTCCGCTGCGCGAAGAATACGTCAGAATCGGCAACTACCGTTACGAATCCGGGCTGGAAGTAACGAAGCATTTCCTCGAGCTGAGCGAGCGGCCAACGGCTATTTTCGCGGCTACGGACGAGATGGCTATCGGAGCGATCCATACGTTGCAGGATAACGGCTTGAAGGTGCCGGAAGATATGTCCGTCATTAGCGTAGACAACATTCGCATGGCGTCGATGGTTCGCCCTCAATTAACGACGGTGGCGATGCCGATGTACGATATCGGAGCCGTTGCGATGAGACTCTTGACGAAGCTGATGAATAAAGAAACCAAGGATGCATCGGAGCAAATGCAGGTGATTTTACCGCATGAGGTCATTCATAGAAACTCGGTGGCTCATCGTTAATGAGCCTCTTTCTTTTGTAGTCCATGGTCCGCATGCTCTGATCAAGGATGTTATTAGGGGGAAGCGAATTTGTCTTATCAGAAAATTGGCGTGATCGGCGCCATGAAAGAAGAGATCGAGCTGTTTGTCCAACACATGCAGCAGGTTCGCGACTCGGAGAAAGCGAAGATTCATTTCCGTGAAGGAAGCTTTCACGGAAAAACGATCGTACTGTGCAAGTCGGGGGTAGGCAAAGTGAACGCCGCCGTGACGACGCAAGTACTGATCGATACATATGGCGTGGACGCTATCATTTTTACGGGCGTAGCGGGAGCGGTCGATCCCGAGCTGAATGTCGGGGACATCGTCGTAGGCTCCGAATCCATGCAGCATGATATGGACGTAACGGCGCTCGGCTTTCCGCGGGGGACGATCCCTTACGAGGAAACGTCGCTGTTCGCGTCGGACGATAAACTGCGCGAGCTGGCGGTTCATGCGGGTCAGGAGCTGTTTGACGGGCGCGTGAAGGCCGGCAGGGTATTGTCGGGCGATCAGTTTATCGCGAGCCGCGAAACCGTTTCACGGCTGTATACGGAGCTTCAGGGAGCCTGCACGGAGATGGAAGGGGCGGCCGTAGCGCAGGTTTGCTCAATGAACGGCATTCCGCATGTCGTCATCCGTTCGATGTCCGATAAGGCGGACGGTTCCGCGCACGTGAATTTCGCCGAATTTACCGTCCAAGCATCGGAGAATTCGTACGCAATCGTTGAGCATATGCTTAAGCATCTGTAGAACATAGAAGGAGAGAACATTCAATGACAGTAACTATGGATCAAGTTGTAGCGTTAGCGAAGCATCGGGGATTTATTTTCCCGGGCTCCGAAATATACGGCGGTTTGGCTAACACATGGGATTACGGCCCGCTCGGCGTCGAGTTGAAAAACAATATTAAACGCGCTTGGTGGAAAAAGTTCATTCAGCAGTCTCCGTACAACGTCGGATTGGACGCCGCCATTTTGATGAACCCGCAAGCCTGGGTCGCTTCCGGCCATGTCGGAAACTTCAACGATCCGATGATCGACTGCAAGCAGTGCAAATCGCGTCATCGCGCGGATAAAATTATCGAAAACGCGCTTGCCGAAAAAGGCATTGAGATTGTCGTTGACGGCATGACTTTCGACCAAATGATGGATTTGATCAAAGAGCATCACATCGTTTGTCCCGACTGTGGAGCGTTCGATTACACGGACATCCGCCAATTCAACCTGATGTTCAAGACGTTCCAAGGCGTAACGGAATCGAGCTCCAATGTCGTTTATATGCGTCCGGAGACGGCGCAAGGCATTTTCGTCAACTTTAAAAACGTCCAACGGACGATGAGAAAGAAGCTGCCGTTCGGGATCGGCCAAATCGGCAAAAGCTTCCGCAATGAAATTACGCCGGGCAACTTCACGTTCCGCACGCGCGAATTCGAACAGATGGAGCTTGAGTTTTTCTGCAAGCCGGGAGAGGATCTGCAGTGGTTTGAATATTGGAGAAGCTTCTGCTATCAATGGCTGCTTAGCTTGGGACTGAAGGAAGCGAATATCCGCCTGCGCGATCATTCCGAAGACGAGCTGTCCCACTACAGCAACGCGACGACCGATATCGAGTTCAAATTCCCGTTCGGCTGGGGCGAGCTGTGGGGGATTGCGGACCGTACCGATTACGACTTGAAGCAGCATATGGAGCATTCCGGCGAAGATTTCAATTATATCGATCAGGAAGGAAACGAACGCTACGTTCCTTACTGCATCGAGCCATCGCTTGGCGCAGACCGCGTTACGCTGGCATTCCTGATTGACGCGTACGAGGAGCAGCAGCTGGAAGGGGACGACAAGCGGACGGTGATGCATTTTCACCCGGCGCTGGCGCCGATCAAGGCTGCGATCTTCCCGCTGTCCAAGAAGCTGGCTGAAGGCGCGCAAAGCATCTTCGCGGACTTGTCTCAGCACTTTATGGTCGATTACGACGATACTGGTTCGATCGGTAAAAGATACCGCCGCCACGATGAGATCGGCACGCCGTTCTGCATTACGTACGATTTCGAGTCCGAGCAGGACGGTCAAGTTACCGTGCGTCACCGCGATACGATGGAGCAAACGCGGATGCCGATCAGCGAGCTGAAATCGTTTATCGAAGCGAATATTCAATTCTAATAAGCACGAAACATAAAAAAGCCCGCGGTAAGGGGAAGCGCAAGAGCGTTCCCTTTGCCGCGGGTTTTTGGCATGAAGTCCCGCAGAGTTAAGGCAGCTTGCTGCCGGCCAAGATGCGGTTAGCCGGTGCGGATGTGTCCCGGCAATGACTTCCTCGTTTCTTGTTTACGTGACTGACGATCGCCCAGACCGAAGCGTGAATGCGGTGGTTATACGTGTTGCGCCAAACCGATTAGAAGTCCTTCATTTCCGCGAATGTAGCAGAGCCGATACGAGTCCCCGTACTGAACGATTTCGCCAACGAGCTGAGCACCATACTTAGTGAGTCTGGATACCATTTCATCAATGTCTTCAACGGTGAACATGACGCGTAAATAACCGAGAGCATTTACAGGAGCAGTTCGGTGATCTGATATGGCAGGAGGGGTGAGAAATCGCGAAAGTTCAAGTCGGCTGTGGCCATCCGGGGTAACCATCATAGCAATCTCTACGCACTGCGAACCCAGCCCGGTTACGCGACCCGCCCATTCACCTTCGACAGTAGTTCGCCTTTCGAGCTTCAAGCCAATCTCCTCAAAGAAAGAGATTGCGTCATCAAGGGATTCTACAACGATGCCAACATTATCCATTCGTAGTAATTTGTTTTTTGCCATAGCTTTAATCTCCTCGTATGTACAAATTTTGATTACCTGTTCCTCTTCATATTTTATTCTATCAACAATTACTGCTTCCCTCCAAATGATGAACAAGGGCAGGAAAGTTGAACCATACTGACGAAATTAATTAGGAGAAGTTTGCCTTTAATCGCTTGCCCCTTAAAACCCAAATTTTAAGGAGCGGAGCTAAAATGAAATATATGAACGCAGTTACCGTCCTTCCTGAAGAGTTGGTAAAGGAAATACAGAAGTATATAAAAGGCGGAATACTGTATATTCCCTTCCCCGAAGAAACGCATAAAAAGTGGGGCCAAAATTCAGGAAGCAGAAAATATTTGCATAAGAAAAATCATTTACTCCAAAAAGTAAAGTAGGATCAAGTCGCATCATGTTAACAAATAATTCAAGGCAGGTATCGACATGGATAATGTAAAAAGAATATGGAATGAATGGTCTGAAACGTGGTATCAAAGGTACAGGACAGACAAGGCGATAGCAAAAATAATACAAAACCCCGAATCGGCGTTTCACCGCACAACATTCTCCATGATCAAAGCGGCTTTGCCGGATTTGAAGGGAAAGAAAGTACTTGTTCCTTCAAGCGGGGATAACCTTGCCGTGTTCGCTCTTCATATGATGGGGGCGAAAGTAACGTCGTGCGACATATCGGAAAAACAAATTGAACACAGCTCGAATTTAGCTGGCAAATATGGTTGGGACATTGAATTTATTTGCGATGATACCATGAGGCTAAGCAGTGTGAAAAGCGATGAATACGATTTTGTATATACGTCCAATGGAGTCCATGTATGGATTGCCGATTTGAATTCCATGTACAGCAGCATTAGAAGAATTCTTAAAAAGGGCGGCGCTTATATCATGTTCGATATACACCCGTTCCTTCGCCCTTTTGAGCTGGATAAAGGGAAGCTAACGCTAGTCAAGCCATATGATGCTGCGGGGCCTTTTCTTATTGATGAAGTTCCAAGACTTCATTGGCGTATGCAAGATATAGTCAATGCTATAATTTCATCAGGTCTAAGTGTCAAGCATATCGAAGAAATGTTTGCGGAAGATGGCTCATTTTGGGTCGATGAGTCAACGAGTGAAGGGGATTCGCTCTCAGCACAAGAACTGGAGGATTTGCGCAATTGGAAATTGAATTCGATGGCAGGCCTTCCTCAATGGGTTTCGATACATGCGGTTAAGTAAAAGCGAAGGAGATATTAACTCGTTCCGCTCTCATCCTATGGGGAAACGGCGGCTCGACAAGCTTTTATTATGTCAGAATAAAACGGCGAGAGGCGCAGCGGTAAAAGCGGCGCCTCTCGTGCGGTTAAGATAAATAGAGCATCGCCAGTTCCTTCGTTTGGCGATTTTTGGCCGTGATCTCGGTGCGCCGCGGCATCGGCGTCCAGCTGTTGTCGTCGAGCCACGTCTTCGGCAGCTCGACCGGGCTGTGGGGCTGCCAGCGCGCGAGCCACGCAGCGGGCAGCTCCAGCGCCGGCTCGCGCTCGAGACGGGCGACCATCGGATGGTCGCTCATCTCGAGCCAGAGCAGGCTCCAGGCGCGCGGTACGACGCGCCAGAAGTCGTAGCCGCCGCCGCCGAGCGCGACCCAGCGCCCGCCGCTGTACCGGTGGGCCAGGCGGTGGATCAGCCGCGGCATCGCTTGGTAAATGTCCATGCTGCAATGGACATGGGACAACGGATCGTAAGCATGCGCGTCGCAGCCATGCTGCGATACGATGAGGTCCGGCCGGAAATGGGCCGCCGCTTTATCGAGCACTTCTTCCAGACATTCCAGCCAAGACGCATCCTCGGTGTACGGCTCGACCGGAATGTTAATACAGGTGCCGAAGGCGCTGCCTTCGCCGCGCTCGTTGACCGCGCCCGTGCCCGGAAACAAATATTTTCCGGTCTCGTGAATGGACAGCGTGCACACTTCGGGCTCGCTGTAGAAGCTCCATTGGACGCCGTCCCCGTGGTGCACGTCCGTATCGATGTACAGCACGCGCGCACCGTATTGGTTGTTAGCGTGTTGAATCGCCACGGAGGCGTCGTTATAGATGCAGAAGCCGGCTGCTTTATTGCGCAGCGCATGATGCAGCCCGCCGCCCATATGCAGCGCATGCTGGGTGCGGCCGCTCATCACTTCGTCGACAGCGCGGATCGAGGCGCCGACGAGCAGCGAAGTGACTTCGTGCATTCCCTTGAACATCGGCGTATCTTCGTCGTCGAAGCCGTACTTGGCGGCCTGCTTCAGCCACGCCTCTTGAGGGGCCTCCTGGCTAAGCGCTTTCACGGCTTCGATGTAGTCGGTACTGTGCGCAAGCCGCAGCTGCTCCTCGGAGGCGGCTGCCGGACGGCGCAGCGCCGTCTCCGGCAGCGCTCCGAGCTTGCGAAGCAGGTCTACGGTAAGCAGCAATCGTTCTTGATTAAAAGGATGCTCGTTATGAAACCGATAGCCGGTTTCATGTTCGTCATAAACGAAGAGTGATGACTTTGTCATAATTTCCGCCCCCATGGCTCGTTCCTCTCAAACGGTGTTGGAATTGGCTGCAGCCGGCTCAATACATGAACCGCTGCCGAAAACGAACACGGTCGAACTGTTCGACCGAAGAAAGCGGAACCTGTTTGCCGATTTTCACCATCAGGCAGTTGGCGGGATGAGAGCAAATCTCCGGATCATCCGTCGCAAACCAGACCATATCCACGCTTTTCATCAGCTTTTCCATCATCTGTCGATAATCCCATACGCTTAGACCGCTTTTCTCCAAATCCCAATGCCAGTAATATTCGGTCGTAAAAGTAATCATATTTTCCAATTGGCCGTCTTCGAAGGCGAGCTGGATCATCCGCTTGCCGAGCCCGAGCCCGCGGTAGTCGTCGGCCACTTCTATGGCGCCGAGCTCTATGAGGTCCTCCATATTGCCCTGGGACCACTGCTCCATTTCGTCAGGGTAATGAAATGTGACATAGCCGACGATTTCATCGTCCAGCCGGGATAAAATAATGCGGCCTTCCGGCAGCTCGGCTATTTCAACCAGCGCTTCGAACTGGTCTTTGGGACGCCGGAACGCGTCCAGATCGCGGTGCATCCGGTACGTTTTGAGCTGCGCAGGAGGTACGGGGCCTTCCACTATAATCTGCGAATCGCGATAGGGGACGCGGCGGGAATGATATATTTTATGATGCTCCATAGCTAGTTGTCTCCCTTCTTGCGGATCGAGCGGAGGTACTGTTGTCCATTGTTTTTTTGAGTTATCCTGCGCACCCATGCTTGTCTGATACTATACCAAAAAATCGGCGGCAAGAAAAGAAATAGTCTAATAAGCGGAGTCTGTGGTATAATATTCGTTGTGGAAATCGAAGACTGCTTACTTCGGATGTAAGCGTTTCAATGAAAATGGGAATTATTGATAGCACATATTAGGAGGTAGTAGCAAATGGATCACGCAAACGTTGAGAGTATTGAAGCCGTTTCCAAAACATCGAACATGAAAAATTACGAAGAAGAGCGCGCCCAGTTTAGCTGGGAAGCCATAGAAAAGCAATTTTCCTGGTCTACTACCGGCAAAGTCAATATGGCCCATGAGGCGATTGACCGTCATGCCGATTCGCAGAGACGGGATAAAGTCGCCCTTTATTACAGCGACGACAAGCGGGATGAGCAATATACGTATCAAGAGATGAAGCTGCAGTCGAATCGCTTCGGCAACGTGCTGCGCAAGCTGGGCATTGCCAAAGGCGACCGTGTGTTCATCTTCATGCCGCGCACGCCGGAGCTGTATTTCTCCTTGCTTGGATCGATTAAGATCGGCGCCGTCGTGGGCCCGCTGTTCGAAGCGTTTATGGAAACGGCCGTCAGAGACCGCCTGCAGGACAGCAGCGCGGTAGCGATCATTACGACGCCGGCTCTCGTACACCGCGTACCTGTGAGCGAACTGCCCGACTTGAAGCATGTGATTCTCGTCGGCGATAATATCGATCTGGCCGAAGGCCAAGTCGATTATCATAAAGAAATGGCGCAGTCCTCGGATGAGCTGGAGCTGGAATGGGTGGACCGCGAAGACGGCATGCTGATTCATTACACTTCGGGATCGACGGGTAAACCGAAGGGCGTCTTCCATGTCCATAACGCGATGCTTCAGCATTATTATACGGGTCGCGTCGTGCTCGACCTGCAGGATAACGACGTATATTGGTGTACGGCGGACCCGGGTTGGGTAACGGGCACATCGTACGGTATATTCGCTCCTTGGCTCAACGGAGTTACCAACGTGATCCGCGGCGGCCGTTTCAGCCCGCAGGACTGGTACGCAACGCTGGAGAAGTACAAGGTGACCGTTTGGTACAGCGCTCCGACCGCATTTCGCATGCTGATGGGCGCTGGAGACGACGTATCGAAGCAGTTCGATCTATCCGCGCTGCGCCATGTGCTTAGCGTAGGGGAGCCGCTGAATCCGGAGGTTGTCCGCTGGGGATTGAAGGTATACAATCAGCGCATTCACGATACATGGTGGATGACCGAAACCGGCGGACAATTGATCTGTAACTATCCTTGCATGGCGATTCGTCCGGGCTCGATGGGCAAGCCGCTTCCCGGCGTGGAAGCCGCCATTATCGACGACGCGGGCAACATTTTGCCGCCGTACCGGATGGGGAACCTGGCGATCAAGACGCCATGGCCGTCGATGATGCGCAAAATTTGGAACAACCCGGCCAAATACGAGGAATACTTCCGCATCAGCGGGTGGTATATTTCCGGTGACTCGGCTTACTGTGACGAGGACGGCTACTTCTGGTTCCAAGGACGTATCGACGACGTAATTAATACGGCCGGCGAACGCGTAGGCCCGTTCGAGGTCGAGAGCAAACTGGTTGAGCATCCTGCCGTAGCGGAAGCCGGGGTTATCGGCAAACCGGACCCGATGCGCGGCGAGATCATTAAAGCGTTTATCGCCCTGCGCGAAGGCTTCGAGCCGTCGGAAGAGCTGAAGGCGGATATTTCCAAATTCGTCAAAGTCGGATTGTCGGCGCATGCCGCTCCTCGCGAGATCGAATTCAGAGATAAGCTTCCCAAAACGCGCAGCGGTAAAATTATGCGCCGCGTGCTGAAAGCGTGGGAGCTGAATTTGCCGACAGGCGATCTGTCCACGATCGAAGATTAGATTAGAAAAATAAACGGTCAATAGTTAAGCACCCTGCCGGAGATAGAGCGCAGCCAGCCGCTAAGATCGCTCCTTCGAGCAGGGTGTTTTTCGCGGTTTTCTTATTATGCTCGCGATTTTCATACGGCGCATCAAGCCCAAAAAAAGGATGGTTCTACGAAGCTCTTCGTTGTCTCAAGAGCCTGTAAACCATCCTTTTTTGCTTCTTCGTACCGGAGAGCTTCCGCGGCGCATTAGATCCGGTACGGCGTTCCTTTACTTCTTATATTTGATAGCCGCTGAAGCTTTGGATTCGCCAAGCTCGTTGACGGCAGTAATTTTGTAGTAACCTTCATAGCCGGATGCGTAATACCTGAATTCAGTAGCGTTGTTGACGCTGCCCAGCTTTGCATAATCTCCGTTTTCTTTTTTGCTGTAGTAGACGATGTACTGTTTGACCTTATCTTTATCCGCGTTAGCTTTCCAGTTTAGCAATATCCCTGCGCCGCTAGATTTGACCGTCAAGCCCGACGGAGCGGCGGGAATGTCCTTGGCCGGTCCATCGTTTTTCTCATTCGGCTCATTCGGATTTTGACCTTTTCCATCGTTACCTGCTTCAGGACTGCCGCCCTGTACGATTCCGCCGTTCTCATCCGGCGTAAGGAAAAGCAGATCCATGCTGGTGCCGTCCGTATAGGCGCCTTTGCTTGGAACGGACTCCTTGCCTGCAACGTCTACGGCGGTAATGTAATAGCCGATCGGTCCGGAAGCCGAAGTCTGGTCCGTAAATTTCGTTTCGGTGCCAGCCTCCACGACTTTGCCTACTCGCTGGAAGGAGGCATGATTGACCGAACGGTACAGCCTGTAACCGACGACATCCTCGCTTGGACTCGCTTGGAAAGTAATCGTGCTCGTGTCGCCCGAATGCGTCGCTACGACCGTCGTAGGGGCGCTAGGCGCCTTGCCGTCATCGACACGAGGATCGGTCTCGGACGGCGCGTCATCTTCGTAATCGGTAGGCCGGTACGCATCCAGCGAATGCTGGCGGTCTTTGGGCAGCTTGCCGACGACGGCCTGAAGCTCCTGCATTAACGAAGTAAGCGACTTCTGGCGCTTGATGACCGTCTTCTCCTGCACGAATTCCGCTGGAGTCTCGGCTTGGGCGATATAGTTAATGCCGTTGTATTGAATGATCGGCAGCTTCACCATGACATCGTCCTCTTCGGTCGGAATGTCCTTTTTGTTGAACAGATCGGTGACCAGCTTGCCGGCCTTGGTCGTCGCCTCGCTCGGAAGCTTGCCGGATAAACTGGATACCGTCATTTCCACGATATTGTCCGGACGCTTGAACTGCTTGGTCGGGAAATATTCCGGCTTCTTGTCGATCGCCGCGTCCATGGCAAGCGCCCATATATCTTTGGCGCGGTTGGTGCCCCCCGTTTTTTTGCTCAGCTTGTATGCGGGAGAGTCATAACCTGCCCATACCCCGAGCGTAATGTCGGGCGTATATCCCATATACCAGGCGTCCGCGTCATCCTGCGTAGAGCCCGTTTTGCCGACGATCGAGATTTTGCCGTAATGCTTGAATTTGCTCATCAGATCCGTCGCAGTCCCTGCGGTAACAACGGTGCGCATCATATCCGTCATCAGATAAGCCGTCTGCTCGGAGAACGCCGTTGTCGGCTTCAACTCCTGCTCGAAGACGGTTTTTCCGTTGGAATCGGTAATTTTACGGATCATAAACGTTTCATTATAAACGCCTTTGTTGGCGATCGCCGCGTAAGCGCCGGTCAGCTCTTTGACCGATAAGCCGTATTTCAGACCGCCGATAACCCCCGTTTGGGCGACGTAATCTTCCGGGGAAATGGTGGTGATGCCGAGCTTTTTGGCGAAATCCCAGGCGTTCTTGATGCCGACGACATCAATGAACAGCTTGATGGCCGGAATATTGTACGACTGGTTCAGCGCGCGGCGCGCTGTAATCAGGCCGTGATACTGGTTATCCCAGTTTTCCGGAATGTGATAACCGACTTTCGTGCCGTCCTTCAAAATAATCGGAACGTCGTCGATGATCGAGGCGGGCTGAATCGCCCCTTTCTCAATCGCCGGAACATAGGCCGCAATCGGCTTCATGGTCGAGCCGGGCTGACGGTAAGCTTGGGTCGCATGATTAAGCTGTTCCGTGAAAAAATCGCGCCCTTCGATCATGCCGAGAATCGCGCCGGTTTTGTTGTCGATCATGACCGCGCCGATTTGCTCCACCCCTTTGGTCGGATCGTCCGGAGTAAAGTTTTTGGGATTCTCGGAAATGACATGCATCGCGTCGTAAATGTCTTTGTCGATCGTCGTATAAATATGATAGCCGCCGCGGTACATTTGCGCCTGTACGTTTTTCAGCGCTTCACTGTAGGCATCCGTATCCGGCTGTGCCGCAAGCTTCGGATCTTGCGCCTTAAGCAGAGCTTTGGCCGCCTCTTTTTCGACCTCAATCATAAGATAAGGATAGGTGGAATACGCCTTCTTGGACGGCTCGGCGAGCGAGCTTTGCAGATCGAAGCTCAGCGCCTCCTGATACTGCTGCTGGTTGATTTTACCTTCTTCGAGCATCCGGCGCAGCACCAGCTGCGCTCTGGAGACAGCACGCTTGAAGGCGGCTCCGTCGAACTGCCCTTTGCTCGTGAACGCCGAATAGTTGCTCGGCTGCTGCGGCAGACCGGCCAAATACGCCGCCTGCGCAATATTGAGATCATGCAGATCGTTAATGTTGAAAATGCCTTTGGCCGCCGCTTTAATACCGTATAGATTATAGCCTGTCGAACCGTTGCCGTAAGGAATTTTGTTTAAGTAAGCAAGTAAAATTTCATCCTTGGACATGAGCCTTTCCATGCGCAGAGCGAGGAAAATTTCCTTCGCTTTCCGGCTGTCTTCACGGTCCAGGGACAAGAAAACGCGTCTGGCAAGCTGCTGGGTAATCGTGCTGCCGCCGGTCTGGACGTTCTCCCTTAACAGCTTCTGTACGACCGCTCGCGCCGTACTCCTGAAATCGATGCCGTGATGCTCGTAAAAATTGTTGTCCTCGATGGCGAACACCGCATCGAGCATAATTTGGGGAATGTCCTTCAGCTCGGCCATTCTGCGGTCTTCCTCCGAGCGCAGCTGGCCGATTACGGTATCGTCGTTAAAATAGACGAAGCCGGTCATCGCATTTTCCTGTACTTGCTCCATCATAAAATCTTTGCTGCGGACAGGGTCGTCCTTGACCAGCGCAGAGACGTATCCGAATGCGGCTCCGCCTCCGAGAAATCCCGCAATGATGCCGGCTATGAACATCCATTTGAGCGTGATCAGCGTGTATTTGCCTATGTTCCATAATATCTTTCCGGCCTTACGTTCTTTTTTCTCCATCTCCATGCCGATAAAAATCCTCCCGATTTTGGAAAACATACGTAGTTTATTATAGCACAAAGGATCATCGCATGGACACTGGCGTTGCTGACGATTCAATGACGCATGTTTGACAATCGAATCCATCTTGTGATATAACTTGGGTTAATCGCATACGACAAATGCTTTGAAGGACTTGGCGACCGGGCAGGAATGAGCTGTGCCGCCGCCGCGAGTAGAGTCGGGAATTCAGCTTGCAGAGAACCGGTGGGTGGTGCGAACCGGCAGTTGACCTTGATTCGAATTACCGTCCGGAGCAGGGGAAGGGAACGTTAGACCTTAACAAGTAGCTTCCTGCCGGGTTTGACCCGTTATCGTTTCAAAGTGAAAGCATACGACTTTTTCCCCGGTGATACCGGCTGCGGAAGAAGCCTCGTTATCAATGCTTTAATTAGGGTGGTACCGCGAGCAACAGCCTTCTCGTCCCTTTGTGGATGAGAGGGCTTTTTGTATTTTATTTTACTTACGAAAGGGAGTAGAGCATTGTGGACATTTTACAGGAACTGAATTACAGAGGATTGATTCATCAGTTGACCGACGAAGAGGGATTGGCCAAAAAGATCAGCGAAGAGCCTATCGTGCTGTATGCCGGGTTCGACCCGACGGCGGACAGCTTGCATATCGGCCATTTGCTGCCGATTTTATGCTTGAAGCGTTTCCAGATGGCGGGGCATTTGCCGGTCGCTTTGGTAGGCGGCGGCACCGGGCTCATCGGAGACCCGAGCGGAAGATCGACGGAGCGTTCGTTAAATACGCAGGATATCGTCGTTGAGTGGACCGACAAGCTGAAGAAGCAGCTGTCCCGCTTCTTGGATTTCGATTCGAGCGTGAATCCGGCACGGATGGAAAACAACTACAACTGGCTCGGCGATCTGAACGTCATTACCTTCCTGCGAGACATCGGCAAAAACTTCTCGGTCAATTACATGCTGGCCAAAGACAGCGTGGATTCCCGCTTAAGCAACGGAATTTCCTTTACCGAGTTCAGCTACATGATTTTGCAGGCTTACGACTTTTTCCGCATGAACAGCGATATCAACTGCTCCCTGCAGGTGGGAGGAAGCGACCAGTGGGGCAACATTACGGCAGGTCTGGAGCTGATCGGCAAATCGACGGGCAACAAGGCGTTCGGCTTGACGATGCCTCTCGTTACGAAAAGCGACGGCACCAAGTTCGGCAAAACGGCCGGAGGCGCGGTCTGGCTCGACGCCGACAAAACGTCTCCGTACCAGTTCTACCAGTTCTGGATCAATACGCACGATAACGATGTCGTGAAGTTCCTCAAATACTTCACCTTCCTCGCTCCGGAGGAAATTGCCCGCCTGGAAGAACAGGTGAGCGCAAGTCCGGAGAAGCGCGAGGCGCAGCGCGTTCTGGCCAAAGAAGTAACGGAACTTGTGCACGGAGCGGATGCGGCTCTGAGCGCAATTAAAATTTCCGAAGTTTTGTTCAGCGGCAACGTGGACACTCTGTCGGGCCGCGAGATCGAGGATGCGTTCCAGGATGTACCTTCGGCGGAAGTGACGGGCGAGATTGCGCTGATCGATTTGCTGCTGGCGGTCAAAGCGGCGCCTTCGAAGCGCCAGGCGAAGCAGGATATCGAGAGCGGAGCGGTTTCCGTGAACGGGGCGAAGGTGACGGATCTGAATAAAGCGCTGACGGCCGGCGACGGGATGGAAGGTAAATATATCGTCATCCGCCGCGGCAAGCGTAATTACTACCTCGCCAAGTTCGTGTAAAACGCGCTAAAGCCATGATAGGCTCGCGATAGTTGCATAGCTATAAACGGAAAGGTCTCGGGTCCCGTTCATCGCAAGATGAGCCGGGACGAGGCCTTTTTTAGTGTTTATGAATGCTGCCTGCAAGAACGAAGGGGACAAGCAAAGCGGAAGAGAGCTCCCGTTTGCCCTTCAGCAACCCAAAAGCCGCCCTCCATTAAAATGAAGGGCAGCCTTGAAGTCATCGATTACCGGCTGCAGAACTCGCTGACGACAAAAATCCCTGATATTTAAGGGCTTGCGGTCGTTGCCAAATCAATTAGCCCCACTCCGCTCATTATGTTTTGTTTTGTGAAGTTCCATCCATACCCGTCCTTTTGCGTGGGTAGACGCTCTTGGGGACGCAAGATAAAGGCGGCATTAAAGAAGCGAACACATGGTACTAAGGAGGGAAAGTGCTTTGTGGATTATTTCTGTTAATATGGTACCATAGTGAAAAAGCATGGTAGGGAGGTGGCAATTGGAGTGTACGAATACAAATATGTAGAAACATCATTAGGTGGAATTTTCACATCCGCAAAGCATCGAGAAACAATTGACGAAAATGCCAAAGAAGGATGGAAATTAGTACAGGTTTTACCGACAAACTATAATGGATATGGTAAACCTACTTCATACGAGATCATTTTTGAACGTCTCATTCAAAAATGATTTAGGAATAAGGATTGGACGGTTCATTAAATAAACGAGATACGCTCATAAATTAAAGCACTCAGCAGAGTGCTTTTTTTGCTATTGAAGTTCGCAAGTCAGCAGGTCTGGACGGAACTTATTGAATGAAGGGCAGATTAATTTAATGCTTGCAGCGCTCAAGATAAATTTGATAATGTATAAATACACAATTTTACATATAATTATGTGGAGTGGCTGGCTTAAGTAAAGTGCGACAGAATTTTTTCTCCTTTGTGTTCAAAAGGGCCAACGAGGAACGTTAGTGGAATGTTGAGGGGGGATTTCAATGTCAATAAGAACCAGAGTTGCATGTGTTGCAGTAAAAGATGGACATATAGTTCTCATGGAAAAGCTGATCCCTAGCTACTTCAACTATAATCAATTAACCCCACCTGGAGGTGGGTTGGAGCTCCATGAAACCCTTGAGGAAGCATGCATTCGAGAAATGGATGAGGAGACGGGATTAAGGATACATTGCCCCATTCTTAAAGGAGTTGTTTCATATATCAACTACAGTAACAACGATCATGCTGTAACATTTTTCTTTGTTACCGATGAAGTACACGGTGAGCTTATTACCAAAGAGCCTGAGAAGCATATTCCAAGGTGGGTCGAAATTGAAACATTAGCAGATAATAAGTTGGTTCCTTGTTATTATAAAGAATTCATAAAAATCATGCTAGACGAAAACAGTGGCATGCTCAATGCACGGTTAGAATGGAATAAGAAAGACTCTGATAAGAACTTTATTTGGAGTGTAAGTTTGAAATAACGGAGAACGATAGATGAAATACATGAGGGCACCTACATATTGTTGGCACAACGAAAATCACCGAATTTCAACGGAAATCGTTGAATTTATAGCGGATATGAAGTTAAATACAATATGGAAGTGTTCGTTCGTTATTCTGTGTGGAATAGGAGTATATGTTCGTGTTATTATGTCGGGAGGTTGCATTGAGATGAGCATGGGCGCATTATAATGCATTAAATTGCAATGTTTATTGTATAAAAAAAGCCCGAAACCGCTGATAACAGTGGTTTTGGGCTTTTTGTCGTAGCATCTTGCGCGTTAATTTTATTAACGGCTGTAGAACTCGACGATTTGCTTTTCGTCAATTTCTTGAGGCAATTCGGAACGCTCAGGAAGACGAGTGTATTTACCTTCTACGGAAGCGTCGTTGAATTCCAGGTAAGCCGGCAAGTAGTTGCGGTTTGCCAAAGCTTCTTTAACGGAAGACAAGCCGCGGCTTCTTTCGCGAAGGCCGATTACGTCGCCAGTGCTCACAAGGTAGGAAGCGATGTCCACTTTTTTACCGTTAACGGTAACGTGGCCGTGAGCTACCAATTGACGAGCGCCTGCACGGGAGTTAGCGAAGCCAAGACGGTAAACCAGGTTGTCCAGACGGCTTTCAAGCAGGATCATGAAGTTTTCGCCCGCGATACCTTGTTGCTTAGTTGCTTTGTCAAACAGGTTGCGGAATTGTTTTTCGTTTACTCCGTACATATGACGAAGCTTTTGTTTTTCTTGCAGCTGAATGCCGTAGCCGCTCATTTTTTTACGTTGTCCCGGACCGTGTTGTCCTGGAGGGAACGGACGTTTCAATTCTTTTCCTGTGCCGCTGAGGGAAATACCCAGACGACGGCTAAGTTTAAATTTAGGACCTGTGTAGCGTGCCATGTATAATGAGCTCCTTTTGGTTATAAAATGGTGGGTGGTTTCCTCGGGTGAAACATATGCCCGATTTCATTCAAAGCCCTAGACCGGAAACGGTCCGGCACCTGACAAGAATCTCAGCCGCTGTCTTGTCAGCAATGAAACCAGTGAGGGTGACACATGCCTCCACCATAATCGTGAGTCCCGTCGCCGGGAAGACGATCATCTCGACTTCTAATTCTATAAAAATTGCCTATCTATGTCAAGTGGTTCACTGATTTTGCATATCTGCTCCAAGAAAGCGGACAATGGCGCGCCGAATATGGAAATGAAGCGGAAAAGTGGTACAATGGTAGAATGAAAGAAGGGGGTATGTTTTTTGGCCGAATGGAATGTCAGGCATTTGTCCGACATTTTGCAATCTTGGGGACTGTTAGGACATGTGGCGGGGATGATGCTGGCTTATTTGCAGACTGTGCTGCCGTTTATCCCTTTTGTCATCGTCGCCGGGGCCAACGTGCTGATTTTCGGATTATGGCTCGGCTTTGCCGTCAATTATGTGATGGCGGTCTTGGGGGCTGTAAGCACATTTCTGGTGGCTCGCAATTACGCAAGAGGATGGGTGGAGAAAAAGCTTGAAAAATACGCTTATATCGAGAAATTCAACCAAAAATTAGAGCAAAACGGATTTCTTTACATAGCTGTTTCAAGGGTCATTCCGGTGCTGCCTTCCTTCGGAATCAATTTGGCGGCGGCGGTGATGAAGGTAAGAACGCGGGATTTCGTGCTCGGTACGATGGTCGGCAAATTTCCGATGATTTTTTTGGAATCGCTCATCGGGCATGATTTGTTGCATTTTCATCACAATAAAGGCAGACTCTTTCTGCTGCTGCTCATTTTTGTCGTTCTGATTCTCATCGGCAACATCTACAAGAAAAAATGGTTTGACAGCGGCAATAATAAAATAGGTTGAAACAAACTTGAAGCGAAAAGGAGAATGGACATGCGTGATCCCCGTTTACAACAGCTGGCCCGCAATATTGTCGGCTATTCGCTGGACGTGCAGGCCGGCGAAAAAGTTCTGATTGAAATGATCGGAGCGGAGCGCGAGATTGTTAAATGCCTCGTCGAGGAGGTTTATGCCAGAGGGGGCCTGCCTTATGTGGAGCTGATCGAGCCGTCCGTGCAGAGCGCTTTGCTGCAATCGGCGACTAAGGAGCATATCGAGCATTGGGCCGAAATGGATTTGAAGCGGATGAAGGATATGAACTGCTATGTGGCGATTCGCAGCGGCTCCAACGTCAGCGAAATGTCCGACGTGCCCAAAGACCAGATGAAGCTGTACGAAATGTATTACAGCAAGCCGGTACATTTGGAGCAGCGCGTGAAGAAAACCCGCTGGGTCGTCCTTCGCTATCCGAGCCCGTCGATGGCCCAATTGGCGAATATGAGCACGGCGAAATTCGAGGACTTTTATTTTGACGTGTGCAATCTCGATTACGCCAAAATGTCGGAAGCGATGAACCCGCTGCAGGAGCTGATGAACCGGACCGACCGCGTCCGCATCGTTTCTCCGGGAACGGACATTCAGTTCTCCATCAAAGGCATCGGCTCGGTCAAATGCTGCGGCCGCCGCAACATTCCCGACGGGGAAGTATACACCGCTCCGGTACGCGATTCCGTTAACGGGGTCATCCGCTACAATACGCCTTCCGTCAAAGCGGGAATTACGTTCGAGAACATTACGTTCCGCTTCGAAAACGGCAAAATCGTCGAAGCCTCCTGCAACGACACGGATCGTTTGAACGAAATTTTGAACTCGGATGAAGGCGCGCGTTATATCGGGGAATTCAGCCTTGGCTTCAACCCGCATATTTCCACGCCGATGAAGGATACGCTGTTCGACGAGAAGATCGACGGAAGTCTGCACTTTACGCCGGGTCAAGCCTATGAGCAGGCGGATAACGGCAACCGTTCCTCCGTTCATTGGGACCTTGTGCTAATCCAGCGTCCTGAGTACGGCGGAGGGGAAATTTACTTCGACGACGTGCTGATCCGCAAAGACGGCAGATTCGTCATACCCGAGCTGGAAGGATTGAACCCGGAACATTTGAAATAGTTGTTGCGTGTTATTCCTTTCCAATGTATCATGAAAAAGAAAGCGATTTATCTTTTTGATAAATGCTAGTAGTCGCATGGAGGGATTAGATATGACAAGTGCCAATAACGCTGCAATCGTAGAAATTTCACAAACCGCAAACAAATTCAGATCGTCCATCGTTTTACAGTACGATAACAAGTACATCGACGTGAAAAGTATTCTCGGCTTGTTCACAACGCTGCTAACAAGCAGCAATTACGATCTGCACGTTCACGGTCCGGATGCAGAGGAAGCCAAGAAGGCTATGGCTGAAGTGTTTAACAAACACAATCTTCAAATCAACAGCATTCAAGACTAAACCTGCCTACGACGGTATTTCCATTTCAGGATGGAAATGCCGTTTTTTTGTTGTTTAGGAAATGCTGCGCAGTAAATTCCTATGGATATCCGCGGGCTCCCCCGAAAGTAATGTCTAACTATAAGAACGATCGCAGCGGAATGGTTAGACGCCGAGCCAGTTGAAGCCGGATGCGGACGGAATAAGCTTCGGGGAAATCGCGTCGCTTTTGGGGGATTCGTTCTATAAAAGCCCGTTGTTGGCGGTGCTGAGCAGGAAATATAAGGCAAGTACGAAACTACGTGGTCAACTCTCTTGTGTATTGGTTCATTTTCGACTAATATTAAGCTATGAACTCGTACGTACAGGGGGGAAAGCTTGATGTCATCATCCGATTTGTTACTTGGCCTATCGCAGAAAGCGCTCCATCTTCTCCAAGAGGATGCCGATAAAATTGAAAAGCTCATCGAAGTACAGATGGAAAACTTAACAACACGCAAATGTCCTCTGTATGAAGAGGTGTTAGATACACAAATGTACGGGTTGTCCAGAGAAATCGATTTTGCCATAAGGGCAGAGCTGATTACGGAAAATGTAGGCAAACAGATCTTGGTTAAGCTCGAGCGCAACTTGGCACAGCTATATGAAGCCTTGAACAAAAAAGAGTAGCCTTCTTCATCGAAGGCCACTCTTTTTTCTTTTTTGGAGGCAGGATTACAAGATTACACCAGGAAAAAGGCGATGCCGAGGATGCAATAAACGACGAGTAGCAGAACGCCCTCGTACCAGTTGGTCGTGCCGTCCTGGGAGATCGACTTGGCGATAATGACGGACACGCCGATCGCTACAAGCTCGAAGGTGCTGAAAACGATGTTCATCGTTTTGCCGAAGAGCAGCGAGACGAGCACGAGAACGGGAGCGACGAACAGCGCGATCTGCAGACTGCTGCCGACGGCGATTTCGACGGCCGCTCCGATTTTGTTCTTGCGCGCCATCATCACCGCTGCGCTATGTTCCGCGGCATTGCCGATAATAGCGATCAGGAAGGCGCCTACGAACAGCTCGGACAAACCGAATTGATGGGTAATCGTCTCCAGCGTGCCGACCAGCCATTCGCTGGTGAAGGCGACCATGGCCGTCGCGATAATCAGGAACAGAATGGAAGCTTTCTTGGACCAGGCCGGTTCGCCGTGCTCGACGGCTTCGTCGGAAAGTTCATTTTTATGAGTAACCATCGAGAAATATAACCACAGCAAATAAGCCGCGATGAGGATGCATGCAACCAATACGCTTAAGTTGGACGTCTCGAAGTTGGTCAAGCTCTTGGCGAACGCCGCGGGGACGAATAGAGCGATGACGGCAAGCGTCATCAGCGAGCCGTTATGGCTGGCCAGCTTGACATTGAAATGCTGCTCTTTGTATTTGAGTCCGCCAAGAAACAGGCTCAGACCAAGCACCAGCAGCAGGTTCCCGATGATCGAGCCGGTAATGCTCGCTTTGACGATATCGAACATGCCGTCCTTCACCAGGAAGATAGCGATGATCAATTCCGCCGCATTGCCGAATGTGGCGTTCAGAAATCCGCCGAGCCGCTCTCCGGCGTAATGAGCCACGCTTTCCGTCGCTTTGCCGAGAAATCCGGCGACGAACACGATGGCGATACAAGAGATAATAAACTGCACTGTAGCGGACGCTATGCCGGTGTAATGGGCCAGCGCGCTGAGAACGAAGCTTGCGATCAGCCCGATGGAAAACATGCGATTCAAAACGATCACCTCTTATGGTAGAGTATACCTAAATGAGCAAAACCTATTCTAATATAACCATATTTTAGGATGATGTAAACTCGAAAAAAAGCCCAAGGAGCGTGCGTACAATGGATTTAATGCTGAGGGGAAAAACGGCGGTCGTCACCGCATCCAGCAAAGGTTTGGGAAGGGCCGTGGCGGAGCAATTGGCGGCGGAAGGAGCCGATCTGCTGCTGTGCAGCCGCAGCGAAGAGGCGATTCGGAAGACGGCGGACGACATACATAAACGATACGGCGTAAGAGTGGAATCGCTGGCTGTCGACGTCGGGAAAGCGGGGGATATTGCCAGGCTTGTCGAGACGGCCGCCGCTCGCTTCGAGACGGTCGACGCGCTAGTATGCAATGCGGGAGGGCCGCCGAGCGGAAGCTTCTTATCGTTTGACGATGAGGCATGGGAGAAAGCGTTCTTCGGCAATATGATGAGCGTCGTGCGTCTGATCCGCGGCTTCCATCCGCTGCTTGCCCGGCAAGGAGGACGGATCGTGACCGTCGCTTCCACCTCGGTCAAGACGCCGATTCCCGGGCTTGTCCTGTCGAATACGCTGCGTACGGGCGTTGTCGGTTTAATGAAGACGCTGTCGATTGAATTCGCACCGGACGGCATTCTGCTCAATACCGTTTGTCCCGGCCGAATTATGACGGACCGGATCGTCGAGCTGGATTCCATCCGGGCAGAACGGGATCAAGTGCCGCTGGAAGCCGTACAGGAGAAGCTGCGGCAGGATATTCCGCTCGGACGCTACGGGGAGCCGGAAGAGCTGGCGACGATAGCCGCTTACCTGCTTTCGCCGCGCAACAGCTATATGACAGGATCTGTGTTTTATGTCGACGGGGGAGCTGTTAAATCGCTCTAATCGGCTCAATTTGCCAAGATTCGGCCAAGTTTGCTTTCAGGCCGGGAAGCCATTACAATGGAACTATAACCCATTAAGGAGTGATCCGTATGTCCGAAGAAATTCAAGCAGGTCTCATTCGCATTTCCGATGATGTCGTTTCGACAATCGCAGGCTTGGCTGCGTTGGAGACTCCTGGGATCGCTGCAATGTCGGGAGGAATATCCGAAGGCTTGGCCAAACGACTCAGCGGCAAAAATGTGCAAAAAGGCGTTTCCGTCGAAGTAGGGCAGGTGGAAGCTGCCATCGATTTGCGAGTTATCGTCCACTATGGAAGCAAAATTCAAGAGGTTTGTCATGATCTTCAGCTCAACGTTCGCGAAGCGGTGGAGAACATGACCGGCTTGAACGTAGTGGAAGTGAACGTGAAAGTGGAAGGCGTCGCATTCCGTGAAGAAGAGAATGCCGCCATTGAAGACCCGCAGCGTGTGAAATAGGAGTTTGTCCGGCAAAATAGGCAGTCATTGTTCATTTGCCATGCACGAAAGCAACTCCGTCGGACAAACTCATAGACGAGTGGTTAATCCCCTTTCTACATACAGGAATCGGTCTAAGACGCACAACCCTTGAGCAAACACAAACAAAGAGAGCCCTTAGGCTCTCTTTTTCGTTGCGTTTTCTTTGTCCGGCTTGTTATGTTCGCGAGATAAGCTGAGCAAAATACCGATGCTGACTAACGTCACCAGCATGGATGATCCCCCATAGCTGATTAGCGGGAGTGTAACGCCGGTAAGCGGAATGCTGCCGGTAACGCCGCCGAGATTAATCAAGGCTTGTACCCCGATCATCCCGATGATGCCGATTCCCGCCAATGTGCCGAACGTATCGCTGCAGCGCAGAGCGATGAACAGCCCGCGCCATAAAAAAGCGAGATAAATCAAAAGGAATAGCGATGATCCGAGAAATCCCAGTTCTTCTCCGATAATAGCAAAAATAAAATCATTGTGCGCTTCCGGCAAATAATGCAGCTTTTGGATGCTTTGCCCGAAGCCTGCTCCGGTGAAGCCGCCGTGGCCGAACGCATATAAAGACTGGATCAGATGGTATCCGGTATCAAGCGGATCGTTCCACGGATTCATAAAGGACGTAAAGCGGTCCAGACGATAGTTTTTGCCCGGTTTCATCAAAGACGCGACGGCAACTACCGAAATGGCCGCGGCTCCCGCTGTTCCCAGATAGAACAAGTGCTTGAAGTTGGCGCCTCCGGCAATAATGACGATGGCGGAGCACATAACCAATATCATCGTCGAGCCCAAATCCGGCTGCAGCATGATCAGCGCCGAGATGAAGCCGACGATGACCAGCGCCGGGAGCAGCCCGCTGCGGAACTCCTGGAATTTATCCTCTTTCTTGGATATCAAGGAAGCCAAGTATAAAATAACCGACAGCTTGGCGAATTCCGCCGGCTGTATCCCGAAGCCTCCGATATAAAACCAGCTTTTGGCGCCGTTCACTTCTCTTCCTATAATGGGAACGAGCAGCAGCATGACTACGACCGCAATAAAGGAAGGGCGCACCCAATTTTTCAGCTTGCGAAAATCGATGTTCATGCAAAAAAACATGGCTACGGTACCCATCGCAACGAAGATCGCTTGTCGCACAACCAAGTACGAAGGGTCGTTAACCGATACCTTCGTATCCGGATCAATCTGTACAACTCGTACATATCCCATGCTTGCGCTGAATACCATAGCCAGACCGAAACAAACGAGTAAAAACGTTAAAAATAACAGCAAAAAATCCGGAGTGCCTCTTCGTGGGGAAGTCATGATGACCTCCGCTTTACTCGGACAATTCGGTTTTCAGCTGCGAAATTTTTTGCTGGGCGATTTTCAACACCGAATCGGGAATCGGCGATTGGTAGTCAAGACCGTGCGGGAATGTCGCTTTTCCGATGTAAACGTCTTCTATGTAAAGAATAGCATAGGGCGACTCCAGCTTACCGGTCTCCACACGGGCGTTCATGCGCAGGAAGTAATCGTTATGGGATGCTTTATCTTCAATTTTCAAATCATAAGTGGCGCGGTAATATTCCCACTGCCAGCGAACAAAGCCCAGCTTTGCGGTAACTTCGTCCAGATGGGCAAGATCGCTTTTAAGCCCTTTTAAGCCGTTGTTTTCAATAATCACTTGTTAAAGCCCTCCTAGAAAGTCAAGTCCAACTTTATCTAATTCTTTATTCATGATAGTATGTTTCCCAAACTTGTGCAAGCCTATTGCTAAATGTACAAGCGAAGTCTCAAGAAAAATTTGAAATTCTTGTGACACATGGATGTAAGAAAGCTTGGCATTTGGTAAAATGAAAAGAAAGTGAAACCGGAGGTAATGGCCATGGAACATTTGCTGCAAAAAGTGGATCTGTTATATCCGGAAATGGTCGGCTGGAGAAGATATTTGCACCAGCACCCGGAGCTCTCGTATCAGGAGACGGAAACGGCGGCCTATGTTGCCCGGCATTTGCGGGAATGGGGCTTGGACGTGGAGACGGGCGTCGGCGGAGGCGGCGTCGTAGGACGCCTGCGCGGCGGGGCCGAGGGTCCGACGATCGCTCTGCGCGCCGATATGGACGCGCTGCCGATTCAGGATGAGAAAACCTGTGAGTTCGCATCGAAGGTAAAAGGCGTCATGCACGCTTGCGGTCACGACGCGCATACGGCGACTTTGCTTGGCGTAGCCAAAATTATGGCGGAGCACCGCGAAGAGTGGAAAGGGAATATGGTGTTTCTGTTCCAGCATGCGGAAGAGCTGAGTCCCGGAGGGGCTCATGCAATGATAGAACAAGGCGCGCTGGAAGGCGTCGATTTTGTCTACGGCATTCATTTATGGACACCCTTTCCTGTCGGTACTGTTTATAGCAAGCCGGGGGCTATGATGGCCGCCGCGGATGAGTTCGAAATTACAATTAAAGGCAAAGGCGGCCATGGCGGCCTCCCCCATGAAACGATCGACAGCATTGCCGTCGCTTCGCATCTTGTCGTCAACCTGCAAACGATCGTCAGCCGCAGCGTCGATCCGACGCAGCCCTGCGTCGTGTCGGTCGGCTCGTTCCACAGCGGCACCGGCTTTAACGTCATCGCCGAGAAAGCGGTGCTGATCGGCACCGTGAGAACATTCGATCCGGAATTGCGCATGCAGGTGAAGGAAAGACTCGAAACGTACGTCGAGCAAACCTGTCGGATGTTCGGCGCCGATCATGCCGTAGAGTATAAGCTCGGCTATCCGCCGGTCGTTAACGATGCCGGCGAGGTGGAGCGCTTCTACCGTGCAGGCGCTTCTGTAGCCCCGGTGCAGACGTCGCCGCTTATTATGGCGGGGGAAGATTTCGCCTATTACCTGCATCACCGCAAAGGCTGCTTCATGTTTGTCGGAGCGGGAAACCCGGAGCTCGGCATTACGCATCCGCATCATCATCCCAAATTCGATATTGACGAAAGCTCCATGGCGATTGCGGCCAAATTGTTTATCAGCATGGCGGCGGACTGCCAAAACGGCTGGAATGCCGATAAGTGCTAAGCGCTTGTGCGCATGGACACCGTAGTTTCGGGAAAATCTATGTCTGCGCGGAAGAACGTCCAGCCGGCGGCTGCGGCGCGTCTGTCCGGGACTATACTCTTCAGGAGGGATTTTCCTTGAGCAGACCTTTAAAGGAAATAATGACAAAGGATTGCGCGACGGTGACACTGAAGGACAACGTCTATGAAGTAGCCGTCAAGATGAAGCAGGAAGATACGGGCTTTATTCCGGTCGTAGAAGGGAAAAAGCTGATCGGCGTCATTACCGACCGCGACCTGGTAATCCGCGGGTATGCGGCTAAGAAGGAAGGCTCTACGGCTGTCAAAGACGTGATGAGCAGCAACCAGATTACTTGCGCATCGCCGGAGACGACGGTGGATGAAGCGGCCAAATTGATGGCCAAGCAGCAAATCCGCCGTCTGCCGGTATGCGAAAACGGGGAGCTGGTAGGGATCGTGTCGATCGGCGACCTGGCGGTTCGCGACAAGTTCGAAGATGAGGCCGGCGAAGCGCTGAGCCAAATTTCCGAGAAAGACAAAATTCAGGTATAATTTATCTTGCTGTTATTAAAGGAAGAAGATCGGTCTTTATAAGATCGGTTTTCTTTTTTGTTGACTTTGAAAAATTTTTCATATTGTAATGTTCACGTGTGCATTATATAATGGAGGAGAACCGAAAATGCTTACATACGTTTTCGAATATAAGAATTGAGAGGCAGGGGACACGAATGGATAAAGTGCGCATCGGATTGATCGGTGTGGGCAATATGGGCAAAGGCCATACCGAGTACTTGGTGGGCAATCAAGTCAAAGGCGCAGAGCTGACAGCCATTGTGGATACGGATGCATCCCGTCTGGATTGGGTTCGAACGAACTATGGAGACAAGAACATTCAATTATTTGACGACTTGGACGCATTCTTCGCATCCAAAGCGTTCGACGCAGTGATTGTGGCGACGCCTCACTACGATCACCCTGAATCCGCCAAGCAGGCATTCTCTCACGGTTATCATGTACTGGTTGAGAAGCCGGCGGGCGTTTATACCAAACAAGTTCGCGAAATGAACGAAGCGGCCGCGAAATCCGGCAAAGCCTTCGGCATTATGTATAATCAACGGACGAATCCGTTGTATCAGAAGCTCAGAGACTTGATCACGTCCGGAGAGCTTGGCGAAGTTCGCCGCACCAACTGGATCATTACGAACTGGTACCGCTCGCAGAGCTACTACGATTCGGGCGGCTGGCGCGCGACTTGGGCCGGCGAAGGCGGCGGCGTGCTGATCAACCAAGACCCGCATCAGCTCGATTTGTGGCAATGGACGATCGATATGATGCCCAAACGCGTCAGAGCGTTCTGCGGCTTCGGCAAATACCGCAACATTGAAGTCGAAGACGATGTGACCGCTTATGTGGAATACGAGAACGGAGCGACCGGCTTGTTCGTTACAACGACGGGCGAAGCGCCGGGAACGAACCGCTTTGAAGTATCGGGCGACCGCGGCAAAATTGTGATCGAGGACAACAAGCTGACGTTCTGGCGTCTGCGCGTACCTGAGCCGGAATTCAACCGCGAATATAAAGGCGGCTTCGGTTCTCCGGAATGCTGGAAATGCGATGTGCCGATTGTCGGAGCTCCGGGTCCGGGCCACAAAGGCATTACGCAAAACTTCGTGAACCATATTTTGAACGGAACGCCGCTGCTTGCACCTGGCGAAGAAGGCATCAAAGGGTTGACCTTGTCCAACGCCATGCATTTGTCTTCCTGGATCGATAACTGGGTAGATCTTCCGATCAACGAGGATTTGTATTACGAAAAGCTGCAAGAACGCATTCAAAGCTCTACGGTCAAGAAAGAAGTCAAAGCCGTAGAAATGGACGTAAAAGGAACTCATTAATCGTTCATGAAAAGGCAACTTTCGGTCAAGCCGAGGTTGTCTTTTTTTGTAATATGAGCTTAAACTGACTTGACATCCGCGGCAAAATGTTTTATAAATGGATCAATGCAATAACCGATAAGTTACATTCGATGACGAGAAAGAGTAAGCCACGATCATGATCCCCAGAGAGCCGGCGCTTTGCTGAAAGCCGGCGTTCATGCCGCAGCCGAAAATCATCTCTGAGAAGTGAAGCTAAACGCGCTTGTTCGAATGGGCGCAAGTAAGCTTAACCGGGGGTCCGCCGTTACAAGGAACGCGTATGATGGTACGTTGACGAGTGCTGTGACAGTTCGCTTTTCCGGCGAAGCTGCCGCGGAACAAGGGTGGTAACGCGAGCTATAGACTCGTCCCTTCAGAGGGACGGGTCTTTTTTGTTGTTCAAATTTAAGTGAAGCAGGTGACGTTCATGCAAAAGGTCGATCCGAAAGAAAAGGCGAGAAGCCGGGAATTAAGAGTGCTGGAGCAGTGGCAGAAGGATGGAACGTTCAGGAAGTCGATGGCAAACCGGGAAGGCCGACCGAATTTCGTGTTCTACGAAGGACCGCCGACCGCTAACGGCGCTCCCCATATCGGGCATGTGCTGGGCAGGGTGATCAAAGATTTTATCGGCCGCTACAAAACGATGAAAGGATATCGAGTCGTTCGCAAAGCGGGCTGGGATACCCATGGCTTACCGGTCGAGCTTGGGGTGGAGAAGCAGCTCGGCATCTCCGGCAAACAGGAAATCGAGCGCTACGGCGTGGCGGAATTCGTGCAAAAATGCAAGGACAGCGTGTTTACGTACGAGAAGCAGTGGCGCGAGCTGACCGAGGCTATCGGCTATTGGACAGATATGGACCATCCTTATATAACGCTCGACAATCAATATATCGAGAGCGTATGGCACTTACTGTCGGAAATTCATAAGAAGGAGCTGCTGTACAAGGGACATCGGGTCAGCCCGTACTGCCCTTGCTGTCAGACGACGCTGAGCTCTCATGAAGTGGCGCAGGGCTATGAGGATGTGAAGGATTTGACCGCTACGGTCAAATTCAAACTGGAAGCAAGCGGGGAGGTTATCCTCGCCTGGACGACGACGCCTTGGACGCTGCCCGCCAATGTGGCGCTTGCGGTAAACGAACGCATCACTTACGCCAAAGTGAGGCAGCAGGGGGAAGTCTACATCGTCGCCGACAATTTGCTGGAGAGCGTGATGAAGGGCGAGTACGAGAAGCTAGGCACGCTGCAAGGGTCCGAGCTTGTCGGTCTTCGCTATATCCCGCCGTTCCGCTATGTCGAGGTTCCGCATGCGCATGTCGTCATCGAAGGCGATTTTGTAACGGACAACAGCGGCACAGGGATTGTCCATATTGCGCCGGCTCACGGCGAGGATGATTATAAAGCGGCGATGAAGCACGGCATCAGCATGCTGAGCGTGGTGAACGCGGCGGGGCGCTATATCGACGAGGTGACGGACCTGGCCGGCAAATTCGTCAAAGACTGCGACGTCGATATCGTCAAGCTGCTGGCGGAACGCGGACTGCTCTACGACAAGGAGCGCATGGAGCATAGTTATCCGTTCTGTTGGCGCTGCAAGTCGCCTTTGTTGTATTATGCGACCGAAAGCTGGTTTATCCGCACGACGGCGGTCAAGGAGCAGCTGATTGCGAACAACCGGCAGGTCGACTGGTATCCGGAACATATTCGCGAAGGACGCTTCGGCAACTTCCTGGAGGAGCTGGTCGATTGGAACATCAGCCGCAACCGCTACTGGGGGACGCCGCTGAATGTATGGCAGTGTCCGGACTGCGGCGGACAGCATGTGCCGGGAAGCATCCGCGATCTGCGCGAACACTCCGTAAACGAGCTGCCCGCCGAGCTTGATCTGCACAAGCCTTACGTCGACGAAATCAAGCTGAAGTGCCCTCACTGCGAGCGCGGCGTGATGGAGCGGACTTCTGAGGTGATCGACGTATGGTTCGACAGCGGCTCCATGCCGTTTGCGCAATACCACGTTCCGTTCGAGAACGATGACGTCTTTGCCGAGCAGTATCCGGCCGATATGATTTGCGAAGGGATCGATCAGACGCGCGGATGGTTTTTCAGTCTGCTGGCGGTGTCGACCTTGTTTAACGGGCAAGCGCCGTATAAAGCGGTTTTGTCCACGGGACATATTCTGGACGAGAACGGTCAAAAAATGTCCAAGAGCAAGGGCAACGTCATCGATCCGTGGGAAATCATCGGCGATTACGGAACCGACGCATTCCGCTGGGCCTTGCTCGCGGACAGCGCTCCGTGGAACAGCAAACGGTTTTCCAAGCAGATTGTCGCCGAAGCGAAGTCCAAGGTGATCGATACTATAGTCAACGCTCATGCATTTTATACGCTGTATGCCGCTATCGACGGGTATAAGCCGGAGGAGCACGCCGAAGAAGTCAGCGGCAATCGGCTGGACCGGTGGATTTTGTCCCGTCTCGCTCATTTGGTACAGGACGTAGGCAAAGGGCTGGAGGCGGTCGACTTCTTGAATCCGGCCAAGGCGATCGAAGCGTTCGTGGACGAAATGAGCAACTGGTACATCCGCCGCTCCCGCGACCGCTTCTGGGGCAGCGGCTTGTCAAACGACAAGCTGTGGGCGTACCAGACGCTGCACGAGGTGCTTCTGACGCTGGCGAAGCTGATGGCGCCGTACACGCCGTTTCTGTCCGACGATCTGTATCGTAATCTTGCGGGAGGCAGAGAGAGCGTGCACCTGGAAGACTATCCGGAAGCGGACGCTTCCCGGATCGATGCTGAGCTGGAGAGGGACATGGAAACCGTGCGCAATATGGTCGAGCTTGCCCGCAGCGTGCGCAGCGAAACCGGAGTGAAGACGCGCCAGCCGCTGTCCGAGCTGATCGTCGCGTTAGACGCGCCGCTCGATCTGACGGTTTATGCGCCGATCATTCAGGAGGAGCTGAATGTCAAATCGATTCGGACGGAGACGAGCGAGAACGGGCTGGTCGACGTTACGCTGAAGCTGAATTTGAAAGCGGCCGGGCCCAAATACGGCAAGCGGGTCGGCGAGCTGCAGCAGGCTTTGAAGGCGATGAACGCAGCGGAAGCGGCGGCGATCGTCAAGGCGGGCTCTTATGCTCACAGGCTGCAGAACGGGGAGACCGTGGAGCTGCCGCTTGAGGATCTCTTGGTCGAGAAGGTCGCCAAGCCGGGCTTCGCTTCCGCTTCCGGCTACGGGATGACGGTCGCTTTGAATACGGCGCTGACGCCCGAGCTGAAACAGGAAGGGCTCGTTCGCGAGCTGGTGCGGGCCGTGCAGGATTATCGCAAGAAGCTGGAGCTGCCCGTCGAGCAAAGGATCGATTTGCTGATGGACACGGATGAAGAGATGCGGGAGGCGGTTCAGGCCTTTGAATCGGTGCTGCTGGATAATGTTCTCATCAACCGCTACGAATTTGCCGGAACGGATGTCATGGATTATGTAGCCGCCGGGGAGAAGACGGTCGGCTTATCGATTCAATAAAGGGGATATACGAGGAAGGGGCTGCTCAGCCGAGCCGCTCCCTTTTTATCGTTTCATAATGAAGGCGATGTTTAATTTTTCCTGTTTTCCCTCATACTAAAATGAATAGAGCATTCGAGAAAATACGACAAACTTCGGGAGGGAACGGACATGCAGATGGATCCTAAACGACCGCTTATCGTACAAAGTGATTTTACCGTATTGCTGGAGGTGCGCCATCCCGAGTTCGACGTAGTCCGCGCGGGGCTGTCCCGGTTTGCGGATCTGGTCAAAACGCCGGAGCATATTCATACGTACCGGATGTCGGCGCTGTCGCTGTGGAATGCGGCCGCGGCCGGCATGAAGACGGAGGAAATCGCCGATTTTCTGGAACGCCATGCCAAGTTCGGCGTGCCGCCGCATATTAAACAGGACATACGCCGCTTCGTGGAGCGTTACGGTCTGATCCGGATCGAGAGCATGGGCGAAGATCTGCTGCTTATCTCCGACGATGTGGAGGCGATCAAAGAGATGGTTTCGTTTAAATCGCTCCGCTCCTACGGTTTATGCCAGTTGGACGCAAGAACGCTTCGCTTCTCTTCCTCCTTCCGCGGCGTGCTGAAGCAGGAGCTGATCAAACTCGGTTATCCGGTGGAGGATTTGGCCGGTTACTCCCGCGGCGAGGAGCTGCCGATCCGGTTGAAGTCGGACGGCTCGGCCGGGAAGGCGTTCCAGCTGCGCGATTATCAGCGTTCGGCCGTCGATTCGTTCTACCGCGAAGGAAGCATGCAGGGCGGAAGCGGAGTGCTCGTGCTGCCTTGCGGGGCGGGCAAGACGATTATCGGGATTGCGGCTATGGGCAAACTCAGCTGCGCCACGCTTATTTTGACGACGAACAGCACTTCGGTACGCCAATGGAAGCGCGAAATATTGGAGAAAACCGATGTGACCGAGGAGATGGTCGGCGAATATACGGGGACGATGAAGGACGTGAAGCCGATTACGATCGCCACCTATCAAATTTTGACGTACCGCAAATCGAAGGATGATTTGTTCGTTCATATGGATTTATTCAATAAACGGGATTGGGGCTTGATCGTGTACGACGAAGTGCACCTGCTTCCCGCTCCCGTCTTTCGCGTGACGGCCGATATTCAAGCTACGCGGCGGCTGGGGCTTACTGCTACGCTGGTACGAGAGGACGGGAGGGAGGAGGACGTATTCTCGCTGGTCGGCCCGAAGCGCTATGAGATGCCGTGGAAGGAGCTGGAGGGCAAAGGCTGGATCGCATCGGTCACATGCACCGAAATTCGGATTGCCCTGCCGGATGATGAAAAAGAACGCTATTTGACGGCGGAGCCCAGACAGCGAATCCGTATCGCCAGCGAAAACCCGGCCAAGCTCGGGATCGTGCGGGAGCTGCTTGTGAAGCATGCGGACGATTCAATCATTGTTATAGGACAGTATCTCGATCAGCTTAAAGAAGTTTCTGAAGCGATCGGAGCGCCGCTTATTTACGGGCAAATGCCCCATGAGGAACGGGAGGAGCTGTACCGCCGGTTTCGCTCCGGCGAGCTAAGGACGATCGTCGTCTCCAAGGTCGCCAATTTTGCCGTCGATTTGCCCGATGCCAGCGTAGCGATTCAAATATCAGGCAGCTTCGGCTCGCGGCAGGAGGAAGCTCAGCGGCTCGGACGCATTCTGCGCCCGAAAGCCGAAGTCAATGAGGCCAGCTTCTATTCCATTGTGTCCGCAGATACGAAAGAGCAGGATTTTGCCTTGAACCGACAGCTGTTTCTGATCGAGCAAGGCTACCGGTATACGATTGAAGACAGGACGGCCGAAGCCGCGGACAAGCGGGAGGACAAGAGCTTGATGCGCGTCCTTGACGAAACGGTACAAGGATCGTCCGGTCTGCATCGGACAGAGCCGCCGTATCGGGCGGAGGAAGAGGGGGCTGCAGCAAGATGAATCACGCCTATTTTTTGACTAGAATGCCGCAGACGCTGCGCCTGCAAATCGAGGCCGAAAGCGTCTATGCGCCTTGGCTGAAGCAGGGCGAGACGCTGGAGCGAATTTTCGCGAATCCGGCGATTATGGAGACGGTTTATAACCAAATGACGCTGCGGGAGCGCAAAGTGCTGCGGCTTATCGTCTCCTGCATCGGCTGCGAGCCGTTCGATGCGGCAAGGCTGGAGAAGCTGGCTCAGCCCGTCATGTCGGGGGCGGATGCGAAAGTCGGCTTTTTGCTGCTGCTCAGAAAAGGAATTTGCTATACGTTCCGCAAATCGTGGGGAGAGCATGTGTACGTCATGTCGCCGGACGCGCTGGCTTTATGGCAGCCGATTCTCTTGGAGGAAACGGCGGCTTCGGGCGGAGAAACGGCCGCGGAGCTGACGGTAACGGGGGGAGCGGGTCTTGCCAGGGAGCTTTTTCATACGCTGGTCTTTATCAGGGATCATCCGATCCGGCTCACCAAATCCGGCGCACTGCATAAAAGGCAGCTGCAAAAACTGGTCGAACTGTCCTCTCTGCAAGACGAATGGTTCACAGGCACAGGCATAAAATATGCTTATGCCGATACGTATCCTTACTCTATCGCCGTTATTTTGGAATTTTTGACACGGCTCGGTTTGCTCGATAAGCAAGGAGAGGAAATGCCGCTTAAGGATAGCGCCGTCAGCGGCTGGCTGTCTTTAAGCGAAGAAGAGCAGACGGCCGTCTTATACCGGATTTGGCAGCCTGTCGCCTTCCCCGGCGCGGTGTGGCTGCAGCATGCCGCATTATGGCTCGAGCGGCGCCAGGAAGGCCAGTGGATACAAGCTGCGGAGCTGCTGCAGTGGCTGATCGCTCATCAATTGGTCCATGCGGATGCAGCCGAGGGAGACGGCGCTGCGGTCGTCGATATGCTGGAGCGGCAATGGCTGTTTCCTTTGATTGCGTTCGGCTGGCTGGAGAAGGGAGAAACGGCAACTGGCAAGGCATGCTACCGGTGGCGCATCCGGCCGGGGAAAGACGGTTTTTCGTCCGACGAAGTTGATGCCGGCGAAGGGCGCTGGTATGTCCAACCGGATTTCGAGGTGCTCGTTCCGTCCGACGTGACGCTCGCCGCCCGCTGGGAGCTGTCGTATTTCGCCGACCATATCAAATCCGACCATGTCTCGATTTACAAGCTGAGCAAGGAAAGTGTGCAGCGGGGGCTTGAGAGCGGCCGCAGTCTTGAAGAGATGGCCGGACTTCTGGCGGATCACGCTCATTACGGGCTCCCCGACAACGTGCAATTGACGCTGGAGCAGTGGGCGAAGCCGTTCGGTCGGCTGCAGTTCGAGCAAGCGGTGCTGCTGCGCTGCCGCGACCAAGAGGCGGCCGATACGGTCCGCAAGCTGACGGCCGCAGCCGATTGCCTCGCGGAGGAGCTAGGAGAACGCGTATGGATCGTTCGTCCGGACCAGATTAACCGCTTGACCGGACTCCTGGACAAAGCGGGCTGGATGCCCGGCAAGTTGGCCATATCGAGCGGCAATCCCGCAGCGGCATCTCATTCCAGCGAGGCGGAGGAAGAAGGCGGCAAGGAGAACATTCGCTCCGGCAAGGCGCCGGAGGAACCGTGGAGGCCCGAGCCGGGGGACAAAGGTTTTATCTACGCCCGACATGCCATAGGCTACTTTGAGATGGAGCAGCGGCTGCCGAACGTCGCCGAATTGTATCCGGATTTGAACGGGATTCCCACCGGCTGGATGAAGGATTATCGGACCTATCACGCGTCGACGCGAAGGGAAATGGTGGAGAAGGCTATGGAATGGAAAGCGGCCCTGCAGGTAAGGCATAACGGCAAAGACCGGCTTATCGCGCCGCGCAAGCTGCAGGAAACCCGCGGCACATGGAGCATGACCGGACTTGACCAGGCGGAGCTGCAGGAAGTTTGCTGGCTTGCCGACGACGTGCAGGAGATGAAGATCATCTTACCTGGCATTAATGATAAATATTGATGCAACAAACCGGGCGAATGTATGTTATGATAGACTTGTCTACCAAGATGCAAAACAAACGGATAAGGCAGGTGCTACTATGGCAGTAATGGAAGCTCAGGCGTTGGATATGTCTGCCATTTTGACGCAGGCTTATGACTTGGGGGATATGATCAACGGCTCGGCCGAAACGGCCGATTACTTATATTGGAAGAAAGTTAAGGACGAAGACCCGCAGGTGAAAGAGCTGCTGAGGCTGTTTCAGAAAAAAAAGGATTTGTTCGAGGAATGCCAGCGATTCGGGCATTTTCATCCCGATTATCACAGCGCGCTCGATCAGGCCAAACAAATTCAGGAGCAGCTCGACAGCCTGGAGTCGGTCAAGCGGTACAAGGAGGCGGAGCGTCGCCTGGACGATCTTCTGTTTACCGTGTCGGAAATGATCGCCCGCAGCGTGTCGGATTCGATCAAGGTGCCCGGCAACGAGCTGCTTGCCTCAGGAGGAAGCTGCTCCACCGGGGGCTGTTCCGGCGGCTGCTCCAGCTGCGGTTAACCTATTTGATTCCGGGCGATAGCTTGAACACGGGAATTAGGCGTCCGACTTCGCGTTCATGGCGGTTTATAACAGCAGGGCGGTGAAATTCGCTTAAGCTGGCGATTTCGTGATCCAGCAGAGCGTCGAGCTGAATCAGCGCCTCCATCACGGCGGGGTACAGCGCGCGGGCCGACCCGTCCTCGATTTTGAGTGCGAGTCCCCAGCCTCTCTCGGGGATGGTCAGCGCGTATACGCCTTCGGCGCCCATCTTGCCGATGACTCGCCCGCGGGTAACCTCGGCGAGCCGGGTGTCGAACCGCCCCGTGCCGGCTACATAGTACGGCTGTGCGGCGATGGCCGCTACGATTCGCCTGCAGGCTTCCGCCCGCTGGGCGGGCAACGAATCCGGCGAGCCGAGTCTTGCGAAGGCATAAGCCAGCGCCGCAAGCGGCATGGCGAAGACGGGGACGCCGCAGCCGTCAACGGCAAGCGTAATTTGCGCCTCTGGCAGCCCGCACATCTCCGATACCGTCTGCAGCATAAGCCGCTGCACCGGGTGATCGGCCGATGTATACGTTTGCGCGGGAGCCTGCAGCCACAGGGAGAGAGCGAGCATGCCCGCATGCTTGCCCGAGCAGTTATTGCGAAGCGGGGTGAGAGGAACGCCATCCCGTTTGAGACGGTCGGCCGTCGGACGGTGGTAAGGTTCATGAACGCCGCAGCGCAAAGCCGATTCATCCAAACCGAGCGCACGCAGCGTTTGCAAGACGCAGGAGGCGTGCTCATCCTCCCCGTTATGGGAAGCGCAGATTAAAGCGATTTGGCGGTCGTCGAACGCATACTGCGCGGCCCCGCCCGACTCCAATAACGGAATCGCTTGCAGAAGCTTGGCGGCCGAGCGTGCGAACGTATAGTGAAGCGGGCTGCCGACGCTCGCGACGCACCGGCGTTCCGTATCAATGACGGCGAGATGCCCGCGATGCGCGCTTTCGGTCAATGCGCCGCGGACCGCTTCGACCATAATTTCCGAATCCATCATGATGGACCTCATCCTTTCATCTCCATTATAGAAAGAAGGTATTATAGCATGTTTACCGAACGAAGCGGACTGATTGTCTGGTTCAGCGATTTGAAAGCCGCGACCAAGCAACTGGAGCGTTATGGCAGCGTTCACTTTATTTCTAAGCGGCTGCATTACGCTGCCTTATATATTCATGCGAGCAAGCTGGAGGAAACCGTCAAGCAGCTGCAGAAGCTGCCGTTCGTCAAAAAAGTCGAACGCTCTTACCGTAACGAAATCAAAACGGAATATAGTAGTAATATGCCTGATAAAACAAGATTTTACACCCTCTAGAAGCGCGATGAAAAAGTGGCCGAAGATTCGATAGAGAGTTGGAACAGCGTAAGCGTTCGTCTTTGTCTCCTACGGATTTCTGCCTAAGGCAAAAAAAGTTGTAGAAAGCCTCCGTTTCCGGAGGCTTTTTCTTTTTTCTAAAGAAATTCTAAAGATTTTTTTATTTGGAATCTATTTTTAAATCAAGTACAATTGGAAATACATGCATTTATTTTGTACATAGGCGAAAAGGACTATTTTGCTGGGTGAGGGGTTGTGATTTATGAGGGATAAAACAGCACACCGTACAAGCAACAGCGATCCGTACTTCGTTGCCCTCGGCGACAAAAACATTGCGGACATCGTAATCACGAATCATGCCCGAATCCGTTGGGCCGATAGAGTTGAAAGCCGAAAGACCGGGTTTGACGACATCTGCGATTTTTTGTGGAGCCGGCTCAGAGAAGGGCAGATCAAATCCTATTACAAAAACGGGCAAGACGTCTATTTGGTGGAGGACGATCTTGTGATGGTGGCTGAATTCGTCCCCTGTGACATAAACGGCGCGACGGATTGCCCGCCGCTGCACCGGATGGTGATCGTCACTTTCCTCGGACGCATGTCCGAAACGATCGAATTGAGAGATTTGAAATCTTACTACTCCTGGCTGAGACATTCCCGCCGAATGACGCTTATCAAAAACAGCCGCAAACGCAGATAGTTTATTTATGAATCGATTGTGGGGCGTTCCGCTAACCGGAAGGCTCCTTTTTAGTTTTGGCGGATGCGGGCAACAGACGACTCGGAAAACGGCGGGCCGCAGACGAATTTTGCAGGAATGGCGGCAGCGGCTTTTGGGGGATGCGTTTCTTTGCTATAATAGGGGCTACCAAGCAGGCTGGAGGTAGGCGATGGCACTTAATTTTCATCAGCTTCATATTTTCTACACCGTTGCGGAAAAAGGCAGCTTTTCTCATGCGGCGCAAGCGCTTCATATGACGCAGCCGGCAGTTACGATGCAGGTGCAATCACTGGAGGAATATTTCGGCACGAAGCTGTTTAACCGCTCCACCAAAAAAATCGAGCTTTCGGAAGCGGGAAGAACGCTGCTGCCTTACGCCAAGCGGAGCATCGATCTGATGAAGGAAACGGATATCGGGATGTCCAAATTCACCCATATGCTGGAGGACCGGCTCTATTTGGGCGCAAGCATGACGGTCGGAGAATATATTTTGCCGCGGCTGCTCGGTCCGTTCGGTAAGGAATATCCGAACATTTCGGTCAGTATGAAAGTGATCAATACCCGGCAAATCCTAGAGGAAGTATTGAACCATCAGCTGAATTTCGGCTTGGTGGAGGCGGAGGTGCAGCATCCGGACGTTCATGTCGAAGCAGTGATGAACGACGAGCTGGTGCTCATTCTTCCGAAGGAGCATCCGCTGTCCGCCTGTCCGTCCGTCCAGCTTGAGGACGTTTTGCAATATTCGTTCGTGCTGCGGGAACAGGGCTCCGGCACCCGCAGAGTGATGGAGGAGGAGCTGGCCAAGGCGGGCATCGATCCCGGCGAGATGAAAATCGTTATGGAGCTGGGCAGTACGGGAGCGGTGAAATCGGCCGTGGAAGCGGGACTCGGCATTTCGATATTATCCCAATCGTCGGTCAAGCATGAAGCGGCGCTCGGCGTGCTTCAAGTCAAAGACATCGAAGGAATCCGCTTCTCGCGGAGCTTTTATGCGATTTATTTGAACTCGACCATTTTGCCGATTTCCGCGGTAACGTTCGTCTCGTTTCTTCGCGAGCGCGATTTAAGCCAGTGGCTATAATAATATAGGAAATGATACGCAAAATCCGCGCATAGAGTTGAACGCGGCATGAATCCAGGTTCGTTAGACAAAGGAGAGAAGCGGAACATGAAGTATGCCGATTTACATACCCATACGCTTGCTTCGGACGGGACGCAAGCGCCGTCCGACAACGTAAGATTGGCCGCGGAAGCAGGGCTTGCCGCCATTGCGATCACCGATCACGATACGGTGGCGGGCGTGGCGGAAGCGCTCGAAGCGGGCCTGCGTTACGGAGTCGAAGTGGTGCCCGGAGTGGAAGTCAGCACGATGTCGAAGGGCCGGGATATTCATGTGCTGGGGTATTACGTCAACCCTGAGGACGAACGATTTTTGCGGCGCCTGGCGGAGATCAGGGACGTTCGCGACCGGCGCAACGTGATGATGCTGCAGCGGCTGAACGAGCTCGGTCTGGACATTTCAATGGAAGATGTCGTCGCGTCTTTGCAGGTTTCGAAGAAAGACGGCGAGACCATCGGCAGGCCGCATATCGCCGACGCGCTTGTGCGCAAAGGCTATGTCGCCGATATGAAAGAAGCGTTCGACCGTTATCTGGGCGCGGACGGAGCGGCTTACGTCAATCCCCCGCGCATCGGTCCGGCTGTTGCGGTGCAGTGGATTCTGGAGAGCGGAGGCGTTCCGGTGCTTGCGCACCCGGGACTGTACGACCAGGATGAGCTTATAGAAGAGCTGGCGGGACAAGGGCTCGCCGGCCTGGAAGCATATCATTCCGACCATACGCCGCAGCAGGAGGAGCATTACCGGCAGATCGCCGAACGGCTTAATCTGATCGTTACCGCCGGCTCCGATTTTCACGGAGAACGGGGAGGCGTCGTGTTTCACGCGCCTGTCGGGGCAAGAAAAATCGACGTCTCCGTCTTGGAGCGGCTAGAGTCGGCAAGGAGGAGAGATTTATGAATGTCCGCAAAGCGATTATTCCCGCGGCAGGGCTAGGGACCCGTTTTTTGCCAGCGACCAAGGCGCAGCCTAAGGAAATGCTGCCGATTGTCGATAAGCCCGCTATTCAATATATCGTTGAAGAAGCGATAGCTTCGGGAATCGAAGATATTATGATCGTCACCGGACGCAGCAAACGGGCGATCGAGGATCATTTTGACAAATCGGTCGAGCTGGAAATGATGCTGGAAGAGAAAGGAAATCAGGAGCTGCTGAGTATGGTGCGCGAAGTGTCGAATTTGGCGGACGTCCATTATATCCGGCAGAAGCAGCCGCTCGGTCTCGGTCATGCCGTGCTGTGCGCCAAGAAATTTATCGGCAACGAACCGTTCGCCGTGCTGCTCGGGGACGATATCATCCAGGCGGAGCCGCCTTGTCTGAAACAAATGATCGACTTGTTCGACGCAACGGAGAGACCCGTTATCGCCACGCAGGAAGTACCGTGGGAGGAAGTCGACAAGTACGGTATCGTATCGCCGGCCGCGGTATCGGGCTCGCATCGGCTTATCGACGATTTGATCGAAAAGCCCGACCGGGATCAGGCGCCCTCCAATCTGGCCGTCATCGGACGGTATATCATTACGCCGGAAATTTTCGGGATTTTGGAGCGTTTGGAGCCGGGCAGGGGCGGCGAGATTCAGTTGACGGACGCGCTGCGGGTATTGAACAAGGAACGGCAGATGGTCGTGTATCCGCTTCAGGGCAAACGGTACGATGTGGGCGACAAGCTCGGTTATATCGAAGCGACGATCGAATTGGCTCTGGAGAGAGAGGATCTTCAGGGCGCGCTGAAAGCTTATTTGCGACAGCTGACCGAGCCTTGGCGCGGGAGCTGGTAGAACGGCGATATTCGTGCTTGCCGAGCGTACAGACGCTTATTGAACCTATTCGAAGCGTTGAATACGCCGGCCAAGCTCCACATTGTTGAGGGAAAGCCGGACTCATTCGAAACGGCGAAAAAACCGGAAAGAAAGTCTTCCGGTTTTTTTGTGTTGCTGCGGATTTTTTGTGAAAAGGTTAGGGACGAGCGCCGCTCGTCATTTGACCGCCGCCGGCATCCGCTTGATCGCGTCGACGTCGGGGGTGACGAACAGCGTCTTCTGATGATCGTAGATGACGAAGCCCGGCTTGGCGCCGTTAGGCTTGCGGACATGCCTGATCTGCGTATAGTCGACCGGCACTTGGCTCGATTCCTTGGCTTGGCTGAAATAGGCGGCCAAACGGGCGGCTTCCAGCAGCGTCTGCTCGCCGAACTGCTGGCTGCGGATGACGACATGCGAGCCCGGAATGTCCTTCGTGTGCAGCCATGTATCGGCGGAATGGGCCAGACGATTGGTCAAGTATTCGTTTTGCGTATTGTTTTTTCCGACGTAGATCGGAATCCCTTCGCTCGAAGTGAAGCAGGAGAGAACCGGCTTCTGGTTTGCCTTTTTCTTCTTCGTCTTCTTGCTGCGGTCGCGGATATAGCCCTGCTCGACAAGCTCCTCGCGGATTTCTTCAATGTCGCTCAGCGAGGCCGTACCAAGCTGCTGAAGCAAATTGTCCAAATAACGGATTTCTTCATGCGTATGCTCCATCTGCTCCCGCACCGCAATCAAGCTGTTTTTGCTCTTCGTATACTTTTTGAAGTAGCGTTGGGCGTTTTCCGAGGCGGTGAGCAGCGGATCGAGCGCGATGTTTATAGGGCGCTGCTCCTCGTCGTAATAGTTAATCACTTCGATCGTAGTATCTCCCTTTTGAATCTGATGCAAAGAGGCGGTGAGCAGCTCGCCCAAAATGCGGAATTTATCCGCATCTTGTCCTTCCTCCAGCGTTTCCTGCAGCTTCTCCAGCTTCTTCGCGTTTTTGCCGCGCTCGTTCTGCAAGAAGCGGAGCAGATCGGACACCCGCTGTTTAACGGTATCCCGCTCCGCCTTATCGCCGTAAAAAGCTTCCAGACATTCGCTCACGGTGGCATAGCTTGTCACCGCTCCTTCCAAATGGGTCAGCTCAATCACGGAGAAATAGGCTTTGCCCGATTCCTTGAGCTCGCAAATGTTCGGCTGCGCGTTTCCTTGCCGCAGCTGCTCCGTAACGGAACGAAACGGCTCCCATAAGATAGCCGCGTTATCTTCGGGCGTACGGGCCACGAGCAGCGGAGGCTGGCAGCGATGGACCAATTCCTTGGCGACCAGCGGACTGATGCCGCTCAGCCGGTTTACGATCCGCTGCTCCCACGTTTCTTCGCGAACCGCCGCGCCCTCCTGCTTCGGCTCCTCATCGGCGCAGGGTGCCGGAGAAGCGAGCAGAGCGACGAAGCGCTCCTTATCGAGCTCGAAAGGCTGGGCCTTATGCTGCTCCGGAGGGGCGACGTAACGGCTTCCCGGCATGACGATCCGGTAGCTGCTGATCGCCGGCGTGACGTGATGAATGCCGTCGATAATCGTTCCTGTGGCGGGATCGGTCAGAATAATATTGCTGTGGCGGCCCATGATTTCGATCACAATGACTTTGCTGCTTAAATCCCCGAGCTCGTCGCGCTGCCGGATTTGCATGTGGATCACTCTCTCCAGCCCTGGCTGGGAGACGCTCTCGATGATGCCGCTCTCGCAATGCTTGCGCAGAAGCATGCAGAACATCGGAGCCTCCATCGGGTTCAGAAAGTTTTGCTCCGTATAATGGACCCGCGGATATGTCGGGTTCGCCGAAAGCAGAAGCTTCAAGTTGCTGCCTTGAGCCCGCAGCTGCAGCACGATATCGTGCTCCGAAGGCATATGCACTTTATTGATTCGGCCGCCGACGCAGCTCTGCAACTGCTGCACGAGGCTGCGGACGACCAGTCCGTCTAACGACATTTCAATGACAACTCCATTCAAAAAATCAAGGATGATGAGCTAGCGGGAAAACCCCTCTACTATCATGCCATATTTTCGGCAAAAACTTAAGCGGCATTTCCTTTGGTGCTATTTTGCGGCTTGTCTGAATACATTTACTAAAAGAGGCTGTCCCCATGGCGGCGCTTTAACATGGCGGAATCAGAACAACCTTTTGGTACAACCTTTTGGGAGGGAATAAGCAGATGAGTCACAAGATGTGGTATCAAATGACGGCAGAGGACATTGTGCAGTCGCAAAGGACCGAACCGTCAACGGGACTCTCTTCAGAAGAGGCGGAGAAGCGTTTGGCGGAGCACGGGCGCAATGAATTATCCGAAGGAAAAAAAATATCGCCGCTAGCCCTTTTTCTAAACCAGTTCAAAGATTTTATGGTGCTGGTTCTGATGGGAGCGACGTTAATTTCCGGGCTTCTGGGCGAATACCTGGACGCAATTACGATCATTGCGATCATTATTATGAACGGGATTCTCGGCTTCATTCAGGAATTTCGGGCGGAGCGGTCGCTGCGCGCTTTGAAGGAGCTGTCCGCCCCTAATGCCAAAGTGCTTCGGCAGGGCGCCATCGAGCTCATTCCCGCACGGGAGCTCGTGCCGGGCGATGTGATTCTGATCGAGAGCGGAGATCGGATTCCGGCGGATCTGCGGTTTGTCGAGGCGAACGGCTTATATGTGGAAGAATCCGCTTTGACCGGGGAATCCGTACCTGTCGGCAAGCACACAGAGCCGCTTTCAGGCGACGAGGTGCCGCTCGGGGACCAACGCAATCTCGGCTTTATGGGGACGATGGTGACCCGGGGAACGGCCAAAGGGGTCGTCGTGCGAACCGGGATGAACACGGAAATGGGCAAAATCGCCGATTTGATTCAAAGCACGGAATCGACGGAAACGCCGCTTCAGCATCGGCTGGAACAGCTGGGTAAAATTCTGATTATCGTCGCGCTGGCTTTGACCGTCGTCGTGGTTATCGCCGGGATCGTTCACGGACAAGAGCCGTACGGCATGTTTTTGGCCGGCGTCAGCTTGGCGGTAGCCGCGATCCCCGAAGGGCTTCCGGCAATTGTCACCATCGCGCTCGCGCTTGGGGTGCAGCGGATGATTCAGCGCAAGGCGATCGTGCGCAAGCTGCCTTCGGTGGAGACGCTAGGCTGCGCCTCGGTCATCTGCTCCGACAAGACAGGCACTTTGACGCAAAATAAAATGACGGTCACGCATTTATGGGTCGGCGGCAATGTGATGGAAGTGACGGGCGACGGTTACGATCCGCACGGAGAGATTTTGGACCGCGGGAGTCATGTCGATCTGCGCAAAAATCAAATGCTGCGGCGGCTGCTGCAGGTGTCCGTATTGTGCAATAACGCCGTGCTGGTGGAGGAGAGAACGGATTCCAAGCGCAAGAAGCTGCCTGACGAGCAGCCGGAGACGCAGTGGAGCATCAAAGGCGATCCCACGGAGGGAGCGCTTGTGGTACTGGGCGCCAAGGCGGGCATGACTCACCAATCGCTCGAAGGGCTGTACCGCAGGTTGAGCGAGTATCCTTTTGACTCGGAACGCAAGCGGATGTCGGTGCTGGTGGAGCATCAGGGCGGGCGCATGGTCTGCACCAAAGGGGCGCCCGACGTCCTTCTGCAGCAGTGCAGCTACGTGCTGTGGGACGACCGCGTCATTCCGTTTACGCCGACGCTGAAGCAGCGTGTGCTTGCGGCCAACGAAGGGATGGCGAAAAACGCGCTTCGCGTGCTGGGCCTCGCCTATCGCGACGTGAAGGCGGCCGAGCGTTGCGACGCCGAAGAGCAAGTGGAGAACAATCTGATCTTCGTCGGGCTGACGGGCATGATCGACCCGCCGCGCAAAGAAGTCCGCGAAGCGATCTCGAAATGCCGCAAAGCCGGCATTAAGACCGTCATGATTACGGGCGATCATCAATCGACCGCGGAAGCCATCGCAAAGCAGCTCGGCATTATGCCGCCAAACGGCGGGATGGCGTTGAACGGCCAGCAGCTGAGCCAGATGAGCGAGGACGATCTGGACGGCAGCGTAGAGAATGCGTACGTATATGCCCGGGTATCGCCCGAGCATAAGCTTAGAATCGTCAAGGCATTGCAGCGCAAGGGCCATGTCGTGGCGATGACCGGCGACGGCGTCAACGACGCTCCCGCTATTAAGGCGGCTGATATCGGCATTGCGATGGGCATCAGCGGAACCGACGTTTCCAAGGAAGCTTCGGCGCTTGTGCTCAGCGACGATAATTTTGCCACTATTGTAGCGGCGATAGAGGAAGGGCGCGGCATTTACGAGAACATCCGCAAATTTATCCGATATTTGCTCGCTTCAAACGTAGGCGAAATCATGACGATGTTTCTGGCCATGATGGCCGGTCTGCCTCTTCCGCTGGTGCCGATCCAGATTTTGTGGGTCAATCTGGTGACGGACGGCTTGCCGGCGATGGCGCTCGGAATCGATCAGGCCGAAAAGGATTTGATGCAGCAGAAGCCGCGCGGAGCGCGCGAAAATATTTTTGCCCGCCGGCTCGGCTGGAAAATTATAAGCCGCGGCATTCTGATCGGGCTGTGTACGCTTGCGGCGTTCGTCATTATGCTGCATCAGGGAGGAGCCTCCGACGAGTCGGTGCTGACGAAGGCGCAAACCGTCGCGTTCGCCACGCTGGTTATGGCGCAGCTGATTCACGTATTCGACTGCCGCAGCTCCCGCTCGATCTTCCACCGCAATCCGCTGCAAAACATGTACTTGGTGCTGGCGGTCATCTCGTCTCTCGTGCTTATGCTTGCGGTATTGTATATCGAGCAGCTGCGTCCGATTTTCAAAACGGTTCCGCTCGATTGGAAGGACTGGATTATCGTGCTCGTCTTTGCCGGCATTCCGACATTCTTCATGGGCTTCGGCAGCGTCATGAGCAAGCCGTCCAAACGAAAAACGATGCGTTACGGCAGCGCCAAGCCTGCCGCCAGATAAACGTTCGCACATCCGGTTTGCGGGAGAACTGCCCGCAGGCCGGATTCTTTTGCATTTCCGCCCGATTTACGATAAAATTACCCGGATAAACTATGCATTTGCCCGGTTTTGCGTTATGATATTGGCTAAACCAAAAGAATGCGGCAGCAGGTCGGAGATCAGGGGAGAGAAGCGTTATGAACTTTACGAAAATGCATGGTTTGGGAAATGATTTTATCGTCGTCGCGGGGAAAAAAGAGCTGCCGGCCGGCGCAAGCGAGCTTGCGGTCCGGCTGTGCGACCGTTATTTCGGCATCGGAGCGGACGGCTTGGTATATATATTGCCATCGGAGAAAGCCGATTACAAAATGCGCATTATTAATTCGGACGGCTCCGAGTCGGAGCAGTGCGGCAACGCGGTGCGCTGCGTCGCCAAATACATTTATGAGTACGGCATGGTGGAAGCATCCCGCAAGGAGCTTACCGTCGAAACGATCGGAGCCGGGGCGCAAAAGGTCCAGCTGACGGTCGAGAGCGGCCGCGTGACGGCGGTTCGCGTCGATATGGGAGAACCGATTTTGCGCGGAACCGAAGTGCCGACGACCGTCGATTTGGATCAGGTGCTGAACCACCCGATCGAGGTGGACGGCAGACAGTTTCAGTTTACGGCGGTGTCGATGGGCAACCCGCACTGCGTCATCTATGTAGACGACGCGGCCCATTTCGACCTCGGGACGTGGGGGCCGAAGCTGGAAGTGCATCCGCTGTTTCCGCGCAGAGTCAACGTGGAATTCGTCACGGTAAAATCGCCGCAAGCTATGGATATGCGCGTCTGGGAACGCGGCGCCGGACCGACGCTTGCCTGCGGCACGGGAGCATGCGCAACGCTGGTAGCTTCGGTGCTGAACGGCAAATCGGAGCGGTCCGCGACCGTTTCGCTTAAAGGCGGCGATCTGTTCATCGAATGGAACGAAGCGGACAACCATGTGTATATGACAGGCCCTGCCGAGCAGGTGTTCGAAGGTCAGCTGTCGCTTCCGGGGCGGACGAGACGGATTCAGGATTAAAGGTATTTTTTCATGGGAAGGGCGAGGCGGAAGAAATGAAACTGGACTTGAGAGAAGCGCTCCGTCAGCATATTTTGGTCGGCGACGGAGCTATGGGGACATATTTGTATCAGATGGGCTTTCCGGTAGGCATCTCGTATGAAGAGCTGAATCTGCTTCAGCCGGATGTGATTATGGACGTTCATCGCCGTTATTATGAGGCGGGGGCGCGTATTATAGAGACGAATACTTTTTCCGCCAACCGCGAGAAGCTGTCGAAGTACGGCTTGGAGCAGGATGTGGAGGCGATTAACGTTGCCGGCGTCGAGCTGGCCCGCAAGGCGGTAGGGCATGACGCCTACATCGTCGGAGCCATCGGCTCCATTCGCGCAGGCAAGCGAAAAAACGTGCGCACGGCCAAAGTTAAGGAAGACTTGCGGCAGCAAATCGAAGTGCTGCTGGGCACCGACGTAGACGGCTTAATGCTGGAGTCGTTCTATGATTTGGAGGAAATGCTGCTGGCCTTGAAGGTGATCCGCAAGTTGGGCGACATTCCGGTCATTTGCCAGTTTGCCACGGAAGGCACGGGCACGACTCACGACGGATTTTCCTTGCAGGAGGCGTTCGCGAAGCTGCAGCAAGCCGGGGCCGACGTCGTAGGCTTTAACTGCCGCAGCGGCCCGAACGGGCTTCTGCGTTCCCTGGAGAGAGTCGCGGGAATGGACGCTCCGCTGCCGTTTTCCGTTTTTCCCAATGCAGGAACGCCGGACTATGTGGACGGACGGTTCACTTATGCGGCGACGCCGCAATATTTTGCCGAGACCTCGCTCAAGTTCGCCGATCTCGGCGCGCGGATCATCGGAGGCTGCTGCGGCACGACGCCTGAGCACGTAGCTGCGATTGCCGAGGCGCTGCAGGGCTATCAGCCGGATGCGACCCGGGTGGATCTGCTGCAATCGTCGGAAGCGAAAGCGGCCGTCGTGAGCGAAGCCGCGGCCGACCCGCAGCAAGGAGCGGCCGGGCAAGGGGCCGATTTCGCAGAACCGAGCATCATCGATCTGGTGAAGCAGCGGCATACGGTCATTGTGGAGCTCGATCCGCCGCGCGATCTGGATATTGAGAGGTTTATGCAAGGGGCGCGCGCGCTCAAGGATGCGCATGTGGACGCGCTGACGATGGCGGATAATTCGCTGGCCGTCACCAGAATGAGCAATTTGGCGCTCGGCTATCTGGTCAAGGAGCAGACGGGGCTTCGCCCGCTCATTCATATTGCCTGCCGCGACCGTAACATGATCGGGACGCAGTCGCATATGATGGGACTGCATGCTCTCGGCATCGACCATGTGCTGGCCGTAACCGGCGATCCGGCGCGTTTCGGAGATTTGCCCGGGTCCAGCTCGGTTTATGACTTGACTTCTTTCGAAATCATCCGTATGATCAAGCAGTTGAATGAAGGAATTGCTTTCTCCGGAAAGACGCTGAAGAAGAAGGCCGATTTTATCGTAGGCGCGGCGTTTAACCCGAACGTCAAATATTTGGAGAAGGCCGTTCAGCGCTTAGAGCGCAAAATCGAAGCGGGAGCGGACTATATTATGACGCAGCCGGTGTATAACGCCGAGCTGATTGAAAAGATCCATGAAGCGACGAAGCACTTATCCATTCCTATTTTTATCGGTATTATGCCGCTTGCGAGCGGAGGCAACGCGACGTATTTGCACAACGAAGTGCCCGGCATACAGCTGTCGGACGAAGTGCGCCGGCGGATGGGCGACCTGAAAGGCGAGGAAGGCCGGGCAGCCGGCGTGCAGATCGCCAAGGAGCTGCTCGATACGGCGATGAAATATTTCAACGGCATCTACTTGATGACGCCGTTCCTGTCCTACGATATGACGGTTCAACTGACCAATTACGTATGGGAGAAGGCGGGCAGATCTATTCCCACTTGTACCCATTGACAAAATGAATTAATATAGAATAATGGATGTGAATGCCATGGTTCGCAGTATGACCGGATTCGGACAAGCGAGCCGTTCTTTTGAAGGGTATGCCGTACAGATCGATATCAAGTCGGTCAATCACCGTTACTGCGAAGTTCAAGTGCGCATGCCCCGGGAATGGCTGAAATATGAAGATCTGCTGAAGCGCATGGTGCAGCAGGAGATCAAACGAGGCCGAGTTGACGTTTTTGTTACCGTAGAGCGTCAAGCCGATGCTGTAGGAACGATGGAGCTGAATTGGCCTTTGGCGGAATCATACCGGCTTGCCGCCGAGCAGCTTAGGGAGAGGCTCGGAGCCGAAGGCGCTATGACTGTGCAAGATTATTTGCAAATTCCCGAGCTGATTACGTTTCGTAAGGCCGCGCAGGCTGAAGAAGAAGTGATCGAACGGGAGTGGACGGCCTGCATCACGGATGCCGTTTCGCAGCTCCTGCTGATGCGCGAATCGGAAGGCAGCCATTTGGGCGAAGACACGAGACAGCGTGTGAAGACGCTGGAAGCGCTGCTGGAGCAGGCGAAGCGCCTGTCGCCTCAGGCGGTGCAGGACTATGCGGAGAAGCTTCGCTCGCGGATTCAAGAGCTGCTGCAGCAGCCTGTTATGGATGAAGTGCGGTTAGCCACGGAAGTGGCGGTATTTGCGGATCGTGCCAACGTGGAAGAGGAAATTACAAGACTGCAAAGCCATTTTCAGCAGTGCAGGCAGCTGCTGAGCTCGCCGGAGCCAGTCGGCAGAAAGCTCGACTTCCTGGTTCAGGAGATGAACCGCGAGGTGAATACGATAGGCTCCAAGGCTAACCATGCCGGCCTCACCGCCCTGGTGGTAGAGATGAAGGCCGAGCTGGAGAAAATGAGAGAGCAGATTCAAAATATCGAGTAATGCTTACGATGTAAGTTTTCCCTTTCGGGAAAACTCAGCTTATGCTTACGAAGTAAGCTTTCCCGTAGGGAAAGCCGAGCACATGCTTACGATGTAAGTTTTCCCTTTCAGGAAAACTCTTAGGAGGAAACAAGATGGCAATCAAATTAATCAATATAGGATTCGGTAACATTGTATCCGCGAACCGAATCATTTCCATCGTGAGTCCGGAGTCCGCGCCGATCAAAAGAATCATTCAAGAAGCGCGCGACCGTCACATGCTGATCGATGCGACCTACGGCCGCCGTACGCGCGCAGTGATTATTACGGATAGCGATCATGTCATCTTGTCTGCGGTGCAGCCCGAAACGGTGGCCCATCGACTTTCCAATAAGGACGATGATCATGACGAGTAAGGAAAAAGGGATTTTAGTCGTACTATCGGGACCTTCAGGCGTAGGGAAGGGTACCGTATGCAAGGCGCTTCGTCAATGCGCTCCCGAATTGATCTATTCCGTGTCCGCGACGACCCGCGAACCGCGGCAGGGCGAAGTGGACGGAGTGAATTATTTTTTCAAATCGAGGGAACAATTCCAGAAGCTGATTCAGGAAGACCAAATGCTGGAATGGGCCGAGTATGTCGGCAACTTCTACGGAACGCCCAGAAAATTCGTGGAAGATACGCTCAATTCGGGTAAAGACATCATTTTGGAAATCGAAGTGCAGGGCGCTTTGAAAGTAAAACAAAAATTTCCTCAAGGTGTGTTTATATTTCTGCTTCCCCCTTCGATGGATGAGCTGGAAAGCCGCATCGTCGGAAGAGGGACCGAGTCCGAAGAGTCGATCCGCAGCCGCATGTCCGTTGCGATGGGTGAAATCCGGCTGCTGGAGCATTATGACTATGCCATTGTGAACGATCGCGTCGAGCTGGCCTGTTCGCGGATTCAATCGATCATTGTGGCGGAGCATTGCCGAAAAGAACGAGTGGTTAGCAAAATAAAACAGTGGATGGCTGAGGTGAATTAAACATGTTATATCCTTCAATCGATAAACTTTTGGATAAAGTAGACAGTAAATATTCGCTTGTGGTGGCTGCGGCTAAGCGGGCAAGAATGCTGCGCGACGGCGCTAAAACCGAGGTGCGCAATAAAAGATCGCATAAATTCGTAGGTCTTGCTTTGGAAGAGATTTATGAGGACCACATCTCTTATGAGAAGCTGCAAAATAAAGAATTGATCAAGTAACCTTCACAACAACCCTCGTGGTTGTTATTTTTTTCTCGAATATTGGGGGTGGATCGGGATGTTGAATGGAAAAACGATCGTGCTTGGAGTCAGTGGAGGGATCGCCGCTTACAAAGCGGCGGCGCTGTGCAGCAAATTGAAGCAGGCCGGAGCCGAGGTGCGGGTGATCATGACCGAATCGGCGACGAAATTTATCGCCCCGTTGACGTTTCAGACGCTTTCCCGGCACGATGTCATTGTCGACACGTTCGATGAGAAGGATGCCTCCGTCGTTTCCCATATCGACCTGGCGGACCGCGCCGATCTGGTGGTCGTCGCTCCGGCAACTGCCAATATGATCGCCAAGATGGCGCACGGACTGGCGGACGACATGCTCAGCACGATGCTGCTGGCCACAACGGCTCCGGTTCTCGTCGCTCCGGCGATGAACGTCCATATGTATACGCATCCGGCCGTTCAGGCCAATATGCAGACGCTGGCTGAACGCGGCGTTCTGTTTGTCGAGCCCGGTACCGGACAGCTCGCTTGCGGCTATGTGGGGAAAGGCAGGCTGGAGGAGCCGGAACGGATCGCGGAGGCTATCGAGCGCTTTTTCGGCGAGAAGGAGCTTCTGCAAGGCAAAAAAGTGCTGGTTACCGCAGGCGGAACGGTGGAGAGGATCGATCCTGTCCGCTATTTGACCAATGATTCCTCGGGGAAAATGGGCTTTGCGATAGCCGAGGCGGCTCGCCTTATGGGGGCCGATGTGACGCTGGTCGTCGGAAAAGCATCGGTTCAGATGCCGGAAGGGGTTCGCACGGTGCGCGTGGAATCCGCTCAAGATATGCTGGAGGCGGTGGTCGGCCGGCTGCCGGAGATGGATATCGTCATTAAAGCAGCAGCCGTCGCCGATTACCGGCCTGCCGAGCAGGCGGAGCAGAAGATTAAGAAAAAAGACGCCGAAATGACGCTGAAGCTCGTGAAAAACAGCGATATTTTGCAAACGATCGGAAGCTTGAAAACGAAGCAGTTTATCGTCGGTTTCGCCGCGGAAACCCAATCGATCGACGAGCATGCGATGGATAAGCTGAAACGGAAAAACTGCGACCTGCTCGTAGCTAACGATGTGACGCAGGAAGGCGCCGGATTCGGTCACGATACCAATGTGGTACGCATTTATGATCGTAGCGGTCTGGTGGAAGCGTTGCCTGTCATGAGCAAGCGCGAGGTAGCCCGTCATTTGCTGTTAACGGTGGCGGATAGAATCAGGAAGGGAGATTAGGGCGAACGGATGTACGCAAAAGTTATTGTGGATGTCCCTGCGAAACAAACGAACCGCGCTTTCGATTATTTCGTTCCCGAAGCGATGCGCAGCTGGGTGGCGATAGGCAGCCGGGTAGGCGTCCCGTTCGGCCCGCGCAAAGTGCAGGGGTTCGTCATCGATCTGCACACGCGTTCGGATCTGGACCCAAGCAAGGTGAAGCCGATTTCGGAGGTCATGGACTTGTATCCGCCGTTGACCCCCGACTTGGTGCAGCTGGCCGGCTGGATCAGCCGGACGTATTTATGCCATGAAATTACGGCGCTGCAGGCGATGATTCCCGGAGCGCTGAAAGCCAAGTATGAGCGGCATGTAAAGGCTGCGGACGATTCCTTGGGCGGGAACGGGGAGTCCGGGCAGTTTGCTATGCTGCTGCCCGACCAGCGGGAAATGATCCGCTATGTGCGCGACAAGGGCTCGGTGCAATTGGAGTCGCTGCTTGAGAAGTTCGGCTCCGATGCGGCGCTGATCAAACAGCTGATGGCCGAAGGCCTGCTGTATGAGGTTCAGATGATCAAAGACCGGATGGCGGCGAAAAAGGTGCTGACCGTATTTCCCGCGGATAACACTGAGCTGCTAAAGGAAGCGGAGTCGCAGCTGCCTGCGAGAGCGGCGAAGCAGAAGGAGGTTCTGCGCTATTTGGCGGACCACCCGGCGCCGATCAAGCTGACGGAGCTGCTGCACGAGCTCGGAATCAGCGCGGGGACGGTCAAAAGTCTGGCGGACAAAGGCTTGCTTACGATCAAGGAAGTCGAAGTATTCCGCGACCCTTACGCCAAACGATCGTTCGCCAAAACCCGTCCGCTTCCGCTTATGCCCGAACAACAGCAAGTGTACGGGCGCATTTCCCGGGCGGTCGCAGCCCGCGAGCATCGCGTCTTTTTATTGCATGGAGTAACGGGCAGCGGCAAGACGGAAGTGTACTTGCAATCGATCCAAACCTGTCTCGATCAGGGACGGGAAGCGATTGTCCTTGTTCCGGAAATATCGCTCACGCCGCAAATGGTCGAACGGTTTAAAGGCCGGTTCGGCGACCAGGTCGCCGTCCTGCACAGCCGGCTGTCGCATGGAGAGCGCTATGACGAGTGGCGCAAAATTATGCTGAGGCAGGTTAGCGTCGTAATCGGAGCCCGCTCCGCCATTTTTGCCCCATTTACGAAAATCGGCCTCATTATTATAGATGAAGAGCATGAATCCTCGTACAAGCAGGAGGAGAGCCCGAAGTATCACGCCCGGGACGTGGCGGTAGCCCGTGCGTCGCAGCATGACGCCGTTGTCGTGCTGGGCTCGGCTACGCCTTCGCTCGAAAGCATGCACGGCACGCTCGCGGTTTCTGCCGCGGCGCGCAGGGCTGCGACCGGCGGCATGCCGGGAGGCGCGCCTGCGATTACCGAGGCGGGTGCGGCGGCTGCCGCCGACACCGCATTGAACGAACGGGTGCCGTTCGAGCTGCTCACCATGCATAATCGCGTGGAAGGAAGGCCGCTGCCTCCGGTACATATTATCGATATGCGGGAGGAGCTGCGTACGGGCAATCGCTCGATGTTCAGCCGCGCCTTGTATAAAGCGATCGAAGAACGGTTACACAAGAAAGAACAGACTGTTTTGCTTCTGAACCGGAGAGGGTACTCGACCTTCGTGATGTGCCGCACTTGCGGTTATGTGGCGCAATGTCCTCATTGCGATATTTCCTTGACGTTTCATCAAAGCTCGCGGGCGATTCGCTGCCATTATTGCGGATACGCGGAACGGGAGCTTACGGTATGCCCGAGCTGCGGCAGCGAGCATATACGCCACTTCGGCACGGGAACGCAGCGGGTGGAAGAGGAGCTCGGCAAGCTGTTTCCGGGCATCCGGGTCATCCGGATGGATGTCGATACGACGACGGAGAAAGGCTCGCATGAGAAATGGCTCACGATGTTCCGCAACCGGCAGGCGGATGTGCTGCTCGGAACGCAGATGGTGGCCAAAGGGCTCGACTTTCCGCATGTGACGCTGGTCGGGGCGCTGGCCGCCGATACGGTGCTGAATTTGCCGGATTTCCGTGCCGCGGAGCGCACGTTTCAACTGCTTACTCAGGTGGCCGGCCGGGCCGGCCGGCACGAGCTTCCGGGAGAAGTCTTCGTGCAAACCTATGCGCCGGAGCATTACAGCATCATCAGCGCAAGCAGGCATGATTACCGCAGCTTCATCGACAAGGAAATGACCTTGCGCAAGCTGCATGAATACCCGCCGTTTCACCGGCTCATTCTCATTACGCTCAGCCATGAGCAAATTCCGCTGCTTATGCGAACGGCGGAATCGATGGCGGTTCGGCTCAAAGAGCTTTCCAAGGAAAGCGGCCTGTCGCAGGTTGAAATTTTGGGCCCGGTGGCGTCGCCCATCGCCCGAATCAAAGATAGATATCGGTTTCAATGCATGATAAAATATCGGGGAGAAGCTTCCATCTCCGGCCTCGTTAAGCGGGCGGTCGCTTCGTTTGAGGACGTGGAGAGGCAGCATAAAATGACAATCAGCGTCGATGTGGACCCGCAGGTGCTTATGTAGCCCGGCTCGTCCTTGACGTGTTGAAATAGATTGACGAAACATGGAATCCCCTCTCATAAGAAAGGTGTGTTTATAATGGCAATTAAGATGATTGTGAAAGATCCCGATCCGGTATTGCGCGAAGTAGCCAAGCCGGTTACCAAAATCACTTCTAACATTCATAAGCTGCTGAACGATATGGCCGATACGATGTACGACGCCGAGGGAGTGGGCTTGGCGGCTCCGCAGATCGGCATTTTGAAGCGGGTGATCGTGATGGACGTCGGAGACGATCACGGCTTGATCGAGCTGATCAATCCCGAAGTGATCGAGACGGAAGGGGAACAGTTCGGACCGGAAGGCTGCCTCAGCATTCCCGGCAAGACGGGTGACGTCCGCCGCGCGAACCGCGTGAAGGTCAAAGGGCTTGACCGGGACGGCAACGAGATCGTTATTGAAGGAACGGAGCTGCTGGCCCGCTGCATTTTACACGAGGTCGATCATCTGAACGGAGTTTTGTATACGGATTTGGCGGAGAAGATGTACCGCAGCGAGCCGCAAGGCGGTGAAGCATGAGAATCGTATTTATGGGCACGCCGGACTTCGCCGTGCCTTCTTTACAAGCGCTGCTTGAATATGACGGGGCCCAAGTGGTCGGCGTAGTGACCCAACCGGATCGTCCGGTTGGGCGCAAGCGCATCTTGACGCCGACTCCGGTCAAGGTGGAAGCGCAGAAGCACGGTATTCCGGTGCTGCAGCCGGAGCGGCTGCGCAGGCCCGAGGCGGTGGAACTCGTCAAAGAGCTGAAGCCGGATTTGATCGTGACAGCCGCCTACGGACAAATACTGCCCAAATCGGTGCTGGATATTCCTCCGTACGGCTGCATTAATATTCACGCGTCGCTGCTGCCCAAATACCGCGGCGGAGCGCCGATTCATCACGCGGTGATGAACGGGGACGAGGTAGCCGGCGTCACGATCATGTATATGGCCGAGGGGCTCGATACCGGCGATATGCTTACCCGGGTCGAAGTGGCCATCGAAGATACCGATACGACGGGTACGATGTTCGACAAGCTGAGCGTGGCGGGAGCCGAGCTGCTCAAGCGGACGCTGCCGGAGCTGGCGTCCGGGCGTATTCAAGCCGAACCGCAAAACGAAGCCGAAGCGGTATATTCCCCTAATATTACCCGGGAGCAAGAGCAGATCGATTGGAACAAGTCTGCTGTCGCCATATGGAATCAAGTCAGAGGGCTGAATCCGCGCCCGGGAGCTTACACGTTATGGAACGGAGACGTGCTCAAAGTTTGGAGCTGCCTTAAACCGGAAGCGGGAGCAGAGAATGCCGCCGCGGCTCCGGGAACCGTGCTCTCGGCGGACGAACGCGGCATTGTCGTCGCTGCCGGAGCCGGCGCTGTTACGATCACGGAGCTCCAGCCTGCCGGGAAAAAGGCGATGGATGCCGCTCAATTCGTTCGCGGAGGCCAATTGAAGGCGGGAACGGTGCTCGGTTAAGCGGGCTTACTTACAGGAGGCTTAGTCATAGTGAATACGAACTACCGGAAGACGGGCAAGAGCCCGATCGCTGCCGGACGAACCGGCGGAAGTCAGGCTGCCCGGACGGGATCGGCAAGGGAAGCGGCTCTCGATGTGCTGGTGCGCACGGAGCAGGACCGTTCATACAGCAATCTGCTGCTTCACCAAACGCTGCAAAAGTACAGATTGGACAAGGCGGATGCGGCGCTTGCTACCGAAATTGTATACGGCACGATCCAAAGAATGAATACGATAGACTATTTTTTGGAGAAATTCGTAGCCAAAGGGATGGCCAAGCTGCAGCCGTGGGTGCGCAGCTTGCTCAGATTGAGCTTTTACCAGATGATGTACCTGGACCGTGTTCCGGACCATGCAGTGGTCAACGAAGCGGTCAATTTGGCCAAAAAGAAAGGCCATCAAGGCATCTCCGGCATGGTGAACGGCGTGCTGCGCAATGTCATCAGGCAAAAGGACGGGCTCGTGATCCCGGACGGTTTGCCGGAAGCGGAGCGAATCGCGCTTCGGCACTCCCATCCTGAATGGATGGTGCGGCGCTGGCTGCGGCAGCTGGGAGCGGAGCGGACGGAGCGGGTTTGCGAGGCGAACAACCGGCCGCCCCGGGTCAGCATCCGCGCCAATATCATGAAGATCGGACGGGACGAGCTCGTCAAGCTGCTGCTTGAAGCCGGCTTGCAGGCGGAGCCGTCGGAGCTGGCTCCGGCCGGAGTCGTCGTCAGAGGCGGCGGCAACATGGCGCTCACTCCGTGGTTCGAGCAAGGGCTCTTCTCGATTCAGGACGAGAGCTCGATGCTCGTTGCCGAGGCCGTCGATCCGAAGCCCGGAGAGAAGGTGCTCGACTGCTGCGCGGCGCCTGGAGGCAAGACGATGCATATGGCCGAGAAAATGGGCGATCGGGGCGAAATATGGGCTTGCGATATCCATGAGCATAAGGCGAAGCTGATTCGCGAGCAGGCGGAGCGACTGGGCCTTGCTTCGGTGCGTACCTTGACCGCAGATGCCCGCAAGCTGCCGGAGCTGCTTCCCGAAGCCGGCTTCGACCGGATTTTGCTGGACGCTCCTTGCTCAGGGCTCGGGGTCATACGCCGCAAGCCGGATATGAAATGGTCCAAACGGGAAAGCGAGCTCGGCGATATTTGCGTCATCCAGCGGGAGCTGCTGTCGCAGGTGCACCGGCTGCTGCGTCCAGGCGGCATTTTGGTCTATAGTACCTGCACGATAGAGCATGACGAGAATCAAGGAATGGTTGACCGCTTTTTACAGGATCATCCCGAGTTTGAGCCGGCTGCGGAGCCGATGCAGATTTATCCGTACGAGCACGAATCGGACGGATTTTTCATAGCCAAGCTGCGCAAACGAGCGTAATCGTGAGAATTATGTTAAAATCATTACGTATGATTAATAGATAAACAGGTTGTGATAACGATGGAATCCACAAATAAAAAAACACAGTCAGCCAGTCTGAAGCCTTACGTGTATGATCTCACGCTCGAAGGCTGGCAGGAATGGGCCCAATCGAACGGCGAAGCGGCGTTTCGCGGCGGCCAAATTTTCGATTGGCTGTATGTGAAAAGAGTTTCAAGCTTCGACGAGATGACGAATTTGTCCAAATCGCTGCGCGACAAGCTGAAGGAGCAGTTCGACTTCGTAACGCTGACCGAGGTGGCGAAATACGAATCGAAGGACGGCACGGTTAAATTTTTATTCGAGCTGTCCGACAAAAATGCGATCGAAACCGTCATCATGAAGCATAATTACGGCAACAGCGTCTGTGTCACGACGCAGGTCGGCTGCCGGATCGGCTGTACGTTCTGCGCTTCCACGCTGACCGGACTGAAGCGGAACCTCGCCCCGGGGGAAATTATCGCCCAAATCGTCAAAGCCCAGCAGCTGCTTGACGCCAAGAACGAGCGGGTGAGCAGCATCGTCATCATGGGCATCGGCGAGCCGTTCGAAAACTACGATGCGATGATGACGTTCCTCAAAGTCATGATTCATCCGAAGGGCTTGAACATCGGCCAGCGCCATATTACGGTATCGACCAGCGGCATCGTACCGAATATATACCGGTTTGCCGACGAGAGCACGCAAATCAATCTGGCGATTTCGATCCATGCGCCCAACGACAAGCTGCGCTCCAAGCTGATGCCGGTGAACCGCCGGTTTCCTTTTGACGAGTTGATAGAGGCCTGTCGTTATTATGTCGCCAAAACGGGACGGCGCATTACGTTCGAATACGCGTTGATGGGCGGGGTTAACGACCAGCCGGAGCATGCGGAGGAGCTTGCGCAAGTGCTCAAGCAGTTTCCGATGGCGCATGTCAACTTGATCCCCGTCAACTTTGTATCCGAGCGCGATTATGTGCGCACGCCTCGGGACGACATCTTTACCTTCCAGCGTATTTTGGAGCGCAGCAAGGTTAACGCAACAATACGCAGGGAGCAGGGAAGCGATATCGCGGCAGCCTGCGGCCAGCTGCGTGCTAAGCATATGGAGTCGAGTGCGAGGTGAGTAAAACCATGGTGAGAACGGCCAACCAAACGAATGTCGGACGCGTCCGAATGGTCAACGAAGACAGGGCGTTTGTTCAGGATGATTTGAACGGATTTGTATTGGCCATTGTGGCCGACGGCATGGGGGGACATCAGGCCGGCGACGTAGCCAGCCAAATGGCGGTCGATATCATTCAGGGCGAGCTGCAGTCTCTGCCTGCCGGAGCGTCGGTAGAAGAACGCAGACGGCGCGTGAAGAGCGCCATCGAGCTGGCTAACGAGAAAATTTTCGATTTTGCCTCCCAGCGCGAAAATTATTTCGGAATGGGAACGACGGTCGTCACGGTGCTCGCCGACGAGCATGCGCTGGTCATCGGCCATATCGGCGACAGCAGAGCGTACAAAATCAACGACGGCGCGATCGTACAATTGACGGAGGACCACTCTCTGGTCAACGAACTGGTCAAAAACGGGCAAATTACCCGCGAGGAAGCGACGCATCATCCGCGGCGCAATGTGCTGACCAGAGCGCTCGGCACGGAGGCGACGATCGAGGTCGATATACAGGATTTGAACTGGAATCAAGGAGATCTGGTGCTTATTTGCAGCGACGGTCTCAGTTCTTTGATAAGCAGCGAGCAGCTTCTGACGCTGGTCAATGGCAGCGGAGAGCTTGAGCATGCGGCTTCGCAGCTTGTGAACGAAGCTTTGGAGGCGGGGGGCGATGACAACATTACCGTGGTGTTGGTCAGCAATACGGCGAATCCTTTGACGGGAGATGCAGATCATGTTAACGGTGAAGCGGGGTGATGATGAATGATAGGTAAGCAGCTGGGAGGCCGTTATGAAATTCTCGAACGTGTCGGCGGCGGCGGTATGGCCATTGTGTATAAAGGACTCGATATTTTACTCCATCGACACGTTGCCGTCAAAGTTCTGCGCCAGCAGTATGTGCACGACGAGGAATTCATCCAGCGCTTTCGCAGGGAAGCGCAGGCGGCCGCCTCATTATCCCATTCCAATGTCGTCAGTATTTACGATGTAGGGCAAGAGGAAGATATTCATTATATCGTCATGGAGTACATCGAAGGCACGACATTGAACGAGCTGATTAAGGAAAAAGCGCCTTTGCAGGTCGAGGAAGCCGTACACATCGCCAGCCAAATTTGCGACGCGCTCGACCATGCGCATCATAATCAAATCATTCATCGCGATATTAAGCCTCATAACATTCTGATCGGCAAAAACGGCAGAATCAAGGTTACCGATTTCGGCATCGCCCGCGCCGTCACCTCTTCCACGATAACGCAAACCGGCTCCGTCGTCGGTTCCGTCCATTATTTCTCGCCCGAACATGCCAAAGGGACGTCTACGGGAGAACAGTCCGACCTGTATTCGCTCGGTATCGTCATGTATCAGATGCTGACCGGCCGACTCCCTTTTTTGGGAGAAAGCCCGATCAGTGTGGCGCTGAAGCATTTGCAGGAGGAAGTCGAGGAACCGCGCAAGGTGAACCCGCTCATTCCGCAAAGCGTGGAAAATATTATTTTGAAGGCGATGCGCAAAAATCCGGCCGAGCGGTATCGCTCGGCCAAACAGATGCTGGACGATCTGGACAGCTGCCTGCTGCCTCACCGGCGAAACGAAGCGAAATTGAACTTTATGGATGAAGACGAGCTGGACGAGGAGAAGACGCGAATTATACCGGCCATCAGACCGGGGCAATATATGACGGGCAAGGACGAGGATGACGAAGAGGAGTCTTCCCCTCCCGCAGAGACGCAAACGAAGAAAAAGAAAAACAAATGGGTCAAACCAACGGTCTGGATCATCATCCTGCTTATCCTGCTCGGCGCCATGTGGTATGCCGTCGGCATCGTGAAAGCGAGATTTACGGTCCAAGAAGTGGACGTGCCTACTGTGGTCAACTTGCCGCTGACTGAAGCCCAGGCCAAATTGAGCGCCGTTCATTTGGAAGCGGATATCGTGACGGAAAGCTCCAAGGATGTGGCCAAGGATGTCGTCATCCGGCAAAGTCCGCAGAACATCAAGGTCAAGCTTCCGAATAAGGTGCAGCTAGTCGTCAGCAAAGGCATCGAGAAGCAAAAGATGCCTTCCGTGGTCAACCAGAACCTCGCCGACGCGAAGACGGCGATTCTGAATCTCGGCGTGAATGCGGATCAGATTTCAACCGAGGATAAGTTCGTCGACGCCGAGCCGGGCACAGTGATCCAGCAGACGCCTGGCGCCGATGAAGAAATAGATCCTTCCAGCGTTGCGGTCAAGCTTATTGTAAGCAAAGGGCGGGAAAGTATCAGTATGCCGGATTTGGTCGGTTTAACCGAGGCGGAGGCCAAAGCGCGCATTGCGGTCAGCAATCTGAAGCTAGCGGCGGACGGCATCAGCTATGAGACCAGCTATAAGCAGCCGCAAGGCAAAGTTATAACGCAATTCCCTTATAAATATAAAGACGAGGTGCCGCCGGGCACCGAGATCAAGCTGATCATCAGCTCCGGTTATCCTCCGGAGGCCGGTCAGATGACGATCGCCATCCCTGTGAAGCCGGCCAAGGAAGGCAAGGCGTCGACCATTAAAATCATTTTGAGCGATGCGGCATACGACAACTACGATTACAAAACGCTCACGAATGTGACGAAGGCGACGACGGCGGATGTCAATCTGGTCGTATCGCCGGATAAAAATGCGACCATCACCATCAAACAGGATAATGTCGTTTCCGATATGATCACCGTCACTTACCAGGATTTCCTGGCGCAGAAAAGCGGAAAGCCGTTCAATCCGGTGTTGTCCGGTCAGGGAGGCAGCCAGGCGACTCCAACGCCTACGCCTTCTCCGACCCCTACGCCGTCTCCAACGCCGGGAGGAGCGGCGAACCCGCCGGCTAAAGGCGCGAGCGGCGGTACCGGGGCCGAGGCAGGAAGCACGGCATCCGGAACCGCCGCAGGCGGGGGAGGCACGACGAACGGCACGGCAGCTTCGGCAAACACACCGACAAGCAATTCCACCAATACAGGAGGCCATTAATGCCAGCGGGTTTAATCGTAAAAGCGCTCAGCGGATACTACTATGTGCTTTCGGAAGAAGACAACGTCACGACATCCATTCAGTGCAGAGCCCGCGGAATCTTCAAGAAACGCGGCATCTCTCCGCTGGTGGGAGACAGGGTTATTTATGAGCTGACGGAGAACGGGGAAGGAACGGTGGATGAGATTCTTCCCCGCTCCTCCGAGCTTGTCCGGCCGCCGGTAGCCAATGTGGAACTGGCTGTGCTTGTATTCGCCGTGCAGGAGCCGGCGCTCAATTTATCGCTGCTCGATAAATTTCTCGTACATACGGAAAGCTCCGGACTCGAAACGATCATCTGCCTGACCAAGCAAGATTTGATCAGCGAGGATGAAGATGCGGGACCGCCGGCCAAAGGGGAAATGATGTCGGACAGCCTGAAGGAGCTCGTGAAGCTGTACGAGTCTATCGGTTACCAGGTTGTCGTGACCAGCGCCAAATGCGGGATCGGTATCGATCCTGTGCTGGAGCGGTTAGCCGGCCGGATCAGCGTATTCGCCGGACAATCCGGCGTCGGCAAGTCGTCCCTGCTCAACGCAATGGTTCCCGGCTTGCAGCTGGAAACCAATCAAATCAGCATGAAGCTGGGCAGAGGCAAGCACACGACGCGCCATGTGGAACTGATCCGGTTAACCAACGGCGGTCTTGTAGCCGATACGCCCGGCTTCAGCACGCTGGATTTTCTGCAGATCGAAGAGGCGGAGCAGCTCAGTTCCTGCTTCAAGGAATTTGAGTCGTATGCGGCGGAATGCAAGTTCCGCGGCTGCCTGCATCTTCACGAGCCCGGCTGCAAAGTAGCGGAGGCTAAGGATCAAGGGTTGATAGCGGCTTCGCGCTATGAGAATTATTTGCAATTTTTGGGGGAAATCAAAGATAGAAAGAGGAGGTACTGAGATGCTGATTGCTCCATCGATATTATCAGCCGATTTTTCCAAGCTGGGCGAGGAAATTGCCGATGTGGAGAAAGGCGGGGCGGATTGGATCCATGTTGACGTTATGGACGGGCATTTCGTGCCCAACATCACGATCGGACCGCTCGTTGTGGAGGCTATCCGCCCGCGGACATCACTGCCGCTCGATGTGCATTTGATGATTGAAAATCCGGATGCCTATATTCCGGCGTTCGCCAAGGCGGGCGCGGACTTGATCTCCGTTCATGTGGAGGCGTGCCGGCATTTGCACCGCACGCTCCATTTGATCAAAGAGCACAATGTCAAAGCGGGGGTCGTGCTGAATCCGGCGACTCCGCTCTCTTCTCTCGAGCATGTCATGGACGAGACGCTGGACCTGGTGCTTATTATGACGGTCAATCCCGGCTTCGGCGGACAGCAGTTCATTTCCGGCATGCTGCCGAAAATCGCCAAGCTGCGTTCCATGCTGAACGAGCGGGGACTTGCCAAGGTCGATATCGAAGTCGACGGCGGGATCAACGCGGAAACGGCCCGTCAGGTTACTGAGGCGGGGGCGAACGTACTGGTCGCCGGCAGCGCGGTATTTAACCGCAGCGATCGTGCCGAAGCGATTCGTCAGATCCGGAACGGGGTGTGAGAACCGGTTGAAATTTCTTATCGTCGTGGGATATAGTATCGTTTGCGCTTTATTGCTCGCCTTATTTTCCCATATCGAGGACTTGTTCAAATATATTTTCTCGTTAGGCGCGCTGTTCACCGGCATTCAATTTTTCAAGCGGCACGAGGGCCGCGGCATGCGAATTGCGTTTGTCGTCACGACAATCGTGCTGTATTTCTTATTTGCCGTAATCTATGCGTTTTACTTGGCTATGAAGACGGTTCAACTGCCTGCGGCTTCGTAAATTTGGTCGTTTGCTCCCGGGGAGCGGACGGCCGCCTGTCATAATCCGGCTTGCGGCCGCATAACATGGTTACAAAAGTTTAGGCTTTTGTAGCCTTTTTTTGTTGCCCGGAAGACACCTGGGATAGGCACGTTTTGCAAATAGCCGAATATAATAAAGTATACGGGTTTGGGCTTCATCAGAGTCCGGCGGCTTACGCGGAGCCAAGCAAGGGCGGTTGCAACCGCCGCATGCACTTTGCGCAGAAGCGTTTCTTTAGCAAATCTGGAGGAGGGGTAGGGAATGAAATTTTACACAATCAAGCTACCGAAATTTTTGGGCGGATTTGTAAAGGCCGTACTTAATACATTCAGTAAAAACTGATCGTATAAGAGAGGAACACATACTTAAGAACGGCCGCAGGAGAGCCCCTCGCATTCATGCCGATTTGAAAAAGCGTCGCAGTTCTGCCGCTAGGGCTTTCTTTCGTACAACTAAAAAAAAGCACCTGCCAGCAGGTGCTTTTTGTCTATCTGAGGTAATGATTACACACGAGTCACTTTTCCGGATTTCAAAGCTTTCGTGCTTACATAAACGCGTTTTGGTTTACCGTCCACCAGAATACGAACTTTCTGAACGTTAACACCCCAAGTGCGCTTCGATTTGTTATTAGCGTGGGACACATGGTTACCTGTTCCTGGTCCTTTGCCAGTAATGAAACATTTGCGGGACATTGCAATACACCTCCTTAACAGCCTCGATGACAACTTGTCTTCTAAAGCGATATCTCCGTAAGTCAAACCTGTTAAAAAACACACTCAAATATCATATCACAATGGTATAAAAGACGTCAACGCCACAATGATGTTTTTATGGGTGTTTCACCAAATTTTATTTATTTCTTGCGTTTGATATAGTAAAATGAAAAATAGTCCATCCTAAAATCTATACACAAGGAGCTGTAACTATGGCTATCGAACTGGATGCGGAATATGGCACGATTTATATTACCGATGAAGTTGTTGCCGTGCTGGCGGGATCGGCTGCTTTGGATTGTTATGGACTTGTTGGGATGGCGTCGCGCAATCAGCTTAAAGACGGCATTGCGGAGCTGCTTCGCCGGGATAATCTGAGCCGGGGCGTCGAGGTTCGCCGAAATCCGGAGGGAACGCTGGCCATCGATCTGTATATCGTCGTAAGCTACGGCACCAAGATATCGGTAGTGGCCCACAATGTACAGACGAAAGTGAAATACGTATTAAACGAAGTTGTGGGGCTTCAAGTGGAGTCGGTGAACATTTATGTTCAAGGCGTTCGGGTCGCTCAGTAAGGTCAAGAGAATGGGCGGCGGCAGCGCAAGTCGTACCTTGTCTTGGCAGGAAGGGGAATGGTTTTTTTGAGTAAGCGCTTAAACCTAATTAACGGAAATGACTTTATCCGCATGATGGAAAAGGGAGCACAGCAGCTGAGAGACAATGTGGACAAAGTCAATGCGCTCAACGTGTTTCCTGTTCCCGATGGAGATACAGGAACCAATATGAACCTGACTTTGACTTCCGGAGTAGAGGAGCTGAGCAAGCGCCCTTCCGCTCATATCGGCAAAGCGGCCGATGCCTTGGCGAAAGGCCTGCTTATGGGCGCGCGCGGCAATTCGGGCGTCATTCTGTCGCAATTGTTCCGCGGTTTCGCCAAATCGGTATCGGATGCGGAAGCCGTCGATGCCGAGAAGCTGGCTGCAGCTCTGCAGAGCGGTGTCGATATGGCCTATAAAGCCGTGGTCAAACCGGTGGAAGGCACGATCCTTACCGTTTCTAGGGAGGCTGCCAAGCACGCGGTTCAGCAGGCCAAACGGACGCATGATCTAGTGGAACTGATGAAAGAGACATGGCAAAAAGGACAAGAAGCTCTTTCCCGAACGCCGGAGATGCTGCCTGTGCTCAAGCAGGTCGGCGTCGTAGATGCGGGAGGCCAAGGCTTGCTGTATATATACGAAGGCTTCGTACAAGCTCTTCAGCTGCTTTCTGCGGGAGCGGAAGCGGGCGATGGCGCCGCGGGGCCGTATGCGGGTTCTTCGGACGGGATCGCAGCGCCCGATGAGCCGGCCCATCGCGAGGCGGCCCGGCCGCAGGCTAAACTGGCCACGGAGGATATCGAGTTCGGATATTGCACGGAATTTATGGTAAGGCTGAATCCGGTAAAAACGGCTGCAAGCGAGTTCGACGAGGGCTTGTTCCGCAAGGAACTGTCCGCTTTCGGCGATTCTCTGCTCGTTGTGGCCGACGACGATCTCGTCAAGGTGCATATCCATGCCGAATATCCGGGCAGCGTGATGAATCTGGCTATGAAATACGGCGATTTAAGCCGGATCAAGATCGAGAATATGCGCGATCAGCATACGCATTTACTGCATGAAGGAAACGGGTCGTCCGGCGAATCACTATCCGACGGGGGAACGTCTGCCGCATCGTCCGCAGAGGAAGCGGGACGCAAGCTCAAGCCCTACGGCTTCGTCGCAGTTGCTGCCGGTCAGGGAATAGCCGGCATCTTCGCCAGTCTCGGCGTTGACAGGGTGCTGCAAGGCGGCCAGACGATGAATCCGAGCACGGAAGATATCGTGACGGCGATTCGGGAAGTCCATGCGCATACGGTGTTCGTGTTCCCGAACAATTCGAATATTATTTTGGCGGCTCAGCAGGCGGTCGAACTTGTGGAAGATAAACAAGTAATCGTGGTTCCTGCGAAAACGATCCCTCAAGGCATCGCCGCCGTCATCGCATATAACGAGCATGCGGCGCCGGACGAAAACGCGGATGCGATGAAGCAAGCTATCCAGCAGGTGCAGTCTGGACTCGTCACTTGCGCGGTCCGCGATACCCGGATCGATGAGATCGATATTAAACAGGGAGATTACATCGGCATTTATAATCATCGGATTGTCGTGTCGCATCCCGATTTGCTCGCATCATGCCACGGTCTTATAGATCATATGCTGGCCGGCGGGGCGGAGCTCGTCACCTTCTATACCGGCGAGGAAGCGGATGAACAGCAAACCGAATTGCTGGCGGATTACGTGGAACAAACGTACGGCGATGTCGAAGTAGAGGTTCATAACGGCGGACAGCCGCTATATTATTATATGATTTCTGCGGAGTAGCTTCATAGGCTGGGCTTCAGACTGAATGTATGGGTGAGGTGAACGGATTGAGTCAGGTACGGGTTGTCACGGACAGCACGGCCGATATTCCCCCCGAGGTGCGGGAAGCATTGAATATCGAATTGATACCGTTAAAGGTTCACTTTGGAGTCGAAACGTACAAAGACTCCGTCGACATGGGGCCGGAAGCTTTCTTTGAAAAGCTGGCCGCATCTTCGTCGCTGCCCACGACTTCCCAGCCTTCGCCGGTTGAATTCGTGGAAGCGTATAAACGGGCAGGCGCCTCAGGCGCTTCCGTCATCTCGATTCACCTGTCGTCGCGGATGAGCGGGACTTATCAATCGGCCTTATTGGCCAAGTCGATGCTGGAGGAGGACGGCTGCGACTTGTCGGTCGTCGACTCGCGTACGGCCTCATACGGTATCGGCATGCTGGTGGTTTGCGCGGCCGAAGCGGCGCGCGAGGGCAGGAGCAAAGAAGAAATATTGGAAATGATCGATACGATCCGCCGGCAAACCAAAATTTATTTTTTGGTCGACACGCTGGAATATTTGCAAAAAGGCGGGCGGATCGGCAAGGCGGCTGCGCTGCTGGGCTCTCTTCTGAATATTAAACCGATCTTGTCCATATCCGAGGAAGGGGAAGTGTTCCCGGTAGATAAAGTGAGGGGGCAGAAGAAGGCGATGGGCCGTATCGTGGATTTGTTGAAGGCCGATTACGGCGACAAGCCCTTGCACGTCACGGTAGCGCACGCCAATAACAGGCTTTACGCCGAGGAGCTGAGCGCATTGTTGAAGCAACACTTTGTCATAGAGAGTTTGGGTTATGCCACCATAGGTCCCACTATCGGGACGCACGCCGGTCCCGGAGCCGTCGCTGCATTTGTGAGACCGGCTTAAGATGACGCTCGATTTATACCGGATTCCGGTCAAGGACGTCCACGGGGTCAAGGGCAAGAAACCCGAAGAGCTGCTTGCTCTTGGAATCTCCACTGTCGGAGAACTGCTGGACTATTATCCTTTTCGTTATGAAGATTATACGCTGCGCGATTTGACCGAAGTGAAGGACGGCGACAAAATTACCGTTCAGGGAACTATTGTCGGAGCGCCGCAGCTCCAGATGTACGGCCGCGTGAAATCGCGGCTCACCTGCAAAATGATGGTGGACAAGCTGTTTGTGACGGCCGTCTGGTTTAATCGGCATTATTTGAAGGATCAGTTGAAGACGGGCGAAGATATCGTTCTTACCGGAAAATGGGATCAAAAAAGGCTGCATCTCACCGTATCGGAGTCCGAATTTCCGGGAAAAGGGACATCGCAGATCGGGACGCTGCAGCCTGTTTATTCTGTGGCGGGGGCAATCACGCAGAAGTGGATGCGCCAGACGATGAAGCAGGCGCTGACGCAGTACGGGGGAATGATTGCCGAGGTGCTGCCCCAGGAGCTGCTCGACAAGTACGGACTGATGGCGCGTAAGCAGGCGGTTGCGCTGCTGCATATGCCAGGCACGATGGAGGAAGGCCTCCGCGCCCGTAAGCGGATGGTGTATGAGGAGCTGTTTTTATTTCAGCTGAAAATGCAGGCTTACCGGGCATTAAATCACGACAGGGCCGACGGGATCGCCCACCCGCTTGACCTGCCGGGGGTAAGAGCTTTTGTGCGGGCGCTGCCGTTTACGTTAACGGGATCGCAAAAACAGGTGCTTGCCGAAATTTTGCATGATCTTCAGCAGCCGTACTGCATGAATCGGCTTCTTCAAGGCGATGTGGGAGCGGGCAAGACGGTCGTTGCCGCAGCGGCGCTGTTTGCCGTCGTCAAAGCGGGCTATCAGGGCGCGCTGATGGTTCCGACGGAAATCCTTGCCGAACAGCACAAACGGTCGCTGGAACGCCTTTTCGAGCCGTACGGCATTCAAGTGGCGCTGCTGACCGGAAGCTTGACCGCCCGCCAGCGCAGAGAGGTGCTGGGCGCGCTGCAGATGGGGCTTGTCGATGTGGCGGTCGGAACACATGCGCTCATTCAGGAGGATGTGTTCTTCCGCAGCCTAGGTCTCGTCGTTACGGATGAGCAGCACCGTTTCGGAGTCAATCAGCGAAGCATTCTCCGGCGCAAGGGGATGAACCCGGACGTGCTTACGATGACCGCAACCCCAATTCCGCGGACGCTGGCGATTACCGCTTTCGGCGACATGGACGTATCGACGCTGCGCGAGCTGCCGAAGGGCCGCAAGCCGATCAAGACGTATGCGGTCACTCACGATATGCTGGAGCGCGTGATCGGGTTCATTCGCCGCGAAGTCGAGGCGGGCAGACAAGCCTATGTCATTTGCCCGCTCATCGAGGAATCCGAGAAGCTGGACGTTCAAAATGCGATTGATGTGCATGCCCAAATTCAATTCGCATTTCCCCAGTTCCACGTCGGGTTGCTGCACGGGCGGATGGCTGCGGCCGAGAAGGATGAGATCATGCGCGAATTCAGCGAAAATCGGGTTCAAGTGCTCGTGTCGACCACCGTTATTGAAGTTGGGGTGGATGTGCCGAATTCGACGCTGATGGTCGTGTACGATGCCCACCGGTTCGGTCTGTCACAGCTGCATCAGCTGAGGGGGCGCGTCGGGCGGGGAGAGCATCAATCCTACTGCGTGCTTATCGCCGATCCGAAGAACGAGGTCGGCAAGCAGCGGATGAAAGCGATGACCGACACGAACGACGGCTTCGAGATCGCCCGCCGCGACTTGGAGCTGCGCGGCCCCGGAGATTTTTTCGGAACGAAGCAGAGCGGGCTTCCCGATTTTCGGATCGCCGACATGGTCACCGATTTCGAGGTGATGGAGCAGGCCCGCGACGATGCCGCCGGGATGGTGAAGCAGCCTGAGTTTTGGACGGGCGCCGGATTCGGAATGCTTCGCGAGTTTTTGCGCCGTGAGAATATTTTTGACAGCGAATTATTGGATTAACACCTAATCTTGCCTTCGGGGCTATAATATAAGGCACATGTCCGAGCTCTCCGTCATAAACTTACAAAAGAGGCTGGCTACCAGATCTTTGATCGGAGGTGTTCGTGACATGAGCTATCAAAAATACGGTTTCGATCCTGTTTTTGTCGAACGGGTCAAGCTGAAAATGAAAAATCCCGATACGAAAGAACGTATCAAGATGATTTTGCAAGGTGTTACGAAAGCGGATTTGCAGGATAGGGCGAAGGTCAGACGATTCGTATCTATGCTGTCCAAGGTGCTAGGTGAACGGTTGACCGATCAGCAAGCAGAGCATATGGTCAATTTCGTCATCGCCCAGCGCATCGATCCGAATAATACATTTCATTTGATCAAGCTTTGGGGGATGTTCCGCTGAACCTTCGGCACAAATAATGGAATTTATCCCGGATAATAATTATAAAAGCTGCTGCTGCGGAGCCTTTCGTTTTGCAAAGGCTTTTCGGCAAAGCGTTCCTCAACAGACCTTCGGGTCTGTTTTTTTTCGGTTCGGCGCGTTAAATTTTACCAAAGTATTCATGTGTTCGGTGGAAGATCATTTCGGAAGCGGCCGCCCGCCTGCTTTTATGAAGGACAAAAGTAGTAGACGGTTTCTCCATACGGCGCAGTTTGTCACGCGGGATACGGGCAAGGGTTGCCAGCGCAATCTATCAAAGTTATAATTTTCATAGAAATCCAAATAGGGGGAGGAGCTGCAAGTGTCGACAATCGAACCGCAAGACAACGAGGGAAAAAAAACGATGACAAGAAGGCAACTGCTTGCTTCGGTCGGAGCGGCGGGAGTGCTGCTTGCCGCAGGCGCCGGTCTGCCGGTCAAGGTTCAAGCCGCCAAATCTACCGTTCCGGTGACCGATAACAAGCCTTGGTATAATGTAAAAGACTTCGGAGCTGTGGGAGAGGGACTTTACGATGACGATGCTCCGTATATTCAGGCTGCAATTGATGCGGCTGCGAGTAAAGGAGGGACGGTTTATTTTCCGCCGGGCAGTTATTGTATCAATCGCGGCATCATTATGAGATCGAAGGTTCATCTATTGGGGGCAGGAGCGGAAGTTACCGAATTGAAGGCGGGAGACACCAATTTGCTTATGCTATTCAGCGGCGGCGGGGTCGGTTCCTATTCGATAGATGGAATTACGTTCTCCGGCAGAGGGCCGAGCGGAGCGACGGGCGATATCGTAGAGCGCGGAATACATATGCTGGAAGGTTCGCATATTACGATCAGCCGCTGTATATTTACCGATTCGGCGAACGGAGTCCGGCTTGTTCGCTCAAGACATGTGACGGTAACCGATTGCACCTTTTTGAGAATTTTGGGCTCGGAAAGTCCTGCTGAAGGATTCGGTATCGTCCTCGAAGGCGGGAGCAATCATATCATTAAGGGGAATCATTTTAAAAACGTTACGAAAAGCTGTATTTGCCTTAATGCCGGAAGTTCCTATTCGCTTATTTCCAACAATGTGATGGAACAGTGTCAGGATGCGGCGATTCTCATGTCATCGAAGCTGAGCGCATGCTCTTATCATCTGATCGAAGGCAATCTGGTGACGTCGGAAGGACTGCAGGAGTCGGCGTCCAGCTCGACCTACGGAATTCGCCTCAAAGACGCTTGCAGCAACAACACGATCGTGAACAACGTCATTACGCGTCCCGAAAAGGGAGGCATTCAGCTTGAGGCCGGAGATAACGCGGGCGACGACCGTCCTTACGGCAACACGATTACCGGCAATACCGTTAACGGAACAATCTGCGGCATCGCCGTTATTAACGGGGATGCCAACTCGGTCAAACATAACGAGGTCCGGCGCGTGCAAACCGGCATCCTGCTCAATACCGCAGGGGAGGGCGGAAGCTCTTCTGCGAAGCGTAACGTCGTAACGGGCAACAGCTTGTATCAATGCTCCGTCGCCGCAGTGAAAATCGCTTCCGCACAATGCGAGTCGAACAGCGTGTTCGGAAATGCAGGCTATGAAAATGCGGAAGGACTTGCGGATAGCGGTACGAATACAGCTACCGCAGGGTTCTAAACGTGCCGATCGCCGTCTTCCAATCTGTTTTGGGGGACGGCTTTTTGCACTCGGATCTAAACTATAACGGAGGATGACGAACGTATATGATGAGTGTCAAGCTGCCCAAAGAACAAAAAGATCGCTTAGTGACGGAATTGCAGCAATATTTTGACGAGGAGTTCAGCGAGCCGATAGGGAATTTGGCTGCCGAGCAGCTGCTCGATTTTTTCATCCGGCAGGCCGGTCCGCATATTTATAACCAAGCGGTCCACGATTGCCGTCAGTTCGCGATGGAAAGGTTCGCTGCCATGGAAGAGGAAATGTGTGCTTTGGAAAAAACGCCTCCGTCAAAACGGTAAGGTTAGGAAAGGCGTTTTATCGGGAACAGGCTCTTTTTCAATTTAGGACTTGCGGCTGCTTCGCAGCAGGCGGTTGACCGTTTCCCTTCTTAAGCCGATCAGCTGCCCGATCTCCTCTTGAGTTAATACTTCCTTTAAAGATAACGGCGAAGCATGTTCGGCGAACCATTCCTCAAGTTTGTTCAGCTTCTCCGAAGGGGTTATAAGGGTCAATTGATCGATGCGCTGCTGCATCATTCTCAGTTTGCTTTGCAGCAGCATAGCGATTTGCTGGCATTTACCCGGATTGCGCTCCAGCTCTCCGTACCATTCTCTAGCTGGGATCACGGTGATTTCGCTTGTTACCAGCGCGATGGCCGTTCCGTGATATTCTTTCGGACTGATCAAAGAATGATGGGGGATCGTTTCGCCCGGGACGACGATATTGAAGAGAAACGGACTTCCGTCTTCATGAATCCGCACGATTTTGAGCAATCCGCTCCGCACATGGTACAGCGGGCCAGTCTCGCCTTGCCTGAATAAAGTTTCGCCTTTATGTAAAATCATGTCATCCTTCACCTCAGTGGTATGATAACACGGACCGGGCCGTCCGTCTATTGCAGCCGCGCCCTTATAGCTCCCATTCCGTCCGGACGATCGGGCAGGAAGGGGATTTTTTGTCATGTCTAAGGCAACAATGACTTTATGGTTTATTTGCGGCATGAAAATGACCGGTATCATATCGCTTATTTTTTGGAGGCGTAAGGAAGGAGCAGGCCATATGGAAGCGAAGCTGATGTATTTATTGGTTCATTACGGTTATTTCGGATTATTCGGCGTGCTGATGCTCGGTATCGTAGGCGTGCCCATACCGGACGAGGTTGTCATGACGTATGCCGGTTACTCGATTTACAAGGGGGAGCTTCACTATATCCCGACGGCGCTCGTTTCAGTTGCGGGCAGCTTCACAGGGATGTCTATCAGCTACTGGGCCGGTTATTGGATGGGATATCCTCTGCTGATCAAGTACGGCAAATATGTGCATATAACGCCCGGCAGGCTGCAGCGTTCGGAGCAATGGTTCCGCAGATTCGGCAAATTTGCCGTGACTATCGGCTATTTCGTTCCCGGCTTGCGGCATCTTACAGCTTTGTTCGCGGGTGTCAGCAGATGGCCGTACGGTACGTTCGCTTTGTTCGCGCTCCCGGGCGCCGTTATTTGGGCCGTCACCTTCATTACGATAGGCGTTCTGATCGGGGAGCATTGGAAACGAGTTATTTTTGAAATTCACCGGTATTCCGTGCTTACGGTTATTGCGGCAGCAGGTCTGCTGGTCATCGTCTGGTTGCTGAGTCGGTGGCGCAGCCGTAAAGGCGGGCGAACGAATGAAAACTGATCATCCCGGCTCCGCATCCAGCACTTCCTCCAGGCGAAGCATGCGGATATGTCCCTCCGATTGAATACGAATCCGCCCTTGAACCGTATCGATGTCGCGGATAATCCCGGTTCGGGGCGTTTCGCGGCCGTGCTCAAGGCAGATGATCCGCACCGGCCTCCTGCTCCTCCATGCTTGCAAGATCGTCTGCGACAACCGCTCCAGCTTGTCCTCATCCGGCCGAGGCCGTTCCGCTGCATAGAGAGCTTTTCTATGCTCGATCAAACGTTCCTTATGCCGGAAGCATCATGCGAGACGATTCCCACAAAATGTTTTTGCCGGCGGTCAGCAAGTACTAATTGCTATTCAACTATTTTTAGTGTAACTAATAAATAATGGTAATTTTATTATATATTTACAAAAAAAGTTTTTAATAGTATATTATATTTGAAATTAACTTAATAGGAGAGTGCTAATTTATGCCTAATTTTTTTCGATCACTGTTATTGGTAATTATCTTTGTTTTTTGTATTCAATTCTCAGCATTTGCGGAATCTAGTCAATTAGTAGGTAGTACTGATACTAGTCAGGTTTTACAAACGAAAGTAGTAGAGATGAATGAACCTGTCGATGGCGTTATAGCTATTTATAAAGATGATGCTGAAGTATCTACACAAGCATTTGCGGTAGGGACTATATCTTGCCGAGCAGTGGAGTGGTATCAAGATTGTAAATGGAATGTTTCCATGGTTGGTGATACAATTAACTACATTGATTTGGTAATGAATTATGAAAAAGTGGATGCAGATGGTTTAATCATACCTGCTGGTTCGGATACCTTTAAGTATCCGCTAAACCCTGCAAAAACTAGTTTTGGAGATGTAGGAACAGAGTATCAACCTACTGCCGGGAACTACAGAGCAACAATTGGCGGGAAACTCTATGGAAGGGAAGGTACATACACATTAGTCACAATAAAATCGGCTGTAGTATATGTTCCTGAAACCTAAGTATGGTATAAGAAAAGTAACTGTTGAAAAGCAGTTATTTTTCTTTTTTCTTAGTAAGAAAATGGAATGAACGGGAGTGTTGTTCAGTGAATTGGTTAGAAATTATTCAAAGCCCTACGTATTTAAGTAATAGTTCTTCCAGCTACGATAGTATTCGTCTAATCAATTACGAGGGGGACAATGCTAATGTAACCCCCTTAGCTCAGTTTTTTTTGGCGCCGGTTGCTCTAAGTGAACCTGATTTAGTAACCCAAATACCAACACCATCTTCCCTGTCATATAATCGGTTCTTAGAAGAAATTGCTGTTCATTTTAATAAAATAAAAGTTGTTTATAGCGGCGAGATACCTCATACGTTAATGTTAAGTAATTTAAAGGATAGTTCTAGATTGAATATAATAGGGCTTCATAGAAGAAACGAACTAAACCCAGTGGTTTCTGAATTATATGGAAATTTAGGTTTACGTCCAAGAGGTTTTATGAATAAAACAATATACATGAAACTCAAAAAAGAATATATACCACCCGTAAATGTTGAACAATTTGATGCGGCATGGAACTGGCTGGAGTCGTCCTATGCTCAAAACGATGGTTACATTTGTCTTACTCCCACAAATTGGATGTTATCGGAGCGATTAAAAGAAAATATTAGTTTGAGATACTTCGTTTCAAGATGCAAGGATATTATACTTGTGGTCGATGAACCAACCAATTCCATTATTGGGTTAGATTTGTTGTTTTAATAAAAACCAAAAAGGATTAGATGATGGCAGCCGGCCTTCATAGAGTCCCCCCGTTTCACTTAGGGCACAAGAGACATTGTGAGAGCTTATGTTTGATGGATTCGTCGTAGACTTAGGACATTGAATCTAGAAGTAATCTGGAAAAGCGGAAGCGTCCGCCTTTGAAAGCGGTATAGCCTGAGCCTCTCGCTGCTATTGAAATTACCGGTGAACAGCATCTATAACCGCCCTGAGGCAGTCCGAAAAATGAGCGGATAGAACTATAAACCTTTTGACACGCGGCGCGTATTACTTTACAGTTATTTACTACATAGAACCGAATGGAAGGAGAACGGACGTTGGCACGACTGGAATATCGTTTATATGAAGAGGGCAGCAGCGAGTTTCCTCTGCTGTATTATTACGATCGTATCGAGAGAGACGAGATCGCTTTGCGGTTTGCCTGCGACTATTTGGTCAAGGAAGGCTCTGTATACGAGAAAACCTCCAACGCGGTGGAGGATGGCTGTTATGTCATTTACGTCAAGCAAGCCGAGGATGAAAAAATCGTGCCGTTTTGGGGAAAACCGGATGGAGCTTTACCGGAAGGGATCAAGCTGGAGCTGAGGGAATATCGCGAGTTTACGACCGATTATCGTCTGGTGTATACGTTCAGCTTCGCGGACAGCCTGGAGGCGATGCTGCATCTATCTGCGAACTATTTGTATGCCGACGGAAGAGAATGGAACCGGACTTCCACGGAGATCGACGAAGACAGAGAGACGTTCGTCTTTTACGCCGAGCCGTCGGCGTAAGGCTTACGAAGCAAGTTATTCATGGAAAAAGCGAAGCTTTTTACTGCTATGAATAACTCTTAGGAGGGCAAATCATCTTGGAACACCAAAAGCAAGGGAACACCCGCAAAATGCTCGTCCTGTTTTTGGGCGCGGCGCTTGCAGCGGCAACCGGCTGCTCGAATACGGCAAATTCCAATTGCGTCGATCGAAACGGGGACGGGTACTGCGATAACGGCAGCGGAGGCGGAGGCTCTACATCGAGAGCCTTCTTCGGCGGAGGAGGCTCCGGCAAATCCGGAACTTCGGAAGGCTCGTCCTCCATTTCGGACGGTTCCTCCTCGCATGGGGGCATCGGCAGCAGCGGTTCCAGTTCCGGATAGGAGGACGGGATGATGAGAAATGACGATGGTAAAACCTTAACCGCGTATGCGTATCCCAAACGACGAGAGGCGATTTACGACCAGTTGCGCGCAGAAGGAATTTTTACTTGGGATTGTATGTACGACGAAGAATATGCGCTCGCCTGCATTCACCGGATCGACCGCGGGCTGCACCGGCGAATGCAGGAGGCCGCAGAGCGTCTTGGCGGTATTTTTGCCAAAACGGTGGCCATCGTTCAACAGGCCGATACGGTTCTTCTTGAGGAGCTCGGGGTGCCTGAAGCCGCCGTCGCCGCCGTTCGACTGAGTTTCGGGCCGCTTATGCCGGCACCTACTGTTATTGGGCGCTTCGATTTCGCGGCGGACGAAGACCGGATTAAGATGCTGGAGTTCAACAGCGATACGCCGACCGGGATCGTGGAAGCGTTCCATGTCAACGGCGCCGTATGCAGCGTCTACGGAGCGGAAAACCCGAATGCGGGCTGTACGCACAGGCTCGCCGAATCGTTTCGCGCCGCGATTGCGGCTTACCAAGATGCAGGCTATGAGACAAGGCATATTTATTTTAGCGCTCTGGATTGGCATATCGAGGATGCGGGAACGACCCGTTATTTGCTGCGAACATCAGGACTGGCTTCGGATTTCGCACCTCTAGCGGATTTACGCGTAAAGGACGATCGGCTCTGGGTACGGCTCGAGGATGACGTTCTGGCTCCGGTGGATGTGCTATATCGATTGCATGCGCTGGAGAAGTTGGCCGAAGACCGCGACGAGGACGGCTATCCCACGGGAGAGCATACGCTGAGGCTCATCGCGGAGCGAAAGCTGGCGGTGATCAATCCGCCTTCCGGCTTCGCCGCCCAGACGAAGGCGCTGCAGGCGCTAATCTGGAATTTGCACGAAGCGCAGCAGTTTTACACGCCGGAGGAGCATGCATGGATCGAAGCATATATGCTGCCTACCTATTTGGAAAACCGGTTTGCCGGAACAGGCACGCCTTATGTCGTCAAGCCGATCTATGGACGCGAAGGCAGCGGGGTGACGATCTTTGGTGCGGAAGGCCAAACGATCGAGCGCAGCGAAGAGGAAGAATATTGCGATCAGCCGATGGTTTATCAGCGGTATACGGAGCTTCCGCAAGTTCGCTTCGAAACGCTGAAAGGTGCTGGAAGCGGCAGGCTGTTATGGGGCTGTTTTCTGATCGGAGGCCGCGCTTCGGCGGTTGTCGCCCGGGTGGGAGGGCATATTACGAACAATGGCTCCTACTATTTGCCGGTTGGCTTTATATAATAAGGGGGAAACGCATCATGTTGGAGTTGCAGTCCATCGTTAATTTTTTGATTTATTTGGTTGTGACCGTGCCTCTTGTCGGGCTTGGGATCGTTCTATTTACGTTGACTACGCCCTATAACGAATTCAAGCTGATTCGCGAGGGAGGGGAACTGTCCGATCCGGTCAAGGTGCAGGCGGCCCGTGCCGCGGCTTACGATTTGGGCGGAAAAATCATCGGACAGGCGGCGGTGCTCGCTTCGGCGGTCTATCATTCGCTAGGCTTGGTAGACCTGATTATATGGGGGTTACTCGGTATCGCGTTTCAAATCGTTATTTTTTACATATTCGAGCTGCTTACGCCTTTCAAGGTCGTAGCGGAAATTCCGAAAGGCAACGTGTCCGTCGGCTTGTTCTCCTTCTGCCTGAGTTTGGCGTCGGGCTTGCTGATGGCTTCGCTGATCAGTTACTAACCCGAGATGGAGGGGCGGCACATCGTCATGGATTTGGACGCGCTGTATACGGAACATAAAAGGCTGCTGATTTCCGTCGCTTACCGGATGCTGGGCTCGCTCACGGACGCCGAGGATGTGGTGCAGGACGCTTTTGTCGCTTTGCAGCAAACGCAGACGGAGGATGTGCGTCATCTGAAAGCGTATTTGGTCAAAATGGTGACGAACCGTTGTCTGAACCTATTGAAATCGGCCCGCAGGCAGAGAGAAGTTTACGTCGGTCCGTGGCTGCCCGAGCCGCAGGCCGACTTGACAGGCGGCGATAGCCCGGAAGAGCAGCTGGTTCGCGACGAGAACGTGTCCTATGCGCTGCTTGTGATGCTGCAGCAATTAACCCCGGCGGAGCGGGCGGTGTTTCTGCTGCGGGAGGTGCTGGATTACGATTACGCCCAAATGGCGGATATTCTCGGCAAATCAGAGGCGAATTGCCGCAAAATTTTGAGCCGCGCCAAGCAAAAAATGAATCCCGAGGCCGTTTCTGCCGCACCCAAAGGCAACGAAAACGGCGAATTCGCCAAAGCCTTCCTGGCAGGATCGCGAACGGGAAATTTTCGTCCTTTCGTCCATATGCTGATCGAACAGGCGACGTTGATCAGCGACGGCGGGGGCAAAGTGCGGGCCGCCATATTTCCGATCTATGGTAAAGAGCGGATTCAAGCATTTTTGGAAGGAATTTATTCCAAGGGCAGCTTGTCCGGAGAACTGCGTCAAGCCATCATTAATGGAGATCACGGCCTGGTGCTGATTGAGCAAAATAAGCCCAGAATCGCCGTATGCTTCAAAGCTTTTCATGGGAAGACGAAGGATATAGAGCATGTCTATTTGATTAGCAATCCCGATAAATTGGCGCATATACGGCTGAACTGAAGAAGCGGGGAGAGGGAGTACGCCCATGCTGAAAAGCGAAGAGCCGCCCCGCGTAAGCGGTGGCGGCCCTGAATCCAATCTTGCGCAGGCGCTTCTTGGAGACGCAGATTCAAGATTGCGCTATCGTTCGGCGATATACGGGACCGCGACAATATCCAAATCCGTCTCGTCCCAACTGCCGGCCCGGTCCCAAAGAGCGGTCGGCAGCTCGCATAACGGCGGGTTCGCCGTAGAATGAAGCCACTCCCGCAGCAACTGTTTATTGAACAGCCCGGGATCGAGCCATGTATCGACCTGCTCTTCGTTTAAGATTAACGGAACGGTATCCTCCAGTCCGGTACTGAAGTTCCTAACCTTTCTCGTAAGAATGGCGCAGGTGCGCAGCTGCTCTCCGAAGGAGCCGCTCCAGACATCGTACACGCCGGCCATCGCAAACGTTTGGCCTCCCGGGATTATGAAACGCGAAACCTGCTCCTCCTTGGCATTCGGACGGTATACCTTGTCGAAGCTGCTGCCGGGAATGATGCAGCGCTGTCTCTTGAGCAGATGGTCGAAGGCCCGCTTGCCGAATACGGAGGCGCTGTCCGCAACAATCGAATCCTGTGCCCAGAAGGGCATGAGTCCCCAGCGGTATTCATCGAGAATGCGTTCGCCGTGCTGTACGACAACAGCGGCAATCGGTTGCTGCGGCTGCAAGCTGCGCTGGTTCGCATAGTAAAACAGCGCTTTGGACAAACCATATCGATCTTGCAAATCGGATAATTCGGCATGTAAAGTAAATCGGTCGCACATAATCGAGAGCTCCTCTGCTTTTATTGGCCATTGACTGAAGTTACTTCTCCCCAGTATTTGCAGCAGATGGTAAAATCATGTGCGGGCAAAAAAATTCAAGCTGTTTTCATCTAATTTTAAGGTTATCTTCATTGCAATTTAATGAACCATAGTTAAAATAATAATCGTTGATCCCACATTCAACATATATCACGTTTTTCCCTGCTGTCGGCTGCCATCGACGAAGCAGGGATTTTTTATAGGCAAAAAACAATCAATTAAAGTCTCGAAAGCCGGAAATGCAAATATTTTCGTGGAAAAAGATGGATAAAATAAAACAGGCCCGTCTTGCGACGGGGCCCATTCATGGTTAAGGAAAAGTAACAAATCGATGTATAATTGCGACTAGTAGATACCTGTTTCGGATACGACGATTAAAACTCGACATTTTTACTTGTTCGCTTCCTCTTTAATATAAGTGTCACCATGGACAACAATTACTTTGGTTTTATCCGTTGTGTTATGCTCATCATAAGCTATTTCATCTTGACTGAAGTTTTTTTCCATATGCAAAATTTTGGCATATTGGCCGTCCTTAGTTACAATAAAATCAGGATGTTTATGGTCTTCCAGTATCGCTTCAGGAACAGGCTCAAAAGTAACGTCATTTTTATAATTTTTATATTTCTCAGCTAAGCTTTCTTGGGCGGCATTACTTGAAATTACACTAGTCAAAGCAATAGCACTAATAGTCAAAACAGCAATCCCCCAAGTAATTGTTCTGGTTGTCATAGTGATCAAGTCCTTTCTTAATATTGAAGTATAACCGTTTCCGTAGGCATACTTGTTCGATTTATTGTTCACAATTACCAGGTAAACAGGCTTTTCTGGTGTACCTTGTGGAACGTTAGTAAATACGATTTGTTTGGCGGTATTAGTAACATTACCAACTATATGAATTATCGAAGAACTTCTTGGACTAAATTGAGGGGAACTCTGCCATATGTGCAGTTATGTGCGGGTAACGCCTGACTAATTGACTGTGTTACAATGATAAGATATTATTTTTTAAACAAGGAGAATTCACTATGTCAGTAGAAGAAGTAGTGCGACGATTTTTTGAGAAGGTTCGTTCTGGTCAAGAACCGGATGCTGCACACCAGTTAATGGCGGAACGAGTTTTGGCACATCAGATTACTTCGGAAAATGAAGTGACCGTTGAAAGGTCACCGGCCAATTACGCGGATCATGTTCGCGAAATGATAGAAATTTACGGTACCTTCAGTCTAACTATACAAGAATTTTTAGTGCAAGATGATCGGGTTTATGTGCGTTGGAAACAATCTGGAATCCACATTGGGGAAGTAGACGGATATACACCGACTAACAAACCCGTCGTAGAGATCGCAAGTGCAGTCTATCGTGTAGAAAATGAGAAAATCGTAGAATATTGGATACAAATTGACCGCGAAGGAATTCGTATTCAATTGGAACGCAACAAGGAATAACAGTTGAATCATTGAACTAAGGGTACGATAGCTCAATGAACCGCCTTTTCAGCAAGGCGGTTTTCTTTAATAATAAAGCCTATGTTAAATTCTAATGTTGATATTTGACCATAAGAAAACCGCATTCGTTGAAAAGGCGGTTTATTGCTATCGTGTCCCTCAACATAAAGCGGCATCAAAGAAGGCGGATCTACCTTATCGCGGCCTTTAAACGACAAAATGGTGCCGATAGCCATAGCCCCATAGCCGCAACGAAATAATGAGCCTAATCCGACAGTGCCCGCATGATGTTAGATTTCGCCTCTGCCGCAATCGCTTCATTCCCGTCATCGACCGCTTGCATTAAGATCAGTATGGGGATGTATACCGCGATCAGCCGCGCCAGCAGCTTCGTTTCCTCATCCGCTCCTCCGTACGTTTCGAAAAACACGCCGCGAGCGTAAGGTGGTAAAAAGCTATAAGCAACGCTCAAATCGCAAGCCGGATGGCCTACGCTCAGATCGCCCCAATCAATGATGCCGGAAACGATCCCGTTCTCATTCACAAGCATATTTTTAAAATGGAGATCGCCATGTAGCAGTGCATTCACCGCCTCGACACGGTCCTTTTGCAGCCTGCTAATATACGCTTCGATCACACCGGACTCCTCCGGCGACAAGTGTTCAACCACCTTCGATAGAAAGCCCTCCAATTTCATTTTACGCGATGCGATGTCCGTCAAGTTTCGATGATCTTGCTGAACTCCGCACTTCAGCGCCGCCTGCACCGGAAACTCATGCAATCTCCGCAAAAATTTCGCCAGCGTCTCTGCCGATAAAGCCCGGCGTTCTTCCGTCACACCGATTGGGAAATCTCCTGGCACGTAGGCATAGCCAAGAAATGGTGCCGGGTATTCGTCACTTGCTTCGCCATAAAACAACGGTTTCGGATAAGGGATGGTCATATATGCCTCCAGCTTCGGCAGCAGCTTCCCTTCCATACGAATCGAGCCAACTGCAATCGTTCTTCTTGGAAACCGGAACACGTACTCGTCACCGATAAGAAAAACCGTATTGTCCCAGCCCCAGCCCAATCGCTTCACTTGCTTCGATGACAGCTGAGGGAATTGTCTGCCGATCAGCGTCCGCGCCTGCTCTTCGTTAACCTCCCACTCCGCATCCCATACCTTCGTTCCTCCCATGAATTGTCTGCCTCCTCGTTCCTTACGTTATTTAGATGTTTACATTCCGTGGAAGTTACGCATAACTGCCCGTTTAACAAGAATAAGCAGAAGGCGAAGTTTGGTGTTCGTGTCGGTCACAGTAAACAGGCACGATTTGACCAACATATTTTTCTTATTCGATGCGGTATTCTCATACTCCTTGCTGTCTAAGTATCGAAACCAAGCCAAATAGTGCTGTAAATATTTCGTTGCAACACCATTGAAGCGATCCATCCATTTCTTCAAGCGGCACGTTGTTTTCCGTCGGACTTGAATCGGTAATGAGTCATGCCTTTTGAATTCGCATAGGAGCTAAATGCCCTCCATGAATCAGTGCATACACGTTTGAGTCAGATAGATGACCACCAATCGCTTCGTCGAATTTTTGTAGTCCGAATACGTCCACGCCCAAGTACGCCAGAGTAAGTCATTTTCGGACGGTCACGGGCAACCAGCACGCACACTTGATCGTGGCTTATACCACGATATTTCGCTTTGCCGCCACGTTTACGAGGCTTGCGTTCGGCAATATTCCGCTTGCCCTTTTCAGAGTAAAGAAAGTAGGTCTCGTCCATTTCAACAATATCTTGAAATGCTTCTGTTGGAAGCAGCTTCAGAGCGGAAAGTGCCACTCCCTTGGTTCGGGACTGCAAAAAGTAGATAAGTTCTCGCTTTCCATTATCGCCCAACGTATCAGCAAGCTTTTTCAGTTCCTTAATCTCCGAACGGTTATATTGCCCTTATTATAGAACTTTTGTTCGTAATTATCAAAATTTAACATAGCCTTAATAAAAGAAAATAGATCGAAGGTTGTTCGGTTGTATACTTTGCTCGATTTAGTAAAAATATACCATGTATGAAATTATTATGAAAGATATGTGAATTTTCTTTCATGCAATAAAATCTTTAAAGGGGAATGAAGCCCAGAGGAAATATCGGGGCTTTTTGTTAATAAAATCCACGGTACATTTATAAGGGTTCCTAAAATAAATCAGGCCCCGTCTTGCGACGGGGCCCATTCATGGGAGAGGAGAAACCGGACGAAGAGCTTATGGGGAACGTAAGCCTTCTCCGCGGTTGTCTACGACATTTTCGGATGTCGATGATATAAGGATAGACACATTTCGGGCGATCTATACATAGGCACTGATATTTTTTTGTGCAAAAGTTTACGTTTGTGGTACGATAGCATTACTATCCGGTAGAAGGTGGAAATCAATGAGAGTCATATCAGGGAGTGCCAAGGGAAGGCCATTGAAGGCTGTACCTGGCATGGGCACGCGGCCTACCACCGATAAGGTGAAGGAGGCTATTTTTAGCATGATCGGCCCTTATTTCGAAGGAGGTCATGTGCTGGATCTGTTCGCAGGCACCGGCGGATTAAGTATTGAAGCGCTGAGCCGCGGAATGGAGAGAGCGGTGTTGACAGACATCGACAAGAAGTCGATCGACACGATCCGGCAAAATTTGCAGGCGACCGGATTCACGGACCAGGCCGAGATATACCGAAACGACGCGCAGAGAGCCGTCAAGGCATTAACGAAGCGGGGAGTCAAATTTGATCTGGTGTTTTTGGACCCGCCATACCGGCTCAAACTGGTTCGGGAGCTGGTGGAGCAATTGGATGAGGCCGATATGCTGAATTCCTATGCGACCATCGTTATGGAACATGATGCCGAGGATGCTTACGAGGAGCCGATCGGCCGTTTGGAATGGGTTCGCAGAGCCGAATACGGAGACACGGCCATAACGATTTATAAAAACAAAGCGCAAGAGTAGCGGCATTTGTCGGAGGAGTTGACTGAATTTATGAGTATTGAACATTTCGGAATGAAGATCGCCGTATATCCGGGCAGCTTCGACCCTGTGACGAACGGCCATTTGGATATCATTCACCGGTCGGCTAAAGTATTTGACAAGCTGGTTGTGGCCGTTTTGAATAATACGAGCAAAAATCCGCTGTTTACGTTGGAGGAACGCACCGAGCTGCTTAGAAAAGTAACGAGCGATTTGCCGAATGTGGAAATTGACAGCTTTCGCGATCTTCTGATCAACTATATGAAACAAAAAAACGCGCACTTGATCGTGCGCGGTTTGAGAGCGGTATCCGATTTTGAATACGAATTGCAGATGGCTTCGATGAACCGGAAGCTGGATGAGCATTTTGAGACGTTTTTCATGACCTCGACACCGCAATATTCGTATTTGAGCTCAAGTATCGTCAAAGAGATCGCCCGCTTCCACGGGCCGGTTACGGGTCTCGTTCCCGAACAGGTCGAGAAGGCGCTTTTGCTGAAATACGCGCCTCGCTAAAGACTGGAGCCGCGCCGGTTATGGCGCAGAGCAAAGGCGGCGAAGACGGACAAGAGCAGCATCAGCAGCAGAATGCCGCTAAACCAGAAGAACGCAGGCGTCAGGAGAGGCCACAAGTTCCATTCTTGTACGCTCAGGGGCGCAGGGGCCGAGCCGGGCAGCCATACGGGAATGCCTGACGACAAGAGACCGTTCAGCGGCCTCCAAAAAGCGGCGGTCGCAATAAAAGAAAATGCCGCATGCAGAAGCCTCGACTTCAGGAAAGCGGTATATCGGATGTCTGTTCCCAACGTAAAGCTTTTCATCTGCGCGTGGGTGGATAACCCTCCCCAGGCGAGCAAGGCGCTGAGCAGCGCATAAGGCCATGAACCGGGAAACACTTCCGCCTGGCCTACTGCGTATGCGCCCAAATGGGGCTCGAACAATCCGGGAAGCAGCGCGGCGATGACCGAATTTACTTCCTGGGGGGTACCGAATCCTGCTGCAGAGAAGGCAAGTCCGATAAAAGATAACACTTCCGACATCGACAGCGCATGAACGAGGACGGAGAACATCATCATAAGCCCGCCCACAGCCATCAGCTGCTGTACCGAATGGGTGACGGAATCGCCCAGCAGCTTGCCGAACGTGCGCCCGTCCTTTGCTTTGGCGACGTGGAACGCGTAGGCGCTTCTGGAAAACAGATTGGTTGCGGTTGAAGCTCGCTGAAGCTCCGCCCGCTTCTCGGCGATATCCGCGGCAAGCGGATGACGGGAATGCGAAATGCGCTGCCATACGCCGACAAGCAGCGCCGAACCGTAATGGAGAAGAGCCAGCGCCAGTCCGCTTTGAGCATTGTGCAGAAAACCGACGCCGACGACGGTGATCAGGAAAACCGGGCTCATCACATGGCTCAAGGCGAGCAGACGCTCCGCCTCGTCCCGGCTTACAAGCCGATCCCGCCTTAACGTTCCTACGGCTACGGCACCGGAGGGCGTACCGGATGTGCAACCGACCGCGATGGCCCATCCGCCGATGCCGGGCAGACGGAACAGAAGGCGCAGCAACGGGTCGAACAGAGCTCCCAACGCATGGAGAATACCCATTCCCCGCACGATTTCCGTCACAATGAAGAAGGGCAGCAGAGCAGGGAAAACCAGCTTCCACCAGATGGTTAATCCTTGCAGGGACGATTGAAAAGCGCGATCGGGAAATAAAATAATACATACGACCAATAACAGAGCCAAGCAACCGAGCGTCAAGGTTGTCATGCGCTGGGAGGATAACATTTTTAAGCCGGCCATCAGCTATCAACTCCGATTCCAGGATGATGGTACATGTTTACGCTTTGTCCGTATCGTTTAGACCAAGCAGCGGCAACCATAATCGGGGCGGCTTGCGCAATAGGGATAAGCATACGGCTTTGAGGGGAGAAAAGGATGGAAGACAGAAGACATATCCAACGGGCGTCGCGCATCGTCGTTTCCGTTTTTATCGCTATCGCTTTGGTGTACGCGGTGTATTTTTTACCGCTGCCCTTGTTCATTTTCTCCGCCGGCACGGCTGAAATCCTTCAGCCGATGGTGCATGCCAAGCAGAACTATGAGGAGCGGGGTTCCTTTATGTTAACGACCGTCAGGGTAAGCGATGCGACGGTATTTAGCTATCTGCTGTCGTTCGTGAGGCCGTATGAGGAGCTGCACAGGAAAACGGAGCTGCTGCAAAAGGATGAAACCGAGCAGGAATATACGCAGCGGCAGGAAGTGAATATGCTCTCATCGCAATCCAGCGCGATCCAGGCCGCATATCACAAGCTGAACATTCCTTACAAGATCAGCAATGACGGCGTCGTCATTATGCAGGTATTCAAAGAATTTCCGGCGTTCAAAGTGCTGCAGCCGGGCGACTTTATCGTCAAGGTGGACGACACTCCGGTTGAAAAGACCGAGGATTTGCAAAAGCTGCTGAAAAGCAAACAAGCCGGAGATTCCGCAGCGATCACCTACAAGAGGAAAAAAGTAACGAAGACGGACTCGATCCAGCTGGCGGTGCTGCCGGCTGACGAAGGATCGTCTCAGGATAAGTCTGCCGAACGCCGCGTCGGCCTCGGCGTCGTCCCGGCCAATATGCAGAGCGTAAAAGCCGAAGACGAAACGAAGCAGGTGAAGATTAAAGCCGGGGATATCGGCGGGCCGTCGGCGGGGCTTATGTTCACGCTGGAAATTATCAATAAGCTGACGCCGGAGGATATTACGAAGGGCTATAAAATAGCCGGTACGGGAACGATCGACGAGAAGGGCGTCGTCGGGGTGATCGGAGGCATTCAGCATAAGGTTATCGCCGCCGACAAAGCGGGGGCGGACATCTTTTTCGCTCCGAAAGACTACGTTGCTTCAAGCGGGCAGAGGATAAATAATTATACCGACGCCGTCCAACGGGGAGAAGATATTCATACGAAGATGAAGATCGTCCCCGTCGGAACGCTCGACGACGCGCTGCAATATTTGAGCGGACTGCCGGACAAGGAGAACGCCGCTAAGGGCTGATCTGAACCGGCGGCTCGTAATAATCGCGGAACAGATCGCGTTCCGACGCGGCATGATAACCCAGCGCGTAAATGGACGTAGCCTGAATATCCATCTGCAGGAACGGCGAGGGTTCGGACACGGCGGCCACTTTGGTGACGACCGGAACCTTCGCCGTTCGTTTCATGATCCGAAGCAGCTGTTTGCCGCGGGCGCTGAAACCGAGCACTCGCAGATACGGCACGCCTTCCCGAAGCGCGGCGGGCGAGAGATCTTCTTTCGTATGGTTAAGCAGAATGCGCAGCAGCATCCGCTGAAGCTTGGTGCGCGTGTAGCGCTTTGTCTTCAGCAGGCCGAGGAGCTGCTCGACCAGCCGGCCGGAGTCCGGGGAGAGGGAGGGCAGCGCCTGTTTGATCCGGTGCTCCAGCCCTTCGCTGACCTCGTGAAGGGAGGCGAGCTGGGCAGCGCTGCGGTTCAGCAGCTGAAGCAGCAAGGGCCGATCATAGCGCTCCCAGCCGATCGGAGCCCTGCCGGCCGCCCATTCCCGGCGCAGCACCTCCATCGTGCCTTCCGGCACGTAAGGCACGATATCCTCCAGCGCTTGACGTTCAAACAGCATATGCCTAAGCGCGGTAGCGCTGGCAATGCGCCGGTCGGTGATGTCAAGCTGGTTGTAGCCGGCTTTCTGCCGGGTGATCGTCAGCGGCTCTATCCGGCTGCGCAGCCGCTTGAGGGCGATAAGATAATGAAGCCCTAAGGTGTTGTTGGGCCTGGCCAGCTCAGAAGCTTCCGTTCCGGGCATAAAGCGGGCTACGGCTTGCCCGTAGGCGGCCGGATAGGGAAGGCCCGCTTTGAGTTCCCGCTGCAGCAGCTCGCGGAACTCGGGCGTCTCCGAGTGCAGGGCTTCCGTGGCGGCATGCAGCCAGCCGATGTCGCCGCTCTCGCTGCCGAAGCACAGGCTGTCTACGGCGCCTGTCGCCTCCAGCGCGGACACGGCGCCGAAAGCGAACCATTCCGCCGGCTGCGCGGAAAAGGCGACAGGCAGCTCCAGCACGAGGTCTACGCCCATGCGCAGCGCCATTTCGGCGCGCGCCCATTTGCCGGTCATGGCCGGCTCGCCGCGCTGCAGGAAATGGCCGCTCATGACGGCTACGACGGCGTCCGCGCCCGATACCTTTTTGGATTGTTGGAAATGATAAAGGTGTCCGTTATGCAAAGGGTTGTATTCAACGATAAGCCCGACGGTTTTCATGGCAGCTCCTTTTGCGGTTTTGGCAATGTTTTCATTATGATTCACTATAGCATGAACTGAAAATGTTGACAAAATGGAAGGATTATCGCTATAATAATCTTTGTTTGTTTGGGGTGATATTCATGTTCATTCGTTTAAAAGAATTGGCGAAGACAACAAACTCGGTCGCTATCGATGAGACCATCGATTTGTCCGATGTTTTGAAGCATCGCACCGATTTGCTCGGTTTCGGCCAGGTCGAGGCGCATCTGTCAGCCCGCCATACAGGCGAGAACGCTGCCGAGGTGACCGGAAGCTTGGAGATTGACGTGGAGCAGCCTTGTTCCCGTTGTCTGGAGCCGGTGAAGCAAAGGCTGGACATTCCTTTTCATGAAACGTTTGCTCTTGCTGCAGATGAATCGGAACCGGAAGACGAAGATGAAGACATTCATTTCGTCACGGATGAGAAGATAGAGCTCATGCCCTACGTAATTGAAAATGTACTGGTAGCTTTACCGTACGCGCCGCTGTGCGAGGAAGAGTGCAAAGGGTTATGCCCTGTTTGCGGAAGCAATCGCAATATGCATGAGTGCGGCTGCAAGCAGGATACGACCGATCCGAGGCTTGCCGGACTGGCGGATTTTTTTAAGCAATAAGGTTGGCAGGTTGAATTCGTTGAAGGAGGTGGGAATATGGCAGTACCTCAAAGGAGAACATCCAAAACGCGCCGCGACAAGCGCCGGACTCACTTTAAATTAGTAGTACCAGGCATGGTAAAGTGCGACAGTTGTGGTGAATTGAAATTGGCTCACCGCGTTTGCAAAGTGTGTGGTTCTTACAAAAAAAGAGAGATCATCAAGCAATAGTTTATGCCACAAAACGATAGTACTTCATCAGACGGTGAAGTGCTATTTTTTTGCGGTATTAGCTCTTTACGGTCATCCCCCTGTCTTGGGCAGGGAGGCTGGCGGATGTTCGCAATGGATAAGGGAAGCGCTCTTAAAAGCGGAACCCGCGGCAAAATTGGGGGATTTTTTTACTTCCCTTTTCATGCTCAATCCATTATACTATCTCTTATTACTTGGTCATAAGATATAGTAACATCCACCTCGGAAGAGCGGCTTCGTCTTAACGCGAGTGACGGAATACTTGAGCCTCGGACGGGACGACAGCACAGCCGTATTGGTTTTCTGGCGAAAACTTTATATACAAGCCCCAAGGCCTTTAACGGCTGGGCGAACTGAGCGCGGAATGAAAAAAAGAGATGGCGGAGGAGCGTCCGTCCCTATTGACCACATTGGAATGTTAACCGTTCTTTGCAGCGATAAAGCGGCGTTAAACAGCATTCTGATCGGCGAGTAAATCACTCTCTAAACGCGGTCGCTCCTCTTCGGAAAACCTCGGTAGAGGGTTATCTCATAAATATATAAATGATCACAGGATACATACTAAGTAAAGGTGGTGCTCGATATCGAACGCCTTCCTAAACGTCAGCGTCAGCAGCAGTTGGCCAAAGCGATTGAAGACAACCCTTTTATAACCGACGACGAATTGATGCGCTTGTTTCAGGTCAGCATACAAACGATCAGGCTGGATCGGCTGGAGCTCGGCATACCCGAACTGCGGGAGAGAATCAAGCTGATGGCGGAGCAATCGTACGATCAGGTGCGCTCGCTGCCGCTGCATGAAGTCATCGGCGACGTGATCGACCTGCAGCTCGACAAGAGCGGTATCTCCATGTTTGAAATTCGCGAGGAGCATGTTTTCTCCAGAACGAAGATTGCTCGCGGACACCATATTTTCTCGCAAGCCAACTCTTTGGCCGTTGCTTTGATCAACGATCAAATCGCCTTAACCGCGGCGGCGGACATCCGATTCGTGCGTCCGGTCAAGCTTGGCGAGAAATGCGTAGCCAAGGCCTACGTCCGTTCCATATCTAAAGGCAAGGCCAAGGTAGAGGTTTTTACTTACATTGGAGAAGAAGTCGTTTTCCAAGGAAATTTCATCATATATCATTCAACTAGAGATCGTTCGGAGGGAGGAGAGCCTGATGCGGATAGCGATTGATGCAATGGGTGGAGACCATGCCCCCGATGTCGTGGTAACAGGAGCGGTCGAAGCGGCGCGCGAGTGGGAAGACACTACGATTGTGCTGGTAGGGGATTCCGCCAAAATCGATGCGCTGCTAGGGAAAGACAAGCCGGCCAACGTGATCGTTCGGCATGCGAGCGAAGTGATTGAGTCGGACGACGAGCCGGTGAAGGCGGTTAGAAGGAAAAAGGATGCCTCGATGGTGGTGGCGGGGCGCATGGTGAAAGACAGGGAAGCCGATGCCATGATAACGGCTGGCAACACCGGAGCGCTGATGACGATGGGCGTGCTGGTGATCGGGCGTATCAAAGGAATTACCCGGCCTGCGTTGGCGCCGATGATTCCTACATTGAACGGCACCGGAATGCTGGCTCTCGATCTGGGGGCGAACATGGATTCCAGTCCCGAAGAGCTGGTTCAATACGCGATTATGGGCAGCATTTACCGCAATAAAGTGCATGGGGTTCATCAGCCGAAAGTCGGGCTGCTCAATGTAGGAACCGAAACGATGAAGGGAAACGAGCTGACCAAAGCGGCCTATCCAATGCTAGAGCAGGCGCCGGTTCATTTTATCGGAAACGTGGAATCCAGGGACGTGCTTAACGGGCCGTGCGACGTGATGGTTTGCGACGGCTTCGCCGGCAATATTATGCTCAAAGCGTTGGAAGGGGCGGCTTCCACCATTTTCTCCGCGTTGAAGACGGAGCTGACGAGAAGCTTCATGACCAAGCTGGCCGCCGTGATTCTGAAGCCGGGATTAATGAAATTCCGCCGTTCCTTCGATTACAGCGAGCACGGGGCGGCTCCGCTTCTGGGCGTGGACGGGCTTATCCTTAAAAGCCACGGATCATCCAACGCCGTCGCCATCAAAAATGCCGTTCGTCAAGCCCGTATCGCAGTGAAAAATGAACTGGTGCGCAGTATATCTACGGAATTTAGTAACGGGAGCGAGATGTGACTATGAGTTTACTACCGGTAGGCATTATCGGAACTGGAAAATACGTACCCGACCGGGTATTGACCAATCGCGATTTGGAAAAAATGGTCGAGACCAACGACGAATGGATCGTCACCCGAACCGGCATTCGTGAACGCCGTCTGGTCAGCGCGGAGCAGGCGTCCTCCGATCTTGCCTATGAAGCGTCGCTCAAGGCGCTTGATGCGGCGGGAATCAGCCCCGAGCAGCTCGATTTGATCATTGTAGCGACGATTACGCCCGATATGGCGTTTCCATCTACCGCCTGCATTTTGCAGGAAAAGCTGGGAGCGAAGAAAGCGGCCGCTTTCGACTTGTCCGCCGCTTGCTCAGGTTTTATCTACGGTTTAGCCAATGCTTCCAATTTCATTGCAGTCGGTACTTATAAACATGCGCTTGTCGTAGGCGCGGAATGCTTATCGAAAATTACGGATTATACGGACCGCAATACTTGCATTTTGTTCGGCGACGGGGCCGGTGCGGTCGTGCTTGGCCAAGTGCCGGAAGGCCGCGGCTTCCGGTCGTTCGAGTTAGGGGCCGACGGGGGCGGCGGCGAGCTGCTGCGCATCCGCGGCGGCGGATCGCGGTGTCCTGTTTCTCCGGAGAGCATCGAAGGCAAGCAGCATTTCATCTATATGGCGGGCAGCGAGGTGTTCAAATTCGCCGTGCGCATTATGGGCAGCGCGGCGGAGGAAGCTCTGCGCAAAGCCGGCATCGAGAAGAAGGATATCGATCTGCTGGTGCCGCACCAGGCTAACATACGCATCATCCAATCGGCGTTGAATCGTTTGGAGCTAAGCGAAGACAAATGTATGATCAATCTGGATAAATACGGCAATGTCTCCGCAGCCTCGATTCCGATCGCGCTGGCGGAAGCGGTAGAACAGGGCAGAGTGAACGAGGGCGATCACATCGTGCTGGTCGGTTTCGGCGGCGGCCTGACTTGGGGCGCATCTGTCATCGTCTGGTAAGCATCGACGTTTTATAAATGCAAGCTTACGTCTGGCATAAAAGATACGGCGCAAGTTCTCCCGGATATTCCGCTTCGGCATGACGGGAGAGCTTCGCGGGAGGAGTTGTCGAATATGGGAAAAGTGGCATTCGTATTTCCCGGCCAAGGCGCGCAAGCCGTTGGCATGGGAAAGGACATCTATGAATCCGATCCCGCGGCGAAAAGCATTTTTGACCGCGCGGACGCAGCTTTGGGCTATGCGTTGTCATCCATCATCTTCGAGGGACCGGATACGGAGCTAAAGATTACATATCATACGCAGCCGGCGTTGTTAACCGCCAGCGTAGCGTTCCTTGAATTGTTCAAGAACAAAGGAATCCGGCCCGATTATGTAGCGGGACATAGCCTTGGAGAATACAGCGCGCTGGTCGCGGCGGGCGTGCTGAGCTTTGAAGACGCGGTGCGCACGGTTCGCGCTCGCGGAGAATTTATGGAGCAGGCGGTGCCGAGCGGGCAAGGTGCGATGGCTGCGGTGCTCGGCGGAGAGCGCGAAGCGCTTCGGCAATTGTGCGAGGACGTATCCCGGGAAGTCGGCGTAGTGGAGCTGGCCAATATGAACTGTCCGGGACAAATCGTTATCTCGGGCAGCAAAGAAGGCGTGCAAGCGATCGTGGAACGAGGCAAAGAAATCGGAGCCAAGCGGGTCATCCCGCTCGAGGTGAGCGGTCCTTTCCATTCTTCCTTGATGAAATCGGCTTCAGAGCGTCTCGCAGACGTTCTGGCGGGCATTCCGATGGAAAATGCGGCTGTTCCTGTCGTCGCTAACGTTACCGCGCGTCCCGTACAGCAGCCGGACGAAATACGTCAGCTGCTCGTCGACCAGGTTCATTCTTCCGTCCTTTGGGAGGACAGCGTGGCTTGGCTGATCGCGCAAGGCGTCGATGTTTTCGTTGAAATCGGCTCCGGTACGGTGCTGGCGGGTCTTATTAAAAAAATCGACCGCTCGGTAAAAGTATACTCCATCAACAGCAAAGAAGCTCTTGAGCAGTTCGCGCTGTAAACCGCTTCAAACGAATCATATATGCTAGGGAGGGAATTCGATGTTGACAGGAAGAACAGCCCTTGTGACGGGAGCATCCCGGGGCATCGGGCGCGCTATTGCGCTTGTTTTGGCCGAGGCGGGAGCCGACGTGGCGGTCAACTATGCCGGCAGCGAAGCTGCGGCGGCCGACGTGGTGAGCCGGATCGAAGCTATGGGACGCAAGGCGTTCAAAATAAAAGCCGACGTGAGTTCCTCTCAGGAAGTCGACGATATGTTTAAGCAGGTGCTGGAGCATTTCGGCAAGCTGGACATTTTGGTGAATAATGCGGGCATCACGAGAGATAATTTGATTATGCGAATGAAGGAAGAGGAATTCGATCAGGTTATCGCCACGAACTTGAAGGGCGTGTTCAACTGCGTGAAAGCTGCGACGCGTCCGATGATGAAGCAGCGCTATGGCCGGATCATTAATATCTCCTCCGTCGTAGGCGCGCTGGGCAATCCGGGACAAGCCAACTATGTCGCGGCCAAAGCCGGAGTGATCGGCATGACCAAAGCGACGGCCAAGGAGCTCGCTTCCCGCGGCATTACCGTGAACGCGGTGGCACCGGGCTTTATCGAGACGGATATGACCGACAAGCTGTCGGAAGACATGCGGTCGTCTCTGCTGCAGCAAATTCCTTTGGCTCGCCTCGGGCAGCCGGACGATATCGCCAAAGCGGTGCGGTTTCTCGCCTCGGATGACGCGTCCTACATGACCGGTCAAACGATTCATGTGGACGGCGGCATGTACATGTAAGGGTAACATTGTTTCCGGGCAAGACGCGCAAAAATTCGCAAAATTGTTTTTTTTCGCGAAGGATGCGCTTGCTCTGGCAATTTGTCCATAAGTTAAGTATAATACCAAGGAGGAGGTGAACCGGATGTCCGATGTTTTAGATCGCGTGAAACGTATCGTCATCGATCGTCTTGGTGTAGAAGAGGCAGAAGTTACCCTCGAAGCATCTTTTAAAGATGATTTAGGCGCTGATTCTCTAGATGTAGTAGAATTGGTCATGGAATTGGAAGATGAGTTTGATATGGAAATCTCTGATGAAGATGCAGAGAAAATAACTACGGTAGGTCAAGTAGTTGAGTACATAAAATCTCATACTTAGTTGGTATAAGTCCCGTTTTGTTCTTCTAGACGGGACTTATCTCCATTCAGCCTAAACGATATGCGGTCACTAAAAGAAGCTTGACTACGAATAAATACTATTGTGAGCATATACATAACTTTGTTATTTGAGATAGAGGTGGATTAGCGTGAAGCAACGAGTAGTCATAACAGGCATGGGCGTCATGACCTCCTTGGGGCATGATCTCGAAACATTCTGGGGCAACCTGATGGCGGGCAAATCCGGAGTAGGTAATATAGAACTGTTCGATGTAAGCGAATATCCGACGCGCATTGCCGCAGAAATTAAAGATTTCAATCCCGAGCAATATTTTGATAAGAAAGAAGCACGGCGGATGGACCGCTTCGTGCAGTTTGCCGTCGCCGCGAGCTTGTCCGCTCTGCAGGATGCGGGATTAAACGTTAAGGAAGATACGGACCCTGAGCGCGTAGGCGTGTATGTCGGCTCCGGCATCGGCGGCTTGTCCACTTGGGAAGAGCAGCATAAGATTTTGCTGGAAAAAGGTCCGAAGCGGGTCAGTCCGTTCTTTATTCCGATGATGATCGCCAATATGGCTTCCGGCCAAATTTCGATGCTTACCGGAGCCAAAGGGCCGAACAGCACCGCGGTAACCGCTTGTGCGACAGGTACCCACTCCATCGGCGATTCGTTTAAAATGATCCAGCGCGGCGACGCGGACGTCATGATCTGCGGCGGAGCGGAAGCGACGATCAGCCCGACGGGCGTAGCCGGCTTCTGTGCGCTTCGCGCCATGTCCACGCGCAACGAGGAGCCTGAAAAAGCGAGCCGTCCGTTCGATGTGGACCGCGACGGATTCGTTATGGGCGAAGGCTCTGGCATTCTCATTCTCGAATCGCTCGAGCATGCGCAAAAACGCGGAGCCCGCATTTACGGCGAAGTGATCGGCTACGGCATGAGCGGAGACGCTTACCATATGACCGATCCCGATCCGGACGGCGCGGCGCGCTGTATGGCCAAGGCGATCAAAGACGCCGGCATTGCGCCGGAGGAAGTCGATTACATCAATGCCCACGGAACGTCGACGCCGGTCGGAGACCGTTCCGAAACGACGGCGATCAAGAAAGCGCTGGGCGATCATGCTTATAAAGTGGCGGTCAGCTCGACCAAGTCGATGACAGGCCATCTGCTCGGAGCCGCCGGCGGCGTCGAAGCGCTGATCTGCGGATTGACGCTGAAGCACGGTTACATTCCGCCGACGATTAATCTGGACAACCAGGACCCGGAATGCGATCTGGATTATGTGCCTAACACCGCCCGTCAGTCGGACGTAACCGTGGCGATGTCCAACTCTTTCGGTTTCGGCGGTCATAACGCAACGATTATTATGAGGAAATTCGAGCAATAACGATTTCCGGCAAGCGATGCGTGACAGCAATTGCCGCGCCGCGCTTGGCGATAATTTATGATACGGATGTCCGAGTAGGTGGTGAAAGCATGCATCGAAACCTAAAGCAGCTGCAAGCGGCGCTCAATATTACGTTCCGCAAACCCGAGCTTCTACGGCAGGCGTTTACGCATTCCTCCTATGTGAATGAACATCGCGTCGGCAATTATAAGGATAACGAACGGTTGGAGTTTTTGGGCGATGCGGTGCTTGAACTGACCGTATCCGAATATTTGTTCGATACGTATCCCGAACGTTCTGAAGGGGAATTGACGAAGCTGAGGGCATCGATCGTATGCGAGCCTTCGCTCGTCGGCTTTGCCGAGGAGCTGGAATTTGGCTCTTACGTGCTCCTGGGCAAGGGCGAGGAGCTGACTGGCGGCCGTACCCGGCCTGCCTTGCTGGCTGATGTGTTCGAATCGTTTATCGGAGCTTTGTACTTGGATCAAGGCTTGGAGGTAGTTAAAGCGTTTTTGCGCAAACACGTATTTCCGAATTTGCCTCATCAGGGAAAGCTGCTGACGGTCGATTTCAAGACGCATCTGCAGGAATATACGCAGCAGCATAATATGGGCGTATTGGAGTACAAGATCGTTGACGAACGCGGGCCTGCTCATGAACGCGAGTTTGTGGCTCAGGTTCATGTGAACGACACGCTGCTGGGGCAAGGCTCCGGCCGCTCCAAAAAGGAAGCGGAGCAGCATGCGGCGGCTCAGGCGTTGGAAGCGTTGAAGGTTCATATTCAATAACGCGTTACAAGCAAGAGGGATGCAGCGGGGCAGCTTACGGGTTGCCGCCGGTGCTTTTTTCTTTGATTGGGGCATCGCCCGAGTTGTTTTTAAGCGAAGTCGAATGATGGACTTTATTCTATGAAAAGGGAATGTGTGGTACAATAGCGTTGAGGTGAGACGATGTTTTTAAAGCGTATTGAGCTGTCAGGTTTCAAATCGTTCGCCGATCGAACGGAGCTGGAATTCGTACAAGGAATTACAGCAGTAGTGGGTCCGAATGGCAGCGGCAAAAGCAATATTTCCGACGGCATCCGGTGGGTGCTGGGGGAACAAAGCGCAAGAAGTCTGCGCGGCGGTAAAATGGAAGACATTATTTTCGCCGGCAGCGATGCGCGCAAAGCGGTCAATTATGGCGAAGTGTCGCTCACCCTTGATAATACGGATCAATCGTTGGCGCTTGAGTTCAACGAAGTGACGGTTACGCGCCGCGTTCATCGCAGCGGGGACAGCGAATATTATATTAACAAGCAAGCATGCCGGTTAAAGGACATCACGGAGCTGTTTATGGACACCGGTATCGGTAAGGAAGCCTATTCGATTATCGGACAAGGCCGGATCGAAGAAATTTTAAGCACCAAATCGGAGGATCGCCGGGGAATCTTCGAAGAGGCCTCGGGGATTGTTAAATATAAATCCCGCAAGCGCGAGACGGAGAAGAAGCTGCAGGAAACCGAGCAAAACCTGCTGCGCATTCACGATTTGGTCGTCGAGCTGGAGGATCAGATCGAGCCGCTTCGAATTCAATCGGAGAAGGCGATCCGCTACAAAGAGCTGAAGGAACAGCTGAAGAGCAGCGAGATCGCGATGTACGTGTACCAAATCGAGCAAATCTACAGCTCTTGGACCGAGACGAACGCCAAAGTGGAGCAGTTGAAAAAAGAGCAGGTCGAGCTGTCGGCCGTAGTCGGACAACACGATGCTCACCTGGAAAAGCACCGCTGGGAAACGCGGCGTCTGGAGCAGGAGATCGAGGGGCTTCAGCAGCAGCTGCTGCAGATTAGCGAGGATTTCGAGAAATGCGAAGGACAAGGTGAAGTGCTCAAGGAACGCAAGAAAAACTATGCTTCCAATCAAGCCCAACTGCAGCAAGCGGTGTCTTCGCAAGAGCAGCGCATCGTTGAGAAGGACGCGGAGCTGACGCAGTACCGTGAAAAGATCAAGGCGCTTTCGGTGGAGCTGATCCAATTCCAGGCTAAATTAAAAGCCGAGGAGGACCGTCTACTGGGCGTCGCCGGAGGAATCAGCAGCGGAGAGGAAGATCGTCTGAAGGGCGAGCTGCTCGAAACGCTGAATCAGATGGCGAATGCGCGCAATGAAGTTCGTTATACGGAACAACAGCTGGAAGCTCTCTCCAAGCGGCTGGACAGGATCGGCGACGAGCATCGCAGGTGGAAAGATCAGCAGGAGGACATCGCCAAGAGGAAGCGGGAGCTGGAGAAGCGGTTGACGGATGTCATCGCCGAAATAACGGAGGCGCGCAACCAATATATCGAGCTTACGCAAGGGCTGAAGTCAAAGCAGCTGATGTCCGAGGAGTCGCAGTCTACCGTTCGCAAATGGGAACAGAAGCTGGATGCGCTGACTTCGCGCCGCGATACGATGCGCGAGATGGCAAACGACTACGACGGCTTTATGCATGGCGTCAAAGAGGTGCTGAAGGCGAAGGACCGCCGCGATCTGCGCGGCATTCACGGCGCCGTGGCCGAGTTGGTCAAGGTGCCGGCCGATGTGGAGGTCGCGATGGAAACCGCTTTGGGCGGAGCGCTTCAGCACGTTGTCGTTGACAGCGAGGCAAACGGGCGCGAGGCGATCGCTTTTCTGAAGCGGCGTCAGCTCGGACGGGCGACGTTTCTGCCGCTCGACGTCATTCGCGGCCGCTCGATTCCGGAAGCGGAGAAACGCGCTATCGAAGGAATGGAAGGATTCGTCGGCATCGGCGCCGATTTGGTGAGGTATGACGAAACGTACCGCCAAATCGTCGGCAGCTTGCTCGGCAATGTCATTATTGCCAGCCAGTTGGAGGTAGCGAACCGTATCGCCGCAAGGGTGCAGTATCGCTACCGCGTCGTGACGCTGGAAGGCGATGTGGTCAACCCCGGCGGTTCGATGACCGGGGGCAGCCAGCAGAAGAAAACGACGAGCCTGCTCAGCCGCCAGCGGCAAATCGAGGAGATGGACAAGGAAATCGCCTTGTCCGAAACCCAGCTGAAGCAGCTGCGCACGAAAGCGGAGCAGGTGCGCAAGGAAATAGCGACGGAAACGCAGACGCTTGAGGAACTGCGTCAAGCGGGCGAGACGCTGCGGATCGAAGAGCAGCAAATTCGCGCCCGACTGCAGCCGCTTGAAAATGAAGCGAAGCAGGTCGCAGACCAGCTCGCGCTGTACAACGAGGACGGCGACGCCCTCGACGCAGAGCGGCGCGATCTGACGGCTCGCCGTGAAGCCGCCCTTGAGTCGTTGGAGCGGCTGAAACAGGAGGAAGCGATCGTCCAGCAGGCGATCCGCGAGGCGGAGCTGGCCCGCAAGGCAGGGGAGCAGGCGAAGGAGGAGCTGCAGACGCAGCTGACCGACCTGAAGATCAAGGTCGCTTCGCAGTCGCAGGAGAAACAGTCGATGCAGGATCAGGAACGCAGGTTGTCCTCGGAGCTGAACGCTTTGAAGAACGAGCTTGATCTGAATCGCAGCTTGCTCCAGCAGCTTGAGCTGGATATGTCCAATCATCAGCAGGAATCCGTTCTGCAGATCGAGCTGCTGAACACGCTCAAGCTGAAGAAGCAGCACTGCACCGAGCAGCTGGACCTGAAGCGGGCGGAGCGGGCCGGCTGGCTGTCCAAGCTGGAGCATGAGGAGAACAAAACGAGAGAAGAGCGCAATCAGCTGCGTCAGGTTGAGGAGCATCTGCATCAAACCGAGGTCCGGGTCAACCGGCTGGACGTAGAGCTGGAAAATCTGCTGAAGAAGCTGGCCGACGACTACGAGCTGAGCTTCGAGCTGGCCAAGGAGCGTTATCCGGTTCCGGAGGATGTGCTGGGCGCGCAAAATCTCGTTCGCGATTTGAAACGGGAAATTTCGTGGCTCGGAGAAGTCAACTTGGGCGCGATCGACGAGTTTGCCCGGGTCAATGAACGATTCCAGTTTTTGAGCGAGCAGAAAAACGATCTCGTCGAGGCAAAAACGACGCTGTACCAAGTAATCCGCGAAATGGACGAGGAGATGTCCAAACGATTCCGGACGACCTTCGATGCGATACGTTCGCATTTTGTCGTCGTATTCTCCAAGCTGTTCGGCGGCGGACGAGCCGACCTGATTTTGTCCGAGCCGGACAGTCTGCTCGATACGGGCATCGAGATCGTTGCTCAGCCCCCGGGCAAAAAGCTGCAAAATTTGCAGCTGCTCTCCGGCGGAGAGCGCGCGCTGACCGCGATTGCGCTGCTATTTTCGATCATCCGGGTGAAGCCGGTGCCGTTCTGCGTACTGGACGAAGTCGAAGCGGCCTTGGATGAAGCGAACGTCACCCGTTTCGCCGAATATTTGCGCGAATTTTCGCAGCAGACGCAGTTCATCGTCGTTACCCACCGTAAAGGGACGATGGAGGAAGCCGACGTGCTGTACGGCGTTACGATGGAAGAGGGCGGCGTGTCCAAGCTCGTCTCGGTCCGCCTGGAAGAGGACGAGGCGATTATCGCCAGCTGATGAAGGACAGGGGAACTTGCGCGGGAAGCGGCTTCGAGCAGAAGCTTATATATAAGTCGAAGAAGAGAGGGCTATAGCGGATGAGTTTTTTTAAACGGTTGAAAGAAAGCATCTCCACCAAAGCGGAGGCGGTAACGAATAAATTTAAAGAAGGCTTGGCGAAAACCCGGGACGTGTTCGTCGATCGGGTGGAGGATTTGTTCAGCCGCCGCAAAAAAATTGACGAGGATTTTTATGAAGAGCTGGAGGAAATTTTGATCGGCGCGGACGTAGGCGTCAACACCGTGATGAAGCTGATCGAGGATTTGCGCTCCGAGGTGCGCAAGCGCAAGATCGAACAACCGAGCGAGCTGCAGCCGATTTTGTCCGAAATGATTATCAAGCTGCTGAAGGGTGAGGAGAACGCTTCGCTGAATATGGCAAGCTCCGGACCTACCGTCATCCTGTTTGTCGGCGTAAACGGCGTCGGCAAGACGACGACGATCGGCAAGCTGGCCCATCATTTGAAATCGCAAGGCAAAAAGGTGCTGCTCGCCGCAGGGGATACGTTCCGCGCCGGAGCTATCGAGCAGTTGGAAGTATGGGGGCAGCGGGTCGGCGTCGACGTCATCAAGCAGCAGGCGGGCTCCGATCCCGCGGCCGTTATGTTCGATGCGCTGCATGCGGCCAAAAACCGCGGCGTCGACGTGCTGCTCTGCGATACGGCCGGACGTCTGCAAAATAAAGTGAATTTGATGGAAGAGCTGAACAAAATTTATCGCGTCATCCGCCGCGAGGTGCCCGATGCGCCTCATGAGGTGCTGCTGGTGCTGGATGCGACGACTGGGCAAAACGCATTGAGTCAAGCCAGACTGTTCGACGAGAAATCGGGCCTCACCGGACTCGTGCTGACCAAGCTGGACGGGACGGCCAAAGGCGGTATCGTCGTGGCGATTCGCCAGGAGCTGCAGCTGCCGGTGAAATTCGTCGGACTGGGCGAGAAAATGGACGATCTGCAGCCGTTCGATTCCGATCAGTTCGTACATGCGCTCTTCAGTAAATGGATTCCCGAAGGGGAGCAGGAGCAGGGGGAGGAATCGCTGAATTCCTAGCGCGGGCAAACGATTTTTGGGTGACAAGGAAAATAGCTTGACATCGATTCGCGTTTTGGGTATTATAGGTTCTGTTGCTCCTGTAAAGTGTTTTACCTTAACGGAGGCGAGGCACTATGGCGGAAGAAAATGTACTGACCAAGACGAACCGCATTAACTTGCTGTTTGACTTTTACGAGAAGCTGCTGACAGAGAAGCAGCAAATGTTTTGCAAGCATTACTTTCACGACGATTACTCGCTTGGCGAAATCGCTGCGGAGTTTCAAATCAGCCGCCAGGCCGTCTATGAACATATAAAGAGAGCGGAAGCGGTGCTCGAGGAATACGAGACCAAGCTGCAGCTTCTGTCCAAGCATGAACAAAGGCAGCACAAAGTACAGCAGCTTGACGCTCTGCTCGGCGGATTGCCGGAAGAAGAGCGGCAGCAGGCGAAACGCCTCGCGAGCGGCTTGCTGGATCTCGACTAAAGCTCAAGAGGTGAAATGGCCATGGCATTCGAAGGATTAGCGACCCGGTTGCAGAATGTGTTCAGCAAGCTGAGAGGCAAAGGAAAGCTAACGGAAGACGATGTTAACGAGGCGCTGCGCGAAGTTCGCCTCGCGCTTCTTGAGGCCGACGTCAATTTTAAAGTCGTCAAGGAATTTATCGCCAAGGTAAAGGAACGCGCGATCGGACAAGAAGTTTTGCAGAGCTTTACCCCTGCGATGGTCGTGGTCGATATCGTAAACAAAGAGCTGACGGAGCTTATGGGCGGAACGCAAAGCAAGCTGGCCCGTTCCAACCGGCCGCCTACCGTCGTGCTCATGGTCGGCTTGCAGGGTGCCGGTAAAACGACGGCGACCGGGAAGCTCGCCAAAATGCTTTTGCAGCAAAACCATCGTCCGCTCCTGGCGGCCGGCGACATCTACCGCCCCGCTGCGATCAAGCAGCTCCAGGTGCTCGGCGAGCAGTTGAAGGTGCCCGTGTTTACGATGGGCGATCAGGTAAGTCCGGTCGAAATCGCCAAACAAGCGCTGCAGCATGCCAAGGATAACGGTAACGACTACCTGATCGTCGATACCGCAGGCCGATTGCATATTGACGAAGGCCTGATGGACGAGCTGAAGCAAATCGTCGAAGCGATCAAGCCGGACGAGACGCTGCTCGTCGTCGATGCGATGACAGGGCAGGATGCGGTCAATGTGGCCGAAAGCTTCCATAAGCAGCTTGCGCTGACCGGCGTCGTGCTGACCAAGCTGGACGGAGATACGCGTGGCGGCGCCGCCATCTCGGTTAAGGCGGTTACGGGCTGCCCGATCAAATTCGCCGGGATCGGCGAAAAGCTGGATGCGCTGGAACCGTTCCATCCGGACCGGATGGCGTCGCGTATTCTCGGCATGGGGGATATGCTGACCTTGATCGAGAAAGCGCAGGCGGGCATCGACGCGGAGAAAGCGAAGGAAATGGAGCGCAAGATGCGCACCGCAGAGTTCACCTTCGACGATTTCCTCGATCAGATGGAGCAGGTCAAGAAGCTGGGGCCGCTCGATCAAATCTTGGATATGCTCCCCGGAGCGAACAAGATGAAGGGGATGAAAGACCTCAAGGTGGATGACAAGCAGATGGCGCGCATCGCGGCTATCGTCAAATCCATGACCAAGGAAGAGCGCGCGAATCCGGATATGCTGAGCCCTAGCAGACGCAAGCGGCTTGCGGCCGGCAGCGGGAATTCGGTGCAGGATGTAAACCGATTCATCAAGCAGTTCGACGATATGCGCAAGATGATGAAGCAGTTTTCCAGCATGATGGGCCCGAAGGGGCCGAAGGCGCTCAAAGGATTAAAAGGCAAGCTGGGTAAAGGAATGAAGTTCCCGTTCGGTTAATCGGCGGGAGCGTGATCATAAGCAGTTTATTCTATGTGGGAGGTGATTTTAAAGTGGCAACACGTATTCGTCTTAAACGTATGGGCGCTCATAAAGCTCCATTTTATCGTGTGGTAGTTTCGGATTCCCGTTCTCCGCGTGACGGTCGCTTCATCGAAGAGATCGGAACTTACAACCCGGTTGCAAAACCAGCTGTTGTAAACATCGACGAGGAAAAAGCGCTGAAATGGCTTCAAACTGGCGCTCAAGCTTCCGATACCGTTCGCAGTCTGTTCAGCCAAGCGGGTATCATGACAAAGTTTCATGAATCCAAACTGCAGAAGTAATATTCTGCCGATTCGGAGGGTTGTATGAAAGATCTTATCACCGTTATCGCTAAGGCGTTGGTTGATCATCCCGATGAAGTAAAAGTGAACGCGGTGGAGGACGACCGCAATATTACATTCGAGCTGTCCGTTCATCCCGACGATGTCGGAAAAGTGATCGGCAAGCAAGGACGTATTGCCAAAGCCCTTCGTACCGTAGTCACTTCGGCTGCAGTAAAAGAAAGCAAGCGTGTCTCGGTTGAAATTGTGTCTTAAGGGACATTATGAGAGTTAGGAGCGATCCTAACTCTTTCTTGCCATATAGGAATGCTTCTGTTTAAACCTGCCTCTACGCGCGGTCATTCAGTCCGAAGATCCCGATAGAGGTTTTCTCTATATATTTATTTGTTTGCCGGAGGGGCAGAATGAGCGAAAAATTGTATACAGTTGGAAAAATCGTAAATACTCATGGTATCCGGGGGGATTTGAAAATCGTTCCGCAGACGGATTTTCCCGATGAGCGTTTCGCTAAAGGCAGCGCTTTAGTCTTTTTCGATCCGCAAAAACAAACGCGTATGCCGGTAATCGTGGAATCGGCGCGCGAGCAAAAAAAAATGTTTGTCGTCAAATTTAAAGGCTTCGACAACATCAACGACGTGGAGAAGTACAAAGGGTGGCTGCTCAAGGTGGAAGAGCAGTATTTGAGCGAGCTGCCGGACGATGAGTTTTATTATCACGAAATCATCGGCTGTACGGTCGTTACGGACGAGGGCGAGGAGCTCGGCAAGATCAGCGAAATTTTATCGCCGGGAGCCAACGACGTCTGGGTCGTCGAGTGCGAGAAAGGAAAGCCTGTGCTGCTCCCGTATATCGACGAGGTCATACTTGAAGTGGATGTGGAGAACAAACGGGTGAAGGTTCACCTGATGGAAGGCTTGCTGGATTGATGAGAATCGATGTTTTAACATTATTTCCGGCGATGTTCGACGGCGTGTTTTCTTCGAGCATTTTGGGCAAGGCGAGGGAAAAAGGCATCGTCGAGCTGAATACGGTCAACTTTCGCGATTTTTCGAACAATAAGCATAGCACGGTCGACGATTATCCTTATGGCGGAGGCGGAGGCATGGTATTGAAGCCTGAGCCGATCTTTGCCGCCGTAGAGTCGCTGACGGACCCGCTTGCAAGCAAGCCGCGGATCATTCTGATGTGTCCCCAGGGAGAACCGTTTACGCAGCGCAAAGCAGAGGAGCTGTCCGGAGAAGAGCATCTGATTTTCATCTGCGGACATTACGAAGGCTATGACGAGCGAATACGGGAGCATCTCGTCACGGACGAGCTATCGATCGGCGATTATGTGCTCACGGGCGGGGAACTGCCGGCTATGGTCGTCATTGACAGCGTAGCCCGGCTTCTGCCCGGCGTGCTCGGAAACGAAACCTCGGCCGTAACGGATTCCTTCAGCACCGGCTTGCTTGAATACCCGCACTATACCAGACCGGTGCAATTCCGGGAATGGGCGGTGCCGGATATTTTATTGTCCGGGCATCATGCCAATATCGAAAAATGGCGCAAGAAGCAGGCGATTGAGCGCACATGGCGCAAACGCCCCGACCTGCTCGCTAAGTATCCGCTAGGCAAGGAAGAGCGGCAATGGCTGCAGGAATTGCAGGACGGCAAGGATACGAGTTCGTAAATCCGATGCAACTTTTGCAAATACAAGTTGTAATTGGCCCGGAGATATGCTAATATATACAACGTTGTGGCATTTTTGCCCGATTACGGTGGTCCTCTACGCATAACAACACGAATGGCAACTGCAGAGGCGGAATGAACACCTGTGTGGAAGGAGGGAGTCATACATGAGTTTGATCCAGGAGATTACAAAGGAACAACTTCGCCAAGATCTGCCTAGCTTTCGTCCAGGCGATACAGTGAAAGTCTACGTAAAAGTTATCGAGGGTTCCCGCGAACGTATTCAGCTGTTCGAAGGTGTTGTTATTAAACGCCGCGGCGGCGGAATCAGCGAAACCTTTACCGTTAGAAAAATTTCTTACGGTGTTGGCGTAGAAAGAACGTTCCCAGTACATTCCCCGAAGATTGACAAGCTTGAGGTGGCTCGCCGTGGTAAAGTTCGTCGCGCGAAGCTGTACTACTTGCGTGGTCTTCGCGGTAAAGCGGCAAGAATTCAAGAAATTCGTTAAGACGAAACCAATGGGGGGCTTGTTTACCAAGCCCCTTTTCGTTTTTCGCAGATTATTGGAGAGAAGGGCAGGTCTGTATGGAGCAGGAACAAACTGTGGACAAATCGAATCCGCTCAAGAGCGAAGCTTGGGAATGGATCAAGGCGCTGCTGATTGCCGCGGCTCTCGTGTTTTTTATACGATGGTTGATTTTTGCTCCGTTCATTGTGGAAGGGCCGTCCATGGAGCCGAATTTTTATACCGGTGAACGACTTATCGTCAACAAAATGATTTACTCCTTGCACAAGCCGGAACGAGGCGAAGTCGTAGTGTTCCATGCTACGAAGGAGAAAGATTACATAAAACGCGTCATCGCCCTCCCGGGAGAAACGGTGAAGGTAGAAGGCGACAAAGTGTATGTGAACAACAAGGTGCTGGACGAACCGTATTTGCAGAAGGCATTGGATGACGCCGCTAAAAAAGGGGTGCCGTACAACACGAGAAACTTCCCGGAGAAAACGGTGCCGGAGGGCATGGTGTTCGTGATGGGGGACAATCGTTCCAATAGCCAAGACAGCCGGGACATCGGACCTGTCGAGTACGATAAAATTGTCGGTCGCGCCGATTTGATCTTCTGGCCGTTCGATAAAATCAGCCTGGTGCATTTCTAGAAAATAGCAGTAAAAAAAGTTGAGGTGACCGTATGACGATTCAGTGGTTTCCAGGTCACATGACAAGAGCCCGCCGGCAAATTCAAGATAAATTGAAGCTGATCGATGTGGTGATTGAACTGTTGGACGCACGGATTCCGTTATCCAGCAGAAATCCGATGATTGACGAAATATTGCAAAATAAGCCACGGCTTGTTTTGCTCAACAAGAGCGATCTGGCAGACCCGGATGTGACCGCAAAATGGGTTGCCTATTTCGCCGGAGAAGGGCTGCAGGCGCTTCCCGTCGACGCGGCGACCGGCAATCAGATGAAAGAAATTATGGCTCGCTGCAGGCAGCTGATGGCCGCCAAAATTGAAACTCAGCTGCGCAAAGGGATCAACCCGCGCGCCATTCGCGCCTTAATCGTAGGCATTCCCAACGTCGGCAAATCGACGCTGATCAATCGGCTCGCGGGACGAAAAATTGCCGCTACCGGAGATAAGCCCGGCGTTACGAAAGGGCAGCAATGGATCAAAGTGGGGACCGAGATGGAGTTGCTCGATACGCCGGGCATTTTGTGGCCAAAGTTCGAGGATCAGCAGGTAGGCATGAGACTTGCCGCCACCGGCGCGATCAAGGAAGAGATATTGCATCCCGAGGATATCGCCTTTTATACGCTGCGCTATTTGACCGTGCACTACGGAGGGGCGCTCAAAGAGCGCTTCGGTATCGACAAGATGCCGGACGATCCGGAAGACAACGATGCGGTGATCGAAGTGATGGAAGCGATCGGACGCAAACGGGGCGCTCTGGTCAGCGGGGGCAGGGTCGATCTGGAGAAAGCGTCCTTGACGATTTTGCGGGAGCTGCGAGCCGGAAAAATGGGCCGGATCAGCCTGGAATCACCCGACGATGTAAATGAAGAAAAGCCACTCTAACGTTAGATGTCAGAGTGGCTTTTTTCTATGTATATTTTGCTGGAACGACGGGTATCCGGTACGGCGGCTTTCTAGTATAATGGGCATACGGGCAAGGCTCGGAAAGTACGCCGGGATACTGGTGAAAGAAAGGGAAGGCTTAGTTATGTTATTGGAACATGAACAGATGCTCTGGGAGCAGGGCGTCGAGCATATAGCGGGGGTCGATGAAGTCGGGCGGGGGTGTTTGTTCGGCGACGTCGTGGCCGCAGCGGTTATTTTGCCCAAAGGTCTCGTGCTGGAGGAAATCGACGATTCCAAGAAGCTGAGCCCGAAAAAGCGGGAGCAGCTGTACGAACTGATCGAACGGGAGGCTGTCGCAATCGGAGTCGGCGTCGTGGACGTAGCGACGATCGAAGCGATCAACATTAAACAGGCGGCGCGTCTTGCGATGAAGCAGGCCGTCGAGAAGCTAAAGCCGGCGGCGCAATATTTGCTGGTCGATGCGGAGAAGGTGGACGTTCCGCTGCCGCAGATGGCCATCATTCACGGAGATGCGATGAGCCAGTCGATTGCCGCCGCTTCGATCATCGCCAAAGTGACGCGGGACCGGATGTGTCTCCACTGGGACCTAGAGTACCCCGAATACGGACTGGCCCTGCACAAAGGCTATGCGACCAAGCTGCACCGGGAAAAAATTCTCGAATACGGGGCGACGCCGCTTCATCGGCAGACGTTTTTAAAAAATCTGCTTGCGCAGCAGGAGCAGTTGGAATTATTTTAACTCATAGAATACATAAGTTGCCGTTTTTTCGTTCCATCGGGTGTAAAAAAAAGCGCCGGATGCCGATATAGAGTCATACGCTGCAATGCTGAAATTAAGTTTCGGGAGGGAGAGCCCGTGAATATAAGCGGAATGATCAAAAGCTTTCTCGGCGACGCCCAGCCTTCAGAGCCGAAGACGCTGGAGCTGAAGACGGGAGAAGTGGTAAAAGGGATGGTCGTCCAGCTTATAAGCGAGCGGGATGCGATCATCAATATTGGCGGCGTGCAGGTAAGAGCGCAGCTGGAGACGCCTTTGAAGCAGGGCGAGGTAACGATGCTGCAGGTACAGCCGGAAGCGGCCGCCGGTAAAATCATATTGAAGCCGCTTCAAGCATCGGCCGTGCAAATCGCCGACGGTTCTTTGGCCGACGTGCTGAAAAATTTGGGCTTGCCCGACAATACGGCAAACCGCCAGCTCGTGCAGGCGCTTCATCAGGCGGGAGTTCCGCTGTCGAAGGAGAACGTGCAGCTGTTCGCGCAGCTTCAGGCGCAGCTGCCCGCAGGTATGGCTCAAGAGGAGTGGCTTCCAACGGCGGCGCTTGCTTTCCAAAAAGGGATTCCGTTAACTGCGGACAGCGTGGGCGCTTTGAAGCAGGCGATGGCGGGCCCAGCGTTTCACGAAACGCTGCGGCAGCTGGAAGCCCAGGTAAGCGGCCTGCTTGACGGCCGCAGCGAGCTGTCCGCCGGAACGCGAGCGGCGCTGGACGCGTTCCGGCAGGTCGTGGCCGGGATGAAGGAAGCGTCGGGACAGCTGCTTCCTTCATCCGGGGGCGCCAATGGCGCCATGGCGGCGACCGGCCCGCAGGGCGGCACCGCCGCTATGCCGGGCAGCGCGGCGGATCGCGCCGCCGCAGCAGCGCCGCAGCCGCCTTCGGCCGGCGGCGGGCTTGTCC
>NZ_JANYUY010000041.1 GCF_025060755.1 Paenibacillus doosanensis
GAGTCTGGGCCGTGTCTCAGTCCCAGTGTGGCCGATCACCCTCTCAGGTCGGCTACGCATCGTCGCCTTGGTAGGCCGTTACCCTACCAACTAGCTAATGCGCCGCAGGCCCATCCGTAAGCCACAGGTTACCCCGTGTTTCATGATCTCCTCATGCGAGAAAACCAGCTATCCGGTCTTAGCTATCGTTTCCGATAGTTATCCCGATCTTACAGGCAGGTTGCCTACGTGTTACTCACCCGTCCGCCGCTAACCATCCCCGAAGGAACAGTCCGCTCGACTTGCATGTATTAGGCACGCCGCCAGCGTTCGTCCTGAGCCAGGATCAAACTCTCCATTAAAGTACGACCGGCGCCGAAGCACCTTCCGTTATAATAGAGCTTGTCTTAAGCTCAAAATTCAATGCTAGCGAGAATTTGCATTCTCTATTTAACACTCACTCGTTGTTCAGTTTTCAAAGGACAATTTATCTCGTCACCATTTTAGCGGCGACTTTTATAATATAACACATTCACCTAGTCGATTGCAAGCTTTTTTTATTTTCCGTATTCAATCGCCTGTTTTCAACCACCGCCTCAAAAGCGGCAAGAAGTAATATATCAAAAAGCGACATAAAATGCAAATGTTTTTTCAAACTTTTTTTGCTGCAAGTTATCATTCCAAAAAAACGAATCGCTTATCCGTAACTATAGCGCATCTTGCTAAAAAAAAGCGCATAATTCCCCTGTAAAGGAACTATGCGCTCTAAAGGCATCTCCTGTTACTCCCCTTGACGCTCGCGCATCAGAGGGAACAGCAGCACGTCGCGAATGGACGGCGAGTTCGTAAGCAGCATGACCAAACGGTCGACCCCGATGCCGAGACCGCCTGTAGGAGGCATTCCGTACTCCAGCGCGCGGATGAAGTCTTCATCCATTTCATGCGCTTCGTCATTGCCCTGCTCACGCTCCACAAGCTGCGCTTCGAAACGCTCCCGCTGGTCGATAGGATCGTTCAGCTCGGTAAAGGCATTGGCATGCTCGCGCGCGACGATAAACAGCTCGAACCGGTCCGTAAACCGCGGGTCCTGCTCATTTTTCTTGGCAAGCGGCGAAATAGCCACCGGATGGCCATAAACAAACGTAGGTTGAATGAGAGTCTCCTCAACGAACGTCTCAAAAAACTGGTTGACGATATGACCGAACGTCATCATCGGCTCTACCGGAACATTATGCTCTTTGGCGAGCCTATGCGCTTCCTCGTCCGACATTTGAACGCTGAAGTCGACGCCGACCACTTCTTTGATTGCATCGACCATCGATACGCGTCTCCATTGCGGTGTCAGATCAACCTCATGGCCTTGATACTCTATTTTGGTCGTTCCGAGCACGTCTTGAGCGATATGAGCGATCATTTCTTCCGTCAGCTTCATGATATCTTTGTAATCGGCATAAGCTTCGTACAACTCGATCATGGTGAACTCAGGGTTATGACGCGTAGAAATCCCTTCATTCCGGTATACGCGGCCGATTTCATATACTTTTTCCATACCGCCGACAATCAGACGTTTCAAATGCAGCTCGATAGCTATGCGCATATACAACTGCATGTCCAAAGCATTATGGTGGGTAATGAACGGACGGGCGGCAGCTCCCCCGGCAACGGCGTGCAGCGTAGGCGTCTCCACCTCCAAATAACCGCGGGAATCGAGGTAACGGCGCATCGACTGAATGATTTTGGAGCGCTGGATGAAGGTTCCCTGAACTTCCTGGTTCATAATCAAGTCAACATAGCGCTGGCGGTAACGAAGCTCCACATCTTTCAGTCCGTGATATTTATCAGGCAGCGGCAAAAGCGATTTGGACAACACTTCGACGTTAACCGCCTTAATAGAAAGCTCGCCCGTTTTCGTTTTGAAAACTACGCCGCTGACGCCGATAATATCACCGATATCCAGCAGATCGAACGCTTTGTATTTATCCGGTTCGATGGAATCGGCGCGCACATAAATTTGGATTTTCCCGGTGATGTCCTGTACGTGCGCAAAGCCCGCTTTTCCCATGCTGCGCTTTTGCATAATACGTCCGGCAATGCTGACTTCCGCGTTGATGACATCCAGTTCTTCCTTGGTTTGATTCTCATATGCTTCAAAGATTTCGCCCGCATGATGGGTAACATCATATTTTTGACCGAACGGATCAATGCCTAGACTGCGCAGCTCGTCCAATTTATTGCGGCGGATTTGCAGCAATTCGTTAATTTCTTGTTCAACTGTCATGCCTTTTTCCCAACTCCTTATTTCGAATGCTTTCTATAAGTTAAAAAAGCTTCCAAAGGAAGCTTCTATCGACGGTTCTTGATTGGCGCTTACGTAAACCAACATTTATTTCTTAATATCGATAATTTCATACTGGATTACGCCCGCAGGAACGTTAACGTCAACAATAGAACCTTTGTTTTTGCCCAAAATGGCTTTCCCTACAGGGCTTTCGTTGGAAATCTTATTCTGGAACGGATCGGATTCCGCCGTACCTACGATATTATACTCCACGATGTCGCCGAATTCCATATCTTTCAGCGTCACGATGGAACCTACGCTCACCGTATCGGTGTTCACTTCGTCGTTGCTGATAATCCGCGCATTGCGCAGCATTTTCTCAAGCGTTATGATTCGGCCTTCTGTGAACGCCTGCTCGTTCTTGGCATCTTCATACTCGGAGTTTTCGCTAATATCGCCATAACCGATCGCTACTTTGATGCGCTCAGCCACTTCGCGGCGTTTAACCGATTTCAGATGCTCCAGCTCTTCCTCAAGCTTCTTTAAACCTTCCTGCGTCAGGATGACTTCTTTTTCACTCATTGCAACGATCTCCTGTCATGTGAAAGATTTTCATATTTCGAGCTCATTCCGCCGACTATGAATTCACTTATAAATAATATATTAACGATCGAGATCATGATGACTGATCTGCCTTGGTAAACGACTATTGACTGATTATATTGCAACCCCATTCAAATGTCAATCTGATCCAAATGCCCTTCTCCGGCCGATTAATGCACCTGAACCGGCGCCTCTTCGGCGTCGCCCGCATGGCCTTTATCGTCCAGCGAGGCAACGAACTCTTCAAGCACTTGCGCCATCGCATCCCGTTTCGTCTGCTCCATAATGACGTCCTTTACGCGCGCCGCTCCGGGCAAACCTTTCAAATACCAGGCCAAATGCTTGCGCATTTCCTTCACGGCCACATGCTCGCCCTTCAAGGCAACAAGCCGATCCATATGAAGCAGCGCAATCTTGATCTTCTCCTGTCCCGTCGGCTCCGGAGGAAGCTCGCCTTTGGTCAGGTATTGAATCGTCCGGTACAGCATCCACGGATTGCCGAGCGCCGCGCGTCCGATCATTACGCCGTCCACGCCCGTCTGATCTAGCATCCGCTTCGCGTCCTCGGGACTGAATACGTCTCCGTTGCCGATGACCGGAATGGACACCGAATCTTTAACTTCTTTAATAATGTCCCAATTGGCATGTCCCGTATACATTTGGACGCGGGTCCGGCCGTGTACGGATACTGCCGAGCCGCCGCCGTTCTCGACGGCTTTTGCATTTTGCACCGCGTATATATGATCATCGTCCCAGCCGATCCGCATCTTTACCGTAACCGGCTTGCTGACGGACTTCACGACGGTGGAGATCATTTGTTCGATCTTGGGCGGGTCCAGCAGCCAGCGCGCCCCGGCGTCGCATTTGGTGATTTTGGGAACGGGACAGCCCATATTGATATCGATAATATCGGCGTTCGTATGTTTATCCACATGCTTAGCCGCCTCAACCAGGGATTCCGTGTCCCCTCCGAAAATTTGCAGGCTTAGCGGCTTCTCCCGCTCATCGACGTAGAGCATCTCCATCGTTCTGTGATTGCCGTGCAAAATCGCCTTATCGCTGACCATCTCCGCACAAACCAGTCCGCATCCGAATTCTTTGGCGATCAGCCGAAAGGCCGGGTTGCACACTCCCGCCATCGGCGCAAGAACGACTTGGTTCGGTGCTTCTATATTTCCTATTTTTAACATATGAATATCCTCCTCTCTTATACGGTTATTTAGCCGCTGGCAGCAGTTCATCGGGATCGATGCCCAGAACCTCGGAAATTTTGCGAATCATTTTAGGGTCCGGTCTGCGCGTTCCTCGCTCGATCGCCCCCAAGATGGCGATAGATACGTCCAATTGATCCGCCAACTGATTTTGCGTGAAGCCCTTTAGTTTGCGAAAAGCGCGAATGCGCTGCGCTATTGCATTTTTTTCCATAAAATAACGCCTTCCTTTCCTTCCAGCTTCTCTAGATGATCTGCCAGCTCGGCAGCCTGCTGAAAGCGGCGCAATTGCATTACCTCGACGAGCGGCACCAACACAAACGCGCGTTCCAGCATTCGGGGATGAGGAAGGATCAGCTTGGGGTCGTCCTGCCTCACGTCTTCGTACAGCAGCATATCCAAATCAACCGTTCTCGGTCCCCAGCGCACATCGCGCTGCCTCCCCAGAGTCCGTTCGATTCCCATCATAACATCAAGCAGCGCTTCCGGCGTCAATGTCGTATCAACCTCGGCGGCCATATTCAAAAAGGAATCCTGGTCCACATATCCGACAGGCTCCGTCTCATAAATACTGGAACAAGCGATCACACGGATTTCTTCATGATCATCCAATTGATCGATAGCGTCCAACAAATAACGCTCGCGGTCTCCCATGTTGGAGCCGAGCGCAATATAAGCGTAAAACGAAGGCTGTGAGCCCATGAACTTATGCCCGCTTTCTATGAATTTCCACCGCTACGCCGTCGAAGAACATCGCAACCGGAGGATGCGGCTTCAACACGCGTACGGTAACTGCATTTATACTAGTATAAGTTTGCAGAAGCATAAGTGCAACCCGCTCGGCTAACGCCTCGATCAGCTTGAATATTTTGCCTTCGGCGATGGTTTTGATTCTCTCGTACACCTCGGCGTAATTCACCGTGTCCTCCAGCTGATCGGTGCGCCCCGGACGATCCAGCGGAAGATGCAGCTCGACATCGATCCGGTAGCGCGCTCCGAGCTTATTCTCTTCGGGAAACGCGCCGTGATAGCCGTAAAACTGCATGCCGTTCATTGTAATTTTATCCAACTGCTTCTCCTCCAGTTCAGTTCTTTGTCAAGACATGTCTATTTATTTATGACGGATGACCGTATCGGTCATACAAGCTACCCGTTTCATCGCCTTGACGTCATGGACCCGCATAATTCGGCAGCCCTGCATAATTCCCATCGTAACGGTCGCCGCCGTACCTTCGAGCACGTCATGCGTCGGCAGCTGAAGCGCCGTACGGATCATACTTTTACGGGAAGTTCCGAGCAGCACGGGATAACCGAGCGCGGCAATTCGATGCAGCTCGTTCATTAACTGCAGGTTTTGCTCATAGGACTTGGCGAAACCGATGCCGGGATCGAGAATGATCTGGCGGTCGCGGATTCCCGCTTCATGGGCCAGCTTCACGCTGTCTTGAAGATCGCGAATGACATCGCGGATAAAATCGTCGTAAACCGCCTGCGTCCGGTTATGCATAATGACGATGGGACAGCCGTACTCCGCAGCCAGCTTGCCCATGGCAGGATCTTTTTTCAAGCCCCATATATCGTTCAAAATATGCGCTCCCGCTTCCAGCGCCTGCCGCGCCACTTCGGCTTTGTACGTGTCGATGGAGAGAGGGACGCCGATTCCGGCCTCGATCAGCGCCCGAACCGTAGGGACGACCCGCTGCAGTTCCTCCTCCAATGTGACGACAGCCGCTCCCGGCCTGGTCGATTCGCCTCCGATATCAATGACGGAAGCCCCCTCGGCGGCCATTTCTTCGGCTCTCCGCACCGCGGCTTCCGTCCGATTGAATTTTCCACCGTCGGAAAAGGAATCGGGCGTTACGTTCAAAATGCCCATGATCACGGTCTCGCTATGCACATCCAAGGGGATGCCCCGGCAATCCAGCGGTTGTACAGCTGCTGTGTCAGCCATTACCTATCACCTTCATTTCCAATTTCTGCGCGGCTGCGATACCGCCCCATCAGCTTGCGGGTCCATTCCCCGGCTTGCCCGCCGCTGATGGAAAGCTCTGTCCCCTGAAAATCGTACAACGTCGTCACAGGAACGATCTCCTGGATCGAGTTCGTCACGAACGCTTCGTCGGCCTGCACAAGCTCCGGCCAGCGGTAGAGCCCTTCCTCTACGGGCAAATCCAATTCTGCCGCCAGCCGCAATACGAACGCTCTCGTAATTCCGGGGAGAATGCCCGTATCCAGCGACGGGGTAAAGAGACGGCCGGCTCGGATGAAAAACAAATTGCTCACGATGCCTTCCGCCAAATAGCCTCTCGCGTCAAGCTGCAATCCCTCGGCGCCCGCGGACCGGGCGTTTTGCCGCAGCTCCCGTTTGGCCAAAATATTGTTCATATAATGTAGGGATTTGAACCTCACGGACCCTTCCGGCGTATTCCGGGCCGTTTCGAGCAGTTGAAGCGGCTTGCCGCGCCGGTACAGATCCTCGTTTCTCTCCGGAAGCTCCTTCACGTAAACGATGACATGAGGCGATTGATAATCGCCGGAGGGAAGCCCTAGCGCGTCTTCTCCGGCCGTAACCGTAAAGCGGATGTACGCATTCTCCAGGCCGTTCGATTCCAGCAGCCGCCGAATCAAGTCCTCCCATTCCCCTGGGCGCGGGCTATAGTCTATCCCTAATTGTCTGCAGCCCGCCAGAAGCCGCTCCTGATGATCGCCGAGCAGGAAGGGGTGCCCCTTGTAAGTGCGCAGCGTTTCGAACAAGCCCATACCGTAAAGAAAACCGTGGTCGTATACCGACACCACGGCCTCCTGCTCAGCTATTATGCTTCCGTTCACATAGATGTTCACGCCTGCTTCACTGCCGTTTCGTTCAGGAAGTTGCGCAGAATCGTTAAGCCATGGTCCGTAATGATGGATTCCGGGTGAAATTGAACGCCTTCGATTGCATATTCCTTATGACGCAGTCCCATGATTTCCCCTTCGGACGTTTCGGCGCTGATCTCCAGACAGTCCGGCAGCGTCTCTCTTTTGACAATCAGGGAATGGTAGCGCGTTGCCGTAAACGGCGACGGCAGCCCTTTGAACAACGTCTTGCCGTCATGGTAGATCGGCGACGTCTTGCCGTGCATAAGCCGCTCCGCGCGAATGACTTCGCCGCCAAACGCTTGTCCGATGGACTGGTGTCCGAGACATACGCCGAGAATCGGAATCCGGCCTTTAAAATGCTCGATCAGCGCCAGGCTGATCCCCGCTTCGTTCGGCGTGCAAGGTCCCGGCGAGATAAGGATATGGTCTGGCTTCAGCGCTTCGATGCCCGCCAGATCGATTTCGTCGTTGCGGCGCACTTCCACTTGCTCCCCCAGCTCGCCCAAATATTGCACCAAATTATAGGTGAAGGAATCGTAGTTATCAATGACAAGGATCACAGCTCATGCCCCCTATACTAAAGTTTGATCGTTCCGCTCGCTATATTGGATCGCCTTCCACATCGCTTTCGCCTTGTTGATCGATTCGATGTACTCCTTCTCGGGAATCGAATCAATGACGATGCCGGCGCCGGCCTGTACGTAACCGATACCGCCCGCGGCGACAAGCGTGCGGATAATAATATTGAATTCCATATCTCCGTTGTAATCAATCCATCCGATCGATCCTGTGTAAGGCCCGCGGCGCACCGGCTCCAGTTCCTCGATAATTTCCATCGTGCGGATTTTGGGCGCTCCGGTTATCGTTCCTCCCGGGAACGTCGCGGCGATCACATCGTACGCCTGTTTTCCCGCGGCAAGCTGGCCTTCCACCTGGGAAACGATATGCATCACATGGGAATAATACTCGATCACCATAAAATCTTTTACGTTAACGGTACCATAAGCAGCTATTCTGCCCAAATCGTTCCGTTCCAAATCAACGAGCATAATATGCTCGGCCCGTTCCTTCTCGTGATGAATCAGCTCGTCGGCCAGCCGCCGGTCCTCCTCGGCGTCGCGTCCTCTCGGACGGGTGCCCGCGATCGGCCGCGTACGCATTGTCCGCTCCTCCAGTTGAACGAGCAGCTCCGGCGAGCCGGATACTAATTGAAAGTCTTCATAGCGCAGCATGCCCATGTACGGAGACGGATTCACGACGCGCAGCCATTCGTAGATCGACTCCGGCGATTGGGACAGCGGCTTGTGCTGCCTTACGGACAAGTTCACCTGAAAGACGTCCCCGGCTCCGATGTAACGTTGAATCCGCTCGACCGCCTTGATATAAGCCTCTTTCGGAAAGTCGGCCCGGATGTCTTCTATGCTTTCCACGTCGATCTGCAGCCGATCCTGTTCGATCTGCTCCAGCATGGATTGCCGCCGCTGCCGATGAAGTCCGGAATCATTGACTGCGGCGATCCGGTCCCACTGCAGCTTCATGCGCCGCGCCTGTTCCTCGGCTTCCTGATACCGTTCCGGCAGCCCGAGCTGTTCTTGGCCAATCACAGTGTGAACCGCAATATAGAGCATCCGTTCTTTATGGTCGATAATCCACACTTTGTCGAACCGGGCAAAAGCGTAATCCGGCACCGGCAAATCGTCGGCAGCCTGCTCCGGAAGCTTCTCAATGGTGCGGATGACATCATAGCTCCAGAACCCGACGCAGCCGCCGAGAAATTTCGGCAAGCCTTGTCCCCGCACGGCCGGCGAACGGTACGGCTCCATCCATCGCTTAACCATGTCCAGCGGCCGCCCGCTTTCCTGAGTCTCCGTTCCATTTTCGTGCCGAATGACCGCCCGCTGCGCATCCCCGCGGATTGCTGAGGACGGATGAAGCCCGAGAAACGTGTAGCGGCCGCCCTTGCCGCTTTCCAGCACGAAGGAACCGGGCGACGCCTGTTCCCAAGCCGCTTCCCAGCTAACGCACCGGTCGTCCTCTAACGGGTAGCTCTGCACGTAGGGAAGCACGGTATAACGGTCCGCCCATTGCTGCCATTGATCATAGGTTATTAGCGTCACGGACGCCCCCCCTTGTCGGCATTTTCATAAGTTAGGACTAAGTATACTTGATATTGATCATGAAAAAAAGCCCCTCAACGAATGAAGGGCTCGCTTATCCGGATTAGTCTTCAAACTGATACAGAGGCGTGCTGAGGTATCTTTCGCCGTTACTAGGAACGATAGCGACTACGCGCTTGCCTGCTCCCAGCTCCTTGGCGACTTGAAGCGCCGCGAAAATCGCTGCGCCGGAGGAGATGCCTCCGAGAATGCCCTCTTCCTTCGCCACGCGGCGGGATGTTTCGAAAGCGTCGTCGTTCTCTACCGCAATAACGCCTTCGTAGATGTTCGTATTCAGAATATCAGGCACGAAACCTGCGCCGATCCCTTGGATTTTGTGCGGGCCGGGTTTGCCTCCGGACAATACCGGCGAAGCGCTAGGCTCGACCGCATAAATTTTGATGTTCGGGAAGTTCTCCTTCAGCACGCTGCCGGCGCCCGTAATCGTTCCGCCCGTTCCGATCCCTGCAATGAAAGCGTCCAGCTTGCCGTCATGCGAATTGATCGCTTCTACGATCTCAGGCCCGGTTGTTTCGCGGTGAATTTTCACGTTCGCTTGGTTCTTAAACTGCTGCGGCATGAAGTATGTCGGATTCTCGGCAAGAAGCTCTTCGGCGCGCTTGATAGCGCCTTTCATCCCTTCTGCTCCAGGTGTCAGTACAAGCTGAGCGCCGTAAGCGCGCAGCAGGTTCCGGCGTTCCATACTCATCGTCTCAGGCATCACGAGGATGGCTTTGTAGCCTTTAGCTGCCGCTACCATTGCAAGGCCGATACCCGTATTGCCGCTTGTCGGCTCGATGATCGTATCGCCCGGCTTCAGCTTGCCTTCTTGCTCAGCCACTTCAACCATACTAATGGCGATACGGTCCTTTACGCTTGCGCCGGGATTTTGATACTCCAGCTTAACATACACTTCAGCGCTGCCTTCCGGCACGACGCGGTTCAGCTTCACCAACGGGGTACCACCGATTAATTGTGTAATGTTTTGAACTAATTTAGCCATCCAGACGTTCCTCCTAAAATAGGATATAGTATGATATCCGAGTAATTTGGTAGGTATTATACTAATATCTTATCAACCGAACCATAGGTTGTCAATATGAATTTATGGACGGGTTTACCAAATCGGGGTTTCGCTTCAAAGCTTAGAACGTAATGTTAACCTTCCATTTTTCACGCAGCTTCTGGACGACGTCATTGATCGGAGGCGCCGCGCGCAGCGCAAGCTCCTTACGCACGGATTCCATCAGCGCTTCCTTGCTCATCTGCGGATCTTCCTTCCGGTCCTTCAATTTCAAAATATAGAGATGACCGTTCCAATCGACGGGCTTGCTGACTTCTCCCACCTTAAGCTGTTTGACCGCCTTCAGCAGCGGAGCCGCGACGAACGGATCGTCTTCCTCTACCCATCCCAGATCACCGCCGTTATCCCGGGTCGCATCGTCAAGCGAACGATTTTGGGCAACTTGACCGAAGTCAATGCCTTTGCTTATATCCGCCGACGCTTTAGCCGCCTGATCTTTGCCGCTGACGACGATTTGTTGAATGCGCAGCTGAACCGCCGTTTTAAATTCGTCGGGATGCGCTTTGATGTAAGCTTCTACTTGCTCATCGGAGACAATAATATCTTTGGTCACAATTTTTTCCTGAAGCAGCTTGTCGTAAATGTCGGTTTTCAATGCCTCCGGGGACAAACCCAGCTGCACTTTCATCGATTCGTAAAATTGTTCTTCGCTGTCATAGCCTTGCTGCATACGCTTCAGTTCTTTTTGGATTTCGCTATCCTCCACAAACATGCCTAACGCTTTGCCTTCCAAGCGAATGACTTCATGATCCACCATCTGGTTCAACAATTCCCGGCCGTGCTTTTGCAGCAGCTGCTGCTCCAATTCCTTGCTGGTAATGGTCTTGTCTCCGATCGTTGCGATGACTTTTACTGCTTGATTCTGCTTCGTCTGATCCGGGCTCATGTCGACATGTCGTTGGTTGAAAAAATCGGTAGACAATACGGAGGAAAGGATGACAACGGCAATCAGCAATACCGCGATGGCTCCCCACAATACCTTTATGTTTCGCATTCCTAATCCCCTCGTATGGTCACTCACACTTTATTTTTTTCGTCCTACTCAATATATCGTCAAGTTACAGCTGGTTGATTATGGTTTTTAAATCTTCTTCTCTAAAAACATACTGCTCATTGCAGAAATGACATACAATCTCGACTTTGCCGTCCTCTTCAAGCATTTGCTGCAGCTCGTCGCGCCCTAAGGAAATCAGCGTCTGTTCAACGCGGTCCTTGGAGCACTTACAGCGAAATTGAACGTCCATCTCCCCCAGCACTTCAACGTCGGGAACGACGCATTGAAGAATTTGCTCAAGATCGAGCCCTTTCTCCAGCAGCACGCTGACCGGCTCCACCCGGGAAAGCAGCAACTCAATGAGCGAAATCTCGTCATCCCTAAGTCCAGGAAGCAGCTGGATAATGAACCCTCCCGCCGCGGTTACGGTATGATCGACGCCGACAAGGACTCCCAGCCCAACGGCAGAAGGCGTCTGCTCGGATCTGGCAAAATAATAAGTAAAATCTTCGGCAAGCTCTCCGGAAATGAGCGGTATGCTGCCGCGGTAAGGCTCCTTCAAGCCCAAATCCTTGATCACGTTGATAAAGCCTTCGACGCCGACGGCGCCGGCGACATCCAGTTTCCCTTCCCCGTTCAAAGGAAGATCCACCGACGGATCGCTCACATAGCCCCGTACTTCTCCCTTCGCGTTGGCGTCGGCGACAATTTGTCCGATCGGGCCGCCGCCCTTAACAAGGATCGTCAGCTTCTCTTCGCCTTTCAGCATAGCTCCCATCATCAAGCCTGCGGTAACCGTTCTGCCCAAAGCGGCGGTCGTCGTCGGCGTCATTTGGTGACGCTTGCTGATCTCGTCCACAATGCCGGTGGAGCATACGGCAAAAGCCCTTACTTTCCCCCCCATTGCAGTAGCTCTAATCAAATAATCACGCATCGGAATATCCTCTCTATGGCTGTATTATCCATTCTATTGATTTCGTTCGTAAATCATCTGCAAGCCTTGGAGCGTCAGCAGAGGATTCACCGTTTCAATCGTACGCGATTCGCTGGCGATAAGCTCCGCCAATTCCCCGGTAGCCACTACTTTGGCTTTCGGATGGTTTTCCTCGCGAATGCGTCCGACGATGCCGTCGACCTGACCGGCAAAGCCGTAAATTATCCCCGCTTGCATCGAAGCGACCGTGTTGCGGCCGATTACATGTTTGGGTTTAACCAGCTCGATCCTGGGCAGCTTCGCCGCGCGTTGATACAACGCTTCCGTCGAGATGGCGATACCCGGAGCGACCGCACCTCCAATGTATTGGCCGGATTCGTCGATGTAATCGAAGGTGGTCGCCGTCCCGAAATCGACGACTATACACGGCGCCCCGTACAGCTCAATCGCCGCAACGGCGTTGACGATACGGTCAGCACCGACCTCGCGCGGGTTTTCATAGCGGACATTAAGGCCCGTTTTGATGCCGGGTCCGACGATTAGCGGCGTTTTCTTCAAATATTTTGAACATAATTGCTCCAGAACAAACATAAGCGGAGGCACGACGGAGGAAATAATAATTCCCTCTACCTGTTCAAGCTCAATCCCCGCATGGCCGAACAAATTGTAAATCATCATCCCGTACTCATCGGTCGTGCTGGAACGGTTGGTGCTGAGGCGCCAGTGGTGCAGCAGCTGTTTCCCTTCATAAAGGCCTAGTACGATGTTGGTGTTACCCACATCTACTACCAGAATCACGACGCTCCCCCCTTCCGCGCATTAAGATCCAGGCTGATGTCCAAAGCTTGCACCGAATATGTCAAACGACCGACCGAGATGACGTCAACCCCCGTTGAGGCAATGGCATGGATCGTATCCAGGCTGACAGAGCCCGATGCCTCTACAAGAATATGCGGAGCCTGCGATTTCATGCGCACAACCGCTTCGCTCATTTGCGCCGGGCTCATATTGTCCAGCATAATGATATCCGGCTGCGCCGCCAGCGCTTCTTCCAGCTGCGCCATATTCTCCACTTCGACTTCAATCTTCATCGTATGGGGAATTTGAGCGCGGGCGCCGCGAATGGCCTCGGCAATTCCCCCGGCTCCTTTAATATGATTATCCTTGATCATGACGGCGTCGTACAAGCCGAAGCGGTGGTTATGGCCTCCTCCCACCCGTACGGCGTACTTCTCCAGCAAGCGGTGTCCGGGAGTCGTTTTCCTTGTATCGACCAGCCGCGTCGGTAGCCCTTCCAGAGCATCGACGAACTGTCTGGTACGTGTAGCGATGCCCGACATCCGCTGCATCAGATTGAGCGCGAGCCGTTCTCCCAGCAAAATGCTGCGGGTGCTTCCGGACACTTCGGCCAATACGGTTCCGTAGGCCGCCTGCTCCCCTTCCCGCACTTTGGCCTCGAAGACGAGATTGCTGTCGATAAGCGAGAACACCGCTTCCGCAACAGGCAGACCGGCAATAACCCCGCTATCCTTCAAGTGGATGATCCCTTTGGACTGCTGATCGGCCGGCACGGTCGTCATGGTGGTCACATCTCCCATGCCGATATCCTCTTCCAGCCACAACTTCAGGTTTTTTCTTACTGTTTCCATCTGCAGCTCATACATCGTCTACGCGTCCCTCCGTAATCCCGTCTTCGCGGCTAAAGACGGTATGTTTTCTCCACAAGAGATCATCCTTCTCGGGAAAATCCTCCCGATAGTGTCCCCCCCGGCTTTCTTCTCTAATCAAGGCCGCTTCCGTAGTCAACAGGGCGCAGGTAAGAAGATTGGCGAATTCGAAATCTTCGCGTTTGGTCAAGCAGGAGTCAAAAATCGCCAGCTGCCGTTTCAGTTCTCCGTAGCCTTTCTCCAAACCTGCAGCGGATCGCTTCAATCCGACATAACGCAGCATAATCTTTTGCAGCTTCAGTTTCTTCTCCACCATCGGCTGTTTGACATGCCCCGTTCGCGATGATGCCGCCGATACGGACGGATTGCGATCGAGCGGAGGCAACTGATGGATGCGCTCCATAATCCGTCTGCCGAATACGATCGCCTCCGAAAGCGAGTTGCTGGCCAAGCGATTGGCGCCATGAACCCCGGTAGAGGACACTTCGCCGCAGGCAAACAGGCGGCCCACCCGTGTTTCTCCGTCCAAATTCGTCTTGACGCCGCCCATCATATAATGGGCTGCGGGGGCGACAGGAATCCAGTCGGACGACAAATCGAGCCCGTAATTCAAGCAAAATTCGTAAATCGTCGGAAACCGATGTTTGACCGTTTCTTCCGACTCATGCGTAAAATCTATGTAGACGAAAGTCGACTTCGTTAGTTCCATCTCATTGACGATTGCCCGGGCGACAATATCTCTCGGAGCCAGCTCCAGCTGAGGATCGTATTTCTCCATAAAGCGCTCTCCGTTAATATTGCGCAGTATTGCGCCTTCACCGCGGACCGCCTCCGACACAAGGAATCTGGGAGCTCCCGGATAGCAAAGCGCGGTAGGATGAAACTGAATGAACTCCACGTCTTGAACGAGGGCGCCGGCGCGGTAGGCAATCGCTATGCCGTCCCCGGTAGCGATATCGGGGTTAGTCGTATAGCGGTACAGTTGACCGGCCCCTCCGGTACACAGAATGGTTGCCTTGGCCCTGACGATAACCCGCTGGCCGTCTGGCTTCTGAACAAGCGCGCCGAAGCACTCTCCCCCGTCGGTAATCAAATCGATAACAAAATGATCGTCCCAAAGGTCAATGTTCGGGTCCTGCTTCGTCTTCTCCGACAAAGCGCGAACGATTTCCGCGCCGGTAGCGTCTCCGTGCGCATGCAGAATGCGGCGCTGGCTGTGCGCGCCTTCCTTGGTCAAGGCAAATTCCCCGTTCTCCAGATCGAACTGGGTTCCCATGCGGATCAGATCTTGAACACCGGCCGGCCCTTCATGCACCAGCACGTCAACGGCCGACGGCGAGCATAGCCCGGCGCCGGCAATTAGCGTATCTTGGCTGTGGTATGCCGGGGAATCCTCGTCCGAAATGACGGCCGCTATGCCTCCCTGCGCATAACGAGTGTTGCTGTCGAGCAGCGATTTCTTGGTTACCATCAGTACTTTATACTGTTCGCTTGCTTTAATGGAGGTGAACAGACCGGCAATTCCGGCCCCGATCACCATCACATCGGTATGCACCTGCGGCAGCTCGTCCAAATTAAAATCAACTAAATAACGAGGAATCATTAGAAACGCTCTCCTTCTTCAACCGATATTCGACTGCCCGCGAGGTTGTTCAACAAGAGAGTAGCGCATGCTACTTCACTTGTAGCATGCGCTCCAGGGATGCTCTAGCTTGATCTGCGACATGAGGCGGAACGTAAATTTGCGGCTGCATCGTTTCGAGACAGCGTGCAACCTTTTTCAGATTGTTGACTTTCATGTTTGGACATACCAAATATTTCGTAGCGAAATGAAACTGTTTGTTCGGACTGTCGAGCCGCAGCTGGTAGCCGGTTCCGTCTTCGGTCCCTACGATAAATTCCTGGCAGTCGGATTCCTTGCAGTATTTGATGATTGCGGTCGTGCTGCCGACGAAATCGCCCAGCTTGACAACCTCAGGACGGCACTCGGGATGAACGACGAACTGTGCATTCGGATATTGCGCCCGCATTTCTTCTACATCTTTGACGGTCAACATGTCGTGAGTGTTACAGTACCCTTCCCAAATAATGACCTTTTTATCGGTATGCTTGGAAACGTAATCACCGAGGTTTTTATCGGGCACCCAAATAATCTCGTCGGAATCGATGGCATTGATTACTTTGACCGCATTGGCGGAAGTACAGCAAATGTCGGTCTCCGATTTGACATCGGCGGACGTGTTAATGTAAGCGACTACTTTGGCATTCGGGTGCTGCTTCTTCAGAGCGCGAAGTCCGTCTACATTGACCATATCCGCCATAGGACAGCCCGCACGTTCGTCGGGAATGAGCACGGTTTTGTTCGGAGCCAAAATTTTGGCGCTCTCTCCCATAAAGTGAACTCCGCAAAATACGATTACTTCGGCATCCGTAGACGCCGCCTTTTGCGCCAGCAGAAACGAGTCGCCGCGGAAATCGGCAATTTCCTGAATTTCATCCCTCTGATAATAATGCGCAAGAATAATGGCGTTGCGTTCCTTCTTCAACTGAGCGATACGTTCCTTCAGCTCACGCTTCTGCTCCTCTTTACGCTCCAAGGCTAAAGCCTCCATCGTCGTACCTTCCTTCCCCATACCCCTTTTTGTGTGCTATGAAGTCGTGAAAATGTTCACATATTGTTTAAAAGATTTACAACTAATTTACACAACATCCCGAGTGGTGTCAATGCTCAAAAAACTACAAAATGGCTGAAAAAATGATGCCCAACGCAGTGTATTTCCCGAGCGTGGTCTCTTGGGACCAGTTTCTCGTATAACGCCTCATTTATCCGCCGCCGCGCAACCCGGAGCCGACTTACAAATGAGAAAAAAACCGGGTGCATCTCATATGCACGCCGGTTTCGTTATTAAGATTCTTTCTTATCGTCGTTGTTATCTTCTGCCGATGGCTTATCGAACTCCAGCTTGTTGGCGTCCGCCGTTTGCTGCTGCCCGACGATATTTACCTTCACGTCGGAGCTTCCGGATTGATCCAGCTTGCCCGTTTCGATGAGCTGCTTGATTTCATCCTTCTCAAGCGTTTCTTTCTCCAGCAGCGTTTCGGCAATCAGGCGAACCTGATCCGAATACTTCTCAAGAGTTTCCTTCGCTTTAGCGTAGCAGCCGCGAATGATCGTCTGCATTTCCTGATCGATTTCGTATGCGATGGCGTCAGAGTAGTTCTGCTCATGCCCGAAGTCGCGACCAAGGAATACTTGACCTTGCACATTGCCGAACTGCATCGGTCCGAGCTTGTCGCTCATTCCGTATTCCATAATCATCTTGCGAACGATGCCGGTAGCGCGTTGGAAGTCGCTGTAAGCGCCCGTGCCGATCTCACCGATGAACAGCTCCTCGGATACGCGTCCGCCCAGCAATCCGGTTACTTTATCGAGCAGCTCGTTCTTGGTGTTCATCATCCGGTCTTCGCCTTCCTTAGGGAGCATCATGACGTATCCGCCTGCGCGGCCCCTAGGGATGATCGTAACCTTATGCACCATATCGGCATTTTCCAAATAGTAACCGATGATCGTGTGACCCGCTTCATGGAACGCAACCATGCGTTTCTCACGTTCGCTGATCACGCGGCCTTTCTTCTGCGTACCGACGATGACGCGGTCAAACGCCTCGTCGAGCTCTTCCATCGAAATATCTTTGCGGTTGCGGCGGGCTGCGATCAGCGCCGCTTCGTTCAGCAGGTTCTCCAGGTCGGCGCCCGTAAAGCCTGTCGTATACCGCGCCAGCACGTCCAGCTTCACATCTTTGTTCAAAGGCTTGTTGCGGGCATGTACCTTAAGCACCGCTTCACGGCCCTTCACATCCGGACGATCCACCGTAATTTGACGGTCAAAACGTCCCGGACGCAGCAGCGCAGGGTCCAAAATGTCGGGGCGGTTCGTTGCCGCGACAATAATAATCCCTTCGTTCGCGCCAAATCCATCCATCTCCACGAGGAGCTGGTTGAGCGTCTGCTCGCGCTCGTCATGCCCGCCGCCCAATCCGGCGCCGCGCTGACGGCCTACGGCATCGATCTCGTCTATAAAAATGATGCAAGGTGCGTTTTTCTTAGCATTTTCGAACAAGTCGCGTACGCGGGATGCGCCGACACCGACGAACATCTCCACGAAGTCGGAACCGCTGATGCTGAAGAACGGTACGCCCGCTTCGCCTGCGACGGCTCTTGCCAGCAAGGTTTTACCCGTTCCCGGAGGTCCGTTAAGCAGAACCCCTTTGGGAATTCTTGCGCCTACGGCAGCAAACTTGCGCGGATCTTTCAAAAATTCGACCACTTCCACAAGCTCTTGCTTTTCCTCATCTGCCCCCGCTACATCTTCAAACGTCACGCGCTTCTTCTCTTCATTATAGAGTCTCGCGCGGCTTTTACCGAAATTCATCACCTTACCGCCGCCACCCTGCGCCTGATTTAACAGGAAGAAGAACAGGATGAAAATAATGACAAACGGAATAATGGAGGTAAGGAAACTGATCCAAACGTTGTCCCCTTCCATTTTTTCAATGACGATGTTAGGCACTTCGCTCTTTTCGATCATCGTGACGGTTTCTTGGTCGTAAGGCGCGCGGGTTTCGAAATTTTTCTTATCCGGCGGCTGCGGATTTTTGTATTTACCGCGAACCAAGTATGTCTGACCGTCATATCTCAAGCTGACCGAGTCCACATTCTTTTCAACTAAGGCCTGTCGGAGCTTATCGTAGCTTATTACGTCTTTCTGGTCATTCTGTGTGCTGATAAAATGAACGATACCGACAGTGACCAAAAAAATGAGCAAATAAAAGCCTGTATTACGAATAATTCGATTCATCCCCTACCTCCTCTCAAAAACGGCAACTTTGTATATTGTACCACAGCAAGTCTTGGCATCACAAGAAATGCTAGTGGGAGTACACTTCAGGCTTCAGTATGCCCACATAAGGTAAATTGCGGTACTTCTCCGCATAATCCAAGCCGTATCCGACGACGAACGCGTCCGGAATGACGAATCCTTTATAGTCTGCATCCAAATCTACAGTTCTACGCCCCGGCTTATCGAATAATGCCGCCACCGTTATGGAAAGCGCGTTACGCCGCTCCAGCACGTCGATCAAATAGCTTAAGGTCAGTCCGCTGTCGATGATATCTTCGACAATGATGATGTCCCGGCCTTCAACGGGAACGTCCAGATCCTTAATAATTTTGACGACGCCCGACGATTTGGTCGATTGGCCATAACTGGAAACCGCCATAAAATCGATTTCGAGCGGAACGGTGATTTGCTTGACCAAATCCGCCATAAAAATAAACGCACCCTTTAGTACACAAATGACCAGCGGATTGCGTCCCTCGAAATCGCGGCTAATTAATTGGCCCATCTCCTTTACTTTGTCCTGAATTTGCTGCTCGCTGTACAGTGTTTCTTGAATGTCGTTTTGCAAGAGAGAACCTCCTACTTGGAATAAATGATCTGTAATGCTTATCTTAACACGGAGGAAGCGTCAGCCTCCGGCGTGCAAAGTCTCATATAAACGGCCGCCTGCGTTGCGGCGCTTACCAAGGCGTGCGATGATCTGCGGACGCCCGGCAGCCAAACGACCCGCCCGCGGTCGTCGGCGACGACAGGAATCTGCGTCCTGCGGCTCGGCGGAATTTTAGCGTCAATGAAAATATCTTTTACTTTTTTGGAGCCGTTTAATCCGAATAATGTCATTCGATCTCCGTCCGCCCGGCTGCGCACCGTTAGCGGAAACGTCAATTGCCCGGCATCAAACCACGCCGCATCGCGGCCGTCTGCCGGCAAGGCCTTCATCGCGGCGGCTGCCGCATCGCCTTCAAACCAGGCGCACTCGATAACCGCCCCGGTTTCCGTTATCGTCAAGCGGCGTTCATTTCGCTGCAGAACGTACCGATACGGGATCGGCGGTACAAATAAAGTATGTAGCTTGATCCGATCATATTCCCTCGTCAGAACGAGGCTTTGACCTATGTCGATATGAAGATTGGACGGTTCCGGTCTCAGTATCGCATCTCTCATTTGCTCGAGCTTCAGGAAATCCATGGAATCCGCATCAAAGGAAAGATAATTTAATATTAGTTTAATCAACCGCCTTTGTAAAGCAACATGTACCCCGGCGAACCAATTTCTTGACCATTCTGCGAAATCGCTTTCCGCAGCCACACATTGTTCAAATAAAGCCGCCGCCTGACGCTCCACAAAATCGTTCTCCGCAGCCATCATGACCGATAGCCGGCCAAGCGCCTGCGGCAGCTGCTCATTGTAACGCTGCAGCATAGGCAAAAGCTCCAGCCGGATCTCGTTGCGGGTATACTTGGTGCTTTCGTTGCTGCTGTCGATGCAGTATCTGATCCCTTCTTCACGGCAATAGTCGAGCAGCTCTGATTTATATATACGAAGCAGCGGCCGAACAAGTTCCACATTCCGTTCCGTCCGTCTGACGGGAATTCCCGACAGTCCCGCAGGGCCGGTTCCCCGCAGCAGCCGCATCAGCATCGTCTCGGCCTGGTCATCCGCATGATGCGCGAGAACGATGCGTTCCGCTCCGCTTTTCGCGGCCGTTTGCTGCAGAAAGCCGTAGCGGAGCTCCCTGGCGGCGGCTTGCGCGTTTTGGCCGGTCTCGCGAATGTAACCTGGGGCATCAAAGCGCCCGACCTCGCACGCCAGCCCAAGCCGCGCGGCTTCCTCTTCGACCATCGCCGCTTCCAACGCCGATTCCTCGACCCGGAAACCGTGATTGACGTGAGCTACGACAAGCCTCCAGTCCCACCTCTTCGACAGCGCAAAAAGGACATGCAGCAGCGCCATGGAATCGGGCCCTCCCGATACCGCAACTACCATCTTGTCCCCGCGCCGGAGCAGCCGCTCCGCTTGTATTTCCTTCTCTACCTTCGATACGAGATTCATCGTCCGTTAATCCTTTCAATGGAGCCTGCAAAAACATGTCAAGAAGCCGGCCAATACAGGTATACCGTTAATCCGAACAGCAGCAGCGAAGCGGCAAAGCAAATTTTAAGCCAGGCGCCGCCGATAGAGCTAACGATTTTGGCCGGTTTGGGATAGCCCCCTTTGCGCCAGTCCGCCAGCGCCTCCTTCGAGGTGGCGTATTGGCCGAGCAGCGCTTTGCGCAGCACGGGAGCCGCGTGGCTTAACGCACGGTTCGCTTGGAGCATCTCCAGCAGCATATCCACGCTGCGGTTTTGCGGAATTACCTTCTTGATTCCCGCCAGCCGCCGCCCCGTATCCGTACTGCTGATGAGCAGGACGGCAAAGGCGAACAGATCGTAAGCCTCGTCGGCGGAACGGCTCCCCGCTCCCCAAAATCCGCGGTCGTACACCTCGGTAAACTGCTTGACCGCCCTTCCCTTCGGCGTGACGCCGCCAAAATCGATCAGCTCGACGTCCCCGTATCCGGAAACGATCACATTCTCCATCTTAATATCGCTGAAAATATAACCCTCGCCGTGCAGCTCGACCAGTTTGCGGAGCAGATTCAGCCCAATCAGGTAAATCCAATCGCGGCCGTTTTGCTTCATAAAGTCCGCCATGGACTGCCCCTTCATATAGGGCATGATGTAGAACGGAAAATCTTGCCCTTCGCAATGAAAATCGTCCACATCCAGCAAATAATTGCGGTACGATGTGCCGGATTTGGACAAAGTCTTGAGCGCATTGACCTCAGACTGATGGTCGACGGCGTCGAACCCGGTTTTGAGCGCGTACGACAACTTCCCCCGCTTCACGAGATATACTTGCCCATTGGCTCCGGCACCGAGCAAACGCTCAATCTTGTACTGCCGATGATTCCATTTGCCTTGCACGATTGTGCCTGAAGACACGTGCCGCTCAAACGACGTAGTCACTCAGCATCCCATCCTTGCCCTTATGCGGGCGCTCTTGTTCATCCGCATACGCCGTGGCGTTCCACGGACCGCCGGAAGATTCCTCCTCCGATACGCCGGCCATAAACTGAATGACCTTCAGCAGGGCAGGACCCGTAGGCGTCGTACCCTTCATGTTTAATTTATAAAACAAACGGTTCAGATTTGCAAGGTCACGCGTCCAGCTAAGATCCATCTCGACGGCTTCATCGCCGGAAACGGAGGCGGGAAAATGGAATACGGCCATCTCGCTGTCGCCCGTTCTGGCCTGGATGCTCAGCTGCAAATCATAGATCGATTCCTTGACCGCCTGCATCTTCGGCTTCATGCTGGCGCTGGCGTCGATAAGGAGCGCAACGCGCAGCGCAGCGGTTTCCGACAAATCGTCCATGACCCGCACGACCTGCGACCGCTGCTCGGGCGGCAGGCTCTCGATCTTGGAATCGCCCAGAATATGCTGCAGCTCTTTGCCGACAACCTGCTGGATCGTCTGAACGACCGTCTTGCGAGTCATCATCTGCACGGTTTGCGACAGCTCCGTTGTGTTCACGATCCGGCTCATGCCGCCTCCGGCTTCGGCAATCTCGTTGATCTCGGCGATTCCGTGTTCCCCGATCTCGCTGGAATCGATCAATCCGATGACGTTGACGACAATCCCTTCCGATTTGGCATGCGCAGCCGCAATAACCGGGCTGACCCCGACGTTGGAGCACCCGTCCGTAATTAAGATGATTTGATTCATACTATCCGTTCCTCCTCTATGAGCATAGTAAACCTTACATATAGTTTTCCCTTTTTGCGAGAATCCTAAACTTGGCCGATGCTAGAGGAACGTCCCAAAGAACAAATCCCCCAAAAGCCATCCATGCCGCCGACGCGGCACCACAGACAATGGAAATGGGGTACCAAGAGTAATTTCCAGGGTAGTGACGTGATGCTCTGAAGCTTATTCCGTCCGTATCCAGCCTCAGCTGGATCGGCGTCTAACCATTCCTCCGGGATCGTTCTATGGGTAGACATTACTTTCGGGGGAGCCCCCGGATATCCACAGGAATTTGCTGCGCATCATTTCCTAAACAACAAAAAAAGCACCCCCTCCCTGACCGGGAGAAAGCGCTGAATCCCTCGATTTCAAATAATGTTGGACAAAATTCCGTCAACTGACCGTCTTCGGCCGCTCGATCCGCTCCAGCCCGGGCCAGCGGAAGGTCGCCCATTCCGGCTGGTATTTCTCCACCCGAGCGACGACCACCGTCATATCGTCGTAAATATGCCCGTGATGATACCTGACGACCCGCTCCAGCAGAACGTCGGCAAACTCCTGAGGATGTTCCGTATGAATCTCCGAAATAACGCGTTTCATCCACATCTCCTTATTCACCGCATGGCCCGGCGCATCGTAAATGCCGTCGGTCATCATGATTAAAATATCGCCGGGCTTCAGCGGCAGGCTGACCAGATCTACATCAATGTCGCTGACGATCCCGACCGGCAAATTGTTCGCCGTAATCGGGAATACTTCGCTGCCGCGCTTAATAAAGCTCGGTGTCGATCCGATCTTGAGGAACGTCGTATTCGCATTATACAGATCGATGAGCGCCACATCGACGGTGGCGTACATCTCGTCGGACGAGCGGAGCATCAGCACCGAATTGACCGACTTGATCGCCAGCTTCTCATCCATGCCCGATTGCAGCAGCTGCTGCAAAATATCCAGAGCGGTGCTGCTCTCCGCGCGGGCTCTTTCGCCGTTGCCCATCCCGTCGCTGAGCGCCACGGCAAATTTGCCGTTGCCGAGCTCCACGGTGCTGAAGCTGTCTCCCGACAGCAGGTCGCCGTTCTTGGCCGCTCCGGCGATGCCGGTTTCCACCTCGTATTCCTTGGCCGATCCGAAGACGACCGTGCTGTATCCTTCCTTCCTCTCAAGCGCCTGCTCGTTTTTGACGGCGATATGCTCGCCGACGATCTCAGACAAGAGCGGCGCGATAATTTTGCGGCATTCATCAAATCCTTTCGTATATTGATGGATGATTTCGATTTCCACATTCCCCTCGTCCAGGCTGATGATATCGATGCTGTGGATCGATAATCCGAGCTCCTCCAGCGCACTGCGAATTTGCTCTTCCTGCATGAAGAGCTCCTGCCCCTCCCGCTTGATTTCCTTGGCCAAGTCCTCCATGACCTGGGACACGCCCGACAATTGCTCGGCAACCAGCTGGCGGCTGTCGATAATTTGTTTTTTCCAGCGCTGGTCGTTTTTGTACAGGCTGTACTGCTGCTTCATCACCTCCAGCACATGCTCCGGTTTGGTGCAATGCTTCTTCCATTGGGGCAGTATATGCTTGCGCGACATATTGTCCCTGAGCTCCACCTCCGTCATCATATCGGTCATATACTTGTAGGTCTGATAAAATTTGTCGTCCCAGCATTGTTTACGCTTCCAGCAGCCGGAGCAGGACCGCTCCGCTACCGAATTCATAAAGTGGCCTACCTCTTCCTCCTTTTGCATAGGCTGTGCGTCCGCCGTAATCTGCCTGAAGCTGCGCGACAGCTGGCGAAACACTTCGGAAAATTGCTCCACCCTGCTTGCCGTCACGTCCCTCACCCTTTTCGCATAATCATGCTGGGATTTGAGATTCTCCTGCGTCCCCGGCACATACTTGGCCAGCATTTGCACGACGGCCCGCGGGGTCAGCACGAACAGCAGGACGGCGGCGGCCGACTCCCAGGTCGAGCCTATCACCTCCGATTGAGTTCCTATATATATGGAAAGGATAGAGGAACCGAGCAGCATCCCGAGCGATACCGCCAGCTTGTTCCCTTCCTTAAGCAGGCCGGCCAGCAGACCGGCAAAGGCGAGAAGACTCATCTGATAGATGGCGTTGGAATTCGCCAGACTGAGAATCAGGCCCGTGATGACGCCGACGGAAGCCCCCAGCGGTGCTCCGCCCACGAGAGCGAACAGCAGGATCAAATATCGGGAGAGAACATGCTCGACCGTTACCGGCCCGGCCATCCAGCCCACGGTTCCCGTCATAACGGACGCCAGCAAAATGATGAGGCAGATAACCTCCTCGTGCTTCAAATGATAGTTTTTACGGGTAAGAGTAAATACAGGGATCGCCTGTAAGAAGATGTGGGTTAAAATAAGGCTGAGCATCGACTCCACCCCGGTCATCATGAGCGTATACCACGTCATTTCCGTACTGACGAGATAAGAGAAAAGCTGCACCAGGAACGTCGCGGCGAATACGATGATGGGCGCATACGATATGTCGGAGCGTTGGAACCGTTCGACCCCCTTTTGGATAAGGAGGAAGACGAGCATCTCCACCGCAATATAACCGGCGTGCTGCGGAGCCGCGGAGAAGAGGCTGCCTGCGAGCAAAAAAGCGCCTGTCCAAAAAAGCAGCTCCCTGCGCAAATAATACATGACGGCAAAGTAGGCTACGGCGAACGGGGCAAGCTGGTCGAGGATCATCGCCCTGCCTAAAAGAAATGCCATAAACAACAATAGAATCGACCATTTCTTGGCTACTACCGATTGAACCAAACGATTTTGTACGACCAGGCTTGCGATACGGTTTTTTCCTGATTGGATAAAACGGGTCCACACGATTCCGGCTTGATTGGCATTTAATTTTCTTTGCATATATTCATCACACCACCCATATACTATTTGTGTTCTCTAGTATAGAGGCACTCTAGTATAAAGTTTGTCAGAATGAGTTGGTAGAACAAAAGTTTTTTCCGACAAAAAAAAGACCGGCCGCGCAAACAGCCGTATCCCTTGCCGCATAAGGCTTCGCGGAAACCGGTTCCTGCCCCGTTCCGCCTTGGCCCAAAACATCCGTTCGGTTATTCCTATAGACAACCCCGCTCTATTGCCGTTGCATACTGTCGATTCGCTCTATATGCGCTAAGGAAACGACAAAACTACTGAAAGAAACCGTTTCGCCCGACATGAAATGGGAATTTATCCCACATCCTTTCAAGCTGCCGCCGCTTTCCCGCAACAATCCGACTCTGTCCGCCCTAAAAAACAAAGACACCCTGACAGGATCATTCCTGACAGGGTGTCTTCAATTGTGCATCTGAATAGCGGCGAAGGGGATCGAACCCCCGACCTTACGGGTATGAACCGTACGCTCTAGCCAGCTGAGCTACACCGCCACAACGAATCTTAGTATATATCAGAGCTATCCGATTTGTCAAGCAGCCCTAAAAGTGCGGTAAAAAAAGCCGCTGCGGCGCCCATTTGATCTTCCAGTCGCTGCTGAAACCGGATTTTTGGGATTGTTGTTTCCCTATCTCCCTTGGCAACAAAAAGCCGAGGAAGCGATCACACGCTCCCCCGGCTCCCATTCGTATCATTAATCGCGTCTTGCCCCACGGCCTCCGCGTTTACCTTCAGTATTCTTTTTCAGGGACGAAATCCGCTCTTCGCTGTCTTTCAAAAAGCGCGACACTTTGTCTTCGAACGTTAATTTACCAGCAGGAGGTTTACCTCCACGGCCGCCACGGTCGCCTCCACGGCCGCCAAAACCGCCACCGCCGCCACGAGGGCCTCGATCGCCGCCACCCATGCCGCCGGAACCGCCACCGGGTCTTTCAAAACGAGCGGGCTTAGCTTCCACCGGTTTATCTACCGCTTGCTTGATCGATAATCCGATTTTGCCGTCTTTGTCCACATTAATCACTTTGACTGTAACGACGTCGTTAAGTTTCAAGTGGTCGTTGACATCCTTAACGTAGTTATCTGCTATCTCCGAGATGTGCACAAGGCCGGTACCGCCCTCAGGTAGCTCTACAAACGCCCCAAAGTGAGTAATGCCCGTTACTTTTCCTTCCAGCTTGCTGCCCACTTCAATTGCCATAAAGTAAAATGTTCCTCCCTTAAATAATTGAGAAAAACGTCTATTGACGTCTATTCACCGATGAGCGACCGCGTTCAGTGCGAGAAAAACCCTAACAATGCAGATTATAACGTACTCGCCGCAATACGGTCAACAAGAGGATTACGGCAGTCTCTACTTTTATTCTTTCGGCACGTAAAACAAGGTCTCGCCTTGCTTTACATAGTGCAGCTCTTTGCGAATTTTTTGCTCTACATACTCGGGGTCGTTCAATCTCGCGATCTCCCGCTTGTTATCTTCATTGACTTGCTGCGTTTCTTTATACTTTTGATCCAGGGCCGTCACCTTCTCGGCGCGCTCCTGGAGTTTCCCGATTTGATTCCATAACGTCACGCCAGCCCAGCTCATAAAGCATGCAAGTATAATCATCACCAAACGGCGTCTGCGATATGAGCCTTTATTATTCGGTTTGGCGTCATTGCTTACTGCCGGAACGGATGGCATAGAATGTAAAACCCTCCCACTTTGTTCAAAAGAAGCGACGAAACCATGCCGCGGTCCATTGAGCCGTTTTCTTCACCCAAATAGGTAATCGGATCCATCTGATCAGGGGCCTGAGCAGCCACAATAACAGCCTCCAGATAGGATAGAGTAATTGTAGCACAACTTTATACAGGAACATAGCGATAGCCAGTAAAAACCCCAAAAACACGACGGTAGTCCTATAGATCCATATAGCCGGAATTACAATAAACAACCGGATAGTTGTTTTACCGACACGAATCGTCGCGTGGACCGCTCTGATCATCCATTTAATGATCCCAATGACCGTTCGGCTGAAGAGCAGGAAGTACACTCCGACGCCAATAAATAACCCGATGAAAATAAACATCCGCACCTGTCCCAGGTTGCTCATGTAAAGCAGCTTGAATACAAGCAGCGTGCCGACGCACCAAAAAAAGATGTCCAGGAGGTAATAGGCATAACGGGGCGCACGTAGCTGGCCTGCCAGCACCCGATACAAATCGAACAGTCCGCCTAACGAGAGACCCCCTAAAAGCATCATGCCCATGGTGACGAATTGAACTTGCAGAGTCACTTAAACAGCTTCCCGAAAAATCCCTTGGATTTTCCTTGGGAATTCGTGTCTACATAGGCCAGCTCGTTCACCAATCCTTCGATCGCGACAAGCCCCTGCTCGAGGCTCAAGTTTTTGATGTGCAGGTTCTGTCCCTTAATCATCAAATACCCGAATTCGGTCTCCAGCAAAAACTCCTCGCTGTCGAAGCTCTCTACATTCATGACGCCGGATACTTCTAGCAGCTTGCGGTTGAGCATCTTGATTTCTTGTCGTTTGACTTTTCCCGGCTCTATTGCCATGATACGATCCCTCCTGGCAGCTTTGTTCGGGCTGTAACTGCTTCATCGCCCGGCAAGTCTCCGAGTTGTGCATGGCCTCCGGCTTCTGTTGAAAACAGGTTCCTTGATTAGCTCAAGTGGAGGGAACCTATTTTCAAAGGAAGCACGTAAACTCTCCGGCCATTACACAACCCTCCGCCTTTGCACGCGATGGAAAAGTCGGCTGAACAAAGCTTGTTTACTTAAAAGTATGGGGGGATGTCCAGAAATAGAACCAAAAAAGAGACTGAAACATCAGTCTCTTTAGCCTTGCCATAATTCGGTTTTATGCACTTCTTCGCTAAGCAGCGTGTACATCTTGGCGGCATCTTCCTTGCGGGTCGATTCCGACAGCTGCTCCACCCTTACGGTGACGCTTTTCTGCCCGAACTGAATTTTCAGTTCGTCGCCAACTTTAACCGCGCTGCTCGGTTTGGCATCTTTCCCGTTGATCCAGACGCGTCCCTGATCGGACACATCTTTGGCGACGGTGCGCCGCTTGATCAGTCTGGAAACCTTGAGAAATTTGTCAAGACGCATTATTTTACCGCTTCTTTAAGCTTGTTGCCTGCTTTGAAAGCCGGAACTACGGACTCAGGGATGCTGATTTCTTTACCGGTTTGCGGGTTGCGGCCCGTGCGTCCGGAACGTTTGCGAGTTTCGAAAGTGCCAAAACCGATAAGCTGAACTTTGTCGCCGCTGGACAACGCGTCCGTTACTTCGCCCAAGAAGTTATTAAGAACGGTTTCAACGTCCTTTTTCGTCATCCCGCTTTTTTCAGCGATGTTGTTGATCAAGTCTGTTTTGTTCATGGATACATTTCCTCCTCAAAATAACACTATGCTTAGTATTCTTTGTTTATCAGGAAATTCCTGCTAGCTATTGTCGATTTATAAAACTTTTTTTGCTTCCTGCCACAAAGATTCCATCTCTTGTAAATCAGTTTGGTCAAAAGATTTACCCTTTAAACGCAGCTGCCGCTCAATATAACCAAATCTTTCAAAAAATTTGCGATTCGCCTGGGACATGGCTTCTTCCGGTTCTACCTTCAGAAAACGGGCCAAATTGACGATCGAAAACAGCAAATCGCCGAGTTCCTCCTGCTGTTCTTGCTTCGACAAAGAAGCGACGGCTTCCTTCAATTCCGACAGCTCCGATTCGACAACATTCAACACTTCTCCCAGCTCGGACCAGTCGAACCCGACGGCAGCGGCCTTCTTCTGCAGCTTGTACGCCTTCATCAGCCCAGGCAGTTCGCGGGGAACTCCGGAAAGCAGCGGAAGCTCGTTTGGATCGATGCCTCTCTTGCGCTTCTCCTCCTGCTTGATCTGCTGCCAATTGCTAAGCGCCTCGTCGGCATCATCCGCCTTCATTTCGCCGAATACGTGAGGATGACGGCGAATCAGCTTCTCGTTCAGCCCGCCGATCACGTCCCACACGGTGAATCCGCCCTCTTCGGCTTCGATTTGCGAATGGAGCATAATTTGCAGCAGCAGATCGCCGAGCTCTTCGGCCATATGGTCCGGGTCCTCCTCGTCGAAGGTCTCCAGTACTTCATAAGCTTCCTCGATCAAGTTTTTGCGAAGCGACTGGTGCGTCTGCTCCCGGTCCCAAGGACAGCCTTCCGGGCTTCGCAAAATTTCCACGATTTCGTGCAGACGGGCAAAGGTCCGGCTGCGCAGCCGCTCTTCGCCGGAGCGCGGCACCCATACGAGCGACAAATTGCCGTAATCCTTCAAATGATCCAGTTCGAACAGCGGGATTCGGTGAATCCGCTCTTCGCCCTGAACGCCTAACGCATGACCGACCACGACCTCCCAATCGTCGGGGTACAGCTCCATTAACGTTAGCTTCACATCGGAAGCCGTATGCGTGTCGTACACTTGCCCGATGACGGTATGCAGCTGCGGATTGAGACTGTATATCGACAAATCATTCCCGTTCAGCAGCTGAAAGCCGTCGATCGGATCAAAACCAAGCCGCACGAACGCCTGATCGAGAAAGCTTTCTCCGCCCATAACCGTGAGCTCAACCTGCTCTTGCGGGCAGCGGACCCGCAGCAGCTGGACGGTCATTTCGGCCACCATCGGATGACCCGGCACGGCGTAAACGACCTCCCCTTGCTCCTCTTTGGATAAGTGCAGCAGCTGACCGGCGATCGTTTCGTATACCTGCTCGAACGTATCATTGCTTGTATATATCGAATCGAACGATTCATAGGCGATTCCGTTATCGCGCAGCAGCGAAACCATCGGATGCTGATCGGTGCGAAGGTACAGCCTTTTCGCTTGCTTCAGCTTTTTCCAGACGCCGAGCGTCAATTGATCTTCGTCTCCGGAGCCTAGTCCGACGACGGTAATGCGCGGTTGCATCATGCACTCGCCTCCTCCTTTTTGATCTTTCAATCGCTGTAAAAGCCTTGGGCGAACGCGGAGGCGCGGCAAAAGACCCGGGCCGTTCAAGAGCCCGCGGGCCAAAGCGGTAAACCCAGCCCGCAGGCTGGCGTTAGCCGTGCTGCGCCGGCTCTAGCGCAGCAGCCGGTACTTGCGCAGCAGCGCAAGCGGCTTGCCGCTAAGCTGCGGCACCTGCCCGAGCTCGGCCGCCGTCACGGCGCCGAGGCGCAGCAGCGCAAGCGCATACGCGAGCGCCCCCGCGGCGACGCCGACGAGAGCCACCGCCGCGGCCATGCCCCGCGGCGGCAGGCTCGCGCCCAGCGCGCCGAGCAGCGCGGGCAGGCCGTGCGTCACGGCCAGCAGGGCCACGGCCATCAAACCGGTGCACAGCAGCGGTTTGATGACCGCCCGGCCCGGGGCCGGCCGCACGCCGGCGGCGCGCAGCGCATGCGCGAGCGCGAGCAAGCCCGCGAGCGCGTAGGCGGCCACCGCCGCGGCGGCGGCGCCGTCGATGCCCCAGCGCGGCACGAGGGCGATGTTGCCCGCGACCTTGACCGCGGCCGCGGCGAGCAAATACAGCGCCGGCGCGGTGACGGCGCCGAAGCCCTGCAGCACGCTGGACGCCACGATGTTCAGCGTGCTGAATAAGGCCGTGTAGGCGAGCACGGCCATCGTCCACGAGCCTTCCGGGCTCTTGAACAGCATCGCGTTAATCGGCTCGGCCAGCATCGCGAGCCCTACGGACGCCGCCAGCCCGACCAGCCAGGCGAGCCGCAGCGACATGGCCGTCCGGCTGCGCAGCGCTTCGGCATCGCCGCGCCATTTCGCATCGGCGATGGAAGGCACGAGAGCGGCCGACATCGACGATGCAATCATGGCGACCAGCTGTACGAGCGGCAGCCCGTGATTATACAGCCCGAAGCGCAGCAGCGCGCCGGTCTCGTCCATTCCGTGAAGCTTCAGCAAACGCGGCACGGTAAACGAGTCGACCAGCGTAAGAATCGGCAGCGCAATCGTACCGAGGCAGATTGGCAGCGCGTAAGCCAGCAGCCGCCGAACCAGGCTCCAATTGCTCTCCGCCGGCGCTGCGCCCGCCTCGGCGCTTTGCTTCGCCTTGAGCCCGGCTCGTCTAGGGTCCCTGCGCCAAAACCAGAGCATGACGAGCAGCCCGGCCATAGCGCCGGCCACGGAGCCGAAGGTCGCTCCGGCCGCGATCCGCTCCGGGCCGCAGCCGTAGCGAACGAACAGCAGGAGCAGCGCGAACATGGTGACTACTCTCGCCGACTGCTCCACGACTTGAGATACCGCCGTCGGAATCATGTTCTGGTAGCCTTGATAATAACCGCGCAGCGCCGACATAACCGGCACGAACAACAGTGCGAACGAAACGCTGCGAATGGCCGGCCCTGTTTGCTCGGCGCCCATGAGCCATGCCAGGCGTTCCGCTCCGAAATACAATAACGCGAAAAACAACAGTCCTGTTGCAGCAAGCGTCGTTGCGGCCACCCTAAGCACCCGTCGGGCTTCGGCGTCGCGCCCTGCGGCAGCCTGTTCCGATACGAATTTGGAGACGACCAGCGGGAAGCCGGCCGTGGCCAAAAACAAAATTAAAATGTACAGCGGATAAACCGCGTTATAAATCCCGAAAACCCCGTCTCCCGCTATATTTTGCAGCGGAATTTTCTGCATCGTCCCGATCAGCTTGGACGCCACAGCGGCGATTCCCAGCACCGCAGCGCCCTTAAGCAGCGCAGAGCCCGCGGCTTTGCCGGATTCGCCATGTTTGTTCGCATCCCCGTTCATCGTTCGCCCTTTCTTTCGTCGTTCGTCCGGCGCGGCTTCCTCCGAATTCTCTCTCATTATATACCATTAGATGCCTGGTGAAAAACGAGCGCAGCACAAAAACAGCTTCCCAACCTTCGCATCCTTGCAGGATCCGTTCGTCAGGAAGCTTATCGATCAATCATTTCTATTGTTCCATTTGCTTTGCGAGGAAACCCGCCGCCGTTTCGGCCATTTTGGTTTCCATTTGCCCCATTTTCACATTCTCGTCCTTGCTTACAAGGATAACGGCCCCGATAGGGTCCCCTCCGGCTACAATTGGAGCGATCACATAGGAGGAATATGTTTCTGTGATATCCTTACAAATTTCATACTGTCCCATGGAGCTTTCCATGGAGGATTTGCGGTTTTCCATACACGCCTCTACAAGCGGACCGATCTGCTTCTCCAGAAAATCCTTCTTCGATCCGCCTGCTATGGCGATAATCGTATCGCGGTCAGAGATCATCGTAATATGATTTGTGCCCTCGTACAAAGATTCCGCATACTCCTTGGCGAAGTCGCCAAGCTCACCGATCGGAGAATATTTTTTCAGGATAACTTCCCCGTCACGATCCACAAAAATCTCCAGCGGGTCCCCTTCGCGAATCCTGAGTGTCCGACGAATTTCCTTGGGGATAACCACTCTTCCTAAATCGTCAATGCGACGAACGATTCCAGTTGCTTTCATATTTCTAGATGCCTCGCTTTCCTTGAAGAGTTAGATTCGACTGGATAGCACGGTGTATACAAATGGAGGGAATTCAATTAGTAGCCATAGTATTCTTCGATTCCCATTGACTTATACATCTGTTGCCTTCTTTAGCGTAGGATTTACCGCTATGTACCGGCGGCGCCGTTGTTTTCATTATGTCCATATTTGAGAAATAAAAACAGGATGCCCTGCAGGGCATCCTGGTAATATATTACTTGCTAGGCGTTTCCGCTTTCGGAGCTTCCGGCGCCGGTGAAGACGATGGAGCCGGAGAAGCGGCCGGCGCTTTTTCTTCAGGTTTAGGCAGCGTATTGGTCTCGATCATCGTCGGCAATTCCTTGTCGACAAAGTCGTAAATTTGCGTTTCGGCCAGCTGCGAGCGCAAATCTTCTTTTACTTCGTCGAACGTTTTGGTTTTGCGGGCTTCGACCTTCATAACGTGATATCCGTAGCTGGTTTCTACCGGATCGCTGATTTGATTAAGCGGCAGCTCGGCAGCGGCTTTCTTGAATTCCGGCACCCACTGGGAAATTTCGACGTTCTCGTATTTGCCGCCGTTGTCCTTGGAGCCCGGATCGTCCGAGTACTCTTTGGCCAATGCGTCAAAATCGCCGCCGTTCTTCAGCTTGTCCTGAACTTCCTTAGCGCGCTTCAGCGCATCTTCCTTGGAACGCGTTTCTTTGCCTGTCGCGGCATCGGTCGTACCGACCAGAATATGGCGAACCGTCGCTACATCGTAAACATTTTTGTCCGCTGCGATATTTTTGTCGTACTCGGCTTTCACTTGATCGTCGGTTACTTTGCTTTCCATAGCTTCGATCGCCTGCATACTGCGGGAGACGAACGTCTCCAGATCTTTCTCGGTAATGCTCGCATCCTTCAGCTGTTTATCCATGCCGCCTTCCTGCATGCCCATGAACGCCTTAATCTGGTCCATCTGGGTTTTCGTCTTCTCGTCGGCAGCGGTCTTGGCTTTGTCGTCCGCACGGGCGGACAGCACCTTGAAAGTAACGAGCTGCTTCATCATATCCTGCTGAAACGCAGGATCTTCTTTGTACTGGGCATATTCTTTATAGAACAGCAGATTGGTGTTCAAGAACGTGTCGAATTCGCCGCGGGTTACTTTCCCGCCGTCTTTATAAGTAACGAGCACCTCCGCTGCGTCTTTATTCGTTGCCGCAGCGCCGCTTCCGGCTGCCGCGCCGGTATCGGAATCCGCTTTCTTGCCGCATCCCGCGGCGGAGATAATCGTCATTACAGCCAGCAGAGCGATAAGCCCTTTCTTGGCCGTCTTCCATTTATTTTGCAACATCCTGTAGTTCTCCCTTCGATTTCAGCGCACGCTTATATTGTACCAGAAACCTTTCCAGCAAATCGATGGATTCTTCTGGCTTTAACCCCTTGCCCTTGACTTGGAAATGAATTTGCGGTCCGGAAATCGGCTTCACCCGACCGTCAAATTCCCCGGTTACTTCGAGCAGCTTCTGTCCATCCAAATTGCCGGTTTGGTCGGCATGCATTTTGACCTCGTAATCCGTTCCCTTTTGCGATATCGTTTCGATCGCATACATCGAACCATATACTTTCAATCTCGCAGCGGTCAGCAGATTGTACACCGCTTGCGGCAAATCGCCGAAACGGTCGACGAGTTCGTCGTGCAGCTCGGCAGCTTCCTCCAGCGTTTTCACGCCGGCCACTTTTTTGTAAATCTCGATTTTTTGAACGCTGTCGTAAATGTAATCTCCGGGAATATACGCATCAAGCTGAATGTCCAGCTGGGTATTCCAAGGCTTCTGCACCTCCGCCTCTTCCCCGCTGATCTCCTGTTTCCTCTTGGCGATTTCTTCGGCGAGCATCTGCGAGTACAGGTCGAATCCGACCGAAGCGATGAACCCGTGCTGTTCGGCCCCAAGCAAATTACCCGCGCCGCGAATAGCCAAATCCCTCATGGCAATTTTAAACCCTGATCCAAGTTCTGTAAACTCTTTTATCGCCTGAAGCCTTTTTTCCGCAACCTCCGTCAATACTTTGTCCCGCTGGTACGAGAAATACGCATAGGCGATCCGGTTGGAACGGCCGACCCGTCCTCTAAGCTGGTACAGCTGGGACAAGCCCATTTTATCGGCATCGTGAACAATGAGCGTGTTGACGTTCGGAATGTCAACGCCGGTCTCGATGATGCTCGTGCTGACAAGCACGTCGAATTCGCCGTCCAGGAAGTCGAGAATCGTCTTCTCCAGCTCCTGCTCGGACATTTGACCGTGAGCCACCGTCACTCTGGCATCCGGAACAAGCATCGAGATTTGCTCCGCCATTTGATTGATCCCTTGCACGCGGTTATACAGGTAGTATACCTGTCCTTCCCGCGCCAGCTCCCGTTCGATCGCTTCGCGGATGAGCGCGTTGCTGTGCTCCACGACGTACGTCTGAACCGGGAAGCGGTTCTCCGGCGGAGTTTCGATAACGGATAAATCGCGAACCCCAAGCATCGACATATGCAAGGTGCGCGGAATCGGCGTCGCCGTCAGCGTGAGTACGTCCACATTCGTTTTCAGCCGCTTCAGCTTTTCTTTGTGAGACACCCCGAAGCGCTGCTCCTCGTCGACGATAAGAAGACCGAGATCCTTGAATTTGACGTCGGCCGACAAGAGCCGGTGCGTTCCGATGACCACATCGACAGTGCCTGCCTTGATTCCCTTCATCGTATCGGACTGCTCCTTCTTCGAACGGAACCGGCTCAGCACCTGGATGTTGAACGGATAACCGGAGAAGCGCTCGCGGAACGTTTCATAGTGCTGCTGCGCCAAAATGGTCGTCGGCACAAGAACCGCCACCTGCTTGCCGTCGATGGCCGATTTGAACGCGGCGCGGATCGCCACCTCCGTCTTGCCGTAGCCTACGTCGCCGCATAACAGCCGGTCCATTGGCCGCGGCTTTTCCATGTCGTCCTTAATTTCACGAATCGCCCGCAGCTGATCTCCCGTTTCCTCATAGGGGAACATGCCTTCGAATTCCTGCTGGTACGTGCTGTCCGCAGTAAAAGCATAGCCTTGGGCCGCTTGCCGCTCGGCGTACAGCTTGATCAGATCGTCCGCAATGTCCTGAACGGAAGAGCGCACTTTGCTCTTGACGCGGTTCCAATCGGTGCCGCCCAGCTTATATACTTTCGGCTCCTTCTCCTCGGAACCGACATACTTCTGAATATGATCGATCTGATCGATCGGGACAGACAGTTTGTCTCCCCCCGCGTACATAATGTGCAAATAATCTTTATGAATGCCGCCGACTTCCAACGTGCCGATGCCCACGAATTTCCCGATCCCGTGATTGACGTGAACGACGTAGTCGCCAATCTTCAGCTCCTGGTAGCTCTTGATACGCTCGGCATTCGCCATTTTCTTTTCGACTTTGCGCGCTTTGCGCTGCTTCTGGGTGAACATCTCACCTTCGGTGATGACGACCAGATGAATGTTCGGCAGCTCGAAGCCGGTTTGAAGATTGCCGTTCAAAATCGTCGGCTCTTCGATATGGTAATCCGCCAGCACCCGCCGAACGCGGTCGACCCGTTCCTCGCCGTTTGCCAGGAGCAGCACTTTGGCGCCCGATTTTTTCCAACGCTCCATTTCCGATTTCAGCACGTTCATCTGACCATGGAAATTTTGCATCACGCGGCACATGAAATTTACAATGTTCTGCGGCTGGGTTTGCGGCACCTGGCGCAAGAACAACGACATGTACAATGTTGGATACGGCTTGCGCTGCAGCAAGGTTTCATAAGACTTGGACAACACCAGCGCCGGAATGCTCTTCCCGTCCTGCAGCGACATGGTCGTCCATTCGGCTTCGTCCCGCTCCAATTGCTTCGCCGTCTCAAGCAAGCGGGACGGCTCGTCAATCAGCAGAACCGAATCCTCGGGCATATAATCCAGCAGCGTTTGGCGCTCGGGAAACAATAGCGAAATATATTTAAACAAACCGGCAAAATACTGCCCTTCCCGCATTTGTTCGATTTCGTGCCCTACGCCTTCCAGCAGGCGTTCCTTGGCGCCGCGGTCAGCCATCTTCTCCAGCTGCGTCTGCAGCAGCTCGTACGCGTGCTGAGCCGCGCTCTGTAACCGTTTTCCATCGGCTATAATTTCACGGCAGGGCGTAATGATCAGCTCGTTTATTTTTTCTATCGAACGCTGATCGGCAATATCGAACGACCGGATCGAATCCACTTCCACATCGAACAGCTCAATGCGGTACGGGTGCAGCGAAGACAGCGGGTACAAGTCGATAATACCGCCGCGGACGCTCATCTCTCCCTTGTTCTCAACCCGTTCCACGCGCTCGTAGCCGAGATGAACCATCTCCGCAATAAACGAATCCAACTGCAGCGTCTGCCCCACCTGAACGGCGATCCGCGCTTCCGCGTACATCTCCTTGTTCGGCAGAACCCGCCGCATTCCCGCATACGGAACGACGACGACACCGCGGAAGCCGTCCGCCAGCCTCGTCAGCGCGTCGATCCGCTGAGCCAGCATTTCCGGGCTCGCTACGGCCGACTCTGCAGCCAGCAGCTCCTGTGCCGGAAAAAGGATCACCTTGTCGCTTGGCAGACATTCCACCAAATCCTCGAAAATTTTTTGCGCCGAAAACATGTTGTGCGTAACCAGAAACAGAGGCCGCCCGAGTTCATGATATAAAGCGGCCAGCATCACCTGCCGCGAGGAACCGGACAATCCGGAGATCAATTGCTCCCTCATTCCCGATTGAACACCGGATACGATGCTCTGCAGGTCAGGATCCGCGGAGAATGCTTCGATTAAAGCTTGCAAAAAACGTACCCCCTCTCGCCCATCAACCAAAACCTCTTCTCATCATTTGCCATTGTGGTAAGTTTTCCGCCAACGGGTACTAGGAGCAACACCTTTTGGCGCAAGGTGACGCTCCTTATCTCCCTTTGAACATCGCCAAACCAACGAATCCCGTCTTCTATGGCGGAAGACAATTCGTTATCCTTGACTCATCATATGGTAAACCTTGACGGTTAAGAATCTTATGCCGGCGTACTCGAAAAAGAACCCAGACTTCGCTAGCCCAGGCGCATATATTCCAAACGATGCCGCCCCCGCCTTATTACTGCAGGGGACTGGTGACAAGCGACAGCTCGGGATTATGATCCAGAGCTTCCTTGCAATAATCGCAAACCACATTGACGGTCATATCGCCGTTTGGGTTATACGATATTATACTCTGACGCTCCTCGGGGGTCAAGAAATGGAAACCGAGCAGCTCATCGCTCACATGCTGCCGCTCCAATTCCCCTATCAGCGTATGACAGTGACGGCAAACGTATTTGATAGACATGACTCACTCCTCCTTTTTCATCATTATGACCAAAAAAGGAGAATATTAGCCTGCGCTATTTTGCAAGCACGCGGCGTAAAGGATCGCACTATGCGCCGTTAAATTTGGCCATCGTTTTCTCAAAAGGCTGCTCCAGCGCGTATTCCATCGCCTCGCAAGTCGTATCCAGCACCTGCGGCATCGTTTTGAATTCTTCTTTGGAAAACGAAGACAGCACATAATCCGCTATATTGTAGCCCGGGGCCGGACGGTTAATGCCCATGCGAATCCGGTTAAACGTCTGCGTGCCCAAATGCTGTATCGTCGATTTAATGCCGTTATGCCCTCCGGCGCTGCCTTGATAACGAAGGCGGATTTGCCCGTACGGCGTATCCAGATCGTCATAAATAACGACGAGATCTTCAACCGAAGCTTTATAAAAATCGAGAAACGCGCGAATCGATTCGCCGGATAAGTTCATATACGTCATCGGCTTGAGCAGATACACTTTTTGCCCGTTAATATTCCCTTCGCCGAGAAGACCTTTGCATTTGTTCTGCGTTATTTTAATGCCGTGCTTGTCGGCAAACCGGTCCAAAGCCATGAATCCGATATTATGCCGAGTCGTTTCATATTGCTTGCCCGGGTTGCCCAGACCTACAAACCATTTCATGTTACTCTAGCTCTCCCTTCGGTTTAGGGGCATCTTTCGCCGTTTGCGCACAGACTGCGCATGTCGCTCCGGCCCCCACAGCCGCCGAACGCGATAAAGGAGCGGATCGAACAAGCCGTTCGACACGCTCCGCAACAAGGATGAGCCGAGAAGACGTCGGAAACCCGGCCGCCGCCGATTTTCGTCCGCCCTCTGCACTGCAACAATACCAGAGCTATACCGTCTCTTGAGGATGATTCGCATCCGCTTCCGCTTTGGCTTCCGCCTTCTGCTCCGCTTCTTCCGCCGTATCCGGGGCGGCTTCTTCCTTCTGCGGCGCCAGCACGGTGACCAATACGTCGTTCGCCATCGACTTGATCTCGATGGAACTGCCCACCTTCAAGTCGGAGACGAGAATGCTGCTGCCGACCTCCAGTCCGCTGACATCGACTTCGATCGCATTCGGAATTTGCTTCGGCAAGCAGCGAATCTCGATTTCATGATGCTGTATTTGCAGAATGCCGCCCATTTGCACGCCTACGGCGTCGCCGATAAAGTCGAGGCGGACGGTCGTCGATACCGGTTCATCCATATTGATTTGGTGAAAGTCGACATGCAGAATCGTTCTCAAGATCGGGTCCCGCTGGATCTCGTTGATCATCACAGGCTGTTTGCTTCCATCCGGCATAACCATGTCGATAATGGCATGGGGGTTGGTGCGCAGGATCGCCGTCAGTTCCTTCTCGTTTATAGCGATCGGCGTATTGCTTACTTTTTTTCCGTAAACGACGGCTGGAATGTTCCCTTTGGCGCGAAGCCCCTTGCGCTCGGACTTCGTATCCGACTTGCGCGTTTCCGCCTTCAATGCTGCTTCCATATGTGAAATCCTCCTTCATCAATAGGCACAAGAATAGAATTACACTCACCTACTCTTACTTTGCCCAAATGAAGGGGAAACCAATCACTGTTTTGTCTTCGACTGCTGCTTCTTCGCGTAGAACTTGGAACGCAGCTTCTCCGCGTAGCCTTCTTTGTTCACCTGGCGCTCTCTGGCGATAGCCAGATCGTTGGCAGGCACGTTATGCGTGATGGTCGAGCCTGCGACGACATAAGCCCCTTTGCCGATTTTGACCGGAGCGATAAGATTGACGTTGCTGCCGATGAACGCGTCCTCTTCCACCTCGGTCAGCTGCTTGTTGAAGCCGTCGTAGTTCACGGTGATCGCCCCGCAGCCGAAATTGACGTTTTTGCCGATGACGGCGTCGCCGATATAGCTAAGATGCGACACCTTCACCTCATCGGCCAGCGTAGCGTTTTTGATTTCCACGAAATCGCCGATTTTCACGCCGGCCCCGAGGTTGGCCCCCGGACGCAAGTAAGCGAACGGCCCGATCGAGGTTTGGTCCCCGACCTTCGCTTGGGACAGCACCGACTGCTTCACTTGAACGCCGCTGCCGATCGTACTGTCCTCAATTTCCGTATTCGGGCCGATGACGCAATCTTCCCCGATGACCGTAGCGCCCTTCAGCACCGTGCCGGGCAGCACGATCGTATCCGCTCCGATCTGCACATCGGCGCCGATATACGTGCTCGCCGGATCGATCAGCGTAACCCCGCCGAGCATATGCTCCCGGTTAATGCGCTCGCGCATAATATGTTCAGCCTCGGACAACGCCACGCGATCGTTCACGCCGAGCGTCTCGGCGGCGTCTTCCGTACAGTAAGCCTCCACGATATCGTTCTGGCTTACGAGAATGCCGATCACGTCGGTCAAATAATACTCGCCTTGCGAATTGTTGTTCGTCACCTTATTCAGCGCCTCGAACAGCTTGCGGTTCGTAAAGCAGTACATGCCGGAGTTGATCTCGCGAATCTCCCGCTCCTCGGCGTTGCAATCCTTCTGCTCGACAATTCTGGAGACGCGTCCATTTTCGTCGCGGATGATGCGTCCGAGTCCGAACGGGTTATCAAAAATCGCCGTCATGACCGTTGCCGCAGCGCCTTTTTCCTGATGCGCGCGGATCATATCCTTCAGCGACTCGCTCTTTACCAGCGGCGTATCGCCGTACAGGACGACGGTCAGCCCGTCTTCGTCGGCAAGCAGATCTTTCGCCTGCAGCACCGCATGGCCGGTTCCGAGCTGCTGCTCCTGCATCGCATATTCTACGCGATCTCCGAGATACGCCTTGACGGCTTCGGCTCCGTGCCCTACAACAACGACGGCGCGCTTGGTATTCAATTGCTCCAATGCGCTGACGACATGACCGACCATCGGCTTGCCGCATACTTCATGAAGCACTTTGTACAGCTTCGATTTCATACGTTTGCCCTGTCCCGCTGCGAGGACAATCCCCATTATGTTCAACTACAGTCCACTCCTTCTGCTCTCGATATTTCTCTTAAGGACCCCTCTTGCGCTTTGCTTGCCTCATGCCAAAAGGAAGTGCCTTTAGATGCAATCGCCCCGATTTCTCTATAGAAAAACCTTTCGAAAGCTATGCCGCCTTTAGGCCCATCCTTTGAAAAAAAACGTATAAATGACTCCTCAAATCACTATATATGAATTCGCGTAAAAAGAAAAGAGAGCCTCTGTCGGCCCTCTCCCAGCTGAATTATGCCCCTTCTACGATTACTTCTTCCTCTGTTGCTGCTCGATCGTATTCAGCCAAAACGGCGGCTTGAATCTTTTCACGAGTGGTAGAAGAGATCGGATGTGCAATATCCCTGAACTCTCCGTCTGGCGTGCGCTTACTTGGCATGGCGACGAACATGCCGTTGTTACCGTCAATCACACGAATGTCGTGAACCACAAATTCGTTGTCGATGGTAATGGAAGCAATGGCTTTCATTCTTCCCTCGGAGTTAACCCGACGGAGTCTAACGTCTGTAATCTGCATTAGTGTTCACCACCTTTTTCCATCTGGGAGACTTGGGATATAAAATTCCACATTTTAGGGCAAAATCCTTCTTTTTTTTAATCAAAAATGTATAAATTTATAAATAATTGATTATTTTATTGTTTTTCGACACCTGTCGCCGCGATCAGTTCGATTTCGACAAGCACATCCTTGGGCAGACGGGCCACTTCCACCGTAGAACGCGCCGGTTTATGGTCTCCGAAGTAGGAAGCGTAAATCTCGTTGACGGTCGCAAACTGATTCATATCCTTGATGAACACCGTCGCTTTGATCACATCGCCGAACCCTGCTCCCGCAGCGGCCAAAACCGCTTCCAAGTTGCGAAACACCTGATGCGTCTGCTCCTCGATTCCGCCTTCGACCACTTGCCCGTCCAATCCGAGCGGGATTTGTCCCGACGTAAACAGCACGTTGCCGAACTGCACCGCTTGAGAATACGGTCCGATAGCCGCCGGAGCCTCGTTTGTTGCGATCGTTGTCAACTTCATGTTCAATCACTCTCCATTTATATTATTGGAAATAGTTGCCCGGTACGACGGTAATCTGCTTGGTCTTCGGATCTACGGCGGACAGCTTGGCAAGCGATATGTAATCCTCTACCAGGTGCTCCTCCACCTCGCCGGACTCTACGAAAACGCCTACACCTTTGACGGTAGCGTTAAATTCCTTCAAAAGATCCATCATCCCATGGACGGTTCCGCCCACCCGCATAAAGTCGTCGATAATAAGCACCCGGGACTCTTCCTTCAGCGCTCTTCTCGACAGCGACATCGTCTGAATCCGCTTGTTCGAGCCGGATACATAGTTGATGCTCACCGCGGAGCCCTCGGTCACCTTGTTATCCCGTCGCACGATGACGACCGGCAGATTCAGAAACGAAGCCGTCGCATAGGCGAGCGGAATCCCTTTGGTTTCCACCGTCATGACAACGTCGATATCTTTGCCCGCAAACGCGGTTGCAAACATTTTCCCTACTTCATTCAAAATAAGCGGCTGTCCCATAATATCGGACATGTACAAATAACCGCCCGGCAAGATTCGCTCCGGCTGCTCCAATTGGCGGCATATTCCTTGAATGAACTGCAAGGACGCTTCCTTGCTGACCTTAGGTATGAATTTGACTCCCCCGGCCGCTCCGGCCAAAGTTTGCAATTCGCCCAGTCCTTCTTCCTCAAACACTTCCTTAATGATGGCCAAATCTTCGCTGATCGACGATTTAGCGGAATTATACCGGTCCGCGAACGTTGTTAAAGGAATTAGTGTATGGGGGCGAAATAGCAAGTATTGAGTCATTTCAACCAACCTTGCGCTTCGTTTTAATTTTTTCATGAAATAACCCCCTTCAAAATATAAGCCTGCATACCCGCGGCCTGCCGCATTTCCGGCGCCGAATTTTTGCGGATATCGTGATAAAGCCAATCCGCCGCTCCCTGCAAAAGAGAGTTGTCCGTTTTGGCCGTCCGGTATCGTTACGGTTTTATAAATAGGCAGAGAAATCCGAATATTATAATGTGACTATATCATTTTTATACGTATTTTTTCAAGATGTCCATGAAATTTATTCTAACATTCAGCTAACATAAAAGTATCATGCAGTCATGTTAAAAGCCGAACTGCATAAACATCTTTGCAAAAGCCGCGCAGGCCGTTGTAAATCCGCGGAACCTTCGCTTCCTTGGACACCAAACCGAATACAGTCGGTCCGCTGCCCGACATCAGCACGCCGTCAGCACCGAGTCGGATCATGCATTCTTTCAGCTGCCTTACCTCCGGATACAAGTCCAGCGTCACTTCCTCCAGAACGTTGCCGAGGCTTGCGCATAACAGGTCGAATCGCTTGTGCACGATTGCTTCGACAATCCGCTCCGTCGACGGATGATGCTGGATGGCGGCGGCCCGAAGCTTGCCGTAAATTTCCGATGTGGATACGTTGATCGGAGGCTTGGCCAACACGACCCAGCACTGCGGCGGCGAATCGATCGGCTCCAGCTTCTCCCCGCGCCCGCGGGCTACCGCCGTCCCTCCGGTTACGCAGAACGGCACGTCCGAACCGAGCTCCGCTCCCAGCCGCTGCAGCTCCTCCGCAGGTATGTTCAGCTTCCATAACCGGTTCAATCCTCTCAGCGTCGCCGCCGCATCGCTGCTTCCTCCCGCAAGCCCGGCCGCAACCGGGATTTTTTTGTCCAAATGTATGTAAACGCCTTGCTTCACGTCATAGCGGTCTTTGATCAGCTTAGCCGCTTGAAAGGCCAAGTTTTTCTCGTCCAAAGGAATATAGCCCGCTTGACTCGATATGATAATGGTATCGCGCGGCAGTTCCTGCATCTCGATCCTGTCGGCCAAGTCCACCATGGTCATAACCATTTCGACCTCGTGATAGCCGTCTTCCCGTTTCCGCAGAACATCCAGCGACAGATTGATTTTAGCCGGCGCTTTTTCAAAAACTTTCATAGGACACCTTCTTTGCAGCTCTATTCTATTCCCTAATACTATACCAAAAAAGAAACAAAAAAAAGCTAAAGCAGCGCTTGGCTTGCTCTAGCTTCCGTAAAGACGTTATCTAGTACCTCGGCGGCTGCTGCGGAGGCTGTTGCGAGATCGCTTGCTCGGCAATTTGGATTGCTCTCTTTACCATATTGCCCGCATCTTTGGTTCGTATACCTCCCCAACCATCACGCTGCACGGTTTCATAAAAGCCCAAATCTTTAGCGAGCTCGTATTTGAATTGCTCCGACATCATGCCCCGGCCTCTTCGTGCCATTCGCAAACATCTCCTTTACCGTAGGATACAAGTAGTATTCCCCCGTTATGATAATCCATGCGGCATTCGGCAGCGGAACATACTAGGCGCCAAAGAATAAGCGGCATCCCCTCAAGCCAAGGAGCATGCCGCTTAGGTAAAGCCCTTATTGCTGTATCGTGATCCGCACTTGTCCATCATCGTTGCACACCGTGACTTCAACGGACTCGGTAAGTATATCTGCATAGCTGTACGAGACGCGCTTGAAAGCGTTCTGCTCCTGGTCCAGCTTGACTATAAAAACGGAAGGGTAGGTCTCCTCCAATACACCGGAGCGCTCGATCGTCTTACGGCGACCGCCGTTTGCTCTTAACATAATTTTCTGTCCGACATGAGGTTCCAAACTGCGTTTGATATCCAATAGCGAATTTTTAGCCATTGACTACTACCACCTCTTTCCTTGTAAATTATAACCCAATGGAAGTAGTATGTCAAATTAGGACAAATATTATATCAGCGATGCAAAGCTGTTGTCAACGCAATTTTTCCTTGTTTTAAAGAGTTTTTACGATTTCACCCTCTAACTTCGTTCACAAAATTGTCGAATTTACAAAGAAAAAGCGCCCCTAAGGCGCTTGTTGATACATATTTTTTGGAATGACGGGCACGCCGCGCCGATAACTGCCGCGGGATTCCACCCCGCCGATCCCCTCCAAGCCGCTATGCGTCAGACCGATGACATCGACGATATTCACCGTGTCCCGAATGGGCGTATACGCCACTTTAACCGCCACGCACAGCGGATCGAGCGCATGGATCAGAACGCGGGACGGCGAGCTTGCATAGTTCGCTCCGGCCTGCATCAGCGCCTCGAAGTGCGATTGGCACGCTCCGGCCACGACCGTCAGCGTATCTTTGTTCTTCTCGTACTGTCTAGCCACCCGGACGGCATTTACGAAGTGGTGGGAATTTTTGTAGCTGCCCAGGTTGGCGATGTCCACGCTGCGACGCGTTTTCAAAATCCCGTCATGTCCGGTGACGACGACAATATCGGGCTTCACCTGCGGAAGCAGCCGATACATCGCATCCGCCATATGCGGTTCGGACACGTAATAGCCTTCGGCCGGAACCTTCAGTTCGCCGTATAAATTCATGCATTTGCGCAAATACGCCGGATCTCCGTCCAGATGAAGCACTTTGCCCGGCATTTCAAAAAAGGCCGGCGCCGTTTCGCCGCCGGTACCGTTCGCAGAGGCGTATCCGGTCACCGCCCGGTTTCTCGATTTGCGCATCGTTTCCATCCATGGCGGTCGGCTGCCCGCCGCGGTCTGACTGTTAGCATTGACCGTTACCGTGGTCAGATCGGTCAACGGAGCGTCGGCGAGCAGCCGGTAATCTACTCCGCGCAGCACCGCCTGCTGCCGAATAATATTTTGAATTTTAAATATGATGTCACCACCATACGATCTACGAGTAACGAGGTCTCCCTGTTTCATGGCCAAATCGCCTCCTCGTGTATCCTATGGCGTCAATAGGCAATTGGTGATTCACCGAGCCCTAATTTCATACGGGCCGCTCCAGAGCCCTCAGGATCGTCCCAGAGCTCTGGACAAGCAGCGGCTTAAGTTCGCATACTCCTGAATCGACAGCGTCTCTCCGCGCCGCGAAGGCTCGATTCCCGCTTCTTGCAGCACAGCCTCCAGCTCGCTCTTGGTTTCCTTGGTGTAAAAGCGGGAAGCCAGGTTATTGTATATCGTCTTTCTGCGCTGTACGAACGAAGCCTGTACGACATCGAAGAAGAACGCTTCATCCTCTACCTCGACAGGAGGCTTCCCGCGAACCTTCAGCTTGATAACCGCCGAATCCACGTTAGGCTGAGGAATGAACACGGTATGAGGGACAATCGTCACCAGCTCCGGCTCGCAATAATATTGCACCGCAATGCTTAAACTGCCGTAGTCTTTGCCTCCGGGCCGCGCCGACATCCGTTCGGCCACTTCCTTTTGAATCATGACGACGATATGCTCCAGCGGCAGCTTCTCCTCCAGCAGCTTCATAATAATCGGCGTCGTAATGTAATAGGGCAGGTTAGCTACGACGCTCACCGGCTCGAAGCCTTGGAAATACTGCTCGAACAGCGGCTTCAGATCGACCTTGAGCACATCGCCCTGAACGACGCTCGCGTTCGGATACGGCTCCAGCGTCTCCTCCAGCAACGGCAGCAGCCTCTGATCGATCTCAATCGCTACGACGCGTCCTGCCGTTTTGGCAAGCTGCTGCGTCAGCGCTCCGATGCCGGGGCCAATCTCCAGCGCGCCCTTGGCCGAATCCAGTCCCGCAGCCGATACGATCTTGTACAAAATGTTAGGATCGATCAAAAAGTTCTGCCCCAAGCTTTTTTTTAGCGTGAAGCCATGGCGCTGCAACAGCTCCTTTGTTTTTTTCGGGGAGGCAATGTCCTCCTGTACACCTGATCTTATCGTATCCATCTTTAACCCTCTTTTTTCTCAAGTTGCTTCCACGCTTCAGCGAATTCTTCGCGGGAAATCCGAAACATCCGGCAGCGGTTATAAAACTGCTTCCCGTTGCAGTAGCCGATGCCGAGCTGTCTGCCCATCTCCATCCGCCTTGCGGCGGCCTGAGGATGCACGATCATGCCGGCGTTAATCAAATCCTCCCACGTTATATCCGACTCCGCCGCTTCATAATCCGTCCGCAGATTGGATAACGCTTTGCGGATCGTCTCCGGCGAGGCGTTCTCGACGCCGATGTCGCCGCGGCTCGTAGCCTCCTCCTGCGTAATGAACGCATGCTTGCAGCCCGGTACGCGCGCCGAAATAATCTTGCGGATACGCTCTCCGGCATGATCGGGGTCAGTCAGCACAATAACGCCGCGGCGCTGCTGCGCGAGCTTGATCCGCTTAATGATCTCATCGTTGATCGCCGACCCGCCCGTCTCGATCGTTTCGGCCTCTACCGCCCGCTTAATGGCGACGGTGTCGTCCTTGCCTTCCACCACAATGATTTCCTTAATCATCTTACTACCTTCTCTCGTACAAAGCCAAGGGCGTCTCGCGCTTCCTTGCGGTAATGTTCTTCACACAGAAAAAAGAAGAGGCATCCCTCTTCTCATTCCTCTTGCCGTATATATAATGAGTCTTCCCTAATTGCAGCCCCTTAGTCCGCGGTCGGCTTCTTCGGTCCGATCACATAAACGGTGTATCCTCGCTTCATGCCAAAGCGGTTAGCATAGTCATTGCTGTCGAAATACACGTCGATAATGTTCCCTTTCACCGCGCTGCCGGTATCTTCCGCTCTGCGGAAGCCCAGGCCGTCGATATACACCCACCAGCCCAGCGGAACCACCTTGGGGTCCACTGCAATTGTTCGACCTTCCGTTACTCTCGTGCCCGTTGACGTCACACCGTATTGCGGGTGTTCCGCGCTTTTGCCTGTCGAAGCCGCGCCTGCGGAATAAGCCGTTAACGTTACATTGTTAATGACCTGCTTCACGCCGAAGGATACGCCGCTCTTGGTTACTTCTTGAAGATTCGGCGATGACGCCGATAAAATTACAACCGGATTTTTCGTACCTACGGCAACCACTTTATTGACTTTTTCCGTTTTGACCTGTTGGTCAACCACCTGTTCGGAGACAAGCACTCCGTCTTCAAAGCGTTTTTCTTTTTTCTTCAGGACTTCGCCTTCCTGGCCTTCTTGCACAACTTGTTCTTTGCCCTTTACAAGCTGCGGATCGTTTTTCTTCACAACGTCAAACGCGATTTTTTCCGATACTTCCTCAAGCTCTTTCTTCACCCGGACAATTTGTACCGCACCGCTATCCGGCAGCGACGCCTCCAGCTCCGGGCTCACCTTATCCAGTTCTCCGACGGGCACGTTCAATTCATGCAACGCGTCTCCTACGGTCTTGGCCACCGTGTAGATCGTCTTCGTTTCACCGTCAGCCGTAAGCTGAACCGGCTTCGCGTGGTCGATGGTAATACGGTCCCCCGTCTTCACCTTCGAATCCAGCGCAGCGGAGAGTCGATCATGCTCCCCGACTTGAATCTGTTGCTCATCCAGTAAACGCTGCAGATCCCATTGTTTGGTATAAACAACGGTCTCTTGTCCGTTCACAACGACGGTCACCTTCTTGGTAGCCGTACCGTATAACATTATTAAGAACATGAAAGTCAAAGCGAATGAAATAAGTGCAGTGGTGGATATCATACGCAAGTTTTCATGCTTCCATCGCAATGCGAAGGACATGCTGGATGATCGTCTTACATGGGTTTGCTCGTGTTGAATAGCTCCCACTAGTTCGGTCCTCCTTCAAAGCCCCGCCGTCGAGTGTTACGCATGTTTGATCTGACGCGACTATGGTTTAAGTTTTGCAATCTGTGGTTAACGGATAACGTCTGTCGACGCTCTTTCACTGAAGACCGGCTTCGCCAATTTCTCGCCCTTCAGCGAAATGTAACATTCCTAGTGGTCCACTAAGGGCTGCAACCTTTCGATCCATATCGTTTCTGGTCCTGCGTGCGGCCAGCACCTCCCCGTTCTCTAAAAGTCAATTATGTTGTCGGACAAATATCACGTTGACGGGAGAACATAAAAAAAGTCATCGGAAAGAGGACTCTTCCCGTGACTTTGATTATTTCATCAAGTTAATGAAATAAAGCACACGACAATCGTTACCTCTCTCTTACGCTTACGAGGTTAGCTGACGGATTCGGACTTGAGAGTCGCCCTACTTGGATAAGCGTTAATATCATCTTGATCTTAACCTCTCCAAGACTCACCCCAGAAAATGTGACCTTAGTCTTATTGAAAAATAAGACGGGTCCAATTACGGTTCCCCCGTTTCCCTTATGGAAACTCAGCGATAGTGGAAAAATGGTAATCGTATTAAGTTAATATTGAGTTTACGCTGTCGGATGCGATGTTGTAAAGTATACAAACTCGGCAAAAAAGATTCATTTTCGTCCAAAACCGTTTTTTAAGCGCGATTTTACGAATTGGACCCTTGTTTTTCTAACCATGTCTTAGTTTTTCATGCCATTTTCTTCGATTATCGCGTTTCCGACTAAAAAAGGGCTGTCTTGACCCCCCTATTTGTCTAGCGTAAACCGAACAATCTAACTGCATTTTTCGTAGTCGCGTGAGCCAGCTCTTCCAGGGAAATCCCTTTAATTTGAGCAGCGGTTTCTGCGACTAATTTCACATATGCGGTTTCGTTTCTCTTGCCGCGATAGGGATGCGGAGTCAAATAAGGAGCGTCCGTTTCGATGAGCAGCCGGTCCATGGGAACCTTCTCCAGCACTTCTTTCGGCTGTTTCGCGTTTTTGAACGTGACGGGGCCCCCGAAGGAAATATGGAAGTTCATGTCCAGACAAAGCTTGGCCGTTTCCCAGCTGCCGGAGAAGCAGTGCATGACGCCGCCGACCTCGGCCGCCTTCTCTTCGCGGAGAATCCGGATAATATCCTGATGCGCATCGCGGTTATGGATCACTATCGGCATGCCAAGCTTGCGGGCAAGCCTGATCTGCTCGCGGAACACCCGATCCTGTACATCCTTCGGGGACGTATCCCAGTAATAATCAAGGCCGATCTCGCCGATCGCTACGACCTTGTCGTGCGAGCATAGCTGTTCGATCCATTCCAGATCTTCCGGGGACATATCTTTGGCATCCTGCGGGTGCCAGCCGACTGTGGAGTAAATGAAGTCGTATTGCTCCGCCAAGGCGATAGAGCTCGGAATCGTTTCCCGGTTAAATCCGACATTGACGATTCGACTGATTCCGTTCTCAACCGCGCGCTGGATGACCTCTTGTCGATCCTCATCGAACTCTGGTGCATTTAAGTGAGCGTGAGTGTCTGTAATCATTTGAACGCGAAATCTCCTTTATATGGTGATGGGAAAATCGGGTACGGCCGGGCCTTTATTCCAGCCGCAGCAGCTTCCGCTGCTCCTCGGTCAGAGCGCCGGGAGCGGCTCTGAGCAGCTCCTCGGGGAAATACAAATGGTACTTGCCCATATGGATGCCGCTGATGGAACGGACAATTTCCGACTTACGCGAAATTTCCGTTAACGTGTCCCTTTGATCGAGCAGCAAAATCGGCAGTTTTTCGTCATGCTCTCCCGGACGATAGACATCATACGAAAGATCCGAAGGGAAATCAATTTCGAGGTAAAAGGCCGGGTCCAGACCAAGGCCAGCCATCGTCTCCCGCAGCCTTTCGATTTGCTGAACGTCGATGTGCTCCAGCATGACGTACTTGAATAAACGACGGTTAAGAAAGCGGGAACACAGATCGGATAAAACCTCGTCCGCTTCGCGGGACCACTGCATAAGCACCGTCTGCATGAAGGCTTCGTCCAGCAGGTGGTACTCGTCCACGCTGAGCGTCTGGCGAAACAGGCTCAGCAGCGGAGAGAGCATGAACGAGAACTCGTAATTTTCTTCATATAATTGTTTAGCTCTCTGAAAAACTTTGTGCAAAATGACCTCTGCGCTTCGGGTCACAGGGTGGAAATACACCTGCCAATACATTTGATACCGGGACATCAGGTAATCTTCCACCGCATGCATGCCGCTCTCCTTGACGACAATATGGCCTTGGAACGGCCGCATAACGCGTAAAATGCGCTCCAGATCGAACATTCCGTAATTGACGCCGGTAAAGTAAGCATCGCGCAGCAAGTAGTCCATCCGATCGGCGTCGAGCTGGCTCGATACGAGGCTGACGACAATTTCTTCATTGTACGTTTTGGCGATGACGCCGGCAACCTTCTGCGGGAAGGTCGGCGACACTTCTTTCAACACCCGGTTCACTTCCGTGTCGCCGAGAACGATGCGGCAAGACCACTCTTCATGGTGAGTGCCGAACGTTTTTTCGATGGAATGGGAGAACGGGCCGTGGCCGACGTCATGCAGCAAAGCGGCGCATAGGCAGAGCAGCCGTTCTTCGCGCGGCCAATCCTCGTAACCGTTGCGCTCGAACTGCGAAATGATTTTCCGCGTAACCTCATATACTCCGAGGGAGTGCGAAAACCGGCTGTGTTCCGCTCCGTGAAAGGTCAGAAAGCAGGTGCCCAGCTGCCGGATTCGGCGGAGACGCTGAAATTCCTTCGTGTTGATCAAATTCCATATGGTTTGATCCTGGACGTAAATGTATTTATGAACGGGATCTTTAAACACTTTTTCTTCTTGTAATAAACCGGACATATGCCTAACCTCCCTTAAGCTTGAATTTTCGACAAAAAACTGAGACGGAAAAGCCGCATGTTTGTCGAATGATGTCGTATTAATCTTCCAAATGTGAACAACATTTGACTTGAATTTTTTTCTTGGATATGGAATATATTCATAATACTATGTTTGAACTATATTAGAAAGATGCCGATTTCACAAGGTTTGGCAGCTTTTCTCGTATATTCCCCCTTCTGGGGGTCTATTCTTCCATATTTTAACGCTAAAATTTGCAAATTGCTAGTTGACTATTTTGGGAATGGTTGGTATCATAAATATCAAGAATTATGTCGAATCATGACGATAAATTTTTGAGAGGGGACTTATATATATGATGAAATCTACTGGTATTGTTAGAAAGGTCGACGAGCTGGGTCGCGTCGTTATTCCTATTGAGCTTCGCAGAACACTTGGCATCGGCGAGAAAGACGCTTTGGAAATTTATGTGGACGGCGAGCGCATCATGTTGAAAAAATATGAGCCTGCATGTATCTTCTGCGGCAACGCTGAAAATGTTTCTTATTTCAAAGGTAAAATTGTTTGTCACGAATGTTTATCGGAAATGCCAATACCTGTGACAAAATAAGAAATATAGGTTATAATAAGGATAGCACTTCTTACTAAGGTAATTCTAACCTTTTTCATATCTCCTCTATTCCCCAATTCATGTACTTTTATGAATTTGGGGATTTTTTTTGCCGCGAGGCAGGAGCCGCCCGTTGCTTTCCTTCTATATAATATAGACAAAACCGACAAGCCGACCGGATACGTTCCGATCGGCTTGGGTATGTAACTTCTTATGGACTCCGTTCCGCTTGCCCGGCACCGCTTCTATTGTTCCTGCCGGTGCAAAGCGTTGTACAGCTCCCGCTTCGGCAGCTGACGGTCGGCCGCGGCTCGCTTGATCGCTTCCTTGCGATTCAATCCCTGCGTCACATAATGCTCGACATGCTCTTCCAAACCGAACGCCTCCCACCAGGCGGCGGACGGTTCGCTTTCGGAAGCGGTGCCCCCCTGTACGACAATGCAATATTCGCCCTGCGGCGGCTGCTCCAACAGCAGCTCGTAGCATTCCCGTATCGTCCCTCGGGCCGCTTCCTCATATTTCTTCGTAAGCTCGCGCATGAGGCACATTTGCCGCTCAGGGCTCCATACTTCAAGCATCGCTTCAAGCGTCTTCACGATCCGATGCGGGGACTCGTAGAACAGCAGCGTCTCCTTGGCCGGCTTCAGCAGCTCAAGCTCCTGCAGCAGCGGCTTCTTCTCTCTCGGCAGAAAGCCGAGAAATGTAAAGCGCTCCGTAGGCAGACCGGAGACGATCAATGCGGAGAGCGCCGCGTTCGCTCCCGGCACCGGGATGACGTCGATGCCCGCGTCGATGGCCAGCCTGACCAGATCCGCTCCAGGGTCGCATATAGCCGGGAGCCCGGCGTCGCTGACCAGCGCTATGCTGTCACCGGCCAGCATAAGCCGCACCAGCTCGGGCCCGCTTGCATGCTTGTTGTGCTCATGATAGCTGACAAGCCGCGTCGCTATGTCGAAATGCGTCAACAGCTTGCGCGTTTGCCGCGTATCCTCGGCGGCTATCAGCTGCACTTCGCCGAGCACTCGGACCGCGCGGTACGTCATATCCTCCAGGTTGCCGATCGGCGTTCCTACCAAATACAGCTTTCCTTGTCCTGAATCTTCCCGATAACTTTTTTGAATGTTCACGTCAAATCCCTCATTATGCCCTCGGACGGCTCGACAAGCTGCTCACGCCGTCCGTAGTATATTTCCATCAACTCATCGCAATAATCCGTTTTATTTTTATAAACGATTAGCGGCGGCAGCGTTCGCACTTCCGGCTTGCCGTCCCGCAGCGCTTCAATCAGCACCATATTCGCTTCTTCCCCCGCTCTCGGGTGAACGAAGCGGACCCGCTTCGGCTCCAGCTTGTACTGTCTCATCGTACAAAATATTTCAACCAAGCGGCTCGGACGATGAACCATCGCCACCCGGCCGCCGCTGCGCACCAGCCGGCTGCAGGCTTTCACCACATCCTCCAGCGTGCAAAACACCTCGTGCCGAGCCGCCGCCACATGTTCATTCACATTCTGCTCGCCGCTCGGCACCGGCAAATACGGAGGATTGACCGTCACGACATCGAAGCTGCCGTGCCCCAGCTCGCCGGAAATCTCCTTCAGATCGCCGTTGACGATTCGAATCTGATGCTCCAGGCCGTTGATTTGGACGTTGCGCTCGGCCATATCAGCCAGCCGTTCTTGAATTTCCACGCCGGTGATAGAGGCTTTCGTCCGCGTGGACAGCAGCAGCGGAATCACTCCGTTGCCGGTGCACAGATCGGCGATTCGCCCCCTCGGCGGCACATAGCTGAACCTTCCTAACAGAACGGCATCCATCGAAAAACTGAATACTTCGTCGCTCTGAATAATCTTCAAGTCGTTCGTTAACAAATCGTCGATTCTCTCGCTTGCATGTACCGTTACTTTATTCATGAAATGCGCTTCCTCTTTCCATCAGACCTTGGCCTTCCCGATCTAAAAAAACCGCAGAGAAGGTTCTTCTCTACGGTTTTAGCGATAACCTCCGCCGCTGACCGCGGCCGTTCAAGGCATTCTTACTTATTTAAAAACGACAAGCAAAACAGACAATCGCCTTCCGTCCGCAAATGACCGTAGTAGACATTACAGATATGGAAGCCTTCATGGTAAAGACGGGCCAGATTGTCGTAGCCTTCCCCAGTAAGCTCCTTGGCCTGTGCGGCGGTGACATGAATATGGGGTACCACAACCGGCGGCTCGGCATCGTTCTTCAGCAGCTTGCGCAGCTGCTGATTTTCTATGCTTAACCGATTATTTTCTTCAAGGAGCTCGATGATTTGCTTCTTCATCTGTCCCAGTTCGGAGTATATCGCACCCATTTGTTCTTCCATTTGCTCAATCTGAACAAAAATGTCTCTTTTATCCACACATTCACCTCAAGAAAGCTCGAACAACCGTTAATGCTGCTCTACCACATCGTCAAAGGATAGCTCCATGACTTTACCGAGCTCATAAATCTGCACTTTTACGGTACGCTCGTTAATATTTAGCGAGACTACGCGGCCGTTTCCGAGCGAAGAGATCACGTCGCTGCCAACCCGCGGCACATCTTCTTTAATGCTTTCATAATTATCGTGCTCATACTTCAAGCAGCACATCAACCGGCCGCATAGACCGGAAATTTTCGTCGGATTCAAAGACAAATTTTGATCCTTGGCCATCTTGATCGAGACCGGCTCAAAATCGCCGAGGAACGAGGAGCAGCATAATATCCGTCCGCATGGGCCGATTCCGCCTAGCATCTTGGCTTCGTCGCGAACTCCGATTTGCCTTAGTTCTATTCTTGTCCGGAACACTCCGGCCAAGTCCTTAACCAGCTCCCGGAAGTCTACTCTTCCTTCGGCGGTAAAATAAAAAATAATCTTGTTGCGATCAAATGTATATTCGACGTCCACCAGCTTCATTTTGAGCTGATGGTCCTTGATTTTCTCCTGACAAACCACAAACGCGTTTTTAGCTGCGGATTTATTGTCCTCCACGAGCTGAGCATCGGTTTGATCCGCTATCCGGATCACTTTCTTCAGCGGCAGTACGACATCGGATTCCTGAACCGTTCGTTTGCCTATAACGACTTTTCCGTATTCAATACCGCGAGCGGTTTCAACGATAACCGCGCTTTCCTTATCGACCGGCAGGTCGATCGGGTCAAAATAATAGATCTTTCCCGCTTTTTTAAAGCGGACGCCAACAACCGAGTACAAATCTACACCCCCTTCAGCTGCATCAACATTTTTTCCAGCACCAGCTGCGAGTTGGCATGAAAGCGAAGCCTTTTCTGCTGTTCGATCGCCTGCTCCAAACAGCGCACCCAATGCTTCATATCGTAAGATAAGGCCAGTCCGCCCGTCCATTCGGTTTGATCTGCATATACAAGCTCCGACCGGTTGCCCAGGCTGAGCTGCACCATATCTTTAAGCCATAAAATAAGTAAATCCATAAACAAAGGAAGCTGGTCCGACAGCTCCGACTTGGCCAGCTTTTGCTGCGCTGTCAGCAGCGCCGTAGGCAGTCGGGACATGCTTTCTCTAGTCAATTGTATCACTAGGTTTCTGATTTCTGCAAACCCATTTCCTTGAATAAGCTCGCGCGCCGCATCCGGTCCCGCCGCCAGCCGGACGGCCGCCTGGATCAGCACCGACGGATGTCCTTCCGCTTGAAGCACGGCGACCATCCGGTCGCGGTTCATCGGAGCGAACGGCACCCACTGGGCCCGCGAGCGGATGGTCGGCAGCAGAGCCTGTCCATTATCCGTGATTAGAATCGCTACTACCCGGCTCGTCGGCTCCTCCAAAAATTTCAGCAGGCTGTTGGCAGCCTGTACCGTCATTTTGTCGGCATCCTCCAAAATATACATTTTCAGCCCCGAAGCGGATGCGCGGTAAGAAAACTGCTTTTGCAGCTCGCGAATTTGCTCGATTTTAATCGAAGCTCCTTCAGGGCGAAGCCAGTGCAGGTCGGGATGGTTGCCGTGCTCGACCTTGCGGCAGTCAAGGCATTCCCCGCAGGCATCGTCCGGCAGCACCTTACAGTACAGCGCTTGCGCGAAAGCGAGCGCCATCTGACGCCGTCCCGTCCCCGAAGGCCCGGTGAAAATGTATGCATGAGATACTTTGTCCCATCTCAGACTGTTCTGCAATATGCGTTTGACGCGTTCCTGTCCTGATATCGATTGAAAAGACATGGTTGGTCGTCCCTGTTATATCCTTTCCTATTATATATAGACCATTTTACCACTAACGGTCGTAAGATCAAAAAGCAAGATTTATCAGCATCCCGCGAATTTCGCCGATTTTATGCAGCAGCTCCATACGCCCTTGCTCGCTCTCCAGCAAATCGTCGGCCAGCGCCAGCAAATGCTGATCCACTTCCTCCAGCAGCTTGTACCGCTTGGAGCGGCCGCGGCGGTCCCAACCGCGCGTATTGCGCAGCTGGACTCCGCGGCGGGCCGTTTCCTCCAGAAACTGCTTCACGAGATGTTTATACTGACGCAGCTCCCGCACCGTCATCGACCGGGACAGCCGGTCTCCCTGCAGATGAATTTGCTGTAAAATGCGCTGCAGCTGCTCCTGCGACGCCCTTTCGTCCTGCTGCTGCATCATATCGGAGAACGATTTGTTCTGCAGCTGCTGAGAAGAAGCCGCTTCGCTCCGCTGAATTTCGTTACCGAAAGGGCGCCAGCCCGGATTAATTTTCACGCTGCATCCAGCCTTTCATCAAATCAGATCATAGCAACGTCTTGCGACGTTATCGTTCCCTTAGAAATGCTCGAACCGCTCGACCGGAAGAACGAACACGGCCGCTCCGCCAACTTGAACTTCCACAGGGAAAGGAATGTAAGAATCCGTCGTTCCGCCCATCGGCGAAACCGGCGTCACGATTTGCTCGCGAATTTTGCAATTGGCCTTAATGACCTGCATGACCTCGCTTACTCGCTCATCCTCAATACCGATCATGAAGGTAGTGTTCCCGGCCCGCAAAAAACCGCCCGTACTGGCAAGCTTGGTTGCGCGAAATCCTTCTTTAATCAAAGCGCTCGAGAGACGATTGCTATCTTTGTCCTGTACAACGGCAACAACTAATTTCATTGGCTTAGCCCTCCTTTGTCTATTTACAGATGACCCGGTTGAAAGCCCGCAGCAAAAGTTGTATTGTGACTTGGCGTTTGGTGAAAGCATCGTAAGTGTCTAGCGCAAAATACGACAAACAACGAGGGAAAAAAATTAGGAGATCGTTCTTACTCTATTAATTTGACACGGAATTGTTGAATTCCTGCTTCCATCTCAAGGAAAGCTGTTTCTGGAACTGTACGCGCGGGATCACCGCTTTTCCCCAAACAGCTTTACTTCCGGGTATAAAGCAGTATATGCCACGGGTAGGCTCATGGTTCCAAGCCTATGCGGCATGCAATCCGGAACGAGCTTACTGCCGCTTCCGCAAAAACCGTTCCAAATGCTCCTTCACCATCACGAACACATCGTCGATGACCCCGTTGGCGTCAATGCTGACAATCCGCTCGGGAAAACGCTCCGCTAGGATCAGGTAGCCTTCACGTACTTTCTGGTGGAACGCCAGCGACTCCAGATCCAGACGGTTAATTTCCCTGTCCTTGCGAGAATGGATTCTCCGCAGGCCCTCCTCGGGACTCACATCAAGAAAAATCGTCAAGTCGGGGAATGTATGTTCTATAGCGAATTGATTAATCATCAGCACCTCTTCGATGCCAAGACCTCTTGCATATCCTTGATAAGCCAAGCTGCTGTCGATAAACCGGTCACAGATGATGACTTTGCCCGCTTCGAGGGAAGGAACGATTTTCTCGACAAAATGCTGCCTTCTCGCCGCGGCGTACAGCAGCGCTTCGGTTCTAGCTTCCATCTTCGTATTTTTCGTGTCCAAAATGACCGACCGGATTTGCTCCGCTATTTCAATACCGCCCGGCTCCCGGGAGGTAACGACTTCATGCCCAAGCGCGGATAAATACCCGCTAAGCAGCTCTATCACTGTGGTCTTGCCCGCGCCTTCGCAGCCTTCGACCGTTAAAAAATACCCTCTTTGCATTCCATTGACTCCAATCTGTATAAATGGCCGACCTTGCGGCTTTTACGGCTAAAACCATACGTTATCCTTTAAAGATATTATGATTATATACTTTTTACCGCATAATACCTAGCGCATCGATCCATTTGGCGAGAAAAACATGCAGAAAACAAAATTCCCCGCTCCCCGTAAAACTTGTTAAGCGTCGTGTCCGACAAAAAAGCATGCCTCGACATCGCGAAGCATGCTCATGCTCAATTCAATGGAAATTACAAAATAGAGTCAACGTTATAGACGGCAAAGCTACGGATGGATGCTCCCCCCGTCTGCTCTACGATACTGAGCCGGAGACGATCGGTGGTGACAGAGGGAAACCGATCGATTTTTTTATGGCCGATGGCGCTCCCTCTAACCAGTTCGACCCACCCTCCTTCGACCGCGGCTTCCAGCGCATACTCGCGTACGCGCTCGCCGAAGCGGATATCTTCCATCAGCACGGCATGGTTTATCGTCAGCGGCCGGTCGAGATGTATTTCCCTGTGCTCCGAGCGCTCGTCCGCAGCCGCGGCGGGCTGCCCGAAGCTGCGCCGGATCTCCTCGCCGAAGTCGAGCAGCCGCTGCGCGTCCGCTTCGGGGAACAGCCCGCGGCGGTCTGGAGCGACATTCAGCAGCAGCGTTGCGCCGTGTCCGACCGAGCGATAATAGACATCCATCAGCTCACGCAGAGTGAGCAAGCTCGCTACATCGTCCGGATGCCAGAACCAATGGTTTTTACGTATCGGAACATCGCATTCGGCCGGCAGCCAAGCGGGCGTCTCGGGCAACCACCGCTGCTTCTCCTCGGTAAACATGCTGATGCGCGCCGTCTCGGCCGCGTTCCAGCACGGATAAGGGGCTACGCCGTCTTCATTGCCGACCCATCGGATCGTGGGAGCCCCCATATTGAAGATCATCGCCTCCGGCTGATAACGTTTCACCAATCCGATAATGCGCCGCCAATCGTACTGCCTCCCCTCCGATCCCGCTCCGTCGAACCAGACTTCGACAAGCGGCCCGTAACCGGTCAGCAGCTCCGTCAATTGAGCGGCATAAAAGTCGTCGTAGGCGGCGGGATCGGCATAGCACTCTGCGTTGCGGTCCCAAGGCGAAACATAAATGCCGAAGCCCATGCCTTCCTTGCGGCAGGCTTCCGCGCATTCTTTCACGACGTCGCCGGCTCCGTTCCTCCACGGGCTCGATTTTACCGAGTATCCGGTAGTCGCGGTAGGCCATAAGCAGAAGCCGTCATGATGCTTCGCCGTCAAGACGAAGTAACGGAAGCCCGCTTCCTTGGCGGTTCGCACCCATTGATGCGCATCCAGCTCGGTCGGCTGAAACCGCTGGGGCGAGTCGGTACCGTCCCCCCATTCCTGATCGCAAAACGTATTGATGCCAAAATGACAAAAGACTCCCAGCTCCAAATCCTGCCACAGGAGCTGCTCCCGCGAGGGCATTGCGGGGGTAGGAATGCTTGGCTGCTGCATGGTCATCCTCCTTTATTATGAACGGCGCGTTGGACTACGGCGGCCCGTAAGCCCGCAGCAAGCCCGCTTCCTCCGCCCCAGCGGGCGGAGAGCGGGCTTCATCTGCAAGCGGCTAAACCGCTCTGCTGCTTTTTACTTCGACGCCTTCGCTTTATAGCTTTCATTCGTTTCCTTCAGATGGCTTTGGAAGCCGGAGTCGTCCTTCATCGTTTTGACGAATTTATCCCAGTCGTCCAGGCTGGACTTGCCGATGATAACGTTAATGATCATATCGTTGATCTTCTTATTCCAATCGGCGCCCTTTTCCTTAAATGCCGCCGATTTAGGAAGACCGTACTCGGGATTCGGCTCGGATACGGCAGCGATCGTGTCGATCAGCTTTTTGTTATAATCCAGCACATCGCTCGGGATGCCTGCCGTAGCGGCACGCAAATATTTGTTATAGTAGCCGGTCACCCATTGGCCGGTGGAATCGCCGGAATAGCCTTTCTTCTTGCCGTCTTCCGTCTGCGTCACCGAACCGTCGGAAGCGAGCGTAAAGTCGACATCCTTAATTCCGTAAGTGCCCAGATTGTATCCTTCTTCCGTTGCCGTATAATCATAAACTTCAAGAATGCGCTTAAGCTTCTCCTCGCTGACCTTTTTGCTGACCAGGAACTGGCCGTAGTAGCCGATAGCCTGCTCATAATGCGCCTTGCCGTCCGACGCTTTCGGCAATTCGAATGCCATTAGGTTGGCGTCCGGATTCGCCTTTTTCAAATCGAGATTGAATTTGTACGCGTCCGATACGTTCGTAATGGCCGCTCCGGCTTTGCCCTGCACCACCATATCCCGTACTTGCTGGCTCTTCATGACAGGCAAATCCGGCACGATGCCCCCGGCCTGGAACGTCTTGTTCCAAAACTGGAGCGCTTCCTTCGCCTGTGGAGTCATCCAGTTCGGCGTAATGCCGTCGGCATCCTGGTGCCAGCCCGTGCCTGCCCCGAACATACTGATCAGGTAACCGGCAGGTCCGGGAGAACCGAACAGCGCGAGCCCGTACGTATCGGCCTTGCCGTTGCCGTCAGGATCGTTTTTCGCGAATGCGGACAGCACGTTGTACAGCTCATCCATCGTCTTCGGCGGCTGCAAACCGAGCTTATCCAGCCAATCCTTGCGCAAAATCAGCGCCTCGGACCCGTCCAGCGGTCGTACCCGAGGCAGCGAATACAGCTTGCCTTTAATCGAAGCGTTATCAAATACGTTTTGCGGATATTTCGACAAATTCGGATAATTTTTAATATATGGCGTCAGCTCCCAAAAAGCTCCCTTGTCGATGCCGTTCAGAAAGCTCGGCGTGGTGCTGAAATCTTCGACGAACGTCACGTCGGGAATGTCGTTAGAAGCAAGCAAAACATTCAGTTTCTCCGTAATATTGTTCGCAGGAATATAATTGATCTTCAGATTGACGTTGAACTTCTCGCCGATCTTCTTCAGCCCTTCCAGCTCGCCTGTCGGCGCGGCGCTGAACGCTATGGTCGTAATCGAAATATCCATCGGCTTGCCGGAGGAATCCCCGCCTGGTGAGGATGCTCCATCCGAACCGGACTTGCCGCCGCCGCATGCGGCCAGCGAAGCGATCAGGGCGATCGATACGGCGCCTGCCGCCATTTTATTCAACTTATTCATCGAAATGACCTCCCATAATGTATGGTTTCTATAGCGAACCCCGGTTATCCTTTTTACAATCCGAGGATACGGCGCTTGCTAACGTTGACGCTAAACGAAATGAATTTCCCGAAATGACCGCTAGCCCGCCTGAATCCCCGCTAAGGAAGCGGCGGACAGCTATGCTTCTCATCCTTTTACCGAACCGACCATCATTCCTTTGACGAAATATTTTTGCAGGAACGGATACACGATCACAATAGGAACGGACGATACGACGACGGCCGCCATTTTGATCACTTCCGGTGGCACGGTCTGCTCGCTCTGAATCATCGCCGCCACGCTGGGATCGGCCATTTGCGTCGAAGCCTGAATCAGCAGCATTTGCAAAATTACCTGCATCGGCCGAAGCGCGTCGTCGTTAATGTACAGAATGGCGTTGAAGTACGTATTCCAATAGCCGACCGCGAAAAACAATCCGAAAGCGGCCAGCGCGGGAACAGATAACGGCAGCATGATCCGGAAAAACACGCCGATGTCGGAGCAGCCGTCGATTTTAGCTGCTTCCTCCAGCTCCGCGGGCATCTCCTGGTAAAAATTTTTCATCAGAAACACGTACCAGGCGCCCGTTAATACCGGCAAAATAAGCGACCAGAGCGTATTCGTCAAACCGAGTGTATCCACCAGCATATAGTTTGGAATCATCCCCGGCTGGAAGAGCATCGTCAGCAAGATGGCGACAAGAAAAAACTGCTTGCCCTTCAAGCGGCTGCGGGACAGTACATACGCAAGCGAGCTTGTTACCGCCAGACTCAGCGCCGTACCTCCTACAGCCAGCACCGCGCTGACCCCCATAGACTGCAAAAACGTATTCGTCGACAAAATGTACCGGTACGAGTCAAGGCTCCATTTTTCCGGAAACAACACGATCGATTTCGTTACAAATTCGTTCGCATCGGTAAAAGACACGATCACAACATATAGAAAAGGCAGCATCGTCACCAAAGCAATCAGACTTAGTACCGTGTAATTCAACGTTTGAAACATACGGGTTCCCGCCGTCGGCTTCATCAGTACAGCCCCTCCTCTCCGAACTTCTTGGCCAGGCGGTTGCCTCCGACGACGAGGATCAAGCCTACGACCGATTTAAAGACGCCGGCAACCGTCGCATAGCCGAACCTTCCGTTCAGTATCCCCACGCGGTATACGTACGTGTCGAACACATCGGCTACAGCGGAGACGGGGGCGCTCGACATCAGATAAATTTGCTCGAAACCGACCTCCATCACCTGGCCGAGCCGCAGGATGAACAGGACGATGATCGTGCTCCGAATGCCCGGAAGCGTCACGTTCAGCATCTGCTTCCAGCGGTTCGCCCCGTCGATCTGAGCTGCCTCGTACAATTCCTGATTGATCGAAGTCAATGCCGCGAGAAAAATAATCGTTCCCCAACCCGCTTCCTTCCATATGCTTTGGGCTGTCAGCATGAGCCAGAAGCCGTTAGGATCGGTTAAGAACGGAATCGCCTTTCCTCCCGATTGGGTAATGAGCTGATTGACTACGCCGGTGCCTTGACTTAAGAGCAGAAAGCAGATGCCGACGATAACGACCCAAGACAGGAAATGCGGCAAGTAAACGACCGTTTGCACGAACCGCTTGAAGACGAGTCCCCGGACTTCGTTCAGCAGCAGCGCGAGAATAATCGGCATCGGGAAGAAAAAGATAATGTTCATGAAACTGATCGCCATCGTATTGCGGAACAATATCCAAAAGTCGGGATTGGTGAAAAACTCATGGAAATATTTAAATCCTACCCACTCGCTTCCCCAGAAGCCGCTCCAAGGCGAGTAATCTTTAAAAGCCAATGCCAAGCCCCAAACGGGCAAGTACTTGAATATAAGAAAAAATAACAGACCGGGCGCGGCAAGCAAGTACAAGCCTTTGTCGCGCTTTAACGCAACGGCCCATTCCTGCAGCATTCCGGGCCTTTCCCTCTTCGCCCGAAGTTTCGCCGCTGCACTAAGCTCATCTGCGCGGCGGACAGCTTTAGCTCCCGTTTGTTCCATAAGCTTCACCTCCTGTTGTCGTGACTCGCGAATCGTAATGTCTGTATCTTACCGGGAGAGTCCAGAGCCGCTCAAGGTCCAATTCTTATGCTGCGGCGGAGCGAAAAAAGGGGGATGTCTCCAGCATTCCAAATCATGCTTATCCCTTGCTGAGACTGGACCCGCGGCATCTGTTCCCCGATTTTGTCCTCATGCTTCCGTTAAAAAATGAGCATCCCTGCACAAAGAACAAATCCCCCAAAAGCCATCCATGCCGCCGACGCGGCACCACAGACAATGGAAATGGGGTACCAAGAGTAATTTCCAGGGTAGTGACGTGATGCTCTGAAGCTTATTCCGTCCGCATCCAGCCTAAGCTGGATCGTCTAACCATTCCTCTGGGATCGTTCTCCTTTCGGGGGAGAACCCGGATTTCCACAGGATATTGCTGCGCGTCATTTCCTTAACAATAAAAAACCACGGTCCCCCTGAAAAAGGAAGACCGTGATACGAGCCGGCGACAGCGGCGATTTTAGGTTGGGCCGGACTCCGCTTCGCGAAACTGGCCGGGCGTACACCCCGTCTGTTTCTTGAAGACGCGTATGAAGTTTTTCGGCTGATATCCGACCTTCTCCGCCACTTCCGTTACGGACAATTCGGTCGACCTCAGCCATATCTTGGCTTGATCGATCCGGTAAGCCGTCAAATATTCGATGAAAGACACGCCCATCACCCGTTTGAACAGCTTGCTGAAGTACGGCGGGCTGAGACCGCAAGTTTCCGCCACCTGATCGAGCGATAAATCCAGATGGTAGTTCTCCTGAATGAACGATGCCGCAATATCGAGCGTGCGCTCGTATTCCTGGTTTTGCCGCTGGGCCATTTTACGGGCGATAGGTTTAACGAGCTGCTCCCGAAACCAATCGTTCAATTCCCCGATCGAACGGCATTCATTCATTTGCCGGTAAGGATCGATGTGTGTCGCCGAAGGGTCTCCGAGATCCTCCAGCTTTAAATTCATAATGAAAGCAACGCGCATCGTCGCCGTCATCAGCTGATAATAAGCCGTACGAATACGTTCGGTTTCCCGCAGCGTTTCCTGCGCGTAGACGGCGAACCGCTCCAGCTGGCGCTCCGCTTCTGCGGCGTCGCCGACTCGAAGCGCCTGCTCCAAACCGGCCTCGATCTCGAACGGGTACGGATAAGGCTTAGGCTCTGCCTCACCCGTGTCCCCGCTTCGAATGACCTGGCCCGTACCGGCCCAGAACCGCGCGCGCAGCGCCATCGCCGCTTGTCCGAAGCGCATCGGCATCTCATGAGGCGGGCCTGCGCTATCTCCCGCTCCTACCGTCACCGGCAGTTTCAAATAATCGGAGAGGATGTCTATAAGCTGCTTGGCGAATTGATGGACGCCCGTATACCAATCCTCACTGTCATCCGTATCCTCCCACAGCCAGACGGCAATCTTGTCATTGAGCAAATTGACCGCAATACCTTTGCCTCCGCTTTGCTCCAGCATATCTTGGGCAATATTCTTGATCGTAAAGACGATCAATTCCTTATCGCTTGCCTTAAACCGGCTTCCGCTGCCCGGCGATTGGTCGTACGTCAGCACGAATACCGCATGCGCTTGACGGAAAGGCACTTCGTACCGTTCAAACATCCCTTCGAGCTGCTCCAACGTATAGTGAGCGAAATGCCCCTGCAAAAATTGCAGCGCATAGGCTTCGCGGATCGCCGGCAGCTGTTCGCGTAGCTCGGCCTGCAGCCCGCTCGTCTCCCGGTTTAGCTCGGCCCAGCGCGTCTGCACATAGCCGATCTCATCCGCCAAGGGATCGCCTGGACGGCCCCCCCTTACCAGCGATACGAGATGCTCGATAGGCCGGTATACGCGGCGGGTTCCCCAAGCGGTTGCCGCACCGCCCAGCAATAAGAATATAACAATAATAGCCACCGTAATGACGGCAATGCCTCGCGATTTGGCATTCAGCTCGCGAATCGGAACCATATCGAGATAGGTCCAGCCGTTAAAGGAGGAAATATGCGAAGTAACGAGATAATCCCGGTTATCCCAGCGAAACGAGAACGGACTGCCGCTTGCCGCTTGTTCGCGCACCTTCTCAAACAAGCCGTCTGGCACCTTCTGGCCGCCGGAGGAGACGACCCATTCCCCTTTATCGTCCAAAATGAACGACTGCTCCCCTTCATAGACGGAGTATTTGGTCATGTTCTCCTGCAAAAAAGACGGAGCCAACTGCACGAACAATAGCCCGATCGGCTCGGAAGACTGGAACGGCACCTGGCATACCAGCGTAACGCCTACCGTACCGTTAGATAGGGCAGGCAAAAAGGCGAACGGTTCATGCACCCAATTCATCGCCTCGCTCGAAGCCATCCAGCCGCGAAGCTGGCTGCGTTCCTCTTCGCTGCGAAGCTTGCGCCCTCCCCCGTCGGGAGAAATAAGATAATCGTCCTCAGCAATATACATGACGATCTGGCCTACTTCGGCGTTGCTGTTCTGCAAAGAAGATAAATTTTTGAACAGGCTTGAATAAAATCCGGAATAATTGTTCCACTTCAGCTCCGTCAGATTGGAACTGAAAAAAGAACCCAGCAGCATTTGCAGGGCATTGCTTCGTACCCGCTGCAACGTGGAATCTATCGAATACGACGCGTGCTTCAGCACCCGAGCGTTTGCCTGGTCCACCTCATTGCGAATCGCCGAGGAAGAAAATAAGTAGCTGGATACCCCTACGGCGATCACGGGAATGACGGACGCCAGCAGCGATACGACCAGCATGCGCCGCAGCATCGTTTTGCGGAACGCCGCAAACGGATTGCGAATGCGAAAATAACCGTTTTTCATGCTGTGACCCCCTCTCGGTTATTCTCACCTCTCTAGTCTAGCGAATCAACGATCGGCTTGGCAAGAAAGCGCCGGCCATCCCGCCCTCTTCTTTCGTCCATTCACGGAGTCCCTGGAAGCTTTGGGCGGTATCCGGCCGTCCCATGCTTTCCTTCCCTATGCCAGCCCATCATTACAACCTCCTTTGTAATCGTTTTCGGGAATACCCATTTTTTATCATAACGATCCTTCGCAATCATGCTCAAGGGACAATTTTTACGATAGCGTCATCGCAAAATGTGGGCATGCTTTGCCGGCATCGCTTTGAATCTGCAAGAAGGGCCGTCGGCGAGCTATCCCCCTTCTCTTGACCGAGAAAAGAACAAATCCCCCAAAAGCCATCCATGCCGCCGACGCGGCACCACAGACAATGGAAATGGGGTACCAAGAGTAATTTCCAGGGTAGTGACGTGATGCTCTGAAGCTTATTGCGTCCGCATCCAGCCTAAGCTGGATCGGCGTCTAACCCTTCCTCTGGGATCGTCCTATGGGTAGACTTTCCTTTCGGGGGAGCCCACGGATTTCCACAGGATATGGCTGCGCATCATTTCCTAAACAACAAAAAAACGCTTGTCCGCCGAAGCGGTGCAAACGTTTATCGAACGACTAGGTGATCAATACGGAAAGCATCGGCTGTTCGCCTTCTATGAGTCCGTGGATGCGCGCTCCCATTCCGATAAGCTGATCCAGGTAACGAACGACCTCAGACGATATTTTTTCTCCCGGACATAAGACGGGGATACCAGGCGGATAAGGTACGACCATTTCGGCTGAAGATAGACCGACGGTATCGGCCAGCGGAATTTGTGCGGTCGCTTTCTGCCTGTATACGGACTCATCGAAGGAGACGGGCTGCGAGAGCCCGGTCATTGCCGTGTACGATGCGAGTGCGATCGACTCTCCGTCCGATAGCCTGTGCGGCTCACATCCTTCTGCGATCTCTTGGAACGCCTGCACAAGCCGTACCGAATCCTCCTCGGTCGATGCCAGACTGAATACCAGCAAGACCGCTTGCGGATCGGCCAATTCCACGTAACAGCCGCGTTTTTCCAGCTCATCCTTCAATTCAAACCCGCTCAAGACGCCGGCCGAATGCTTGACCGCTATTTTAAACGGGTCCTGCCCAAGTCCCCGGTCATGCGGAGGCGACAGCAGAATAAATTGATCAAGCTTGCGCATTTGCTCCATAAATCGATCAACAATGCGAATCCCTTGTTCCAGCAGCTCCATTCCCTGCGTATGCATCTGCCTGCGGCTCAAATCCAGGCTCGCCATAAGCGGATAGGACGGACTTGAGCTCTGCAGCATCGTCAAATAGCGCTTCAGCTCCTTGCGGTCTACCCTGTCCCCCTGCACATGAAGCATCGCCCCCATCGTCATTGACGTTAGCAGCTTATGCGTTGATTGTACCGCCACGTCTGCCCCGCAGGATAATGCCGATTTCGGGAGGGCCGGATGAAATCCGAAATGGGCCCCGTGCGCTTCATCGACAAGAAGCGGTTTCCCGTACTCATGAAGCAGCTGCACAATGCCTTCCAGCGGCGCAGCGATGCCGTAATAGCTTGGTCTAGTAATGAGAAGCCCTTGGGCTTCGGGATATCTCTGCAGCGCTGCTTTGACGTCTTCTATGCGGACTCCCAGCGTTAAGCCTGTCGCCGGGTCTACCTCCGGGTTTAGAAACACGGCCCGCGCCCCTGCCAGCATCAAGCCGTGAATCACCGATTTATGGGCGTCGCGCTGCACCAACAGCAGATCTCCTCTGCGGCAGACGCTTAAGATCATCGCCAAATTGCCGACCGTACTCCCGTTTATAAGAAAAAACGTTTCCTCGGCCCCGAAACATTCTGCCGCGAGCTGCTGAGCTTGCCAAATTGCTTCCTCGGGATGATGAAGATCGTCAAGCCCCGATATTTCCGTCAAATCGAGTTTCATGATATGTTCGAAAAAAGGGCGTGCCGCCGCTTCCAGCCCCTGCCCCGATTTATGCCCGGGAACATGCAGACTGGCATGTTCTCCTTGCGCATGCTGCACCAATCGCTCAAATAAAGGAGCGCTGTGATTGTCCATGTTGTAATTCTCCCTATCCACATTTGCTAAATAAAAGGTATATATTTATCTATTGTATCAAAGAAAAAGGCTCCTACCAACGGTTTCTGCCGCCGGCAAGAGCTTCATATCGCTTGTTTAGCGTATTTACGCATGTTTTCTATAAAAAATTTGCCTCATTTGATGGATAAAAAAAGGATATTTGGCATCCATAACGTCGGTTTGAATCATTTCGTGTTCGCAATCTTCACAGATGAATTCAGATATGATCATAATGCCGTTTTCCTTCGTTTGTCCGCAGATGATGCAGTTATGGGCTATCACTGGCTGCTGGGCCGCGTCTCCCATACGTCTCACCTCTATTCTTCTTTTCTATCAGTATGTCCTTTTTCTCTTAAAGTAAACGTTGATGATATATTTTTATGAAATTGGCCTGTACATGGTTCCGAAAAGCTTATGTTTCCTTGCCATTTTGCCGATATAGTATTTGCCGCTTTACCTGTTTGAAATCTATGAAAAAATGGACGAGTGAGGATCGAACGTGAAGGACAAGCAATTATCTAAAGAATCCACGGTTTATCATTACCGGCTGCTCCAGCGAATTCATTACAAGCCCTTGTACTTCCAGTTGTATTGGGGGCTTCTCGGCTTAGTATTTGTGTGGGATTTGATTCGTCTTCAGCCTTTTCCGCTGCTGCTCGGGCTGCTGCTCATTCCTAATTTACATACTCTGCTCATTTATTTGTACTTCAAATTTAAGGAAAAGCGACCGCTCAAACAATGGATGTTTCAGTACCGCTTGCCTTGGATCGGGTACGTTCCTACCAGTTATTTTGCCCTGTACCGGATGATGCATCTTCATATTCATCTTCTATGGGTAACGATCGTCATATGCTGCTGCTTTTTTCCATGGGTTTCCATAAACCTGATCGCTCATGTCATATTTGTTCACTTATGGGTTATTGCGCCTAGGCTCTTTATTTTGTTCCAACTGAGAAAACATGCAGAATCAGGGTATCTCAAATTAAATGAGCAGGATACGTCATGCTATGCACAATAAAACGGGCTGTTCTCGTTAAGATTACGGCTGATTTCTGCGATGCCTCGTAAACAAGCGGTACACCAAATAAATGACAACCGCCCAGAACAATAACCCGATAAAAGAAAGAGGCGAGCCTGCTCCCGGGCCAAAGCCCATAAATCCGAACGGATTAAAGAGACTGCCGATGAGCGCGCCTGCCGCAAAACCGCCGAATATTCCGCCCCATCCTCCTCGGGTCGGCGTACCGTAACCCGGATTCGTGGTTCGGGGGTTATTGGCTGCGTTGGATGGGTTTCTTCCCGGCGCCGTAGTACCCGTACGGCTCCCTCCCGGGCTTCTCACTCCGGAAAACGAGCCTCGGCCTGAACGATAAGCTTGACCGGTTACTTCCCCTTCCCGGTCAGACGGTACCTTCACATAAGGCTCAATCTGCCCTTCTTCAATGGCAATTGTCCTCCCCTTTGCCGATACCTCCCGTTGAAATCCAGACATTAGAGCGAGCACAAGGCAAAGACTGATGATTACATAACGTTTCATACCGTTTCCTCCGCTGAGCTTCAATTGGACCTTTGTCCGAATCCAATGATATTATCAGCCCCTGTCTTCTTTTCTATTCGGAAGCGACACGTCCAGAAAACACCGCTAAGTAACTTCTTTGTCAACGAAAAAAAGCCCCGCGGATAAATATCCACGAAGCTTTTTTTGTGTGCTTGGCGACGTTCTACTCTCCCAGAACCCTTCGGTTCAAGTACCATCGACGCTGGAGGGCTTAACGGTCGTGTTCGAGATGGGAACGCGTGGTTCCCCTCCGCCATCATCACCAAACGGTTTTACTTGTTCAAGGCTTGCGCCTTGAAAACTAGATACGAAACTCGTGCGCGTTGTTGAGCAATGGTTATTTGTTCTTCCCGGTTTGTTTCCGGGCCCCGAGAAAGTATTTGGAATCAGCTTCGAAGCTTCTCTTCACTTTCTTGGGAATTTGGTTAAGCCCTCGACCGATTAGTATTCGTCAGCTCCACACGTTGCCGTGCTTCCACCCCGAACCTATCTACCTCGTCGTCTTCAAGGGGTCTTACTTACTGGGAAATCTCATCTTGAGGGGGGCTTCACGCTTAGATGCTTTCAGCGCTTATCCCGTCCGTACGTAGCTATCCAG
>NZ_JANYUY010000042.1 GCF_025060755.1 Paenibacillus doosanensis
CACCTTTCGTTATAACAGAGCTTGTCTTAAGCTCAAAATTCAATGCTAGCGAGAATTTGCATTCTCTATTTAACACTCACTCGTTGTTCAGTTTTCAAAGGACAATCTTCGTTCGTTTTCGACATCCGTCGAAAGCGACCTGACTAATATATCATATTCGCCTATCTCTTTGCAAGCTTTTTTTTCGAAGATTTCATTTGCTTCTTCTTAAAACTTGCCCGCCGCCGAAGCGACAAGTAGTAATGTACCAAATTCGAGCAACGATTGCAAGCTTTATTTTAATATTTTTTTCAAACCAAGATTTCGCAGCGGCTGCAGCTTCTCTATTGAGCGTGGCGAAGGCTTCGCCGCGATGCCTATTTCGATTCTTCAATCGCTGGTGCAAACAGATTCTTAGACAGCGGCCTTGCAGCTAATTGCGCACCGTTCGACATGTCCCGGCGCAACGAAGCGGCCCGGCCGATTTCGGCCGGGCCGCTTCGTTGTTTACACAGACCATTCTTCCAGCTTGAGCGATGGCTCGGCCTTTATATCCAAGGCCGAGAACTGGCTGCGCCGCCATTTTAGAAAGGCTGCGGCGGCAATCATCGCGGCATTGTCGGTGCAGAGACTAAGAGGAGGCGCAAGCAGCGGCAAGCCGATTTCTGAGCAGCGCGCGGCAAGCCGCTCGCGCAATCCTTTATTGGCGGCGACCCCGCCCGCCAGCACAAGCTGCTTCGCGCCACAAGCAGCGACGGCGCGTAACGCCTTCTCCACCAGCACGTCGAGCACCGAGTCCTGGAAGCCCTTGGCTACAGCTTGCGCCGCAAGCTGCTGCCCTTTCATGTTCGCCTGGTTCAAGACGGAGAGCACCGCCGATTTCAGCCCGCTAAAGCTGAAATCGTATGATTCCGGCTCCAGCCATGCGCGCGGCAGAGGCACCCCTTCCTCCGCCTCATGAGCGAGCCGGTCGATATGCGGACCGCCGGGATAGGGCAGCTTGAGCGCACGGGCTACTTTGTCGTAGGCTTCGCCGACGGCATCGTCGCGCGTCTGCCCGATAATCCGGAATCGGCCTTCCGACTCCACGTATACCAGCTCGGTATGTCCGCCGGACACAACCAGCGATACGAATGGATACTGCAGCTCATGCACGAGCTGGTTGGAGTAAATATGCCCCGCGATATGATGCACTCCGATCAGCGGCAGATCCAGCGCACATGCCAGCGTTTTTGCCGCTACCAGCCCGACCAACAATGCGCCTACAAGCCCCGGTCCTTGCGTAACGGCAATGGCGGATAGCTCGGACGGCTGAATCCCCGCTTTGCCGATCGCCTCCTCGATAATCCAGGTGATCGTCTCCACATGCTGCCGCGAAGCGACTTCAGGCACGACGCCTCCGAAACGCCGGTGGGTTTCGATTTGGCTCGATACCACATTGGACAAAATCGTCGCGCCATCCGCTACAATCGCAACGGAAGTTTCGTCGCAGCTCGTTTCAATTGCCAGTATATACGTCGGTTTATCAGGATGAAGCCCGCTTGCCGTCTCCATCGAATCGGTTGTTTTCATAGATTAATCCCCTGTTAATTCGTTCAATGTATTATGTTGATATTTGGGCAGATCGGCCCACATAATAATAGCGTCTTCCCGGTTGTCGGTATAATAGCCGCGGCGGACGCCGACCGAATAGAACCCTAGCTTTTCGTACAGGTTTTTGGCCACCAAATTGGAAGGCCGCACCTCCAGCGTCATACGAACCGCGCCGAAAAAGCTCGCCGTCTTCTGCAGCTCGCGCATAAGGCGCTCGCCTAGCTTTTTGCCGCGATATTTTTCCTTAACCGCTACATTCGTCACATGGGCTTCCTCCATGATCAGCCACATGCCTCCGTATCCGGCCACTTCGCCGTCGCATTCCATAACCATATACCGCGCGAATTGGTTGTTCGTCAATTCATTTTGAAATGCCCCTGCCGTCCAAGGCGTCGTAAACGCCTCCTGCTCGATTTCGCAAATAGCCGGAATATCTTCCGTCGTCATGGAGCGAAATTCCAGAGGGCTTAGGGCTTCCATACTCTCGCCGAGTTCCATGAAGAAGCCTCCTTATGATTTATGCGCCAGCAGCTTAGCCTCCGCTTCCGGCAGCTGCGTGTAATTGGGCACTAGAGTATGAGGCTGCGCCAGCAGTCCTTGCTTCAGACGCAGCACCCCGAGCTCCGCCAAATGGCGGGCGCGAATCTCGTGAGGCACTTCGGACGCGCCGGCGCCCCATGCCGCAAAGAAACGTTGAAGCACCTCTCCGTGCAGCGCCGTCTCTCCGGTAAAAATAATCCGGTCCGGATGCTTGCCGTCCGGCTTTTCCGCCTCGGCAAGCAGTTGCTCCGTCCATGAAGACATCAGCCTAATGCCGTCCGGAACAAGACAGCTCCATTCGCGGCCGGCGGCCTGATACAGGGCGGTAAAAGCCTGTCCCCGGCGCGCCTCGATCATCGGTACGATCCAGGTCGTCGTCTCCGGCTGAGCACACACCGTATTCAGCGCAGACAGGCTGCGGGCATCGCCGGTTTCCGCACTGCGCACGCCTTGGTGCAGCAAGTAGGCTTCCAAGCCGCCCAGCGCCATCGTCTCCAAACTCGATACGGCCACCAAAGACATGCTGTGAGCCCATGCGAATGTCTTGGCTACGGTAACCCCAATGCGCACGCCGGTATAAGATCCGGGGCCTACGCCAACGGCAAATGCGTCCAATTCGCGGGGATGCAGGCCGTTCTCGTTTAACAGCTCCATAATTTGAGGAAGCAGGTGTATGGAATGATTTCGCTCGGCTTGGGAGCTCATTTCACCGATTAATGCTCCTCCCCTTGCCAATGCGATGGACATGGAGCTTGTTGAAGTATCGATAGCAAGCAGATGTCCGTCAAATGTTTTTATCTCAGTAGTCATTGTAAAATACCGTTCTCCTTCAGTTGTTCACACCATTCCTTATAAGGGTTGCCGTGTGGAGTCAATGTAAACATGCGTCCCTCCGGATTCCCGTCCTCCGTATGACGAATGGCGATAGCCAGCCGGTCTTCGGGCAGCAATTCGGTAATCAGAGAGGACCATTCTACCAGCGTAATGCCTTCTCCGAAAAAATATTCATCCAGGCCCAGCTCGTCCGCCTCATCCTGAGAAAGCCGATATACATCCATATGATAGAAGGGAAACCGCTCTCCTTCGTATTCTTTAATAATGGTGAACGTAGGACTGTTCACGACATCGCTCACCCCGATCGCCCGCGCTACCGCCTTCGAGAAGGCAGTCTTGCCCGCTCCCAGATCCCCGTCCAGAGTAATGACGGTTCCGGGGCGGAAATAGGGGGCGAGCCGCGCCGCCAGTGAAACGGTGTGCTCCGGATTCTCGGCTTTATACAAATAAGAGGTCGATTCGACCATTTCAGGTTCCACCTCTTCCGTTAAAAATGATTGTATCCTTTTTTCTCCAGGGACACGACTTTCCCGCCGCTTTGCACCAGTCTTACGCCGCGCGGCTGCGTTTGGACATATCCTATGATATGGAGCGCAAGGCCCGCTTCGCGAAATTTGGCTTGCATCGCTGCGGCGTGCTCCTCCCGCATAGTTCCGACCAGCTGATAATCTTCGCCGCCGTACAGAATAAAGTCGAGAGCGTCCAATTCTCGCTGCTGCGCATAGACCAGAAGCTCGCCCGCAACCGGAATGCGTTCCTCAATCAAATCGATCCCTACGCCGGAAGCTTCGGCGATTTCCCACGCTTCGCTCGCCAGGCCGTCGCTGACATCATTCAAAGCATGGCAAATGCCGGAACGCTGCAGCAATTGTCCGGCTTCGATCTGCGGATCGGGGCGGCAATGGGCGCGCACTAAAGCGGAATGCGCTTCGGTTACGGAATGCTCGTCCCATTCGCCGGATGGGATGCCGCGGTCCAGCAAATACTGCAGCCCGGCCGCTGACAGTCCCAGAAAGCCCGTAGCGAACAGCACGTCCCCCGGCTTCGCTACGGAACGAAGCAGCGCCTTCCCCCGTTCGACCTCGCCGATAATCGTTACGGCTACGGTGATCCCTTGAACGGCGGAAGTCGTATCCCCGCCGGCAATGACAACCCTAAAGCGATCGGCGCATTCGTACAGCCCCTTATAAATACTTTCGATCTTATCCAACGCCGTTCCTTTAGGAAAGCTGAGCGAGATCAGCGCGTATCTCGGAATCGCTCCCATCGCCGCAATATCGCTAACCGCCGCCGCCATCGCCTTGTATCCGATATCCGTGTCGCGCATCGTGATCTTCTTAAAGTGAATCTCTTCGGTCATCGTATCGCATGTCATGACCAACTGACAGCCAGAGGTCAGATTCGCTACCGCCGCGTCGTCGCCGATCCCGGTCACGATCCCGCGTTCCTTCTGGAAAGCAGGCGTTTGCCTTCCTTCCGTTAACCTGCGAATGATTGCAAATTCATCCATAGAACTTCAAAACCCGCCTCCGCATCCGTATTCTCCCTATTATAGCCCGCTCCACCTAGCGCCGCAATAACCTTCTCCGAGGGACGAATCTTCGAAAAGCTGCGTCTGCCCGAAAGCGGCGGCATCTTGTTTCAATCGCATGAACGAAAGACCGCACCGGAATCCGCAAGCCTTTCCGAACAAAAAAAGCCCCGCCCTTCAAGCATTTAAGCTGCATGGGGCAGGGCTTCGGTTATTGAACTTCCTGAAGCTGCTCGACCGCTACGATTCTTGCATCGGCCGGCCGGTCTTCTACGTGAATTTTGGCTGTCGCTTGATCCGCATCCACACTGTCGATCCATACGGCTACGCCGTTGAGCTCCACTTCGATTTTTGCATCAGACTGCAATATTTCCTGAGCTCGGTACACTTTCATTCGTATCCCTCCGCATAATGGCTCCCGCACCTTTTATTCAATCATGAGTGCTTTCATTCAGTACCGATTCCGGATGATCCATCGTATCGGTTGTCGATTCTCCGATATGACCGTTGTTCGCCGACACATATCCTCCGCCCAACCCTTCATTAACCATACGATCGATATCCATAAAATAATCTTCCCGGCCCTGGTGCGTAGTGTCGTTCGTCAAGCCGGCGGCTTCTGTCGTCTCATTTGCCGTTTCATTACGGGCACCGGCAGATTTGCCGTTTTGCGAATTGTTGTTGTCCATCGAAAGGGAAATCCTCCTTATATCGGCAGCTTAAAGGCCGTTAGGCCACGCCGGTCGTTAATTGTAGGATGTCCCTCTCCTCGGCCGATTCATTCATACACATTTACCTAAAAGGGGATACTGTATGTAATTCGCAACGATGAAGGAGGAACTCTCATGCATACGGTCTGGAAAGGCGCGATCAGCTTCGGGTTGGTACATGTCCCGGTCAAAATGTTCTCCGCAACCGAGGATAAGGATATATCGATGCGTTACATCCACAAGGAGTGCATTACCCCTTTGAACTTCGTTCGCAAATGCTTGACCTGCGAGCGGGAGGTCGAATGGGGAGAAATCGCCAGAGGCTATGAATATGAGCCGGGAGCTTTCGTTCTTTTCGAGAAGGAGGAGCTGGAGAAGCTGAGCGGCGAGGTAACGAAGGAAATCAAAATTTTGGATTTCGTTCAACTGACGGATATCGATCCGATTTATTTTCAAAAAACGTATTATCTGGCCCCTAACGAAACCGGAGCGAACGCTTATTCGCTGCTGCTGGAGGCTATGAAGCAAACGGGTAAAATCGGCATAGCCAAAGTATCGATCCGCTCCAAAAGCAGCTTGGCCGCCGTCCGCGTAATCGATAATTGCATCGCTATGGAGACGATCTTTTATCCCGATGAAATCCGCGCCGTCGATCAGGTTCCGAATCTGCCCGAGCAAAGCAAAGTAAACGACAAAGAGCTCGAAATGGCCAAAATGCTTATCGAGCAGCTGACGACTCCTTTCGAGCCGGAAAAGTACAAGGACGACTACCGGGAAGCCGTGCTTCACGCCATCGAGCAAAAAGTAAGCGGCCAGCAGGTGAGCGTCGCTCCCGAGCCGCATAAAACGAACATCATCGACCTGATGTCCGCGCTGCAAGCCAGCCTGGACTCCATGAAGCCGATACCGGAAACCGACGCTCCGAAAGCGGCCAAAGGCAAAAAAAGCAAAGCCAAGGAGAAAGTAAAGGAAACCGTGTCCTGACATGGTCCCCGACCCGAAGAACAAATCCCCCAAAAGTGACGTGATGCTCTGAAGCTTATTCCGTTCGCTTCCAGCCTAGGCTGGATCGGCGTCTAACCATTCCTCTGGGATCGTTCTATGGGTAGACATTCCTTTCGGGGGAGCCCACGGATATCCACAGGATATGGCTGCGCATCATTTCCTAAACAAAAATAAACAGCCGGCAGCTGTTCAAGCAGCTTGCCGGCTTATAACGTCTTGAGAGCTCGGTGAAAATACGACAACTGCGTAACTGCGTATTCGGGCAAATGCTTTCAGAAACGGCAGCTTGCGGGAAGAACGTCGACAAACGCTTGGATGCTCGGCTGGCGCAGCGTCCGGTTATGAGTCCAATTCATAAACTGAACTTTCACCGTCATGACAGGCTCGATCCATACCGCATCCTTGCTCCGCTCCGGCATATCGACGAACGGCTTGTCCGCACGCCGCAGGCTGCGCGTCTTGGCCGTCAACGCTTTCCAGTCGTCCTGGGTCAGCTTGCCTGTGCCGGCATGACCTATGTACCACAATCTTCCTTGATCGTCGTACAATCCAAGCAGCAGCGCATTGACCGTACCGTCGCGATGCGTAACCCCGCCAACTACGGCGATCAAATCCTGATACCATTTCTTCTTCATCCAGCGCCTGTCTTTGCCGTGCACTGCATATGTGCTGGTCGAGTCCTTGCAGACGATGCCTTCCAGCCGATGCTGCTTGGCGACTTCGAACAGACCCGCCAGCTCTTTGTAACTGGGTACGAGCTGAACGTAAGGTACCGGCTGAACGACTTGCTCCAGCACGATCTGCCGCTCGGACAAAGGCTTGTCCGTCAGCCACTCGCCATCGGCATACAAGATATCGAATACCATATAAACGATCGGTATTAGCTTTCGCACCGCCTCCACCCGCTGAACGCTGCGCAGCCCGTCGCGCTTCATTACCTGATGAAAAGACGGCTTCCCTTCTTCCAGCGCGATAATCTCCCCGTCGAGAATGACCGAATCGGCCTTACAGTAAACGCGCGGATCGGCAAGCTCGGGATACTGCATAGTCCGATCGTTCAGCTTGCGGTTCACCAGCCGAGCGGCGGCGCCGTCATAGTAAGTCAGCATGCGGACTCCGTCCCATTTCAGCTGAGCGATCCATTCGCTTCCTTCCGGAAGCTTGTCGGTTGACACCGGTTCAAACGGTACGATGGGCTCCAGATGCATGATCTTCCTCCGAAAAACAACAGGTTATTTCCCAAGTATGGTCAATCCGGGGCCGGATCATTCCGCGGGAGCCGGCGAATCTCTTTATCGGCTGAAGAAGATGGCTCCGATAATAAGTGACGCTACAATTCCCCATGCGGCGTTAATGTTCAAATACTGTACCATAATGAAGTAACCCGCTCCGAGCAAAAACGGCATAAAGCTAATAATGCCTTCGCTCGGCTTGAAGGCGTATTTGGCAAAATCGTAAGCGAGCATCGCCATCATGACGAAAATAACGGGCTGAACGCCCTTGATCATGCCGCGGATGACGGCATTGTTTTGCAGCTTCACCATAACTCCCACGAGGGCGATCATCAAGAGGGCGGTCGGCATGACGACCGCGGCGAGCGCGACGCAAGCCCCCGCCCATCCGGCGATTTTGAATCCGATATAAGCGGCCAGCTTGGTGGCGATCGGTCCCGGAAGCGCATTGCCGAAAGCTAACGCATTGCCGAATTCTTCCGGGCTCATCCAGCCCATCCGCACGACTTCGTTTTGATACAGCGGAATGATGGAGGGTCCCCCTCCATACCCAAGCATCGTAGCTCTTCCGAAAGCGATAAATAAATTCCATAATGTCATCCACATCGTTGACTTTTCCCCATTCCTCTATTGCTTCATACTCTTCCGGCTCTTGTATCGCTCGATCAGCGTTTGACAATTCCGCGCTGACGATTTCTTATTATATCTATCGCTATTCAAGACGTAAACCATAAGGTTTGGATTGGCCCGCTCAAGACCATAATGAGGATAATAAGCGCCGCACAGACGGGATTACCGCTACTACCGTTCTTAGAAGGAGATCATGCGACTTATGGCGACAGCATCCAAGCACAATAAAGGCACGGTCATTATAGAAGGACAGGAAATCGTAATTACGAATCCGAACAAGCTGCTTTGGCCCGAGCTCGGCATCAGCAAAATCACGTATTTGGAGAAACTGCTGCAGCTTGCTCCGTATTTGCTCGAATACTGCCGCAACCGTTATTTGACGACGATCCGCTTCCCTAACGGCTATGCGGGCAAATCGTTTTATCAAAAAAACGCCCCCGAGCCGACCCCCGATTTTGTAAAAACGGCGGTGCTCGAAGGCATCCAATATGTGCATCTCGATTCCGTGCCGACGCTGCTTTGGCTCGGCAATCTGGCCTGCCTGGAATTTCATCCGTCCTTTCACCGGATCGGCGAGCAGCTTCCCGAAGAATGGCTGATCGATATCGATCCGAGCCGGGACCCGGAGCCGCGCATTATGGAAGCGGCCGAAGCGATCGGCGAAGCTTTGGATAAAATGGGCATCCGTTCCGTACCCAAAACCTCGGGGGCGACCGGCGTGCAAATTTATGTTCCGATCGAACACGGCTATACGTTCGAGCAGCTGCGCTCAATCGGGTTGTTCGTAGCTCGGTACGCCGTGCAAAAGCATCCGAAGCTGTTTACGATCGAACGGCTGAAAAAAGACCGCGGCTCGCTCATCTATATCGATTACCTGCAGCATTGGTACGGCAAAACGCTGTCCGCCCCCTATACGCCGCGCGCCCGCAAGGACGCCACGGTTTCCACTCCGCTGCTTTGGGAGGAAGTCGCCCGCCGCTGCGATATCCGGGAGTTTTCGCTGCTGACGATCGAAAGCCGCCTTAGCGAGCAGGGCGATCTGATCAAGCGGGTTCCGCCGCAAAATTTGGACAAAGTGCTGGCCTTCGTTCAATCGGCTGCGCCCTGAACATGGTTCATCGGACAGACTCTTAGAATAGAGGGGAGAGAAGGCGGGCCACGACTTCCTTCCCTTTTTGCAGCCGCGACCTTTTCTCGAACGCTTCAAGCTTCAGCTCCTTGCAATCTTTCAAATCCTGAAGAAAGTCCGCCTCCAGCCGCTGGATCGTCTCCTTGTCGAACAGCACCGCGTTCAATTCGAAATTGCTGAAAAAGCTCCGCATATCCATGTTGGCCGTCCCGACGGAAGCCAGCACATCATCAATGATCAGCACCTTGGCATGCATGAAGCCTTTTTCATAGGAATAAAACCGGACCCCTACCTGCATCAGCTCCTCGAAATAAGACATAGAAGCGTAATTCACGACTTTGGAATCGGGTCTCGACGGATAGATTACCCTGACGTCCACCCCGCTGATTGCGGCGGTCTTCAGCCCCATGCTAATGCTCGGATCGGGCACAAAATAAGGCGTCGTGATGAAAATCCGCTTTTTTGCCGCCGTAATCGCCCCGAAGTACATCTCCAATATCGCGTCCCAGTGCGCATCGGGACCGCTGCTAATGATCTGCACCCGCTTCCTGCCGGCATTATCGTGCTCGGGAAACAATATTGAATCGGTCAGCCGCTGGTTGCTGACGAATTGCCAATCGGCCAGAAACGTGTACTGCAGCGAATATACCGAGTCGCCGATGAGCTCCAGATGCGTATCCCGCCAAAAACCGAGATTCGGATTTCCTCCCAAATACTCATCGCCGACGTTGATGCCGCCCAAATACCCTTTGACGCCGTCCACGACCACGATTTTGCGGTGGTTGCGGTAATTCATCCTTTTGTCGAAAAAGGCGATCAACGGAGGCAGAAACACATGCGCTTCGACTCCGGCGTCGCGCAGCTCGTTCAAGAAACGGTTATCGAGCTTATAGCTTCCGACCCCGTCGAAGATGCAGCGCACTCGCACGCCTTCGCGCGCCTTGCGAATAAGCAGCTGCTGAAAGACGGTGCCGATCCGGTCATGGCGAATCGTGTAAAACTCAAAATGAATATAGCATTTCGCTTGCTCAATCGCTTCCATCATCGCTTGATACGCTTTATCCGCGTTTGTGAGCACATTCACTTCGTTTTGCTGCGTTACCGATGAGCTCGGAATATTGTTCAACAGCGCATACAACCTCGGCTCCACCCGCGACCTGTCCGGCTCGGCATCCTCTCCGTCTCTCGGCTGCGATGCCGCGTATCTCCGGCCTTCATGCTTGGAATCAGGCACGTAGCGAAGCGCTCTGCGGCGCACCTTTTTGCGGTGCGTGTATTCTTTGGCCAAAAAATAATACATAATAAATCCAATAATTGGAAAAATAAACAAAATGACGAGCCATGCCACCGTTTTGGACGGATGTCGAAATTCGTGAAACAAGATCGTAATGATCTGAAAAATAAACAGCAGCAGCGCGCCTACAAGCCATATCACCGCCCAAATCCCCCCTATTCACAGGCTGCTGCCCAAAATGATCCAATACCGTATATTGTAGTCTTTTTGCAGCGGCAGTATTCAGGGGGACGAAGCGATGCCGGCAAACTTTCCTATAGCATAAATAAAAATTCCTTTTTTGAGAAAAATATACGGAACCGAACGCATTTCAAGGAGGCTGCCATGCAGCGATTGAGATTTCGCAAAGAAAAAGCCAAGGATACTAAAAATCAGGCGCTGCAAAATTTCGACTACCGCTTTATCGACGAATTAAAATCGGTGCCGATTCATTCATCATTGGAAGAAAATAAAAAATATTTGAATGCGTTATTCAAAGATTGCTCCGATTTCGTCATCCGCGAATTTAATATTGAAGACAGCGTCAAGGCGATCATGTTCTTCGTCGACGGCATGGTGAACACCGAATTCGCCAACGACGCCATGAAAGCCCTGATGATATTGGAAGGAGGCGAGCAGCTTCTCGACCGGATCATCGAAACGACGCTGCCGGTTACGCAAGTTCAGAAATCGGGCAACTATTCGGATCTGCTGCTGTCCGTGCTCGGAGGCGATGCCGGGCTGATCGTGGATGGAAACACCCAGGCGCTGATGATGGGCATACGCGGTATGGAGAAGCGTTCCATTCAAGAGCCGGAGACGGAATCCGTTATCCGCGGCCCGCGCGAAGGCTTCGTCGAAAACCTGCGGACGAACACCTCCATGATTCGCCGAAAGCTGAAGACGCCGCGGCTCAAAATGAAGCCGATGACAATAGGCCGGGAGAGCAACACAAGCATTGTCATTACTTATCTCGACGACATCGCAGACCCCGCCATCGTCGAAGAGGTAGAAAAGCGTCTGGGTAAAATCAATATCGACGCCGTGCTGGAAACCGGTTATTTGGAGGAATTCATTCAAGATTCCGCTTACTCTCCGTTCCCGCAAGTACAGTATACCGAGAGACCGGACACTGTCGCAGCCTCGCTGCTGCAGGGCCGTGTCGCCATTATTGTCGACGGCACGCCGTTCGTGCTGATCGTCCCCTTCGTCTTCGCCGAAGCCCTGCAGGCGTCGGAGGACTATTACGAGCGGTTCCAGATTTCCACTCTGATCCGCTGGCTGCGCTTCGTACTGCTTATTTTGTCCTTGCTGACGCCGGGACTGTACGTCGCATTCACGACGTTCCATCAAGATTTGCTGCCTACATCGCTGCTGCTTTCGGTAGCCGCCTCGCGCGAAGCGATTCCCTTCCCGGCCGTGGTGGAAGCGTTAATTATGGAGACGACATTCGAGGCGCTGCGGGAAGCCGGTATCCGCCTGCCCAAAACGATCGGGGCTGCGGTTTCCATCCTCGGCGCTTTGGTCATAGGCCAGGCCGCCGTACAAGCGGGAATCGTCTCCGCGCCGATGGTTATCGTCGTTTCCTTAACCGGGATTGCGTCCTTCACAATTCCGCGGTTTAACGAAGCGATCGCGATCCGGATTCTTCGCTTCCCTATCATGATTGTAGCCGCTATCTTCGGTCTGTACGGGGTTCTGATTTGCATTATGCTCCTGCTCGGCCATTTGGCCAACCTGCGCTCCTTCGGCATTCCCTATTTGTCGCCGTTCGGACCGCTGTCCTCTTCCGACTTGAAGGATGCGTTGTTCCGCTCTCCATGGTGGAGCATGCGCAATCGGCCAGCTTATATGCCTTTGAAGGATACGGTGCGCATGGGGGACGAAGCCAGCGATGAGATCAGGGAGCAGGGCGGCCAACGGGGAATGAACATCGAGCATAACCATGATGAAGAAAGAGGCGATGTCAAATGAATCGACGCTTCGCCCGTTTCGTACTTCTCGCCTGCTGTCTGCTGCCTCTCGCAGGATGCTGGGACAGGACGGAAATTAACGACGTCGCTTTCGTCGTCTCTTCGGGGGTCGATTTGGAAAAGGACGGACGTATCCGCATTACCGTCATGGTCCCGCTCCCCGGACAAATGGGCGGAGCTACCGGCGGCGGCGGCGGAACCAGCGGCAGCGGGAAGAGCTATTATCTCGACTCCGAAGTCGGCAAGACCTTTCGCGAAGCGCAGGCCAGACTGCAGGAGCGCATGTCCCGGCGAATGTTCTTCGGGCATCGCCGGACGATGGTCATCGGGGAAGATGTCGCCAAGGCGGGAATCAGCGACTTGTTCGATTCCTCTCCGCGCAACTCGGAGAACCGGATGTCCTCCTACATTATTGCGACAACAGGCAAAGCGTATGAGCTGCTGCAAGCGACGCCCAAATTCGAGCGCTTCCCGTCGGAGGTCATTCGAGAGCTTGCCAAAGCCCATTACGTCATCGATATGAACATGAAGGATATCGGAGTAGCTCTGAATGCGCCCGGGAGCGATCCGGTTATGGTTTATATGGACCCGGTCGATTCGCAGAAAAGCGAAAACAAATCAAAGGAAATCACCGTTAAGGGCTATATGCAGTTCAAAGGCGACAAGCTGGTGGATAAGCTGGAAAACGAGCAGGCCCAAGGCTATGCGTGGCTGCGCAACGAATCGATCAAAACGACCGTAACTCTGGACGATCTTTCCGGAAAACCGACCGGAATAGGCCTAAGAGTGCGGCGGATCAAAACGAGCATAAAGCCGGAGCTTCTCGATCAGCGGCTCAAGTTCCGCATTAGCGTGCAGGCTAAGGCCGTACTGCTCGAGGATGACCGCAACATGGATCTGAGCCAGCCGAAAAACGTCGAAAAAATCGAAAGAATGCTGAACGAATATATCAAAAAGGCGATAATCGAAGTTATAGAAAAATGCAAAAAAAACAACGCCGATTCCGTTCAATTCGGCACGTTCGTATGGCGCAGCTATCCCGATGAATGGAAAAAAAAATTTGCGGCTTCATGGCCTGAAGGATTAAAGGAAGCGGAGTATGATGTCGATGTCAGCAGCATGCTGATAGAAACCGGCTTGATCTATGAAAATGTGACGAAAGGACACCGGCTCAAATGAACAATATTTTCTTAACGTCCTTTTTCTTGCTGATGGTCGTCTCTCTGCTGTTCGATCTGCGTAAGCTGCGGAGTCAAAACACAATGCTGAAGGGCTTGTATTACACTATTTATACCGCATCGGCCTGCATATATATATGCTACTTGTTGGGATATCCCATTCCGATGCCTACCAGCCTCTTCATTCATAAAGTATCGCCATGGGTGTTCTCGCTCATTAGCCGCAATTAGCCACTACTCTTCTTAGCGAAGCAGGTGAAGCAATGGATTCGAAGCAAATTATCAATTACCGGCAGTTCGCCTGGCTGACCGCTTCCTTATTGACGGGAGGCGGATTGGTCAACATTCAGCACGATCTCGTCAGGGTCGCGCGCATGGACGCATGGTTCACCTATATTATTCCGTCGATATACGGGATCGCCATAGGTTTCATGTTCTATAAGCTATCGCAGCGCTTCCCCGGCAAAAATCTGTTCGATATTACCAAAATTACTCTAGGCAAAGGATTCGGCACTTTGTGCAATCTGCTGCTTATCTTCCATCTGTGGCTGCTGCTCATCCGGGACGTAAGGTCGTTTACCAAGTTCATGGGGACAATTCTGCTTCCCAACACGCCCGAAGAGATCGCCTTGATGATGCTGATTCTCTTGATTATGTATTTCGGACGGACCAGTATCGAGGTCATCGCCAGGGTGAACGATATTTTCTTTCCTTTCTTCGCCTTGACGATCATCTTCCTGCCGCTCATGCTGTCCAACGAGTTGGACAAGTCGCTGGTGGAGCCGGTTCTGGCGGGCGATATGATCTCCGTCTGGTACGGGAATTTACTCACCCTCGGGTGGTATGGCGACGTTCTGATCATGGGCGCCTTCCTGCATACGCTGGGGCAGCTCCGTCTGGTCCGTTCGGCCATCCGGCACGGCGTCATATTGTCCTCGCTGTTCCTCGGCATTTTTCTGCTGATGGAGGTTCTCGTGTTCGGACCGGTCATTACGGACAACCTGATCTACCCGAACTACAATCTGGTGCAGCAGATTCATATCACCGACTTTCTGGACCGGATGGATTTGCTCATTCTCAGCATTTGGGCGCCGATCTTGTTCTGTAAAGACATTCTGATCTATATGGCCCTGCTGACAGGTATCGCCAGTCTGGTAAAGCAGCGCGATTACAGCACGATTAACACGCCGGTCGGTCTTTTCGTTCTGATGACGAGCTTGCTGGCTTTTAAAAATACGACCGAGGTATTCAGCTTCAGCAACTATAGCTCTACCGTCATCGTGCTCTGCTACCAGCCCCTGCTTCTCATTCTACTGGTGTTGTTTGCCCGCAGATTCCCTAAGCTTCAGCAGGCCGCAGGGGAACAGCAAAAAGCAGGCCCGGCAAACGGAGGCGCCGATCCGCCCGAAGGCGGGCAAAGCAAAGGCAAGGCCGCGGAAGATTCGGGCGGCTCGGGAGCGGCTAACCAGACTAAACATAGCAGCGGAGGCAGCGGAAGTCGCGGCAGCCAGCGGTCCTATCACGGCTGGTCGCGGACGAGCAATCTTCTGCTGCTAATCGGCCTGATTGCCGTAGGCACAGGCTTATGGGGAAGCGAGTACCATTCCATGATTGGCGTCGGCTGCAGTTTCGTCTACGGAGCGTGCATGATTTTGGCCGTCATCAGCTCTTACATGGAACTGGTGCAGGCAAGACAGCAGTAGCATTTGTACCGGTACCGGGAAGGGCACGCGGCGATCCGGCTTATTCCCTGCTCTCGATACCGATGACCTTGTTGAGCGGAATCAGAATGTTCAGTTCCTCCTCCTCGTCTTCCCTGGCGACGATAACTTCGATGAAATCCGTCCCGTTGCGAACAAGCGCTGCGGGAAAAACGCCCCAGTAAACGGTGCGAATATTGACGAGCTCGCTCCGGTCCGATTGAGCTTTGCCGTTCGGTTGGAGCAGCACGATTTCTTGAAGAACGGAAGGAACGTAATAATGGCCGTTCACCCGAATGAAACGCTTGCCGACTTTTTGCAGCTCTCCCGGACCGCTGGTAAATCCTTCCGCCTGCAGGGCCACATCTTGCTTCAAATGCTTGGCTAGGCGCTCCATGAGATTGATCCGGCTCGTTTTTAACAAGGACAAGGCAAATTCCTCCTCGCGGCATTCTTCGAGTTTTTTTACCCATTGTATGCCCGGGACGTTTGTAACATACCGAAAGGAGTTATCATGAGGTTCAAATGGTTTCAAAACAAGCTGACATTCGTCATTATTCCCGAGGCGAATGAAAGCGTCATGCGTCTAAAGCTATCCCGCGCCTCCGTTTGCGCAGCCGCTCTGTCCTTCCTGATTTTGCTGGGAACGGCAGTTTGCATTTATGTCACCCATGTCCGTGCCGTGGTGACGACTCAAATGACGGAATCCAGGCAGCAAGCGCATACCAGCCGTCTGGAGCAGGATTTGAACAACAAAAATAAGGCCATCGAGCAGCTCCAGAAGGAGATTTTCCAGCTCTCAAGGCAAGCGGTGGAGGTGCGGAGCAAAGTCGAAGAAATGAAAAAGCTGGAGCGCGAACTGAAAAAGCTTTCTTCCATGAATGACGGGCCGTCATCCGAAGCCGCCGCCGTCTCTGCCGACTGGCCGGCGATGGACCTTGTTCAAGGCGGCATGGGCGGTCCTGCCCATCCGGTCACGGCTCAGCAGGTAAGAGCGCTGGCCCGTGAAACTCATGCCAGCTACGACAGCCTGCGGCAGGAGATCACCGAGCTTAAGGACCGCTGGGTGCAATCTAAGCAGACCATATTGGAGCAGCGGGAACAAGCCCAAAGACGTCCCGGATTATGGCCTACCGGCTCCCGCACCGTAACCTCGCCGTTCGGCTACCGTAAAGATCCGTTCACCGACAAGCTGAGCTTTCACCGCGGCATCGATATAGCCGGCAAACTGAATGAGCCTGTGCTGGCCGCCGCAAAAGGAACCGCCGTGACCGTCGGCTACGATAAGTTTCACGGCCACAACGTGGTGGTCGAGCATGGCAACGGCCTGCGGACGTGGTATATGCATCTGAACGAAGCTCTCGTCAAACAGGGCGACGGCGTCGAACGCGGTCAGGAGATCGGCAAGATCGGCTCTACCGGCCGCAGCACCGGTCCTCATCTGCATTACGAAATATTGCATAACGGCAAAAGCATTGATCCCAAGCCTTACTTGCCCGGCTCCTAGCTCTTCAGTCCCGGTGAAAAGAAGGCAAGCGAGGAACAATCTGCAGCAATGGCAGCGTTCGCGCGAAAATCATACCGAAAAGGTGGAATCACTAAACAATGGTAATGTTGAATAAGGCGAAATTGCAGCGCCGGACGGCCGGCACCGATACTTTGATCGGCGAAGGGACTTTATGGGAAGGCAGCTGCTCGTCCGAAGCGGATATCCGGATCGAAGGCGAAGTGATTGGCGATTTGCGTACCTCGGGAGAGGTCGTCATCGGCGAGAAAGGCGTCGTCCGTTCGGAGATCACCGCGAAGGATGTGACCATCGCCGGCCGGATGGAAGGTACCGTGAAGGCCGACGGCATCGTCCGTATTACGGCTACGGGGCGGCTGATCGGAACCGTGCAGGCCCCCTCCCTCATTATCGAGAAAGGCGCCGTCTTTCAAGGCACGAGCCAAATGGCGGACAGCCAGGAAGATAGGATTTTCCCCTGTGCCGTGGTATAATGGTTGGAAAAAAATACGGAGACCGCCTATGCACAAACAAACGATTCTTTTCGATATGGACGATACCTTACTCTATTGCAACAAATTTTTCGATATGGTGGTCGACCAGTTTGCCGATTTGATGGAAATGTGGTTCCATTCGTACCACATTCCCGTTGCCGAGATCAAGAAAAAGCAGATGGAGATCGACCTGCAGCGGGTTGAGCGTTCCGGTTTCGCTCCGGATCATTTCCCGCAGTCGTTCCTGGATGCTTACGAATACTTCACGTTTCTGACGGGAAGGCCGAACAACGAAGATGAAACGCGGCGGCTGCAGGAGCTCGGACGCTCCGTGTACGGTCATGATATCGAGCCTTATCCGCATATGTACGAAACGCTGCAGCAGTTGACCGAAGAAGGACATGAACTGCATCTGTATACGGGCGGCGAGCTGCAGGTACAAATGCGCAAAGTAACCGAAGCCGGTCTGGAGCGTTTTTTTGACAAGCGCATCCATGTGACCCGTCATAAAACGGCGGAGTTTTTGGAGTCGTTGATCCAAAAATACGAGCTTGACCGCAAGTCCACCTGGATGATCGGCAATTCGCTGCGCACCGACGTCATTCCCGCCCTCAAGACGGGGATTCACGCTATTTTTATGCCTGCCGAAAAGGAGTGGGCCTTCAATAATGTCAAGGTTGACGTTGAACCGCAAGGCGCTTTTCTCACGTTATCCTCTCTCTCCCTTATTCCGGAAGCGATCCGCACGTATACGGAGGCTCAAGCCGGATAGAAATAAGGCTCCCGTTCCGTAAACGCGAGCCTTATTTTCGCTATTCCCCGACCCGGGGCCGCCCGGCCGATTGTATCCGCCGAGATACTGCAGTCAACGGGAGCCGAGCGCCCGGGACGCTTTCCATTTGGACCAGTTGAATTCCGTCCATGAGGGGGACGATTCCCGAGTCAACCGTTCCTCGACCCTATCCAACGCTTCCGCTGCCTCCCGCATATTCGGATCGCGCCGTTCCAATTCGACTAAATAAGGTACGGCTTCATAGCTGAGCGTTCCCAAATAAGCCGCATCGATCGAGCCCGTCTTCTCGTAACGTTCCAAATTGCTTGAGGCCACGACGGCATCCACCTGAATATAATTGATTAGCACGTAAGCCGCTATCGATACGATCGCATACGGGCGAAACAAGCGGAACCTCTCGTTCCACACCTTGTATAACGCCAGCGCGAACAATACGACCAGAAACAGCATGAAGGCGTGCACGAGAATCCTCGTAATCGAATAACCATAGGCCATCTCGTACAGAGACAGGCGGAAGTAAGCCGAGCACAGCATCACCCCGGTGCAGCCGATCAGCATGGCCGCAAGCACTCGCAGAGATCGGTTCATCATGCGGCTCGTACGCTCGACGCCGTGCAAAGTCAACATCAGCAGAGCGAAGTTGATAAGCGTCACAATAACCAGCTCGGCAAACCCGCGCCGGGCATATTCCGCGTAGGTTACGCCCTCCGGAAGCGCCGCCGCACCGCCGCCGAAAAAGTAGGAAAATTGCAGCACCGCAAACAGCATATACACTGCATTCAGCACCAGCAGCAGCGTAGCGGTGATCGTCGGGTCCATGCGGACCGGCTCGGCAGGCCCGGATACCGCTGCCCCAGGCTCCCAGCCTCCCTCCTCATGACGGAGCGCAAGCGCCGTCCGTCCCTCTTCAGCCGGCGGCTTCTCCTTCGGATACAGCAGCCCCCATACGTAAACGAACATGGCGCCGCCTGCGACGACGACCCACCCCGTTCGTATGACGGCCTCGCCGACCGGGATGCCGCTGAGCAGCCTAGGCAGCCCCGAAATCGTGCGGTCGAACATCGTATCCGCAGAAGCGAGCAGCGCCCCGACCAATAGCAAAATCGGCAGCGAGATAACAAGTCCGGCCAATACTTTCCACAGCTGCCGGTAACGTTCCGCTCTCAACCTGCCGGCGATAAGACGACTTGCCAGCTTTCCCGGAAGCGGCGCATACCGCAGACTATGTACGAACAGCTGCTCCAGCAAGGATAGGATGACCGCACCCGCATTCATTGTGCTCATCTCGCGCCCGCGCACCGTCCATGTCGTATGCACGATGAGAAGGCAGGGTATCGCCAGCGCATTCAAAATCATAAACAGCAAGTTGGTAAACAGCGCGTAAGTAAGCGACAGCAATACGACCGGCGCCAAGAGCAGCAGCGAGCTATTCAACCGAAACCGCTCCCGCTCCCGGATCGCCCAATAATAGAATAAATAGAAGCAAAGCGTAAACAGTGGATAGGACAAGCCCCAATCCCTGCCGTAGAACAGGCCCTGATGGATGACGCCCAGCAGTATAGCGGCCCCGAGCACCGTCGTTTCCCGCCGGTATGATGGTTTGTCCGATGCCATAAGTTTATATCCAGCCTCCGTTCGATCGGGTTCGTCTTCCTACATTATTTAATGAAACCATTCGGCAAAATGGTATTCCGCCAATTTTCGCACGTAGACGACGAACGACACGGCCTGAGCCCGCAATGCCTTCACTTCCTCCGCCTCCAGCTCCAGGTCGACCGGCAAGGTCGAAATCAGTAAACATAACTGCAGCATGCTATGATAGGTTTGCGGGAGCGTGCGAACGGCCCGGGTTACGACCTCTTCCTCGGACAAAAGCCAAGGCCCTTTCTCCCCGGCGGGAAGCGGCGCGTACAGCTGCGTCTCCAGATCGAGATACAAACCCGCGTAGAAAAGCACTGTCTGCGCCGCTTCGGCAATGCTCTCCCGTTCGATCGTCCATTCCGATTCCCGGATGAATTGCTCGGTCCATGGCGTCTGCAGCGGTCCGTATGCGGCAATCGATATGTAAGTGTTCATATAATCGATATCCTCCTTATCAAACGCTTTTGAGCTTTTGCTTTCTTTTTTTATTGTAGACGGTAAAATAGGAATAAAAAGCGCAAGTTTACATTTGGAAATTTCCTATTTTTCATTCCAAAAAACGGATATGCTTGGACTATGAAAGAGGATGAGGTGAATCACGATGAAGCTGGCCAGCCATTATATCCGGCTCCGCGAAAAGCTGCCGCATGTCGGCGAACAGCAGGAGCAAGATATTTTGCTCGACGATATTGCCGCGATTCTCGACTGCAGCCATCGCAATGCGGCGATGATTCTCAAGAAGATGGACGGCGAAGGCTGGCTGCGGTGGATGCCGAAGCGCGGCCGGGGCAACCGTTCGACGCTGCTGTTTGTAACTCCGTCCGAGGATGTGATCCTGCTCCTGGCCAAAGAGCTCGTGGAGCGCAAAGATTTGCGCGGAGCGCTGGAGCAAATGAACGTCTCCACCATTCCCGATTCGCTGAAGGATCATTTTCACAGCTGGCTGAACGGCCATTTCGGCTACAGCAGCGAGCTGCAGGGCAGCAAGCGGTTCGATACGCTCCGCTTCCCGCTGACGCAAGCGGTACAGACGCTCGATCCGGCGTTCACGAATTTTGCCGCCGAAGGCCATTTGGTCAACCAGGTGTTCGACAGTCTGGTCCGCTACAACCGTTTGACGCAGACGATCGAACCGCATCTGGCCCACGCATGGGAGCCGAGCGCCAAACGGACGGCCTGGACCTTCTATTTGCGCAAAGGCGTTCTGTTCCACCACGGGAAGGAGCTGTCCGCCGAAGATATCCGCTTTACGCTGGAGCGGCTGAAACATTCGGAGGCGCGCTCCCTGTACCGCTGGGTGTACCGGCAGATCGAACGCATCGATATCGTCGATCCGCTGACGTTAACCGTTCATTTGACCGAGCCGAACGAGCTGTTTCTTCAATTCATGAGCACGAACCGCTCCGCCATTATCCCGAGCGACGCTTACGATCGGCATGAAACCGAAGCGGCCGGCAAAGAAGCGTTCTCCAAGGCCCCGCTGGGAACCGGGCCGTTCAAGCTGACTTATCTCGACGATGCGATGTGCGTGCTGGATGCCTTTCCCGCCTATTTCCAAGGACGGGCTCATCTCGACCGGGTGGAGCTGTGGCATGTTCCGGATATGCAGCAGCAGGAGCAAAACCGGGCGCTGGAGAGCTTCCAGATTATTCATAATTATCGGGTGCCGGACGAAGCCGAGAGCGCCTGGCAGCAAATTCAGCAGCAGGGGACAACCTGCCGCTTCGTCACGTTCAATCTGCTGAAACAGGGTCCGCTGAAGGACCCCGTCATCCGCGAAGCGGTCTATGAGGCGCTTGACCAGCGCCGCATGCTGGAGCGGCTGAACGGCGACGCGCTCTATGCGGCGGAGAGCTTCATCCGCCCGGCGGCGATCGAGCCGCCGCTCTCCGTCGATCCCGCGCTGCTTAAGCGGCGCATCAAGCAGGCCGGCTACGAAGGCGAGCGCATCGTGCTGTGCACGATTACGCATTATGAGCGGGACGCGCTGCTCGTCCAGGCGCTGCTGCGCGAAGCCGGTCTCGCCGTCGAGCTGTCGCTGCTGCCCGTCGAGGAGTTCAAGGGAGAGCGGCGGCTGCAGGCCGACATGCTGCTCTTCTCGATCATGCTGGACAACGACGCGGAGCTGAGGCTGATCGACCTGTACAAAAGCATGCAGCATCATTTGGAACCGGCCTGCAAAGCGGCCGTGGAGCTATTTCTGTCCGCTGCGCTGCGCGAGCCTCATCGCGAAGGGCGGGCAGGACTGCTGCAAAGCATCGAACGGCGGCTGCGCGACGACCATGTGCTGCAATGGCTCTACTTCAAACGGCTCAAAACGATGTATCGCTCCTCCGTCAAAGGCATCTCGCTCGACTCGCTGGATTGGGTGCAGTTCAAAAACATTTGGTATAAGCCATAATTGCGCGCAGCCGTGAATACAGTGAAAGGAGGAGAAACGCACTCGCGAGAAAGGAGACTGAGCCCAAGTGAAGAAGCAAAGCCGCATCCTGTACCGGGACAGCCGCTACGGCTTTACGCTGTCGATCCCCCGATGGTGGAGCAGCTATATCGTCGTCCGAAGGGATAAAGGAGAGCTGAATTCGGAATACGGCGTGCATTTCAGATTCAAATATAAAGGCAAGCTGTACGAGGATGTCATGACCGTCGTCGTCCTGCCCCTCACGTATAAGCAGTGGGTCGAGCAGGGCTACGAGGACTCCCCGCTCGTTTTCATAGCCGAGCATTGCGGGAAGGTATTCGCCTACTATACCCCGGAGGAGCTGCCGGATGCGTTCATCGATCCGAAGACGCAGGAATACGACTTCAAGAAGTATGCGATACCCATCAAACTGCTAAAACGAATGGTCAACGAAGATGCGCCCCGAATCGCTCGATCGATACGGTTCCGGGCACCCGTGCGCACCTTCCGCTCCGTACCGCTCCGCTCCAAGAAAGTGTGGCCGTGCAGGTGCAAGCGCAGGAAATGAGCCGCGAGGCGGGATGCGATTTCATATCGAAAAACGAACAAATCCCCTAAAAGTGACGTGATGCTCTGAAGCTTATTCCGTCCGCATCCAGCCTAAGCTGGATCGGCGTCTAACCATTCCTCTGGGATCGTTCTATGGGTAATGGGTAGACATTCCTTTCGGGGGAGCCCACGGATATCCACAGGAAATTGATGCGCATCATTTCCTAAACAACAAAAAAGACGCTTCCATCCCGCTGATCTGGCGGATTTGGAGGCGTCTTCTCTTGGATAAGCGGAATTTGGCGGTCCGAAGCAGCTGCGGTTCGCGTTCAGCCCGTCCCGAAGCTATAATAAACATAGCAGCTTGAAGGAAAGGCGGGTGCTTACGCTATGCCATCGAATAACCGCATACACCGCGCCGGCGGCCGGATGAGAGTCGTCAATCCGCTGCTGGTCGTCGTTTTGCTGTTCAGTCTCCTGGGGCCGAAGAGCGGTTCCGCCGGAGCTCCGCTTGCATCGGGCAAGCTGAAAGCAACCTGGCTGTGGGATACGGCGCTGATCGCAACGCAAGAAGGAAGAAATACGATTCTCGGTTTTGCCCGCGAGCAAGCGGTCGGCCGCATTTATTTGCAGGTCGACCGCGGCGTCGCCGCCGAAACCTACGGTCTTTTTATAGAAGCCGCTTCTCAATCGGGAATCCAGGTGCATGCCTTGGACGGCGCGCCGGATTGGGTGCTGCCCGCGCAAAGCGATCGCGTCGCCGGCCTGGTGCGTTGGGTTGCGGACTACAACCGGCTCGCCGAGCCGTCCCGCCGCTTCGGAGGTGTCCAGATCGATGTCGAGCCTTACTTGCTGCCGCAGTGGAATACCGATCGCGAGCGGATTGCCGCCGAATGGCTCGATACCGTCACGCGGTTCGCCGAAGAGGCGAGGCGGCAGAGCGAGCCTTTGACGATCGGCGCTGCGCTGCCGTTCTGGCTCGATGAAATCGAGCTGCCCGAGCTGCCGCACGGCGAAGAAGGGGGCGAGAGCAAAAGTCATGGCGAAGGGCGCGGTACTCTGCTGGAGCCGATGATGAAGCAGCTCGACGAAATGACGCTGATGTCCTACCGCGATCAAGCCGAAGCGATCATCGACATGACCGCCGCCGAGCTGCTGCTTGGAGACCTGCTCGGCAAGAAGGTATTCGTCGGCGTCGAAACGAATCCGGACGCGGCGGCTCCTTATATTACGTTTCACGGCAAAGGCCGCAAAGAGATGGAGCGCCAGCTTCTGATCCTCGACGCCATGCTGAGCGCCCATTCCTCGTACGCGGGCATTGCCGTTCACGATTATTCCGGCTGGAGCAAGCTGACGGAGTAGACGGCTGCCGCCCGCAAGTTCCGGCGGCAGGCGGTACCATGCTTAGGACGGCCGCTCACGGCTTCAGCGGCTTAGGCTCCTCGAAGACCCGCTTCAGGATGTCGTAGCTCTGCTTCAGCCGCTCGTGATACTGCGGCTCCTCCCATTTGCTCCACTTGTAATTCAGCGGTACGGCCGCTCCCTGCTGCTCCCCTTCCCGCGTCTGCAGATGCGGCTCGATCCGAATGCCCTTCGCTTCGGTCGGTTTGATGGCGCCTGCCGCATACGGATACTGCCACACCTTGGAAGTGCTCGGGTCCATAAAGCCGAGCAGCATCCACGGAATGCGGATTTCCATGACGGAGCCAGCCGCATACCAATCCGCCAAACTGTTGAACTCGCTGCTGTCGGGATCGGTGACGCCCTTCCTGAGCAGTCCTACCTCTACGTCCTCGAACGGTATCTGCTTCTTGCTTTGCGGCAAATACAGCACCTTGCTCGTCGGCAGCTTCCAGGGCAGGAATAAGCCGCTGCCGTCCTGCGCCAGCTTCTCCTCCCACGGCATCATCTTCTGGACGGAGCCGTACAGCCACGAATGCTGATCATAAGCGCTGTTGACGTAGATGGCCGAATCCTGCTCTCCCTTCATTCGCAGCACGAACTCCTGCCCCTTGCTGAAGGCGATGCCGGGGGCTTTATCCGCCGTCGCGCTTCCGCCCTCAATCGTATCAAAGCCGATGCTGAGCGTCTCCTGCCCCGGCTGCCAGACGCCGTCCTTTTTCTTCAATAATAAATACATATACGCTTCGTCATGGCTCGTCGTCAGACTGAAGCCGTCATAATCGCGGCTTACCGTATCCTTGCGCCGGTCCCAATCATCGGTCTTGCCGTCGAGCTTGATCGTATCGTCCTTCGACTTGCCCGCCTCCAGCGCGACGACGCCGAAATGCTCCTCGTTCGTCAGCATATTGCGCCAGAACGGACGACGGTCCGCAGGAGCATCGAGATCCATCGTGTTCCACGTAATTTTGAACCATTCGTCCTGCCAGGAGAACAGCACGGCACCGTCATAGTTCTCATCATAGATGCTGTTATACAGCTCCGCGTCGATTTTGCCTTGTTCCTCCTCCGTATGCATCCCTTGGTTGCGGCCTTCGGGCCCGTAATGGGCCATCCCCCGGGAGCTCGGCACGCCGTACTCGGCGACGATGAGCGGAATGCCTTGATGGTGCTCTCTCAGCTCGTGCAAGTAGCCCGCGTACGGATTGACCTGTCCCCGGCTGTCCTTGTAGGTTTGGTACTTCTCCTCGAAACGCAGAAAATCGGGGTAATAAGGATATACGTGATAAGAGGCGAAATAGCCGCCCGTCCAGCTCTCCGTCGGCATCACATGCATCGGATCGACCGATACCAGATCCTCGTTATCTGCCGGCTCGTTCGGGTGCTGCAGCGGATCGGTGGTCACCCAGTTGGCGAACGAGACGGGATGCTGCCAACCGTATTTCATCTCTTCCTGCGCTGCGGTTTCCAGCATTTGCGCAAGCCAGCTTTCGAACGGCGTCGCTCCGTCGGAAGCCCGGAAATACGTTCCCGCAAAAGGCTCCATGCCGGGATGGGCGTCATCCGCCGTTTGCACCACATAAGGGTCCCATTCGGTGCCGACAATCCAGCCGAGCAAATACGGGGACACATCGGCGGTAAATTTGCCGGAGGCATGACCGGGAACCGCCTTGAGGTTAAGACGGCCGTGAACCGCCTGCACCGCATGGCGGATTTCTTCCTGAAACTGCTCCGTAATATCCGCCGCCAAGGCGTCCTGAGGCTTGCCTCCCTCCCCCGTCAAAGCTTCCTCGGGCGACCAAATGCCGTGGAGCAAGTATAGCGGATCTGTCCTGCCCGCATTGAATTCGGCCAGCGCCTCGTAGAAGTACGGCGGCAAAATCGTATAAATGCGCAGCACGTTGACATTCATCTCTTTCATCTGGGCGAACCAGCGCAAATACTGCTCCTTGCTCGGGCTGAGCTCCCCGGGAGCGTGTCCGGGCGTCGTGGCCCCCAGGTTGACGCCCGTCCAAAACTGCGGCTTCCATTCCGTGCCGTCGAAGACGGCCAAGCGGCCGTCCTGCACTGAAGCGATGCGTTTGACGCCGTGCTCCTCCTGAATCGGCTGAGCCGTCTTCGGCGCGGAGGCCGGAGCGCCGAGAGGACTATGCGGGACGCCGAATTGCCATGCGGCAATGCAAAGTACAATCAGGACGGCAAGGCCGATCCCGATGGGCATCGTTTTATTCTTTTTCATCCGGGTAAGGTCTCCTCCTCTATCTCTATCTATATCGTTACCTCGGCATGCATACCGACGTTCCGGATTTGGTTAATGTCAGCTTGTCGTCGCAAGACAGCTCCTGCTGTTCCTGAAAAGCGATGCCCCATTCCTCAAACCGTTCCCGGTTCGACCAGCTGTAGGTGAATTCCGCCGGAACGGGCTTCTCTTCCGAAGCGCCCTTCACCTCGGCCAGCTGCGCGCGCAGCTTCTGATTCCAATCCCATTGGTGGTATGCGTAGGTCCCCGTCACCATTGCGGTATTGACCAGCATGACGGTGGCAAGCAGCCAGCTGGCCGCAGGCAGCAGACGGCGGCCCTGAAGACTGAAGCCGAGCCAGAGGCAAATGACCGGCACCAGCCACAGCTGCGGCACATAACGCGCCCACCAAGCGGCAGGATTAACGAGCACCGAAACGGCGAGCACGGCCATCACCCCGATGGCGGCCATTGCCGCACCCGGCGATTTGCGGAACGCCAGCGCCAGAACGACCAGCGAGAGCAGCAGCATACCGCTGAACCACGGGCCGAAGCCGGAGACGGCGACGTCCGGGTCGCCCAGCGCGGTCAATTCGCCCGGCTGCACCGTGAACGGGAGCTTGGTTTGCGTCGGCAGCTTCTCCGAGCTGTTGCCCGTCGTCACGGCGAAATAAGAAGCGGCGATCGTCTCCAGCCGGTTCATTCTCTCCAAATTGCGCGGAGTGAAGTTTTTGACGACGTCGATCGCATCTTGGCCGGCCAGCGGATAGAACGGATGCCCCTTCGTAATCGTATTGGTCACATACGGGTTATAGCCAACGAGCAGTACGGCGGCAAGCCCCCCTGCCGCCGCGATCTTAAACAGCTGCTTGAGCCGTCCGAACTGCTCGCTCATATAGAGCGCGACGAGCAGGCCGATCGTGATCACGCCTGCGTAAGCAAGCGCCGTGAACTTAATATTGACGGCGAAGACCATCGCCGACGTGTAGGCCGTAAGCAGCAGCCAGCCGGGCCTGGCGAATATAAGGCAGCCGAGGGCGATCATGCAGACGAGCATCGACGAAAGCAGACCGTCCACATAATAGCTGAACGCCTGATAGACGCTGACCGGGTTCATAGCGAGCAGCAAGGCGGCTACGCCCGCCTTGACCGCGTGTCCCGGCTTCAAGGTGAGCAGCGCCGCCAAGCTCAGCAGGAACGAAGCGGCAATCGCCAGTAAATTGATCGCCTTGCTGTGCTCGATCAAGCCGGTTGCCTTGAACAAAACGGCCGCCGCCAACTCCGAAGCGCGCGCGTAATGATTCATCCAGATGGAATGCCCCGTCGGCACGTTCAACGGCTCGTCATAGACGGGGTTCCAGCCGTCCGCCAAATGCAGAATCGTTTCTTGATGATACGCCTGCCCGTCGTAGGACAGATCGTAGAAGACGCCGCTTAAGAAGAAGCAGGCCGCGAAGAAGACGCACGAGGCGCCGACCGCCCAGGCGAACAACCGGGCAGGCCGCTCGACCTGTACGGTTCGAGCCGCGAGCCCGGCTGTCCAGACCGCTGCGGCGGCGGCCAGCCACACATGGAGCGGCAGAAGCGGAATATTTAGCAAAAAAAGCAGCGACGGTATGATCATCGCCCCTGTAGTAAACATCAGCAAGGTTAGACCGGTAACAATACTGAAAGCAGCCAGTCGGTTTCTCATAAGCCTCTCCCCTATGCAAATTATCTGTGCCTTGCTACATCACGGCGGATGCCGCCCAAGCGAGCAGTGTGCCGACGGCCAGACCGCCGAGCACCTCCAGGCGGGTGTGGCCTTGCTTCTCCCGCAGCCCGGATCGGCGTTCCTCCCCCTTCTCTTCGGTAAGCGAGTTGATCCACCGGGCATGATTGCCGACCGCCCGGCGAATCCCTGTCGCATCGATCATTACGATATACGTGCAGGCGCAAGCAAGGCCGAACAAAGGGGTGCCGAAGCCGTGTTCGAAACCGGTCAGCATCGTAATGGACGACATCACGGACGTATGCGTGCTCGGAAATCCCCCGTTGCCGATATGCCGGCTGGCATCGGCGCCGAACCGGAGCCGGTTGATTGCATATTTCATCGTACCGGAGCAGAGCCACGCAGCGAACGGAATCGCAGGGTACAACAACTGCGCGCTTAACATCATATTCCCTCCTTTCTGACGCGCCGGGACTATGCCCGGGCAATGATCAGAACGCCGGCCGTAATGAAGGCGGCGCCGAACCACTTTTGCATCGAGAGCGTTTCCTGGAACAAGACATAACCCATGATCATAACGAGAATATAGCTTAAGCTGACCATCGGATAAGCCGTACTGAGCGGAAATCGTCTCAGCGCCAGCAGCCAGAACAGCGAACTGATGCCGTAGCTGGCCAACCCGGCGATAATCGGCCCTATACCGGTCCACGAGAACCCGGCCGCAGCGGCGTTTCCCGCCGACTTAAGCGATTCGATTCCCCACTTCATCAGCACCTGCCCCAATGCGCCGAGAAGAATTGAAGCTATTAGCCATATGTATTTCATACTCTCCGCTCACTCCGCCCTCCTATTTTAGTTATCGCTTCGGTTTATACTCCATTTCATTTGTCCAAATACAGCAAAATAAAGGCGACGGAGAACGCGTACAGCACCACCGTCATCAAAATATGCTTGTCCTCCAGCAGCAGCTTCTCCGGCCGGCCTCCCTTACCCTCGATATGAATCAGATAAAGGTAACGGAATATGCCGTACAGCACCAGAATCAGCGTCCACATCAATTGCGGGGTGTGGCCGGATGTAAAAGTAAACAACGCATAGCTCATAATCGTCGCCGTCGTGACAATGGCATTCATCTGATTGAGCAGCTCGAGCGAATAATGCTCCAGCACCTTCCTGTGCGCTCCCTTGTCCGCCTGCAGCAAATACAGCTCATGCCTGCGTTTGCCTATGGCCAAAAACAAGGCGAGCAGCAGCGTGCAGATCAGAAACCACGGTGTAAGGGGGACGCCGATGACCAGGCCGCCGCCGATTGCCCGCAGCACAAAGCCGGAAGCGACGATCAGAAGATCGATGATCACGACATGCTTAAGCCGCAGCGAATACATGACATTGAGGCAAAAATAAAGCAGCAGCACAAAACCGAATACAAGCTGCAGCCGAAACGCCAGCAGCAGACATACCGCCAATAGAACGATGCCGAACGCCAAGGCGATAGGTGCCGAAATGGCGCCTGAAGCGAGGGGACGCCGCTTTTTCTCGGGGTGCATGCGGTCCCTCTCCCGGTCGACATAATCGTTCAAAATGTACACGCAGCTAGAGACGAGGCAAAACAGCGCGAAGCCGGCCGCCGCTGACAGCAGCATGCCCATGGTCGCCGATCGGATCGAAAAAATCAGCGCAGCGAACACAAGCAAATTTTTGGTCCATTGTCTCGGACGCATCAGGATGAAGAACATGATTGGGGCCGACCCTCCGGCTCCTTCCTTAAGCTCGACATCCGTTTTGGTTGGTACCATAGCCGACTCTCCTTCGTTGTGGGATAAGCAGATGGGTGCCTTCCATTGCACGGTTCATTATAACGAATGATTTTTCTTCTATAAAGAACGAGGAAAGGGTGTTTCATGGAGTATTTTGGAGGATAATCAAGGATTTTGTTCGTTAAAACGAAATAACTCCGTTTTAAACATTTTTATTTTGTTGAAAAATGCGGTATACTTCAAAATGTCATTCGCTATAACGAATATTCCGTATTCTACAAAAAACATTATCCGTTTATGGGCTTAAAGAGTGGTGAACAAGTGGCCGGAAAGTCGATAGAAAGTTGGAACAGCGTGAGCGTTCGCCTTTGTAGACGGATTTCCTCCGCTTCAGCGGTTCAAAATGGAAAAGTCGTGCTGCAACAGCGAGTGGAAGCTTCTATCGGCCGCAGGACATGACTCATTCGCCACCTTTGTAAGCCATGACGGGAAAGAGGAGGAGTACACCGATGTGCGGTATTGTCGGGTATATCGGCAGCCGGGATTCGCAGCCGATTTTATTGGAAGGATTAAAGAAATTGGAGTACCGGGGCTATGATTCCGCCGGGGTGGCAGTACATACTACGCAAGGCCTCCATATACGCAAAACGAAAGGACGCATCCGCGAGCTGGAAGCGCGTCTTGAGCATCAGCCTCTGCAGGGCTTCGCCGGCATCGGCCACACCCGCTGGGCGACTCACGGGAAACCGTCGGACGAGAATTCGCATCCCCATGCCGATACGACGATGAAAATATCGGTGGTGCATAACGGCATTATCGAAAATCATCAGCAATTGAAGGAAGAGCTGGAGCAGCTCGGTCACCGCTTCCTCTCCGAAACCGATACCGAAGTGATCAGCCATCTGATCGCTCAGTATTATGAGAACGATCTGGTGAAAGCCGTTCAACAGGCCGTCGGCCGTATCCGGGGCGCCTACGCGATTGTCGTGTTGTCCGAGCATGAGCCCGACAAGCTGATTGCCGTCCGCTGGGCGAGCCCTTTAATTATCGGCGTCGGCGAGGGAGAGAATTTCATCGGCTCCGACATTCCCGCGATTTTGGAATATACCCGGGACGTCTACATCTTAAGCGACGGAGAGATGGCGGTCATCTCCCGCGACAGCGTGGAGCTGATGACCCTGGAGGGCAACTTCATCGCCAAGCAGCTGCTCCATATCGATTGGGATATTATAATGGCCGAAAAAGGCGGCTACGAGCATTTCATGCTCAAGGAAATTCATGAACAGCCCCGCGCCTACAGAGATACGATGCTAAGCCGAATCGGCGAAGGAAGCGAGACGACGCTGTCGGAAATTCAGCTGACTCCCGAGCAGATCAAGAGCATCGGCAGCATCCACATGGTCGCCTGCGGCACCGCGTATCACGCCGCTCTGGTCGGCAAGGCGGTTATCGAACGGCTGACCCGTATTCCGGTCGAGGTCGACGTCGCTTCCGAGTACCGGTACCGCCAGCCCGTCATTAAGGAGAATACGCTCGTCATCGCCGTCAGCCAGTCGGGCGAAACCGCCGATACGTTGGCCGCGATGCGCGAAGCCAAGCTGAACGGCGCGCAGGTGCTGGCCATTACCAATGTCGTCGGCAGCTCGGTCGCCCGCGAAGCCGATCACGTTCTGTTCACTTGGGCCGGCCCGGAGATTGCGGTCGCCTCCACCAAGGCGTATACGTCCCAGCTGATCGCCATTTACCTATTGGCGCTGCATTTGTCGCAAACCTTGAACACGACGGATGCGCTCGCCCGAGCGGAGCTGATTCAAGGACTGAAAAAGCTGCCGGAGCAGGTGGAGAGCATGCTGGAGGACACCCGGCAGGTGCAAAGAATCGCTCAGGAGCTGTCCGGCGTTAGCGATCTGTTCTTTATCGGCCGCGGCCTGGATCAGATGGTTGCGCTGGAAGCGTCGCTGAAGCTGAAGGAAATTTCCTATATTCATTCGGAAGCCTATGCCGCCGGGGAGTTAAAGCACGGTTCCCTCGCTTTGATCGAGGACGGGACGCCTGTTATCGCCTTGGCTACCCAAGAGCATCTGCTGGAGAAAACGATCAGCAACGTCAAGGAAGTGAAAGCCCGCGGAGGCCATGTCATCGCGGTCGCCTTATCCGGCAATATGCCGATCGCGGGAACGGCGGACGACGTCCTGTACGTTCCCCGGACGCCCGCCCTGCTGACGCCTGCGTTATCGGTCGTCCCTCTTCAGCTGCTGGCCTATTATACCGCCCTGGCCAAAGGCAACGACGTGGACAAGCCGCGAAATTTAGCCAAAAGCGTAACTGTCGAATAACGGGCAGCTGCAGCACAGGAGGACAAACCGTATGTGGACCGAGCCGTTACAACCGGCTTTCTCCGTCGCGGCCGCGCTTGGCGTCCTCATTGCGGGAGGCTTCGCCGCCCTGTTCGGGCTGCGCGCCAAGCACCGGCTGCAGCAGGAGAAAACGGCGTTTTATTTGGATAAACATCTCAGCTATTTCAGCTATCTCAGCATGCACATCGACGGAAAGGAGCCGCTGCTCCCTCCCCCCGGCCAGTTGGAGGCAGCCGAACTCAAGGCGATTCAGAGGAAGCTGATCGAGTGGATCGAGACTTTGGACGGCGCGCCCCGCGACAAGCTGTCCGACTTATGCTCGCAGATGGGCCTTGTCCGTCTGGAGCGCGAGCGGCTCGGCAGCTCCCGCCACTCGGAGCGCATCGATGCCGCCTATCATCTCGGCATTATGAGAGCGGGCGACTGCGCCGAGGAGCTGATCGCGATGCTCGAAGGCGAAGGCCGCGAATCGACCGCCTTCGTCGTCGGTCGGGCCGCCGCCAAATGCGCGACCGAGCCGCAGCAGCTGCGGCGCATCGCAGAGCAGCTCGTGAAAACCCATCCGCACAGCCACCGGCTCATCGCCGATATTGTCGCCTCTTCCTCGATGGACCCGGCGCCGATGTACTCGGAGCTGCTCACATCCCGAGAAGATGCGCTGGTCGTCACGGCGTTGGTCGGCTTATCCGGCTGCAAGTCGCAAGGGCCGCTCGCTGTGCTGGACAAGCTCTCCTCAGCCGCTGACAAAGAGGTGCGGATCAAGGCGGTCAAGCTGCTGCTGCAATCGCCCGCCTTCCCTGCGCAACGCATTCGCGCTTTCCTCCGTCATCCGGATTGGGAAATTCGCGCGGCGGCGGCCAAAGCGGCGGGAGAGCAGCGGCTGTTGATTTGCCTGGACGACTTGCAGCATGCCTTGTCGGACGACAACTGGTGGGTGCGCCGTCACAGCGCGCACAGCCTGGTCCGGCTCGGGATGGCCGGCTTCCATGCGCTATGCGAGACGGCCTGCGCCGCCGAAGACAGCCCATGCCGCGAAAGCGCTTTGGAGGCCGTCAAGGCCGAGCTGGAGCATGCCGCTCTAGCTGCCGCCCAGGATATGAAGCAGCAGCTTTACTATAATGAGCTGACTTACCAGTACCAAAAAACGTTTAATGATCGGTACGCGAGCCATCCCGCCTACGCCCCTCGTATCAGCTCGTAGAAAGGGGAAACACGATGAGAGAGTTTTTGCTGAACTACGGGTTAATTGCCTCGTGCCTGATCGTCGGGTCCAGCCTGGTTTACTTCATGATTTTGGCGATATCTTCGCAAAGCATGCTGTCCCAGATCAAAAGCACGATGTATTCGAGATTCCGGGGACTGTCCGGCTCGGAATTCGTTCCGCCGGTATCGATCTTGGTTCCCTCTTATAATGAAGAATTAACCATCATCGAAAGCGTCCGTTCGCTGATGGCGCTGGAATTTCCGGTATACGAGGTCATCGTCGTCAACGACGGCTCCAATGACGGGACGCTGCAGGCGCTGATCGACGAATTTGCTCTGCAGCGGGGCCCTGCGGCCCCATCCCGCCATTTGGTCCCATCTCAGCCCGTAAAGGATGTGTATTATAATCCGCAATACCCGAAGCTGATCGTGATCGACAAGGAGAACGGAGGCAAGGCCGACGCGCTGAACGCCGGAATCAACGTATCCCGCTATCCTCTGGTCGCTACGATCGACGCCGACTCCATGCTGGAGAAGGATGCGCTGATCCGCATGGTGCAGGTGTATATGGAAAATCCCGAGGAGCATATCGCCATCGGCGGCAACGTTCGCATCGCCAACGGCAGCCGCATCCGCGACGGACGCGTGACCTCGGCGCGGTTGTCGTCCAAATGGCTTCCCGCTATTCAATATGTCGAATATATGCGGGCGTTCCTCGGCGGGCGGATCGGCTGGAGCGCCATGAACGGATTATTGATCGTCTCGGGAGCCTTCGGCCTATTCCGTAAGGAGGATTTGATCCGGGTCGGAGGATATGAAGCGGACTGCCCGGGCGAAGATATGAATATCGTGATGAAGCTGCATCGTTACATGCTCCAGAGCGGGCAGCCTTACCGGATTCTGTTCTGCCCCGACGCCGTCTGCTGGACGCAGGCACCCGATACGCTCGGCGTGCTTGCCTCCCAGCGCCGCAGGTGGATTCGCGGCAATCTGTGGAACGTCATCCGGTTCCGCTCGATGCTGTTTATTCCGAAATATAAAATCATCGGCTGGCTTGCCCTGCCGTATACGATTATTTACGAAACGCTCAGCCCTTACGTTAAGTTGTCCGGCTTTGCCGCTCTGGTCGCCTATGTGCTGATGGATATGACGCAGCTGCCGATCCTGCTGGCGTTTCTGCTGCTCAACGCGCTTATCGGGCTTGTCTTTACCGCAGGCTCGCTGCTGATCGAGGAGCTCGCTTTCCAGCGAAGCTTCCAAACCCGCGACATTATCAAAATGATCGGCTACTCCATACTGATGGCCTTCGGCTACGATCAGTTGAACGCGCTGTGGAAGCTGCAGGGTCATGCCGACTATTTGCGCGGCAAGCACAGCTGGGGCCATATGGTGCGCCGCAGCTGGAAGGAAGATTCGCCGCCCGACGGGGAAGAAGAGCTGGGGCGCAGCCGAGAGCCGGGACAAACCGCATCCGGCAAAGCCGGCCAATCGTCCAAAGCTCAGGCCATTCAGGGCTAGTCCGCCCGGAGGCTGCGGCCGGCAGCCTTTTTTCGCCGCATCATCACTTTCATAATAAAAGGAGTGTTTTTAACGATGAAGACGCCTGTTTTGAACCATACGCAATTGTCGCACCACCTCGCCATCCAGATTACGAACATCCTGCAGGGGGCAGCCTGGGAGCAATGCGGGCTGATCATCGCACAAGTGTCGGAACTCGGTTCCATGGAGCTTCAAGATTTGGAAACACGCCTCGGATTGGAAAAAGCCGCGCCGGCCGTCATGCCGAGCTACGATCCGGTAGAAAAGCTGCTCATCGTGCTGCTCCCCGGACAGCCCCTCGCCTCCGCGCACTTCCTCTCGCTCCCGGTTCACGATTTCCTGCAGCGCGCTTCCTTGCTGGAAGGGAACGTGACGGTCGCCAGCTTCCCCGAATGCGCTTCGCCCGACCCGGAAGCTTTCGCGGAGATGATTGCGATGACCCAGAGCCAAGAGACTGCGGAGCAGGAGCTTCAGGTCTACTGCCCGCTGGGCGGCCTGAACGGCGCGCCGTCCATCGTCATGATCGATCAAAACGCCGACCTGCTGGATTTCATGCAGGCCCGCCTCGGCATGCAGGGCTACGATGTGCTGCCTGCCCAGGACGGTCTCGAAGGGCTCCACCTCATCCGTGAAGCTTCCCCCGATCTGGTTATCACGGAATTGACGCTGCCCGCGCTGGACGGATACCAGCTCATTCACCGCATCCGCCAATCGCGGGAATTAAACCGCAGCTGCAAAATTATGGTATTAACCGACCTCGGATTGGATCGGGAAGTGAGCAAATGCTTCGATCTCGGCGTCTCCGACGTCATCCGCAAGCCGTTCTCGCCGGTGGAGCTGGAGGCGCGCATCCGCAGACTGCTAGCCTAATACTTTCTTTACGACAAAGGAGCTTACCGCCATGAGAGGGACAACTACAGCCGGTAAATGGCTGCTCCGAATCATCTTAGCTTTGGCCGTCATTTTTCTCGTTTGGCACTACCTGCCTTTACACCAAATGGAAACCGTCCGTTCCGCGGGCGGAGCGCAGATCAAATTCCGTACGAATAACGACCGCATTGAAGTGTATACGAATAAAACATGGACCCCTTTCTTCGCGAAAGGGGTCAATATAGGCGCGGCTCTTCCGGGCACTGATCCCGGCGAGCTGCCGATTACCAAAGAGCATTATTTGCAGTGGTTTAAGATGATTCAGGATATGGGCGCCAACACGATTCGCGTTTACACGATTTTGCAGCCCGCATTTTATGAAGCCGTGGTCGAATATAACCAGCGTCATGCCGGGCAGCCGCTTTATTTTATCCAGGGCGTCTGGGCTCCGGAAGAAGAGCTGATCGAGCAGAAGGATGCTTACATAGATGAAATTTATCAGCATTTCCAGCGCGATATTTCCCTTGCGGTCGGAGCCGTCTACGGGGACGCCGATATTCCCGCGGAATTCGGCAGAGCAAGCGGGAGCTACCGCGCCAATGCCGGACCTTATTTGCTCGGCTGGCAGATCGGCACCGAATGGGACCCGACCATGGTGAAAAACACCAACGAGAAGCATAAAGACAAAGCCGGTTTCACCGGCGCTCACTTCTCGGCCAAGCCGGAAGCGTCGCCGTTCGAAAACTGGCTGGCCGAAATGCTCGACCATCTGTCGTCGCAGGAAGCCCAGTTCGGCTGGAGCCATCCCATCTCGTTCACGAACTGGGTGACCACCGATCCGCTAAGCCATCCGGGCGAAGTTCTTATCGCCGAGGATATGGTCAGCGTCGACGCCACGCACATCCGGGTGGACGATTGGGCGGCCGGCTATTTTGCCGCTTTTCACGCTTATCCGTATTATCCCGATTTCTTCCATCTGGACGATACGCTTAAGGATTTGCCTGAACCTGACGGGACGCCGAATACTTACAAGAGCTACTTACGCAAACTGAAAGCGTACCATCCCGGAATGCCCGTCATGATCACCGAATTCGGCGTGCCCTCCTCGCTCGGCGTCGCCCACCTCGGCACGATGGGCCGCAATCAGGGCGGGCATGACGAGCAGGAGCAGGGCCGCATCGACGCCTCGCTGCTGCACGATATATACAGCGAAGGCATGGCGGGGGCCATCGTCTTCTCCTGGCAGGACGAATGGTTCAAGCGAACGTGGAATACGATGAACTTCGAAATGCCGCCGGAACGCCGCAAGCTGTGGCATAACGTACTGACGAACGAACAGCATTTCGGTCTGCTCGCCATGCTGTCGTCCAAGGACGGACCGATTCGCATCGACGGCGATTCGAGCGACTGGGACGCTTTGAAGCCGGGCGACAAGCGCAAGCTCGAAGGCTCCTACCCCGGCTGGAAGGAGCTGTGGATGACCCATGACGAAGCCTATGTGTACATTACCGGCAAGCTGGAGAAGCCCTTCGATCCGCAGCAGGAGATGCTGTACATCGGAGCCGATACGATTCCCGGCGGCAACAAGCATGCCGAGGAACTCGGCGGCCGCACGCTCGACGAAGGGCTTGAGACGCTGATCGTACTGGGCAAGGATGAGGAGAGCGAGGTTCGAATCGCCTCCAATTACGATTTCCACCGCCGTCTCTACGGTCTCGGCTACGGGATGATCGATGTGAAGCCCGAGGAATTCCGAGACGATTCCGGCCTGTTCCAGCCGTGGAAGCTGGCGGTCTCCCTCGAGCTCATTACGCCCGATTCCAAGAAGCATAATCCGTTCGAGGAAGTGGACGCAGGCAAGCTGAAGCGCGGCACCACCGACACCGCTTCCCAGGACTTTCAATCCCTTGCCATGTGGCAGGCGAAGGGCGATACAGTGGAGATGCGCATTCCATGGATGCTGCTCGGCTTCAGCGACCCAAGCTCGCTGCAGGTGATCGGCTACGGCGGCGAAGACGGCAAGCTCGCCTCGGTAACGACGCAGGGCATCCGGCTCGTTCCCTGGATCGTCAGCCGATCGGGCGGTCAAGTGACCGGATTAGGCGACGGCAAGAGCCCTTATCCGGTATCTGCGCTTCCGGTCTACCAATGGAAGCCTTGGGATAAGGTCCAGTACGTAGAACGGGTCAAACAAAGCTATGATCTGATGAAGCAAGCTTTCGGAAGCATTAACGGAGGCTGACCTTTAGCGCATTGAAATACGACGAACGCCTGCATGCTCAGCATCTGGGTAGCAGCAGCATTTCCGGCCGTTTCAGACAAGTTTTCTCTGAAGCGGCAGCAAAAAACCGGGCCGCCTCCTAACGGAAGGCGGTCCGGTTTTTTACATTGTTATTTGTGGTTGTTTTTACGCCACTTGTTATATTCGAGAAACTCCAGAAACTGCTCTTTGCTGATTCCCGAGTCCATAGCTTCGCGGACAAGCCCCAGCCAATCTTCATCCAGCTCCTGCTGAAGGGCGGTTTTATTTTGCAAAAATGATTCTATAGGAACCTCAAGAACCGCGCATATTTTCTCCAAAAACTGGATGGACGGATTGGACTGAATATCCCTTTCGATCGAGCTTAAATAGGATTTAGCTACTCCGGCCTTTTCTGCGAGCTCCGTGAGGGTGAGTCCTTTTTCCATTCGCAATTGCTTCACGCGTCTGCCGATCATGGTAGCCACCCCTAGTCCTCTGTCAATTCAAATCTCCAATATATTGTATCAAAAAAAAGCGGAGTGTGAATGGCAAAATTTCAAAAAAGGAATTGAAAACGCTAACAATATGATCGAAAAAAATTTGTATGCGCCCTTAAGCTCTGTTTCTATAGGCTTCTTCAAAAGTATTTCTACGCTCTTCTTTTTGCGTGTGACGAATAAACTGCAGCACTTCTTTCTTGGATATCCCCATCTCACGGGCTGCAATGATCAAGTTGAGCCAGTTCTCGTCAAGGTTCTTGTTGGGTACAAGCGTGCGATAAACGGACATGCTCCGATCCCTCCAGATTTCCGGAAAACTTGGTTTCCTAACTTGGTTTTCTCAATACGTTTCGCAGCCAAGCCCCCTTAAAAGAGGGTTCGGAACGTATATTACGCTATATTACATGGAACAGAACAAAAGATTAACAAAGTAAGAACGGACTGTGAGCAATGTTTTATCGGCGCGTGTCCTTAGTCCCGAAAGACGACGCGGCCCGCTTGTACATAACGGCAAATCGGCCGCCTCCGGTAACGGGAAGCAGCCGATTGCGGACCTATTTGATAAGACGAATCGTCAAAGGATAGTCATACCATTCGCCCTTCGAAGCGCGAATGGTCGCAATGACGATGCACACCAGCGCAAAGATGCCGAGAATCGGAAGCAGCACGAAGCCGATGATGGCAAAGCAGAGAATGCCCGCCACGAACGAATAAATGATCAGGGAGATTTGGAAATTGAGCGATTCTTTGGCATGCCGTTCGACATAGGCGGACTCGTCTTTCTTCAACAACCAGACGATCAGCGGCGCGATCACACCAAGAATAATGCATAAAACATGAGAGAGCAGCGCCAAATTCCTTTCTTCGCTGGAAACCATACAGCCCCTCCTTCAAACTGCCATAGCAGCAAGGTTATTGGAATATGTATGCGCAACATGTACGGAAGTTGCCGATATGCCGGGGAAAAAATCACCGTCGCCTCCTCTAAAGGCGCAAGCGGTCGAATTTGTCGACGGATTCCCCCGCTCGAGGGAATTTTCAGGCAGCCGAAAAAGACGCCCTTCTGCCGTTCATCCGCACTCCCATTACGAAGCAAACAACCTGATGAATACACGGATAAAGGCATCTTTTCACGCTTTGAAATGTGACAATTGTATGAACTTCTGATAAGATATGTTTTATATTACCATTTAAGAACTTGACAAGAAATTTTATAACCACAATATCCGGCAATGTCATCATGATTCCTGCGGTAAACTCTTTTCCAACCTGCGTTTCTTTTTCAAAAGGGAACGTCTGCCGGTTATAGAAGTTATGATAACAAATCATATGATCCCAGCTTCGCTCGGAGGACATACGAAGATGAATCCAATCGATAGCCCGGCCCCCAAAAGCTTGCCGCCCGATTCCAATCTGGCGCAAAAAACGGCTTTGCATGAGTATGCAAGCCATTGGTTCGATCTGTTTCCCTTCGGCGCCGCGCTGCTGGACCCGGAAACCGGCTCGATGCGAATTAACCCCGTTTTACGCCGCTTGCTAGGCTACGAGGAGGCGCCCGAGCCTAAAGACATCCGGTCTCTGCTTCACCCGGACGAGCCGCTGCGATCCGCAGCCTGGCTCCGCCGGCTAACGACCGGAGTTTTTCCGTGCCCGCCGGCGGAGTTAAGGTTGATCCGCTCCTCCGGCGAGCCTATTAGGTGCTGCGTACATGCGATGCGGCCGCTGACCGAGACGGGCCTCTTCCCATATGTATTGCTGCAAATTCAAATTATGCCCGACAAGACGCGGCTGCAGGCAAGAACTACGGTCTCCTTTGCGCAGCTGGATGCCATGCTGGAATCATTCCCTTATCCTCTCGTTATGGTGAATCAAGAATGGATCTGCACGTATATGAATAAAGCGGCGGAACTCTTCCTCGAAGCGACCCGGGAGGAGCTGCTCGGACGCAGCCTATGGGACAGCCTCCCTCAAGTCGACACCTGCTTGTACCGGGAATGTATGCGATCGGCGGCGGAGATGATTCCGATACGCATTCAGGAAACAATGCCGTCCGGACGCACGTTCGAAATTAACGGCTACCCGACCGAAGACGGGATGTGTCTGTTCGCCCGGGATGCGTCGGCCGCGCAAGAGCAGGAAACGGCTTACGTTCATACGAAGCTGATGCTGAACCCCATGATCCGGCATATGCCTGACGCCGTCGCCATCATGGACTGCGAATATCGCATCGTTCAGGTGAATCCCGCTTATGTCGCCGCATTCGGCTATAAGGAGGACGAACTGCTCGGCAACTTTCCCCTGCCCATACCCGCGGCGTTGAAGGAGGAAACCTGCATTTTGCTGCGGCAAGCGCTCCAGTTCAAGCAGCTCCATACGATTGAGACGAAGCGCAGGCACAAGGACGGGCGAATGTTCGACGTCTCCCTCTCGCTCTGGCCGATTATCGCCGAGGACCAGAACGTTATCGCCCTCACCCTTATTCTGCGGGACATTACCGGGCGCAAGCAGGGCGAAGAGCTGCTGCGGTTTGCCGACAAGCTGTCGGTTGCCGGCCGTCTTGCCGCAGGTGTCGCTCATGAAATCCGCAACCCGCTGACCGCGCTCAAAGGCTTTACCCAGTTTATGAAGCAGAACGCCCAGTACAAAGAGCATTATTTCTCCATCATGCTTGCGGAGATGACGAGAATCGAGCAGACGCTAAACGAGCTGCTGCTGCTCACAAGCCCGCAGACGCTGCCGCTGCTGCGGCGAAGGGTAGAGCCGATTCTCCGCGAAGCGCTCGGCCAACTGGAGAAGGAAGCGGAGCTGCAGGGCGTCGAGCTGAAACCGCTGTTTCCGATTCATCTGGCCGAGGTTCGCTGCGACGAAAATCACTTGAAGCAAGTATTCGTCAGTCTCATTAGAAACGGAATCGAGGCGATGCCTCAAGGGGGCGCTATAACCGTCGATTGCTGTCAAACCGATGAACGAACGCTCTCCGTCACCTTTGCGGACCAAGGCGTCGGCATTCCGGAAGAGCTGCTGCAGCGGGTAGGCGAGCCGTTCTTCACGACCAAAGAAAAAGGCACGGGTCTCGGTCTTGTGATCAGCAAAAAATGGCTGCACGATCTCGGCGGATCGCTGCATATCGCCAGCACGGAAGGGCGCGGCACGAAGGTCACCGTCCTGCTGCCCGTCGGAGAAGCCGCGGAGAAATAAGCCATGCGGCCCAATCCGGGCGGGACCTATACTTTTCGCGAGCGACCTGTGTTAAGATATAATGACATCTTTCGACGAGAGGACTGTCTTTCTACGTGGCTAAATTATATTTTCGATACGGCACCATGAACAGCGGCAAATCGATAGAAGTGCTGCGGACCGCTCACAACTACGAGGAGCAGGGCAAAAAAGTGCTTCTATTCACCCCTTCCGTCGACGACCGCTACGGCGTAGGCACAGTGGCTTCGAGAATCGGCATGCAAAAGAAAGCGATCATCATCGACGACCAAATCGATATGATCAAGCTGGCCGAAACGGAAAAACCGAATTGCATCATTATCGACGAAGCGCAGTTTCTAAACAAAGGCCAGGTCGCGCAGCTGACCGAAATCGTCGATACGCTGGGCATACCGGTCATCGCTTACGGGCTGCGGGCCGACTTCATGGGCCAGCTGTTCGAGGGCAGCTATCACCTGCTTTCCTTGGCCGACAAAATCGAGGAGATCAAGACCGTTTGCTGGTATTGCGATAAAAAAGCAATTATGAATATGCGCTGTAAAGACGGGCGTCCGGTTTTTGAAGGGGAGCAAATTCAAATCGGGGGCAACGAGAGCTATTTGCCGGTTTGCCGCAAATGCTATTCGCTCAAACGCAAGGAAAGCCAGGCCCGCTCCTAGAAGCGTCTGGCCATAATTATGGATGAAAAAGAGGAAAGAGCGGCATCGGCGCATGCCCCGCTCCCTTCCTCTTTTTTTGCTGTCCGGGTCATCCGGCCGGCAGCAGCTTGCCCTGACAGGCGACCCGCTTGCATGTCCGCCCGCACGGTCGTCCTTTCTTCCGCATACAATGGAACAAGCGCAAGGAAAGGACGGTGAAACCGGATGTTCAAAAAAGATCTGTTGTACAAGCTCGGCATCGCCGTATATTTGATCGTCTGGTATGTGGGCTCCTTCTGGATGATGGCGGCGCTGCAAAGCGGGTTGTTCGTCCATCTCTTCGGCGTCGACTGGAGTGTCGTTCATGAATATGCGTACTACGCGCTGGCCGGCGGCATCGGCGGGACGCTGTATGCGCTGCGGCTGTTTCATGAATATTACGACCAACTGTCCGAACGCTGGCTGTTCTGGTATTTGCTGCGCCCTATCAAATGCGCCGGAGCCGCCGTAATGACGATCATTCTGTTTCAAAGCGGTATTCTGCTGCTGCAAACGGGAGACTCGGTACTGGCAAAAATCGGGATCGCCTTCCTCGTCGGTTTCGGGTACGGCAAAGTGATGGATAAGCTCAAATCGCTGGCCGAAACGCTGTTTAACGGAAAAAGCGGTGGGTCATCCGATACGAAGGGTCCCCAGGCCCCGGGAAAAACCGTTTGGGATGAGGACGAGACGCCAAAATAAAATAATAAATATTTAACCCGGATCGGATCGCTCGGCATCGGTTAGACGGTGTTCCGCGCTCCAGCCGGAGCCGCTTTCGCGGAACCACAGCTGCCTGTAATCGACCCAGCCGAAAGCATTGATCTTCACCCCCTCCAGCTCGGAGGGATAAGATGCCGTCTGGCGCCAGCGGTACCAGACGATAACCGACCGGTCCGCGAGCAGCTCCCGCTCCAGCCGGACGAGCTGCAGCAGCCGCTCGCTGCGCAGCGGCTCCGCGGCAAGCCTGCCCAGCGCCGAGTCCAGCCGCCGCAGCGTCTTCTCCGGCAGGCAGGATCGCAGCGGGCTTTGTCTGCAGCCGAGTATCGAGCCCAGCGCCCACTCGTCGTCCGCGTCGGCCGGCTGCTCCAGCAGCAGCAAGTCCGCTTCGGCGAGCACCTCTCCGGATGCAAGCCGCTCATAAGGAACGAGCCGGATGCTGACCGCCACGCCGTGCGGAGCCAGCGCTTGCTTCAGCCATTCGGCATCGCGCTCATTGCCTGCTCCGGCATAAGTGACGAGCTGCAGCTTGCATTCCGGCCGCGGCCAGCCTGCCCGGTCGCAGCTCGGCGCTTCGCTTGCGGAACCGCCGCCTCCCGCGCGGCAGTCCGCTTCAGCCGCCGTATATTCAGCCAGCAGCGGGCTTCTTACAAAACGGTCTGCCAGCTCCCCGCGGTTGCCGCCAAGAAGCCGTATCCCCGTCTCCTGCCGGACTGCGTCGTACAGCAGGCTTCTAAGCGCCGGCGAATCGGTCAGCGGCCCGCTTCTCCGCTGCTGGATGGCAAGATATTTGCAGCCGCGATCCGCCTGCTCCACCTGGCTCCACGTCTCCGTAAGCTCCGCGCTTTCTCCGGTCTCCCGGTAATGCAAGAAATTCATGCCTCCCATCTCGCTTTCCGCCTCATAGAGCGGATACAGACGGGAGGCATCTCTATTTGCCCCGGAAATATCGGCTATTCCGTGATGCTCTTGGGGCAGCGGGAAGCCGCCTTGCGTCCGAAGCCCCGGCGCATGTCCGAAAAAGCTTAGGCTCAGCAGCGTTGTCATCGGCACCTTCTCGTACATTTCCGGGAGAAACCACATTTCCACCCGATCAAGGTTCGTTCCGCGCATGAAGTAATCGGGGTTCGCCGCAAGCTCCAATACGCGATCATCCCGCCGCGCAATCAGGAAGGGACCCGTACCTTCGGGCCGGAACGCCCAGTTCACCGGCAGCTGCCGCGGCACGACGGATGCCGCCGTTGAAGCAAGCAAAGACAACAGCCCGTAACAGCTGTCCCGGCAGCGAATTTCCACAAGGTGCTCATGAACCGGCTCTACCCGTTCGAGCAGCCCATACAGCCTGCCGTAAGGCGAGCCGCCGGGACGTTCAGGCGGCATCAACCGCTCCAGCGTCGCCCGGACATCCTCCGATTCGCACGGGGCTCCGTTGTGGAACCGGACATGCTTCTGCAAATAAAATCGCCAGCGGCGAGCTGCGGCGTCTCGTTCCCAATGATGCGCCAATCCCGGGCGGAATTGCCCGCTCTGCGCATCGTAGGCGACGAGCGTATCGAACAGCTGACGGATCAGATGCAGCTCCGTCCGGCGGGTCGCATAGGCCGGGTCCAGCATGCCGGGCCGGCGGTAGGACGGAAACCGCAGCAAGTGGCGCCGTCCGCTGTCTCCCGTATGAATGTGATAGCCGAAGAAGCGGCTGACCGCATAGCGCAGCCGTTCCCTCCCCCGCTCCGTAAGCAGCGGGGACTGCAGCAGCGCCGCGGCCTCCTCGATGCTCCCGGCGGCAAGAAGAGCTTCGGCTTGCTCCAAGAGAAGCCCGTCGAGCTCCGCTATGAAGCGAAGACGCGAGCTGCGGCCCCGGCCTCCACCGGGATGCCAGGCAATCCAGCCGTTAAGCCGCATCGCCCGGATCAGCAGCTTGGCGTTGCGCTCGGTGCAATGAAGACATTCCGCTATCGCGGGGACGGTGACTTGCACCTCCTCCCGCTCTTTCTCCGGCTTCCACCTGCGATACAGCTCGGCATAATGCTCGATCAGTTGCACCCGAAGCGCCTCCTTCTATGTCTAGGGGTCTCTTTCGATACGTTAAAGGGGGAAATCCCATTACTATGAGATTACCCTTTTTATTCCCCTTTTTCCACGTACAATGAACACCATACCTTTACAAATCCGGAGAATCGTGATTAAAGCCGAAAAAAGGAGGTTTGCCCATGCTGAATTCGCATATCCCAAACGACCGGACCACCGCTCCCGCAAACCGCAGCCGCGAAGCGGAAGGCCGTCTCCGCGTTCGCATCATCGCCTGGATCACCGCCATTAGCCTGCTGGGAGACTCCATGCTGTATATCGTACTGCCCGTCTATTGGCAGTCCTTCGGTCTGGACGCCTTATGGCAGGTCGGCGTGCTGCTCTCCGTCAACCGGTTCGTGCGCCTGCCGCTCAATCCGCTTGTCGGGTGGCTGTACGGCAGGATGAGCAAGCGCAGCGGCGTGCTGGCCGCCGCTGTCCTTGCCTTTCTCACGACGGCGGCCTACGGCGCGCTGTCGGGCTTCGCGGCGCTGCTCGCCGCCCGCGCCTTATGGGGCGCGGCGTGGTCGCTGCTGCGCATCGGCGGCTACCTGACCGTGCTGGAGGCCGCGGACGACAGCAACCGCGGCCGTCTGCTCGGCAGCTACAACGGCATCATCGGCGTCGGCAGCCTCGTCGGCATGCTCGCCGGCGGCGTACTCGCCGATACGCTCGGCGCCGGCGCGGTATCGCTTCTGCTCGCCGCGGTTATGCTGGCGGGCGTCCCGCTGGCGTGGCGGTACGTTCCGGCCACCGCCGATTCCCGCGCGGGGGCGGCTGCAGCGGCGGAATCGGCGGGGTCGCCTTCGGCCGCGAAGCCCGCTTTGCCCAGGCGTCCGGCGGCTCTTGCGCCGACCCCGCAGGCAGCGCTCGTACTCGCCTCCGGCCTGCTGACGGCCGTCGTTTTCTTCGGCATCTATCTCGGCACGATGAGCCGGATGATCGAGGCCCATATGCCTGCGCCCGGGACGCTGCTTGTGCTCGGCGCGACGCTCGGAGCCGCTTCGCTCACCGGCATCGTGCAAGCGGTGCGCTGGGCCTGGTCGCCGCTGCTCTCGCCGCGGATCGGGGCCTGGTCCGACGGCCCCCGCGGACGGCTGCCGGTCTATCTCGGCAGCCTCGCCTTGGCCGCGGCGGCGCTCGCCCTGCTGCCGCTGCCGCTCCCGTTCGCGGCGTGGCTCGCCGTGCTGATGGCGGCGCAGCTCGCGAGCACCGCCATCACCACGCTCGGCGACGCGCTGGCGGCCGATGCCGCCGCCGGCGCTGCGCGCGTCGCCTTCATGACGACCTTTACAACGGTCGTCGATGTCGGAGCGGCGCTCGGGCCGCTCGTCGGCTTCGCCCTGATCGGTTCGCTCGGCCTGGACGGCCTGTACTACGCATGCGCGGGCTTGTTGCTGCTGCTTATAGCCGCCTGGGCGGTCCATCGCTCGCTGCGATCCCGGTCCCCTGCTTGACCGGGCGGCGCCGCTGTGCGGCAATCGCTTCCGCCATTCGCTATGGAAGCGGCCTGCTCGCGCCAACCCGGCATTCTTCCCTTGCCCGCCGGCAGAGCCCCGCACCGTGCGAAAGCGCACGCGAAAGAACCTTCAGCTCCGCCGTCATTGCCGACAGACCGCGGATTTGAAGGTTCTTTTTTCGGCTTTCAACAAGCTTTAAGGCTTTAACGATACGGTGTAATCCCGGTTCACTGCAATTGTATCGCGGGCGCGCGAGAGCGTCAGCGTATACCGGTCCAGCTGGCGCGCCGGTATATAGACATCCAGATAATCCTGCCCGCGGTAATCCTCGGCGATCCCGAAGCCGCTGACGTTGAAGGCCTCCCGGTCTTCAACCTGCTTCCGAGTGTAAGCTTCATAAGCTTCGGGACCTTCTTTGTCGAACCGCTCCTTCAGATTCTCCTTTTCCGCAATGCCGAAGAATACGCCTTCCAGCTTCGTTTGTCCGGGGCTGTCTTTTTTAATCTTCAAGTGAAGATAGCCTTGAGGCGCGTAATCGGCTCCCTCGATAACGATCTCTTGCTTCTTAAACTGTACCGTGCGCGGAAATTCGTCGTTCATTGAGAGCTCCAGCTTCTCGCTCGGCTCCCCTTCTCCTACCGTAAGCTCCCCGATATGCAGCGTCAGCGTCCGGACGTCCGGTTCGAAGTAAACCGACGAGGAGAACGGCAGCTGCAATCTCCCTTCCTCATAATATAACAATCCGGGCCCCGACGGATCATACCGGTACTCGTGTCCTTGATCGTCCTTCAAATACGGGGCCACCGCATTGTCCCGCGGGAAATCGTAATACCAGCCCTCCGGCCCTTTCAAAATCAGGTTCATCGTCGTCGGCTGAATCGTCAGCTTCTCCAGGCTCAGCTCCTTCAGATCGGGATCCCCGACCGGCAGCGCCAGCTTCGGTTCCAGCACCTTATTGTGCAGCAGCTTGTCTGATTGGATCGGCACTTTGATTCTTCCGATCTCCCGAATATCCGTCTGGCGCTTCTCCTCGTTAAACGTGCTCTGGGTCACATCCAGCTCCAGCTCGGTCCCCTTCGCCAAAAACTGCTGAACCGCTCCTTCCGACAGCTGGTATTTATAGGTTTCCTGCAGCACTGGCTTCCCGCTGCCGTCCGCTGCCGTAATGACGGACGAGGCGGTCGTCGAGCCCCCTCCAGGCAAGCTCTCAAGAGGCGAAATCGAGAGATGCTCCGAACTGCGCCCGTCGGTGACATCGAACAAGTCGGTTTGGATGAAGCTTTTGAACAACAGCTCCTCTTCCGTCAAATAGATGTCGCCGATCGTGATGACGGTTCCGCCGAAGGTCGCCGTCACCGGCTCAATCGGGATATAATCGTGATTGATCGCCGTCTGGACGCCGTCCTGCTCCCGGATATGCTGCAGCCAATCGACCGTAACGGCGATGCCGGGAATTCCTTTGACCAGCGCCGCAAAAGCGGGAGACATCGTCATTCCCGCGGTTAGCGATACCGCCAGTACGGCCGCCGCCGCGGAGCCTCTGAACAGTACGGGCAGCCTTCTGCGCTCGACATGCGCCGGCCGCTTCTTACGGCCCGTCCGTTCGCCGTCCGGTTCGCCGCGATCCCATGTGTCCGGCAGCGCCTCCGCGAATTGAAACAGCGATTCAGGCACCGGAATGTCTTGGAGCGCTTGCTCCAGCCCTTCTGCCAAATCCTTCTCTCGTTCCCGCTTCATATCATCAGCTCCTTCGCCCGTCCTTGCGCCCGATGAAGCACGGCGCTAAGCTTTACTCTGGCATGGTACAGCCGGGATTTGACCGTACCCTCCTTAATATCCAGGAGAGAAGCGATCTCCTCAATCTTCAGCTCCTGAAAGTAGTACAACCCCAATACGATCCTCTGCTGCAGTTCCAGAGCCATGATCGATTCGAGCAGCCGCTCCGACTGCTCTTTCTTCAGCAAGCTTTCCAGCGGTGTAGAGGCCGCATCCTGAATATCTACGCCGTCGATATCGACGGTTTGCTTGTAGCCTTGCTCTTTCCTCGCTATATCGACCGCCCGGTGAGCCAGCAGCCGGCTGAACCAGCCTTGCAGACGAACGATTTCTTTGCCGTTCATAATGGCCGAATATAATTCGATAAGCGAGTTCTGCACCGCTTCCTCCGCCAGAGGTCTGGACTGCAGCATCATATACGCGCTCCGGTAAGCCTTCGGAATCAGCGGATTCACCAGCGCCCGGAACGCTTCTTTATTCCCCCGTCTAATGTCATTCATTAACCGTTGTTCGGTTTCCCGTTCCATGCCGTCACTCCTCTTACAGGGTTACTATATTTAAGGCGTAAGATGGCGGCTTTCGGTTCATTGTTTTTTCGCAAAAAAAGATTGTAAATGTTCCCATAAGGCATCCGCCGTCATATAAGGCTCCCCGGCATTGATTCTCTTGACGATCCGGGTTCCCGCCGTGTTCAATCCTTCCTCTATGGTGAAAAACAGCTCGATCCCGGCCCGTCCGCCTTCTTCAAGAACAGCATCGTCGTAAGCTCCGTATGGAAATGCCAGCAGACGCCGCTGGGAGCCAAGTTCTTGTCTCAGCCGTTTCTCCATAAAGGCGATATCGCTGTATATTCTTAGCCTATGCTGATCTTCAGACTCGTTCCTTCCGGCCTGCGTCATCAGGATTCGGGCTGTTAACGCCGGCTGCAAAGCGCCGCTTCGTCCGGACGGCAGCATGCGGTGCAAATTGTACGTATGGCTGTAGAAGCCTATTCCTTGCGCCTTCAGACGGTTCATCTGTTCCCAGCTCAAATGGGGCTCCGCCTCGGGTTGAAATACATCGGACGACGCACCCACGATAAAATTCGAAGCCGTTGCATGGAACTCTTGCAATATCGGCGCCGCTTCCCTGTAAAAGGTCTCGTAGCCGTCGTCGAACGTCAAAACGACCGCGTTGGCCGGAAGCTTCTTGCCTTGCAGCATAAACCCGGCAAACTCGTCCATCGTCACAATACGGAAGCCCCGGTCGCCCAGCATCTTCAAATGCTCCCTAAGCTGCGCGGTGCTGATCGTGGACGAACCGGCCGCACCCGGCGGCACTTCGGTTCGAATATCATGGTACAACAGCACCGCCGCCTGGTCTTGATAATATATGTTCCCGGGCGGTTCCGGCTTCAACTGAAGCCCCGTTATAACCGCCGCCAATCCCGCTGCAATCATCCAAAAAAACGCATACCGTATCATTCTCATCCCGTTGTTCCCTTTCCGTCGTTGTTGCGCGCGCTCACTTTCTAGGCGTAACAAAAACGAAAAAGGTTCAACACATAGCTTCCGCAAAGCAGAATTCTTGGCTCCGGTCAACGAACAAATCCCCCAAAAGTGACGTAATGCTCTGAAGCTTATTCCGTCCGCATCCAGCCTAAGCTGGATCGGTGTCTAACCCTTCCTCTGGGATCGTTCTATGGGTAGACTTTACTTTCGGGGGAGAACCCGGATATCCACTGGATATGGCTGCGCATCATTTCCTTAACAATAAAAAAAGGCCAACAAGCGCCTTCCCCGATGCATAACTGCTTCGAGAAGACTACCTTTTGACCCATTCGCTTACTTTTTTCAGGGATAATCCCGTTTCCCGAGCCAAATCCATGACCGTTGCCCCGGGATTCGCTTGAAGATAAGCTTTAATCTTGTGACCGTCCGCCACGTGCAGCTTGAAGCAGTCGGCGCACAGCACGTTCGCGGGCTGCAAGTGGAGCTTGCCGCAGCCGCTGCAATTGGACATATTCATCCGTCGTCACCCGCCTGTATCCGATAAAGAACTTTGCTAGAGTGCTTCGGTCCGGCGCCGATTTTTGAGGGGGTACGACTTTGGGGATCAAGCGTCAAGATGACAGCTTAACTGTGATGAAACTGCTTGCGGAACGTGCGGGGCGAGATTCCTTCCGCCCTTGCAAAGCAGGATGCGAAATAAGCCGCCTGGTTAAACCCGACCTCCTCCGCGATTCTCGCGACGGACAGATCGGTCTACAGCAGCAGCAGCAGCTTGGCCTGCTCGATCCGGTAACGAAGCAAATATTCGAACGGCGGAACGCCGTACTCCTTCTGCATGCACCAGCGGCGTTCATCACTTCATCAATTTGCCCATCGTCTTGAGCAATTCATCGATAACGTCCTTGTCGCCCTGTTCCAGACGTTCCACTACACAGCTTTTCATATGGCCTTCGAGCAGTATTTTTCCGACGCTGTTCAGCGCAGACTGTATAGCCGCAATCTGATTCAGAACGTCATCGCAATACGTATCCTTTTCGATCATGCCTTTGACGCCGCGAATTTGCCCCTCTATCCGATTCAGCCGGGAGACGAGATTATCCTTCACTTTATCGGAATGATGACTTTTACGCTCGCCGTCCACGGCACAGCAAGCGTCTCCTTCGCCCGCATCATGCAGACCGGCTTGCGCCGGCAAAGCTTCCGCCTGTCCGGCTGCGGATTTCCCCGATACTTTGGCGTTCATCGTCAGTCACTTCGCTTTCTGCGGCGGCAGCGCCTGCCGCCTCTCATTTGTTATCATTATACAATACCCCTCCCGGGTTTCAAACCGAAAGAAAGCCACCGACCAAATGAATCACATTATAAAGCCGCTCTATCTCAGGAAAAGGCTGCGGAAACGCAGCTGCCGGAAACGGCCTCCCCTTTAACGGAATATGAAAATTTGCGCTTTTATATGCCCCACATATACACTATACTGAATTTAGCTCGTTAGCAGAAATTAGAAAAGTAGGTCTAGATCATGGAGCATCTTCACATACAATATAACGGTTGGATCGTTCTCCTCTCCTTTATTATTGCCGTGCTGTCCTCATACTCCGCTCTTAATCTGGCCGGGAAAATATCCCGTGCCCGGGGCAAGAGCCGCATCGCCTGGCTGCTTGCCGGTTCCTGCGTCATGGGATGCGGCATATGGTCGATGCATTTTGTCGGCATGCTGGCGTTTCATCTTAACCTCTCCATCGATTACGATATTCCGGTCACCGTCCTGTCGGCTACAGCCGCCATCTTCGCTTCTTTCATCGCGCTGAGGGTAACGACCGATGCCCAGGCGAAAAAATGGCAGTTGGCCGCAGGCGGTTTGTTTATGGGCGGCGGCATCGTTGCCATGCATTATACCGGCATGGCCGCCATGCGGACATCCGCAGAAATCCGCTACGATCCGTACCTATGGTGGCTGTCCGCGGTCATTGCGCTGGCGGCCTCCTATGCGGCCCTGTATTTGTTCCGCAGGTTCCGGCTTTCGCCCGATCATAGCCGCTGGAAGCTGTTATCCTCCATCGTTATGGCGATAGCCATATGCGGCATGCACTACACCGGAATGGCCGCTGCCCGCTTCGTCCATCCGTCGCCGCCGCCTGCGGGGGCCGCGGGAGCGGAATCGACGCTGTTTCTGATCATCGGCGTCTCTCTAGCCACATTGTTCATATTAGCCGTCTCTTGGGGCGCCATTTTTTTCGACCGCCACGTATTGGAGAAAATGGCATACAGCGACCCGCTGACCGGTTTGGCCAATCGGCATGATCTCACGCGTTTTTTTGAAGAGCAATTCAAAGCGGAAAACGGAGGCGCCGTCTTTTTCATCGATCTGGACCGGTTCAAATCGATTAACGATACGCTCGGGCACGATATCGGCGACCTGCTGATCCGCGAAGTGTCCCGGCGGCTGCTGGAATGCTTGAGCGACCGGCAAACCGTGTTCCGGCTCGGAGGAGACGAGTTTCTGATCGCCTCGAAAGACGGATCGCCCGAAGCCGCGCACGCGTTGGCCGAACGGGTACTGCACAACATTAAGCGGCCTTACTTTATTGAAGAAAACGAGCTGTACGTAACCTGCAGCATCGGCATCAGCCTTGCGCCGGAGCACGGAACGGACCGCTCGTCTTTGCTGAAAGCCGCCGACACCGCCATGTATACCGCCAAATCGGCGGGCAAAAACCGCTTTCGCGTATTTGACGAGGAAATGGACCGGCATATGATCCGTAAGATGGAGCTGGAGAAAGATCTTCGCAAAGCTCTCGTGCACGGGGAATTTTTCGCCGTCTACCAGCCGAAGTGCGACGCCGCGAGCAACCGTACGGTCGGCATGGAAGCCCTGCTGCGCTGGAACCATCCGACGCTGGGAGTCATCTCGCCGCTGGAATTTATTCCGATTGCCGAGGATACGGGGATGATCATCCCGATTACCCATTGGCTGCTTAAAGAAGTGTGCAGGCAAAACCGCCTCTGGCAGGACCGACAATGGATGCAAGTATGCATTTCCGTCAACATGTCCGTTCGGATGTTCGAGAGCCAATCGTTATACGATATGGTCGAAGAAGCGTTAACCTTGGCCGGGTTGGAAGGACATTATTTGGAGCTTGAGATTACGGAGTCGATCGCCATGCACGATACCGAAGATACCGTAGAACAGCTGCGGCGTTTGCGCCTGCTCGGCGTTCGCGTCTCACTGGACGACTTCGGCACCGGATACTCTTCGCTCGGTTCGCTCGACGAAATGCCGGTCGATACGTTGAAAATCGATCAGGCCTTTGTCCGCAAAAGTCAAATATCGTCCAAGCAGGCGATTATCAGCAACATTATCGCCATCGCCAAAAACTTGAACATGGAAGTCGTGGCGGAAGGCGTTGAAACGGAAGAGCAAATCCGGTTTCTCCAGTCGCAGGGCTGCCATGTCATGCAGGGCTATTATTACGGCAAGCCGATGACCGCCGACGAAATCGGCACGCGTTATCACAAAGCTCCGGCGGGATCGCGTTTTTGAAAAAAATATCTCTTTACCCCCGGCAATCCGCTGCCGGGGTATTTCGGCTGCCAACGCCGCACAAAACGCGCCAACAGCCTTGATAACGCAGTCCCGCTTCGCGCATTATCAAGGCTGTTGTTGCTTCGTGCACATGTCTCAGGCCCTGCGCTCGGCGAAAGACGGCGCCGGCGTTACAGCTTCACCTTGCGTCCTTCCTTGGCGCTCTCCAGCGCCCCGTACACCATCGCCATACTCTTGATATTGTCGGTGCAGTACGTCTCCGGTCTGCGCCCCTCGACCAGCGCGGCGAACATCTCATCCAGGCAGCCGGCATGGCCGCTGCGGCCGTTCCAGCTAAGCTCCGCCTCCACTCGGCGGAAGCGGCTGCCGCCTGCACCGGCCTGCTCTTCCGCCGTCAGCAGCACTTCCGCAATCGGTGCCGTCGCCCCGTCCCAGATCGCCGTACCGCGACTCCCGTTCACGCGCCACTGCGCCTCCCAGGAAGTCGGGCTGCCTTCCGCGCACCAAGAGCCGCGGTAGCAGAATACGCCTCCGTCGGCATACTCGAAAATGCATATCGCCGCGGCATTGCCCGCGTACCAGGAGCCGGCCGGGTTAAATTCATGGCAGTAGACCGACACCGGGTCTTTGCCGGTAATGAAGCGGGCCTGATCGAACGTATGGATGGCCATATCGAGCAGCAGCGGACTGTCCATCGCATCGCGGAAGCCGCCGAAATGCGGTCCGAGGAAAAAGTCCGCATTCACAAACCCGATCTCGCCGATGCCGGAATGAGCGATCACATCACGAAATGCGCGAATTTGCGGCAAATAGCGTCGGTTTTGCATCACCGCATACGTGCGGCCCTCCCGTTCCGCCAGAGCGACAAGACGGCGTGCCTGCTCCATGGACGTCGTCATCGGCTTCTCTCCGAACACGTCGCAGCCGAGTTCCAGCGCAGCGCTCGTCACCGCGAAATGGCTCTCCGGGATCGTCACGTCGAAGACGAGATTCGCCCCGGTTTCGGTAATCGCCTGACGAACATCGTCATAAATACCGCAGCGGATACCGTATCGCTCTGCCATTGCGGCAGCGCTTTCTTTTCGAATGTCGACCATAGCTACGATTTGCGAATCTTCCCGCTGAAGCGAATGCTCGATCCAAGCTTTGGACATGCTGCCGCAGCCGATCACGGCAATTCGGAATGTGGACATGTGGGTTCCTCCTGCATTCAGTCCTTCCGAGGACGTAATAATAGTTTAAGTATACTGCAATCATACTGGAACAAGCCGCTCCTGTCTGTATTCCATTTGGCTTTATTTATATATCTTTATGGCATCATTGTCCCCGCAGCCATGTACATGGCGCAAGCCGCCGATCGGGAAGGTGCCTCCTAGCGGCCACAGACGGTAGGTCCGTTGACACGCGGACGGCTCCCGAAGCGGGATTCCCCATCCCTTTTTCACCGCCATTCGGCTTTCGACGTGGTTCTTCTCTATCATTTTGTCGAAAAATAAGAGTTTTCGTAGGATAAAAGTCGTGGTATAAATAGATTAAGTCAGTTAACAGAATATGACAGGGGTGGAAATAAGGAATGAAGAAGAAAGTGGCCGTTCTCGGGGGAGGCGTAGCCGGGATGAGTGCGGCCCATGAGCTGGTAGAGCGCGGTTTTGATGTAGCGGTGTACGAAATGAAGCGGATTCCCGGAGGAAAGGCGCGTTCCATGGCGGTTCCGGGCAGTGGAACGGATGGACGCAAAGACTTGCCGGGCGAACATGGCTTTCGGTTTTTCCCAAGGTTTTATAAGCATATCGTAGACACGATGGAGCGAATCCCGTACGGCAGCAATAAAAAGGGCGTAGCCGACAACCTGGTGGAAGGGACCCGTCTTGGCCTGGCCCGAATCGATGATGCGCCCGTCGAATTCGTCACGGAATTTCCGACCTCGATATCGGATATAAGAGCGTTATTTCAATCGCTGTTCGATAATCATCTCGGCTTGTCGGAGGAGGAAGTCGATCATTATTTGGCGCGAGTTTGGCAAGTAATGACCAGCTGCAATGCGCGCAGAAGCGAAGAATACCAGAATATCCCCTGGTGGACGTTCATCGAGGCCGATCAGCAATCCGCCAACTTCCGGCGCGTCTTCACCGGAATGACGCGCATTCTCGTGGCCGCCAAAGCCAGGGAAGCGAATACGGCCACCGTCGGCACTATCGGAGCGCAAATTATGCTCGACATGGTGCTGCCCGGAGGCAGTGCCGACAGGCTGCTGAACGGGCCTACGAATGAAGTGTGGATTCAGCCTTGGCTTGAATATTTGCGCCAATCCGGCGTCGATTACCATCTGAACGCCAAGGTGGAGCGGATCGATTGCCGCGACGGCGTCATTACCGGGGCAACGGTCACCGAGTCCGGACAAACCTACGAGGTGCAAGCCGATTACTACATAGCGGCCTTCCCGGTCGAGGTTATGGCCCAGTTCATTACCGGCGAGATGCTGACAGCCGATCCGACCTTGGGACGGATTAAGGAGTTGGCCGAGGATGTCGATTGGATGAACGGAATTCAATTTTATTTGAAGGAAGATGTGCCGGTTATTCACGGCCATATGATCTATATGGATTCGCAGTGGGCGCTCACATCGGTTTCGCAGAAGCAGTTCTGGCCGCATGTCGATCTTAGCGAATACGGCGACGGCGACGTGCACGGCATTTTATCGGTCGATATCTCCGACTGGGAGGCGCCCGGAGCTCTGTTCGGCAAAAGCGCCCGGCACTGCACGCGCGAAGAAATTATGCAAGAGGTATGGCATCAGCTGGGGTCCAGCTTGAATGTGAGCGGACGCGTCTTGCTGGAGGACGACAATCTTCATTCATGGTTCCTTGACGAAGATATCCACCTGCCGAATCCGGACGGCGTAGCGGTCAATCTCGAACCGCTGCTCATTAACAAAGTATATACGTGGGAAAAGCGCCCCAACGCCTACACCGGCATCGCGAATCTGTTTCTGGCTTCCGATTATGTCAGAACGAACACCGATCTTGCCACCATGGAGGGAGCCAACGAAGCGGCGCGCAGAGCGGTTAACGCCATATTGGAAGCGTCCGGCTCCAAGGAGCCTCACTGTGAAATATGGGACATGTATCAATTCAGCCTGCTGACGCTTCAGCGCTTGCATGACGAATCCCGCTTCCGCAAAGGGTTGCCTTGGGACGGAGAAATGTTCTAAGCCGTTTGCGCTTGCGTTACGGTCGAAAGGCAACCCCCCTGCCGGTCAGACTCCCGTCTGCAGGCAGGGTGCTGTTAGTACACAACGGTTCGTTGCCGCCGCATAATCGGCTTGGAGCAGCGAAGCCGCCGAAGGCGAGCCCGGCGCCCGCAAGGCTTGCATAGCGTCCTACGCTTCCGGACCGCCGCAAGCTTCCGTCTACCAGCCCATTCGTTCGCGAAGCCGGGTAATATGCGCGGTATGATGCTTGCCGTGCCAGGCATAAGTGCCCAAATTCACATCAAGCCGTATGATGCCCGAAGCAGGATGGAACAGCGTACGCTCCCAAGCTTTCTCATCCAGCGAGCGAAGAAGCAGCGCCCAGCGTTCATGCAGCGAATCCAGAAGCGCCAACGATAGCTCTATCGGGGCTTGTCTCGTATCGGCAAGCTCCGCCCACGCAGCTTCGTCATATGGCTTGACGGTCGGCTGCTCCTCCGTCAGCGCGAGCTTGAAGCGGATCAGACTGTTCATATGGCTGTCCGCCAAATGATGGACGACCTGCTGAGAACTCCAGCCTCCCGGCCGATAAGGTTCGTTAAGCTGCTGCGCATTTAATCCGCTTACTGCATGTCTCAGCAGTCCGGGCAGCGCCTCGATATCCTGAATCCACTTGTTCCGCTGATCCGCGGAAATCTCCCCTTCCCATGCAAATGCACCGATAGGATAACGCAAATCATCCATCTTTCGCCGCCTCCTTATTTCACTGTAATTTCCGTAGTATAACCGGTGCAAATCATCTCAGGCAAGAGCGATTCGATGCCCGGGTATCGCCCGGGTTCCGGCAGCTCCCCTCCGTTTGCGATCGTCCCGCGCCGGCATCCTAGTCGCTTCCGCCTCCTCCCCCGTCTCCGCCTCCGCTGTCCCCTCCGGAACTTCCGCTGTCGGATGAGGAGTGCCCGTGACTGTCGCCGTGATGATGACCGCTATGATGATGCCCATGGTGATGTCCATGGTGGTGGTGATGCCGGTGGGCATGATCGTCGTCGCTGGAGAACATGTAGCTGCTGCTGTTATGAGAAGAATTCCAATCGTCCGTACGACGACTGCGGTTGCGCCGCCGATTTCTGGAGCTTGCTCCGGATATCAGATTAAATAATATGATGGCGAATACGACGATAACGAACATTGAAAAAATCCCTGTTCCCATTGTATCCACTCCTTTCTTTCCCCTATTAATGGAAGGTTATGGATACCTTCATGTATACCCATTGTAACGGAGCCTTGCGGATGATGCAAAAAATTCGGGTGGCGGGCGGCGATCCGGGGCTGCCAAGCCTTTTTCCGGCATTCGTGGTATACTGGCTGTACCGAAATTTTCTAGATAAGTTTATGATAGCGAAGGAGACCTTGCAATGAATCAAACTTCCCATGTCACTACACAGCAGCAGCTTCATCAATGTCTCGACATCCGAAAAAAGGTGTTCGTCATCGAGCAGCAGGTCGATGAAAGCCTGGAAATAGACGAGTTCGACGAAACCCCGCAGTCCTGCTGCCATGTGCTGTACGAAATGGACGGACAACCGGCGGCAACCGGGCGGATGCGCCCGTACAAGAGCGACACGATGAAGCTCCAGCGAATCGCCGTTTTGAAGGAAGCCCGCGGCACCGGAGCCGGCAGAGCCATCGTCACCGCATTGGAAGAGGAAGCCCGCCGCCTCGGCTATGCTTATACGCTTCTGGACGCGCAATGCCAAGCGGAACCGTTCTACCTTAAGCTCGGTTACGTTACCGTCTCCCCGGAAACCTTCCTCGATGCAGGCATTCCCCACGTCAGGATGACCAAGAAGCTGTAATTCCTATGCATTGAAAAAAACCAGTCCGCTTGCTTTCACGGCGACTGGTTTTTGATGTATTGATGCGCATGGATAGGCTGGGCGTCAAGACGGCGAGCTTACTTGGCATACCAGTATAACGCATACTCGGTCATGGTGGAGGCATGCCCCATTTGCCGCAGCATCGCCGTAACGTTGCCGCGATGGTAAGTCGCGTGATTGACCACTTGCAGCACGATCTCCGACAAGCTCTTTTCGCAGACTCCGGCATACGGATTATCGAGGACGATCGTTCGTTCCATGCTGTCCTGCCGCTTGAAAAACGCCTTATACCGTTCCGACAGCTCCATCATCATGGCCTCCAACTCTTCAATGCTTGCCGCCTCCGCTTGCTCCTTCACTTCGTTGGCTGCGGCAATCGCCTCTCTCATGTCCGTTCCGGACAAAATGCTCAGCCAAGTGGAATCGACAATGTAAATATGAGCCATCGCAAACGAGACGGATGGAAGTACGCTCTGCACCTGCTGCCGGTACACTTCCCGAGGCAGCTCCTTCAGCCGGCCAAGCATCGTCTTATTGGCCCATACATGATAATCGTACATATCCAGCGCCGCTTGCGTCATCTGATACGACCTCCTTGAACCCTGCCCTGCAGGGTTTACTTTTTCCTTACGAGTTGACTTCATTATATCACGCCAACCCTGACAGCTGTCTGTCAGCAGGGAACGCTTCGATTCCGACGCTTAGCATGGTTCTCCGATAGAGCCGATAAAGGGTTGGATCAACGTAAGCGGTCGACTTTGCAGACGGATTTCCCCCGCTTGATCGGTTCGAAACAAAAAATTCCCCGCAGCCTTGTAGCTACGGGGAAACGAGCTTCATTATAATGATGATCCCGCCATTACAGCTCGGGTATGACGATATCGACTTCCCGCTTCAGCGCGCTTGATCTTAAAATACCGTCGATAATCGCCTGGTTGCGGATAATTTCCGAGCCCGGAATCGGCGCAGGGCGCCCTTCCTGGACAGCGGAGACGAAATCGCGGATTTTTTCATAAAAAATATTGACCTGGTGCTGCTTAACGGGGATCGGGCTCTCCGTCTGATGACCGGCGATATCGTGATACAACGCAATGGAAGTAATCCCGCCATCCCATGCCCCGCTGCCGGAAGGGGTTACCTTCAAGCCGGCGTCGGTACCGAGGAAAAGGGTCGGACCCAGCGTATCCATGTGCATCGCCCAGCCGATTTTGAAATTGACGACCAGATCGCGCTCGAAGCGAATCATCGCCATGCCGAAATCTTCCACCTCAAAGCGATTCGCCTGCGGATGGTACTTCGGATTCGTCCCGAAATGATTGCTCGTCGTGGCCGAGACGGTAATCGGCTTCGGATAACCGAGCGCATTCAGCACCATATCCAGCGAATAGCAGCCGATGTCGGCCAGCGCCCCCGCTCCCGCCAGCTCCTTGGATATAAACGTTCCTTGCGGCATCCCGCGTCTTCGCCCGCCGCCGGTCTGCACGTAATACACATTGCCGAGCTGTCCCGAACGAACGATATCCCGCACCGCCTGCATGTTCGGATCGTAACGAGGCTGGAAGGCCACGGACAGCATCCGGTCCGCCCGCTTCGCGGCCTGCACCATCTCGACCGCCTGCTCCAGGGTGACGGACATCGGCTTCTCTACCAGCACATGCTTGCCGGCCTGCAAAGCGTCGATGCTCGTAGCGCCATGCGATACGTTCGGAGTGCATACGCTGACTCCGTCCAGATCAAGCTCCAATAACCTGTGATGATCGTCGAAGCCCTGCGCTCCCGCCAGCTCATGGCGAGCGATGAATTCCTCCGCTTTACCGGGAATAATATCCGCTACCGCAGCTACTTCCACATCCTCCATCTGCTTGTACGCTCTAACGTGAGCTCCGGCGATGCCGCCGCTTCCGATTATCCCGATTTTCAACCGCTTGGCCATCGTTTCGTCCTCCTTATACTTTCATCCGCTCCGCTAATATGACACTGCATTTTCGGAGCGAACCTCATTTAGCCAAATCTTATCACGGTTCGGGCATGCGTCCTATTGCAAATAGGCGACAGGCCGTTGCAACATTGCGACATGGCGGAAGAGACTGCTTCCCGCCTTGCTATATTTTTGGCCGGAAAATGCCTTATAACGACGCGTTAGAGTGGGAATCATCTCCGCCAGTCAAACTCGATGCCTGCTGCGGAATTGCGACGGGCTCATGTTCATCGTTTTGGAAAAGACGCGGCTCAAATAAAAGCCGTTCTCGTAGCCGCACTGCTCGGCGATCCGCTCCAGCGTCCAATCGGTTTCGAGCAGCAGCCTCTGCGCGAGCTGTATTCTTAATGAAGTTAAATAATCCATCGGCGTGATCCGGTAAGCGGCCTGAAACCGCCGGGTGAATTGCACCGGGCTTAAGCCCAGCTCGCGGCTTAACCGCTTCAGGACGACGGGGCCGAAGGCATGCCGACGCAGCCACTCCTGCGCCCTGCGCATGGCGGGGTCATCCGCGGGCTGTCTGCCTGCAAGCTCGGCCAGCTCCTGCTCCAGCGCGTACTGCTGCCATAAATCCCGGCCAAAATGAGTCCACTGCCGCATCCGTTCCGGCTGATTCGCAAGGCTCGCCATCTGTCTCATTAAAGCGTAAGTAGCGCTCAGCCTGCCATGCCCCGTCAGCCGGACATGTACCGGCAGCACGGTATCCGGCGCGGCTTGCCCCTCCGCCCGCGCTCCCTGCGCAGGCTTCCAGCGCAGCGTGTAGAAATGAAAGGACAGGGGCGCGATCACTTCCCGCTCAAACGCGGTGCCCGGAGGGCACAAGATCAGATCGCCGAACCCGGCTTGACCTTGAGCCTCACCTATTGTGTAGCGAAACGAGCCTTCTTCGACGGCAAACATCACCCAGTAGTCATAGGTGTCTTCTTTTAATAAAAAGGCTTCCTTCAAATGCCAGTACGTATGGCTGAGCGCCTCCGGCTGCCATCTCCCCTCCGCTCCGCTCATGCTTCTCTCCCTTTCAAAAGGACTATGAAATTCCGTATATGCCTTATGTTAAATCAGTGCATGTTAAAAGTAAAATAGCAATCATATAATGAAATTATAGATACGCCATTCCATGTCCTTGAGGTGAGCCATTGATGAAATACGAAACGATACGAACCGATATTACGGTCGTCGGAGGGGGGTTGTCCGGGGTCAGCGCCGCCGTCGCAGCGGCCCGGTTAGGGCGAACGGTCGCACTCGTCCAGAACCGTCCCGTTCTCGGAGGCAACTCCAGCAGCGAGGTTCGCGTATGGGTATGCGGCGCTACCGCTCACGGAACGAACCGGTATGCCCGCGAAACCGGCATTATGGGCGAGCTGCTCGTCGAAAACCAGTTTCGCAATCCGGACGGCAACCCGTACTACTGGGATCTTGTCGTGCTTGAAGCGGTGCTTGCTGAGCCGAACATTCAATTGTTTTTGAATACGGACGTGCATGAGGTGGAGGCGGAGGGAGATGCGGAAGACCGCCGCATTCGTTCCGTTACCGGGTGGATGATGGGATCGGAGCGCCGCATTCGGTTTGAAAGCGCTATATTCGCCGATTGCACCGGGGACGGCCTCGTCGGCTTCCTCGCCGGAGCGAAATACCGGGTAGGCCGCGAGGCCAAGCACGAATATAACGAAGACTGGGCACCCGACACGGCAGACGGTATTACGCTCGGCAGCACGCTGCTGTTCTATACGAAGGATGCGGGGCATCCGGTCAAATATGTGCCGCCCGGCTTCGCCAAAGATATAACGCAGACGTCCATCCCGATCAAGCGGGTCATCCGCAGCGGCGATTCCGGCTGCCATTATTGGTGGATCGAATGGGGCGGCGAGCTGGACACGGTGCACGAGAACGAGCGCATCCGCGACGAGCTGTGGGCCGTCATTTACGGCATCTGGGACTATATTAAAAATTCCGGCAAGTTCGACGCCGAGCATATGACGCTCGAATGGGTCGGCTCCCTGCCCGGCAAACGGGAATACCGCCGGTTTATCGGCGACTATGTGTTGAATCAGAACGATATTCTCGCTCAGCGGGAATTCGAGGACCGGGTCGCCTTCGGCGGCTGGTCGATCGACCTCCATCCTCCGCAGGGGATGTATTCGGCCGAGAGCGGGTCGAAGCATTTGCATGCGGACGGGATTTATCATATCCCGTTCCGCTCGCTCTACTCGGCGAACGTGTCGAATCTGATGTTTGCGGGACGCAACATCAGCGCCTCTCACGTCGCCTTCGGCACGACGCGCGTCATGGCCACGTGCGCGGTGATCGGCGAGGCCGCGGGCACCGGCGCGGCGCTGGCCGTGCAGCACGGCGCGACGCCGCGCGCCGTGTACCGCGAGCACCTGGCGGAGCTGCAGCAGACGCTGCTGCGCCAGGACGCTTCCGTCATCGGCCTGCGCAGCGCCGATGTAAGGGATTTGGCCCGCCGTGCCAAGGTCACGGCGTCCGGCACGCTGCGCCTGCTCGCGGTTGAGCAGGCGAGCGGCGTAATCCCGCTGGACCGCGATGCGGGCCTGCTGGTGCCTGTGTCGCCGCGGCTCGAACGGATCGAGCTGCTGGTGGATGCGTCGGCCGAGGCGAAGCTGGAGGTCGAGGTGTGGAGCACCGGCCGGGCGGAAAACTATGTGCCGCATCGGCGCGAAGCGAGCGGCTCGGCGGCGGTAGCCCCGGGCGAACGGCAGTGGATCAGCGTACCGCTGCGCTGGGAGCCCGGGACGCCTCAACACGCCTTCGTCATCGTGAAGGCGAGCGATCTGCTATCCTTGCATTTCTCCAGCGAGCCGCAAACGGGGGTGCTCTGCTTCGCCAAAAACGACCGGCCTCTCGTATCCACAAATCTCGAAGATCATCAGCCCGAGCAGCCGGTCGTACAGTGGAGCATGCGGCAGCATGTGCGCAAGCCGTATTGCTTCCGGTTGTTTCCGGAAACCGAAGCATTCTCGCCGGACCGGGTGACCGACGGTTATCTCCGTCCGTACGGGCAGCCCCATCTTTGGATTTCGCAGCCGCTTGGCCAGGGGCAACCGGCGTCGCTCGAGCTGCAGTGGCAAGAAGCCATGACGATGAACGAGATTCATCTCGTATTCAACGACGACGTCAACGAGGATCTGATCAATCTCCATCATCATAAAACGCCGTTCGATGTCATCCCCGAGCTCGTCCGCGATTACCGGCTGGAGGCGCTGCAGGACGGCGGCTGGGTTACGCTGCATGAAGAGAGGGCGAACCGCAAGCGCAAACGGGTGCACCGGATCGCTTCTCCCGTGACGGCGGACCGTCTGCGACTCGTTGTCGAATCGACGAACGGCAGCTCTCGTGCCGAAGTCGTGGAGATCCGGGTATACGATACGGAAGCGTAAAGCCGCGCAAAGCGGTAATACGCCACAGAGCAGAAAGCACAGAGCACAAAGCGAAGCTGCGGCATATAAACGGGGGAGACCGTTACTTGCGAAGCTTGCGAAGTCTTCTCCAAAAAATAACGACAGAAGGGAACCCGGTGGCCGTCGCACGGCCCGGATTCCCTTCTTCCGTCTTAGAGCGCTTCCACTTCCGCCAAAGTCGGCAAAGCGGGAATCGCTCCGCGCCTAGTCGTCGTAATGGCGCCTACCTTGTTGGCAAAGCGGAAAATTTGCACAACCGCCGCCTCGTCCGAGAATACCCCTTCCAGCCGTTCCGCGGTAATCCCGCTTTCCGCCAGCTTGAACAGCATAGCCCCGACGAAGCTGTCGCCCGCTCCCGTCGTATCGACCGCCTTGACCCGAACACCGGGAACAAGGGTCATCGCCCGTTTGGTAACGACACAGCAGCCTTCCTCCCCGCGCGTGACGACGACCGATCGCGCCCCCATATCAAGCAGCTGCTGCACAGCCTCGCCCGGTTCGCATTGCAGCAGGAACGAAGCTTCCTCCTCGCTAACCTTCAGCACGTCGGCCAAGCCGATATGCTGCAGCACCTCCTGCCTCATCGTCTCCTCATCCGGCCACAGCGCAGGCCGTAAATTCGGGTCGTAGGAGATCAAGCCTCCCGCTTGCTTCACTTTGCGCGCCGCCTCCAGCGTTGCCGTGCGGCAAGGCTCGCTGATCAGGGATACCGAGCCGAAATGGTATATCGCCGCATCTTCCAGCCACTCTTCCTCAATCTCTTCATCCTTCAGCAGCATATCTGCAGCCGGATCGCGATAAAACAAGAAATCCCGCTCCCCGTCATGGCGGAGCGATACGAAGGCCAGACCCGTGCGCGCCTCCTCCGTCTCGACAAGCGCCGCTTCGACTCCCGCGGCGATCAGCGTGCTGTGCAAATAATTTCCGAACGCATCGCTGCCTACCTTCCCGATGAACCGGGAAGCGCCTCCGAGCTTCGCTACGGCGGCGGCCACATTGGCGGGGGCGCCGCCCGCCGCCCGCTGAAACGCCGGGACCCGTTCCAAAGCTTGACCGCTCTGCTCCGGCATGAAATCGATCAAAATTTCACCCAAACACACTACCATCGCTCGATCGTTCATTCATCTACCCTCGCTTATATTTGCCTATGTATTGACCAGACGTTAAATTCAATCTCTCACCCTTAACCATAGCACAAAAACCGGGTAAAGGCACGTGCCTTCCCGGTTGTTTCAAGCGATAACCGCGATAACAGACGAACGACTGTCGAAGGCGTTCCCAGATGAGCGGCCGCCCTGCAGAAGTGTGGCGAACAAGTGGCCGGAGAACCGATAGAGACCTGGAACAGCGAGACGGAAACCCGTACCGACCGCAGTCGGTACATAGATCGCCGCACTTCCCGATCCTTCGATTTTTTGATTAGCAAACTATCGTGGCTGGGACTTCGCCAAAATGCGGATCGGGCCGTACAGCCCCCCGCTCGGGAACCAGCGCTGCCAGTCCCGCTCCTCCTGCGTCCCGCGGTCCTCCCAATAAGCCACATCGGGATTGCCGCCGACAAGACCGGTCGGCCTGCCGATCTCGTAATGGGTGCCGAGCGTATTGGTTACCCGGATTCGCAGCCGGTGTTTCCCGTCCGGCAGCGCAGGCAGAGCGAACCGGTACGGCCTCCACAGACGCACGCCCAGCGGCTGCCCGTTCACCCATACTTCGGCCGTACCCCGAACATGCCCGAGATCCAGCTGCGCATCCTGCAGCCCTTGCACCTCCAGCGTCCGCTCGTACTCCACCGCCCCGCTGTGATGCGGCAGGCAAAGCGCCGACCGCCAATCGCCGAGCGAACCCGACACCGGCGCCGTCTCCATCCGGATCGGCGACAGCAGCACCGCCCCTTCCGTCTCCGCAGCGGCCGGAACGATGCGGAGCACCGCTGCCGTACCGGCCGGCCGAGGGGCGAATGCGGCGACGCCCGAGCTGACCGCTACTTCTTGACCGCCGATCCACAGACGCGCCTCGCCCGCACATTCGAATCGCAGGCGGTTCGTCCCGACCGGAAGCGGAAACCGCAGCCAGACCGGGCGGCCGATAGCGCCCGGATCTGCGGAGAACGGCAGCGGAGCCGGATCGGGAACGGAATCGGGCATAAGCCAGCCTACCCGCGGCAGCGGGTGAGGCCTCGCCGCAATCCACAAGGACTCCGTCTCGGCAAATTGCAGGACGGAGAAATGGTGAACGCCCGGCGCTTCTCCCCGCTCATCGCGCCAGTCTTCTCCCGTGCAGAAGCCGAGCGGTCCGCCGCCCCGGTACTCTACGACTCCGTCGGCGAATACTTCTCCCTTTCCTTCGGGAAGCGCAAAGCGCACTTCGTTGACGCCCTGCCGCCATAAGGCCGTTACGTCGACTTCCTCCTGGCCTTGGCGGATATACGGATTGAAATCGCCGTGCTCGGTCACCTTCGTCCCGTTGACATACAATACCGCCCGGCCTCGCGCCGCAAATACGAGGCGAACCCGCTCGACGGGAAGCCCGGGCTCGCAAGCAACGCGCTTGATTAACGCCGATTGCCCGCTCGGATTGCGGCTAAACAGCCATTTCGGCAGCGGTTCTCTCGCCTGTCCGGACACTTCGACCGCCGCCCTCATCAGGCCGTTGCCGATAGCCTGCGCCCGCAGGATCAATTCATTGCTCCCGGCGCGCAGTTCGACCCAAGCCGTACGCTCCTCCGGGCCGCCGTTCCAAGCAATTTCTTCGCCGTTAACGGTTCCGTCCAATTGGGAGTTGCTTTCGGTGCGAATCCAATAGATTCCCGCAGCCGGAGCCATCACGTAGGTGCGGGCGCAGACGAATTCGCCCTTGCTGCAGCGGCCCAAATTCAGGAAGCGGCGCGGAACGCGGCCCATCCGCCCGGCCCATGACCGCATCGCGAGGTCTCCGAATACGGCGCTGTACACGAGCGGTTCGGCGGCGCTATCGTCGAACCGCTCCCCCTTGCATACATGCCAGTACGCGGCCTCGCTCCACAATCTCGGCAGCCACCCCGTTTCGTCCAGTCCCGGCAAATGCCAACCGGACGGCTCCCCGTCCGCTTCCTCCTTCTCCAGCCGTACATTCATCATCCGCCGTTCCGTAGGCACGAAGCCCCTGCCCGCGCCATGCAGATCGAAATCTCCGTACCGGTTGTCCAGCGTAGCTTCCACGCGCACGCGCCAATCGTCGGAAGGCAGCTCAATATGCGCACCGCTTCCGGCAGCCGGTTCCGCATCTCCAAGCTCCGCGGGAAAGGGCCTGACGCGCGCCCGATCTTCCTCGGCGACAGGCTCCCTTCCGCCGAGCAGCGCTGCGGCCGCCGCTTCGTCCTCGGCGCATACGATCAAGGCGGCCGGCCATGAAGCGAAAGGCACTCTCGCTTCTATCCAGTCCCCGTCCCGTTCATAGGCGATCGGTTCCGCCCTGCCGACGACAGGATTCCACAGCTGGGGAACGCGCTTTGTCCGCAGGCGGTAGACGGCCGATTCCGCCGCTGCCGTTTCCGGGGTTGCCGGCTGATGCATGGCAAGCAGCTCTTCGCTGCGCGGGAGCAGCAGGAACAGATCCGCGTCCTCCGTCCGCCGGTGCAGCGCCTCGCCCGGCCCTTCAATCCGCCGCGGAATCCGCGATTCGATCAGAGCGGCCGCCTCCTCGGCATCGCTTGCGTAGACGACGCCGGCCCAATTCCGCTCCGCTTCTGGAACGTCCACGCCGATGACGAAGCCGCCTTCCCGCAGCCACTGCTCCAGCCTGCGTCGCGCCTCCCCGTCCATCACTGTCGTTCCGCACAGAATAACCACGGCGAAGGATTCCTCGGCTATGCTCAGCCGCGCTCCCTCCGGCACCGCCTTCATCAAAGCGGTGTCATCCGCGATGTCAAAATCAAGCTGCGATCTGCGCAGCGCGCCCGGCAGCTCGGATTGGCGGCGGCTCCAGCTTCCGGCCACTTGCCGGTACACCTTCTGAATATGCGTAACCTGCTCATTCGGGTCTTTATTGGCTACTCCCATCGGATGCTCGTTCTTTTTGCCGTCGGCCAACGATAAATAACCGCAGACCGCGTGGGAAGGGTAATGTACGGCAATATCGCACACATGGGCTCCTGCGCTCAGCATGTAGCAGATGCGGCTGATCGTATCGGCGAATACCGGATAGTGCTCAAAATACGGCTGACGCCAGCCCGTATCCGGCGGCGCCCATTCCCACCAGCCTCCGCGCGTGCTGTAATAAACGGAATGCGGGCTGTACACCGTAGCTCCCGCCTGAAACCATGGAATGAGCCAATGCATCGTCTCCTCCAGCGTCCCTCCCCATCCGCTGGAATGAAACGCTTCCAGGAACACTCGGGAGCCGCCGTGCAAGTGCACCATCGAGGCATGCGGCTTGATTTCCCCGTCCATATCCGTTCCGGGAGCGTTGTACCAGCGATGCGTCCGGAAATAATCGAGGTACAGGCGCTGCGCCCCATGAGGATCGGCCCTTCTCGCCGGACCGGCCTGATCGCAGCACAACAGCATGCCCCGCTCGCTGTGCCAGCGTCCGAGCGGAATAAAGAACGAGCGCTCGGCCAGCTCCGCCGAGAGCCGGTACACTCTGCGGCGCACGTCCGCGGAGCCGGGAAGCGGGTCGAACAAAGCCGGCAGCAGCGGCAGCAGTTCGTCCCCGTGGCGTTCCCGGTACAGCTCCGCAAGCTCCGGCGTCCACAGCGGAAACGGCGGCAGCTCGTCCTGAAAGCTGCCCGCTATCGTGCGCCCCAGATCGGCGGGGAAGCGCCGCTCCATCTCCCCGTGCACCCGGTCGATCAACTCCTGCGAAGCCGCAGGGTCGAGCCAGTTGAACCCCTGTCGCACGGCGGCATAGGTATAGCCGTCTGCTTCATATAGCACTTCCGCAGAAGGAGGCAGCTCCTCTCCGGCCTCGAACCGCTTCAGCCGGTAACCTGCGGCTTCCGGCCGTTCCGTTACGATTCGCGCCGGCATATTCGCGCCGGAGAACCCGATTTGATCGTAGAACCAGACATACATGCCAAGACGCTCCGCTTCGCGAACGGCGACCTCGAACATATGCCACCACACTTCGCTGGAGAAAGCGGGCCGGTCGCTTACGGAACCGTACTGCGGACCCGTAGGCGCCAGATTGATAATCCCGATGTTGCGCATGCCGCCTTCCCGGAATTTGCGCAGCTGCCAACGGACTCTCTCCTCCGTAACCTCCTCGGCGCTCCACCACCAGAAGGGCACCGGCCCGTAGCGCGGATCGACCTTGGCGAATTGCTCATACATGCAGGCTAACTTCATCTTTTATCTCCTTCCTAAGATCGGTTGTAGCACCCAATTCCGCTTTTATTGCCCTATCATAAGCGGACTCGGGACCCCGTTCTAGGGGAGGATCGCATCATTTCATACCCGATAACGACCATTTTGTGCACGTTCGAGCACAGGAACAAATCCCCCAAAAGTGACGTGATGCTCTGAAGCTTATTCCGTCCGCATCCAGCCTAAGCTGGATCGGCGTCTAACCATTCCTCTGGGATCGTTCTATGGGTAGACTTTACTTTCCGGGGTGCCCACGGATATCCACAAGAAATTGCCGCGCATCATTTCCTAAACAACAAAAAAGCGTCCTTATCCGCCGTAGCGGGCAAGCACGTTCTCTCACTTGCTTTAGAAGGGTGGTGAAAAAGTCCGCTGCGGCGTCCATTTGATCCTCCAATCGCTGTTGAAAACGGATTCTTTGGATTGTTTTCTCATTTTTCTGTGGAGAGAATCCGTTTTCAAAGGCGAACGCTTACGCTTTTCCAGATTCAAATGGCCCCTCCGCTCTTTTTTCACCACCCTTTTAGGAGTCTGTCCGACGAAACAGGAAAAGCATAGTTTCGTCGCGAAACTTAACTGTAATCTGTTTATCTGGTAAAAAAGGGTGTGTGGTTTATGGCAAAATTTAAATCTTACTCCACGGAACAAGGTGAATTGTTTCCGATGTATTTGAGCGATTGGATCCCTGAAGATCATTTAG
>NZ_JANYUY010000043.1 GCF_025060755.1 Paenibacillus doosanensis
TCCCAGAGGAAGGGTTAGACGCCGATCCAGCTTAGGCTGGATGCGGACGGAATAAGCTTCAGAGCATCACGTCACTACCCTGGAAATTACTCTTGGTACCCCATTTCCATTGTCTGTGGTGCCGCGTAGCGGCATGGATGGCTTTTGGGGGATTTGTTTCTGTCGGGTTAAGGACGGGCGAGAACGGATCGTGAAATGTATGGATACAGGATTTGTTCAAGAGTCAGGCAAGCTCTGCGGGGAGCCTGCTTCAAGGGGAAAGAGGCTGCATGGCACAGCGCATCGCTCAATGAACCTATGGGCCAACATTTGCGCTACGAATAAGCAAGTCTACTCTATTGCCAAAACTATGGTACTATATACATAAATATATAGATTAAGGAAGTGAACCGATGTCTTTTTCCATAATGAGCGCATTTTCTCAAATTATGTTTGTTTTGTACGCCTTATTTCTGCTGCTCGGGCTGTACTGCTTGTATTTATTTATCAAGCTGGCGACTAAAGGCATTGCGGCGCTGGATATTTATCTCGATGAAAAACGGAATGGAAGGCGGCCATGAACGGCCGTCATCCCGCGTTGTCCGATCGGGCTCTAAGATGGGCTGCCGATGCCCTACACCCTGAGGCGGAGGTGCTGTCGGTTCAACAGCTTCACGGCGGGATTTCTTCGTTAGTCCATGGGATAGAGCTAAGCTTCGGGGGGGCGAGGCGGCATGTCGTGCTGCGGCAGTTCGATAACGAGGAGTGGGTGCGGGAGCAGCCCGATCTCGCGCTTCGCGAAGCGGAGAGCTTGCTCCGGGCATCGCAGGCCGAAGGCGTGCAGACGCCGAGGCTTGTCGCCCGCGACGCAACCGGAAACGGCTGCGGCAGACCGGCGGTGCTGATGACGATGCTGGAAGGAAGCGTCGTCCTGGAACCGGCCGATACCGGTCGCTGGGTGGACGGCATGGCCGAAGCGCTGGCGCGGGTTCACAAGATCGAAGCCGGCGATTTCCGGTGGACGTTCGCCCCATATTGCGACGCTTCCTCTCTGGATACGTCGTCATGGTCGGCTATCCCCGACCAATGGCAGTCGGCGGCCGATTGGTTGGCACAATCCCGGCCTTCCTTCACGCCGCGCTTCATTCACCGGGATTATCATCCGGCTAATATACTATGGGATAACGGAGCAGTAAGCGGCATTGTCGATTGGGTTAACGGCTGCGTCGGCCCCGCCGGCATTGATGTCGGCCACTGCCGCGTGAATTTGGCCCAATTGCATGATGTAGAGACGGCGGACGCATTGTTGTCCTCATACCGGCGTTACGCCGGAGCGTCCTTCGATTACGCCCCGTATTGGGACCTGGTCGCCATGATCGACTTCGCTTATTGGCCGCCGGAGGTATATGCCGGTTGGACGGCTCTAGGCGTCAGCGGCTTAACGAGAGAGATTATGTGCGAGCGGCTGGATCGTTACTTATTGAGCTTATTGGATCGCATTTCGCTGCATGATGGCGGAAGGAGGGGGTAAAGATGTATGCACTCGGGAAAATAGCGAATTTTTTCTTTTATTTATCTCCATGGGCCATTGTGTATTTGTTATATCGCTTATTGAAAGTACACGAGTCCAGAACAAGAACGGAAGAGGAGCTGCACCGAAAGCTGGAGGAATTGACGAAACAAGTGGCCGAATTGAAAACACAAGGGAACGCTTAATAGCGTTGCCCAGGGCTTAACGGGAGAGAGGAATGGGAAGTATGGCGGCGCATAACGGAACGGTATTAGTGGCAAGTGTTTCGATCATTCAAGACGGCAAGATGCTCGTGATCCGGGAAGGCAAGCCTGCCGTAAGGTACCAATGGAATTTGCCGTCCGGAAGAATCGAACCGGGAGAAGACATTCCGGATGCCGCCCGCAGAGAAGCGAAGGAAGAGACAGGGTATGAGGTCGAGCTGACGGGTACGACGGGTATTTACCATTTTCAGGCGGCTTCCGGCGCGTATGTGATTTTATTCCATTTTACCGGTGAAATCATCGGCGGCTCTTTGCAGCTGGAAGAGGGGATGCTCGATTGCAAATGGATAACGGCTGCGGATTTGCTTGCTTCGGATTGCCGCGGATATCGCGAGCCTGCATTAATGAAGCAACTATGCGAAAGCCTTCTTCATGGAAAAATGCATTCATTGGATCTGTATTATCCTGTCATCAGGCAGGCTTAGCGGGGAGGCTCTCACATTTCGTTCAAACGGATCGGCCGCTCGATTTCGGCGTAATTTTCTTCAATATCTCTTGTAATGGATTCTAGAATATGCAGCGCTTCCTTCTGCTTCTGTTCATCCGCGATCGCTCGAATCAATGTTTGAAGATGATCGAGCCTTGTTTTGGTGACGAATCTCATTCTATCATCCCTTTGCTTTGTTGAGAGAGGCTGTGCGCCTTTCCGTACTATATCATTCGAATCGGACAAGCTCTTTGAGGGCCGGTTTCCTTGCGGAAGCCGGTCTTTTTGCCGTCGAATTCAATAATGGCTCATGGAACGCAGACAACCCGAATAAATTGAGTATAGGGACGGCCCGCGCAGCTCGCGTCAACACCCTTGGGGCGGAAGCGAAGGAGAGGTGTCACGACCATGAAACGAAACGTCATTATCGGTTTGCCGGCTTACAATGAAGGCCGCGTCTTGCCCGCTTTATTGGCAAAGCTGGAGGCGCTGAGACCGCTGCTGGACGATTCGATGCTCATCCTTGTCGTCGATGACGGGAGCACGGATCATACGGATGCGATTTTGCGGCAGTATTCCCATTATAACCCAGACATGGACTACATAACCCATACGATCAACCGCGGCTTGGGCGAAGCGGTCAATTCGCTGCTGCAGTATGCGGTATTCCGCTATGATCCCTCAGATATTCTCATTACGCTGGATGCGGACAATACGCATAGTCCCGGCATCATTCCCGATTTGATCGGCAAGCTTGTCGGCGAAGAGCTGGATGTGGTCATCGCTTCGCGTTTTGCTTCCGGCGGCCGCGAAGTCGGTTTGGCGCTGCACCGCAAGCTGCTGAGCCGGGGGGCGAGGCTGTTCTTCAGGCTGTTTTTTCCAATTGCGAATGTAAGCGACTACTCCAGCGGCTTTCGCTGCTACAGCATCGGTTTCCTGCAGAGAGCGATGACTCATTATGAGGGAAGCATCATTACGAGCGGCGGCTTCGAATGCATGGCCGAGATGATGGCGCGATTCAGTCAAATCGGCGTGAAGGCGGGGGAATATCCGCTTGTTCTCCAATACGATCTGAAGGAAACGAAGAGCAAGATGCGGATCGGCAGAACGATTCTCGGCTACTTGCGCTTGCTTGGCAAAGTGAAGTTCCAAAAAAAATGGAGTAAAGGACATACGGCATGAAAATTTGGATGTTGATCGTCGCCTCGGTGCTGCTCGGTTCCGTAGGACAGGTTATATTAAAGCTCGGAGCGGGCAGATTAGGATCGTTCGGATTAACGGTCCATACGATGCCTGCGGACATGGTTCGTTTGGCCAAAACGCCCGAAATTTGGATGGGTCTGCTGCTGTTCGGAGCAAGCTTCCTGCTCTGGGTCAAGGTGCTGACGCGTGCGGAGCTTAGCTACGCTTATCCGATGGCAGGGCTTGGCTATGTCAACGTAGCTCTGTTGTCTTACTTTTTGTTCGGGGAAACGTTCACGTGGAATAAGCTGCTCGGAATAGTCATTATTGTGCTCGGCATTATTGTCATTAACAAGTGAGGGGGGAGAAGCTATTTCCGCCGAAAAAATGTCCCGTGTTAGCCGCGCGGTCGTTACTATACTGCTGCTTGCCTTCATTACGGCTATTCGCCTGCCTTACATCGCGAATTCTCCTTATGAATACGATTCGTGGCGGCAATCCGATACGGAATCGATCGCCTTGAATTTTATCGAGCACCGTATGAACATCTTTTTCCCGCAGCTTAATTACGACGGGCCGCTGCCGAACTACGTTCAGCTGGAATTTCAAATGACGACCTGGTTGATCGCTTGGCTGTATCGCTGGTTCGGGCATGACTATGCATTGGCGCGGGCGGTGCCTATCGGTTTTTTTGTCATATCGGCGTATGCTTTGCTGCTTATTGCCAGGAGGTATGTTACGGATCGCACGGCATGGACGGCGGTGCTGCTCTACGGCATCATGCCGGTGACGATCCTGTATTCCCGAGCGATTATGCCGGAATCGGCGGCGCTGTGCTGCATGCTGGGGGCGTACTGGCTGTTCGTCAAAGGAGTGGAAGAGAGCAAGCGGGGGCTGGTCGTGCTGTCGGGAGTATTTATGGCGCTGGCCATTGCGGAGAAAATCCCCGCAGTGTTCACAGGCATCCCGCTGATTGCCGTCGCAGTTCAAGCATACAAGCATCGTTTGTTTGTCCGTACGGAGCTATGGATTTTTGCAGCTATTGCGCTGGGGTTCCCGTTCCTTTATTTTCAGTGGTTAAGCACGGTGGCGGAATTTCCGTTTGTGACGGGTATCGCAACGAAGCATATTTGGCCTCATCTGCTGGAAAGCTTCCGCTCGAACGAGGCGCTGCAATTTTTCCGTACGAATCTGCCCAGCACGTTCACTTGGTGCGGCATCGGATTATTCGTCATCGGGCTGTTATGCTTGGACTGGCGTCGGCATTGGTCTCTCGGCGTATGGGCGATCGCTATGCTGCTGGAGCTTGCCGTCATCGTGGCGACGATCCGGTTCGACTATTATTTGATTCTGACCGCTCCGGTAGCGGCGCTGCTCGGGGCGCAGGCGCTGGCGCGCATCGGCCGGTGGCGGGTAGGGAAGGCTGCCGCCGCCGCGGTCATTTTGGCGATAGGCTGCCAGAGCTATGCGATTGCCGTCCCTTTATTGCAGGGGCAGCAGACCGTGCTTATGCAGCAGGCCGCATGGGTTCAAAGGTATACGCCCAAGAATGCGCTGGTAGTCGTGGGTACGGACGATCCGTCATTGCTTAATGCCAGCCGCCGCATCGGCTGGAGAACGGGCTCATTGTTGCCCGACGATCCCGTGAAGGAACTGAATGCATTCATCGCGGACGGGGCGCGTTACTTTATTCCGCTACAAGGTCATATTGACGGAGACGACGGAAGGCTCGCCGCCTACTTGAACGAACGATTTCAACGCATTGAAATTCCGGGAGGCTACTCGATCTATAAGCTGCAGTAGCATAGTTGGAAAAAAGAGGGATTGGCGGGCGGAGGTAGAACATGTAAGGACGGGCTTCTCTGAAAGTCCGGTGAAAAAGTGGCCGGAGAGCCGATAGAGCGTTGGAACAGCATGAGCGGTCGCCTTTGCAGATGGCTTTTCACCGCTTCAGCGATTCAATATGGAAAAAATTACCATAGACCACGGGCCACGAATCAATCGCCACACCCTCTAAGAAAGGGGGCTTAGCGTGGAAGATTCGGCTGCTTTTCAGCTGGAGGATCATATGCAGGTTCGGCAAATATCGCTCGGCGCGATGATTTTTTTCCTATGAACGGATAATCTGGCGAAGAAGCGGGGGGATGACCAATGGATAAGGACAAGCTGTTTCTAATTACGGAGCTGGAAGGGTTTGCGCCCGAAATCGGCCGGCTGGTCTCCATGATGAATTATGCGAGATATACGACATTGGCTACGGTGCAGGGGTTGTCGATGCGGCAGCTGGATTATGTGCATGATGCGAACAGCAATTCGATCGGAGCTCTTCTGCTTCATATGGCTGCGGTAGAGCTGGGGTATCAGCTGGAAACATTTTACGGCCGCGAACCGAACGCAGAGGAAATCGAGAAATGGCAAGCTCCGTTTGATCTGGGAGATTTGGGACGCGAACAGATTCGGGGCAAAGAGCTGGAGTACTATCTCCATGAACTTAGCGAAATGCGCAAGGTGACATTGGAGGAGTTCAGACGTAGGGACGACAGCTGGCTCTACGAGGAGACGCCGTTCTGGCGAGATAAGCCGGCCAACAATTATTTCAAATGGTTTCATGTGTTCGAGGATGAAATAAACCATCGGGGGCAAATCCGGTGGCTGCGTCAAAGGGCCATACAATATGAACCGGAATAGGGGGGATTTTGCCATGAATACGATTCGCGCGGTGGTGCTGGATTTGGACGGCACGCTGCTGAATTCGGCAAAAGAAGTATCGGCGCACAGCAGAAGGGCGGTGCTGGACTGCTGCGCCCGCGGACATGCTATCATCATCGCCACGGCCCGGCCGCCTCGCTCCGTCCGTGAGCTGTTGCCCCGCGAGCTGCAGCAGCTCGGTTATTGGATCTGTTATAACGGCGGAGTGGTGACCGATCGCGGCGCGGTTCCGCTGCATGTCGCATATATTCCGAACGATACCGTTCAATCCGTTTACCGGTATATGGAACTTCATGATAGAGGCAGTTATGTAACCTTCGAATCCGGCGATGAGATGTGGAGCTTCAGGGAGCTGAATGAAGACGAAGAGAAAACGCTGGGCATTCCGGCAGGCGCTCCCAAACCGAGGGTGATGACGGAAGGGCATATGGCGGAGCGGCCTATAACGAAGCTGCTGATTTCTAACGGGAACGGCATCTATGAAGCGCTAGTCAGGCAGTTCGGTTCGGAAGTGAATATGATCTTGACGGATAACCGGCAGCTGATTCAAATTATGCCCGTTTCCGTATCGAAAGCGTACGGTCTGCGTATCGCGCTGGAGCGGCTCGGAATTACCGCGGATCAGGCGATGGCGTTCGGTGACGATTATAACGATCTTGCATTGTTCGAGCATTGCGGCTATCCGGTTGCGATGGGCAATGCCGTCCGCGAGCTGCAAGCCATCGCCCGTACGGTTACATTAACGAACGACGAAGACGGGGTTGCCGTCGTGCTGGAGCAGCTACCGGGACTAGGCGGCCTGCGCTCCCCGGCGGGTTAACCGCAGACGTGTCGTGCTGTATTCGTGGCCTGCGGTCGATAGCGATTTAAGCGGGAAAAATCCGTCTACAAAGGCGTACGCTGACGTTTTTCAGATTCAATGACCCCTCCGCTCGTAATTCATCCTGCTTCTGGTGCTCTGCCAGGACCCCCGGAAACTGCTGCTCGGCTCTCGCCGCATCTCATTGTCGACCCGTCATTCAAGCGCGTTTCGTTATCCTTGGATGGGGACGGCCTCACAGTCCGGTCGTTACCGAAATTCTGCGAGGTCCGCCCGCTTCCCGGTTGGTCTCGCCCGTCTTCGGCGGCAAGCGGGAATGCCGTCCGCCTCACGATGTCTAAAGCATCCGATTGCTGCCCATAATGGATAGTAATACATAATGAGTTATAGACAGACGGGAGGAATGGACGATGCTATCCGTACACTGGAGACTGGCTGAGCTGTGGACGCTTCAACAAAAACGCAAGTTAACCGAAGATGAGGAGTCGGAAATGACGGCTTGTTTGCATTACAATGCGATCTACGCGAGGAAGCTGTCCGGCTTGTACAATTTGTCGCTTGCTGCATCCATGATCAACGATGCTGAATGGCAGCATGAAATTTGTCAACGGATCGAGAAGCTGGAAAGCCAAGGGGTATCCCCCGAATTTAAATAGACTTAATCACAACCGTACGCCAAACGCTCCGGACCGAAATCTACTGCTTGCTGCTTGACTATGATAGAGGGAAAAACGTACAATCAAAATAAACTGATCCCAAATCATGGAAGAAGGGGCTGGTACGGTGAAGAAAACGGTCATTCAGTCGGTGATATTCTCGGTTATCGTCACCGTCTGTTATTATGCGGTGCACATCGGAGCAGGCATGTACCAAACGATGACGTATGTTCCCAATATCGTGACGCAGTATGAATCCGCTCATACGCTGCAAAGCGAGGTTTCTTTCGGCGCCTCGGCTTCCTCATTAACCGAAGCGCAGCGAGCTTTGCTCCTGGCGGCAGCGAGCATGCTGGTGTTTGCAGGAGGCAAGCTTCTGTATCTTCGCATCAAAATGAGATAACCCCCGTAGCCTCAAGAATATGATATATGTCTAAAAATTCTTTCACATCACAAGTTTGGAATGCCAGAACATTTATACAATTTCCCGGTATAGATGCTCTACATCCTTCAGCAGACCAGGTATCCAAGTCTCTGATTCAGGGATTATATCCGTACCTCCGTAAACAAGCCAACGCAATGTCTTAATCAGCCAACATAAACCGCCTGTTCGCAATTGCCAGTTCAGATGATCCATTTGAAGATCAGTTACTTCAAGGTATGCTGAAATCATTTCTTCTCTTGATAGATTACTCCAAGCGCGCGCTTCCGTAATCAAGCAATATAGGTCACCAAGATGAGGACTTAGATATGCTATGGACCAATCGATCGGCATTATCCCATTGTCTTGAATCAAAAGGTTCTTTGCATGATAATCATGATGCACTATTGAGGTTGGTACCATTCGATACAGTCTTTCTAAATGACGAGGCAACACCTTCTTGAGCTTCAATAAAACTTTGGTTTCTGCTAACTTTTTCGATTTCAACAGATCATTGAGCAGTTCCAGAAAGTTTTCCATTGAAACGGAGTAAGTGTCAATGACCTTCTTAGGGAGCCTTTCTAAGCTCGCAGTTGCGCTCACTCTTAGTCTTGCCAGTTCCCTTGACGCCTCAAGAAAATGAGCAGGTTGCGGTTGCTGTTCCAAATTGTTATCACCCGCATCCTCCATGATCATTACTCCGCTGTCCCTCAATTGAACAAATTCAAAAATCTGCGGGGCTTTGATTTGTAAAGGATGCACTAAATTTCGGTAAATCTCGGCCTCTCCCGCCATCTCATTCCCGCCCCATTTAATTATGCGTGTTTCACCTGTTGCGAACGTAACTCTGTAGACTTCTGAAAGAGCCCATTTCCTTAATAGAGCCCATTCTGCAACCTCATTCAGCAACGGAATCTTTGAACAATAATCTGAAAAACGTGTTGGAATCATTCCAGAAGCCCTCCCGCATCTTATTCTTACGATACATATTCTTACATATATGGTGAAAAAGATATAGACTTATAATTCTCCGTTTGGTACGATGTTGAATAAGGTCTTGGAAAATTTCAGGACTCTTTTTTATTTTTACGTAAACAGTGAAGGTCATACCGCAACGGATGGCCTTCAATTTGTCGGTTACAATAGCGAATCGATTTTGTTGATATGTTTCCGAAGGATACCTCTATATTGCGATACAAGTATTCCTTGACTGGAATATTCCTTTTGGAGTATATTTTGAACAGGGTTATACGGAGAAATGGAGGAATGGATATGACAGTGAATTCGGAAGGCAAGGAATTAGTTATAACACGTGTACTCCATGCGCCGCGCGAGCTTGTATTCAAAGCATGGTCCGAGGTCGAGCATTTGAAGCGATGGTGGGGACCGAAAGGATTTGAAATAAGTGTTGCGCAATTGGATTTCCGTCCGGGCGGTTTTTTCCACTACAACATGCAATCTCCTGATGGTAATCAAATGTGGGGTAAAGCTGGAAATACGCAATGCGGTAACCTTGAGCGAAAATAACGGTATTACCACTATGACCTTGCGCAGCGGGCCGATCAACGCAACCGAGGAAGAGAGAAGCTTTTTTGAAGGCATGCTCGAATCAATGCAGGAGGGCTTCGGAGGAACTTTCGATCAGCTCGAAAAATATTTGGTAATGCAGCATTGAAGCGGTAAAGAGTATTGTCGCAGAACTCTAAAAGGATATATCCTCAGAGGCCAGGGTTATCGAAAGAGTAGGGGAGAGCGATATGACCGAAACAAGGATTGAAGAGCTTGCTAAATAAGAAACCCGTAAGTTTTCCGGGGTCAGATATACGCAGAGATGAGACGGTAAGAGAGCTTCTTGCAGAGATCTGAAAAATATGTTCGAATCCTGAGCTTTTACCATGACATGATACAATTTATTCACCAAGGAGAGGTCATTATCGACTTCTCTTTCTTTTGGGTGGAAACAGTTATACAAATCTAACATCGACTTCATCTCAGTTAGAAAAATTAGAGAAAGAAGGGTTAAGCATGAGTGATTCCATTAATCAGTATGAACGATTTCGCAACTCCATTCCTCTACTAGGAAACAGTGCAAAGCTTGAACAAATTCACAAGGGATACTCAAGTGATGATAAGTACATCGTACATGATAGCAATGGCCGCCCCCAATACATATTAAGAACCTACAGCATTGATCAAGATAAAAACAAGAAATTGGAATTTAGCAGACTGAAGATGATGGAAAAGCATGATGTGAAATGCTCCAGACCTATTGAAATTGGGGTTCTTCCTGAACAAGGACTCGGTTACATGATCGTCTCATTCATTGAGGGAAATGAAGCGTCAGAAGAGCTGCTTCTTTTAACGGAAGAAGAGCAGTTCAACATTGGTGTTCAATCGGGCTTGGAATTAAAGAAGATCCATCAGGTTATCTGTCCTGATAACATTAAGTCTTGGGATGAAAGAATGAGAGCTAAGCATCATCGATACCGAATGGAGTATACCAAATGCGGAGTTGAGATAAATAACGAAGAGAAGTTGTTATCCTTTATTGATGACAAACTGTACTTAATGAAGGATAGGCCCAATATTTTTCAACATGATGATTACCATATTGGAAATCTTATCGTTAACGATGGGAAGCTTTCAGGTATCATTGATTTCAACAGGTACGACTGGGGAGATCCTATCCATGAGTTTGTGAAAGTCGGTATTTTTAGTGCAGAAGTCAGTGTGCCTTTTTCAGTCGGTCAAATCCAGGGATACAATAATTACAGTGAACCTGGCGGTGAGTTCTGGCAACTTTATTCACTCTATCTAGCCATGACTCTGATCTCATCCGTCGTATGGATCTTGAAGGTAAAACCGGATGAGTTAGATTCAATGTTGATGAAGATCCACAAGGTAATGGATGATCATAACAACTTTGAGGTAACTGTCCCTAAGTGGTACAGTCAGTATCAAGTTAATGTTTGACTGGGCACTTTGACCAAGAGCAGTTCAAATAGTTACAAAGAAAAGGCCATCTCAAAGGATGGCCTTAAAAACTTGCCGTTACTGACAGCGCGGAGAATCGTATCACAAATAGTGGTAAAGCGCAGAGTGGAATTAATGGTGAGTTTATAATAGCTCGCGAACTCAAGCGTAGTGATGGCGACTATCGGACGGCCTTTGCAAGCTACCAAATTAAAATGACATATTTTGTCACGGAGTGTCAGACCCTCGCTCTGACAACGATAAAAGATATGATCTTGGATTCCTGCTTTAAACTGAAATTATTTCAACTTATGCTTCGTTTCCCTGGCATACTGCGGGCTTCCATGAAGGGCAGTGTTAAAACGTTCAATGCAAAAGTAGCGTACATAAGTGACGCTGATTCGAACTATTTTACGACATAAACAAGGCGTTTGCCGCTACTAGGTCAAGTGTCCCTACATAAGCTGATGAGAAAGGATTATGCCATGGACAGGGACGGTGTAAAGTGGATGACACAAAATCGGAAAAAGACAGGCACACGATTAACCGGAAGAATCGTATTTCCAGGCAATCCGTCATATAATGCGGCCAGAATGGAGTACAATAGGCGTTTTTCCAAGTTTCCAAAAGTCATTGTTTTTTGCAGACGAACTCAGGATGTGATCAACGCAGTCAAATGGGCTCGTGAGCATGGCGTACGGCTGCGAGCGCGCAGCGGGCGGCACAGCTATGAAGGCTTTTCGACCGTAAACGGCGGTATTATTATCGATGTAAGCGAGATGAATAAGATTAAGGTGGATCGGAAAAATAGGGTGGCCCTCGTACAGACGGGAAATCCACTTGCCCGTGTGTACAAAAAGCTGTGGGATAAGCGTGTAGCACTTCCGGCTGGGACTGCGCCCGACGTAGGCTTAGCCGGGCTTACCCTGGGAGGCGGCATTGGACTGCTGTCCCGCAAATATGGACTTACGTGCGATAACTTGAAGCAAGTGAAAATGGTCGTAGCCTCGGGACGGTATGGGGCAAAGACGATTGTGGCAAACAGGAGGAAACATGCCGATTTATTGTGGGCATCACGAGGTGGCGGGGGAGGAAACTTTGGCATTGCTACAGCCTATACTTTTCGGGTTAGACCGATTTCAACGGTTTCTATATACAGCGTCACCTGGAAATGGGGCGATTTGGAGAAGGTGTTACCGGTTTGGCAGCGCTGGGCCCCGTCTGTCACGAACCGCTTAACCTCAACCATCGAGGTGGCTGCCAAGCAGGTGGGAACAATTGAATCTACCGGGCAATTGCTCGGCAGTGCTAAGGAGCTGCGTCGATTGATTAAACCCCTCTTGCGAGCAGGCACTCCAGTGAAGGTGCTAGTGAAGACGGTGCCTTTTATTGAAGCAACCCAATTTTTTGCCGAATCGGACCTGAATTTGGAGCCGAAATTTAAAATAAGCGGGGCTTACGGGTTCCACCCTCTGCCTCGTGAAGGAGTACGAATTATACGCGACTTTTTGTCCAAAGCGCCCAACAGGCATTCTACCGTGTGGTGTCAAAGCTTAGGTGGTGCAGGAAGCGCGGTGAGCCTGGTATCGCCTACTGCAACCGCTTATCCTCATCGGAAAGCTGAGACCATCTACGAACTGTCGGCACGCTGGAGGAGCAACGCGGAGCAGCAGCGGAATATTCAGTGGGTGAAAAGGTTCCGCAGAGCGTTACGTCCCTTTGTTAAGGGGGATTATGTGAACTTTCCCGATTTGCAGATTAAGAACTGGCCCAAGGCGTATTATGGCGTGAACTTTGGCAGACTGAAGCAGGTGAAACGAAAGTATGATCCTCATAATGTGTTTCGTTTTGCTCAGAGTATTCCAGTGGGGAAACGGGGCAGAAAAGGATAATACTCGCAACAGTAGTTGAAGCGACGGGGCTGACGGCGGCAGCTCCTTTCGAATTTTTCGCTGATACCCCCTTGAGGTGATCCCTGCCATAATGATGGCGGAATTTTAGGGGAGAAACCCGCAGGAGTCTGCGTTGACTATTGCTAATACGTTGCTCGACGCTTTCAGAAGAGGCAGCGCAAAATCTCTTGGCAAAGCCTCGGTTGCTAAGCGCCGAGCTTCGGTCATGGCATGGTGGTTCTCTAGAAGGGTGGTGAAAAAGTCCGCTGCGGCGTCCATTTGATCCTCCAATCGCTGTTGAAAACGGATTCTTTGGATTGTTTTTTCGTTTTTCTGTGGAGAGAATCCGTGTTCAAAGGCGAACGCTTACGCTTTTCCAGATTCAAATGGCCGCTCCGCTCTTTTTTACTAGGTTTCTATGCCGTGTTTATTGGCAATTTGCTCGCTTTGGTTGGGCCGGCCCTTACCCTTGGTGATCAAGTCGCGAAGACTGCCGCTTATGTAGATGCCCCAGGAGTCCGTACAGACGGCGTAGCACTCATACGCGGGAACGAGGCCTACGTGCGTAAATCGAACTTCCGTTTTGCCGTCTTTCTTGTCGATTTCAAAGACAATGTCAGTATCCTTCCACTCACTCTTGTCCTTTACGAAGTTAAAGTAGTTGTCTGTAATGTGCCAAACGACCTTTTTACCTGGAACAAGCTCGGTGATTTGGATGGTGCAGCGGTGAATATCTCGGTAGTGGTACTTAAATTTACCGAGTTCGTCGGTAGTGCCCTCAATTTCCTCTGACCACCATCCGCGAACGTTATTGATAGCGGCAAAGACTTCTTCGGGGCTTTGGTCTACCTTAAAAAAAGTGCTGTAACTTTGATTCATACAAGTTATCTCCCCTCGTTAATTGTTGACTACACACCGAGTATAAATTATGTACTTGTAAAACGCAAGTATAAACTTGCAAAATGCAAGTGTAAATTGTGTAATTATTCTCATGAAAAAGCGCGGGGGTATAACAATGCGGTATATGCGTAATGGCTAAGATGCGAGAGTATCCATTTCTAGTAGCAAGTCATTGAAATTTTACACAGATTCAAAAAGTTTAAAAAGACTATGGCAAAAAATTTTATATCATAATATGCTTTTCTTAGACATCGATGTACTTATATTTAAAAGGTGGAAAAGTATGAATAGAAGAATTGCAGATTTCGAAAGTCTTATTACAACCGACTACGGTAATATTGCTGGTATTGTGGTACTGCACGGCGGCGAAAAGGTATATGAAGGCTATTTTGACGGCTACACCGCCGACGATACCGTCCATATTGCATCGGTGACAAAAAGTGTTGTTTCTGCGCTGATTGGTATTGCCATTGATAAAGGCTATATTAAAAGCATAGATCAGAAAGTATTGGATTTTTTTCCCGACTACAAGGTCAAACGCGGCGAGAAGACGATACAGAATGTTACAATAAAAAATATGCTGACAATGACCGCACCGTATAAGTACAAGTCGGAGCCATATACAAAGGTTTATACAAGTGATGATTGGACTAAAGCTGCGCTGGACTTGTTGGGTGGTAAGGGCGGTCTTGGAGGGTTCAAGTATTCCACCATCGGCATACAGGTTATGTCGGGAATTCTCGCTAATGCAACAGGCCAACCGGTACGTGATTTTGCCACAGAAAATTTGTTTGAACCACTTGGCATCAAAACACCCCATAATACGATTATCCATTGCAAAGAGGAGTATTTTGCTTTCATTAAGGATAAATATGCTCGTGGTTGGGTGATAGATCCGAAAGGCACGAACACCGCCGGTTGGGGACTTACCTTAACGCCACGGGATATGACAAAAATTGGACAGCTATACTTAAATGGAGGCTTGTGGAACGGCAAGCAAATTCTATCCTCAAAATGGATTGAGGACAGCACCAAAGAAAACAGCCGAAGGGGAGAGTTGCCGTACGGTTATTTGTGGTGGATTATGGACAACAAGGGACATCGTTGTTACGCAGCTTTGGGTGATGGCGGAAATACGATTTTTGTAAATCTCGACAAGAAAATCGTAGTTGCAATCGCTTCACGATTTATGCGACGTGCGAAGAACAGAATTGAATTGATTGAAAAACATATTATACCGTTATTTATTAACAATAATCAGTGAGACAAAAAATTTTACAGTAAGGACTTCTTCCAAATTTAGAGAGTAAATAAAAAAATTCTTGTAATGTAGAAATCGGAATAGCGGATACGTCATTATAGTGAAACCAAATTCCAATTTAAAAGGAGGAGTTTTTGTATGAATTACACTTTGATGTTTTACGAGAGCCAGGAGGACTTTGCGGCCAGAACGGACCCAGCGCGACAACAACAATACTTGGCAGGCTGGACGCACTATGTGCATGCTTTGCGGCAGGCTGGAATTGTTGTGTTCGGTTCGGGGCTCTATGCTCCTGAGACAGCTGCTACAATGAAGCGGCGCAGCGGTGAGATGGCGGTTCAGGACGGACCGTTTCCCGAGACGAAAGAGCAGCTCGGCGGGATTTTCGTGATTGATGTTCCAGACTTTGACACTGCATTAGAGTGGGCTGCTCGAGGGCCTGTCGATACGGTTGAGGTCAGACAGAACATTCCCACGTTGAAGTGATCATTTCTATGGAAACGAATCAGGTCATTGAAAAAACGGCACGTGATGCTTATGGTCGATTGCTTTCTTATTTGGCTGTACATTGGCGGGATCTGCAGGCTGTTGAGGATGCTATTGGAGATGCTTTTCTCGCCGCGCTAGAAACTTGGCCCAAGGTCGGCGTTCCGGATAAGCCTGAAGCATGGCTAATTACGGCCGCCCGAAGGAGGCTTATCGATCGTGCCCGCCGTACTCGGATTTCCGAAAGTGCGCTGCCGACTCTCCTTGTCATGTCCGAGGATACACAGCGTCTGACTTCTTCAAGCGCTGCTTTTCCGGATGAACGCCTAAGGATGATGTTTCTTTGCACTCATCCGGCAATTGATCCTGTGATGCGCACGCCACTTATGTTGCAGACAGTGCTTGGGATCGATGCAGCCCGAATTGCGGCTGCATTCATCATTAAGCCCTCTACTATGAGCCAGCGTCTTACTCGAGTCAAAGCAAAAATCCGTGCCGAACGCCTTATTTTTGAAATGCCTGATGCAGAAGAGATTCCGAATCGCCTCGATTCCGTTTTGGAAGCTACCTATGCTGCTTACGGGAGCGGGTGGGGAGAGGCAGCTATTGCGGATTCGTCTCGTAAGAGATTGGAGGAGGAGGCAATCTATCTGGGAAAGCTGCTTCTCCAATTCGCTCCCCGCGAGCCGGAGGTTTACGGTCTGTTGGCGCTCATGCTGCACTGTGAGGCACGCCGTGAGGCCCGATATGATGACGAGGGGAACTATGTTCCCCTCTCTGAGCAAAAATGTTCGCGATGGAATCAAAGCTTGATCATGGAAGCGGAGCGTTATCTGCATAACGCTTCGCAAGCCGGTGGAATCGGTCGCTTTCAACTCATGGCCGCGATTCAATCGGTGCATGCTCAGCGTTTATGGACCGGGCGTATCGAGTGGGAGGCGATTGCTCAGTTGTACGAGGGGCTCATTTGCATGTACCCGTCGCTGGGCGCATTAGTCGGCCGAGCCGCCGCGGTCGCGGAGGCTTACGGAGCGGAACGGGGCATTACCTTGCTGGAAGCTATTCCATCTGAAAAAGTGGTGAATTACCAGCCTTATTGGGCGCTTGCCGGACATTTGTACAAGCGGATGAATCGAATAGAAGATGCTCGTTCTGCTTATAGCCATGCTATCGGACTAAGCACAGACGTTTCTGTTCGACAATTTCTAAGCCGCCAAGCTTCCGCGAAATCCATCGGCCCTAAAATATAGGCCATTCACTAGCCCTGTTGAATACCCGGCCCTTCAATATCCCCATCCTGGTTTGGATTGTGATGCAAGAACGTCCATAGGCTGATTTAGACAAAGAGCCATCCGCCGCAGGATGGTCTTAAAGCTTGCCGTTACAGACGGTGTAATTGGCGCGGGTCATCTTTTTATTAAAGGTATATTTGAGCATCAATGCGACGCAAAGAATAAAACCCAACAGCACGGAAGCTGCAGCAAGTCCTGAAACTTCAAAGTGGGGAAGACGGCAGCGCAAACAGCCCGGGAAACGGGCTGCACGAAAGCACATATTTTACCGCTTAGATCGGCTTACCCCCTCCGTCCTCGTTTGCGCTTCCCAATCGCCTCGGTGACGACGAAAGCGAGCTCTTCGTTCCCGTACAAAGAAAGCACGCCGAGTACCGTGTCATCCGGCACTTCTCCGGCTTCTTCTTTGGGCACGGTCAATTCCATCGCCTGCTTTAACGCTTCGTTCTCCTCCTGATCAGGATAAGCTTCGGCATACAGAGCGACCGGGTCGAGCCCGTTATTTACGCACCATTGAGCGAAGACAAGGATCATCATCTGCTCATCGCGCTGGTACCCTCGAATAATTTGTTCTTCCATTTCGTTGCGATTCATTGAAAAATCTCCTTCTAGACGGTAAGATAGGTTCATTATAGCGAAAGTTCAGGGGGATTCACAATGATTACGAATGAAAAAATAAAAGCGACCGAAGTGCAGCTGACCGGCTTGAACGGTGAAGATCTTGGGGTCGTCCCTACGGCGGAGGCGCTGGCTATGGCCAAAAAGCTGAAGGTGGATTTGGTATGCACTTCGCTGATGAGCAGTCCTCCGCCGTGCAAGCTGATGGGAGCGGGAGCCGCGAAGCAGGAAGCACAGCAAGCCCGCAGGCAGGAGGCCAAGGAGAACCGCGCTCCGAAAGTGAAGGAGATTCGGCTGACCCCTCACATTGAGGAGCATGATTACGATACGAAGCGGAGCCAGGCGGAGCGAATACTGAAGTCCGGCGATGCCGTCATGCTGGTCGTGCGGATTCAAGGCAAAGAAGGAGCTCAGGCGAAGGAGCTGCTGGAGCGTCTGATCCGGGACTTAAGCGGCGAAGGGAGCAAGAAGACAGGCATCCAGCTTAGCGGGAAACAGGCGGCCGTGCAATTGGACCCGCTGCAATAAATATGAGCTCAAGCCTTGTCTCAGGGATTTTACATGAGGCAAGGCTTTTTTTCGGCTGAACTTGGAGGGCTGTCTAAGGCAAAGAACCCGAGAGCCAACATTGGCCCCAATGGCAGCTTCGGCCGTTTCGCGGATCATCTGAATAAAGCGATATTTTCCCGTGACTTTACAGTATACTGTGGTAGTCTGGAAGGAAATGGGGGGGATCGCATTGAATCAGCCGCTTGGTTTTGCTACCGAGTCGTTAAAACTCCGGATGTTTACAGAGGATGATTATGACAAGCTGTTCGCGTTAACGAGACAGACGGAGATTACCGATCTGCTGCCGGATTGGAAGATGACGGAGGAACAGCTGCAGCGCTTTCTGAAGTTTGTTATACGTTCTTATAATACGTTTCAAGCGTCCGATGTGCGGATTTTATTGGCGATGGAAGAGAAGATGAGCGGAGACCTTATCGGTTGGTGCGGCGTGTTTCCCAATGACAAGCTGGAGGCGAAGGACAGGGAGATCGCTTATGCGATTTCCAAAGACTTCCGAAACCGCGGATACGCGACAGAGGCGGTTCAAGGGATGGCGGCGTTCATTTGGGGCTGCACGGAGCTTGAGGAGATCGTTGCGATTGTGAAACCGTTCAATAAAGCGTCGCGTAGAGTATTGAAGAAATCCGGTTTTGAACGATTGGATCAGCGCCGGTTGTCCGATGGCCGCGACTATGATTATTTTAAATCGGAACGTCCGTGTGTCCCCAACTGTAAGATTTTGTGATACGATGGATAGAAGGTTATCTCCATGCAAAGGAGAATAAGGAGAGGAGCATAACGATGTGGACACGAAGTGAACTAAAGAGCAGGGCCAAACGGGTGCTCGGCAGAACCTACTGGAAGGCGTTTGTCGTCAGCCTGCTGCTGGCTTTTGTTACGGGGGGAGTGCCCAGTTATTCCTTTAACTCGACGATCGGGGGAGAAGGTCGAAACGGGGCGAGCGCTTCGGCGAGCTGGCCGAATATGGGAAGCGAGTTCAGCGGCGAATTCGGAGGGGCGCTGCTGGCAATCATAGCGATAGCCGTCATTATCGGATTTCTCGTACTTCTGGGCGTGCTGGCGTTCCGCATTTTTTTGAGCGCGCCGCTCGAGGTGGGCTCCCAGCAATATTTTAAGCAGGCGGCTCTGGAAGATGCTAATATGAGCTATATAGGCTACGCCTTTGGCGAAGGAAGATATATCAATATTGTCAAAGGGATGCTGTGGAGACTGTTTTTGAACTTTTTATGGTATTTGTTGCTGATTATTCCCGGCATCGTCAAATCGTACGCCTACAGCATGACGCCGTTTATTTTGGCGGATAATCCGGGAATCGGCACCAAGCGAGCGGTTGAGCTTAGCAATCAGATGACGCAAGGGCATAAATGGAGAATGTTCGTCCTCGACCTCTCGTTCATCGGATGGTATCTGCTCGGCACGCTTGCGTTCTTCGTCGGCGTGTTGTTCGTTCTGCCGTATGTCAATGCCGTCAAGGCGGAGCTGTACCTCGACTTGCGGGAACAGGCGGTCCACGACGGCAGGAGCAGCAGAGCCGAGTTAAACATGCTGTGATGCGAAAAGGAGAGAGATTCGGACTATGATGACGCTGAGATGGAAAGGGATCGTGCTGCTCGCGGCCGTCCTGCTGCTCGGCGGATGCAGAGGGGGCGAAGCGGCGGGAGGGAAGCTTCCGCCGAAGGAGGTGCAGCCCCCGTCCTCTTCGGAGGCGCCGGCGCCTCAGACCCTGGAGGAGGAGCTGCGGCAGGATACGGTCAAGAGCGTGCAAGTGGCGCAAATTCCGATGGGGGAGATAAGGCGGCTGCCGCTGCTGGCGGACCGTCCGGATGACAAGCCTATTATCGCCAAGCTGGCGGAATGGCTGCACAGCGCAGTCCCGGGCGAGCCCGCGGCGGTCGACGAGAAACGGTATAGCGAAGTCCGTCCGCACGTTCAAGTGGGGATAGAATGGGCCGACGGACGGTCGGCTATTTTGGAGCCGGTATGCACGATGGAACTTGCAACGAACTTGACGGATTGCCACGAGCAAGAGGGGTTCGTGCGCCTGTATCGCGGCGGAGCCGCCGAGCCGGAGACGATCGTATCGCCGGAGCTGGCCGGTTGGCTTAACCGCGACTACCGCTATGAGACCGTCGGCGTGCTGAACGATCCCAATCCCCGTGCGGAGGGAGTATCTGCGCAGGGAACGCTGCGGCTGGTGCCCGCTTCGGAGGAGCGGGTGCAGCAGCTCGGAGCTCCGAGCTGTATCGGACGGGAGGACGATTACCGTATCGCGGGAAGCTATGACCTGACGTTTCAGCCGGCTGGCGGAGAGTCGGCTGCGGTCCGCCATTTTGACGATCTATCCCTCATTCGCCCAGATTTGCAGCCTTTTGCTATGAAAAGGGTTTCATTCGGTTCGTTCGAAGCGTTTGCATTCATTCCTGCCTATGCGGACTGCCACGGCATTGAATTTTATTTGTTCGGCGTCAAGGACGGACAGGCTTTTCCTTTCTCGTTTCAAATCGACGGAGCCGTCCGCCCGACGTTCGACATTGGGCCTGGACGCGATTTTGCCGTCGCAGACGGCCGGTTGATCGTAGAAGGCGGAATATCCGCGGGCATGGATTACCCGATCCGCTATACGTTTCAGCCGGATTTGCAGGCCCGAACGATGCAGCTTGTCCGCCAGGAGGAGATTAAGCCGTAACCGGAATCGCGCCCGCGCATTTCATAAAGTACAAGGATACCCGCATAAATAATTAGGAGGCGGGGGCGCAAACGGCCCAATATGCTCTGGGGAGTTGATTCGGAATGCTGCAGAAGGTTGCCCGGATGGGAAAAGACATCAAATACGCGGCCGTATCCGTTTTGTCCGTCATTGCGGTCATTGTGCTGCATCTGATTCATTTTTTATCGGCTCCGGTCATGATGGGGGCGATGGAGATGCAGGGCCATCAGCATGGGGCGCACGGCGCGACGCCGCAGACGATTTTGTTCACGATAGCGCTGCTTGCGGTCAACGGCGCGGGCATGTATTTTGCCGTGCGGCAGCTGCATATGGCCTGGAAGCAGAGAAGAAGAGGCTGGCATACGTATTTGTGCTGCACGGTTTCGACCGCTGTGCTGATTATCGGCGTGTATACGATCGTCTCTTGATAGGATATGATGATAGCAATGGCTCCAGGACTGCCCGGGCAGTCTTGTTTGCATTTGGACAAGGGAATAAATGTTCCTATTGATTCGGCGCATAAATCATAATAAGATATCGACAGGAGATGATCAGATGAATAAAGGTTCTTTATCTTTTCAAACGGTCAGACGCAAGCAAATCGTCGATGAAGTCGTCGAGCAGCTGCAGCGCAAAATTTCGCTCGGCGAGCTGACGCCGGGAATGCAGATTCCTACGGAGCCGGAGCTGATGAGCCAGTTCGCCGTCGGCAGATCGACGATCCGCGAAGCGGTGCGCGTGCTCGTTCATGCCGGATTGCTGGAGAAGAAGCAGGGTCAAGGGACGTTCGTGTGCGGGCAGAAGCCGATTCAGGAACCTCTCGATTACAGGCTCAGACGCGCGGAAATTCTCGAGGTGTACGAGGTGCGGCGCATGCTGGAGCTGGAGGCGGCCAAGCTTGCGGCCGAGCGGCGCGACGACGAAGACCTGAAGACGATGCGGCAGTATCTCGACCAGCGCCAGGCGGCATTGGACCGCAATGACGTCAAAGGCTATCTGGACGCCGATGTCGCTTATCACAGCGCCGTAGCGGCGGCGACCAAGAACGCTGTGCTTGCCGATCTGTACCACAGCTTCACCGACGTCATGAGGACGGCATTGGAAATTTTGGTCGGCGACCCGGAGTACAAGGGCCATTTTACGCTGCAGCATGAGAAAATTTATGAAGCGATCAGAGACCGGGACGTACAGGCCGCTGAGAAATACAGTCTTCAGCATTTGGACGAAACCAGTCTGGATTTGCAAAGGCTCGTGAATGAACAGTAATTCGTTCTGCGCAGGCAATCATCCGGAAAAAATCATCCGGAAAAATTCCGATGCGGGACGGCGATGTTAGAGTGGCTAGGCTGAGAAGCGGACACTCTTTTCATAGCTATAAACATCTGATGATAGGATGAATACTAGCCGGAGACGGGCTGCCGGAAAGCAGGGTTTATTTTTTTAAGAAAATTCGTCAGATGATAAGATGAAAACAAAGATTCGGATCGGAGTGAGAACCAATATGAGTCAAGCTGGCACAAGTCAGGCTTCCGTCATCATACGCCAATCCTCGGCTACGATGTACCCCATATTATTAGCAATAAGCATCGTCCATCTATTGAACGACGCCATCCAATCGATCATCCCGGCCATGTTTCCGGTGCTGCGGGACTCTCTGAGCTTAAGCTTCGCGCAGATCGGCTGGATCGGGTTTACGCTGAACATGACGGCGTCCGTCATCCAGCCGGCGATCGGTCTGTACACGGATGCGCGCCCTAAGCCTTATCTGCTGCCTATCGGCATGCTGTTTTCGCTGGCCGGCGTCATCGGCTTGGCGTTTGCGCCTTCGTTTGTCTGGCTGCTCGTTTTTGTCGTGCTGGTCGGCATCGGTTCCGCCGTGCTTCATCCGGAATCTTCCCGGGTCGCCCATCTGGCCGCCGGCTCGCGCAAAGGGCTGGCCCAGTCGATCTTCCAGCTGGGAGGCAATACGGGGCAGGCGCTCGCTCCGGTATTGGCGGCGCTGATCTTCATTCCGCTCGGTCAAAAAAGCATGCTGTGGTTCACTTTGGCCGCAGGGGCGGCCATCCTCGTGCAAATCTCGGTGTCGCGCTGGTACGGGAATCATCTGAGCGTAAGCAAACGGCAGAGCAGCGCGGGGCAGGCGGACGCCAGAAAAGTCGCGTTATCCCGCGGTACGGTAGCGCTGGCGTTAACCGTGCTGGTATTTATGTTATTTTCCAAATTCGTTTATATGGCGAGCATGACCGGGTATTACGCTTTTTACCTGATGGACCGGTTTCATATGACGACGGAGCATGCGCAATATTATTTGTTCGCGCTCCTTATTGCGGGCATGGTCGGGACGTTTGTCGGAGGGCCGCTGGCCGACCGCTTCGGCCGCCGCAACATGATCTGGTTCTCCATACTGGGAACGGCGCCGTTCTCGCTGCTGCTGCCTTACGCCGGGCCGTTCTGGTCGCTAATTTTGTGCATTCTCATCGGCTTGATTCTGTTGTCGGGCTTCTCGGTTATCGTCGTGTACGCCCAAGAGCTGCTTCCCGGCAAAGTAGGCACGATTGCGGGCTTGTTCTTCGGCCTCGCGTTTGGACTCGGAGGCATCGGCTCCGCGCTGCTCGGCTACTTGGCGGACTGGGCGGGGATGGAGATCGTGATCAAGGTCAGCGCCTTCCTGCCGCTGCTCGGCCTGCTTGCCGCCTTGCTGCCTTCCGACGCTATCCTCGCGGGGAAACGTCCGGAGCGCAAATAACGTAGGGCCATTAAGCCCGCCGCAGGCAGGCGGAAGCCTTTCCTTCATTCGTCTGATCATCTCCCGATCTCAAAAGCGAAGTCTCGATCCGGCCGGTCAAAAGCCTATTCTTATGACCCGATGTGGTTTATAATAAGATTCGGCGCCTTGCTTTGAACGCCAAATTTCGGAAGATGGGCGGATCACCGGAATGCAGAACAAGAACGTTATCATTTTGGCTATTTTTTACGCATTTATTTATATGAGCAGCGGCTCCTTCTCCTCCTATATCGGCGTCTATTTCACGGAGAAGGGGATCGGGCATACGGAGATCGGCATTTTAACCTCGATCGGGGCGGTGGTGGGGCTGTTCGCGCAGCCTGTATGGGGGCTGGCCGGGGACCGGTCGCAAACGAAGAACAAGGTGCTGATGATCTGTACGCTGCTGGCTGGGCTGACCGTCTGGCTCGTACCGTGGGCGGGAACGATGTTTTTGCCGCTGCTGCTCGCTATGGCGCTATTCAGCTTGTTCCAAATTGCAATTAACCCGTTAAGCGATGCGATTACTTTGGAATTGTCTTCCCGGGGCGTCGTCCGCTTCTCGACCATCCGCACCTTCGGATCGATCGGTTATGCGGTCATTTCGGTCGCCGCGGGCTGGCTGTTCGCCGAGCATATCGATACGATCTTTCTGGTGACGTCCGGCATTATGCTGGGCTGTTTTCTGCTTTCCTTGGGCATCCCGCAGGTGGCCGGTCATCAGAGCGGCAAGAACAGGGTGAAGCTCGTCGAAATTTTCAAGAGCAAGCCGCTGGTTATTCTTTATGCCTTTACGCTCGTTTTATCTACGACGATGGGATTTCTATGGTCGTTTCAAGCCATCTACAGTAAGGAGCAAGGAATTAGCCTGGAGGTCATCGGGATCGGGCTGGCCATCGGCTCGTTCACGCAGTTTCCGTTTATGATCTTTTTCCAGCGGATTTACGACCGGTTCGGCATCCGCAATATTTTGCTGATATCCGGATTGATCCATACGGTGAGATGGTGCTTGTATGCGATGACGCTGACCCCGTTCACGTATTTGCTCAGCTGGATTCTTCACGGCGGCACGTATATTATGTTCTACATGTGTTTGGCGGAGTACGTCAACCGGCATGTGCGCAAGGAACTCAAAGCGACCGGGCAAATGCTCAATTCCGTTATTCAGCTGAGTGTCGGCAAAATCATCGGCGGCATGCTGGGAGGATTGTACGCAGCCCGTTTCGGCTTCCAAAATTCATTCGTCATGCTGGCGCTGATCGGCGCCTTGGCTACGGTGGGGTTTTATATAGCCTGTCGTATGTTCCAGGTATTTCCCGGCAGCAGCAAGCTGGGGGCCGGAACCGGCGGCGATACCGCCAGCTTGTCGGAATAATCCGCGGCAAAACCCGTTCAATGTGGCGGGTTTTTTTGTTGTTTAGGAAATGATGCGCAGCCATATCCTGTGGATATCCGTGGGCTCCCCCGAAAGTAAAGTCTAACCATAGAACGATCCCAGCGGAATGGTTAGACGCCGATCCAGCTGAAGCTGGATGCGGACGGAATAAGCTTCAGAGCATCACGTCACTTTTGGGGGATTGGTTCTTGTGTACAGAGATAGCCTTCAGCCTATTTGCGATACTAAACTACAAATAAATTGTTTAGTTGATATTTGCAATGATTTAGTTGATTTTTAATTGACAATGAATAAAATGCGGTGTTATCATAAGTATCGACCGAGAAAAAATAGCGCTTACATTTTGCTTTGCTTATTGTTTTAGCTAAAAGACGATGCGATTTACTAAATGATGCAAGGCTGCCACAACAACCAAAGCAACAGCGAAAAAGGGGAGATGTAGCGTGAGGAAGAAACGGCGGGGAATTCCGGTTATGGTAGTGTCCGGTTTATTGGCAATTGCACTTAGCGGCTGCGGCGGCGGCAGCACGGCTTCCGAATCCGGCGGGGATGGGACGTCTTCTTCCCAGGAGGCCGGCGGTTCCGCCAAGGGGCCCAGCAACAAGCCGGTCGAATTGACCGTCTATTCGGCTCCCGGCGATTCCGAGGAGTCATGGAACGAACGGTTCGGCGATCCGATTAAGAAAAAGTTTCCGAATATCTCATTCAAATTCATCAATCCCCGCAATAACGACGCCCAGAAGCTGCCCAATCTGATCGTATCGGGAACGACGATCGATTTGTACTACGAGTCGATCGGAGGCTTCTTCGTCAATGTGCCGCAGTACAATTTGCAGTACGATCTGACGCCGCTGATCAAGCAAAACAACATCGATCTGGATTCCTTCGAACCGACCTTGATCGAGGCGATGAAGAATAATTCCGGCGGGCAAATTTGGGGGCTGCCCGTCAATAATAACAATATGGTGATGTATTATAACAAGGATATTTTCGATCGTTTCGGCGTTGCCTACCCGAAGGACGGGATGACCTGGGATGAAGCGATAGAGATGTCCCAGCAGTTCAATAAGACCGAGGAAGGGAGAAAGTACGCGGGGCTGGCGGTATCTCCGAATCACATTATCCGGATGAACCCGTTCTCGCTGCCGGTTGTCGATGCCAAAACGAACAAATCGACGTTCGCCGACGAGAAATGGAAGACGCTGCTGCAGACGATGTTCGTGCGCCCGGCGGCCAGCGAAGGATATAAGGACAAAATCCGCTCGTTGGGCAATAAGCTGCCTTATGCGACGGAATTTACCCGGACGCAGGATTTGGCGATGTACGTGCATCAATCCAATCTTCCGTTCATCGACTCCACGTACCAGACGACCAATTTCGATATGGTCTCGTTTCCGACCTTCAAGGACATGCCGGGCATCGGCTCGCAGGCTTACCCGACGTACTTCGCGATTCCGGCAAACAGCGAGCATAAGGAAGAAGCGTTCCAAGCGATTCAATACTTGGTATCCGGCGAATATCAGATGGAATATTCCAAGAAGGGCGTCATGCCGGTATTGAAGGATGAAAGCTATAAGAAGGTGTTTGCGACGGAGACAAGGTATACGAACGTCAACTTCGCCGCTGTATTCCGCAATCAATTCGCTCCTATTCCTAATAAAACAAACTATGACGGCATTGCCGAAGGAGCGCTGACCTCGCAGCTTATCGATCTGTCCTTGAACAATACCGATCTGAACTCGGTGCTCAGAAAGGCCGAGGAAGACGCCAACAATAAGATCGAAACCGAGAAAGCGAAGAAATAGAGGCTCGCTCGACGAGAGACGATACATAGATAACGGCCCGTTCCGGTCAGGACGGGTTTTTTTATTGTTTAGGAAATGATGCGCAGCCATATCCTGAGAAAAACCGGGGGCTCCCCCGAAAGGAATGTCTAACCATAGAACGATCCCAGCGGAATGGTTAGACGCCGATCCAGCTGAAGCTGGATGCGGACGGAATAAGCTTCAGAGCATCACGTCACTTTTGGGGGATTTGTTCCATTGGTTCCCCCACAAGCAAGCTGAATCAGCTTCCAAGCTCAGGCGCCCGCTTTGCGGGGTTATTTTGTGGCGGTCGAGGCTCGTTGGCATAGGGCGATGACTAGCAGGAGCAGCGGATAGATCAATTGGATCGTGAAGGAATAAAAGGGAGCCGTCGTAGAGAAAAACATGGACAGTTGCTGCAAATTGGGGGAGACCCACATCGCGCAAAAGAGGCTGAGCAATCCGAGCGGAGCGACAAGCGGCCGATAATCGGGCAGATTCAGCCACTGTGCGGTGCCGATGGCCAAGGCGTAGAACCATAACGAGATTTGGATAAAACCTCCCAATATCCATGTCATCAAGATGACGACGTCCAGATGCTCTATAAAGTCGGCTACGCTAATGAACGAAGCGGCGACATAAACCGGGAAGATGTAGGACGCGGTGAGATTGCCGAATACGAACAAGCTGGCAATACTGCAAAATACCATCGTCAGCATCATCGCCAGAACGGCCAGCATTCCCCATTTCAAGCCCCGGGCCGATTCTTTGTTGAACGGATACAGGAAGGTAATCAGAAAAAACTCGATGAACCAGGTATGCGGGACGACGGAGCCTTTCAGGGAGGGGCCGATTCCCTTTTCCATTAAAGGAAGAATGTGGCGAGCGTCCATGTCCGGTATAAGCATTAAAAAAATGCTGACAAAGATAATAACGATAAACGGAAAAAACACTTTCGTGCAGCGGGCCAGCACCTCCAGCCCTCCCCGGACGGAAAAAATGCAAACAAAAATTAAACTCCCCATAATGACGAGGATCGGCGTTCTCGACAAAAACGATTCGACTAAAAATTCTCCGTATTCCCGGGTAATAAGTCCGATGCCGTGCAGTAAGAAAAACAAGACGAAAAACCCTCCCGCTTTGCCGATCACCCGTCCGGCGATTTTATCTCCATACTGAATGATGGATTCATGAGGGTACAGACTGTGCAGCTTCCAAGTAATATAGATGATGACAAAACCGCTTACGGAGCCCCAGACTGGGGAGAGCCACATGTCCCGTCCGGCTTCTTTGGCCGTAATGGCGGGCACCATCAAGGTCGCCGTAGCTCCGATCATGAAATACATCAGCATTCCGAGCTGAACTGCGGATATTTTGCCGTTCTCGATCATTCCGTTTCCCCTTCCTCTGCCCATTCCCAGTAAACGATAAAATAAGTGCCGGACAGGCAGCGCGAAGTCCTGGCTGTCCTCTATGCATTGTTGCCGGAAATATCCGGCTGTAAACCCTGCCGTCCGGGAAATGGGGAGGAGCGTGTTATAGCAATGGAAACTCTTTACAAACGATACGGTCCCCCTTATAATAGGTTCAAACAGTCCAGTGGGGGGGTTATCGTTATGAACCGGCGTTCATTCATTCTTATTCATAGCTATAACCATCATCATAGGTAGGCGTTTGTACAGCGGACATTCTTCGCAGGTACAAACGCTTATTGGCGTTCTGCCTGCGGACTAGAGGTTGAAGAGTCATGCGGGTATTCGATATCCGTATGGCTCTTTTTGTTTTTTTAAAATCGAAAAGGAGGCAATGTGCATGCAAAGTATTATCTACCGGCTGCCGGAGCAAAAAGAACTTCTTATGGAGAAATACAAGACTCATAAAACATTGTTCGGCAGAGAAGTGCTAAGCGGGATTTTGAACATTTTCGATGAGGTGGCTTCCCATGGCGATGAAGCGATTCTGGAGCTGACGAAGCGTTATGACGGCGTGGAGATAACAGAGCTTATGCTGACGGACGGTTATATTGCCGACTGCGTGGCATCCTTAACTCCGACGCTCCGAAGCGCCGTCGAGCGGGCAATCCGCAACGTGCGAGAGGTGAACACGGTCCTGCTGCCGCAATCCTGGAGCAGGGAAATCCGGCCGGGCACGATCGTCGGAGAAACCGTAAGCCCGCTGGAATCGGTGGGGATATGGATTCCGGCGAGGAAAGGGCCGCTGCTCTCGACCGCCGTCATGCTGGTAGCGGCGGCCAAGACTGCGGGAGTGAAGCGGATCATCGTCGGCATGCCGCCGCTTCAGGACGGCTGCGGCGATCCGGGGACGGTAGCGGCGGCCAGGCTGGCCGGGGCGGATCAATTCGTGATCGGCAACGGAGTGGCCGTCATTGCCGGATTCGCCCAAGGCACCGCCGCGATCCCCGAAGTAGACGGGATCTTCGGTCCCGGCCCCGGCGGCATCGCTGCGGCGATGAGCGTAGCGATGACCTACGGCAAGCGGAGCGCCCTCGGCATCGGGCCGACCGAGTCGGTCATACTGGCGGACGATACCGCCGATCCGGTGAGGCTAGCCTATGATCTCCTCAACGAAGGGGAACACGGTCCCGACTCGTCCTCCATTCTGGTGACGACTTCATCCCGTGTGGCCCGGGAAACGGAGACGGCTCTTTGGAGATGTATAGGAGAGGTTGAAGAGGGGAGACGGCAAAACGTGCGGCAGGTGTTCGGCCCCGGCGGCAAAGGAGCGATCATTGTTGCGACGGACACCGACCAGGCTTGCGATTGGGTCAACTGGTTCGCTCCGGAGCACTTGATGGTTGTATGCGCCAAGGAAACGGAAGCCCGCGTGTTAAGCAAGATTGCGAATGCGGGAGAAGTTTTGATCGGCCAATATACGCCGTTCTCCGCAGCCAATTACGGAATCGGCATTACCGCCGTACTGCCGACGAATCATTTTGCCAGGGCCTACTCCGGGGTCACGTCCAAGGATATGGTCAAATATACAACCGTAGGTCAACTAAGCAGGGACGCGCTCGCGGATATCGCGCCGGTCATCCGCGAGCTGAGCGCCTACGAGCAGCTGCCGTGCCACAGGAGAGCGGCGGATATTAGGCTGGCGGATCGCGGCTGAGCAGGCGGAAACCACGAAGCGAGGCGATGCGGTTCGTTCTTAAGGGACATTCCCCTGCATGGAACCGTTCCGGAACCCGATGTCTCGCCTCAGGCCGCGGCAAGCTCTATTTTACAATAACAATCAATAACGGCAGAACGATGAACGAGGCGAGCGTCGTCCATAGTATGCATTTGGTGACGACTTGGGGAGCCGCTTGGAACCGTTCGGCCAGTATGCCCGCATTAACGGCCGCAGGCATCGAGGCGAGAATGAGCAGCACCGAGAACAGCATGCCCTGGACATGCAGCATCGTCAGTACCAGACAGGCGATGAGCGGGGACAATATCAGCCTCACGGTCATGCCCGCCCAGAACGCTTTTTGCACGCCGGGGTCGAAAACCGTCTTCTTCACACTTGCCATCTGCGCGCCGAGAATCGCCAGCACGACCGGCGAATACGCTTCCGCGATCATGGCGATGCCTTTTTGCACCCCTGCGGGAAAATGAATGTCGAGGGAGCGGACGATGACGGCGGCGATAGCGGCGTATATCGCGGGCAGCGAGAACACGGATCGAATCGCTTGTTTAATGGAGAATTGCGAGCGCGCCGCGAAATAGATGCCGATCGTATTAACGATGATCATTTGGGCGATCACATAGACCGAGGCTTTGTCCAATCCGAGCTTGCCGAAGGCCAGCAGCACGAGCGGCAGCCCGTAATTGACGCTGTTCGTGAAGGTGGATACGAGCGTCAATCCGGCCGTCTCCGAGGCGGACAGCTTGAGCAATCTGCCGATCAGATTCGCGACGGCCCACAGCATAATCAGATTGACGATCGATACGCCGAAGGTCGTGTATACCTCGCTGAAGGAAATTTCGGCGGTCGTCAGCGTCTGATAAATAATGGCGGGGCTCAAATAGTATAAATACAGCGTGAGCAGAGGTTTGGTTTCCAAGTTTTTGTATTTGGCCAACAGAGCTCCGACAATAACGGGAATCGATAAGGGTACGATCACTTGAAACAGAGTGGTTAGGACGGATTGAATCATGCAGACGGATTCCTTTCATTCAGATAGGGTTATGTTCATTTATCCACTCTACAGCAAACCCGGCTTTTCGTCTAAGAGGGAAAATCTATCATTTCCATAGTTATCCCCTATCAATGCGACATCCGTTATTGCCGGAATCGGCGGACCGTGATAGAATCGAATTCGGCCCAATCGGCGGGCCTGACATGCCGATCGCGGTTCGAGACCATCCCGCGTGATCAAAACTAAGGGGAAATTTGTCTATGTTCAATTTTATTTGGGGCGTTGCTTTTGTCATCGTCAACTTCGGCCTGTTCCTGCTCAGCTACCGGCTGTTCGGGCGCAAGGGGCTGTATGCGTGGGTCGGCTTCGCGACCGTGCTGGCGAACATTCAGGTCATCAAAACCATTGAAATGTTCGGCATTGTCATGACGCTCGGCAATTCCATCTATGCGTCGATCTATATGACGACGGACCTGCTCAACGAGAAGTACGGAGCGAAGGCGGCCAAACAAGCCGTATGGTTCGGCTTCTTCACGCTGTTCGCCTCGGCGATCATCATGCAAATGGTGCTCGTCTTCGTGCCGCAAGAAGGAGATATTTCCCAGGAAGCGCTCCGGACGATCTTCGGGCTGGCGCCGCAAATCGCGCTGGGAAGCTTGTCCGCCTACTTCGTCAGCCAATTTCTCGATGTGCGCGTATTCAGCGCTCTGAAGAAGCGGTATCCCGCTTACAATCAGTTTTGGCTGCGTATTAACGGCAGCATAGGGCTTAGCCAGTTCGTCGATTCGCTCGTCTTTTGCTCTATCGCCTTTTACAAGGTATATCCGCTGAACGTCTGGGTGCAAATCCTGCTAACCACGTATGTGCTGAAATTCGTCATTTCGGCAGCCGGTACGCCGGTGCTGTACTGGGCGCGTTCATTCCGGTTCCGGGAAGAAGAGCAAGACTAACTGCCCGTGCGGAAGGGTGGCTTTATATGGTCTGAAGCTCCTTCCGCAGGATGGCGATCAGCTTTTCGGCGGCCGAGCTCAGCGGCGAACCGCTCGGCTTGCGCAGCAGGCCGGTGACGAGTGCCGTAGCTCCATAAACGGCTCTATTAATATAGTAGGATTTTTTTCAAGGCTCGCGTTCATGGTTATGAATGCGGGCTTTTAGGGTTGTCTAAATTCGTTTTGGAGTTGTTTTGGGTTTCCAGAAAATAGCATTGTTGCTATAATGGATGGTATTAGCCTGTGCGGCCGCGAGAGGATTAGAAGTGCGGCGATCCAAGCGCCGGTATAAGAACTGTGCAGAGGGAGCGTATGTATGATCATTAGGAGCGAAACAGCTGACGATTACAAGGAAGTCTATAACCTGAATTACGAAGCGTTTGGCCGGAGGCATGATGAAGCCGAGTTAGTCGAACGGATACGGCAATCGGAGGAATTCGTGCCTGAATTGTCGATTGTAGCGGAATTGGACGGCAAGCTTGCCGGTCATGTATTGCTGAGCAAAGCCGCAGTATTCAACGAGAACGGTAAGAGGCAAGAGGTGATTGTTTTGGCGCCGATAGCCGTCAGACCGGATATGCAGAAAAAAGGCGTAGGCTCGCAGCTCATAACCGAAGGCTTGAAACGAAGCCGAGCGCTGGGTTATCCGGCCGTGCTGCTGATAGGGCATCCGTCGTATTATCCGAAGTTCGGCTTCAAGCCGGCAAGGGCGTTCGGACTGGAGCTTCATCAGTATCAGGTGCCGGACCCGGTGTTTATGGTGTGCGAGCTGAATGAAGGGGCGCTTCAGAATTTGCGGGGGGAACTGCGGTATCCGGCTGCTTTTTCGGAGTGAGCGGGAATTTCGCGCGTTTTGGATAGCGTCGTCCCGAAAAGGAGTGGAAGGGAAATGACCTTGCTTGGAATGGCTGCAGCCGTTGCTGCAGCTGTACTTATCTCATTATTCTTAGGTCCCTACGGTATGCTTGTTATTGTCTCGGTTACCTTCGGGTTGGCATTAAGCGCACATAGGAGAAACATAGAGATTCATTCCGATTTGCAGAGAATTAAGGAGAAATTGGGCATTAGCGATCAAGACGATTTCAATATGCCGGACGAGGAGATCGAAGAGGAACTGGAGAAGGAGATGCAGGAGGCGCAAAACAGTACGAAACGTTAAGAAGGGAGGGCCGGAGCTATCCCGTGAAGCCTGAAGAGATGGAGGAAGTTGCCGCTCAGCGTTATAACGCTACCGTCATTACATGCGGAGCCGAAGTTGTCGGGTACGGCAATCTGTATAATGTAACGGAAGGAAAGCATTGTTATCTGGGCAACGTCATCATTGCGCCGACCTATAGGGGGAAAGGGGCGGCAGCTTATTTCATTAACGTCATGAAGCAACTGGCCAAGCAAGAGCGTCAAGTGAAGCAGCTTCGTCTCATGTGCCATAACATCAATACGCGAGCGCTGCTTTTTTACCGCAGTATGGGCTTCAAGCCTTTCGATTTCAATGAGCTTCGGGATCGGGCGGGAAACAAGCTTGTTTTGTTGGAGCTGGCTATCGCGCTAGATTGATTTTTAGGAGGAGGATTGCAGTGAAACCTATTCGATTAGGTATGATTGGCAGCGGTCATGTCAGCAGCAGGTATTTTGAGCAGGCCGCCCTGATAGAAGGAGTAAGCTTTGTCGCTACGTACTCCAGACACTTAACCAATGCGGAGAACAAGGCTGCCGCCTACGGCATCCCAAGATGGTATGACGATTACCGGGTGATGATGGACAAAGAAGAACTTGATGCCGTCATCGTTACCACGCCTCATTCGCTGCATGCGGAGCCGGTTCTGGCGGCGCTGGAGCGCGGGCTGCACGTTCTGAACGAGAAGCCAATGGCTACAACGTTTGAGGATTGTCAGCGGATGGTATCGCTAGCGGAGGCACACAACGCCATCTTCATGAGCTTGCCGTTCGATTTGAACCCCGCGCTCCTCGCTGCCTCCGAATATGTGAATGAGCGATATATCGGCAAGATTACCGGCGCCGAGGCGCAGCTCTCGCTTCCCGGGCCATGGCGCGACAATTGGTATTATAATAAATCTATAGCCCATGGCGGTGCGGTGCTGGACTGCCTGGTTTATCCGGTCAGCAGACTGGTTGCTTTGCTGGGGCCTGCCGTCAGCGTGATGGCGGAAGTCAACACATTGATACCTAATCGGATCGTTGGCGACGGCAAGCGAGTCCAGAGCGATGTTGACGACAACGTGACGCTGATCGTCCAATTTGCCGGAGGGCAGCATGCCGTGATCCGCGTGCTATGGGGGATGTCGTTCAAGCAAAATAACACGATCATTTACGGCCGAAACGGCACACTGGCTTTGAATGACAGCGGGTATCCGTTCGTTATCCAAACGCTGGGGCAGCCTGTCCCGGAGGCGGAGCGGGTGGTCTGGCGCGGGTTAGAGCACTGTTATGTGCCCCATGAGAAAATAAACCGATACCCGCATGAAAGCGTGATCGCCCATTTTGTCCGCTGCCTTCGGAACGGCGAACAGCCTGTGCAATCAGGCCGTCAGCAGCTTCATGTACATGAGATTATGTTTGCCGCGTACCGGTCCGCGGAATCGGGGCAGCGTTATTCCTTAACGACAACGTTTACCCCTTGGTCCAAGTTGGATACGGGGATATTCGATACCCGAAGCGACTATATATGATGATTTTGATTAGGTACGATACGTCAAAAAGGAGCTGAGCGCTATAGAAACCTTTGTATATTTCGTGAGACATGCGGAGTCGATATATACTCCGGGGACGGAGAGAGCTAGAGGACTCACCGGGAAGGGGGAACGGGATGCCGCTCTTGTCCGGCAGCTACTCAAGGATGTGCCCGTCGATCTCGTCCTCTCCAGTCCTTACTACAGAGCCGTGCGGACCGTACAAGATGTGGCGGAAGCCGCCGGACTGGAAATTATTAGCGTAGAGGACTTGCGGGAACGGCAGCTGTCGGGCGAAGAGTTTATCGCTAGCCAAGAGCAGTTCCGCAGCGCGAAGAGACGCGTATACGAGGACAAAAGCTTCGCTTTTCCGGGTGGCGAATCAAGCGAGGCGGCGCAGCGGCGGGCTATCCGGGCTCTGCTGCCGTGGATCGGTCATGCCGATTACCGCCATATTGTCGTCGGCACGCACGGGGATATTATGACGCTGATGCTGAATGATTGGGATGCGTCGTACGATTGCGATTTCTGGGCATCGACGACGATGCCGGATATGTATAAGCTGCATTTCGAGGGGCAACAATTAAACTCGGTGACAAGACTGTGGGCGGAAGAGACCGTTTCGCTGCCGGAGTAAACAAGCAACCCGTTTCGTACAACCGACTGCCAAGGAGATAACGTATGCTCATTATCGTAATTGTCTTGTTGCTCGTCATATTTATAACGTTAATTAGCATGGAAAACAAGCTGAGATTGAAGCTGAAAAACGATGAACGAATCATTGAGCGATTGGATGTATTGATCAACCGGACGCTGGAGAAGAAGAAAGAATCGTGAACCGGACCGGTTAGGCGAGGTCATTCATCCGGGTCCGGGGATTTCGATATGTCCGCGCCGTTTCTTATGGAATTATGGGATGTTTACGGCGTTGTTCAAGTTATTCGGAAAGGCGAAGTGCTTTTTGAAAACGCATACGGCTATGCGAGCATCGAATTTGGAATACAAAACGATATCCATTCGCGCTTCTCCATCGCCTCCATATCCAAACAGTTCACGGCTTTCGCCATTATGCTCCTGCACGATAGGAACATGCTGGACATCGATGCATCTGCGCAGTTATACCTGCCTGCCGATATGAAGCTGGATGAGTCGATCACTGTCCATTATTTACTGTCGCATACTTCCGGACTAACTAATTTTTATCGGTTTGAAGATGATTTTTTCGCCGGTTACAACCGATTGGATTATTCGCGGAGCGAGTTCTTCCGGCGCTATATCGATAGAAAGCCGGCCAATCCGCCCGGAACGGCATACGATTACAATAACGCGAACTATAACGTGCTTGCATGGATCATTGAGCATGTTTCAGGGGAAAGGTACGAAGATTATATTCGCAACCATATATTCCTGCCGCTCGGCATGGTAAATAGCGACGTCGATGACGGCTGCAAGCCTATTCGAAACCGGTCGTCCAATTATTCCCGAGATTTTGGTACGACCGTCAAAAGTCCGTATCATAACGAAAAATTTAGCGTCGGCGCCGGGGCCGTCGTTTCCAACTGCGCCGATTTGTACAAATGGTACCGCTGTTTGCGGGATCGCCTCATGCTGTCGCCCATGACGTATACCCGATTTTTCCAAGAGAACCAAAACCGTTACTGCTATGGTCTGGAGCATCATCATATTTACGGCACGGACAGGTATTCCCATGGGGGAGATCATTTAGGGATAAGCGCCTACATGCAAAATTATTTTGACGAAGATATTTGTATTATTATTCTTTCAAATAATGAATCGATCAATCAATACCGGCTAGGCAATGCCATTTCGGATATTTTGCATGATGTTGACGTAAAGGCTCCGGCCCGATACGAAGAGCTTCCCATGGACGAAAGCGAACTCAGAGAGTACTGCGGAACTTATTTGAGAGATAAAATTCAAATCGAGCTGATTAACGGAAAGTTATATTTCACGAGATTTTCCGGCAATCTTCATATTGAAATTTACCCGATCGGCGAAGGGCGATTTGCCCGCAGATTTTCCGATCAAATTGAGCCTTACATAATAGCCAGGAGCGAAGACGGCAAAATGACGTTTTTTGGGTTTGTTAAGGAAGAGGCATGCTAGCAAAGGAACTGCGTAATCGGAACTGAAGAAAATGGGAGGGGACCGTGAACAGGATCGTTTATGCCCTTGGTTGGCTGTGGATATATGGTTTTGTCATTGCAGCGAGGGTTGCGGATTCATTCGGCGGATTCCGGTATGAGCAGCTTTCTTTCGTGCTTATCGTGATACAGCTGCTGTTATGGGTTAGCGGCCGGGTTGCGACGACGAAGGTAAGCCCTCGTGACCTCTGCCTAATGTCGTGTGTACGCCGCATTACGCATTTTATACGGATCATACCCTAGCCATGATGAACGAAGCTCTGATCATTAATGTCATTAACTATTTCCGGGATCGGGAACAAGATGGAGAAGCCGAAGCTTGATTGAGGATGGATAAAGGACGCTGCTTTCCGACAAGAATGGCTCTGGAAGCGTGGTGAAAAAGTGGCCGAAGAGCCGATAGATAGTTGGAACAGCGTCAGCGGTCGCCCTTGTAGACGGATGTTCCCCGCTTAAGCGGTTCGAAATAAAAAAATCCGGCTACAAGAGCGAGTGGAAACCACTATCGACCGCAGGACACGACGAAATCACTACACTTCTAGCGTTCTGTCTGATTTCATGATAAAATGTTACCTCTAATTCAAAATATTGGATACCATTATAAGAGTATAAGAGGTGAACAAATGCTGTACCATTTCAGCGAAGAGCCGAATATTACCCGGTTCATCCCTCGCGAGAAACAGAATCGCGGTGATTTTCCGGCCGTTGTGTGGGCAATCGACGAGGAGAATGAGTTTACGTATTATTTTCCGCGGGATTGCCCGAGGATCGTCATTCGACCGTCGTCTTGCTTGAGCGAGGAAGATAGAAGATTGTTTTTCGGGCTTACGACGGCGGATTGCATCGTAGCGATAGAGAGCCGCTGGTACCGGGCGATGAAGGAGACGACGCTGTACCGCTACTCCTTCGACGAGGCGGGCTTTGAATTGTTCGATAAAACAGCCGGCTACTATATTTCCCGCGAGACGACATTTCCCGTAGAAGTGGAGCGCATCGACGGATTGCTGGACCGGCTTGTCGGCAAAGGGGTGGAGTTGAGGTTGATGCCGAATCTGCATCCTCTGAGGACGGCCATTCTGCAATCTTCGCTGGATCGCTTCGGTATTCACCGCTTTCGGAACGCCGCTCCTCTATAATGTTTTTTTGCGGCAGCAATCTCCGGTTTACGCCAAAGAAAGGAGCGGGGGCTATGAAAATTCGCATTATCGGCTGCTGCGGCAGCGGGAAGACGTATGCCGCCAAGCGGCTCTCGCTTATGTACGGATTGCCGTATCATGAGCTGGACAACGTCGTATGGGATCGAACCGTTCCTAACCGCAGACATACTACGGAAGAACGGGACGCCATTCTGCAGGCCCTCGTAGCGCAGGACGACTGGATTATCGAGGGCGTTCATTATAAATGGGCCGAGGAAACGTTCCGTCATGCCGATTACATTTTTATGATCAATCCTAACCGGCTGCTTCGTAATTACAGGGTAACGAGCCGATTCGTGAAGACGAGACTTGGCATGGAAAGCGGCAACTACAAGCAGACGTTCAAGGGACTGCTCCAAATGTACAAGTGGAACCGCAAATTTGACCGCGAGCATTGGAACGGGATTTTGTCGATGACCGAGCCGTTTGCGAACAAACGCTATAATGTCAGGAGCAACCGGGACATCATTGCGATGATCGGGCAGCGTATCGAACGTCCGCTTGCCCGGGATATCGACGGCACACGACACAATGGTTGAAGAAATGTCTACTGCTCGTTCATCTTAGCGATTTTTGCGCTTACCCGGGAAATGGAGCGTCATTGCGGGGAAATAATGAATGGGAAATGTGTGCGACAAAAAGCGCTTGTGCGCGGCAAAGAGCCCGGCGTCCTGACGGATACCGGGCTCTTTGGTGTGCCGCAGCTTGGGCTTGTAGGCCTCTCGATTCCCCGGGCAATTAGCCGTTCTCGGGATCGTCGCCGATCAGCCTGAGAAGCGCCTCCGGGATCTGATAATGCTGGTTGTTGATGCTGATTCGTTTCATCGTCTCGGCCAGCTCCAGCGGCTGGGCTTCCTTCACTTCGGCGATCTCATTGTGCAGCCGCTCCATCTTTCGGTCCAGCGCGGACGCCGAATCCGACGCTTCCTTCAATTCCTGCAGCAGTCTTGGCGGGACGGCTTTATCGTATTTATAATAGATTTTATGCTCCAGGCTGGCCCAGAAATCCATGGCGATCGTCCGTATTTGAACTTCGACGCATACATTCTCCTGCCGGTCGGACATAAATACGGGAATGGCGGCGAGCAGATGAAGACTGCGGTATCCGTTCGGTTTGGGATGCTGTATGTAGTCCTTTACTTCGAGAATCGTCAGGTCGCTTTGATTTTGCAGCATTTCGCTGATCCGATAAATATCTGAAATGAACGAGCACGTAATGCGTATCCCGGCAATATCTTTAATATGTTCGCGGATGCTGGGCAGCGAAATTTCGTGGCCTTTTTTATGCAGCTTGTTCAGTATGCTCTCAGGCGATTTCAGCCGGGATTTGGTATGCTCGATCGGATTGTAATCGTGAAGGAATTGGAATTCCTCCTTCAGAATTTCAATCTTGGTTTCGAAGGCGTCCAAGGCGAATTTATATGCCATCATGAAGCGGGTAATTTCATTTTTGAATTTACGGAATTGTTCGATTTGCAATGTGTTCATGAGTGTTTCTCCTTCCTGGCCCAAGAGTGCCTGGCTTAACTAAAGCCGACTATATGAAAAGCATAATATAAGTAGCGTACACAAAGCAAATATAGCGAAAGAGAAGCTCAACGGGCGGTGAAATGTTCGGCCGCTTTCTGCATGAACGCTTTGGCCGCGTGGCCCAAAAACCGGTCCGTACGGTAGATGATCCCGATGTTGCGTGTCGGAGGGTCATCGGCAATGCGGATCGTTCGCAGCGCGGGATCGTTCAGCGAGCGGATCAGCGGCAGCGGCTGAACGGTAGCGCCGATGTTGGCTTTGACCAAATGGATGACCGAAGTGATGGAGGTCGTCTCCATAATGGTGTTCATCGTAAAGCCGTATTTACGGCAGCAATCGTCCACAAGCTCGCGGCCGATCAAGCCGGAAGGAAACATGACGGTATCCAGACCGCGCAGTTCTTCAATTCCGATGGAATCTCGTCCGGCCCAGGCATGCCGTTCCGAGACGACCAGCACATATTCCTCGCGGCATAGCGGAATCCGGACGAGACGGTCGTCCGGGAAGGGCATGATGCCGATGCCGATATCGACTTCGTTCTCCAGCACTTGGGCCGCGATCTCGACAGAGGATACGATCTTAAGCCAGATCTTGGGGAACTCCTTATGATAGTCTATAAGAAGATTGGATATGCGGTAATCCAGATCGGACGGAAGCGCCCCTACAACAAACGATCCTTTCTTATAATTATGCAGCTCGGCAATGGAGTCTTTAACATTTTGCAGATTGCGGACGATTTGCAGGCTTTGCTCCAGCAGGATGGAGCCGGCTTCGGTGATCGCGATTTTTTTGCCGATCCGGTCGAACAGCGGGATATCCAGCTCGTCCTCCAGCGCCCGGATCTGCTGGCTTAGGGTGGGTTGCGAGATGCCCAGCTTCTCGGCGGCGCGGGTAAAATGAAGCTCTTCGCTGACCGCAATGAAATATTCCAGTTGACGCAGCTCCAAATCAGGAACCTCCTTAGATCATAGGATATACCAATGATAATAATAGAAATAATTGTATTGATCAATTGTTTGATTCCCTTTACACTACTATAATCGACCGATGCCGAAGCTTCATTTAATACAAGTTAGGGGGAATTTTGCTATATGCAGTTTAAGTTCGGTTACTTATTATTAGCGCTATTTTTGGCGGCGCTGAACTTGCGCCCCGCCATTTCTTCTATTTCTCCTTTGCTGGAGACCGTGCGCGGGGAACTCGACATGAGCGGCTCCGTTGCAAGCCTGCTGACTTCCATTCCGGTTCTTTGTATGGGACTATTTTCGCCCATGGCGGTCAAGATCAGTCACAGGTGGGGGATGGAGAGGACGATTACGCTCGCTCTGCTGGTCATCGGATTAGGGACGATCATCCGCTATTTTGCGGCTTCGTCATTGTTGATGGTCGTCACGTCGTTTCTTGCCGGAATCGGCATCGCGGTGGCGGGTCCGTTATTATCGGGATTTATCAAGCGGCATTTCGCGGAGCGAGCCTCCTCGATGGTAGGCATCTATTCGTCGGCAATGGTCGTCGGCGCCGCGCTGAGCGCGGGATTATCGGTGCCGCTGCAGCATTGGTACGGCAGCTCGTGGCAGAGCTCGCTCGCCAGTTGGGCCGTGTTTGCTCTGCTTGCGCTGCCGGTATGGATACATCTGGCGAAGCGCGCGGCGCGTCCGGCAGGCGGTACCGCTTCGCAAGGCTCCGCGGCGGCGAAGCTTCCGTGGGGAAACAAGAGAGCATGGCTGCTTACACTATTCTTCGGGTCGATGGCGATGATGTTCTATTCGTTGACGGCGTGGCTCGCTCCCGCAGTGGAAAGCATGGGGTACAGCAAGACGGTCGCGGGCGGCATACTGACCTTGTTCACGTTCATTCAGGTTCCGGTGAGCTTTGTGCTGCCTATACTGATTGCGCGTTTTCCGAAAAGACGCTATTGGCTGATGGGCTGCGCGCTGCTCGAGCTGGTCGGCATGTTTCTGTTCATGCTTCATGCCAGCCCGTGGCTTGTGGCGGTATTGCTCGGCATCGGGGCCGGCGGTCTGTTCCCGATGGCGCTGATGCTGCCGATTGAAGAGACCGGCAATGCCGAGGCGGCAAGCGCATGGTCGGCGATGAATCAATCGGGAGGCTATATTATCGGCGCGTTCGGACCGATCTTCGTCGGATGGGCGCATGACAAGGCCGGAAGCTTCATCCCGGCCTTCGGCGGTCTGTCGATCGTCATCGTTCTGATGCTCGTTATGCAGTGGCGCATCGGCAATGCCGTACGGCAGCCTAAGCAGGCAGCCGTGCCGCGGCAAGCGGCCGTCGTCGTGCAAGGCGAACGCTCTTAATTAAAAGGCGGTGAAAAAGTGGCCGGAGAGACTGCTGCCTTCAGAAGAAGCATATTTTCGTAAATAGAGGCAATATTCTAAAAAAAGGTCAATTTCACAAGCGGTTCTTATGGGATATCATGGGGCTAAATCCAATGAAAGGAGAGGGATGAAGCCGCATGGATCGTCTCAATAGGAACCGTTTGTCGTTATCAGCCATTGTCATACTTTTGCTCGCCTGGGGGTTCGCCGCGTCCGATTCGAGCCAAGTCAGAGCAGGGGAGGAGGGATGGTCAATGCCGTTAACTATTATGACCTTTAACCTGCGGACCGCGGCAGCCAAGGACGATCATCCGTGGGAACAGCGGCGGCCGGTCATTAAGCAGATGTTGGCAAGCGAGAAGCCCGATCTGATCGGTACGCAGGAAGGAATCGCGGCGCAGCTGGCCGATCTGCAGGAAGATTTGCCCGGTTACGGCCGGATCGGCGTCGGCCGCGAAGGCGGAGATTTGGGGGAGTATATGGCGATCTTTTACAACCAGGAGCGATTGAAGCCGCTGGAGCAGGACCACTTCTGGCTGTCCGCTACTCCCGACGTCATCAGCTCCGCAACCTGGGGCAACCGGATTCCCCGTATGGTTAGTTGGGTCCGCTTTCAGGACACGGAGAGCCTGAACACATTTTATATGGTAGATACTCACTTGGACCATGAATTGGAGACGGCCCGGCTGGAGAGCGCGCAGCTGATTCTGGACGCCATGCAATCGTTCGCTCCGAATATTCCGGTGATCTTAACCGGGGACTTCAATTCGAATAGCGGCGGAGGAGTTTACCGGGTCCTGACCGGGCCGGAGGGCTTGAAGGACGCGTTTGCGGACGCCGCGGAGAAGGTGAACGGGGATATCGGCACGTTCCATAATTACACGGACCCGACCGCGGGAGGCAGCGGCAAGCGTATCGATTGGATTTTATACAGGGGGCAGGCGGACGTCTCCCGCGGCGAAACGGTGACGTACCATACTTCTGAACAATATCCCAGCGATCATTATCCGGTTACCGTACGGTTGACCTTGCATGACCCCGACCGGACGGCAGGAGAGACTACAGTAAAACGGCAGCATAGGACAAAGCTGCTGCTGACGGAGCTCGTTGCGAATTCGGCCAGCAGCGGCAACTACAATTATGTGGAAGTCTACAATCCGGGCGATGAGCCGATCGATCTGGAAGGCTACAAGCTGTATTATTACTACGATCCGGCCGCTCCGTTCGATAAAGCGAAGGCCAACAAATGGACGATCGCCAAAGACGCGTTCAGCACGAGCAGTGTGATCGAGCCGCACGGCACGAAAGCGGTATGGATCAAGAAGCAGCCTTGCTGCTATCAGCTGGGGATCGACGACTTCAGAAGCAATTACGGGTTGACGGAAGAAGAGCTGCCGAGCGACCGTCTGCTCGCCGTATTTACTCCCGGAGAGAATCAGGGCTTCAACGGAACGGCGACGACGGGCCGCTCGGTCAGCATCGTTTCCCCGGATGGGGCGCATCTGGTCGGCGCTTCCTATAACCAAGGCGTGCTGGATGTGAAGAGCAACGAATCGGTCGTCTTCTCTCCGCCTGCACCGTTGTCCAGCATCATGAAGAAGGAGGCGGCCCATCAGAAGCCGTCGCCGGGCATGCCGCCGTCCGGCATGTGACGGGGAGCGGCGGCGTACCCGGATCATCTTGACTTGACGGCGTGAATGGGGGAGTTCAACCATCGACTCGAACTCTCCCGGGCAGGAGACCGGAGCATCGCAGCGAAGCGGATGAACGTCCTCGCTCCTTTTTCGGTAAGCACCCGCGCTATCAGGTAGGAAATCGGGGGGATCGTGTCGAAAGTAATGGCATTCCCGTTATGGTGGTGATGCCTTATTTTCAAAGGACGTTTTTTTCGATACAGCCTCGTTTTAATATTGATCATCTCCAGCATTCCGGGCATTATTGTCGGCGCACTCGTTTATTGGATGGGAGGAAGCTGGCTGGAGAATGCGCTGCTCCAATTGCATACGAACCAGATTGTGCAAAGAGCGGCCAACATTGACGATCAGTTCTCCTATATGGAAACGTCGATCGCCCATTGGGCTTTCGATACGAAGTTCAACAGCAATTTGTACACGACCGACTTTTACCGCGATTTTGAAATTGCCCGTGACATTACCAAAACATTGGGCGTTATGCAGGGCTCCACTCCGTTAGCCAGACAGGTTGAGCTGTATTTGAACAGCCCTCAGCCGATTCGCTTTTATCCGGAATACGATCTGCCGGTCGACCGGCAAACCATCGACAGCTACAATCGGATTTTTTCGCAAAACAATTTGGCCTTCTGGACCCGCCTGGAGAACGATTCCGCGGTTTCCGGCAAACAGGATTTGGCGCTGGTCCATAAAATCCCCGGCGTGGATATTCATCCGTTCGGAGCCTTGATCGTCCGCGTGAATGATGAGAAGGCGGCCAATCTGATCAAGACGCTGACTCCGTACAACGTAGGGGAAACCTTCATCATGCAAAGCGGAGGCGACGTGCTGGTTTCCAGCGCCAAAGGTCCCAAATCGTCCGTTTTCGACGAGACGCTAAAGGCGGAGGTGGACCGGAGAGGGCAGGAGTCGGGCTCGTTCCTGTACGATTTTCACGACAGTACGTACACCGTGTCTTACGGCGTTCTTCAGCGCGTCGGGACGCAGTGGACCTACGTATCGGCATCGCCGATCGATGTAATTACGAAGCCTGTCGATTTCATCTCCAAGCTGATTTTGACGGTGAGCTTAGCCGCTCTGCTGCTCGCCTGCGCGCTCTCCTGGTTCGCTTCGCGCAAAATTTATTCCCCTGTCGGACGGCTCATTAAGACGCTTGCCTCGGCCCGTTCGATCACGCCCGGACTCGCCGAGCATAACGACGAGTTCAAGCTGATCGAGAAGGAATGGCTGCAGCTGTCGCGGGAGAGCGATTCGCTGCAAACCAAGCTGGAGCAGCAGCTGACTCATGTGCGCGAAGGCTTTCTGCTGCAGCTGGTCCAAGGTTTTCTGTATGCGTACAAGGAGGAAGACCTGCTGGAGAGGATGCGCAGCTACGGATGGGAAGTGGACGAGCGGCAATTTGTGATGATGCACATTCATTTGACCGGATTTACGAACTTGGAGGGCCGATTCTCGCAGGGAGACGAAGGGCTCGTTACTTTCGCCGCGGCCAATATGATCGAGGAGCTGACGCTGGCGCGGCTGGAGCAGGCGGACGTCATCAATTTTCACGATTTATCGATCGGTCTTATGATCATCCTGCCTTCCGGCGAGCCTTACAAGGAGAAGCTGCGCGCATTAAGCGATGAAATTATTCAGGCGGTCAACCGCATTCTGAAGCTGCAGGTTTCGATCGCGATCGGCAAGGCATCGGGCGATGTCGAGCAAATTCCGTCGCATTACGAGGATGCGAAGCAGGCGCTGAGCTACCGCAATTTCGAGAATGAGAACCAGATTATCGATCTGGAGTCGCTGGAGACGGAAGAGGGGGCGAGCGAGCCGCAGTATCCGTTCCTTCTGGAGCGCGAGGTCATTCAAATGATCCGCACAGGCCAGCGCCAGGAGACAGAGCAGCGAATCGCCTCGTTCCTTGACGCGCTGCTGGAGCGGGGAGCCAAGGAAATCGACGTTCAGCAGGGCATGCTGCAGCTGCTTGGCAGCATTCTTCACGCCATCCGCCAATTAGGCATGGACCCGAGCCGCGTATTCAAATCCGCGAATTTGTACGAGCAGCTGACGCAAATCCGCGAGCCGGCAAAAATGCTGAAATGGTTCAACGAACGAATTGTAGAACCGTTCATGAAGGAGCTTGAAGCGCGTTCGGACGCTCATCTCAAGAAGGTTGTCGAGTCGGCCATGATCTATTTGCAAAACCATTATATGAAAGAGGTTTCCCTCGATACGTGCGCCGATTTTACCGGAATGAACGCCGTCGCGCTGAGCAAAGCGTTCAAGCTCATTACCGGCAAAAATTTTATCGATTATTTGACCGAGCTGCGCATGGAAAAAGCAAAGGAGCTGCTTAGGGATACCGAGCTGAAAATTAATGACGTCGCCGTCAGCGTCGGCTACCAACACAGCTACTTCAATCGGATTTTCAAAAAGCATGTCGGCTATACGCCGAGCCATTACCGGGAAATTAGCCGGGGGCAGTAGAACAAGCTATACGCTTTTCATAACACGGTTGTCCGCAAGCGGCGGGCAGCCGTTTTTTGTGTTGGAGGCAAACGGCTCGAATCAGGCGGCCCAAGCCGTCTAAACCCGCGCTATATAAGCGATTCAAAAAAGTATAAACGCGGAAAAAAAAGTACAAACCGCAAAAAAGCGCTTCCAAAAAAGTGTTGTTGCCGGAAAATAGGGCGCCGTATATGTTGAATACAGGAAGCGTTTTCAACATACCAGAAGATCGATTGCGAGGAGTGAGACCATGGTCAAAACATCACAAACCGAGCAGCTCCCGGCACAGGCGACATCAGTGAGAGCCCGTAAGCCGGGCACGCTCATGAAGCGAATCATTCAGGATAAATACTTGCTGCTCTTGCTGCTTCCCGGTTTGGCCTACTTCATTATTTTTAAGTACATTCCGATGTGGGGCGTACTGCTGGCCTTCAAAAACTATCAGCCTTTTCTCGGTTTTTTTCAAAGCGAATGGGTCGGCATGGATAATTTCAAGCAGTTTTTCGGAGATCCGATCTTTTTCCGCTTAATGAAAAATACGCTGCTGCTCGGATTGTACGATATGATCTTTTTCTTCCCTGCTCCCATTATTTTGGCTTTGCTGCTCAACGAGGTTCGCATCGCCTTCTACAAACGATTTATCCAGACGTTGATTTACATTCCGCATTTCATCTCCATGGTCATTGTCGCCAGTATTACGTACCTGATGCTGACGACAGAGGGAGGGATCATCAACCAGATGCTGGGTGAGGCGATCGGCCGCAAGATTGAGTTTCTGACGAGCGAGGATTGGTTCAGGCCGTTAATTATTACCCAGAGCTTATGGAAAGAGATGGGCTGGGGGACGATTATTTTCCTTGCCGCCCTGGCCGGCGTCGATCAGGAGCAATATGAAGCGGCGATTGTGGACGGGGCGAACCGGCTGCGCCAGCTATGGCATATTACGCTGCCGGCGATCCGCGGCACGATTATCGTGCTGCTTATCCTCCGGATGGGCAATTTCCTCGACCGCGGCTTCGAGCAGGTACTATTGATGAGCAACGCGCTGAACCGCAGCGTGGCCGAGGTATTCGACACGTACGTGTATACGATCGGGATTACGCAGGGGGCGTTCAGCTACAGCACCGCCGTAGGCTTGTTCAAGTCGGTGATCGGCATCGTCTTAGTGCTCGGCTCCAACTATTTGGCCAAGCGCGCCGGGCATTCGGGCATATTTTAATTCGGGTTATCGCGAAAAAGGAGGCGGCCGATTTGAGGCATACCACGATAGGCGGCAAAATATTTGACGCCGCTAATTATATTTTCCTTGCGCTTGTCGCGCTCAGTATGATTTTGCCCATCATGTATATCGTCGCAGGCTCCTTCGCTACGGAGATCGAGCTGAGCAACCGGGCCTTCTTCATTATCCCGAAGACGGTGACCTTAAACGCTTACGAATACGTGTTCAAGGATAACGCCCTGCCGCGCAGTCTGCTCGTTTCGGTCTTTGTCACCGTTGCCGGAACGATCGTAAATCTGTTCTTCACGTTTACGATGGCGTATGCGTTATCGCGCCGCAATATGATCGGCCGCAATATGGTGATGAACCTGGTCGTCTTCTCGATGCTGTTCAGCGGCGGCATTATTCCGACCTTTCTTGTCGTCAAAAGCATGGGGCTGCTGAATTCCTATTTGTCCGTCATGATTCCTACCGCGATCAGCGCCTTCAATCTGATTGTCATCAAATCGTTTTTTCAGGAAATTCCGAACGAGCTGATGGAGGCGTCGAGAATCGACGGCTGCACCGATCTGGGCGTGCTCTGGCGCATCGTGCTGCCGCTGTCCAAGCCGGTAATCGCAACGTTCGCCCTGTTCTATGCGGTCGGTCATTGGAACGATTTCTTCAACGCGCTGCTCTATCTCAGCGATACGAAGATGTGGCCGATGCAGGTGCTGCTGCGGCAAATTATTTTGCTCGCTTCCGGCTCGCTCGACATGTCCACGATGGACCCGCAGTATGTCAAGCCTCCGGATCAGTCGATCAAAATGGCGGTTATCGTCGTAGGCACGCTGCCGATTTTGCTGGTCTATCCGTTCCTTCAAAAGCATTTTGCCAAAGGCGTTATGATCGGGGCCGTCAAAGGATGAGCAGAGGCTCCCGCAAGAAGCTGATTGCCGCATGAGCCTGCCTTCTTCCGTACGGCTGCCGAAGCCGGGCGGAGGGCGCCGGGAGCTTGCGAATATCATAGTAAGTTAATTCGTATTCCGATGAGAAAAGGGAGGAATAGAAACATGATGAAGATGAAGAAAAAAAGAGCGGCCGCGGCCGCAATAGGTATCGCTATGCTGGCAACGGCATTTGCAGGCTGCAGCTCGTCGGGTAGCAAGCCTGAGGCGGCGGGAACGGGGAGCGGCGGCGGGGCGCAAAAAGAAGAGCCCTACAAATTTTCCGTGATGATGAAAAGCTTCCAGAACGATGCGATCACGTCGGAGAGCAAGATTTGGAAGCAGGTCGAAGAATATACGAATACGAAGCTGGAGGTGCTGTTTACCCCCGATGCCGCATATGGCGACAAGCTGAACATTACGCTGGCCTCCGGCTCGATGCCGTCCGTTATTTTTACCGCGAACGCGAAGCTGCCTTCGATCGTTAATGCCATTAAAGGCGGCGCCTTCTGGGAAATCGGCCCTTACTTGAAGGATTATCCGAACCTGCGGCAGATGAACGAGACGATTCTGAACAATACGTCGGTTAACGGCAAGACATACGGCTTGTATACCGCAAGGCCGCTCGGCCGGTTCGCCATTTCTTACCGCAAAGACTGGCTGCAGGCCGTCGGCATGAGCGAGCCGAAGACGACCGACGATTTCTACAACATGCTCAAGGCGTTCAAGGAGAAGGACCCGGACAAGAACGGCAAGGACGATACGTACGGCATGGTCGTAACCAAATACTCGGGGCCGTGGGATATTATGTCCACCTGGTTCGGCGCGCCGAACAAATGGGGCATCGACAAGGACGGCAAGCTGGTTCCGGCTCACTTGACTCCGGAATATATGGATTCGCTGAAATATTTCAAAAAGCTGTATGACGAAAAGCTCATTAACCAGGATTTCGCCGTCTACGACTCCGCCAAGTGGAACGATCCGATTATTAACGGACAGGCCGGCGTAGCGGTGGACGTGGTCGACCGTTCGTATCAGATCGACGAGAAGATGAAGGCGGGCAACGTTAAAGGGGAAATGGACGTGATCGCCGCGATCAACGGGCCTAAGGGCGCTCCGGTTACCCCGGCAACGACGGGCTACGGCGGTATATTCCTGATTTCCAAATCGGCGGTAAAAACCGAAGCGGATCTGCGCAAGGTGCTGAACTTCTTCGATAAGATCGACGACAAAGACATGCAAATTCTGATTACGTACGGCATCGAAGGCACGCACTACAAAGTGGAGGACGGCAAGCTGGTGACGATTTTGAGCTCCGACTCCCCGCAAGCGCCGGACATTAACATCAAGAGCTTTAACCAGCTGCTGATCGGCGTACCGAACGTGCTGGATACCGCGTTCAAAGCGGGAACGCCGCTTCGCGCCAAAGCCAACGAAGTGAAAGCCGCCAACGAGAAGATCGCTCTGCCGAATCCGGGCGAGCCGTTAATTTCCCAGACCTACACGCAAAAAGGCGCGCAATTGGATCAGCAAGTGGAGGATGCCCGCGTGAAATTCATCGTCGGCAAGATCGACGAAGCCGGCTTCCAAGCCGAGATGGAGCTGTGGAAGAAAAACGGCGGCAACGAATACATTAAAGAAATGAACGACGCTTACGCGGAGAGCAAAAAGAAATAAGACGGCAAGAGCCCGGTCCGGCAGACGGATCGGGCTCTTATGCTTGCTCGGGTAAGCCGGCTTAGATCATGTAATCGTCGTAATCGCGGTCGCTGGGCGGTTTCCGCTTGCGGATCAACAGGGCGACCAGCAGAAGCGCGGCAAATAGCGCATAATAAACGGCGCACTCGATCCCGCTATTCGAGTTGATATAGTAGACGAAGGCAAATGGAAGCGGGAAAAGCAAGGAGAACCAAACGATCTTTTTCAATAAACCACCTGCCGATGTGTTGTTGCCATCATCATACCACTAAATGTTCACGAAATGAAGCAGGGCCAGCCGCCTAAAAGTGAAGCGGAAGGGATTACAAAGCCCTCTTTTTGCACGATTTTACAAGGTTTTACGCTTGCGATACAATGAAATCGAGGTGAGGGTATTGCAAAAGCGTTGGATCTGCTGGATCGCAGTGATACTATGGTGTGTTATGATCTTCTGTATAACTTCATCACCGGCGGCAACCAGCACAAGCACCAGCTCCGTCATTCGCTCCGAGATTCAAGCGAAGCCCGCCACGATTCATAAGATCGATTTTGGCGTCCGCAAGGCTGCCCATGTCACGTTATTCGGTGTTTTGGCCGTACTGCTCTACACTGCAATCGGCGAGCGGAAAGTCGCGGCGGTGACCGCCTGGATCGGGGCGACGCTGTATGGAGCGACGGACGAGATTCACCAAATGTTCGCTCCGGGCCGGACTCCCTCGGTCACAGACGTAGGGATCGATTCCGCCGGTGCGCTTGCCGCACTGATCTTGTTTTACCTGCTCCGACTGATCGCGAGCAGAAGCGGGCTGCTTCGGCGGCAGGGGCTTTGACCCCGGCCCGCGATTTCAACGGGCAGCAGGCCCGATTACGGCTGAGATGCGGCCGCTTGCAGCAAAAGTTTCCTCCTTCGAGTATATCTGCTATTATTTTAAATATTGCAGCATATCAAAGGAGCGATTATGTACAAGCGGATTATTGTTATCGGACTTATTATCGTGATTTGCGCTTTTTTCTTATTGAATCGCAGCGGCTCGGGCGACGATCATTTTCGGAATCAGGTCGCCGTGCTGACGTATCACCACATCGATCCCGTGGAATCCGAATATACGATCTCGCCGGAGCGGTTCCGCGAGCACTTGCTGGCGCTTACGGCCAGCCATTATGAAGTGATTTCCGCAGAAGAGCTGGTCCGGTTCATTAACGAAGGCACGCCGGTTCCGCCCAATGCGGTGGTTATCACCTTCGACGACGGGTATGAGTCGTATTACCGGTACGCTTATCCGGAGCTGAAGCAGCAGGGGATGACGGCGACGAACTTCCTGATCGTCCGTTCGGTCGGCGACCGCGAGGCCGAGACTCCGTTTCTAACGTGGGATGAAATTAAACTAATGCATAAGGATGGTTTCAGCTTTTATTCCCATACATACGATTCTCACGGCTTCAACGTCAACGAGAAGGGCAAGCAGGTATCTCCGCTGACGAATCGGATCTGGCTGGAAGGCGAGCAGCGGATGGAGACGCAGGAGGAATACGAGACGAGGGTGAAAGCGGACTTGTCCCAAGCCGAGAACGCGCTGCGCGAGCAGCTCGGCAACACGCTGTCGATGCTCTGCCTGCCGCACGGCCGCTATAGTCAGACGCTGGTCAAGCTCAGCAGCCAGGTCGGTATCGATACGATCTTTACCGGGGATTACGGGCTGAACTCGGTCGGAGACCATCTGGTGAAGCGGGTGACCGCCGGAGTGCCGACCTTATCCGGACAAGGGCTCATAGACAAAATCAATAAAGAAACGACTCTGCTCGGCAAAGGCGAAGACCTGCTGAAAAATTTGATTTTACAAATCCGGTATCGCTTTTTCTAAAGCGAACGTTATAGCAGCTGCAATGATTTCGAACCGCGCGAAGGCGCGGTTTTTTCGTATACCGCTTCCGCAGAAGCCGATTCCGGCACTTAGGCCGCACGCAATCCGGTCAAATCAAAAAAGTCCAAAAGAAGAAAGAAAGTGCAATCCCCTCCGGGCACCGAAACAAAAAAGTGGCGTTGTCCGAAAAGAGACGATCCTATAATCTGGTTGTAGCAAGATCAGACTAATGAATGGGGTGGCACGATGAGTTCTAACGGAAAAGGGAAAACATGGCCTGCAGAATGGCGGGAGACCAAGGATCTGATTACAGGGCTTCCGATGAAACAGCTGACGAATTATATGGCGCACAGCTTCCATCTTTACTTTACGAATGACGGCTGGTACGACAACGGCACGAAGCTGCTGTTCGGGTCGGACCGGCTCAATGCCACGAATTTGTACAGTTTGGATTTGACGAACGGAGAGATTACCCAATTGACCGATTTTCCCGCCGGGACGGCCGTCGGGCTGCAAAACGCCTTTATTAATCCGAACGGCACGGAAGCGTATTTTACGAAAGACAAGCAGCTGCTCTCCATCCATCTGACGACGCTCGAAGAGAAGGTGCTGTATACGGCGCCGGATGGATTCAATCTCGGCAATCTGAGCTGTACCGCCGACGGGGCATGGGTATGCACCTGCATCAAAGAAGATTTGTCGGACCGGATTCCGACTTCGCTCGGCGCCGGATATATCGGCTTCGAAGAGACCGCGAGGGCCAAGCCTCATTGCAAAATCGTCAAAATTCCCGCTGCCGGCGGTGAATCGCAGATTATCCATGAAGATAAAGTCTGGATCGGGCACGTCAACACGTCGCCGACGCAGCCGCATCTGCTCAGCTTCTGTCACGAAGGCCCGTGGGATTTGGTCGACCACCGCATTTGGTGCCTGAATATCGAGACCGGCGAATATTGGAAAATCCGCCCATCGGAGGATAACGTCTTCGTAGGGCATGAATATTGGCATGCGGACGGAGTGACGATCGGCTATCACGGATATACCGAATCGCTCAGCAATAAGGACGGCAAGTTTATCGGCTCGACCAAATACGATAATACGGACAAGGTCGAAAGCGCCTTCCCGTTCCAAAACATGCACGTACACTCCAACGACGCTTCGCTGATCGTAGGGGACGGGCAGCAGACGAGCGCCTATCACGGAGATCAATTCCAGGATACGATCTGCCTGTGGAAAAACAATCAGGGCGTCCTGGAAGGTCCGCGTATTTTGTGCAGGCATCGCGGCAGCTTTCAAGCGCAGAAACTGCATGTGCATCCGCGGTTCAGCCCCGACGGCAAGCAGGTGCTGTTTACGAGCGATATGACCGGATACGGGAATTTGTACTTGATCGACGTTCCGGATTTCGACAGCTTGCCGAAGCAGCCTTTACTGCCCGGCAGCCATTAACGCAGGCATCAGACAGCGCTTGCAAATCCCGTTATGGGACCGGCAGGACTGGACAACGGACGCAGGCTCCTTTACAGTAAAGAGTATAAACATCATATGACTAAAGGAGATTTGCAATGAAGAACAAACTGAAGGCGGCCGTTATGCCTGCGATAGCTCTCAGCCTTATGTTCCTGCTGCCTGCTGCGGCGGTAGAACCTTCGGCGAGCGAGCGTCAGCAGCTTGCGCTGCCCAGCGAGATGGCCTTTTCCATTCCTATGAACAATTTCTGCAGCACCGAACAAAATATGGACTTCGCGCTGCAGCTGTCCAACACTTCCGCATCGCCTGCGCAAATTACGCTGCATTTGTATCAGCAGGACGGCAGCGAATTCAAAGAAGAGGGCTCGTCTTACCGCGATATCGGTTCGACGCTGGTCCCGGGGAAAGCCGCGAGCTTACCAGGCCATGCGACAGGGCTGTACCATATTAATTTCGGTAATCACAAACAGTGCAACGAACGCGTCTATATGGGCACGGTGGAAGTGAATACCGGAACGGCGTCCCTCTTGGCAAGCGGTTGGGTCAGCAATAACGGTGCGTTCCAGAACATCGTCGTTAACGAGAATAAAACATTCGACCTGTCGGCTCCGGCCGTGAAGACCGAGACGACAACTTCTCCGTAAACGATGCCGAAATTACATAAAATGTAAATATATGATATACTTGAACCCGGAAGCATCGATAGCGTCCTTAACGGACCCTATCATGCTTCTTTTTTTCGCCGAATCCCCTGTCGGAAAAAGGAAATGTCAAGTCGCGATTCCAAATCGGCGATTGCTCAAGAAAATTCATGCGATGATCCATGTCAATGAAGCTGGCGGCAGGCTGTCAGATTTTTTGACTTATAATCGCGCAATTCGGCAGTTTCAATTCATTTACTTAAGGAAATAAAAGAAGTATCATACGATTCATGAAAAAAATTTAACGCTGAGTTTTCTTAGGAAAAACGGGGGAACCAACCGATTTTGGGGTGAATCTATCGTTCGACGATGGAAGAGCGCTCTTCTCACGCTCTAACCCGCCAGCTAACCTCGTAGGCGCTTCTGGGAAGGAAAAATGCACAGGCGTTTATCCTTGTGTATTTTTTTGTTTTTGGGCATAGTAAGAACGCCTTATTTTTCTTGAAGATGAACTTTCAGCCAAATTGAGGGTGTAATCATGACATCGGATTCTATCAAGAGAATCGTATTTGGACGACCGCTCAAATCCAATGAGCTGGAGCAGGAGAAAATGCCGGTATGGAAAGCGCTGCCGATTCTTTCTTCCGACGCGCTATCCTCCGTAGCCTACGGCACCGAGCAAATTCTGCTTGCCTTGGCCGTGTTCGGAGCCGCAGCTTTTGCGTATTCGCTGCCCATTGCCGTCGGAATCATCATCCTGATCACGCTGCTGGTCGTCAGCTATCGTCAAGTGATCGACGCATATCCCGGCGGGGGCGGGGCCTATATGGTGTCGAAGGAAAATCTCGGGGTCCCGTTCGGGCGGCTGACGGGCGTGTCGTTGTTAATCGATTATACGTTAACGGTGGCGGTATCCGTATCGGCCGGCGTTCAGGCGATCACCTCCGCTTTTCCGGTCACTATCCCATATATCGTGCCGATCGCGCTGCTCCTTGTCTGGATTATGGTCTGGCTCAACTTGCGGGGAACTTCCGAATCCGGCACGGTGTTCGCTTTCCCGACGTATTTCTTTATTCTGTGCGTACTGGTGCTGATCGGAAAAGGCGCCTTTGATCTTATTACCGGCTCCGAGCATGTCAGGGAATCCCAGCTGATTCCTACATCGATGCCGGCGGGCTTAACGCTGTTCGTACTGCTTAAGGCGTTCTCGTCAGGCTGTTCGGCGGTGACGGGCATCGAGGCGATCTCCGATGCGGTGCCGCATTTCAAAACGCCGTCCCAGGCGAATGCCAAACGAACGCTCGTATCGCTCGGCACGCTGCTGGCCATTATATTTGGCGGGATTACCGTTCTAACGATCGCTTACGGCATCGCTCCCGACCCGAAGGGGCATACTTCCGTTCTGTCGATGGTCACGGAGCATGCTTTCGGCCGCGGATGGATGTATTACGCCACGCAAATCGCGACGATGATGATTTTGACGTTGGCGGCCAACACCAGCTTCAACGGTTTTCCGATATTGGCCTCCATTATGGCTGTCGATAAAAATTTTCCGAGAATGTTCGCCAACCGCGGGGACCGCTTATCGTTTCATTTCGGCATCGTCACTCTGGGCGTGCTGGCCAGTCTGCTGCTGATCATCTTCAAGGGAAAGACCGATGCGCTGATTCCGCTGTACGCGATCGGAGTATTTCTTTCGTTTACGCTGGCGCAAAGCGGGCTCGTTCGCAAATGGCTGCGCGAGAAGCAGAAGGGCTGGCAGGGGAAGCTGGCGATCAACGGGCTCGGCGCTATCGTCTCCTTCGCGGTGCTGATTATTTTTTGCGTGACCAAATTTGCCCAAGGCGCCTGGATCGTGATCGTGCTTACTCCTGTGCTGCTGTGGTTTATTACCCAAATTTACGAGCACTATGAAGATGTGGCCAAACAACTGCGCTTCGATCTGGGAGAACCGCTGCCGCATAAAGAATCGATCATCATCGTTCCTATCGCGGGCATTCACCGGGTCGTGGCCTCGACCATCTCCTATGCGAAGACGCTGTCGCCCAATGTGATCGCATTCTATGTGTCTTACTCGGACGAGGACGAAGACCGGATGGAGGAAAAATGGGAGCAGTGGAACCCGGGAGTGCGGCTCGTCATCTTCAAATCGCGCTACCGGACGCTGATCAAGCCCTTGGTCGATTTCATCGCCCGCATCGATGCGCATGTGCAGGAGAAGCAGACGATTATGGTGCTGCTGCCGGAGTTCGTTCCGAAGCGCTGGTGGCATCGGCTGCTGCATAACCAATCCGCTTACCGCATCCGTTCCAGATTATTGCGGGAAAAAGATATTGTCGTCGCCACATTGCCGTTTCATTTAAGCGAATAACTCGAAATCATGAAGGCCATTCTCCGGCGGGGAGGATGGCTTCATGCGCCTTTCGGCGCTTTGATCGCATGAGGGGAGTGCGGCGCTTCGAGAGGGGCGGCGAGCAGGCGTAAGGAAAATAGCGGAAAAGGCGCATCTCCCGGTGAAACGGGAAATGCGCCTTTTTCCGCGCGGTCTTAACGGGATTGCTGGCCGTCAAGCGAACGGGGCAATTAGGAACGAAGCAGGGCAAGGTCGAACTCGGGAACGAGGCCTTCCTGCGCGGCCCGGTGCAGCAGCGACGTAATCGCCGCATAGCCGTCCTCGCCGAGATCGGCCGTAAACTTGTTGACGTATAAGTCGATATGCGCCTGAGCGACCTCGGGAGCGAGCTCCTGGGCATGGCTCATAATATAGTCGCGGGACGCTTCCGGGTGGGCCCACGCGTATTCGACGGATTGGCGGGTCCACTTGGCCAAGGAAGCGATATCCATCGATCGGCGGGCGATAATGGCGCCGAGCGGGATCGGCAGTCCGGTGTCGCTTTCCCACCAGCTGCCCATATCGGCAAGCAGCGTAAGCCCGTAGGACGGATAGGTGAAGCGGGCTTCGTGAATGACGAGCCCGGCGTCGATCTGCCCGTCGCGTACGGCCGGCATAATCTCATGGAACGGCATGACGACGATCTCGCCGACGCCGCCGGGAACGTTCTTGGCGGCCCAGAGCCGGAACAGCAAATAAGCGGTGGAGCGCTCGCTCGGCACCGCTACGCGGCGTCCGCTCAGCACGGACGGGTCGCTTGTCGTCGTCAAGCGGCCCGAAGTGAGAACCAGCGGCCCGCAGCCGCGGCCCAAAGCGCCTCCGCACGGGAGCAGCGCGTAGTCGGACAATACCCATGGCAGCGCCGCGTACGAAATTTTGAGCACCTCGGGGCCTTGGCGTTCGGCGGCGAGATGGTTCGTTATATCGATATCGGCATAAGTCACTTGAAGCTGCGGTGCATCCGGCAGAAGCCCGTGCACCCATGCATGAAAGACGAACGTGTCGTTGGGACAAGGCGAAAATGCGATATTCATTATAATACCTCCTGAAGTACTTTGCTGGCGGATTGCAGGGCTTGCAGCGCATCGCCGATGCGCCAGGCGGCGCGGTCGCGCGGACCGACCGCGTTCGAGACGGCGCGCAGCTCCAGCACCGGCACGCCGCGGTACAATGCGGCTGCGGCGATGCCGAAGCCTTCCATCGCTTCGGCGGCGGCGCCCGGCACCCGCTTGGCCAGCGCGGCGGACGTCTCCGCCGTGCCCGTCACGGTGGACAGCGTCAGCACCGGGCCGAGCCGGGCGGAGAGACCCGCTGCGGCCAGCGCCTCGGCCAGCCGTTCGGCGCGCGCCAGGTCGACCGCGATGCGTGCCGAGCCGAAGCCGAGCTCGTCCAGGCTGCAGAAGCCGTCCGGCGTCTCGGCTCCGAGGTCGGCGGCGATGATCTCGCTGGCGACGACGAGCGAGCCGATCGCGGCCTGCTCCGCGAAGCCGCCGGCGATCCCGGCGATAACGACGAGGCCGTACGGGGCCGCGGCCAGCGCCTTCGTAGCGCCTACGGCGGCCGCCACCGGCCCGACGCCCGCGGCGATCACATCGAATCTGGGGTCGTTGCCGAGTCCGCGCAGTACCGCCTCTTTCTCCGCTTCGACGGCCGTTGCTACGAGCACCCGAAATTGCGTTTGCGTATTCATGGTCAAAAACTCCTTTACTAGCCCTTCATACGGGCTTCCGACAAGAAAAGACATAGAAAATTATAGTACACTTTGTTTAAAAAGCAAAGTTGTTCGGCTCTTAAAGGGGCCGATGCTCCTGCCGAACGCTTGGTTACGAAAGGGGATTGCCGCCCTCGCCGCCTTGTGATACCATAGTGCAAATTCCCTTATAATGGCGCTTGCTTGGAGTTGGGACATCGGGGGAGAGACGGAGGAGGAAGGCGGAATGAAGCTTTGGTATGGCGAGAAGCCGGAGGCGTTTCTGCGGCGGGTCGAATCGTTTCTGGAAAACAATGAAGCCGTGAACAATTTGCTGCTCGGTCTGCTGCACATGCTGGTGAAGCGGGAGAACCTGGGGATGGCGGCGGGAAGCCCCGCTACGCATCTGTTGGCCGTGGAAGACGATCACGGCTTGGCGCTTGTCGTGCTGCTGAACGATAAGAACGCCGTTCTGTACGCCGATGGGGAGCGGTGGCGGGAAGCGGTCCTGACCGCCGCAGCTGATCTGTTTGAACGCGGGCTGGATGTGCCCGGAGTCGTGGGGCCTCCGGAGGCGGCGAAGTTATTCGCCGAGGAGTGGGCCCGGCTTCACCGGTATGAGCCGGTGCTCAAGATGAATCAGCGCATCTACCGGCTCGACCGGGTCGTGCCGCCGGCTTATTGCCCGGGGCGGCTGAAGGCGGCGACGATGAAGGAGCATGAGCTTGTAGCCGGATGGATTCAGGAATTCGTCGAATCCATCGGCGAACGAATCCGGCCGGAGGAAGCTTCGAATAAGGCGCTGGAATTTATTCGCGACGGCTCGCTGCATCTGTGGCACGACGGGGAGCCGGTCAGTATGGCGAAGTCGGCCAGACCGACCAAGCGCGGCATCGTCTTGAGCTATGTCTATACGCCGCCGCAATACCGGAGGAGGGGTTATGCATCCTCTTGCGTAGCCGCTTTGAGCGGGCTGCTCCTGGAGCAAGGCTATTCCTTCTGCAGTCTGTACACGGATCTGGCCAACCCGACCTCCAATCACATTTATTCGCAGATCGGGTACAGGCCCGTTCAGGATTCGGTCATGTACCGTTTCCGGTAAGAGCCTGCAAGGAACAAATCCCCCAAAGGTGACGAGATGCTCTGAAGCTTATTTCGTCCGCATCCAGCTTTCGGGGGAGCCCCGCAGCCTGCAGCCGGCCGGAGTCTCCTTGCCGGAATCGGAGCATTTGAACGTGAGCGAGGCGGCTGTTGCGGTCGGCTACAGCAATATGAGCAAATTTACGGCCGCCTTCCGCAAGCAGTACGGCTGCACCCCGAACGACTATAGAAAAAATAGGCTGCAAAAACATAGCTTCCGTAACCCGATTTCTTAAGGTACGGAAGCTTTTTTAGTCCATTCGATCTTTTCTCCTTCTACAGGCAGGAAAGCTCCCCCGGCAGGTAGCGGCGCCGCAAGCTTTGCATGATAATGATGATCATATCAAGCGCTGATCCGGCGAGAGGAGTAGATCGATTTGAAGCAAAAATTCATCATGATTTTTTTAACCGTATTGTTCGCGATGATATCTATCGCCACATTCAACCCGATACTCGGGCCATTGTCCAGAAACATGGGGATGAGCGAAATCCAAACCGGCAGTCTGGTGACGGTTACGGGCATCTGCTGGATACTCGGAAGCTTCGTCTGGGGAAGGAAGCCGCAGCTCAACCGCAAACGGGTCATGGCCTTCTCTTTGCTGGCCTATACGGTCACCGTGTTTCTATTTGCTTATATGGCGGACCAAGCTCAATCCGCGAAGTCGGCTTCTTTGGGGCTGTATTGGGGGTTATTCGGGCTCAGGGCGATAGCGGGCTTTTGCTTCGGCGCCGTGCCGGCGATGGCTCAAGGTTATTTGATGGAATGGACGACGGCGGATAATCGCACGTCGGGGATGGCTTTGTTCGGCGCGGCCAACGGGCTCGGCTTCGTGCTCGGTCCCGCCATGGGAGCAGGGCTCGCATCCGTCGGCTTGACGGCCCCGATGTACGTTTCAGCCGCGCTGATTGTGCTCATTACGGCCGCTTTCTGGCTTGTTATTCCCGCCGAACGATCGGCCGGAGGGGCGAAACGGGCGAGCCGCCTGTCGCCTCTGGACCCTCGCGTCCGCTTATATTTATCCGTCGGGCTGCTGCTGTCTACGGTCATGATCATTTTTCAGGTGACGGCGGGCTTTTATATGCAGGACAATCTGGCCGTCAATACGAAGCAGGCCGCCCAAATGGTCGGCATCGGCCTGACGCTGGGCGGCGTCATCGTCGTCCTGGCGCAGCTGATCATCAGCCGTTATATGAACCGCAAGCCCGCCGGCTTGTTAAAGCTCGGACTGCCGTTTCTCGCGCTCGGCTTCCTGTTCTTCCTTCTTTATCCCGCGTCTTATTTGCTCGCGTTCGCCTTGTTCGGGCTCGGCATCGGCTTCACGATGCCGGGGTATGCCGCTGCGGCGTCGCTGGCCGTAGAGGAACGAGAGCAATCCGGCGTCGCGTCGTTCGTTGCTTCCGCCCAAGGCGTCGGCTCCGTCATCGGACCGATCGTCGGAACGAGCTTGTATTCCATGTACAAGGGGCTGCCTTACATGCTGTGCATTTTGCTGGCCGCGCTGTTCACGGTTCTGGTGCTTGGGCATGTCAGAGGCGGCAGAATGAAGCAGGCTGACAGCCTGAATCGGCCTTGATTCGTTCCAAGACGTTATTCGAACATTTCTCCGGCCAGCCTCGAATTAATATATTCGATGGCTTCTTCATGCCCCATCATTCGGTTGATGACATTTCTGACGCCGAGGCCGATAATTTTTTCCACTTTACGCAAATTGAGATTATGACCCGGCCCGAACGAGGACTCGCGGATGCCCTGGTCATCCAAATCTTTGGCGAATTTGAGCCAAGGGTACTGCTCCATAATATTTTGGTTGCCGTAAATGACGTTATGGACGGAGCTGCCGCCTAACAAGGCGATTTGCTCGGCGATTTCGTTATGGTAGAACCACTTAAAGAAGGCCGCCGCTTCGCGGTCTTTTTGGCTATGCCTGGAAACTCCGAGCGATCCTCCGCCAAGCAGCGGAGAATGCCCCGGCACCTGCGAGAAACCGATTAGGGGAGCTATAGGACTATGCGCCACATGAGAAAATAAATTCATATAGACGATCAGCATGGCCAAATCGCCGCGTTCGAATAAGGAAATGGATTCGTCCCACCATTTGGCGTGCAGCTCTTTGGCGATGGACAAATGGTCCATGTAGCTCTGCAAAGCTTTTACCGCCATCTCGCCCGACAAAGCCAGCTTATGATCGGCCTGGATCAACGAGCCGCCTTCGGCATAGTACCTTAGCAGAAACTCCGAGGCGATAATTTCCGCATTGCCCGTTGTGACAGCCGAACCGAAGAAATGCGGAGCCTGCTGGGTTCGGATGGAGGAGAAAAATTCGGATATCAAATTGAATTCGTGAAAGGTATTCGGCGGGTTAAGCTCCAGCTTGTACCTTTCGTAAAACATTCTCCGTATTTTCGTATCCTCAAATAAATCTTTTCTGTAAAAAAGCAGCTGAACGCTCGGATCGAAAGGAACGGCGTAAGGCGTGTCGTCCACATAGGAATAGCGGTCTGCGAGCTGCCGCGGATAATAAGCGAGCAGCTCCGTCAGTTCGGGGGGCAAAGGCTTTAGAGCCTGCCGGGCAACCCAGGATAAGCCGGCCAGATCGACCCGGATAATATCGTAATGCCGGTGATTATCGATATCGAGCAAAATATCGTAAATCTCTTCGAACGAATAGACGGCCAGTCTGAATTCAATGCCCGTCGTTTTTTTGAAATGGGGCAGCAGCTTCCTTAAGGCTTCCGTGGTCGGGCTCGGTATCGTCAAAATGTTCAAGGTCGTATCGGACGGCGAAGGAGAGTGAGCCGCATCCTCAAACAAAAATCCGCGGTCTTGAACCATTATAGGCGAGACAGGAGGAAGGTCTTGGCCCGCAGCCGTCCGTTGTACGATATGCTCGGCAATTTCCTTGCCCAGCAATTGATAGTTCAAATGATATTTGACGATCCCATCCTCTGCCAGAAACTCGGAGTCCGCCAAGCTGTAAATAGCGGGACAAGATCCTGTATTGCCTAAATAATGGGCGTTTTTAATATACCGGGCCCGCTCCATATCGGTCGTTACGATGCAGTCGAATCGTTCTTCGGAGAAGAAATCGAAGGCATGGGAGTAAGCGGTCGAATGAGAGGAGGCGACGTGACGGAATCTTGGATTCAAATGGGCGACTCCGTGCAGCAAGGCGTCCTTGAACTGCACCGTGCACGAATATTCCGCAGAATCGGTGAACAGTCCGATGCTGGGATGGTTTTTTTCGGCGATTTTGCGCGCTATCGCTTGTCCCGCTTGGGCGAAATCGAAGCTTGCGAACTGGTTGGAATGATCCAATCGGCGGTATACGAAGAAGATATTATCCGCATCGGCGCCGAGCGCGTCGTAATAGCTCCGGGCGTCGGGGAGACAGGATACCGCGATGACGGCGCAGTCGCGGTTAGCGGCGATGCTCTGCAGGATCGAAAGCTCGATTTCCTGTTGATCCTGGGTCAAGTACAGGCTTGTGTGGTATCCGGCCTGCCGGAAGCAATGATAGACGGCCAGGTAAAGCTTGTTATATTGTTCAAGCGCAATATTCGGCAGGATGACCGAAACGGTGGTCGTGCTGCCTTCGCGCAATGATTTGGCTTGGGCATGAATTTGGTAGCCCATTTTTTTGGCCGCTTCTTCGACCAGTTTGATTTTCTCCAAACTTACGTTTCCGCGGCCGTTCAAAACGTTGGACACCGTTCCGTGAGAAACTCCCGCCGCTTTGGCGATATCTTTAATTGTGGGCATTGTCGTTTTTGCCTCCATTTATTATGCAGCAAATTATCTTTATTATATAAGGTCTTGAAGCGAGAATCCACACGGCCGGAATAAACAGGAAATTATTGAAACGTTCCAATCTACAAAATGGGATATTTCCGCTTTTATCATAGAATCGACGCGAATTTTAAGTGTTTTATGAAATATAACGCCAAAATAATTATTGACACGTTCCAATATTGTGATACAATCCTATTGTAGTAAGCGTTGTCAAAGAAGAATGAATGGACTCTATTGGTTAATGGCGGAAAGGCGACTTCAAAGAGAAAGGAGAGACGAACATCATTCTATGGACTCATTAATGATCAGCCAGGCTGTTGGAGATCTGCAGATGTACGTTAAGATCACGGTTAGCGCCGTGCTGGGCCTGTTTATCGGTTGGGACCGATCGTATAACCATAAACCTGCGGGTTTAAAAACATACACATATACTTGCGTAGCCTGCACGTTAATTACAATTGTATCCATATACACGGCACACACTTACAACATCCCGGGGCAGCAGTCTACGGCAGATCCGCTGCGCTTGACTGCGCAAATCGTATCCGGACTTGGCTTTATCGGGGCCGGCGTTATATTGAAGGACGGCGAGAAGGTGAAGGGGCTGACCTCGGCCGCGATGATTTTTTTCTCCGGAGGAGCAGGCATCGGCATCGGAGCCGGGTATTACGGCATCGTGATTTTTTCCGTGATGATCACGTTTTTGCTTGCCAAATGCAGCCGGTTTCTTCAAGCGAAGCATTCGACCGACGCTGCCAAAATGGAATCGACGGACGTTCAGTAACGACAACGAGAGGGACTGGTCCTAAGTCCCGCATACTGGTGTTTTAGACAAAGGAGACATGCATGATGAAAGTTCATTTCTTAGGGTCCGCCGCTTCGGAAGGCGTGCCGAATCCGTTTTGCCGGTGCGGCGTTTGCGAGAAGGCGAGAGCGGCGAAAGGGAAAGATATACGAACCCGCTCGGCCGTTATCGTCGACGATACGATGCAAATCGATCTGGCGCCCGAATTCAGCTGGCAAATGATGCGGGATCAAGCGGATGCGACCCGGATTACCGATCTGCTGTTCACCCATACTCACCCCGATCATTTCAATGTCGGTGACTTATTCAGCAGAATGGAAGGCTACGGGCATCGCATCGAGCATCCGCTGCGCGTGTACGGCAACGATCTGGCGATCGGCGGCTGCCGGGACGTACTGCCCGGTTACAGTAAGGAGCGTTTCGCATTTACGCGGCTGATTCCGTTCGTCACGGAGTGTGCGGGCTCCGCGAAAGTCACTCCTTTATTGGCCAATCATGCCGAATGGGAGATGTGCCTGCTCTATTTTATCGAGAAGGACGGAAAAACGCTGCTGTACGGGCACGATTCCGGCTGGTTCCCTGAGTCCACCTGGGAGTGGCTGGCCGGCCGGCGCATCGATTTGACGATTTTGGAATGCACTTATGGCTATACTAATAATCCTCGTTCCAATAATCATATGAGCATCGAAACCGTTTTGGAGACGCAACAAAGGCTGATCAAAGACGGTATGCACGACGCATCGAGTCAGCTGGTCTTATCGCATTTATCGCATAATATGGGACTTATGCACGATGAATTGGTGGAGCTGTTCGAGCCTTACCGTATCGAAATCGCCTATGACGGATTAATCAAGTTCATTTGATGAGGAGAATGTGAGTATGAAAACAATCGTCGTTCCAAGACTGCTGGTCATGATGTTTCTTCAATATTTCGTTCAAGGGGCATGGAACATGACCTTGGGGCTTGTATTAAGCACATTCGGGCTGTCGTCCATCATCGGCACCACGTACGCTTTGCTCGGCATAGCTACCATCTTGTCTCCGCTGTTCATCGGAATGATCGCCGACAGATTCATCGCATCGCAAAAAATTATGGGTATCCTTCACATATTGAATGCATGCGTTCTTCTTACGATTCCGGCCCAGATCGCAGCCGGGCATTCGACGACGTTTCTGATCCTTATTTTTGTCGTAGCCATTCTGTTTTATCCTACTACGGGTCTATCCAACAGCATCAGCTTCCGGCATATTAACGGGGCGAAGACCTTCCCTTTAATTCGCGTGTTCGGTACGTTCGGCTTTATGATCATCGGATTTTTGCTGGGCCAGCTCGGCTTTTCCGGTAGCATCATGACCTTCAAGATCGCAGCCGTGTCGGCTATCGTGCTGGGCTTGTACTGCTTCACGCTGCCTAACACGCCGGCGGCGGGCAAAGGGAAGAAGTTCCTCGTCCGCGATCTGCTTTGTCTGGACGCGCTGTCGCTGTTCAAGGACAAAAACTTCTCCATCTTCATGGCTTGCACCATTTTTCTGATGATTCCGAAGACGGCGTACAGCGCGTATTTGCCGGTATTTCTGGGGGCGCTGGGCTTTAAGAACGCCGCGACGATCATGCAGATCGGGATTGCGACGGAAGTTATTTTCATGTTCCTGCTCTCGTTCTTCCTATTAAAATTCGGGTTTAAGCGGATTATTCTGTGGGGAGCGCTGACCTGGATCGCTCGTTGTCTGCTGTTCTCGTTTGCGGTGAACGACACCGGAATGATCGTCATCGTCATTGCGCTCGCTTTGCAGGGAATATGCTGGGACTTCTTCTTTACGGCCGGAGACATTTATGTGGACAACAAAGCGGATATTACGATAAAAGCGCAAGCGCAAAGCTTGAAATTTATGATCTCCAACGGTTTGGGCCTGCTGTTCGCTTCATCGCTCACCGGATATTTGTTCAATCATACGGTAACGGCTCAAGGGGCTGAGGCTTTAAGACAATGGCAAAGCTTCTGGATGTATCCGGCGGCCGTAGCTGCGGTCGTGTCCGTCGTATTCTTCATCAGCTTCAAGGACAAAGGCATTTTGTTCCAAAAGAAAGCGGCAGACAAAGAGGCGCTTCAAGAACCGAGTTCGGTTTGAGTCCGGCAAGTCAACAAGCTGCGGCTTGCAAAAGAGAACGCATACAATGTGAAAAATTAGTTGACATCGCCCGTCATCCCTCTATAATTACTACTAAGTTATGAGTCTGTCCGATACTTATGGGGGAGGAGCGGTATGACGATGTCGATAGAAAGCAGATTGCATGAGCTGCAAATCGTACTTCCCGAGGCGAGCGAGCCTGCGGCCAAGTACGCCAATTATGTTATCGTTAACGGACTGATGTTCGTGTCCGGGAAAGGTCCTTCGGGCAATCCGAAAGGGAAGGTTGGAGCGGAGTTCTCTACAGAAGAAGGGTATCGCTTCGCGAGAAACACCGGGATCGAGGTGCTGGCGGTAGTCAAGTCGGCGCTCGGTTCCCTCGATAAGGTGAAGCGCGTCGTGAAGGTTCAAGGCTTTGTTAACGCGCATCCCGATTTCGAAGAGCCGCATAAAGTATTGAACGGTTTTTCCGATCTGATGCTGGACGTCTTCGGCGAACGGGGCATTCATGCCCGGTCGGTCCTCGGCGCCAGCGCCTTAAGAGACAATTTGCCGATTGTCGTCGACTCCATCTTTCAAGTGGAGGAATAATCCGAATGCAGACTGGCCTTTCGCAAGGAGGCCAGTCTGTTTTTTTGTTGTTTACTCGATAGGTACGCCGTCCAGTTTCTCATTCGGCTTGCCGTAATTGCGAAGTTTAGTAGTGTCATCGGCCCTGAAGCCGATGCGTTCGTGGGATTTCGTATCCTCATAGATCGTTTCGGGGTTGCCGTCGGTTTCTATCTCAATCCGTTCATTGGGCATCGCGATACCTCCGTCGCTCTTTTTTCACGCTTCTATCGTCTTCCTCCGTCAAATACGGCCGTTCTGCCTTGCGATCGAACCAAGGGTCAAGTTTTTGTCAAGACTCCAGTCGGTGTCCGAGTGCTCTTCCGCATGGTTCACCACAGGCGTATTTTTAATTTCGGCGGCCTCGCCCTCGGTAAGCTCCCGGTCGAATTGATCTTCAAGCCGTTGAATCTCTTCCGAATCCATAGCTTCTCCTCCTCGTATAGTATTTCTAGAACCAAGTTTTAAGCCGATTTCCAGTTCCCATGGGAACTGGCCGCAAACTTTTCGATTTCCAGTAAATCGCACCTTGAAAATTGCAAAAGGGACTGGACTTTCCC
>NZ_JANYUY010000044.1 GCF_025060755.1 Paenibacillus doosanensis
CTGGATAGCTACGTACGGACGGGATAAGCGCTGAAAGCATCTAAGCGTGAAGCCCCCCTCAAGATGAGATTTCCCAGTAAGTAAGACCCCTTGAAGACGACGAGGTAGATAGGTTCGGGGTGGAAGCGCGGCAACGTGTGGAGCTGACGAATACTAATCGGTCGAGGGCTTAACCTAGTTCCCAAGAAAGTGAAGAGAAGCTTCGAAGCTGATTCCAAATACTTTCTCGGGGCCCGGAAACAAACCGGGAAGAACAAATAACCATTGCTCGCTATGCGCACGAGTTTCGTATCTAGTTTTCAAGGCGCAAGCCTTGAACAAGCTACACCGTTTGGTGATGATGGCGGAGGGGAACCACGCGTTCCCATCTCGAACACGACCGTTAAGCCCTCCAGCGTCGATGGTACTTGAACCGAAGGGTTCTGGGAGAGTAGAACGTCGCCAAGCGGTACATTCCCTGATAGCTCAGTTGGTAGAGCACTCGACTGTTAATCGAGTTGTCACAGGTTCGAGTCCTGTTCGGGGAGCCATTCTTTATTAAATATACAGGATTAATATCCTTTAGATCGAAACAAATGGAGAGGTGTCCGAGTTGGCCGAAGGAGCACGATTGGAAATCGTGTAGGCGTCACAAGCGTCTCGAGGGTTCGAATCCCTCTCTCTCCGCCATATTTTAGTAAGGCCCGTTGGTCAAGGGGTTAAGACACCTCCCTTTCACGGAGGTAACAGGGGTTCGAATCCCCTACGGGTCACCATTATTATTTACAAAGTGAATCTGCTTTGCTTTGTAAGGGCATCATAAAGGTACATATGGAGGCTTAGCTCAGCTGGGAGAGCATCTGCCTTACAAGCAGAGGGTCGGGGGTTCGATCCCCTCAGCCTCCACCATATAAACTTCAACGACGCGGGGTGGAGCAGCCCGGTAGCTCGTCGGGCTCATAACCCGAAGGCCGCAGGTTCAAATCCTGCCCCCGCAACCAATTTATTTTTTTACAGTGTGGAGCCGTGGTGTAGAGGCCTAACATGCCTGCCTGTCACGCAGGAGACCGCGGGTTCGAATCCCGTCGGCTCCGCCATTTTTGCTTTCAGCCGTTTTATTGTTATTGGTTTAATTAATAGCGCTTGCCGTCGTAGCTCAATTGGTAGAGCAACTGAATCGTAATCAGTAGGTTGGGGGTTCAAGTCCTCTCGACGGCACCATATTCGATTTAATCACATTTGTATGGCGGTCGTGGCGAAGGGGTTAACGCACCGGATTGTGGCTCCGGCATTCGTGGGTTCAAGTCCCATCGATCGCCCCATTCTACACGAAAACGATGGGGATTAGCCAAGCGGTAAGGCAACGGACTTTGACTCCGTCATGCCTAGGTTCGAATCCTAGATCCCCAGTTTTAATATGAGCCATTAGCTCAGTTGGTAGAGCACCTGACTTTTAATCAGGGTGTCGTAGGTTCGAGTCCTACATGGCTCACGTTTAACTCTTGCGCGCGTATGGCGGAATTGGCAGACGCACTAGACTTAGGATCTAGCGGGAGACCGTGGGGGTTCAAGTCCCTCTACGCGCACTGTTTATGCGGAAGTGGCTCAGCGGTAGAGCATCGCCTTGCCAAGGCGAGGGTCGCGGGTTCGATTCCCGTCTTCCGCTCCAAAATAACTTTAAAAAGTTATTGCATTATCGAAATCGTTATGATATATTAAATCTTGTTCTTTCTGAATTGTGCGGAAGTGGCTCAGCGGTAGAGCATCGCCTTGCCAAGGCGAGGGTCGCGGGTTCGATTCCCGTCTTCCGCTCCAGAAAGCCGGTATGGCGGAATTGGCAGACGCGCGCGACTCAAAATCGTGAGGGAAACCGTGGGGGTTCAAGTCCCTCTACCGGCACCATAATCTTCGGGACGTAGCTCAGCTTGGTAGAGCACCTGGTTTGGGACCAGGGGGTCGCATGTTCGAATCGTGTCGTCCCGACCATTTAATTTTATAGCGAGCGGGTGTAGTTCAATGGTAGAACTCCAGCCTTCCAAGCTGGTAGCGTGGGTTCGATTCCCATCACCCGCTCCAATATTATGTTCCAGTAGCTCAGCTGGATAGAGCAACGGCCTTCTAAGCCGTCGGTCAGGGGTTCGAATCCCTTCTGGGACGCCATTTACGCATACAAAGTGCTGCTTTCTTCATTGAAGGCGGCTTTTTTTATTTTCATATAATCACCGTAAAGGCGATTGCTTCTTTATAAAAAGACATCCTTAGACAGGTTGTGCATCTTCATCAAGAAATGATTTACACAAAAGAGCATAGCAATTCCATACTGTTTGTTGTATATTACGGTTATTGGAAATAATTATCGTTCTGGGTTGGTGGGGAGAAGGAATGAGTAATAGAAGTGGTTGGGGAGGCTGCTTTACTTGGCTGCTTATTTTAGGGCTTTTACAAATTGTCGCCGAATGGTTTACTGGCGGCGGATGGAAAATTATCTTATTGTTTACTATCATTGTCGGGGTGGCTTGGATCATTTACAATGTCGCTAAAAACAAACATGAAATGAAACTGCGTGAAAAAGATCTTGAGCAGCAGAAACACATCAAGTTTGAAGAAATGGAAAGAACCGTATTAAAAATAGCTGTTCAAAATGAAGGTTATGTGACAGCTGTAGATATCGCGATGACCACGAATTTAACTTTAGACGAAGCAGGTGAACTGCTGGATCAACTGAAGAGAAAAGGCTATGCTACTCTGCGGGTTGCAGAGAATGGTTCATTTGTTTATCATTTTGATAGTATTCTGAATCAAAAACAGAAGAAAGAAGCGGAGAGAGTGTAGAAGGAGCCTACTAGCCAAGCAGAAGCTAGCAGGCTCCTTTCATCCATTTTTAAAATTTGCCGGTGAAGCTGTTATTGTTACACTTCGATCTTACGGTCAATGCGGCCGTCGAGCACCGTGTTTAAGAAGGTGAGCTCCGTTGCCGTCATCGATTTATCGACGACCTTCTGCATCCAGCCCCACATTAGCTTGCCATCATTGTAGGCTTTGCCCAGCACTTCGTAGATCATGTCCCATTGCCAATCTTCCAGTTTCATCGGCATATTATTGCTAACCCCCTGGTTTTCTATCTTACTCATGCTCCATCCGCCATAAGCGCCGTATGCTTCGTCTAAATCTACGCCTATGCCGTTCACTGTAATGTCGTTCTGATATTGATAGATGTTCGCTTTCGGCGAGCGTTTCCTGCCGCTCCAAGCGTATGTCTGCCAAGCACTTGAACAAGCGCCCGCTGCGAGTACAGCTTCAACTACGGAATAGGAACCGTACACCCCGGTGTTGTACCCGGGTGTCGCTTCACCCGCTGCGCGAATATAGCTGATTACCGTCTCCATCTGAGTGGAGGACGCATTGAAATCGACCGCGAAGTAAATGGCGCTTCCTCCCGGTTGGGCGATTGCCAGCGCGGCGGCCAGTGCTGTTTTACCGTCGGCAAGACCGGCCTCGTATCCGCCGAGAGCCCGATCCGTCGTCGTTTCGAACACGGAGACGATCTGCAGTCCTGCGTCAGAAATTGCGGCCGCTTCTTCGGCAGTTAGCCGCTTCCATCCGGCCGGGACTAAATAACGCGCGACAAATTCGTACCCGTCCGCGTAAAATGCGGCCGCTTTGTCTGCGGTTAGAGGCGCAGCGCAATCAAATCCTTTTACCGTCATTGCCTTCATCACTTCGTTTCTTCACGTATTGGTAAGCGCCGGAAGCTGTCAAGCCGATTACGCTGATCTTTATTATGGCAGCCTGCGCCGTTTCCGGCACGACGACGAAAACGGTAGCGAAAACTAACGCGACAAGATGCGTCCATTTTTCCGCTATGCCGAAGCCTTTCGCCACGCCAACGTAAGCAGCAACGAGAGCGGCAAGCGTTAAAATATCGTTCTCCATTCGAATCACTCCTTGAAGCGCGATTGGATGTCGCGGATTTCCGTTATGATGACGTCATATTTTTCGCTAAACTTATCTAGGATGTCGTGGAGTCTTCCTTCGCGCTTCCGATTTTCTGCTATTAGAGATTTCTCGCGTTCACGCGATTCCTTCCGGGAAGAGATCAGGAGCCAAGCAAAAAGGACAGCGAACGGACCTTGCGTAAGAAAATATTTAAGTATGTCCAAATCCACAGGGCGTCCCATCTCCTTTACGGTTTATATACTTCGAGTTGATCGTAAGTGAGGGCTTTGTTTTCTAGCATGTCCCATGTCCATCCCAGCGCATCCAGCTCGCTCCAGATCAGATAGGTAAACTTAAACGTCAACCCTAGGTGTGCCGGAATGGTCTCTCGTAGGACCGATTGAATGTCGTCTAGGTTCGGAGGAATGCCGCGGCTGGAGATGAACGTTATCGTAAGCGAATAATTAGCGTTATCCTCCGTTACGCCGACCTCGCCGTTCACATAGGCTTCGGCCACATTTTTAATGAGCGATACGGTGACGGTGCCGATTCCGCGCAGCTTCGATTTAATAACGGAGCGCCTCTGTTCAGGCGGCTTGGCTTTGTCCGTAGCGATGCCACAAATGCGTTCCCAATGCGCGAGGCCCCACGTTGCTGTGTCAACGAAATACTGCGCGAGCACGTCCGAAATTTCGGCGTTCAGATCTGCTAACTCAGTGGACTCGGCGGTTAAGATGCCGTTGGCGGCGACTGAATCGCGGTAATAAAGCGGAAGGTAATCGCCCATGTCGCGACGGATGGTAGGAAGGTTTCGGGGTTCGCCGTCGATTGGCGTGTAGGTAACGATCTCACTCGGGATATGCTGCGTCGGACTGAGAAATGTATACTGCGTTGAGCGGATAGTGTTCGACCTCCTTTACTTAGAGATTGATCGGGCGCCTTGTGGTGTTTGCACACGCACCGGACTTGCGTTTGTGTCCGCTATGGATACCAATTCGAAGCATCCGATTCCGGAGCTAAAGCCGACGCGCAGCGCTTTGCTGCCCAAAACGCCCGAAGACGGATCGTAGACTGGCAACGAAACCGTGCCATTTTTTCCGGCGATGCGATATTCCCCAATTTTCTTTTTGGTTACGAATTCATAGTACGAATACGCGCTCTCGTTTTGTGCCATGTCGAAATGTTTAACTGTGTACCGATAGCGTGTTCCCGGCGTTAACGTCGTAACAGTATGTTCTACCTGGTTTTTATCCGGGAGAATGTACCATAGATCAGGGCTGCCGTCGTTATTGATATCAACGTCAAATACCCATTCGGAACCTGTCCATCGGTCTACGTGGAGAACCGTTCGATCTAGGCCGGAAGACGGTGTGGGATCATTGAACGGAAACCAGGTAAACGCAGCCGTAGTCGTGCCCCAAACGACAGACGGTTTTGGATCATTTGCACGTTGAGAGTCAACGAAAAACTTCGAATTTACCGTCGCACTTGCGTTATTGGCGCGATCAACCGCTTGAAAATAAACCGTATACTCGCCCTCGGGTCCTAACGGAACATCAACGTAATAGTCGCTCCCGGACGCATAAGCAGTGAGCCCTGAATTACCGCCGCCAGGTTTGTTGTAGGATGCGTAGGTTGTGCCGATACCGCTAATTCCATCGGTTACCCCATAAAACCAAACCCGCCGTGTTCCCGTCGTTTGATTTGTGTATCCGTAGCCTTGTACGCTTGAAATCGTCGGAGCCGTTCGGTCGACGTAGGTATCAACGGCTTTAGAAGAGTTGTTTCCGGCATTATCATAAGCATAAACATGCGTGATATAGTGGCCTTCAGCGTTACCGTGCTCGGAAATAGGGACATCTTTATACCATGTACCTCCACCGGCATTTGCCCCGTCATACCACACCAAATCGTCCTGACCGTTAACTTCTGTCCATACAGCAAAACGGACATTTTGGATACCTGCAAGGTTATCCGCTAGGCTATAGGCGGAAACGCGGAAGGTGCCGCCTGGCTGAACGCTTTTATAGGACGTTCCGTCAACTGTAAACGTAGGAGGCGTACGATCTACAACCGTCCGGATTTCCCCCACCATAGCGTTATTTCCAGCAGCATCGTACGCATAAACGTTAGTCACGTAGGTAGTCTCGACATTACTAAAATTACTGATCGGATAATCGCAATACCAGTCGCTACCGCTTTTTACGCCATCTACCCACACCCAAGTTGATTGACCTGTAAGCCGGGTCGGAAATTTGACCGATGAAACGCCTGATACGTTATCAGATACACCACGGGCCCACATACGGAAAGTTCCATTTGCCGGAACGGAAACCGGGGTTTTCTCTGTCGATATGCTGGACACTATCGGAGCTGTCGTATCGATGATAAGCCGCCTATTTCCAAACGAAGTGTCCGGTCCATTACCGTTATTCGTGTTTATCGCGCCGTTGCTATCTTTAACCCTCATGCGGATGTAAATCTGGCCGTCGGTTGGGATAGCACCTGAAGGCAGCGTATAGCTCCGGGCGTTCGCATCGTTAATCCAGCCGCTATTCCACAGAGAAGCAGAATAAGCGCCATTTATAACTTCGACAAAATATCCGCCTTGCGCGTTGCCGTCCGGATCGCTGAATGTCCATGTAATCGTCGGCGTTCTTGTATTTAATACTTGACCGTCAGAAAAGCCGAGGGATGGAGCGTTGGGAGCGTTATTAGGTAACGTATAGTCGATGACTAGTTGGGGAGGATTGGAGTTTGCTCTACCTTGGAAATAGATGTACCCTCCACCCTTATTCGTGTTATCTAAATATAATCCGTATCTATTTCCTCCCATGTCTCGTATAAGTTGAGTCACATCAATTTCTTTATATACACCTACTACGTAATTACCGAACCAATCAGTGATTACGGCATTTGTGTCAGTATACGAGGGTCTTGTTTGTTGTGCCCCGTTTACCTCATTCCAGTTTGATGTTAACCGGCGAATACGAAGATAATCAGGATTAGTATTGCTCGAATATCTACTATCCGTGAAAAGTTTTAATACTGCACCATTTATTGTAGATCCTGTAGGTAGGCTAGACATATCAAAATTAATTAAAGCTTCCGTAATAGTGCTGCCATCACTGTCATATTGAAATGCAATCGGTATAAGATTCGTGTCAGCATACATGAAGGGATTTGGATTATACGGATTGTCGACCCATACAGTGTAATGCACAGCTTTATTTGCATTTAATGTTACTTGATCCATCTATATCCACCACCCTATAAATCGCTTCGCAGCCACATCCGACCAATGGCCGGTGATGCCGGGTCCGACGTACGGACTTCCAAGACAAACTCTTTTGTCGAATCTTTTCGTGCGTTGTCTATCGCGTTCTGAATAGACGTCGCAGGAATACCCACATCACGCCACACCGACCCGGTATAACGCTTCAATGTGTGTGGCGTTATGCTCGTATCAATCCACAAATCGTCCGTCTTCGGAGAAGCAGGAGATGACGTTGATTTGGCGATTTCTTTTTGGGCGGCCGCGTCAATGATGTCCCAATTTGCATTCCATCCGGCGCGGGTGACTGTTTCGTTGCCAAGCGGTTTTTGAATACCCAATTTCGGCGTTAAGTCAGGCATATGTCTATTCCTCCTTTAAAGATCGAAAAAGGACGCCTCTGCAAGCGTCCTGTCTTTTAAAGCTATAATCCTAATGCATTAGTATCAGATCACAAGTGATTATCCCCTGCACGGCAGTCGCTGATTTAAGATGGAGAAATCAAGATATTATCAGAGACTACAGTGTTTGTCCCAACAGTTGATACCGCAACGTCGACGATGTTATTTTTAATAATGTTATGATCTTCATTATCCTGCAGTTTAATGGATGTCCCTTGTGTCATCTTCGATCCGTCAGACCCCTTAACACTCGATCCATCGTCTCTGACTATATTCCCCTGGACAATATTATATTTACATGCATTGCCGTTATCCCTCAGTAGGATACCATTAACATTGTTGCCGATGCACCTGTTACCTTGAATGGTACTATAAGCAACTCCGCCAAGTACTAGACCTCCATCGCCAGCATTTGACCACAAGCTGTTCCCCTCGACTAGGAGATTAAATCCAATGTCCACCTTGATTCCGATGCCGTCACACTGTTTTACGTCGTTATCACAAATAGTGATCTTGTCGCAGGTCACGCCATCCGCCCACTCTAGAAAAATACCTTCAGATTGACAGTCATTCACTTCATTCCCGGATATGCGAGAGTTTCGCACGCCTCTGAATTGGATGCCTTTGGAATTAAAGGACCCAAATAGTCTATTATTTACTACATGGACATCATCACAATTATGCACATAAATTTCTGCATTCCAGCCTAAGTTGTTAGAGTTCCCGGTTAAATAGTTCCCATTAATGATTATAGCGCTCGATTCAAAGCCATTTTCGGGGACGATCCTGATACCATTTGTCGCGTTACGTTCAACATGATTATTGTTAATAGTTATTCTTATGCCAGATGTAATGCAGATACCGTCTCCGTTAACTTGATAGGATACTATATTGCCCTCAATCCGGCTGTCTTCTGCAGCACGTTTGCCTACAATTCTACCTTTCTTATGGAAAAATCTCGATGTAGGGGCTACATTCACTTCTTTGCCGCCATTCCCATCGATACTTACGACCTTGAATGATTCCGACTTAGAGCCATCGCGTACCATATACTTGGCTCCCAGCAAGAAACCAGCGTTTGACGTCAGCTTTAAGACAGTAGCTCTCCAATCCATGTTGTCATTAAGGCTTGCATTGTCTACACCAAATGACATAGGCGATGGGGACATTAAAATTCCATGAGCATAATTTAAAGATACCTGGTTGTTTAAAATAGATACCCTGGTGCCGCCTTCATTGACTATACCATGACCAGAGCTGTTGTCATGAGGAATACGGTAATAGTTGTTCGTCGAAATATTATCCGTAATAAGGATATCATCTGAACCTGTTGCGACAATCCCTCCCCAACCTACATCCTCGCATATGTTTCCAATCACGTTGATATTCTGGCTATTCCAAATAGATATTCCTTGATCATAGCCTCGAAGACAGCGATTGTTAGAAATAATTCCATGACTACATACCGAATTAATAGTATATTCTGCAGCAAAACCAACCCCTAATTTGATTGGGGACTCCCAGAGGTCATGAACATAACAGTTATGAATAGCAAAATAATGACAATTAATTAGATGAATTCCGTTTTGTTGATCTTCATTTCCTAGTGTCCAACCCCCTATTTGATTATTGTCTGCGGTCTGATAAGTAGTAATATATGCACCGCCAACCTGACCAGTACTCGTGTATGTGTGAGAGAGATTATTTTCAAGTTTAATCACATTTCCATTGATCTCAATAATCTCAAGCCCTCTATGATCATCCTCTCTAACGTCTCTTTCATTGCCATTATTAACTGTTAAGCCACCCATAACCCATACTCGTTCACCGATTACAAATTTTGATCCGTCCTGCACTGTGATATAAGCTTGACCTGATTCAGCGTCAGCAGTCAGGTATTGCGTTACAGGCGCACCGTCTGTATTGTCTACTCGCCAATTAATATCTGTATGCCGATTACCGACCACCTCAAGTCCAGATACATCAAAATTGGTGCAATTTAGCATAGTTAATACATTATTTGTATTTACGAGCGGATAATCTGGTCTGGCACGATTTAGCTTAAGGCAACCGTTACCGTAAATTTTAAAGTTGTTTAATCCCTGAATTATAATTCCGTCCACCATAAACGTTCCCATTGGTACAAATAAGGAAGCTCTCCCATTGATTTGAATGGCCTCTTTGAGGGCTGCAATTGCTAGGTTTATGGCGGTTGTATCATTCGTAATTCCGTCTCCGACAGCGCCATAAGACTTAATGTCAATACTAACATTGTCGAATCTTTCTTTTGTATAGCTTTTTGCTAATGCATATGTTACTGCATCCACCTTAGATCACCACCCAGCGTTCACCGTCAAAAATGTAAACGTTCTTGGTATCTAGCTCGAGAAACGAATATACCACTCCTGCAACCGGATTTATTATTGAAGGTTTAGGTGAAGTGGAGTATCCGACATAACCTCCCGCCAATTGCACCAACCCCGGATTAGCACCGGTAAACAACGGATTGCCGCTGGCATCGTAAATCATTGTTCTCGTGGCGCCGTTAGCGCCGAGTACCGGTTCATACGCCGAACCTACTCCGTTTAAGTATTGCGGTACCGGCTGTTGTGACGCGTCTTTGATTATATTGACGTCATTATAGGCCATATTCTCGCTCCTTTACGTAATTGTTCCGGGCACGGCCACGCTGCCGTCAGCCACCGTGATATTCGTCGTGCCGCCATTTAACGTCAGGCTGGCGTAGTCCGCGACGGCGTCGGTATTCAGTACGACGTTGGCAATCTGGGAATACCGCACAATGGGATCGGAGAAAGCTAGTGTTTTTAAATATTCAGCAAGACCTGAGGCAATTTGGGTACGGGCTTCTGCGAGGGTAGAACCGGGTTTGAGCGTGTAGGTTCCGTTTACGTTGATGGCAATCTCCGTTGCGGGAGCGACGGTAACCTGCGCGCCTACCGGCCGGACGGCTTCAATGTAGCTTGCGACCTCCGCAACCTTAGACGGAGAGGGGGCTCGCTTCTGAGCGTCCAGCAGCACTACTTTGACGGTGCCGTTGCCGTTCCAGACCGGGTACACCTTGGCGTCGGAAATGCCTGCAAGCTCCATGGCCCATTGGCGGTACTGATTGGCATTACCGGATGTTGCCGGTCTGCGAAGACGTTCGGTATACCGCACCAGCAGATCGGCATCCGTTTCCGTATCGACGCCGCCGTTAAATGCGGCCGGATTGCTCACTTTCACTACGCCGCTCAAAGGGCCGAAGATTAGCTGCACTGCGCCGGCCGGAACATTGCCGCTAACGCCGCCCAGTTTGGCTATCGCTGCTGCTGCAGCCGTCCCTCCGCTGATCGAACATTCCTCCACGGTTATGAAATAAACCGGCGTATTGCCGCCTGTAGAGACTTCGGTTCCTTTGGGAATGAGCGTTCCGTTGGCTCCTGTAAAGGTAAGCCGTCCGGATGCCTGAACGGCGGGCTTGCGTTCTATGCCGATCTCGCTGCAGCGGAGATCCAGATAAGGGCCATACGTCGTGTCGGCAAAGCCCAGCTTGAGCACCTGGTCAAGCTCGATGTAAGCTAAAGCCAATTCGATGGAAGCCGGGGAAAGCAGGTCATAGGTGACGCTGCCTTGCCGTTTATCGATATCCGCCGGGGAGGCGGCGAGCATTCGTTGTAAGATGGCGGATTGCGTTTGCGCTTCGTACGCCATTATAAGGTCACCTCCTCATGAATGATGCCGGCCGTTGTCGACACGGCGAAAGATACAAATAATGCATCATTTTCGCGGCGAATCTGGAAGCTGTTCACGTCTTTGATACGATCGTCGTAGATGAGGGCTTCCTTAATGATCCGCGGTATTTCGGATTGAAGAAGCGGCGCGGGCACAGTTTGTGCAATCAAGCTTTCCATTTCGCAGCCGTACTGGCCGTCATAGATCAAATAACGGTAACGCGGCGTAGCGAGAGCTTTGCGGATGAACTGCCGAACGGCGCCTGTTCCGTCGATCAATCCACTGATTGTGCCGTTATCGAAATCGAGCGAATAGGTTTTGGACGGTTTGGATTTTTTGGATATTCGCACCGCGCGTTCTTCCGGCTTGGAGAGAGGACTAAGAGCCACTGTATTTCACCGCCTTGTCCAAGATGACATAAGTTTGGCCATTATTGGCCGATGCGACAATGACCCGATCTCCGGCTTGCAATGGCGATTTGATGGTAAGCAGTGCATTCTCGAAATATGACGGGCCAGACGATTCACCGCTTGTCCCGGCGGTATCAGGGCCATCTTTTAGAGTAACCACTCGTTCATGATCCGTTAAATGCTCGGCCACTACGACATCCGCGGCATCGAGGCCGACCTTCATATTATCGATCTGAATGCGCAGAGAGGGAGGAGGGGAAACGACCGTCGCCAGCTCAAATTGGTCATAGTCGTTAAAGCCGATGTTTCTGATCAATTGCGCGAACTTGCTAACGTTAGATCCTTCTATCATGACGCATGGCTCCTTTGAGCGTAAAAGTATGATCTTGCTTTAGGAGGCTAAGCTTCATTCAGCATCATCTGGCGGAGCTTCATATTCCATTCGCGGAAGGCTTTCGTCTCCGGAGATGGTCAGGCTCATCCGATGTGAGCCGTTTTCGAAAGTATGGGAATCGGTAATTACGTAAAAGGCGCCGACAATTCGGGTCAAGGAATCGCGTACATAAACAGCGCTGCCAGCCGTTACTTCCACATTTCCGACAGCCTCCACGGAGGCTTCGTCTTTGATCTTTCCCAAGTCTTCGATCAATTGTTTTGCCTGCTGTTCCATTTGCGAGAGATTCATCTCGGAATCGACGCGTTCCAAATGCTGCATGACGCCGAACCGCTCGATCAAATCCGGATTATTTGCCAGCCTCTCCAAGGGCTGCTTACTTTCGTTGCTGCCGATGACTTTAACCTGGGTTCTTAGGTCTTCAATGGATTGAGAATAAGAGGCTCCAGTCAGGCTGGTCGTATCTTCCAGGACCCAATCGGTCACTTTATCTCCCCGTTTGGTCAAGTAGACGGCCCCTTCGCGGGCGGACAGCCAAAAGCGCTGTCCCGTCTGCTTTCGCGTTTCGGTCAGCGCCGTTACCATCATGTCCCAAAGCGTTTTGTCCCGCAAAATGAGTTTCGGTATGACGTACTCCGTATCCGCAATGTCGCCGACGGCAATGCCAAAATCCGCGCACAGCTCTCGAATGATCGCCGAAGCGGTCATATGGATGAATTTTTTGGTGTCGGTATTTTTGGTCAAGTAAATGTTTTCGTCATAGGCCGTCAACTTCATTTTGCCGCGGGCATCGATGTTATGCTGAAAAATAATGCCGCGAAACAGCTCGGCACCGTCAGACAGAAGCCGAAGCTCCCGCCCAAGCTCGATATCGACCGCCTGCTCGGTACCGTCGATCGTATTCGTTATCGAAACTTCCAGCTTGCGAAAAGCTTGCGTAATATCGCCGGACCAAGTAATGGAGTTAACGAGAGGGTCGAGATAAAATTCGTTATCGTACAGAAGCTCCATGTTCATTCGCGTATCACCAGCACTTGTCCCGGATAAATAAGGCTAGGATTCGGGCCGATGACCGATTGATTCATCTCGTACAGCTCCTGCCAGCGGTCTCCGGTGCCAAGCAGTCGCTTGGCAATGTGCCAGAGCGTATCGCCCTGCTGAACTTCATAGGTGTCAGGGACGGACCTATCGTCAGGTCGCGGGCTATCCTCTGCCAGCAAGACACTGTCGTCGTCACTCGAAGGCTTGGTCAGTCTCTTAAACTCGATGAAACGGTATTCCTTCAAGGTCAGTTCGTAGAATAAATCCCCCACGTGACCTGCTCGCTCTTCGTAATTGAAGGAGCGGATTGTGACCGGAGTATTAATTACGTCGGATGAGACGGTGCTCAAAGGAAGATACGCCATATCGTTCGGATCAGGGGATAAGCTCGTTACGGTGAACCGAATCGGCTTCCGGCTGGACATCCATTTTTCAATCAGGCGGACGATATCCCATGGCGTTCGGTTGCGGGACTTGTCGTTGTATTCGGTGTAGGATAGGTTATATTCACTTGGGAAAAAGGAAGAAAGGGTGTATTCGCGCAATTTCTCGTTCCCGAAAAATGTCGTTTCGCCAAGCTGGGTCAGCTCCACATCGTCATAGCCACGCGTAGTCGATACGCGAATGCTCTCCGGGTTCACGGGAAGCTGCAGCGATTCTTCTTCGTTGTTGAATTTCAGCCAGATGGACAAGTTGCTCATGGCGATACCGCCTCCAATTTCCGTACAAAAATGCCCATGATGTTATCGATCTCGTCTTCACCCAATCGTTCCCCATGATAATGGAGGTTGAATTGAACCGGGGATTTGCCGGATGCGCCGCTGCGCCATGCGTCGGCTTCCGCCTTGGTTTGAACGCGTTCGTCCTTATGGAGGATAGCGCGGTAGCCGTTGTAAGGGACGCGGTCGAGGCCTCCGGCGTTGGAGCCGTCATACCCATAAAGGCTGTAATATTGGTATTTAAACCAATCAGAAGTTTTATCTAAGAATGATCTATTATCTGCTGTTAATTCAGTAGGGCCTGAAAGGGGAGTAGGATTGAGGAGGTACTTACCTAAATCTTCCTTTCGTTTGTCTGAGGCTTCTACTGCCTTGCCTACTACGGAAGCAGCAAGTACCCCGCCAGCTGCAACAGCTTTTACAACCGGCCCCCCAGGAATTGCTGCAAATGTGAGTACGGCAGCTAGCAATGGGTGATCTTTTGCAAACTGTGCTATACCCTCTGCTAAACCTGAACCTATTGATAGTCCCAAATCGGTACCGATACTTCTAAGTTGTTCTGAAGAGCCCGAAAGTGCATCGCTAATAAAAGTAATTAAAGAGGCGGTTGCATCGCTTATTTGCTTGTTGCCTCCAGCGGTATACCATGCATCAAACGTTTTTTTTATATCGGTGAAAATAAAATCAATTTTGCCTTTTCGCGAAAGCTTCATAAACTTAGGATTATTCAAATATCTCGTTTGAATATAGTTGAACGCTCCTTCAAACATCGTAGCAAGCTTGTCCGTTACGGCGAAGGCCGTGTCCTTGATCTTTTGGCCCCAGCGTGCGATAGTAGCGCCATTATTGCTAATCCAGTTCGCGAGCTGCAGGAGGCGAGGCTGAAGCGCTTGGGCAATGCCGTCGCCCCATCGCTCAAGCAGGCTGTAATTAAAGGTATTCTGTATCACGGAGAACAAACCCGCCAAGGTTTGGCCTTGCTTTGCCATCGCATCCGAAGACATATCGTTCATGCCTGAAATCAGTTCTTTGATCGCTTTATCGGCAGGCAAGGTGCCGTTCTTGGTCATGCTGCGGAGCTGCTCTGTCGTTTTGTTCAACTTCTTGGACAGCATGTCCCAAGCAGGAATGCCGGCGGCGACCAGGTTCTGCATTTCTTTCTCGGAGACAATGCCATCGGTCTGCATACGGCTGATGGCGCCGGTAATATCCAGAAAGCCTTGGCTTCCGGTTCCTAATCCGGTAGCGGCATTACCTATGGATGTCAGGTTAGGAACGACCGATTCGGCAGGCATATGGGCACCCAGCAGCTCCTTGGCTGCCGTGCGGATATCTGTAAGCTCGAAGGGCGTATTATTGGTAAAAGAGACAAGCTCCCGATTAAAGCTTTTGGCCTTGTCGGCGCTGCCGAGCATCGCTTCGAAGGCGACATTTTCCTGCTCTGTCGTTGAAGAAAGCTTGAGCCCGGGGATGCTTTGTGCATACGCGAACTTTGCGGCGTCGATGGCCGTGCTCCCGACCCAGGATACGGTGGAAAGCGCAGCTTTGCCCAGCTTTTTTAACGTACTTGGCTTTTTTTCGTTCGAATTTGAACCGGAGCTGCCGGTATTGCCGGAATTTCCGGCAGTAGAGACGTTATGAATCGCTGCGGCGGCCTTGTTGGCTTCGGCTATCAAATCCTTCATGTGATTGGTCAGATTCGTAATGCGGTTCGTCGTATCGGATAACGATCGCTGGTTGATTTCGGAAAAGGTTTTGGTGATACTAATCTTCATAGTCTTAAACGAATCGGAAGCCTTCTCGGTTTTGGCGATCAGATCATCGATGGCTTTGGACGCTTTGCCGATGACCTTAGGCAAGTCGATCAGATCGTTAGAAATGCGCGTAAAGTTTTTGCTGAAATTGTCATTGAGCGTGATCGTTACTTTGGCGGATTCCACTCAGGTTCCACCTCCTCTGTTCACTTCTCGTTCCTCGTCTTCCAACTGAACCATCATGGAAACGAGCATGGCCATTCGCGCTTCATAAGGCTTGGCGTAAAATTCGTCAGGCGGTATATGGTGACGCTGAAAAATAACATGAGCCAGAAATGGCACACCGCCCGACCGGATCAGTTTTTTAGCTCATCTACGGTTTCATCCGTATCGCCGAAGCCGGAGAGGGTTAAGCCGGCGTCCACGATCCGCTCGATCTCGCCGGGGAGAAGCGCTTTGCGCACGCAGTCGACTTTGTCTGAGGCGTTATATTTCTGCAGCAGGTCCGGGTTGCCGAAATCGACGTTGACGACCATGTGGGTAATGAGAATGGCTTTGAATTTTTCGTTATCGCATTCGCGTTCCCGTTTGCGTCCCGTATTGACGACAAAGGTCGCCTGCTCCCGGGCCCGATCCAGCGTGGCGGAATCGATCGCTTGGACGCGCAATGCCGCGCGCAGCCGCTGCAGCGGAATATCCTTTTCAATATGTAAATCGGCGGTTAAAAAAGCTTGCAATGCGTCCATGGAATTCATCCTTTCGTTAATGAAAAAGTATAGGTCTATAGAAATAAAGGAATCTAACGCAAAGTCCGCGCTAGATTCCTTGACGATTAGCGGCTCTTGGGAATGGCATTCAGCCATTCGAAATCGTCGAACACAAACGGCCATTCGGTCTCGACGATGCTGCCGTGCTCGAATTTCATAATATCGATTTTGGTAAATTGAACGCCTTTCAACAAGATCCTCTCATAGCCGTAAGCTTCCGGATCGGCCAGCTTCATCGTAAGCTGGGTGACGAGAGCGCCGACGCCGTCGTTCATAACCCGCGCAACGTTCCGTGCCAGCTCGGACGTTACTTTATAGCCTTTGATCGTGCCGGACAGCTCGATCGTGCCCGCCTTGTTGCCGGTTTTGCGGGTGCCGGCCCGCTTGATTTTTTCATAGGAAATATCGGCGGTCGCTTCGCCCGAATAGAAATTGGACAGCCATTCGCCGTCGCACCAAATTTCGCCGAAGCTGCCTTGAATCGTTCTTGTCGCATCTAACATACCCATAGGTACACCGTCCTTTACGAGATAAATGATTAAGATGTTAAATAGTTACCGTCAAGAAGATTCGCTCCATCGAGTCAATCTCCCTATAGCTGATCAGAAGGTACACCGAGTCTCCGGTGCTGGCATGCTGAGGGTCCAGCGATACGCTGACATCCGCCAGAGCGCCTGCGGCGACAAGCGTCTCAAGGTACGCTTTGACGGCGCTGATCAAGGCGGCTTGGCCGTCTTCGTTGTTGTCGATTTTGCCGATATAGGCATCGCTGGCCGTTTTCGTAATATCGGTGCTGACCGCTTGTCTTGCGCGGATGGCGCGGATTTTTTGCTTGCTTGCGGTCAAGCCCTGCTCGACCTTCACTTTCTCGCCGTCGTGAACGAGAACGAGGGAGCCCGCTTGCAATGCGTCCTTCACCTGCGAATTGGTCAGGCGCTTCGTGACGTCGGTGACGCCGACCGGAGCGTAGGTGATGGAACGGTTGATTGTCGTTCCCGCGATAAGGCCGGCGATGTACGGCGCGAATTGCGACGAAGTGTACGACGTGCCGTCAGCGATAACGCCGCTGATCAGGTTAACGATGTACATATCGTCGTTAAGCTCCGAGCGTGCGTTGCCTTGCGCGGAATCCGCATCCGCCGCCGCGTCGCCGCCGATGACGGCCATGAAGTGTTTGCCTTCGTCGCGATTGGCGGCAACCCAGGTTTTGACTGCGGCTTGCTCCGAAGCGCTGAATTCTCCGTCGAAGACGAAGACGTTGAAAGGCCGCGTATCGAAGGCCGTGCGCATAGCCGCATAATCGGCTGCTGCTGCCGAAGCGGGGAGGGTGTAGACGAGAACTTCTTTCGCTCCGCCCTGCAGCGCGAATTTGATCGATTGGATGTTGGCGGCGCCGAACAGCTTGATCGCATCCGACTCCGTGCTGACGGTGTAAAAGGTTTTGGCTGCCGCGGTGCCTCCGGTATACGTTTTGACAGGAAGGGCAACAATGCCGCGGGCCCCGCCGGAAATTTGCGCTGCCGCCGCTTCCTTGAAATTAATGTACAAGCCCGGACGAACCGGTAAAGATGTCATATCCCAACTGCCTCCAGCCATAGTAAAAACCTCCCGAATGAAATGGTTGTATGTCAAATGCGCCAGGATCAGATCGTAATCTGCTGTGCATACACGTGTTGGATCTTTTCGTACGACTCCTGCGATCTTGCTTGACGAGCTTCCGTCAGCAACGCTCCCGTGCAGACGTATAAGCCGTTGTCCGCTAGGGCCGGTTGGGCGAACGAGAACGAGACGACCCGGATAAACCGCGAGGCCCCGATTACTGGGATTAGCTGCGTTTGGTACAGGGCGACGCTTAGCGTGTCCATGGTCTCGAGCGCAGAATTCGCATCGTCCGCCCAGTACATGATTTGATACGTTCGCTCGGTTCGAACGAGCAGGTTCGTTTCCGATTTCCGCGTGTCGCTTACGAGGCGGAGCAGGAACGTATTTCCGGCCGGTTCGGCCGGCTCCGTATGCTTCACGATGATCGCCGCCGGAAACTTCGACTGCAGGAAAGCTTCGATCGAGCCAATTTCGGTTATGAGCGACATGCTATCACTCCTTTGCCTTGCTTCATGCTGACGGCCGGATACGAGCAGGCCGGATCTCCCCGGCTTGGCTTCGCCGGGCGACGGCGTTTTCGGTGCTGTTTGTTCCAAATGATAGGCGCAACCTCCTTTGTCAGTTGTTACTGCGATGAGCGGCCTGTCCGGCAGCCGAGAGATGAGCCGCAGCCGTTTCCCGCGTTCAGCGGGTGAACGGCATGTATGCGATCCTTATGACTGCCGGCGCGGCGGCCGTAAACATCATCGCCGGTTTCAACGGGGACTTCCCCGATCCGGTTGAACGATCAACCGTTCCATAACGTATAGGTTTGAGGTGAAACGAAAGTAAAGGGGAGTGCCAATTATTTTTTGGTTCGGAGGTTTTGGCTGGAGAGAAACGTATCCGTAAAGGCTCCGCCGGTATTGCGCAGATTGTACGTGACGACCGGACCCGGCTGCGTATCCTGAAGGTATTTGGCGGCGCGCTGCTCATTGCGGATTTTAGCTTGCTCGTCGACAAGCAGCATTTCCGAGCCGGAGCGACGACGGCGCTTGGGAGCCGCATATCGCTTGCCGTCGGAGCCTATTTCTTCGGCGATTTTGAGCGAGGTTTCCCTTCGCGTGCGCAGATCGTACTGATAGGCGCTCATAATCGGGGCTTCATTGTGCGACATTTTGTAGGGATCGGCATCTTTCAGCTCTTCCTGCAATATATAGTCGGCCAGGCACTCCAGCTGTGCGGGGGCGGGGCGTTCGCCGCCCGTTTCGAGATATGAATCGAGGAAAGCCCGGATGACCCGGATGCGGACGGCTCGGTCCGTAATGCCGCGGCTGACGATCCTCTCCAAGAGGGAGTTGAGTTCAAGCTTGTTATCAGGCTCCAAGCGCCTCGCCCTCCTTCCGTGCGGCGGATTCCGGTTCCCGCTCGCTTAAGTTCCACTGTCTGAAGACGATGGCGATTTTCTCCGTAGCGGTCGTTACGGCATGTTTGACCGCCTGCTTGGTGATGCCAAGCCGGGTTCCCGCCGCATCGAGGGTTATGTCAAGTCCGTATACCAAGGCGATCGTTTCGGCCTGGCGGGGGGTGAGAGCGGCGCGCTGCATAGCCGTGTTCAAATCGGTCAATATATCGACGCCGGCATAATCGCCGGCATAATAAGTTCGCTCCCGGATGCGATGTCCGTCGCGAAGCAGCAGAGCGATGCCTTTGGCGTCGATAAGGGCGTATTTATCCGTATATTTCCGTTGATCCTTGAGTCGGTCGATTTTCATTTTTCCCATAAACAAACACCTCCGTATATAGTGGGGACGATAAATATGCGCTAAAAGCAAGGAAAGACTTGTTTTAGCAGGAGAGCCATGTGCTATAATCGAAGGAGGAGATGCGAAATCCCCTCCTCGGAGCGGGATAAGCGAATCCCGGATCTAACGCGATCTGAGCGGCGGAAAGGCTCCGGATGAATGAGAGGTTCTTCACGGAGCGCCGGTTACATCAGGAAGGCCGCGGGAAGAGACGGACAGTTGGCGCTGTCGGTCTCTTTTTTTTGCGGTCATTTTCTTCTTGAATCGGTTCCAGGGCTTGAAAGTGGAAGCGGGCGGATCTTCGCCATGCCGGTCAAACATGTGCAGCGACGTTGCACCGGAATCGGACTGCGGCCTGTCATGCAAACAAAACAACCCCTTTCCCATAGTTTCGACTCCCGACAATACAAGGCGGCAGCCGACGTCGTGAATGCAAACACATAGCTTTGAATAAGAACAAGTGTTCGTATTTGTTTGCGTATTATTCTAATCTCTTCCATCCTTGAATGCAAGAAGGAAATCTTCGATTCTATGAAAAAGATCAGCGAAATGCGCTTATTTATTCACTTTTTTTCCGGAAAATAAGGCGACAGTCCTATTCAGCTTCCACCTGACGGCGGCCAAAAGGCAAACCTGCTGCAGGTTCATTTGTTCCCGTTTTCGTTCGTATTTTTAGTCCTGAAGACCTCGATTGTCAACTTATTATAAAATATTTAGGTTGACAATTATGTCTAATTGCCATGATAATGATGGTAATTCATGTGTGAAAAGGAACTTGTGCCGCAGCCTCCGAATAGAGCCGGTTACGGACGGACCCGGGGATGCTGCGGCGGGATGGAGGAGAATCATGGCGCTGCAAGTACATACGGATTGGAATGCGCTCGCAAAAAAAGCGATAGGCGGACAGCTGCTTTCGATGGAAGAAGGATTATCCGTGCTGGAAGCGGTAGACGAAGAGGTGCTGGCGATCCTGCACGCCGCTTATCGGGTGAGGAGGCATTATTACGGCAACAAGGTGAAGCTGAATCTGATCATTAACGCCAAGAGCGGTTTATGCCCCGAAGACTGCGGCTACTGCTCGCAATCAATAGTTTCAGCGGCGCCGATCGATAAATATCCGCTGCTCGACAAGGCCACGCTGATCGACGGAGCTCGCAGGGCGATGGAACTGAAGGTTGGCACTTACTGCATTGTGGCCAGCGGCAGAGGGCCGACCAACCGGGAGTTGAACCAGGTTATCGAAGCGGTGAGGAAGATAAAACAGGCGATGCCTATGAAAATATGCGCATGCCTCGGTATCTTATCCGATGAACAGGCGATGCGTCTGCAGGAGGCGGGAGTCGATCGCTACAATCATAATCTCAACACGAGCAGAGCGAATTTTCCCCGGATTACAACGACTCATACGTACGACGACCGGGTAGAAACGGTACGGCAAGCCAAAGCCTCCGGCATGTCGCCCTGTTCGGGCTGTATTATCGGGATGGGTGAGACGAGCCGCGAGGTCGTTGAAATGGCGTTTGCACTGCGTGAGCTGGACGCCGATTCGATTCCCGTTAATTTTTTGAATCCGATTGCCGGAACCCCGCTGGAGAGTTACAGAGACTTGAATCCGCGGTATTGTCTCAAGGTGCTCGCACTGATGCGGCTTATCAACCCTTCGAAGGAAATCCGGATAGCGGGAGGTCGCGAGGTCAATCTGGGCGCTTTGCAAGCGCTCGGTCTGTATGCGGCCAACTCGGTTTTTGTCGGGGATTACTTGACGACTGCGGGACAGGAAGCAACGGAGGACCATCGGATGATCGAAGACTTGGGCTTCGAAGTCGAGCTGTGCGCGCTGTAGCGCGTGCCATCGGTATTAGCGGCGATCAAGGGAATTGACAAATGATTGATAGGGGATGTCTCAGGGCTTGCCGCGCAGATCCGGACGTTGCGGCGCCGACGGCGGGAAGTTAGGTACGGTTGTGATTTTTTGGGGTGCGCTCTGGCACATTGGTTGTACTTCACTTATAATAATAAAGGTGGACGACCTTAGGAATTAGGGGTTAATATCTTTTATTAAACGTTTAAACGAGGTGTAGAGATGAATTTTTTTGATTTGACCGGTAAAGTGGCCATCGTGACAGGCGGTGCTGTAGGTCTTGGCGGCGGAATCTCTCTGGGATTAGCGCAAGCGGGCGCCGATATTGTTATCGTTACAAGCAATGACCGCAATAGAGAAACACAACAAAAGATCGAGGCTCTGGGACGTAAAGTTCATACGATCGTAGCGAACTTGTCCGACGAGAAGGAGCTGCCGCGCGTCGTCAGCGAAACGCTGTCCGCCTTCGGCAAAATCGATATTTTGGTTAACAATGCGGGCATTATTCGCCGTACGCCGGCTGCCGAGCATCCCGCTCAAGACTGGCATGACGTGATTAACCTGAACCTGAACGCTACGTTCTTCCTGTGTCAGCTGGTCGGCCGCGAAATGATCAAGCAAGGCTCCGGTAAAATCATCAACATCGCTTCCATGCTGAGCTTTCAAGGCGGCATTAATGTTCCCGGCTATACGGCATCTAAGCATGCTGTCGCAGGTATTACCAAAGCGTTGGCGAATGAATGGGCCAGCAAGGGAGTTCAAGTCAATGCGATCGCTCCGGGGTATATGGCTACCGACAACACCGCAGCTTTGCGCGCGGACGAAGAGCGCAGCTCGCAGATTCTGGTGCGTATCCCTGCCGGCCGTTGGGGGACTACGGAAGATTTGCAAGGACCGGCGGTATTCCTGGCTTCCTCCGCATCCGATTATATGAACGGTCACGTGCTCTGCGTTGACGGCGGGTGGATGAACCGCTAATGGCCGCACAACAGGGTTCCGCTCAAATGTTTCAGCCGGAGATTATTACCTTTGGGGAAACGATGGCGCTCATGATGCCGGCCGGCTCCAAAGGCATTGAATATTCGTCTCAATTTCAAGGCTTGTTCGGCGGTGCGGAGAGCAATGTGGCGATCGGCGTCGCTCGTCTCGGTCACCGCGTAGGCTGGTTCAGCCGCCTCGGCAAAGACCCTTTCGGCCGGATGATTCTGAAGAAAATCCGCGGCGAAGGCGTCGACGTCTCCCGCGTAGAGCTGACCACGGAAGCTCCGACCGGCATGATGCTTAGAGAAGTGGTCTCCGGCAAAACGTCGGTCTACTATTATCGCAAAAATTCGGCGGCCAGTACGCTGAAGCCGGAGCATCTCGATGAGGAGTATATCAAGCAGGCGAAATATTTGCATGTGACCGGCATTACGCCGGCGCTCAGCGAATCATGCCGCGCCGCCGCTATAGAAGCGATGCGCCTGGCGCGCAAGCACGGCGTCAAAGTATGCTTCGACCCGAACCTTCGTCTGAAGCTGTGGTCCATCGAGGAAGCGCGCGGGGTGCTGCTCGATATGGCCAAGGAAGCCGATTACTTCCTGCCGGGTCTGGACGAATTGAAGCTGCTCTATCAAACCGAGAGCTTCGAGGAGATCGTGAAGCATCTGAGCGAGCTTGACGCCGTCAGCATCGTCAAAGGCGGAGACGACGTCACGTATGTCGTCGAGAAGGGCGAAGTCAGCTCCGTGCCTTACTTCAAGGCGGAGCAGGTAGTGGATACGGTTGGCGCCGGAGACGGCTTCTGCGCCGGATTTATCGTCGGGCTGCTGAAGGGCTACAGCCATACCGAAGCCGTTCGCCTCGGCAATCTGATCGGCTGCATGGTCGTGCAGATGGAAGGCGACTGGGAGGGCATCCCGACCTGGGAGCAGGTTGAAGCGGTGCTGAACAATGTGAAGCACGTGGAACGATAAGCGAAGGAACGGAGAGAAGCCAGATGAAAAAATTGCAATTGCTTCAGCAAATGACAACCGAGGGCGTCGTAGCGGTGCTCCGCGGCGAGACGCCGGAGGAAGTCGTCGAGATGGCGGAGCAAGCCATCGAGGGCGGCATTAAGGTCATCGAAGTGACGATGACCGTGCCGTTCGCATTGCAAGCGATCGAGAAGCTTGCGAAGAAATATTCCAGCACGACGCAGGACCCGTCCAAATACGCCATCATCGGCGTAGGCACGGTACTGGACCCGGAGACGGCGCGTGCTGCGATTTTGAGCGGGTCCGAGTTCGTCGTAGGACCTTCGCTGAACCCGGTTACGGTAACGCTGTGCAACCGGTACCGCGTGCCTGTCATGCCCGGGGTGATGACGGTCCATGAGATCCAGCAGGCGCTGGAGCTCGGCGTGGACATCGTCAAGCTGTTCCCGGGCAACCTGTATTCGCCGGCGACGATTAAGGCGATCAAAGGCCCTATGCCGCAGGCGAACATCATGCCGACAGGCGGCGTGTCGCTCAGCAACTTGGCCGAGTGGGTGAAAGCCGGCGCCGTGGCGGTAGGGATCGGTTCCGATTTGACGACCGAGGCGGTCAAAGAGCGCAACTACAGCCTTGTTGCGAAGAAAGCGGCTCAATATATCGAAGCGTATCGCGCGGCTAAGCAATAATAGCGGCGCTCTAAAAAAGAAGGCCACCGTCATAGTAGTAGTAGACGGTGGCCTTTTGAGCTGTTAATTGAAGATTCCCCGAAAGTATAGCTTAATGGAGCGATCGAAGTTGATCGAAGGCAAGATTCCACTCGGATGTGGAACGCTTCGAATTAGATGCTCTTTCATGATTCGGTATGTACATGCTGACTGGCTGCCGGGGTTCGACCGACCACCGCGCAGCGGCGCAATGCGCGCGTTGGGTCGGCTCGCGGTCAGACACAAACTACCAGCAAAGAGCCAGGCGGATGCTAAAGCAAGACGAGGGTCCGGCCGGTTGGAATTGTAAGGTGATCCCGTTGGGATTAAACCCGACCGTATAGGGGGTACGGATTCCTGCCGTATGAATAAGATTTTTCACATCCTGAATTTTATTTTGGGCGGCGGATTCTTTTATTTGTTTGGCGAACCCGGGATTGAAAGCGACGCTGTTCATGAATTGATGCATTTCGGCGGCAGGCGTAAGCAGCTGCTTAGCCGCGTATTGAAATTGTTCCACATTGCCCGGGTCCGTTGTCGGCATAGGAACCCTTGTATACCAAGCGGGATAGGGCGAATACATAACCGGATAAGGATTTGAATAGAAAGGATAAGTCATACACTTTCACTCCTCCGTCAGCTGTTTCCTCCATAGTATATGGGTGCCGCCGGCGAAGGGTTCAATGATCCTAGAGGCTGCACGAAACGTAAGGGCATTAATCGCTGAACGAATGTGTGTGACGGGAACGGCAATGAAAATGCGTAAGGAAGTCCTTTGCACCTCGCCGTACGCATAACAAAAAATCCCGCAGGAACGCGAAGGCTCCTGTGGGATTTTTAACTTAAGCCAATGAACTTATTCGGTAGCGACCGATTGGTCGGCTTGCAGGTTCACCGGTGCGATACGCACGAAGCTGGTTTCAAGGTTCGCCAGCAAGTAAGCTGCTTTCTCGGCGGCTTCGGTTTGACCGGAAGCCAGCAGTTCTTGATGGTAGGCGCCGAGCAGTTCGTTCAGATCCTTGATGCTTTGTGGACCGACCGGCTCGATTTTCACTTTCGCGCCTTTGGCGATACGGCGTTCGATAGCCGCAATGTCCATACCCATTTCAGGGTTCAGACGTTGATAGATGACACCGCCGGTCATCCCTGCGCAAATCCATGGACCCGGATCGCCCAGTACGACGGCGCGGCCGTTGGTCATGTACTCGAACGCGAAGCCTTTCAGATTCGCGCGGGCAGCAAGACCGCCGAGCTCATCCTCAAGCGGAGACGTAATTTCGCCGCCGAAGACAACGTCTGCACCGGAGAAGCGGATGCAGGCGCGAGTATCCGCATTGCCCTGGATCAGGAACAAACCCTTTTGCGCACCGTATCCGAACGACTTACCTACGGAACCGTTGATGAACTGGCCGTGAGTGCCAGGCGATTTCAGAATCGCCACTTTACCGCCGAATGCCATTTTGCCGACGCCGTCTTCGGCACCGCCGTGAACGGTAATGTCGACGCCGCGGGCATTAAATGCGCCGAGGCCGTTACCGGGAACGGAACCGTCCGTCAATGTGAGCGATACCGGAGGCAATTCGTCATAGCTTCCGTCGAAACGGTCTCTGACGCGATGGCTGGCATAGCGGCTTCCCAAGATACGGGATTCCGCGTCCACTTTGGACCATCTGCGGCTGATTGGAGCGTCGAAGGACAAGGAATCCGGGAAAAATTCTTGACCTTCGGCACCGGCTGCGATACGGATATCGGAGGATACTGTAGCCGCTGCTTCCAGCTGAGCATCTTGAGCGGCAGCGAAGGAAAGCGGAGCCGGACGCAGGATGTCGGACAAGTCGATTTTATCCAGGCAGCTAATTTGCTGCAGCAGGTCGGAACGGCCGACAAGCTCTTGCGCGCTGGAGAAGCCGAGTTGAGCGACGATCTCGCGGATTTCTTGACCCATGCCTCCGTACAGGCGAACGAGGGAATCGACCGCCGTTTCAAAGACGCGCGGCACGAAGCGGCGAAGACCTTTTTCTTCGGCTTCCTCCATCGAGTCGATTTGCGTTGCGATACCGACGTGGCAAGTGTCCAGATGGCAGCCGCGGCAGGTGGTGCAGCCGATAGCCTGCATGGAAATACTGCCGAATCCGCAGCGGTTGGCGCCGAGCATCATCATTTTGACCACGTCTGCGCCGGATTTCAAGCCGCCGTCGGACCACAGCTCGACTTTGTGACGAAGTCCTGCTTCGATCAAAGCGACGTGAGCCAATTTCGTACCGATTTCGGTAGGCAGGCCTACATGCGTCAAGGAGTGGATACGAGCCGCACCGGTACCGCCGTCGAAGCCGGACAGCGTAATGACGTCTGCACCCGCTTTGGCAACACCTACGGCAATCGTACCGATACCCGGAACGACAGGAACTTTAACATTGATTTTGGCTTTGCGGCCGCTTGCTTCTTTCAGCTCGGAGATGATTTGCGCCAAATCCTCGATAGAGTAAATATCGTGGTTGTTGGACGGCGAGATCAAGTCGGAACCGATCGTAGCGTTACGGGCTGCCGCGATCTTGGCTGTAACCTTGGAGCCCGGCAGGTGACCGCCTTCGCCCGGTTTTGCGCCTTGACCGATTTTGATTTCGAGGAAGGCTACGGCATTAGCCAATTCCACGTTGATGCCGAAACGTCCGGATGCGACTTGCGCGCCGCGCGTTCTTTTGTAACGGCCGAGCATATCTTTAATCTCTCCGCCTTCGCCGTTCATGGTGACCATGTTCAGACGCTCGCCGGCTTCCGCATAAGCGCGGAACGCGGTTTCGTTCTGGGAACCGAACGACATGGAGGAGATCAGCATTGGCAAATCGTGACCGCCGATACCGATATCGACTTGAGCAGGGTCCAGAGGCTTGCGGCCTTCCTGATGCGACTTGTCAAAGTTGAAGTCGGCAACGTGACGGATGGAAATCGGATTGCGTTTTTCTTCTTCGCGCAGCTTATCGCGGTAGTCGCTGTAAGGCGCCGTTCCTGCAGCCGCCTCGCCCAGAGCCTTCCACATCCGTTGGAAAAAGTGGAAATTGCGGGCCGCTTTGGCTTTCGGATTCGAGAAGTCCATATGACGGGCTTCCGCGTCCTTCTCCAGCTCGGCAAAGCCGGTACCTGCGTTATCGCTGCCCAAGTAGTTGACGATATCCAGCACATCGGATACTTCCGGCTTCAGGCCGATCGACGAGAAGAAGCGGGTGTAACCGCGCAGCTCGTGCGTACCGATGGTGGAGATCACTTTCTCCAAGCCTTTGGTCAAAGCGGCGTACACTTTGCGTGCGGCCGGAGCACCGTTCTTGTTTGCGGCTGTAGCAAACAGCAAGTACGGAGATACGATATCGACGCCAAGACCGCAGGCAACCGCGATATCATGCAGATTGCGGATAGCGCCCGTGCGCAGCACAACGGTCGTTTGACGGCGCAGGTTGTCGCCGAGCGACAATTTTTCCGCGCGAAGTGCGATGTCGACTTTGGAAACGGCCAGATGCGGGTCCATGAACAGACGGTCGTTTTGATGCGTACCGGCGTCGTCCAGAATGAGCAGCACGGAACCGTTCTTCACCGCAGCGATAGCATCGGCGGCCAGTTGGTCCAAAGCGTCCTTCAAGGATGTTCCGCGGGCGAACGTAAGCGACAGCGTCGTTACGGCTTGCTCGCCTTGCGCTGTGAACAAAGCGCGCAGCTGCTCAAAGCTTGGTTGCCCGATCTCTGCCAAGGAGTCGATGCCGTTGCTGCCTTCCAATACAAGCGGCGTCAGCAGCTCGACGCGGAGGCGGGAGTCCGGCTGTCCGTATACTTTCGGACGAGGACCGACAACGACGCGGGTGGAGAAATGCTCCATTTCGCGGTCGCGGTCAATCGCAGGGTTCGTTACGACGGCTACGCTCTCTTTGATGAAGTCGGGAATATTCTGGCGCTCCCAGTTAATACATGCATGCGGTCCGTCATGGCCTAAGGAACGAATCGGTTCTGCACCGGTTTCGGACATCGTTTCGATCATTTGGATGCCTTCGCGGTCCCAGCCAAATGAGCTGTACAGCGCATCGGTAACGACAACATCTTCCTGAGCGGCCGCTTCGATTGCAGGCAATTCATCCTTCAGATGCTTGCGCATGCCTTGGAACTGAATTCGTTTGCTGGCACGCTCGTACACCAGATCTTGCACGGCGGAATACGGGATGACTTGGACGTGCTCGCCCGGCGTAAGGATGACGCCGACTTTTTCGCCCGGAGCGATCGGTTTCGGATCGGCTACCATCTCGTCAACCGTAATGACGCCTTGCTCGGAGGAGAAGTACAGCGATGTTTCGCTCTCTACCATCCATACCGGACGAAGACCGAGCGCATCGACGCTGAAAATACATTCATTGCCGTAGCGGGATACGATACCGGCCGGGCCTTGAGCGTAATGGCCCCAAATTTGACGATAATATACATAAAGGTCTTGCAACTCAGGACGGAATTGTTTCATTTCGTTGATAATAGGAGGGAATACGACTTCCATAGCTTCAAACAGACTGATGCCGAAGCGGTGAATGAAGGTCTCGATCGTGCGGTTCATGTCTTGGGAGTCGCTGCCGCTCTCAACGAGCTGGACGCCGACCATGTCCGCCTCAAGGCGCATTTTCTTCACCGTATTGATTTCTCCGTTATGGCCGAGCAACGAGAACGGTTGTACACGGAAGAAGCTGGATTGCGTGTTGGTGGAATAACGGTTGTGACCGATGGTGACTTGAGCAGCAAACAACGGATCGCGGGTATCGTTGTAGTATTTAGGAAGAATGCTGGCGGCGCCCATCACTTTGTAAGCGGCGGTTACGTTGCTGAGGGTAGCTACGTGCACGGTATAGCGGTTTTCGATAGCTACGTGAAGCTCGAACAGATGGTCCGCCACTACAACTTCTTTCTTGTCACAGATCGCGGCGATTTGCCAGAAGGTAGGCTCGTCGTTGCGGCCGTTCTCGCCAAGCACGCTGCTGTCGACCTGATTTTCTTGTTCCATTATAATGGAAACCTCGAATTGGGCGAACAGCTCGCGAATGCCTTGCTGCATGTCGGCCACCGAAATATCCAGTTTGCGAGGAACGAAGATATGGGCGACAGAGAAACGCTCGTCATAAGCGAGTTTGCCGTCCAGACCGGCATCCGTCAATTTTTTCTCCCAAAGCGCTCTTGGAATGTCGGTCAAAATACCGCATCCGTCGCCTTCGCCGTTAATAAAGCCCGAACGATGTTCCATTTTGACAAGGGCATCAATCGTTTTCTGAATATTATCGCGAGATGGGAAACCGTCCTTCTCTACGATGCAGATGATACCGCAGCTGTCGTGCTCAGTACCTAACAAATTCTGAAAACGGCCTTCGTTACGCATTATTTCATTCATTTTTGTGGTCAGCAGGCTGACCGTCACCTCCCATAAAAAGTATGCGGGTCTAAATCGTCTTAAGCAAGGTTTGTTCATGTTCTTGCGGCGATAACAAAGCAGACTCAATTCATCCAATACATTACATTGCATGTAATGTATAAAAATTCATTTTTTCTGCATAATTAGGCTCCGCTGCTGCTTGTCGTAGGCGCTGTAAAGCGTTGGTGTGCGAGGCAACAAAAAAATAAAATGTGCCCACCTCGTCAAAATGAGCGCATATCGATACGGCCAACATGCCAAAAACCTTATGAATTAGCCGATTTTATTACAAATAAAGTATTTATAGAATATCACGAAATTGCTGGTTGCACAATAGAACTTTGAATGGAAACGGGCCCTGTAAGCGCTGTCTATTTTGCATAATTGGTGAATAAAGGCAAAAAACTCACATTTATGGCATGTTTATAAAAGCGAACAAAACATTACATGGACAAGGCGAAAGTTCGTTTTTTATTTGAAAAAAGCTGACATGGGAAATATCAGCATATTTGGTACCAGTATGTTGTAAATATTTTTACCATTTAAAAATAACCATTATTTACTGAAAAAATCATCTTTGGAGAAAAAAACTCTGAAAATAACGGAGCCGAGTGCAGATTCGCCCAATAGGACGTCCGCCCACGACTGCGAAGATGAACCGATTGCGGAAAAAAGAATCTCCCCAATTGTTCTATGTCCTCAAATGTTACATCGGTCCGCTGCGGTTGCGTGGGCGCTGCTTTATTAGATTATGCTGCGGCCGCACACATCGTTCTTATCCCGGCGGCGGACATTTCATTTAAGACGGTGGTGTTAAAAAAAGAACCGCCGCGGGAAGCGGCGATTCATTGCATTATTTTTTCTATTCGGTTTGTTCCGGCTGTGTCCGGCCTCGGGCTACTTGTGCGCCCCGCTGCCGGCGGCGGACATCACTGAGAACGCTCGTCCGGCCGCTTCGATCGTCTCGGCGATATCGGCTTCGGTATGAGCCGTCGTCATGAACCATGCCTCATACTTGGACGGAGCGAGGCAGATGCCCTGCTCCAGCATGAGCCGGAAAAAGCGGGCGAATTGCTCGCCGTCCGTATTCTGCGCTTCATCATAATCGGTCACCGGATGATCGCAGAAATGGGTGGAGAGAGCGCCGCGAATACGGTTGATCGTCAGCGCGATGCCGTGCTCGCGCGCGGCTTCGGCCAGGCCGGCCTCGAGCCGGGCGGCCAGCCGATCGAGCCGGTCGTACACTCCCGGCTCGGCAAGCGCCTGCAGGCATGCGATGCCTGCGGAGATCGAAGCAGGGTTGCCCGCCATCGTCCCGGCTTGATAAGCCGGGCCCAAGGGCGCTACCTGCTCCATGATGTCCTTGCGGCCCCCATAGGCCCCGATCGGCAGCCCGCCGCCGATGATTTTGCCGAGGGCCGTCAAGTCGGGCTCGATGGCCGCGAGGCTCGGCGCCTGAAGGCCATCGAACGTTTGCGCCGCTCCGTAATGGAAGCGGAACGCAGTGATCACCTCGTCGTAGATGACGAGGGAGCCGTGGCTGCGGGCGGCGGCGCACAGCCCTTCGAGGAAACCGGGCTTCGGCATGACCATGCCGAAGTTGCCGACGATGGGCTCGACCATCACCGCCGCGACGTCTTCGCCCCAACGCTCAAGCGCCGCGTGCAGCGCTTCGAGGTTGTTGAACGGCACCGTGATGACCTCGCTGGCGATACTCATCGGAATGCCGGCGCTGTCCGGGATGCCGAGGGTCGACGGGCCCGACCCCGCGGCGACAAGCACCAGATCGGAATGGCCGTGGTAGCAGCCGGCAAATTTGATGATCTTGTTGCGTCCGGAATAAGCTCGGGCCACCCGGATCGTCGTCATGACGGCCTCGGTGCCGGAGTTGACGAAGCGCACTTTATCGAGCGACGGAATCGCCGATTTGATCATGCGAGCGAACTCGATTTCAAGCTCCGTCGGCGTGCCGTACAGCGTGCCGTTTTCGGCGGCGCGGCATATTGCGGCGGTCACTTGCGGATGGCCGTGACCCAGGATGATCGGGCCGTAGGCCGCTAAATAATCGATATAGCGGTTGCCGTCCTCATCCCAGAAGTAAGCGCCCTGCCCGCGCTTCATGAAGACGGGCGCGCCTCCTCCGACGGCCTTGAAGGAACGGGAGGGGCTGTTCACCCCGCCGACGATATGCTGCAGCGCTTCTTTATAAAGCGCCTCCGAACGAGGCCGGTTTTTTGTTTGTATGGATGGCGATGTCATAAATAAGGACTCCTTTTCTTACCGCATCAGAATGTTTAAGATATTTACAGCGACAAATCGCGTATGAACAGCGGTTGGATTGGCGATAAAAATTTCCGCTAAGAAGCGGTCGCGCCTCTTTGAAAAGGACGTCGAAAGACGGTTTCCTCAAAGGCATGGGCCGTGCAGCCGGGACTGCTCTTAATGCAGCAGCAGCCCTTTGACGATAATGACCGCTTGGCCTTGGATAAGCACGCGTTCTCCCGACAGCCTGAGCTTCAGCTCGCCGGTCCGGGACGAGAGCTGTCTGGCTTTGAACTGGGTTTTGCCGAGCTTCTCCTTCCAGTACGGAGCCAGCGCGCAGTGAGCCGATCCGGTGACCGGGTCCTCATCGATGCCGAGGGCCGGGAAGAAGCAGCGGGAGACGAAATCGACCTCCGGATCGTCCGCCGGGCTTGTTACGATCAGGCCTCTTCCGGGCAGCTCCTTAAGCGCTCTGAAATCCGGCCGAAACTCCCGCACCGCCTGCTCGCTTGGAAGCTCGATCAAATAATCCATCCGGTTCTTGTATACGGCCCTCGGTTCGAAACCTATCGCTTCCGCTAACTGCGGCGGGGCCTCGCAAGGAGATACGGGTTCCGCCGGGAAATTCAGCTCGATGCCGCCGTCGACTCTCTTGGCGGTCAGCAGGCCGCTGCGCGTATGGAAGCGAAGCTGCTCGATCCGGTAGGCAACGCCGCTTTCCCACAGCACCTGAGCGCTGGCCAAGGTCGCGTGCCCGCATAAATCCACTTCTCCCGCCGGAGTAAACCAACGCAAACGGTAGTTGCCGACTTGATCCATCGGACATAGAAAGGCGGTCTCGGACAAGTTCATCTCGGCCGCAACCTTCCTAAGCCATTTATCGTCGGGAGGGAATTCCTGTACCACGCATACCGCCGCGGGGTTTCCTGAAAAAGGGGAGGAGGTAAAGGCATCAACCGTATAAATAGGAATCATTCCGAACATCTCCTTCAAATTAAGATGCAGTTCCTTAAGCGATGGCCGACAAAGTGCTTCTCTCTATTATATTGTAAATGCCCGTTTTCTGAAAATGAAGGAAAAAGGAACCTGAGCTTGGATCGCATCTCAAGGTTCCTCTAAGCGAATATGCGGCTGCTTGCCCAGCGGCTACCGGTAGACGGAACCGCTGGGAGTACTTGACAAGATGGCCGATCCGCTGCTTTTACTGGTCGTAGGACCGCTCTTCGGCTTCTCCTTGGAAGCGGGAACGGGACTCGTTTCGTCCGAGTTTTGCTCGTCGAACAAGTTGCGGATGTAAGCCTGCAGTTTATCTTTATTGACGGACAGCACTTCCGCGCCGCCGACGCGCTTTTCGAGCAGCAGCCCGGACGGAGGAATTTGTTCGCTGGCCATGCCTTCCGTCTTGGCTTCATAGCCGAGCGTACCGAGCTTCAGCATATCGGTCATTGACAAATTCGTTTCGATATAAGGATCGATGCTGTTCAAAACTTTGGGCAGTCTGATTAACGACGCCGTCGACTGCATTTTATCCACGACCGCTTGTATGAATTTACGCTGCCGTTCCGTTCGGGCGAAATCGCTCAACGCATCGTGGCGGAACCGGACATATTGCAGCGCCGTATTGCCGTTCAGATGCTGCATCCCTTTTTTTAAATTAATATCGTATTCGTGGCCGTCCTCGGAGTCGGAATATTTCATATCCTTCTCGACGTCGATATCGATCCCTCCGATGGCATCCACTAAAGCGATAAAGCCTTTAAAATCGGTATATACATAATATTGAATAGGAATGCCGAGCAGATCGCTGACCGTCTTCATCGCCAGGTTCGGTCCGCCTAACGCCAAAGCCGCATTGATGCGGTCTTCCCCTTGACCCGGAATTTTGACATACGTGTCGCGAAGAATAGAGAACAGATACGCTTTTTTCGTTATCGGATCGATAGAAGCGACCATTAGCGTGTCCGATCGGGGAATTTCATTTTTTTTCAGTCCGCGGGAATCCCCTCCCAGAAGCAGGACATTGACGCGCTGTTTGCCTTCCCATTTGGGCGGCGTATAGGTTTCGGATACTTTCGTCGTGTTTTGGGCCGTAACCCCGCTAAACAGCTTGGTATTCTCGGGTTTGGACTGAATGTTATTGGCGAAATGCAAAAAAGCGTATGTATAATACCCGGTTCCTACCAGCAGCAGGAGCAGCGCCGCGAACAGCGTCCATTTGATTTTTTTGACCATCTCATCCGATCCTTTCCTTGAAGTTGTCAGTCGCTTTCCCTTTGCAAACGGTTCGTGTATGATAACGTGTATAGGTTTTGAAGATGCTGCAGGAACATGCATGGTTGATCTAGGAAAGAGTGGAATCCCCGTCGCAATATGTAAAAGATTGGGGCTGGCAGTCGAACTTCATTGGCCGCATAAACCCGAAATGATTCGGGAAGCGCTACTTTCATTATAATTTGATCTGTTTCCTTATAGCAAGTTTCGCCATGTTCTGACAAACAAGCATCGCTACAAACATCTAATTGTATAAGCAGGAGGGAATCATGCAAGCTATCGAAGTGCGCAACCTTCGCAAGGAATTCAGAGTGCAGAAAAACCGCGAAGGTCTTAAAGGTGCCGTCCAAGACCTGTTTAGACGTGAGTATAACCAAGTGCGGGCGGTTAAAGACATTAGCTTCCAAATTCCCAAAGGGGAAATATGCGGTTATATCGGCGAGAACGGAGCGGGCAAATCGACTACGATCAAAATGCTTACCGGTATTTTGGTGCCTACATCCGGCGATATCCGCGTCAACGGCTACATTCCGTTTCAGGAGCGCGAGAAGTTCGTCCGCGGCATCGGCGTCGTGTTCGGTCAGCGCAGCCAGCTATGGTGGGATATCGGAGTGATCGAATCGTTCCAGCTGCTGAAAAAGGTTTACCGCGTACCGGAGGCCGATTTCAAGAAACGGCTGGACGAGCTGGTCGAGCGGCTGCAATTATCGGAGCTATTGGCCCGTCCGGTCCGGAAGCTCAGCTTGGGACAGCGGATGCGCTGTGAGCTCGCGGCCTCGCTGCTGCACAATCCGCAAATCGTATTCCTCGATGAGCCGACGATAGGTCTCGATATCGTGGTGAAGACGGAAATCCGCGAATTTCTGAAACAGATGAATCAGCGGTACGAAACGACGATTTTGCTCACCACCCACGACTTGCAGGATATCGAGGCGCTGTGCTCCCGCGTCATTATGCTCGATGACGGCCGCATCATTTATGACGGCGGCTTGGAGGAGCTTAAGGCCAAGTGGGGTAAGGGCAAGGAAGTGATCCTGCAGTTCGCCGAGGCCGTATCGATCGAGCGGCTGCGCGAGCTGACGCAAGGTCTCGAAGTCCAGTGGTCGCTGGATAACGAGCTGACGGCCAAGGTTTGGATTCCGCAGCAGCGCGCCAACGTATCGGAGGTGCTGAGCCGCGTAGTGAGCGTCACGTCGATCGAAGACATCAAGATTGTTGAGACGAACACGGACGACATTGTCAGAGAAATTTACCAATCCGGCTCGGCTGAGACGAAGCAGGCGAGAGAAGCGGCTGCGGCGCAGGAAGAGGAAGTGCACCGTCATGCTTAGCGCTTATGTCGACATGATCCGCATCCGGTTTTTGATGATGCTCGCTTACCGGGTCAATTACTACAGCGGCATTATTATTTATGCTCTGAATATCGGAGCGTATTATTTTCTGTGGAAGGCGATCTACGGCGCGAGCGAAGAGCTGGGCGGCATGACCGTAGGCCAGATGACGACCTATGTCGCCGTCTCCTGGATGGCTCGGGCGTTTTACTTCAACAATCTGGACCGCGAAATTGCGAACGAGATCAAGGACGGCAGCGTAGCCGTGCAATTCATAAGGCCTTACAACTATATCATTGTCAAAATGATGCAGGGCTTCGGCGAAGGCATCTTCCGCCTCCTGCTGTTTTCTACGCCGGGCATGGTCATCGTATCGTTTTTGTTCCCGGTCAAGCTGCCTACGGACCCCGGAGTATGGGGCGTTTTCCTGGTCATGCTGCTGTTTAGCTTCCTGATCAATTCTCAGATTAACATCATTACGGGTTTGTTCGCGTTTTTTCTTGAAAATAATGAAGGCATGATGCGCATGAAGCGGGTTGCCGTCGATCTGTTCTCCGGGCTCGTCATCCCGATGTCGTTTTTCCCCGGCTGGGCCGAAGGGCTGCTGAAGCTGCTGCCGTTTCAGGCGATTACCTATTTGCCGAGCGCCGTGTTTACGGGCAAAGTAGCGGGCGGGGCGGTATACGAAGTGCTCGGCGTACAGCTGCTCTGGTTCGCGCTGCTGATCATCCCGTTGTTCTTATTGTGGCGCAGCGCGCGGAAGCGGCTGTTTGTGCAGGGAGGGTAAAGAACGATGTTTTATGCCGGGCTGTTTATCGATTATTTGAAAAATTATATGAAAACGAGAATGGAATACCGCTCCGACTTTTGGATCGAAGTGTTATCCGATCTGCTGTTTAACGGGTTAAACTTATTTTTCATCCTCGTCGTATTTCAGCATACGCAGCAAATCGGATCGTGGAACGAGCAGCAGGTTATGTTCATCTATGGATACTTTATGGTTCCTTACGGTATTTTTATTACCTTTTTTAATCTGTGGAATTTTAGCGAGAGGTACATCGTCAAAGGGGAAATGGACCGGATTTTAACGCGTCCGGCGTACAATCTGATTCAGCTGATGTTGGAAAATATCGACCCGTCGTCGCTGTTCAGCGCCTTGACCGGCTTTGTTATTATGGTGTTTTCCTGGTCGCAGCTCGGGCTGGGGTTAACCTGGTACGATCCGTTCGTGTTCGTGCTGCTGGTGGCCGGCTCCATTATGATTTACGGCGGAGTATATATTTTCTTCACGGCGTTGTCGTTTTTCTCCGATTCGCCGACCGGAATCCTGCCGCTGCTGTGGAATTTGCAAAACTACGGCCGCTACCCGATGACGATCTACAACAAGCTTATCGGCGTGCTGCTGACGTGGGTGCTGCCGTTCGGCTTCGTCGGATTTTATCCCGCAGCGTACTTCCTGGACCGGCAAAACTGGGGGACGTTCGCTCTGCTCACCCCGGTCGTCGGGATCGTATTCCTGACGGTGGCGCTCCTGGTGTGGAACTTTGGGGTTAAACGCTACCGCGGCGCCGGCTCCTAATCTACTTCACATGAAAGTACGCAAAGGCTGCCGCCTTCTGCTCTTCGTACCGCATCTCCCGTAAAGACGGGGGAACGGGCGGAGGAAGCAGGGGGCGGCTATTTTTCCTATTGGCGGTAAAAAACTTCCGACTACCGCGATCGCGCGTTTCTGAAAAGAACCCGATAGACGGTTCTCTCACGTTAGCGATTGCCAAACGGAGCGGTTAACGGCTCGCTGCCGCTTTCAGCCTCGCCGTCTCCTCTTCGATCAACCCCGTATCGAGCCGTTCGAATAAAGGCGCGGGCGCATGAAGCGCGCTATGCGGCGGGACTTCGATATAGCTCCAGCCCGGCTTCTGTGCCAGACCGAGGAACGAGCGAATGGAATCGCAGGCAAACGGAAGAAAAGGGGAGAGCAGGTTCGATAAATTGGCGATGATCTGGACGCAGGTAAACAGCGTATCCGCGCCTTCCTCCGGCGCTTCCTTCACCTGCCGCCACGGCTGACGGCCGTCGAAATATTTGTTCCCGCTGCGGATAAACGCGAAAATTTCCTCCAGCGCTTCCTTGCATCTGCCCGCTTCCAACGCTGCGCCAATATGCGGATACAGCCGCCGAAGGCGCTCGGCTATCTCCGTATTCATCCGGCCGCCGGGTACTATGCCCTGAAAAGCCTTTACGATAAATTGCAAATTGCGGTTTACAAAGTTGCCGAAGGCGCCCAGCAGTTCTCCATTATGGCTGTAAATGAACTCTCTCCACGAAAAATTGGTATCGCGCTGCTCCGGACCGTTAGCAATCAGAAAATAGCGCAACGAATCCGGAGCGTACTTTTCCAGCATGTAGGGAAGCCACACGGCCCAGTTGCTGCTGGTCGAAAATTTGCGTCCTTCGAGGGTCAAATATTCGCTGGATAAAATCCGATCCGGCAGATGCAGTTCTCCCGCCCCCATTAGCAGCGCCGGAAGAATAAGCGTATGGAACGGGATATTATCTTTGCCGTGCACAAAGTAGGAGGTCGCCTGTTCCGACCAATAGGGCCGCCAGTCCGCTGCGTTATCGGCAGCCCACTTCATGCTTGCGGACAAATACCCGCTGACCGCTTCGATCCATACGTATATTTTTTTCCCTTCCCAGCCCTCCAGAGGAACATCGACTCCCCAAGACAAATCCCGCGTGGCCGCCCGGTCATGAAGCCCTTCGTTCAAATATCTTTGCGTAAGCTCCTTGGCATTGTCTCTCCAGCCGGCGGCTTGATCGCGAGCGTACTGCTCCAATGACTGCTGGAAGCGGGACAGCGCCAGAAAATAATGCTCCGTGCCGCGAGTTTCCGGATGATCCCCGCACAGCTTGCACTTCGGCTCGAGAAGCTCCGAAGGATCGAGCAGCGAAGAACAAGCGTCGCATTGATCGCCGCGAGCGGTATGGCCGCAGTGGGGACAGCAGCCTTCGACATAGCGGTCAGGCAGGAAGCGGCGGCATTCTCCGCAGTACATTTGCCGGACGTCCTTCTCGTACAGCCAGCCGGTCTCAAGCAGCTTGACGAACAGCTCCTGAACGACGCGATGGTGGAACGGATCGTCCGTGCGGGTGTAGAGATCGTACGAGAAGCCGAGCTTCCGAAAGCATTGCACGAATTCGTCGTGATACCGATCCGCAATCACGCCCGGCTCCACGCCTTCCTGATCCGCCCTAACGGAAATAGGCGTGCCGTGGCAATCGCTACCCGACACATACAGCACGTCCTCGCCCTTCGCCCGGAAATAACGCGCCAGAATGTCTCCGGCAAGAAGCGATGCGACACGCCCCAAGTGAAGCGAGCCGTTCGCATAAGGCCATGCTCCTCCGATAAAAATTGTCATTGTCCTCATCCTTTCATACACCAAATGGGAGTGGGAAAAACAAAAAACTCCCGTCCTTGTAAAAGGACGAGAGTCTGGCTCACGCGGTACCACCTTGAATTTAACCGCACTTCACAGGGCGGTTCTCTTCGGGTACGGCGCCGAAGCTTCGGCGGTTATACCCTAGCGCGGTAACGGGCGCGACCGATGCAGCCTACTTCCGCGGAGGCTTCCGCCGGGTTCGATGCACAGCTCTGGGACCATATTCATCGGACCATTCTTTGCTCCTTCTCAGCCGCCGGAGCTCTCTGTTCGAAAGAATGCGTTCCAACTACTCTTTCCCATCGTTGCTATTGGATATTAATTACCTATTATAACCAGATAATGGAACGAAGGCAACAGAAATTTGCCCGCCGCAGAGACCTAAAAATTTTAAGCCAATTTTAAGCTAACATTTAGTCTGCGCTCATGTTCGCGTAAAAATTTATTCATAATTGGCGCCTATACTTTGACTTGTAGAAGGGAGCGGCGCTCCCGCAAAGATAGGATTATAAACGGATGAGGTGGAGAGAACCATGAAATCTGTCAAACAAAAAATGATGGCGGGAACGGTAGCGGCGGCTTTAATGATCGGAGGCCACGGCGGGGTACTGACGCATTCCGCATATGCGGATGATGATGGCGGCGACACGGAGATTACGGCTGCGGTAAATACATCGATTCCGTTGTCGAAACGGGTTGATCTGGGGCTGGATGAGCTGGTTATCAAAGTGTCGGGAATTCTCGATATGGACTACGACGATTTGCAGGATGCGCTGCACAACGGCAAGTCGCTGGCGAACGCGGCTACCGATCATGGCATGCCAAGCGATGCGCTGGCTGCTAAGCTGATCGGCGATACGCAAAGGATCATTGACGAAGCGCTCGGCGACAACCAGATTACGCAGGACGAGGCGAATACATTGTCTCAAAAAGCGAGGGAGCAGATTGAGCAGCGGATCAACAAAACCGGCTATCAGGATAAGGCGAAAACGGCCGGGAAAGCAAGCAAGCGCCTGTTCCAATTTCAATATAAACCCCAAGCCGAATCGCTTGCCAAGCTGCTGGGGATAACTAAAAACGAGCTGAAGAAGGAACTGGAAGGCGGCAAGAGTTTGTCCGATATCGCTGCGGAAAAAGGATGGAACGACGAGCAGCTGATCTCCAAGCTGCAGGAGGATATGGCTTCTTCGATGCAGGACTTTATTCATCATAAATAATCGTACGAAGCACAGCACAGCCGCCCTTGAATAAGGGGTGGCTATGCTGCGCTTCGAAGCGGAAAACTATATTGGAGGAGGAAGAACGATGACTAAAAGAAAAAAGAAAAAATCAGTTCAAGCTTCCGCGCTTAAAATTCAAGCCGTTGGGGGAGAAAGCCTGCTGCGCAGCGGTCCTCTGATGATGAAAACTCTTCAAGCGGTGACGCCCGGCAGTACAACTGCGCAGACGGCGGTGATGACGGAGGAACGGGCGGCCGGAACGGTTCTGGAATATTCCGACTCCCGAATGGTCCGGTCATTGTCTCGGATTAATCCCCCCGATTATTGGCCTACGGAAGGCTGGCGAACCGCTTCTCCCGAAGAACGCGGTATGGATTCCGCAGTCATTGCGGACATGGTCGATCAGCTCAAGCATCATAACGTCCACAGCTTCGTGCTGATCCGCGACGGGTATCTGGTCGCCGAAGGCTACAATAAGGATTGGGATGCGGGGAAGCTGCATCCGATGTTTTCCGTCACCAAGAGCTTTACTTCGGCTCTCGTCGGTATGGCGCTGGAGCAGAAGGTCATTCGGGATTTGAATCAACCGATGAAAGACTTCATCCCGGAGATCGCCGGCGATTCCCGCAAAGCGAGGATCAAGGTCAGCGAACTGCTGTCGATGATTTCGGGGATCGACTGGGACAATACCGGCGAGCGCTCCTCTCTGGAAATGACGGAAGCCCCGAACTGGGGGGAATATATATGGAGTCGTCCTATGGCTCACGAGCCGGGCACCGCGTTCAAATACAGCAACGGCGACGCGCATTTGCTATCGATATTGACGCAGCGGGCTTTCGGCTTTCCGCTCAGCGCTTTCGCCAAAATCAATTTATTCGATCCGCTCGGCATCACAAGCGTGATTTGGAACCAGGACCCGCAAGGGCACTTAATCGGCTCTTGGGGATTGAAGCTGACGCCTCGCGATATGGCCAAGCTCGGATTTTTGTATTTGCACAAAGGCCGCTGGGAAAATTATCAGCTTCTCCGGCCGGAGTGGGTCGAGGAGTCGGTTCAGCTGCAGGGGACGCAGCTGTACGACGACGGTACGGAGGGCGGGTTCGGCTATTTGTGGTGGCTGAAGCCGATCGTCAGCGAGACGAACCGTACGTGGCATCGCCAAGCGTTTTATGCCGCGGGATCGGGGGGACAGCGGATTTTTGTCGTGCCGGATCTGAACCTGGTGATGGCTATGACCGCAAACAATGAGCATGACGATATTATGCCGGAGCGGATGATGGTGAAAGCGGCGCTTGCGGTCAAAGCGGACCGTCCGCTGTCTGTCAATGAAATAGGCGCAGCAAGATTGCGAGCGTCGCTGCAAGCTTTCAAAGCCGTCTCGGACAAAGCGGAATAGCCGGTTTGTACAATCGCCCATTTAGCGGTATACTCGTTCGTAACATCTACTGCTAAAGGAGAGGCGTGCGACTTATGACTACCCAAGTTGGCCAACAAGCGCCGGATTTCGAGCTTCCCGCCTCCGGCGGGCATCCGGTTCACTTATCCGATTTGCGCGGCAAATACGTCATTATTTATTTTTATCCCAAGGACATGACCCCGGCTTGTACGACGGAAGCCTGCGATTTCCGCGATCGTGCCGATCTGTTCAAGGCGTCGAACGCCGTGATTGTCGGAATCAGCGTCGATCCTGTCAAGCGGCATGTCAAATTCATTGAGAAGTACGGCTTGCCGTTCATGCTTCTGGCCGATGAGGACCACCAGGCTGCGGAACGATATGGCGTTTGGCAGCTGAAAACGTTGTACGGCAAACAATATATGGGCGTGGAACGTTCGACCTTTCTCGTTGACCCGGAAGGAATCCTGCTGAAGGAATGGCGCAAGGTACGGGTCAAAGACCATGCCGAGGACGTTCTGCGGTATTTGCAGGAGCTGCTTAAGTAGAGCGGGCGGGTCTAGGAAGTGTGGCGAAAAAGTCCGGTGAAAAAGCAGGTGAGCAAGCGAGGGCAATCTGGAGAAGCGTAGCGTTCGCCTTTGTCCCCCGATTTCAACCTATTCCCTGGTAGTGACGACGATCCGAGAGCAGTTTCGGTCCTTGAGACCGAAACTGCTCTTTTTTTTGCCGGAGCGGAGCGGTTGAAGGCATAGGATCAAGCTTTCTCCCATATAATCTAGTAAGTCGGCAATTAATAGATTATGCGGAGGGATCCTTCATGTTCAACTTGTTCCGGGCCCAGCTTATGAAGCGGGTCGGCGTATGTATGGCCCTGATTTTGACATTCTCTTGGCTTTCCATTCCGGGTCCCTTGACTGGCGCGCAGGCCGCTGCAGACGAAAGCGCGGCGGACGCGCATACGACCTATAACGAGCTGAAATCGGGGCAGAGGCTTTGGAAAGATAAGCAGTACAAAGCTCCCGAGCAGCCGACCGTTTATTTAACCTTTGACGACGGGCCGAGCCCGCTGACGGCCAAGGTGCTCGATATCCTGAAGGAAGAGGATGTCAAGGCGACGTTTTTTGTGCTGGGCGAGCAAGTGAAGTCCCATCCGGAGCTGGTGCGGCGGGCGCTGGAGGAGGGCCATACGATCGGTAATCATACGTATAATCATGTGTATAAAGAGCTTTATTCCGGGGCGCAAACGTTCTGGGATCAGCTGCAGCAGACGGAGGATATCATAGCCGACGCGGCGGGGATCAGGCCCAGGCTCGTCCGGGCTCCCGGAGGGACCTTCGGCAACTTCGATGCCTTCTATTTCTACTATCTCGACCAAGCGGGCTACGAAGTTTACGATTGGAATATCGACAGCGGCGACTCGGCAAGGCCGGGGGTGCCTGCGAGCGAAATTATACAGACGGTCAAGAAGGGGCCGTTCAAGAATGAAACCGTAGTGCTTATGCATGACGGAACCGGTCATGATCAGAGTGTGAAAGCGCTGCCTGAGGTGATCCGGCTGTTTAAGGAGAAGGGCTACGCTTTTGCCTCGTTGACTACCGAGGTGCAGCCGATTCATTTCTCCAGCGGTAAAATCAAATGGTCGCGCTCGCTCACGGAAGTCGGGCATGAGCAGCTGCTGGCCGAGGCGGGAGAGCATATGCGCGGGCTTGAAGCGGCAGGGCTAACGAAGACGGCATCTGCGGCGGGCGAGGAGGAAGGAGCTTCGCTCGCTATCGTACCGAAGGGAGCGGGCAAGGCCAAAGACGAGCCGCTGCTGCCTCTTGAGCTGCGCCTTGGGGAGCGGCAGCTGCAGCTTGACGCGGAGCAGTACAGAATGGTCCATGGCTTAGAAGAGGTGCCGCTGAGGCCGCTGATCGAGGCGATGGGCGGGCAGATTCATTGGGACGGTAGCGAGCGAACGGCGGTCGTCCGGTACGGCGGCTATGCGGCGGAATACGACTTCTCCCGGCATGAGCTGCGTCTCCGGGCGGGAGGCAGGCTGACTGCCGTGCATTTGCCGCAAATGGAGCTGATCGATGGAACCGTTTACGTTCCTTTGCAGGCAACGCTGCAATCGCTTGGCTGCCGTATTGCCGATAGCTCTGAGGAGAACGGACATACGCTGGTTCGGGCATCGATGAGCGGCGGGTTTGTCGTCAGTCCTCTCTACTAAATAAACCTCAGCGCGCGCGGGGATTTGCGCTATAATAGTGCAAGATGATAGTCTTCGCCCGGAGGAAAGCATGAAAAAACATTGGTTTAAACGAATGCTGTTGTCTTATTTGCCGGTTTTTTTCTTCATTGCGCTGGCCCTCATTGCGCTGTCGGCGATTTCGGCAAGCGAGCTGTCCAAGAAAGAGGCGGTCCGCGCCAACGGCGTGTTCGCGGAGCACGTTATGCAGATGATCGATCACACGATGAGAACGATCGACCAGCAAATGATCAAGGAAGTGCAGACGAACGAGCAGATCAGCCAGTTTTTTGCCCAGTATTACACTGGCAACCCTGCGATGACGCTCTACGATGTCTCGTATAAGCTAAGAGAGCTCATGATTAATACGCCGATGATCGATTCGATCTATTTGGTTCGTTCCTCCGATCAGATCGTGCTTAGCAATAATCTGATGGCTTCGGTGGGCGAGTTCGGGGACCGGGATTTCATTCGGCAGGCTCTCGGGCAAGGCGGTTCCTACAAATGGACCGATGTGAGAAGCTACAAGGAATTCGACGATCAGAGACAGCCGGCGGCGGTGGTCACGCTGGTTAAGAACGTGCCGCTGCTGGGAGGCCGGCAGGGCATTATCGCGATCAATGTGCAGACGGCGGCCATTCAAAATCTCGTTAAAGATATGACCGATTCCGACGTTAATTTTATTCGTCTGACCGACCGCAGAGGCCAGCCGATACTGGACAGCAAAGCAGACGGCGAGCTATTGTCCGACGTGACCTCGGACTATACCGGATGGCGCGTTCAAAGCGGGCTGCTGCGCGATAATCTTCCGCTATTCGTTTTCTCCTACTCATCGGTATGGCTCGCGCTGAACCTCTTGATGGTCGTCATCGGCATCGTCTGGATCGTTTATGTGACGCGCCGCAACTATCAGCCGATCGAGTCGATTTTAGCCCGCATCGACGCTTACGCCGCACAAAGAAGCAGCGCGCTTTCCGGCGCGTCCGGGCAGGATGAGTTCCGTTTCATCGAAACGGCGCTGGACGATTTGGTCGAACGGACGATGACGTTCCAGAAGCAGCGCGAGGAAGACCTTATTTTTCGCAAACGGAGCTTTTTTAACGAAGTGATCGAAGGGAGCAGGCCGATTGCGCGGGAAGAGTTCGAGGAGGAGATGCGGCTGTACGGACTGCGGGAGCATGTGGAGCGGACCGTCATGGCTGTCGTCGAAATCGACAAATACGCGGATTTCGCATCGCGTTACAATACGAGGGACCAGTACCTGCTTAAGTTCGCATTAAGCAGCGTCGTGAACGAGATCGCCCAGAACGAGGGCGCAGCCGTCTGGATGGAATGGACCTCAAGCCAGCGGCTCAGCGTGCTGGCCCATTTGCCGGAGACGGAGAAGACGACGGAACGCGCCTTGCGGCTGTTCGATAAAGTGAGACAGTGGGGAAGCCAGCATCTCGATTTTACCGTAACGGTCGGCATCGGAGAAGCGGCGGCGTCTTTGGCGGAGGTTCCAGGCTCGTATGAAGAGGCGCTGGAGGCTTTGAAATACAAGTCCGCGCTCGGCGGCGACCGGATCATCGAGCACAGGGAGATCGCCGCCAAATCGCAGGGAGAGGTCTACGAGCATCTGCATGTCATGCGCTCGCTCGGTCAGAAATACCGGCTCGGGGACCGGGACTGGGAGCTGGAGCTGGAGGAGCTGTTCCGCGAGCTGGCGGACGGCTTGTTCGCAAGCGACGATATTGCCGCGACGCTCCATTACTTGATCTACCATATGCAGCGGGAGATTACGGAGCTTCCCGGGGAACTCCAGACGGTTTGGAACGAGGAGGCGCTTCCGCGGCTGAACGGGGCATTGGAGCGCCTCGATACGATCCTCGATCTGGAGCGGGAAATGACTGTGATTCTGAAGGAAGGCTTTCGCCGGATGGAGGAGCTGCGGAACGCCCGCAGCCAGCATCCGCTGATGCTGCGGGTCAAGCAATATATTAACGAGCAGTACGCCAATCCGGATTTATCGCTGACGCATCTTAGCGAAGAGTTTGACCTGAATCCTAAGTATGTCAGCCAAATGTTCAAGGAAGAGTTCGGCGTCAACTTCCTGGACTATTTGGCGGACGTGCGCATTATGCAGGCGAAGAAGCTGCTTATGGAGACGAGCGAGTCCGTCCAGGAGGTCGGCGAGAAGTCGGGGTATCCGAACGTCAGATCGTTTATGCGCGTGTTCAAGAAGCTGACCGGGCTTACGCCCGGAGAGTACCGTAAGAAGGAGGCCGGGTAAGTCCCGGCTCCCTGTATATAGGGCCGTCCGGCGCCGCCGGGCGGCCTGTTTGCCGCTGCGCTTCGGATATTGGAACGGTGGCGTAAAAAGCGGCGGCAGGCCGGAAAAACGCGCCGTTACCGGCTGAAATGGAAAACGGTGACCTCGCGGAATATTGTCCATTGTCAGCGGAGAAGCTCATGGGCTACATTGGACTCACCGCATGTGAAGCATAAGGGAGGCAAAGCCATGAAGCGGTCCAGTCGGCCCCTGTGCGTCTCGGCGCGGGAGGAGGCCTGCGGCCGTCCGGCTTTGGGGGAGTGCTAGATGATGAAAAGAAAAAGAAACAGGCTGACGAACAGGATGCGCCTTGGCGCCGCGGCCGTTCTTGCGGTATCGGCGTTGCTTGCAGGCTGCTCAGGCTCCGATCAGGAAGGGCGGGCGGGCCGGAACGCGGGCGGGCAAAAGCCGGAAATCAGCGCGACGGTGTACGACCGCGGACTGGTTCCGCAGGAAGAGGGGACGATCGAGCAAAACCGCTGGACCGAATGGATTGATCGGAACGGTCCGGTTCATGTGAAGTTTACGCCCATTCCCCGCAATGACGCGACGGCCAAATTGACGGCCTTATTCGCTTCCGGCACCGCGCCTGAGCTGATCTTCGATTATTCCAACGTGCTGCGCGGGCAGCTGTACACGCAGAAGCAAATGATGCCGGTCGACGATATGATCGCCAAATACAGCACGACGTACAAGCAGCTTCTGGAGAAATACCCGGTGCTCAGGACGGCGGCGTCGATGCCGGACGGCAAGATGTACGGGTTCGGCGTGATCAACGGGCTGCAGGCGAACCATGCGCTCTTCATCCGCGCGGATTGGCTGAACAAGCTGAACCTGGAGACGCCCAAGACGACGGAGGAGCTGTACCAGGTGATGAAAGCCTTCACCGAGCAGGACCCCGACGGCAATCGCCAAAAGGACACGTACGGTACCTCGCTCGCCTATATTACGAACCAGATCGTGAACGCGATGTTCCAGAATGTGAAATGGGTCGTGGAGGACGGCAAGCTGATTCACGACTGGGAGCGGGCCAAAGCGGCTGCGGCGTTTAAGAAGCGTTTGTACGACGAAGGGCTGGTGGATCCGGATTATTTGACCGACAGGAGCGGCCAGAAGGCGCAGCAGGACTGGGTGAACGGGAAAATCGGCATGTGGGGTGGACAAATAACCGGCGCCGCATGGCTGCAAATTTACGAATCGCTGAAGAAGAACAATCCTTCGGCCGAGGTGATCGTCATACCGCTGCCCCGCAGCCCGTACGGCCAATTCAGCCCGACGATCCAGAACCCGGTGCAAATTACGGCCATCGTGAACAGCCAAGCCAAAAACCCGGAAGCGATTATGAAATATATCGACTTCATCTCCTCCGATGAGGCGGGCAAAACGCTGAAATACGGAATCGAAGGCACGCATTATAAGCAAGGGCCGAACGGCTGTCCGATCTTCATCGACAAGGAGAAGGAGAAGCAGCTATCTTATGCGGGCGATTACCGGATGCTGTTCTCCCCGGCGCTGGAGGGCAAATGCGGCAGATATGAGGAGACGCTGAATCTGGACCATCCGCAGGAAAAAGAATTTTATACGATGATGAAGCAGGCGGGCGAGTACTACTTGTCGCCGGAGCGGCCGATCGCCGATATTACGCACGGGGAGCATATGCCGATTGCGCCGGACGATATTCAGCTCATCGATACGAGCGTCAAGAAGCCGATCGACGACATCTGGATCAAGGCGATCGTCAGCGGAGCGGCGTACACGCCGGATCAGGCTTTGGCCGAGGCGAAGAGCCTATGGGAGAGAGCGGGCGGCAAGCAGGTCGACGACTGGTATGCCCAATGGTACAGCGAGAACAAGGATAAGGCGCTGCTGCGGGATCAATTGTATCAATTCAAGCGGCCGGAATAAGCCGGCTTAAGCGGCGGCAGGGCGCGGTAGCCGCGCCCCTTCTTGCCCATCAATTTGACGATCAAAGGGGATAGGCGAATGAAAAAGAAAAATACGAAGTTCATCTTGCTGACGGCCGTGACGATGCTGGCGGCGCTGGTTCAAGGCTGCACGGGACAAAGCGCAGAGAAACCTGGGGAAGCGGCGACGGCGGCCAAAATTAACACGGACCCGGTAACGCTTACGTTTTACGGCAATATGTCCGAGGAATTGTTCCAGAAGCTGGTCGTGGCGCCGGTTAAATTAAAATATCCGAATATCGATCTGACGCTCGTCCCGATGACTAACAAAATCGAAGATTTAATTGCCTCCGGCGAGGTGCCGGATATTCTCGGCGATAATATATCGGCCATTGCGAAATATGAGAATCTGGATTTGCTGGAGGATTTGACGCCGTATGTGAAAGCGTTTAACCTGGATTTGAGCGCCGTTGACCCCGTCGTGGTCGATACGGTCCGCAAAAATTCCGGGGAAGGCAAGCTGTACGCGCTGCCGGTATCCGCCAATGTCGTCACCCTATATTACAACAAAGATATTTTCGACCGGTTCGGCGTGCCGTATCCGCAGGACGGAATGACTTGGGATCAAGTTTACGAGCTCGCCAAAAAAGTAACGAGAACCGACGGAGGCGTCGCTTACCGCGGGTACGACTTCCAGGATTTGTTCCAAATTCAATACAACCAGCTCTCGGTTCCCGTCATCGACGAGAAGACGAACAAAGCGATCGTGAACAATGCCGAATGGAAAAAGCTGTTCGAGAACTGGGCCCGCTTTTACACGATCACGGGCAACGAGGTGGACGCGGCCGGATACGGCAAAGGACTGAATGCGTTCTCCAAGGACAAGACGCTGGCGATGTACTCGACAAGCTCGTTTTTCTCCTCGATGCCCGAAGCGGTCAAAAATGGCTTGAACTATGATGTGGTCAGCCTGCCGAGCTTTCCCGAAGCGCCCAATACGGGGGTGCAAGTCGAAGGGGGAGCGCGGATGATTACGACCACTTCCAAGCATAAGGATCAGGCGTTCATGGCGCTGAGCGCGATGCTGACGCCGGAGGCCCAAAAGGTCATTGCGCGCAACGGCAACGCTTCGGTTTTGACCGATACGTCGATCAACAAAGATTTCGGCCTCGACATTGAAGTGTTGAAGGGCAAAAACCGCGAGGCGTTCATTAAAAACAAAAACGCCAAGCCGTTTCCGTCGATTACCAAATACGACGGAGCCGCCTTTACGATCATGCGCCAGCAGTTTAAAAAAGTGGCGACGGGGCAAGAGGACGTCAACACGGCGCTGCGTGAAGCCGAAGAGCTGATCAACAAGGCGATTGAGGATCAAAACAAACAGCAGTAGCGAACCTGACAGAGAGGAAGATGAATATGCGACCGCTGGACAAAGTGACTTTCGGACATAAACATAAGCTTAGCTTGAAGTACCCCTCATCCTGGTGGGGGGCCAAATGGCGCGAGGCGCTGCCTTCCGGCAACGGGAAGATCGGCGCCGCCGTCTACGGCGGCGTGTACGAGGAGACGATTTTGCTGACGCATGAGGAGCTGTGGCGCGGCAGCCAGACGCCGGAGCTGCCGGATGTCAGCGACAAGCTGCCCGAAGTGCGAGCCTTGCTGCTCGCCGGGGACGCTCCGAAGGCTAACCGCATTATGGCGGACGCGCTGGAGGAGCGGGGCTACAAGCCGAAGATGGCGTGGCCGCTGCCCCTGGCCGATTTCAAGGTCATCATGCCTTCTCCGCACGGTTTTAAAGCTTATGGGCGAGAGCTGAACATGGAGACGGGAGAAGTGACGGTGTCCTGGCGCGACGGAGCGACCCGCTATGAGCGCGCGTTGTTCGTATCGCGTCCGGACGACTGGATCGTCTATGAAATCCGCGCGGACGGCCCGGACCCGATTCATGCGCAGCTGTACATGGAGCTGCACGATCCGAAGGACATCCGCCGGGCGGCTACGCTGCCCGAGAAGGCCGAGCTGCGCAGCGAAGGCGAGTACTTGTTCTACGCCGCCGAGAATGACGATCGGTCCGACTTCGGCGCCGTGGCGAGAGTCATCCCGCAAGGGGGGACGATCGAGTCGGATAACGGCAAGCTGAAGGTCGACGGGGCGCGAAGCGTGCTGGTGATCGTGCAGCCGTTCGTCCGGGACGAGCGCGCCGCCGCATGGGAGCGGGGACGCCGAGCCTTGGCGCAGGCGACCCCAAGCTACGCCGAGCTGCTCGGGCCTCATGCGCGGGAGCACGGACGGCTGTTCGGCGCCGTGACGATGGAGCTCGGGGCGGAGAGTTACGAGCGCTCGAACGAGGAGCTGCTGCTGGACGCCTATCAGGGAGAAGCGTCGCTGGAGATGACGGAGAAGATGTGGGCCTACGGCAGATACCTGCTCGTCTCCAGCTCCCGCGACGGCGGCCAGCCATGCCATCTGTACGGACTATGGTGCGGCGAATACGAGGGCATGTGGGCGTTCAACATGTCCAACGAAAATATCCAGATGATCTATTGGCAGGCGCTGTCCGGCAATATGCCGGAGCTGCTGCTGGCGATGTTTGACTACTTCGACCGGCTGATCGGCGATTTTCGGACGAATGCGAAGCGGCTGTACGGCTGCCGGGGAATTTATATTCCGGCCCCGACGTCCCCGGATTCCGGGCTGCTGAAGCATAAGGCCCCTCATATTATCCATTGGACCGGAGCGGCGGGCTGGATTGCCCAGCATTATTACGATTACTACTTATACACGGGCGACATGCAATTTTTAAGGGAGCGTGCGCTGCCTTTTCTTAGAGAAACCGCGCTGTTTTATGAAGACTTCTTTATATTGGACGACAACGGGTATTACGTCAGCTGCCCTTCCAATTCGCCGGAGAACGCTCCGGCCAACTATATTCCCGGCCCCGGCCAGAAGCCGCTTACCGAAACGGCCGTCAACTCGACGATGGATTTCGCGATTGCCAAGGAAGTGTTGACGCATTTGGTGGAGGGCGCGGAGCTTGCGGACGTATATTCGGATGAAATCGGCAAATGGAAGGAGATGCTGAAGCGGATTCCGCCGTACCGGATCAATGAAGACGGAGCGGTAAGCGAATGGATGCGCCCGGATTATAAGGATAACTACCATCACCGGCATCAATCGCATATTTACCCGGTATTCCCCGGCACAGAGGTGACTCGGGAGAACGATCCCGAGCTGTTCGAAGCATTCGTCACCGCAGCCAAAAAACGGCTGGTGATCGGACTCAAGGAGCAGACCGGCTGGTCGCTCGCCCATATGTCCAATCATTACGCACGCATGGGAGAAGGGGATTTGGCTCTGGAATGTCTGGACTTATTGAGCCGCACCTGCGTCATCAACAATTTCTACACGTTCCATAACGATTGGCGCAGCATGGGCATCGGCGTCGACGCCCACTGGGCTCCGTTCCAGATCGATGCCAACATGGGCTGGAGCGCCGCCGTGCAGGAGATGCTGCTGTTCTCCCTGAACGGAACGATCCGCATTCTCCCGGCGCTCCCGTCCAAATGGAGAAAAGGCAAGGTCGGCCCTCTGCTCGCCCGCGGAGCGGTCGAGGTGCGTATCGAGTGGGATCAGGACGCCGGTACCGTCCTGGCGGAGCTCTTGTCCTTGCACCGCTCTCAGAGCGTCAGCCTGCAGTTTGCGAGGCCGATTGAAGCCGCCGAAGGCGGGACGGCGGAAGGAAATTACATCCGCAGCGTGCAGCTGGAAGCGGGAGTGCCCGTACGGCTGAAGGTGACGCTGGCGCATCAAACGACTGCATAAGCTCCGCGTACGGAAGGGAATAAGCAGGGACACAAGGTAAAAGCCTCAGCGGAGGTTTTTACCTTGTTTTATGTCGATAAAGAACGTATCGCAGCACGGTTTATGTCGCCAGAACGAAGTCTCCCGTCGAACCGGTCGGCCGGTTTTGTTCACGTTAACATAGATAAACGCGGGAGCCGCTGTTATAATTCTCTATAATTCATGATTTGCGAGGAGGAGAAAGCAATGTCCGGTTCAAATGAACAGCGTCAGCCGCATCCGTGGAATTGGGAGGAGCTCGAGCAGGCGCCTCAGGTGTACCCCGCCCCGGAGTTTGACGAAGGAAATGTGAAAGCGATTTATTACGATGGTATGCCTTACGGGGGAAAACCGACCCGCGTCTTCGCGTACTACGCGCTGCCCGATGCCGCTTCGGAAGAAGGCGGGCTTGTTCCCGCCATGGTTTTGGTGCACGGAGGTGGCGGGACCGCCTTCAAGGAATGGGTCGAGCTGTGGAGACAGAGAGGCTATGCGGCGATCGCGATGGACTTGGAGGGGCATCTGCCGCTGGCCAAAGACAGCGAGGGGAGACGGCCGCAGCATGATTGGAGCGGTCCTGCCCGCCAAGGCGAATTCGGCGACTATGCGCTGCCCGTGGAGGAGCAGTGGATGTATCATGCGGTAGCGGCCGTCATCCGGGCGCATTCTTTCATCCGTTCGATAGAGCAAGTAGACCGCGGCCGGATCGGCATTAACGGCATTTCCTGGGGAGGGATCGTCACCGGCATCGTATCTGGGGTGGACGACCGCTTCATGTTCTCGATTCCGGTGTACGGTTGCGGTTATTTATACGAATTGACGAACCGGTTCGGGGAAGCCTTCAGGAGAATGCCGCAGGAGGATGCGGAACGGATCAAGCGGCTGTGGGACCCTTCGGTTTATTTGCCGCGGGCGACGAAGCCTATGCTGTGGGTAAACGGAGATCAGGACCAGCATTTTTCGCTCGATTTGTTCAGCCGATCGTATGAAAAGATGCGCAGCCGCAGGAAGGAATCGCTGCTCAGCATCCAGTTCGGATTAGGGCATTCCCATGTTATGGGGTGGAAGCCTCAGGAGATTTACGCTTTCGCCGATCAAATGACCAAGGGAGCCGAGCCCTTAATCCATACGGATGATCCGGTCGAGGAAGGAAGCGAGACAGTCGTCCGCTACGCGCAGGGGAGCGCGGTCAAGAAAGCCGAGCTTCGGTATGCCGTAGATACCTCCGATTGGTTTGCCGTGCAGTGGCTAACGGCCGATGCGCGTATCTTGGAAGAGGCTCGCGAGATTCGAGCGGTTATTCCGGCGAATGCCAAAGCATACTTTATCCGCATCGCCGACGAGCGGGAGTATGTCGTTTGTTCCGCCATAAGGTACCGTTAGCATTCGGAGAAAATGTAAATGTTCGGTTAAGATCGAGGGTTTTTTTCGTCCGAAGGCGTCCAAACCCCCGAGCGACGGGGTTCTATAGCGGCTTGCCAGTTCTGGCAGGCTTCATCGGCCCATGTCACCGCTCTGTCCGTAACGTAAGGCCGCTTCGAAAAAGGCGCAGTCTAAACGCTCTATAGATTGGAAATACTAGAATTATAGAATCCAATCGATTTAGAGGAGGCTGTCTATTATGCAGGTGCATTCATCTTTTTTCGATCCGCCGCAGGCCGTGCTGGAACGTATTATCTATCAAATGGAAAAAGTCATTATCGGTAAAAGAGAGGTTATAGAGAAGCTGCTCATCGCCTTGCTGTGCGGCGGTCATGTACTGCTGGAGGACGTCCCCGGCGTAGGCAAGACGATGATGGTGCGGGCGCTCGCGCGAACGCTGGACTGTAGCTTCAAGCGAGTGCAGTGTACGCCGGATTTGCTGCCGTCGGATTTGACAGGGAGCAGCATTTTTCATCAGCAGTCGATGCAGTTTGAATTTCGCCCCGGTCCGCTTATGGCTAACCTGGTGTTGGCCGACGAGCTGAACCGCGCAACGCCGCGCACCCAATCGGCGCTGCTGGAGGCGATGGAGGAGAGGAAGATCAGCGTAGACGGCGAGACGCATTCGCTGCCCGAGCCGTTCTTTCTGCTCGCGACGCAAAATCCGTTTGACTTCGAGGGCACCTTCCAGCTGCCGGAGGCGCAGCTGGATCGGTTTCTGATGAAGCTGAAGCTCGGATACCCGCAAGCTGAGGAGGAAGTGGAGCTGCTTAGCCGCGTGGAGGAGCGTCATCCGCTCGGCCAGCTGCGCCCGCTGCTGCTGCCCGAAGAATTCGCCGCACTGCAAATGGAGACGAGCCGCGTCCATGTCGATGATACGGTGAAAAGCTATATCGTGCAGCTGGCCGCAGCGACGAGGCGTCATCCGGAGATCGCGCTTGGAGCGAGTCCCCGCGCCTCGATAGCGCTGATGAAAGCGGCTCAAGGGAGGGCCTTTCTCTCCGGCCGCAGCTTCTGCATTCCCGATGACGTGAAGCAGATGGCCGTGGCGGTACTGGCTCACCGGCTTCTGCTCACGCCGGAAGCAGCGATGGCGGGAGCGCAGGGCGAGGTTTTAATAGAAACGATCACCGCTGCAACGCCGATCCCTTCCCGGCATTACGCTCCGGCTCTGTAGGAGGGGCGGACATGGCGAATGTATTCAAGTTATTATGGATGCTGGGCTGCTGGGCGGGCTGCTGGTATTGGGCGGCGGCCTACGGCGGCCGCTCGGCCTGGATTTGCTTCTATGGGATGAGCACGCTGCTGCTCTATATCACGCTAGGCTGTATCGGCTGGAGCCGTCCGGTTCGGGTCGAGCGACTCCAGCAGCAGCTTCGCTGCTGGAGCGGCGACCCTGTCGAATTGCCCGTCCGGCTTCGTTTCGGCGGGCGCGTTCTTCCGCTCGGCTGGCTGCTCGTGGAGCAGCGCTGGACGCATACAGGGACGGGCGAGCCGCTGTGGCTGCGCGATATTGTGACGCCGGTTTTTTCAGGCTCTGCCGAAGCGCGGCTGCGCGTTCCTTCCCTGCCGCGCGGCTTGTATGTGCTGGAGGCGTCGAGCGTCACGGCGAGCGACGTGTTCGGCCTGCTGCGGATTCGCCGCCGCATCAAGGCCGGGCGGCAGCAGCTGCTCGTGCTGCCGAAGCCGCTGCCGCTGCCAGCGGCCGCTGAAGGCGCGGGAGAAGAGCACCCGCGCCTCAAGCCGCAGCTGCAGCGGCAGGCCGCGTCCCCGCTTGTTTACGGGACGCGGCCCTATGCGCCGGGGGACCCCCTGAACCGGGTCCACTGGCGCTCCACCGCGCGCGCAGGGGCTTTGCGCGCGAAGGAATCGGAGCAGCCCGGCGCCGACCGGCTGCTCGTCTGCCTCGACGCGGCCATGGGCGTCCCGAACGCGGAAGCGTTCGGAACGGCCGTCCGGGCCGCGGCAGGGCTTGCCCAGCGCGGACTGCAGCTGGGCTTGACCGTGCGCCTTGCCGTCACCGACCGGCAAGGGCGGACGGCGGAGGCGCGAGGGCGCGAGCGCCTCGCGGAACTGCTGGAGCTGCTCGCGCTCGTGCCGTGCGACGGCGACAGGCCCTTCGCGGCCAGCGTGCAGCGGGAGGCGCTGCACACCGGCCCGTGGGCCGGGGTCGCCATCGTCACGGCGCAGCCGGATGAGCAGCTGCTGAAGCTGGCGTACCGCCTGCGGGAGCGCGCGGTACATCTGGTCTACGTGCACGGGCGCGGCTCTGACCCTGCGGCCGTGCAGCAGTGGAAGCGGCAGGCGGAAGCTGCCGGCTGCCGGTTTACGGCGGTAACGGCGGATTCCCGGTACGCCGCCGAAGGAGGTGAGGGCTATGGCGCTGAAGCGGGTCAAACCGCAGCCGCGGCCGGGGCTTGAACAATCAGCCGAGCCCTCCGGCTCCTGGGCGCTGCGCGTCGGGTATGCGCTGCTGCTGTTTTGGCTGATTCGGGCTTGGCTCGTGCCGCTGCAGCAGTTGTCCGATTATACCGAGGTGTATCGGATTACGCCTTTTTTGGTCGCCTTTGCTCTGTTTCTTGTCATCGACACGCTGCGCATGCCGCAAGCGGCGGCTTGGCCGCTAAAGGCGGCGATTGTGCTGGCGGCTACCGCCGTGCTGCACAGCGGACAATGGCTGCCGGGCGTGGGCTGGTGGCAGTCATGGCTGCGCGAGCTTACCGAGGATGCGCTGCATATGGCGCAGGGACGGTTTTCTTATATTTCCCCGGCTACGCGAACGATGCTGTTTTTGGCCGGATGGGGCTTTTTTATTTGGGTGCTACAGTCATTTGTCGCCGATAGACAGCAGCTGCTGTGGTTTGTCGCGATGACATTAGTTTATTTGATTGCATTGCAGCTCGTTTTCGATACGGATATGTCGGCGGGACTGCTGGGAGCGGCGGGCGCAGGCCTGCTGCTGCAAGGTTGGCTGCAGGCGGAGCGGTGGACGCGCTGGAAGCGGCAAAGCGCCGCGCACTATAGCTCCCGCCTTGAGGATGAGCCGGCCCGGCAGCCGGAGGCGCGCCCTGAGGGGCTGTGGACTCCCGTTGCCGCGAGCGCCGTGCTGACGGGCCTATGCCTGCTCGGAGCCTGGCTTGGCGCGCTGCAGCACGATCCCAAGGGGCGGCCGATCGACTGGTCGGAGCCGCTTTCCAAGTGGGAGGACCGGCTGCCGTTTTTGACCGGCCCGCAGCTGGGCGGCGGAGCCGTGCCGGCTTCCCTGGCCGCAGGTCAAACCGGCTACGGTCCCGACGATTCGCGGCTCGGCTCGCCGCTTAGCCAAGACGATACCGTCGCCTTCATAGCGAAGACGACGCGTCTGACTTACTGGCGCGGCGAAGCAAAAGCCGTCTATACGGGGCGCGGCTGGTATCAGGCGGAGACGGAGCCTGTCCCGCTGGTTCCGGAAGCCGGATCGCCGCCTGCTGATCCGGACAAGGATTCGGCTGCAGAGGCAGCCGCGGCGGACCTGAAAACGGCTTCGGACAGCGTACCGGTACGTCAGCAAGTGTTTATAAAGGAGAAGGGTTTGCAGCACCAGCTGTTTCTCGGCGGCGCTTTAGCGAAAGTGGACTCTCTCGTATCGGAAGCGGGTCAGCCGATATCTCCCGAATGGCTTTGGCAGGATAAGCGAAGCGATAAATATTTTTTGCCGGCGCTGGCTGACCCTCTCTCCTCGTACAGCGTGCAGGTCAGCGTCCCGCCGGAATCGCACGTATCGGAGCGGGATGCCTATGTCCAACTGCCCGACTCGCTGCCGGCCAGGGTGAGGGAGCTGGCTTCGGAAATAACCAGGGAAGCAAGCACGCCCTATGATAAAGCCAAAGCTATCGAGCGTTACTTGCTCCGAACGTATCCCTATTCGCTGCAAAACACAAGGCCTCCGGCGGCGGGGCAGGATCTGGTCGATCAGTTTCTATTCGAACAAAAAGCAGGGTATTGCGATCATTTTTCTTCCGCTATGGTCGTATTGCTGCGGTCCGTCGGCATTCCCGCCCGATGGGTCAAAGGATTCGCCCCGGGGGAAGTGACCTCCACCGATACGCTATCGGACGGAACGCTGCTCTATACCGTTCAGGTGCGCAATAAGGACGCTCACTCTTGGGTGGAAGCGTATATGCCTTCCGGTGACTGGCTGACCTTCGACCCGACCCCCGGTTACGGAGGGGATGTACCCGGCGGTCCTAAGGTTCAGACGGCTTCAGCGCCTGCCTCCTCCCTCAAGGAAGACAGTGGAGCCGGCTCGGTTATCCGCCGTCTGGCGAACTATGCGTTGCAGTTATCCGGATTTACCCGCAGTTTGGGAGGCTTCAGCGCCGCTTTATCCACTGCGAGTGATAGAGGGCTGGCGGTAATCCAGCGGATCATGATGTGGATAGAGCCGTGGCTTCCTTTATCCTTGTGGATAATCGGAGCGTGCTTGCTTGTTTCCATCATCCACATGTGGATAGCGCGACGGCGCAGCTCAGCCGCCGCTCCGGTCCGCGGACGCCAGGTGAATCGTTCGGGCGCGGCTTCGTCCTATCGCCGCCGCTTCCGGGCGTATGCGGCGATGCGGCAGGCGGAGCGATTATGGCGCAAGCTGCAGCGGCGGCTTGGACGGGCCGAGCCTACGCAGACGCTGCGCGAATATTTGCTCTCGCGCCAGTTCGCAAACGATGCGCAGCGCAGCTCGCTGCTCCGCTTCGTCCGGCTGCTGGAGGAGATGAAGTACCGTGCGGGGACGCCCCCTGTAACAAGGCGCCAACTGCGTGAAGCGTGGCGCGATGTTCAAAAAAGCCTGTAAGCCGCTTTTGGCGGCCGCAGGCTTTTTGCCGCGTCTGTATAGCTCATGAATGTGACTCGCGTCATGCATAAAACAATGGGAAATACTATACGAACAGAGCGCGTTCTGGAGGCGATCCGCGCTTTTTCTACAGAGGCATTGCCCTTTCTTTCACGGAAGCTTATAATAATGTCTATTGATTTAGAGCAGAGAATCGGTCAGTTCTAGTTTGACCGGCTGGTGCTTGCGTGCGAAACGGTTTCGCCGCCCGCGGAATCACAGCTCAATCGTTTCTTCGAAAACTCTTAGGAGGTAATTATGGACAAGCCAAATGAAATTATCGTCGTACTGGACTTCGGAGGACAGTACAACCAGTTGATCGCCCGCCGTATCAGGGATTTGGGCGTATACAGCGAATTGCTCCCTTATAACACATCGGTCGAAAAGCTGAAGCAGTTGCAGCCGAAAGGGATTGTTTTTTCCGGCGGGCCTGCGAGCGTGTACGGTGAAGATTCCCCGCTCGTCGATCCGGGAGTATACGATTTGAACGTGCCGATTCTCGGCATTTGCTACGGCATGCAGTTGATGGCGCATCAGCTGCAAGGAAAAGTGGAGAGAGCCTCCAAACGCGAGTACGGAAAAGCCGAAGTGGATTTTGCCAATCACTGCAGCCTGGTGCGCAAGCTGGACAAAAAACAAACCGTTTGGATGAGCCACAGCGACCTTGTTGTGGAGCCGCCTGCCGGCTTCGTCGTGGACGCAAGCACGGAGCATGCTCCGGTAGCGGCAATGAGCCATCCGGAAAAGAAAATGTTCGCCGTGCAATTCCATCCGGAAGTGCGTCATTCCGTATATGGTAACGATATGATTCGCAACTTCCTGTATGAAGTGTGCGGCTGTGAAGGCACATGGAGCATGGAAAGCTTCATCGAAGACACCATCCGCGACATTCGCGCGCAAGTCGGCGATAAGAAGGTGCTGTGCGCTCTGAGCGGCGGAGTAGACTCTTCGGTTGTCGCCATGCTGATTCATAAAGCGATCGGAGATCAGCTTACTTGTATGTTTATCGACCACGGTTTGCTGCGCAAAGGCGAAGCGGAAGGCGTGATGGAAACCTTTGTCGGCAAATTCGACATGAAAGTGGTTAAAATCGACGCTCGCGAGCGGTTCCTGGGCAAGCTGGCCGGCGTAGACGATCCGGAGCAAAAGCGGAAAATTATCGGCAACGAGTTCATCCGCGTGTTCGAAGAGGAATCGGCCCGTTTCGACGATTTCGCATTCCTTGCGCAGGGAACGCTGTACACCGACATCGTAGAGAGCGGAACGGCTACGGCTCATACGATCAAATCGCATCATAACGTAGGCGGATTGCCGGAAGATATGAAATTCGAGCTTGTCGAGCCGCTGAAGGCTTTGTTCAAGGACGAAGTGCGCAAAGTAGGCGAAGAATGTGGTCTGCCTGCCGAAATCGTATGGCGTCAGCCGTTCCCGGGCCCGGGTCTTGCGATCCGCGTTCTCGGCGAAGTTACGGAAGAGAAGCTCGCGATCGTTCGGGAATCCGACGCCATTTTGCGCGATGAAATCGCCAAAGCCGGTCTCGACCGCGAGATTTGGCAGTACTTTACGGCGCTTCCTAACATGAAGAGCGTCGGCGTTATGGGTGACGCACGTACGTATTCCTACACCGTAGGTATCCGCGCGGTAACGTCCATCGACGGCATGACCGCCGACTGGGCACGTATCCCTTGGGACGTGCTGGAGAAGATCTCCGTGCGTATTGTCAACGAAGTGGACAATGTCAATCGGATCGTGTACGACGTGACGTCCAAGCCGCCAGCTACGATCGAGTGGGAATAGAATTGAAGTAATTAATGGTGTTAATCGCTTGGGAGCCTTGCTGCATAAGGGTTTCCAGCGATGACATTGTTGAAAGCTCGAGTTCACATGTAACAATAGAGTACTCTCTTTTATTTGCGTTGTTTAGCAAATAGAAGGGAGTATTTTTTATGACCAAAATGAACGGATTGATAATTCATAATTAAAGAGCTTTTTTGCTTATTAATCCCTTCCATCCCACAGCATGAACAATAACGAACATGAATGAGAAAATGATTGTAAACGTTCGGAAAAACCGATTGACAAGATTCGTCATCACTTTTAGAATAAATGGAGAACAAGTAGGGAATAACAGTTTCGTATAATCCCAGGAATTGGCCCGGGAGTTTCTACGAGATCACCGTAAATGATCTGGCTACGAACAAACAAAGCATTCGATGGAACGGTTTTCCATGTGCGCGTGATGGCTTAAAAGAGCCTTTTTCTTGCGTTTACCGGGAAGCTGTGCGATCGGAACGCTTTGATTGTGAATCCGGCCTTTGATCAGGGATCAAAGTCGGATTTTTTTCGTTGTTCCAAAAACCAATGGAGGGATTTGGGGAATGGATCGATTGTTTAAGCTGAGGGAAAACGGCACCACGATACGCACGGAGGTCATGGCGGGCTTGACCACATTCATGACGATGGCGTATATTCTTGCCGTAAATCCGAACATTCTCAGCAACTTTGGCTCCGGGGCTACTGGCATGGACTGGACGGCCGTATTTTTGGCTACAGCGATTGCCGCAGGCGTGATGACCATTGCTATGGGGTTGTTTGTTAACTTTCCTGTCGCTTTGGCGCCAGGGATGGGACTCAATGCTTACTTCGCAACGGTGATTTTGGCTTCGCAGGGCAAGTTTACGTTCCAGATGGGACTCACGGCTGTCTTTATTTCCGGCTTGATTTTCATCGTGCTGACGGTGACGAAGGTGCGCCAGCTGCTGCTTGTAGCGGTGCCGGACAGCCTGAAGCATGCGATTACGGTCGGGATCGGCTTATTCATTACGATCGTCGGCTTGAAAAACAGCGGTTTGATGACGATTGCCATCGAAACCGACAACGATGTGAAGGCGCATCAGTTTACCGATTTGCTCTCTTACGAGACGGTCATTCATATGGGAAGCCTGAAAGATCCCAACGTCGTGCTCTGTATTATCGGGATTGTGCTCATCGCGATATTGATGGTGCTCAATGTTCGCGGCGCGATACTGTTTGGCATTTTGCTGACGACGGTCGTAGGCTTGCTCATGGGCCAAGTGAATTTGGGTACGTTAACCGATGCCAAAACGACTTGGGTGCCTGATTTGACCAAGCTGGCGTTCGCCCAGTTCGACTTCCCCGGCTTGATTCACACAGGGATTATTTCGGTCATTGCGACCTTTACGTTTGTAGAATTATTCGACACGTTCGGTACGCTGGTCGGTACGGCCAATCGCGCCGGATTTATGAAAAATAAAGAAGAAGGCAACAAAAAGGTCGGCAAAGCGATGATGGTCGACGCGATTGCGGTCAGCGGCGGCGCCTTGGTCGGCACAAGTACCGTGACGGCATTTGTAGAAAGCGCGGCCGGCGTAGCGCAAGGCGGACGCACGGGACTTACCTCGGTCACAACGGGCGTATGCTTCCTGCTCGCTTTGTTCTTGGCGCCTATCGCGGCTCTGATTCCGGGATCGGCTACGGCAGCCGCTTTAATTATTGTCGGCGTGCTGATGATGCAGTCGATCAAGGAAATTAATTTCCAAGATTTCGTTGTGGCGATTCCGGCGTTTTTCGTCATTGCGTTCATTCCGTTTACGTATAATATCGCCAACGGCATTTCGTTCGGTATTGTCACTTACGTCATCTTGGCGACGTTCTCCCGCTTCGGCGGCAAGAGCGAGCACAAGGTGCATTGGCTGATGTGGGTGCTGGCGGTTCTGATCGTGCTTCGCTACGCGTTTTTCGGCAGCGAAGGTTAATAGGTCGGTTTACCAAGCTTCGGTGTTTCCTTCAAGGAGACGCCGGGGCTTTTTTTGGCTGCAACCCTTATATCAAAAAAACTTTGAACCTTTCATACGGCAATCACGTCCATATTTTGAATAAATGCGAACTGGAGTGATCGAAATGAGAGTGAAGCTGCTGTCAGCCGCGGCTGCCGCACTGCTTTTGACTTGCGTTTGCGGAAGCTATTCAAGGACCGGCGTATCGTCTGCCGCTACGAACGCTACGAATAGCACGATTCTCGTGGAGAAGGCGCAATCGGCTTTAACAGCCGATCTTCCGGTGGCCAAATCCGAGGACAATGTGCAGGAGCTGCAGTGGCGCACATATACGAGCGGAGAAGAGCTTCGCGTTATGAAGGATGGGCTGGGGCAGGATGACCGCATCGTCAAAGAAGTATCTCTTATTACAGGAACAAGTTCCGGTAAAATAAAAGTCATTCTCTATGAGCGTACAGACGATTCCATATACGTTCATGCGGCTCTTGTAAAAGACGACACCGCATACGACTTGGGAGCGGTCGCCGCACTTTCGGACGAACAGGTGCAGATTCAAGATAGTTTCCTTTTCCGCAAAGAAGTGATCAAAATACAGGGAGCGGTCGGTGCGGCCGCCTCGATGACGCGCTACATCGATATAGAAGACGGGGTGCCGAAACCGCTGCTGCTCATTGACGAAGGGCACGCTTCGGAATACGATGTCGATCATGACGGACAAGAAGAAGTAATTGCCAGCTCCGGTACGATTCCGAGCCTCTCCGTTTACCGGCTGAAGGACGGACGTATCGAGCGATGCCAGTTGAACGAGGCGTTGCAGGCCGATGCCGTCGTTATGACCGAAGAAGGAGCGGTAGCAGCGTATTTTGGCCAAGAGCGAGTAAAGCTGTATTGGCTTAAAGTAGAAGGTCTGCTAAAATTCGCCATATATTCAAGGGAGGAATTCGAATCCGACCGCTTCGTCACGATTCCGTATACGTCAGACGACGTGAAACGAGTTCGCGAACAGGCCGACCGGCAGCGCATCTTCGATCCGTACGTGCCACGGCAAGGGATTGCTACCGATTACTCGGTTGAGGCCCGATCGACGACAGATCGGGAAGGGGTTCTCCAATTGAGCTATCCTCACTTCTCCGTATACGAGTCCAAAACGGATTTGCGGCCTCATGACGGGGGGAAGCCCATTTCCGGTGAAAAACGGTATTTCCCTGAATTTACGGCGGAGTGGATCGAACCGGTGGAAGGAGGGGGCGAATGGTATGTCCGTCTAGGATCGACGTATTTGTCTATTGTCACGGCGAAACCGTTCGATAAAGAGCAATTGCTGTACGTTATCGCATCGCTAATACCGCTGGAGCAGGTGAAGCCATCCGACGATTCGGCAGATGTACTTCCTCCTCTGCAAATTACCCGGGACTATTTGTTTGCGCTGCAAGCGGCCAACGAATTTGCGGCAGCGTGGGCACATCGCGACCCGAACAGCGGTTTGAAGTGGGTGACCGACGAATGGAAAGCCCGACAAGAGCCGCTTGAGCTTGACGCCTACTTCCGCGGCACCTCGAGTCCACATCATATGACGTTCGAATTGTCAGGAAAACGTCGGGTCGACGAGCGTACTTACTTATTTGAACTGCGTTTGTACGATGATTATGCCGGGCAACCGGATTATGTCCTCGGTTTTCCGGCCGATTACGGACGGGGCGGGATCATCGAGGTCGTGAAGCAAGGGGAAAACGAACGGGGCGAGGGCATTTGGCGGGTTAATCCATAGCTGCCGTTTGCCGTTCCTGGCTGTCTATGGGGTGGAAGGCTGTGGACAAAAGTTATCCACAACCCTTGTGGATAATGTGTATAACCTTATAAAAAGGCGGTATATCGGCATTCGTTGAACCTGAAGAAAGCAGCAGCGAGTGGATAAGATTTTTACGGTAAAACTGTGGATAGTGTGCATATCTTTGTGGATTATCGAAAAAAAGGCGATTTTTCTAGGGGAAAAGACAAATTTCGTTGGGGATAACCTTGTGGATAAGGAAGTATGTCATCCTATACACAGGATGGATAGAGTGGGGAAATTTGGGGGACAGTAGATCTAAAAGTTTGTCTGTGGATCAGACGGAATAGGAGGCGCCATGAAGCTGAGGCGGACGGTTCCTTTTTTGCTGACGCTTATGCTCGCCTTTCCCTTGTCTGCTTGCCGTTCGGCGGCCGCCGCACCCGGATCGGCGGAACAGGCGAGTGCAGCCGCTAATGCGTCTGCACTTGCGCCGGCTAAAAAAATCGTTCTCGTATCCGTCCCGGGGCTGTCCTTTCTGGAGCTGCAGCCTTCTTGGCTTCTGGAGCTTCCCGGCCTGGCCGGGCTTCAGGATGGGGCGTCTTGGGGGGCGTTGAACATCCGTACGCCGGGGCGGGGACTGGAGGACGCTTATTTATCGATGGGAGCGGGGCATTTTGCCGAGGGAGGCACGGGAGTGCAGGGCTTGCAGGCAAAAGAGCGGATCAACGGGGAAACGGCGTTTGAGCAGTACGCCCGCTATGGCGGCGCCGATCGCGAACCGGTTATCGTGATCCGGGAGTTGGAGGCGCTGCGCCGGGCCAATGCGGTCAATTATTATCACGCGCTTCCAGGATTGCTGGGAGAGCGGCTCAAGGCGTCCGGGATTACGGTCAGCGTGTGGGGGAATGCCGACAGGGTGATCGCCGGCGAGAGGCTGACCGGCTTCAAGACGGAAGCGGGCAAGTCTTACCGGCGCTATGCGCCGCTGATGCTGATGGATACGGCGGGTACGCTTCGGGACGGCGATGTCAGCGATAAAGGGCTGCTTCATGACGCGGCTTATCCGGCGGGCATCCGCACGGATTATTCGTGGATGTTAAGGCGCTGGCGCGAGCAGCCGACGACTTCCGTGACGCTGCTTGAGATCGGCGATCTGGAGCGGTTGTACGATGAGAAAGCGGCCTATTCCCAGGCGGCCTTCGCCGAGGCGAAGCGTCGGGTACTGGCGGAGCTGGACCGCTTTGTGCTGGAGCTGAAACGCTACATGGCGGAAGGAGCGAATGCGCAGAACGAGGAGCTGTGGCTGTTCAGCCCCAAGGTGAACGCGGACGCCGCCAAGGAGAAGGCATACTTGGCTCCGCTTTTGATCTATGCTCCCGCCGCTTCCCAACCAGGTGGAAGCAGCTTGCTGACTTCGGCGACGACGCGCCGCGAAGGGATCGTGTCGCTGATCGATTTGGCGCCGACGCTGCTTGCGAGGTATGGTATTGCCGTCCCGCCCGATATGATCGGCTTGCCCATGCAGACGATAGGCGGCGCGCAAGCAGGCGCCCTGACGGTATTGCTCGGCACGGTAAGCGAGCTGCAGCATATATACCGGCTGCGCCCGCCGCTGCTGTATGGACTGGCCATATACGAAATCGCCGTTATGCTGGCGGTGCTGCTGCTTGCGCTGGTTGCAGCCGATAAGCTGGGAAGGAGGGGGAAGCTGCTCTGCCGCGCCGCCTTGTTCTCGCTGCTGCTTGCTCCGGCAGGCTTGCTGTCGATGGGATGGATGCCGCAGGAGCCGGCCTTCGCGGCGGTCGCGCTTGCCCTGGCGGCCATCTTCGCCGCGAGTCTCGCCTGCGCCGCGGGAGCCCGGACGCCGGGGGGACTGGCCGCCGCCTTGGCCGGAGCGGGACTGCTCGTAACACTGCTGCTGCTGTACGACGGCATGCAGGGCGCCAGGGCGATGCAGCGGTCGGTGCTCGGCTACGACCCGATGATCGGGGCGCGCTACTACGGCATGGGCAACGAATATATGGGCGTGCTGCTCGGCGCCGCGCTGCTCGGCCTCACGGCGCTGCAGCAGATGCTGCGCCGCACCCGCCGCGCCGCTGGCAGCGGCACAGGCCCGGCGGCGGCTGCCGCTGCGCCGCCCAAGGCGGCCTCGCCCG
>NZ_JANYUY010000045.1 GCF_025060755.1 Paenibacillus doosanensis
TGTCCTCCTTGATTTGATGTTGCGGTTGGCAGACCGGCTATCATCTTATCATAAAGGTCAAGGGATTTTTACTCATAGCTATAAGCTTTCCTGAACCCCCAGTCGAACTGGGGGTTTTCTTAGACAAAAATACAGCCTCTCCGCCATTCGGGAGAGACTGCATCTATTCGGCGGCGCCGGCCGGCGATTAATGCTCGGCCCAGCTGTCCAGGTACGTTTTTTGCTCTTCGGTGAGCGAATCGATCGAGATGTTCATCGAAGCCAGCTTGAAGCGGGCTACCTGCTCATCCAGCTCGTAAGGCACGTTTACGACCTTCTTGCCGATTTGCTTGTAATTGTCGTTCACATATTTAAGCGACATCGCTTGCAGCGCAAAGGTCATATCCATAATTTCCGCAGGGTGTCCGTCGCCTGCGGCGAGATTCACCAGGCGGCCTTCGGCGATCAGGTAGAACTTACGGCCGTCCTGCAGCGTATACTCTTCGATATTGCGGCGCACCGTGCGCTTGGACACGGACAGCGCGTCAAGCTCCGGCTTGTTGACTTCCACGTCGAAGTGGCCGGCGTTGGACAAAATCGCTCCGTCCTTCATTACTTTGTAGTGCTCGCCGCGGATGACGTCGCGGTTGCCGGTTACCGTGACGAAGAAATCGCCGATTTTGGCCGCTTCTTCCATCGACATGACGGCAAAGCCGTCCATATAAGCTTCCACCGCTTTGATCGCGTCGATTTCGGTGACGACGACGTTGGCGCCGAGCCCTTTGGCCCGCATCGCCACGCCTTTGCCGCACCAGCCGTAGCCGACGACGACGACTGTCTTGCCCGCCACGACGAGGTTCGTCGTCCGGTTAATGCCGTCCCATACGGATTGGCCCGTGCCGTAACGATTATCGAACAAATATTTGCAGAACGCGTCATTGACCGCGACCATCGGGAACTGCAGCTCCCCGTCCTTCTCCATCGCTTTCAGGCGCAAAATCCCGGTTGTCGTCTCTTCCGCGCCGCCGCGCACGTTTTTAAGCAAATCCTTGCGCTCGGAGTGAAGGATGGATACCAAATCGCCGCCGTCGTCGATAATTAGATCCGGCTCGGTTTCCAGCGTCTTGAGCAGCAATTCCTTATATTCCTTCGGCTCCGGATTGTACTTGGCGAATACCGTAATGCCGTCCTCGACAAGCGCCGCGCACACGTCGTCCTGGGTCGAGAGCGGATTGCTGCCGCAAATCGTTACATCGGCGCCGCCGGCCTTAACGACCTTGGCAAGATATGCGGTTTTCGCTTCCAAATGGAGCGAGATCGCCACTTTCAAGCCTTTGAACGGCTGCTCCTTCTCGAATTGCTCGCGGATGCGGTTCAATACGGGCATGTGAGCGTTAACCCAATCGATCTTCAAATGGCCTTCCGGCGCCAAAGACAAGTCTCTAATAATGCTGCGTTCCTTCGTATTCATTCTTCATCCTCCTAATCTAAGTTACACCATGCTTTTAAATGTAATTTTCCAGATTCAAATGGCCCCTCCGCTCTTTTTCACCATGCTTCCAAAATCTCGCTTACAAATAACAAACCTTGTGCAGCCCGTCGAGCTCCAGCTCGCCTTCGATCAGCTCGCGCAGCCAATCGCTGCCGTACTTATTCAAGTAAGCGATAATATTATAAACCCGCTCCTGCGGCTTCCCGAGAGGGAGCACGGACAAGGCGATGCGCTGATATTGGCGCAAAGAAGCCTCGTGCTGGGATTTCACGGCGTCGGCGGCCTTATGTTCGAGGAAATCGATCTGCTCGATAATTTTGTTCATATTGGTTTCGCCGAGCTTGCCGAGTCCGCCGTTCACGCCGGCAATCAGCTCGACGAGCGGCCCGTAGCTGCTCTTGAACTGCGTTCTGACCTGCTCGAACCGCTCTTCGAGCTTCAACTGATCCTGCTCGCGCAGCCACTGCTGCTGCTTCTCTTCCAGACGGTACAGCACATCCTCAAGCGTAAGCCCGTATTTCTGCATATTTTTCTGTACGATGCCTTCCAGCAGCGTGAACTCCATGCGCGGAACGACAATCGGCATCTTCATGCCCGCCTGATGGAACGCCTGCTTCGTCAGCGCCCAATAAGCGATCTCCCCCGGGCCGAGCACGGTCCCGAGCACGGGAAGCACGTAGTCCTGCATGAGCGGCCGCGTCAGCACGTTGTTGCTGAAGCGCTCCGGCGACGTTTCCGTCCAGTCGAGCAGCTGTCCGAGCGAATAGCTCCGCTCCGCTTTCCTATCGGTGAAGCAGCCGTCTTTCCCTTCTGCGGCATACAGCAAAACCCGCTCGTCCTGATCGAAAATGAACAGGTTGGCGCCCCGTTCGTTCATCTCCACCTGCGCTTCGTAGCCGAGCGCTCTCACTTGTTCTTTCCCTTGGCGGTAAGCCTCGCCGAGCGGCGCGTTATTTTCCAGGATGCTCCGGAACATCGGCGCCTCCGCCCGGCGCAGCGCCGGATCGTCCGAATCCAGCAGCACTAAGCCGTAGGAACCGAAAAGCTTCGCCAGCAATTGCCCGAAGACGTCCACAAGCGTGGATGAGGATGCGACGATCGCCCTTACGGCGTCCATCCAGCCGTCCTTAAACTCCGTCGGGATCAGCGAGGAGTCGAGCTGCCGAAGCGCTTCCTCCCACTGCTCGGCGGCGATTTCCAGCCGGCTTACGGAGCTGCGCTTGCCGCTCGGATGATCGATTTTGATTTTGTTCACCTGCAGATCCTGCGACAAGGAATACATATGATTGACCTCGTCAAAATCATGATCCTCTCCGGCAATCCAAAATACCGGGATGACGGGGCGTCCCAATCTTTGCGAAGCTTCTCTTGCCGCGCGAATGATCGTAACCGCCTTATAAATGACCAAAGCCTGACCTGTAAACAGCCCGGCCTGCTGGCCGCCGACGATGCACAGCGCGTCGTTCGAACGCAGCGTCTCGATTGCGTCGAGCGCTTCCGGAGCGTTGTTAAGACGCCGGTTAAAGACCGATAACACATCGGCGATCCGGTTCCGGTCGGCCGCAAAGGCCCGGCCGTTATCCAGCCAATCCGCCCTCTCCGCCCATGACGAGCCGGTCCATGGATTATAATCGAACAAGGCGCTCACCTTGCCGTAATCATGAACGTAATCCTCTGTGATAGGCTGGCTGGATTTCCAATGAATAGATTCAACTTTCAACACGGCAGCCGCCTCGCTTTACACTAATAATATGTACCTCTTGATTGTACACATGTTCGGCACAATCGTCAAAACGGAAAACGCCCGATTGCAAACGGAAAGCCGGTCCCCCCGGCAAACGGCGGCGTTTGCGGGCGGTCCGGCTTCCTATATAAATAACGATTAGTACAAGTGACACGCGACGTAATGATTAGGCTCCACTTCTTTGAATTCCGGCATCGCGGCCGCGCATTCCGGCATCGCCTTAGGGCAGCGCGTCCTGAACGGGCAGCCGCTCGGCGGGTTCAGCGGGCTCGGAATTTCGCCTTCGAGAATAATTCTTTCGCGCGTGCGCTCGATCTCGGGGTCCGGAATCGGGATCGCAGAGAGCAGCGATTGCGTATAAGGATGCAGCGGCTTCGCGTACAGCTCTTCCGAAGTCGTCACCTCGACCAGCTTGCCGAGGTACATAACGCCGATCCGGTCGGAAATATGCTTGACCATGGCCAGATCGTGTGCGATGAACAAATATGTCAGACCGTGCTCTTTTTGCAGTTTTTTAAACAAATTGACAACCTGGGCTTGCACCGATACGTCCAGAGCGGAGATCGGCTCGTCCGCAATAATAAACTGCGGTTCGATCGCCAGCGCCCGGGCAATGCCGATACGCTGCCGCTGACCGCCGGAAAATTCATGCGGGAAACGACTGGCATGCTCGGAGTTGAGTCCGACGGCATCAAGCAGCTCGAACACACGTTCCTTGCGCTTCGCCCCGCTGTACAGCCCGTGGATGTCGACGCCCTCGGCAATGATGTTGCCGACCGTCATCCGAGGATTCAGCGATGCATAAGGGTCCTGGAACACCATCTGCATTTGGCGGCGGAAATCGTGCAGCTTGCGGCCGCGCAGATGGTGAATATTTTCACCATTGAATAATACTTCTCCGCCGGTCGCTTCGTACAGCCGGATGATCGTACGCCCGGCGGTCGACTTGCCGCAGCCCGATTCCCCTACCAGACCGAACGTTTCGCCCCGTCCGATAGAAAAATTCAAATTATCGACGGCTTTTAAGACACTGCCGTTGGCGACGTTAAAATGCTTTTGCAAATTGCGTACTTCCAAAATAGGTTGTTCGCTCATCGCGATCCACCTCCCACTTCTTGCGGCCGTTCCACTTTCGGCGCATCGGGATGAAGCAGCCAACAGGCGGCCGAATGCGTATCCGTAAGCACCGTATGCTCGGGATCGATTTCGAGACAGGCTTTCATGGCATAAGGACAGCGTGCCGCGAAGGCGCAGCCTTTCGGCGGAGCGAACAAATCCGGAGGTGTTCCCGGAATCGGCACCAGATCGCTGTCGGTATCCTGGTCGAGACGAGGCACGGATTTCAGCAGCCCCCATGTATACGGATGCTGAGGGTTGTAGAACAGCTCGTCGACCGTCCCTTGCTCCACTACTTTTCCGGCATACATCACGATAACGCGCTGCGCCATCTCCGCCACGACGCCGAGATCATGCGTAATGACGATAATGGACGCCTCCGTCTTTTCCGATAATGATTTCATCAAATCGATGATTTGCGCTTGAATCGTTACGTCGAGAGCGGTCGTCGGCTCGTCGGCGATCAGCAGCTTCGGACTGCAGGCGAGTGCGATCGCAATCATAACGCGCTGGCGCATCCCGCCGGAAAATTCATGAGGATATTGATGAATGCGTCCTTCAGGGTTGGAAATACCTACCATCTTCAAAATTTCGATCGCGCGTTTATTGGCATCGACGCTGTTTATTTTTTGATGCTTCATCAACCCTTCGGTAATTTGTTTGCCGATAGGCATCGTCGGATTCAACGAGGTCATCGGGTCCTGGAAAATCATGCCCATCTCGGACCCGCGAATTTTTTCCATTTGTTTATTGGAGCATTGAGTGATTTCCGTCCTGCCATCGAATCGGATGGAGCCTCCCTTAATGACGCTCGGAGGGGACGGGATCAGCCTCATTATCGTTTGAGCGGTAACGGACTTTCCGCAGCCGGATTCGCCTACGATCGCAAGCACTTCTCCTTTTTTCAAATGAAAGGACACGCCGCGTACCGCCTGGACTTCGCCGGCATAAGTGCGGAAGGATACCTTAAGGTCTTTGACCTCCAATATATTTTCACTCATGATTGGCACCTCCTGCGGATTATTTTCTCATCTTCGGATCCAGCGCATCGCGCAGACCGTCGCCGAGCAGGTTGAAGCTCATCAAAATTAAACTGAAGACAATCGTCGGAAAAATAATACGGTGAGGGTACAACCGAATCGCGCTTGCGCCGTCGGACAGAAGTGCGCCCAAGGAAGCAAGCGGAACGCGAATGCCCAATCCGATAAAGCTTAAGAAAGCTTCCGTAAAAATCGCGGACGGAACGATAAACGTAATTTGTACGATGATCAGACCGAGCGCATTCGGCACCAAATGCTTCAGAATAATGCGGGCTCCGCTCGCTCCGAGCGTCCGGGCGGCCAGCACGTATTCCTGTTCCTTCAGCGTCAGCACTTGACCGCGCACCAGACGAGCCATCGGAACCCATCCCGTAATCGCATAAGCGATAACGATGGTTTTAAATCCTGGACCGATGACGACAATAAGCAGGATGGAGATCAGCAGAAACGGAATGGAATAAATAATCTCGATGATCCGCTGCATCACGTCGTCGACGCGACCGCCGTAATAAGCGGAAATCCCGCCGTACAATACGCCGAATACAAGATCGAGCAGTGCGGCTACAATCCCGATGGCCAACGAAATGCGCGTTCCCCACCAGACGCGGACCCACAAGTCCCGACCGAAGTCGTCCGTACCGAACCAGTGCTCGGAAGACGGAGATAAATTTTTAATATCGTAATTTTGCGTTGCATAATCGTAGTGAGAAAAAATCGGGCCGAATATGGACAAAACTGCCAGAACGATCAGCGCTACCAAGCCGAACATGGCCAGTTTGTTTTTCTTCAATCTTCTCCAGGCATCCTGCCAATACGTCATGGACGGCCGCACGATCACTTCGCCACGGTCAGTCCCTTTCGCTACCGGCTGAAACATGTCCTTCGATATTTGCATCACTTGGAACCTCCCTTGGTCAGACGTATGCGCGGGTCAACCAAACCGTACAAAATATCGGTCAGGAACAAAACGACGACTAACAGGAATGCATAAAAAATCGTAAGTCCGGTTATCATCGTATAATCGTTCGAATAGATCGACTGTACGAAATGTTTGCCGAGCCCCGGCACGACAAAGATTTGTTCCACGATCAGCGTCCCTGTAATCAGGTTAACGAACACGGGACCAAGTACGGTGACAACGGGAAGAATCGCGTTGCGCAGCGTATGGCGTACGACGATGGCGCGCTGCGACAAGCCTTTGGCCTTCGCCGTTTTAATATAATCGAGGCTGAGCACGTCAAGCATTGAGGTTCGCATCAGACGCGCCATAATGGCAATCGTACCGAAAGACAGCGAAATCGCAGGCAGTATCCGGCTGGACGGGCCGGTCCACATTCCGGCGGGCAGCCACCCTAATTTGACCCCTACGAAATAAGACAATAAGGGCGCAAGCACGAAGGACGGGACGGAAATGCCGACGACGGCGGTAAACATAGCTCCGATATCCCAGCCTTTGTTATGATTCAGCGAAGCGATAATTCCAAGAGTAAGACCGACAATGATGGCGATAAGCAGCGCCCACAACCCAAGTTCCAGGGAAGCGGGAAATCCTTGCGCGATAATCTCCGTCACTTTACGGGTAGGAAACGCGTAGGACACGCCCAAATCACCGTGGATGACGTTATTAAGATATTTCAAATATTGCTCCCAGATCGGTTTGTCCAATCCATATTGAGCGTATAATAGCTGCTTCTGCTCTGCTGTAAGTTTGAGCGTTTCTTCACCGAAAGGATCACCCGGCAAATTTTTCATCAGCACGAAGGTGAACGTGACGATCATCCACAAGGTAATCACCATATAGACCAAACGGCGCAATGTATAGCGAAGCATAATACACCTCCTGCACTTAATTGAATACCTGCGTTAAACAGTCGGACCCGCTGTCTTAAGGAGCCAAACTGCTTCGCAAGCATAGACGGCCCGAATATGATCAGGACTATGTTTGCGAAGCAGTTCCGCTTGTTCCTTTTCACTTCAAAACAAAAATGAAACGGGACCGTTCTAAACGGCTATCAGAACGGCCCCATCCCCAGGCGAAATCAGCCACTACTTCATTGCTCTATTATTTAATGGAAACCCATTTCAGTTCCCATTCTTTGGACATCGCCGGAAGAATCAATCCGTCGACATTCGTTCTCTTCGCATAAGGTCTTGTCCGGAAATAAAGCGGAGCAAGAGGCATTTCGTTCATAAGAAGCTTCTCGGCGTCAACCAGCATTTTGGAACGTTTCGCCAAATCCACTTCTTTGTCCGCGCCTTTGATCAGATCATCGTAGGCCGGATTGCTGTATTGCATGTAGTTAAACGATTTGTTGCCGGTTACCCACATGTCCAGGAACGTCATCGGGTCGTTGTAGTCGGCTCCCCAAAGCGCGATCAGCGCGTCGAAGTTGCCTTCTTGCATGTTTTTGACGCGAAGCGCGAACGGCAGCGGTTCGCCGGTAACGTCTACGCCCAGATTTTGCTTCCATTGAGCTTGGATAAACTCGATTGTTTTCTTCGAAGAATCCGTGTCGTCGGAAGTCAGCTTGAACGGAGGCAGGGATGTCATATTCAATTCCTTCAAGCCGTCGGCCAGCAGCGTTTTGGCTTTAGCCGCATCGAACGGAGGCTCGGTATCTCCGGCAACTTTGCGGAACTCCTGCTTGTTGCCGTCCATAACGGTCCCCGGCACAAGACCTGTAGAAGGAATCGAAGCTCCGCCGAGAACGACTTCGTTCAACGCTTTACGGTCAATCGCCATGCCGAGCGCCTGACGAATTTTCGCGTTGGCGAATGCAGGTACTTTATTTACTTGGAACATCACGTAAGACGATACGAATTCTTTCTTCAGAGCCAGATCAGGCTTGCCTTGATACATCGCGTATTGATCGCCTTTCAGCTCCGTCAAATCGACCTGGTTCGTTTCGTACATGTTCAGAGAAGTGCTCGCCTCTTTCACCACGTTAACGGTAACCTTGTTCAATTTTACGTTCGCCGCATCCCAATACTTGTCGTTTTTCACCAATACGAGCTGCTGCTCATGATCCCATTTTTCCAGCTTGAACGGGCCGGCTCCGATCACCTTGTCCGCGTCAGCGCCGTATTTATCGCCTTGCGCTTTTACGAAATCAGGCTTTTGCGGAAAAAAGATCGGCATCGACAACTGGTCGGTGAAGAACGCGATCGGTTTTTCCAGCGTAATTTCAAGCGTTTTGTCGTCTGTAGCTTTCACGCCGACTGCCGCTTTCTTCGCTTCCACTTCTTCCGGCTTCGCCGTATTCAACGCAGCTCCGCCTTTAATCCACGACAGCATGGACGCATATTTCGCCTTAGTAGCCGGGTCCAGCGTACGCTTGTAAGCATATTCGAAATCGCTGGCTTTCAGAGGCGTACCGTCCGCCCAAGTCAAGCCGTCGCGCAAAGTAATCGTGTAAACCAGACCGTCGGCGGAAATTTTCGGCAGTTCCTTGGCGAGCGCCGGCTGCGGTTTACCTTCCGCATCCAAACGATAAAGCCCTTCGTTCAACGCATTGATGATCGTGAAGGCTGGATTCGTTGTCGCGATCGAGCTATCCAGCGCAGGTGGCTCGGCGGAAAGGTTAATTCTCAGCTCTTGTGCCGGCGCTTGCGTGCCAGCCCCCCCGGCTTGATTTTGGTTATTGCTCGAACAGCCTGCCGCAGCCGTACCGAACATCGCCGTTACAGTCGCCAAGACTAGAAGTTTTTTTAACTTCATAGACATCCTCCTCATAATATATGTAATTATATGGCATCTCTGTTTGTCATTTTTAGCATGACTCAGAGTTTACACCCTAATTTCAATTGTGAAAATAATCAGACTATGGAAATCGGTGAAACCGTTGCCAAAGAGTAATTATACAACCCTAGGTCAATTAATACTAGAAGAATTTTATCCCATGGTCAATTAACGACGTGCAAAGATACGCGCCGAAATAAGCCAGGACGCAGGCTCCGGGGAATAATCGAGATTATTATTTCCTGAATTGCTGTCATTATGCAATGGACGGGACAAACTGACCGCAAACCGGGCAGACCAAGGCCCCGCACACTTTTTTTCGAGGATAGCAGAAAGCAAGAAGATCAAGGCGTCAAATCGTAATTATAGGGCGTCTCCATGAGCTTCTTCACTTCAAACAAGTCGCCCGTTTTGCCGAGAGCCCACATCATTTTCGGAACGATCGCTTCGGTATTCATATCGCCGGAAATAATGATCAAATTTTGTGCGACTTTGCGTCCGACCTCGTACAAGCTCAAATCCTCGCCTTCCTCCAAGCATTGGGTCGTAATAACGACGGCAACCCCGGAAGCGATGAGTTCTCTGATCTTGGGAAGCAGGTCTCTGCCTTGGAAGGGAATCCCTCCATTGCCGAAGCTTTCGATAATGACGCCTTTGTACAAATGCTTGATCAAGTCAAACAATTCCGGCTTGGTGCCGGGTACCAGCTTGAGCAGAAACACATCGGGGCAAAGCGAAGTATCGAGCTTCAGCTTCTTATTCGTCTTGGGCTTCGCGCCGACATATTTAATCGTCGTATCATGGATATGAGCGATGTAAGGATGGTTGATGCTTTCAAATGCGTCGTAGCTTTTCGTTCTGATCTTCACGGCCCTCGTTCCCCTGATGACTCTTCCGTCAAAAACGAGAAATACGCCGCTCACGTCCTCGCAAGCAAAGCGGATCGCATCGATAATGTTGCGCTTGGCATCGGTTTTTTTATAGTTAATGGGCACTTGAGATCCGGTAATTACGACAGGCTTATTGACATTGTGAAGCATATAAGAAAGAGCCGCAGAGGTATAGGCCATCGTGTCGGTTCCATGAGTAATCACAAAACCGTCGTACTGCTCGAAGTTGCTGTGAATCGCTTCGGCAATCTTCACCCATGATTCGGGCTGCATGTTGGAGCTATCGATGTTCATAAGCAGCATGCTGTCCATTTGGTAGTCCGGATGTTTGTCCTGCAAAAAACTGATGATATCCTTGGCATCCATTCCGGGAGCCAACCCGTCCTCGCCTTGAACCGACGCTATGGTTCCGCCAGTGGCCAACAATAGCAATTTCTTCATGAATACACCTCTAATAATCTATCGTACGCAAAATGCGACTTTCCTAGCTTATTATATGCAGGCAAAATGAATAAATCAAGCGAAATTTACGCGATTCGCGAACAACTATCTTGAGTATCCGAAAGGCGGTGTTATAATGGGATTTGATATAAGGGGGAAATCTGATGGTTCTGGATCGATTAATTGAGCTTAGAAAATGTAAGCGCTGGTCATTGCAGTATACGGCGGACCGGCTGGGCATCGCCAAAAGCACATACGCCGGCTACGAGTCGGGCTACCGCGAGCCATCCTTGGAAGCGATCAAGCTTCTTGCGGATCTGTTTGGAACCTCTGTCGATTTTTTACTAGGCAGGGAGTCCGTTCAACCCCCTTCTGATCCGAACAAAAACATTTGCGAGCCTATCGAGCTGGTAGGATTGGAATCATCCCGTTTCGCGGTAGACGGTAAACCGCTTTCCCGGGGAGAGTTGAAGCATTTCATCGCTTTCGTAAGAACTTTGCGGGAAATGGAAGGAAGCTAGACAACGGGGCAATTCATTAAGTTCTCAACGAAAAAAGGGGCCGGCTTCCTCCGGATTTCATTCGGGGACGGCCGGAGATTCAGCCTGATTTCTATCGCGCCTGCCGAGAGGTTCAGCTTGCTGCGATATATTTGCCGATGCCGATAAACAGCAGCAGGACATAGCTCGCCGATAGCACGACAAATCCGATACGAAGCAGCGATCTTACGATTTTTAAAGGATCGATCTTGCCTCTTAGTCTGCTTTGCATGCTGCCGAGCAGGCCTCCGACGACCAGAAACAGCAAAATCACGGCCCATAGGCCGAATCCGGATTGGAAGATATTGCGCGTCATTACCGTTACGGAACCGATCAAAAATAAAGTCGTAATGTCGACCGCCATATATGTCGCTTTCTTCTTCTCCTTCGTCAAGCCGTAAACGATCCCCCAAGCCGCGAAAAAGCATACGAACGGGACAAGCGCCAAAAACGTATAAACGGTTTGCAGCCATGCTATGAATCCGCTCACGGCAGACCTCCTGTTATACTATAATATAGCCCACTGCTGTTCGATCGCCCGAACGAGCTGATACACCGCCGCGTGCGTCGGCAGTTCCATTCCGATCCGGCGCGCTTGGGCCAGCAGCCCTCCGGTAATAGCATCCAATTCGGTACGACGGCGAGCCCGAATATCCTGCAGCATGGACGACGAATTGGCCGCCGTAAGCCGGCATACGTCGAGCAGTTGATCCCACAGATCGTCCGCCAGTCCGATCCCGAGCTGCTTCGCCAGCCCGGCGCCTTCCTCGTACAGTCCGCGCATGAGCGGCATCGCCGCGGGCAGCTTCAGAAGCATCCCGTTAGGAATTTGCAGGATGGCGGTCAGCGGATTGATCACGGCGTTGATCATCAGCTTATTCCAAACTTTGCTATTGATTTGGTTCGACAGAGATACTGCGAATCCTGCATCCTGAAACAGATTTTGCAGTTTTTTTTGCATTGCGGCGCTGCCTGTCGCCTCCCCTTCTTCAAGGCTGCCGAGCCAGGTCGATCCCCGCCCCGTATGCTCCACATGTCTCTGGGAATGCCGCAGCGCCCCTTCCGTAGTTACGGCAATCAGGATTTGTCCCGCAGAAATATGGCGGCTCAGGACATCCGTATGACCGATTCCGTTCTGAAAGCAAACGAGCCGGCTATCCGGCTTCAACTGGTCGGCCAGCTCCCGCGCCAAGTCATCGGTGACCGCCGTCTGCTTCACCGTAAGCAGCACAACGTCCGGCGGCCCATGCTTGGCGGCGCCGCCGGACGCCAGCTCGTCCGCCGCGAAGATGCGCGGCCGGGCCGTAACGGACAGCGGCTCGCCCGCATCGTCCCGGTCCGTGAGCAGCAGCCCTTCGCTTTCCAGCCGCGCGGCCTGCTCGCCGCTGCGGGCGACAAGCTCGACATTCGTTCCGCGGACGGAGAGCGAGGCGGCGAGCAGCATGCCGAGCGCTCCCGCTCCTACCACTCTGACTCTCATCATTCCCTGTATCCCCCTGCTCTTTCTTAGATTTACGCTAGCTTAATCATACCAGATTTTTCTTGCCGCAGACAAACCAAAGCCCCGCAGATGCTCCCTGCAGGGCCTTGGGATAATCTTATTCTATTCTTTCGAGATTACCGTTCGCGTCCATCTTGAATCTGGCTTTGTTCTCGTCTTCCTCCTCAACAAGAAACGCCAGCTTGCGGGCGCGATCCATAATTTGTATGAGCGCTTTATAATCGTCGTTAACCACCCGATAATCCGTTTCCACCTCATTGACCTGTTTGTTCAGCTCATCGTTCTCGCTGCGCAAACGGTCGAGCTCATCCTGCTTTTCGCTAAGCTCTTTCTCCAAATGGCGAATATGGCGCGACATTTCTTGATAAGTGCCTTTCCATTGACGCAAAAAGCGGATGACCGCATCAATAGAAATAGATTCTTCCGAGAAGCTGTCGCCGGATTTCGCATGCTCCGCGTGCTCCAGTACCGCAGAACTGCTCGAAACCGCCGCAAAAGCGGTATGCTTTTTCTGCTGGTTTCTTTTTTGGCGCTGGGCTTTCGCTATTTGTATAGCGGCCTCGTATTTTTTCCTTACGAAACTATTCCAGCGGAAGCCGCAGGCGGCCGCAGTTCTGCCGATTTTTTCACCGACTTCCTCGAAAGCGGTCAACTGCGTACTGCCTTCGCGAATATGACGCAAGGTCACCTCCGCCAAGATTAAATCATCTTCATCGCTCCAAGCATCTTGTCTAATGGCTGTCATACAAGAGCAGTCCTCCTAACCCCTGGGGAATCAATCATCCATTCATCTATCGAAAGTAAGACATGGAATGTTGCTTTACTTAATCTCTATGCCCATAGTAGAGTTCATAGAATCGTTTTCTACTATTTTGTATTGCCATTTTTCAATGGACTCATACATCTTTTCATGCCGGCCTGGGCAAACTGAAACCGAAACGGGAGAAAATGTTTTAAAATCGTCACGTATTGGACGTTTACACTATGGAAAGCAACCGTTATAATGTCTATTAGTAAATAACGCCAATGAGAAAACCGTCCGTCGATGTCACTCGAAGATGCGCGACCGCGTTTTAAGGTTGGTTTTATCGCCAATAAGAACGTTTATGCAGCGCTTGTCGCTTATGCAATTGCCAACGTTCTTATGTGGAGAGAAAACCGTCCGTCGATGTCACTCGAAGATGAACGACCGCTTTTTAAGGTTGGTTTTATCGCCAATAAGAACGTTTATGCAGCGCTTGTCGCTTATGCAATTGCCAACGTTCTTATGTGGAGAGAAAACCGTCCGTCGATGTTATTCGAAGATGCGCGACCGCATTTTAAGGTTGGTTTGTTAAACGCTTCCGTAATTTTCGCAGACTCGCGGAGCCGGTTTCTTACGCAAATTTTTAAGGGGGATGCAGAATGGATCGCATGTTTCGCGTGCTTGGCTTCTGGACATTGGTTATCGGTTTGATGGCGCTCGCCGGCGATATGGTTCCGATGGCTATGATCTTTTTCGCCCAGACGGTTCTCTTCGTATTGCTGGGATACATGAAGTTATCCGAGCGTACCTACATACTGCTGTTTTGGGGCTACATGATTTTGTCGTTCACAGGCTTCACGTATTGGTCATTTTTCAAAATGTCCATTTAACGGTCGTCCCCGTAAGAACAGCATTCCGGAGAAAACCGGAAAAAAAGGTGATCCGCTTCGAGAAGCAGGATCACCTTTTTTCTTGGACGAGCACCTTGAACAGCTCGCTCATCTGATCGCTCAGCAGCAATTGACGGATCGCCCGGTTTCTCTTGGCCTCAGGGCTGAAAGGATCGGGGTTCAGCGTATTTTGCAGCTTGTGCAAAATTCCGTTATCCACCAGAAACTGCTTCTGCGTCTTGTACTCCTTCAGCCGCAAGCCCGATCGTTCTCCGGCTTCGATCAGCGCCGTGAAGTTCACATGCGCCGTCATGTCCGTCTCTCCGGGCGCAGCGTAAGGATCGTCCGAGGCAGCATGACGCCGGTAGCAGAGGAAGGTGCCCTTCATCCGGTGCGGGGCATAAAGCTCCTCGGCCGCGTCGCCGTAATCGATCGTAATGATCTGACCGCTTCCGAGCGCAGATCCCGCTTCGGCGATCCAGCGCGAACCGTCCAGGTTCACTTCCGCCAGCTGCCCTTCCCGCAGCACTGCTCCCTGGGCCGCCAAATAATCGGCGACAGGCTTCTCCGCCTCGCGCAGCGGCTTCTCGGCAAACCGGTCTCGTCCCTCATCCCATTCTACATACAGCTCCATTAGCCGCCCTTGCAGCGCCTGAATGCGGTGAACCGGCATTGCGTCGACAAGCTCATTCGAAATAATGAAAGCGCCGTTCCAAGGCGCCCCGTTCAGCCACTCTTGCTCCGTCATCCAGCGCACGCGATCCCGGTGCCCGCTAAGCTCCTCCTGCTGCATGGCAAGATGTCCGGGACTTTTCTCGATGGAAATGTACGTAATCCCGGCATAAAAGTCAGGATATGCGGCCTCCAGCCTGTCCAGCAGCTGCCTTGCAAGCCGTCCGTTTCCTCCGCCCCATTCCGTTATCGTTGCCGCCCCTCCGGCGTCCCTTACGGCCGTCTGGGAGGCGATATAATCGGCTAGCGTCTCGCCTATCAAGCATCCGATGGAAGCGCTGGTGTAAAAATCGCCGGATCGGCCGATTTTGACCCGATCGCTCGAATAATAGCCGCATTCCGGCTCATAAAGACACATCTGCATATAATCGCGAAATCGTATCGCCTGGTCCGCGCTTCGTCCGATTCGTTCCCGAATCGCTTTTACTAGTTGTTCGCTGCCGTACACCCGACTCCCCCTTCCCCCGCATTCCGCATGAATCACTTAGACTGTTTCGGCCACTTCGGCCGCTCTTACATCGCACTTCTAGACTAAAGACAAATAAGACCAGAGTCGGTATAATAGAGGTTGGTTCAGAAATCATCCGGAAGGGGCTTTTATGTTGTCTTTTTACCGCAAGTTTTCCATTTATATCGCCTTGGTTGCGATGACGGGCATTGCCCTGTTCCTGACCGGCTGCACGGACAATAAGCAGTTGAAGCAGGACCTTCTGCAGGCCGCGGCCAAACAGCAGGAAATCGTAAACTACCGCTTCCAAGGGTCCGTCGAGCTGAAAGCGGACGCCGCGCTGTTCGGACAGACCAGCCCGATGACGGCGACGCTGTTCGCTCTGCTGAAGGATAGCCAAATAGATTATAAAGGCGTCGCCGCGCTGGAGCCTCCCCGTATGGAGGCCGACCTGTCGGTTACCCCTGCAGGCGGAACCGCCATCGATATTCCGGTTCTCATTAAAGATAGCAAATTGTATTTCCATATGCCACCATTAAATAAGCAGGATGAATACATGACGCTTCCCATCGCGCCTCCGAAGGACCAGGCGTCCGGGAGCGACGCATCCGGCGCGTTGAAGAATACCGGCAGGCTGACGGCCGAAATAACCAAACAGCTGCTCAGCGGCGCAGACCCCGATTGGCTCCAGACGACGAAAGAAGCCGTGACGCTGCAGGACGGAAGCCCCGGCAAACAAATCGCCTTAAGCGTGACGCCCAAGAACGAACAGGCCGTCGCCGATTACCTCAATCAGAGCGTGCTGCCCTCGTTGTCCGCCCAGCTGAAGACGAACGGGCTTGCCTCAGACGCCTGGAGCTCGGCCTTAGGAGCGATCAGACTGCGTGCCCCAAGCTCCATTGAGATGCGAATCGATAGCGACGGGTTTATTCGCGAGCAAAAATGGGATTTGGTATTTACAAGCGGCGGCAGCGCCAATGAACATCATCTGATCTGGACGCATGCCTTATCCGATATAAACCGGAATCCGGCCTTCGCACGAGAAGTTCCCGCCAAGCAAAAATCGCTTGAGGAGCTCCTCCTGTTTCTGAAGCCGGCCGGCGCGGCGCAAAAATAATCGGCCGTTCTACTTCTTCTTCGGAAGAAGTATTTTTTTAACCTATCGCACATAGAGTTGTGGTAATCTGAATTTGCACGATTCAGCATGATTCAGAACTTATCCGGAAAGGAATAATCCGATGAGGCCCTTTCAACGAGCAGCCTGCATCTTGATCTGTCTTGGTCTATGCCTGTCCTCTCCGCCTTTCGTTCATGCCGCGGTCACTTCGGAAGAGTCGAAGCAGCTGCTTCAAAAGGGACTGACCGTCTATGAAATCGATCAGGAGCTTGCACGAATCGAGCGGCAGCAGCAAAATTTGAATGCGCAGCAAACGTCGACGCAGCGGCAGTTGGAGCAGCAGCAAGCGTTGTCCGGCGAGACCAAGCAGCATGCCGGACGCGTTCTGCGCGCTTATTATATGGGAGACCGGGATTCACTGTGGATGCTGCTGTTCTCCGCCGGCTCCTTCAAGGACGCCTTGGTTACGCTCGAATATTTGCAGATGATCATGACGAGCGACCGCGACGCTCTGCAGAAGCATTTGGACAATCAGAAGAAGCTCAAAGAACTGACAAGCGAGCTGCAAACCTCACAAGCCGAGCTCCAGCAAGCTAAGGATAATTATATGGCACAAAAGGAACGGTTGACGGCGCTCCAGCAGCAAATCGACGCCGACTTGGCCAAGCAACCCAATGCCGCGCCTACGCTTTTGCAGGAGATGACGAACCTGACCTTGCAGTGGCAGGAAAAAGGAGCTCCGCTGTTTAAAACTTATTTTCTCGCGCTCGCCCAAGCAATGAAGCAGCTGCCCGAGCTGGTAAGCGCAAGCGACAGCGGCGGCGGGAAAAATACGCATCTGATCATGAACGGCTTTCAGTACACGTTTCAGATCACCGATGAAGAGCTTAACGCCTTTTTGCGCGCCAAAAACCCGATCTTCCAAAACATGAGCTTTCGTTTTACCCGCAGCGACATTATCGCTACCGGCCGTCAGGACGATATGGAAGTAACTATAAAAGGCTCCTACGATTTGGCCGTCAAGAACGACGGCAAAACCAAGTTTATCCGCTTTACTATACAACAACTGCAGTTCAACGGCTTCGATCTGCCGCAATCGACGATCGACGCCATGATGAAAGACTTCGACTTCGGCATTTATCCGCAAGCCTTCGCTTCTTTTTTACAAGTGACCGAGGTTCGCCAGGAGGAAGGAAAGCTGAGCATTCTGCTCAAGCTGGCTTTATAACTTATCGATAAGCGAGGAATACGCCGGTGGAACCTATTCGCACATTCGGTCTGGACATGGATTTACCCGAAGGGAGGCGGCCGGGCATCGATACGCAAATCATCGCAGAGCTCGCCGAAAGCTCCCCGCCCATCGACAGAGACAAGGAACTGCTTATTTTCGGCAGCCGCCGTCAGCAAGAAGAAGCCCGCGCCGTTATGGAACGGCATGGGGTTGCTTGCGAGAATTTCGACTTGCTGCTCTTTCCGGACGGAGCCGAGCTTAGGCCTTCGTTCACGGATTATGGGTTTACAAGCAGCCAGGGAGGGCGCATTTACGCCTATGCCGATGCCGTCTTCCTGTACACGCTCCGCTCTAGAGGGCCGCAGGCCGAGCCTTCTCAAGCGCTGCTGCAGATGGAAGAGCATCTGTTAGCCTCGTTTGAGCAAAACGGCGAAATGTGCTGCGCGGCGGACATTCAATCGGACGAGCTGATGGAGCGTATCGCCCGCGCCTACGGCTGTGAAATTTCGCCTCTGTCGGCGGAAAACTAACCTTCTTCCGAAAAAAGACGCAAGGAGAACGGCCGGAATATTCGGCTGCCGCTCCTTGCGTCTTCTTCTTAGCTCGATTACAGTAAATCCGCCGCGAGCTGAGCCAGATGGGAACGCTCCCCGCGCTCCAGCGTAATGTGCCCGCTAATATTTTGGCCCTTGAAACGCTCTACAACGTACGTGAGGCCGTTGCTGGAGGCATCCAGGTACGGATGGTCTATTTGCTCCGGATCGCCCAGCAGAACGATTTTACTGCCTTCTCCGACCCTGGAGACGATCGTCTTGATCTCATGTTTGGATAAGTTCTGCGCTTCATCTATAATAATGAACTGGCCTGGAATCGAACGGCCGCGAATATACGTCAACGCTTCGACTTGAATGCTGCCGAGTCCGGCCAATATTTTATCGATATCCCCCGACTTCTTCGTATCGAACAAAAACTCCAGATTGTCGTAAATCGGCTGCATCCACGGACGCAGCTTCTCTTCCTTCTCGCCCGGCAAATACCCGATATCTTTGCCCATCGGCACGACCGGTCTGGCAATCAGCAGCTTTTTATACTTATGCTCGTCTTCGACCTTCATCAGGCCGGCGGCCAGCGTCAGCAGCGTTTTGCCCGTTCCCGCCTTGCCCGTCAGCGTAACGATCGGAATATCGTCGTTCAGGAGCAGCTCCAGCGCCATCCGCTGCTGCGCATTGCGCGCGCCGATCCCCCAAACCGGATCATTGCTCAAAAACAGCGGCTCCAGCTTCTTTCCTTCGGCATTGACTTTAAGCAGCGCCGACTTGGACGTTCCCATCTCGTCTCTTAGGATGACGAACTCATGCGGGTGCAGCGGGTATGCCAGATTGAGCGAGCTGACGCTCAAGTAACGATACGTGTAAAATTCGTCGATGATGGAAGGATGCGCATGAATGGTCAAATACCCCGTATACATATCGGGCATATTGACGATCCGGTCGGTCAAATAATCCTGCGCGGTCAGCCCCAGCACATCCGCCTTGATCCGGACGAGCGTATCTTTGCTGACGATGATGACGGGCCGCGGATGCGGTTTCTCCTGCTCTTCCAAATGATAGTTTAAAGCGACTGCCAAAATGCGGTTATCGCTGGTCACTTCGGCGAATACTTCCTGAAGCTTGGCAAAGCTCCGATGATTGAGTTCTACCTTCAAGCTGCCGCCGCTGGGAAGGCTGATGCCTTCATACAGCCGTCCCTGAGAACGGAGCCCATCCAGCATGCGCGAAATTTGCCTGGCGTTGCGCCCCAGCTCATCCGCGTTCCGCTTCTTCGTATCAATCTCCTCCAATACGATCGCCGGAATGACCACCTCGTTATCCTCAAAAGCAAATATTGCGTTAGGATCCTGCAACAGCACGTTGGTATCCAATACAAAAATTTTTTCCATTTGAGTCCCTCCCAGATCTGGTGTTTGGTTGCCGTTATACATAGGAAGCAACTAGTAAGGACAAACTAACCAAAGCAATTAAGGGATAGAAAGGACGATCGATAATGAGAGTGTTTGTCTATTGTATTGTGCTGTTGTCCGTATTGGTAGGTTGTAACCAATCACCAAAGAATGGAGCTTCCCCCTCTCCGACGAATGATACGAATCGACAAATTCAAGTGAAGCAAACGGCGCCTCAGAAAAAGGAAATCATCGATTCCCGGGCCGTCTCCGAACGTTTGGAGCAAATCGCCACCAGCATCCCGCAGGTTGAAAGCGCCAATTGCGTCGTTTTCGGAAACACGGCGGTTGTAGGGATCAATTTGCCTCCGGAAATGGACCGTTCCAAGGTTGGAACTATCAAGCTTTCGGTCGCGGAAGCTTTGAAAAAAGATCCTTACGGAGTCGATGCCATCGTTACGGCGGATATGGATTTGTCGCATCGGATCCAAAGGATCAGAGATCATGTGATGAACGGCAAGCCGATCAGCGGATTCGCAACGGAAATGGCGGAGATTATCGGCCGGATTATGCCGCAAATTCCCCGGGACGTAGAGCCTGCCCCGGCTCCCGAAAGTACGGAACCGCAGATGCCGAATGCCAATTTGTAGCGGGATATGTTGAAAAAGCCTAGAATCGACAGCATTCTAGGCTTTTTGCATAGCATCAAAAACTTGCGCGTCCAGCTTCTCGGCGGCGCGTTTGTCATAGGTTTTCTCATATTCGGGCACAACCGAAATACGCGAGCCGTAGAACATCGCGTCACGCACCGCGGTAATGTCCACGTCAAAGCATGCCAGCTTAAGCGGCACATCGGCCAGCGTCTCCGCTACCAAGCGCGCTTTGCCGTAAATGGCATGAACGGAGCCTTCGCCAATGTATGTCACATTAACGAGCGCATGGTTATTAATATTGCTTACGATACGGGAGCGACGATCCACAGCAAAACGGATCGTTCCCGAGTCTTTGGCGTAAATCCAGGAAACAGCGTTCATGCTGGGCGAGCCGGATTCGAAATCCACGGTGCTAAGCAATGCAAAGGCTTCCTTCTGCAAAGCTGCTGCCAATGGCTCCGGCAGTACTGTGATCGTTTCTGCCATGATTACCCCTCCTGCGTCTATTCTTAGAATTTATGCCGTTTGGGTGACACCATTATATCACAGGAATTGCTTGGCAACCACAGGCAGTTGCTGCTAGTGATCGAGATGCGGTTCGGCGCTTCAGCGATGGTCGGACACTCCTTTCGGACGATTTATTTTAGTTTATCGAAAGTGTCCGTCATATATGTCACTGATTGTACTTAGGATTGGAATTAATATCATGCAGCAACTGCTCGGCGTGTTCCTTGTCAAAGAACAGCTTCTTGCTCGTTCCTTGCGCTTCGTAGTCAATATGTATTCTGGTTTCGTCTTCCGATGTCTCAAACCAAGCGATAGCGTGATCTTCGCGCAAAATCTCCTCGAAAAACATCCGCGTATCCTTGGCCGCTCGATCGTCGGGCCGAGCTTCTTCGACTATTTTCATCTGCAGCCAATTAAAGAACGCATCCTCAAGTTTCAAGTTCGTTTTTCCTCCTAGGGCTTTAGAAGTATGGTGAAAAATGCCGACTGCGCATGCGAAAGCATCTTCCGATCGCTCTTGTTCCCGGACTTCTTGAATAGGTAAGCCCTTAAAACGGGTGAAATCCGGGAACAAAGGCGAACGCTTCGCTTCTCCAGATCGCTCTCGCTTGCTTCGTTGACTTTTTCACCGGGCTTTTAGAAATAGGGCGAAAAACACGGTCTACTGAACCAGCAGCATGACGGGCAGCCCCTGCTCATTCCATTTGTTCATCATATGCAGCCACCCGGCGATACGTTCAGCTCCTGTCTCCCCTGCGGCGCGCTTTGCGGCCGTTTGCAGCCAGCCGGACATCTCGGAGGCGGAAGGAAGCCTGTCGATGTAAGCCAAGGCGCAATGCGACAGCGCAAGCCGCTCATCAAAAGCGATCTCCTCTGACGACGAAAGATCGAACGGCAGCTCATCCACGCCGCATGCCAGCTCCGCTTCCTCGCTCAGCAGCAGGTTCGCTTTGAACGGCACGAGCATCCGCGAATGCACCGCTTTGACAAGCGCGAGGAAACGTTCCCGGTCCTGCTCCGGACCCAGCTCGATCCGCTCTCCCGGCATGATCGTACGGTCTGCGCAAAACTCGACCGGCGTTAACCAATAGCTTTTCATACGCCCCTCGCTTTCCCCGCTATACACAGGCTCTGCTTTTTTTCGCTATTCCTGCTTTTTCTCGCGATCTTGAATAAAGTAACGGACTCTCACCAGAAGCATTAAAGCGACCGCTACCGTCAGGCTCGGAATAATCGGCAGCGCTCCCAATTGGAATAACAGCAGCAGACCGGCGCCCAAAGCGAGCATGATGTAAATGACGGCTTCTTTCAATATCGGGAGCCTGCGCGCTTTGAATACTTTATTATACACATAGGAAATCAACACAAAAATGATAATGTAGGTAATGAACGGATGCGCTCTAAACCATTCTGTCACGAGAGACGACCTCCTTCTAAAATTCTACAAAGAAAGCCCTGATTGCTCAGAGCTTTCTTTGCGAGTTATATCATTATGCGTTAGCTTCAGCCATTTTGCGGTGCTTCTCGGCGCGCTCGCGCTCGCTTTTGTTCAAAATCTTTTTGCGCAAACGAATCGATTTCGGCGTAATTTCACAATATTCGTCGTCGTTCAAGTATTCAAGCGCCTGTTCCAACGAATACAAGCGAGGAGTTTTCATTTTGACCGTATCGTCTTTACCAGCGGAACGAATGTTGGTCAACTGCTTTTCTTTGCAAATGTTAACGATGATGTCGGTATCGCGGGTATGCTCCCCGACGATCATGCCTTCGTACACTTCCGTGCCCGGCTCCAAGAACAGAATGCCGCGATCTTCCACGGACAGCATGCCATACATCGTCGACGTTCCGGTTTCGCTCGAAACGAGCACGCCTTCGTGCCGTCCGCCGACGCCCGCGCCGTAATAAGGGCCGTAGCTGTCGAACGCATGGTTCATGATGCCGTAACCGCGCGTCAGCGTCAGGAAGTACGTACGGTAGCCGATCAAGCCGCGCGCCGGAATCAGGAACTCCAGGCGGACGTTGCCGGAACCGTTGTTGACCATATTGACCATCTCCGCTTTGCGCGTTCCGAGGCTCTCCATTACGGCCCCCATGCTCTCTTCGGGAATATCGATGATCAGTCGCTCAAGCGGCTCCATCTTTTGGCCGTCGATGACTTTGATGATCACTTCAGGCTTGGATACTTGCAATTCGAAGCCTTCGCGACGCATATTCTCGATCAAGATGCCGAGATGCAGCTCTCCGCGGCCGGAGACGATAAACGCATCCGGGCTGTCGGTTTCGTCGACGCGCAAGCTGACGTCGGTTTCCAATTCCTTGAACAGACGCTCGCGCAGCTTGCGGGAAGTGACCCACTTGCCTTCGCGGCCTGCGAACGGGCTGTTATTGACAAGGAATGTCATTTGCAGCGTCGGCTCGTCGATTTTGAGCACCGGCAATGCTTCCGGATTAGCCGGATCGGCGATCGTTTCGCCGATGTTGATATCCTTGATGCCGGCAATGGCAACGATGTCGCCCGCGCCGGCTTGCTCCACTTCGATTCGCTTCAAGCCCTGGAAGCCGAACAGCTTCTCGATCCGAGCTTGCTTGGTGACGCCATCGCGGTTGATAACGGCGATCGGCTGCCCTTGCTTCACGACGCCGCGATTCACGCGGCCGATAGCGATGCGGCCCAAGTATTCGTTATAGTCCATCAAGGTGACGAGGAATTGCAGCGGCTCCTCTACACTTTCGGTAGGAGACGGAATATGATTGACGACCGTGTCGTAAATAGCCTGCATGTTGTCATCCTGTTTCGCCGGATCGGATTCCAGACTGGAGGTGCCCATCAACGCCGAAGCGTACACGACCGGGAAGTCCAGTTGATCGTCGTTGGCTCCCAGCTCGATAAACAGGTCAAGCACCTCATCGACAACTTCAGCCGGACGGGCGTTCGGACGGTCGATTTTATTGACGATAACAATAGGTGTCAGGTTTTGTTCCAACGCTTTGCGCAAAACGAATTTCGTCTGCGGCATTGTGCCTTCGAAAGCATCGACGACGAGCAGAACGCCGTCTACCATTTTCATAATCCGTTCGACTTCGCCGCCGAAGTCCGCATGTCCCGGGGTATCCACGATATTGATCAAATAATCCTTATATCGAATTGCCGTGTTTTTGGCCAAAATGGTAATGCCGCGTTCCCGTTCCAGATCGTTGGAGTCCATCGCGCGCTCCTGAACCGCTTCATGCTCGCGGAACGTGCCTGATTGTTGAAGCAGCTTGTCTACCAAAGTCGTTTTGCCGTGATCGACGTGTGCAATAATCGCAATGTTGCGTATTTTATCTCTTGAATGCATGTTTTCCCTTACCTCTCCTTAATTTGACCCTGCCGCATTCGCATTAAAACCGCTGCGGGCCGAGGTCCGTTCACAAAACAAGCGTCGGACATAAGCGCCGACGCTTGACATTTACGTTTATTATACGGCTAATCGGCGCAAAAGGCAAGGTAAAACGATAAGTTTGTAATGCCATTTACAACCTTTTTACTTTTGGATCGATCAGGAATGATGCGGCTTCGGCTTTCCGATGATTTTTTTAATCACCCCAGCGCCGATCACGATGACCGTCGCCGCGATCGGGACGATCCAATGCGGAACGCCGGACAGCAGCAGATGGGATACGGTTTCGTCCTTGACGAACATCTCTCCAGCCGTGTACCCGAGAATCCCCGCGCCCAGAAACACCAGGATCGGAAACTTGTTCAGCAAATTCATAACGAGCGTGCTGCCCCATATGATGATCGGCACGCTGAGGCCGACCCCGAGAATAATGACCGTAAGATCGTTATTCGCTTTGGCGGCGATGGCCAGCACATTGTCAAGACTCATGACGAAATCGGCGACGATAATCGTCCAAACGGCCTTACCGAGCGTGGAAGCTTCTTTGATGTTAGTATGGCTGTCATCGTCAATCAGCAGCTTGATCGCGATCCAGGTCAACAGCAGCGAACCGGCGGCCTGAATATACGGCACCGTCAATATGTACACGGCGATGACGGTCAATACGAGGCGGAGCGCAATGGCGCCGAAGGCTCCCCACCATATTGCCTGCTTCCGTTGGCTTATAGGCAAATTTTTGCTGGCCAGCGCAATGACGACCGCGTTGTCTCCGCTCAGCACGATGTTAATCAACATAATCTGCAAAAAAAGTAAAAACCATTCTAACATGTCTTCCAACCCTCCAAGTTCGCTGTCAACCCGCAATCCGTTTATTAGTTCATACGGAGCCGGCCTCGATATGTTTCAAAATCAACGTATAAATTTCCGCCGACCGCTTGCTTCGATTAGAAATAGTCGGAGAATGCCGCCTGCTTCCCTGCTCCGATCCACACCGTCTGCGTCTCGGTGACCGCCTTGTCGATTTCCTCCTGAAGCCAGTCCATATGACCTTCAATGCTCTCGACGACGCGCAGGTTCGGATTCGTGCTCGGAGAGGGCGGCAGAAACAAGGTGCAGCAATCCTCGTGGGGCTGAATCGAGATCGTAAACGTATCAATCATTTCCGCTACGCGGATAATCTCCTGTTTCTCCATGCAAATCAGCGGCTGGAGAACGGGCAGACCTACCGCGCGCCCGATGACGTTCATGCTGCCGAGCGTTTGGCTCGCCACTTGGCCGAGACTTTCTCCCGTAACGATCGCCGAAGCTTTCTGCTCCTCGGCCAGCTTTTCCGTAATCCGGAACATAGCCCGTCTTAATATAGTAATCAGCAAATTCTGCTTATATGCCTGATGGACACGGGTTTGCAGATTCGTGAAAGGCACGAGATGCAGCTTGATGTCGCCGGCATATTCGGCGAGCTTGCTGACCAGCTCCTTGACCTTCTGCTGCGACTTTTCGCTGGTAAACGGATAGCTGTGAAAATGCACCGCTTCAAGCTTTAATCCCTGCCTCAAGGCCAAATAGCCCGCTACAGGGCTGTCGATGCCGCCGCTTAGCATCAGCATCGCCTTGCCGTTGGTGCCGAGCGGGAATCCGCCGACACCCTGGATAACCCGGGAATAGATAAGCGCGCGCTGCTCGCGGAGTTCGATCTTCAGTTCCGCCGCCGGCGCGTTCACATCGACCTTCAGCTCCGGCATCGCTCTCAGTACCGCTCCCCCGATCCGCTTGTTCATCTCCTGCGAATCGTACGGAAAACGTTTATTGACCCGCCGCACCGTCACTTTAAACGTCGCCGGAGCCTCGTCCAGACTGCCCATCGCCGCCAAAGCGGCAGCTTCGATCGCTTCAAGCTCCAGCGGCGCGGAATAAACCGGGCTGAATGAAGCCAGGCCGAGAATATTGCGGAGCCGCTGCTCGATGTCCGCGTAAGACTCGCCGTTCAGTTCCACATACACTCTGCCGAAGTCTCTGACAAAGGTCAGCTTCTCATAAGGCCGCATGGCCCGCCTGATTTGCTCGTATACAGCCTTCTCGAATCGGTGCCGATTTTTTCCTTTTAATGTAAGCTCTCCGAGCCGGAGAACAATGACATCCGGTTTCATAATGACCTCCGTCTTTGCTGCGTCTTCATAGCCGGCTTCAATTGCTCTACAACTTGTCCGAGCGCCGAGCACAGCCGCTTCGCATCATCCATCGTCTGATCCAGCGAGTAGCTGATGCGGATTCCGTTAGCGGCCGTTTGACCGTCATACCCCATCCCGAGAAGCACTCGGCTCGGCAAACTCGCTCCCGAAGAGCAGGCCGACCGGGTCGATACATAAATATCATGCTGTTCTAAAGCATGAACAATAACTTCGGACTTCATACCGGGGAACGTGAAGTGAACGATGTGCGGCGCCATATCCTCCGCCCGCTTCGATCCGGTCAGCGACAGCTCCGGGATAGCCCGTATGCCGCTGACGATGCGCTCGCGCAGCAGGGCGGTATGCCTGGCAAAATCAGCGCGGCGTTCGCAAGCGATCCGCACCGCCTTCGCCATGCCGACGATTGCCGGCACGTTCTCGGTTCCCGAGCGCAAGCCGCTCTCCTGGCCGCCGCCGACAATTTGCGGCTGCAGCTCCAAGCCGTGGCGGCAGTATAGAAAGCCGATTCCCTTCGGCCCGCGGAGCTTGTGAGCGGAGCAGGAGAACAAGTCGATCCGCTGCGCGGCGGGATCGATGGGAAGCTTCCCGACGGCTTGCACCGCATCGACATGAAACAGCACTTTGGGATGCCGCTTCAGCATCGCCCCGATCTCGCCGATCGGCTGCAGCCGCCCCATCTCGTTATTAACGGCCATGACGCTCACTAGAACGGTATCGTCCGACAGCGCCTTCTCAAGCTCCTCCAGCTTTACGCAGCCGGTCTCGTCCACGGGCAAATACGTAACCCGGAAGCCCCTGCGTTCCAATTGTCTGAACGTTTCGTATACGGAAGCATGCTCGATCGCGGTCGTAATCAAATGGCTGCCTCTGTGGCGGAATTGTTCAGCCGCTCCTACGATCGCCAAATTGTTGCTCTCCGTCCCTCCCGAAGTGAACCGTATTTCGTCCGGGCGCACGTTCAGACAGCCCGCAATGACCGTCCGTGCTTGCCGAAGCAATTGTTCGGCCTGAATTCCGATACGATGCAGGGAAGACGGGTTGCCGAAATGCTTCTTCATCACTTCGGCCATCGTATCCGCTACCTCGTCATAAGGAGGCGTCGTAGCCGCATAATCCAAATACAGCATGCTGATAACCTCCCAATGTTCATAAAAATAAGACCTAGCTTGCGCCCCGTTTCAAAGGACGCTTAAGGTAGGTCTTTGTTATGCTGCGTTAAGCTTCGTAATTACGCTGCAATCTAAGCACCTTGCTCACGTAACCTTGCGTCTCGCCGGGCAGCAGATGCATCTTCGACATCAACTCTTGATCGCTCGTTATCCCTAAACGGTCGATTCGTCCCGGGCCTGCATTATAAGCCGCCAACGCTACGCCGCTGTTCCCGTTATACTTGCGCAGCAAATCGGATAAATAGCGGGTGCCGCCTTGAATGTTTTGTTCGGGATCGAACGGATTGCTAACGCCCAGTCCTTGGCTCGTTCCATCCATCAGCTGCATTAATCCTTTGGCTCCGGCGCGTGAAACCGCTTGTGAGTTAAACGAAGATTCCGCATCGATGACCGCCTTGACCAAGCTCGGCTGAACGCCGTGATTGCGGCTTGCCGCTTCGATAATCGGTTCCAGCTCTCCAGCCGATTGCGCCGCCTTCATCTGCGGAGCCGCAGCAGCGTACGCGAACGATGGATTGAAGCTTGCCGGCTTAAGGGAAGTTCTTACGCTTGCTCCCGCCGCAAAGCCCGGCTCTGCCGTCTGCGTGTCCAATCCTTGGGAAGTAAGCAAGGAATTAAGCAAATCGGCGAAATCGGAATTATCGTCGCTTTCCGCAGCCGAATCGCCTGAAGACAGCAGACTCATTTTGCCCAGCAACTGCAATTGGAGAAGATCTTTTAAAGTTCTTGGATCAATGTTCATAGAAAGATGACTCCCTGATCAAAGTTTCAAAACTTATTGTACACTGTTTTGGGCTCGTCATCCAGTTCTTTTTGTCTTTTCCTGCCGAAAAAAAAGGAAGACAGGCCCAGAGAGCCTGCTTCCGCTGTACGGAAAATCGTTATGAATACGCCGGGGCCAGTAAAAAATAGCTTGCCATAGAAACAAGTCCAAGAGCGATCGACCATACCCCCATAGCTTTCCGCCCCTGATTATACGAGAAGAATCCGAGTACCGCGGCGGCCCCGCCGAACAGCGCCGGGAACATGAACAAGGAAAGCACGCCTAATGTTAAGGCGGAATATCCGAGCCATCGGCTTTGTTCTTGCGACTCTTCCTTCTCTCGGGCAGCATCGCGGCGGCTTCCGACCTCGACAAGCTCAACAGGCGCCTGTACAGGGGCTCCGAACGGAGCCGTAAGCTCGGCGGCATATTCCTCCGAATGTTTTGCGGCGGCCTGCTTGTGCACAACTTTCATGGAGCTCTGAGGACGGGCGGAACGGTTTTTCTTGTCCCTGCTTCTGCTGTTATGACCTGCCATACGGCATACCTCCCTCATGCAGCTGATAGCCGCTTATTTCTTCGGCTTGAACGTGTGACAACAGGTGCTGCGCACATCTGCCGCCTTGTCCTGATGGCCTTGGAAATCTTCAGCGAACTCGGAGCTGAAATCGGCATGGGCATGCTCGTCGACCTCGATCATAATCGAGTTGGCCGCACAGTTGTTTCCTTCCGCCCAAAACGTACAGTTGGATACACTGCATTTGACATCTGGCATGTTTATCACCCCTTACTTAGGAGTGCCCGGCAGAGGGGGGATGCTATACTAACGGTACAGCTGGGAATATAGCACAAGGTACATGGCGTGCGACCAAAGCAGCGGACTGGCAGGCGGTCCCCATCGGTTCACCCATCCCTCGTATGTGTCCATGGAAAGAAGCGCATTCGGCACCTGCTCCGGAAGCCTTCCGAGTTCATCCGCTTGCCGGGCGATCCACGCCAGTGCGGCTTCCGCTTCGTCGCGGCGGTTAAGCTCGGTCTCAATCCACCCTAACCACGCCGTCAGCAGAATCCATTCCCCGCCTCCGTAATACTCGTCGCCTGGAAAACGCCGGACACCGCCCTGAGGCGTGCGCAGATCCGTCCTGATTTTTTGGATCGTCGCCGCCATCACCGGATCATCCGCGGCAAATACGCCAAATGGACGGCACAGCCACATCAAGCTCGCATCCACTCCGTCATGAACGAATTCATACCTATCTTCGCCGGGTACGGGGCGCAAACTTTTCACAATATGGCCGCTTTCGGGATGTACGCAGCGTTCCAATAGAAACTGGCGAATATTATGTATCGTCTCAGTAATTCCGGGAATCTCCAGATAAGGCTCGATAGCGCTCAAACCGCCGTAAATGCAAGCCAGCGTCGAAGGATGCACCTGATCGTTGCGCTCTTCCCAGCAGTCGAAATTCGGCAGCTTCCAAAAAGCGCATAAGTACCGGACCGTCAGCTCTGCGCTGACCTTGTAGGTGTCGGGAAGGGCCGACGCCCCCGCAGCCCGTAAATGCTCGGCAAGCCCCCACAGCCACGTTCCGTAACCGTCAAGCTGGAAATGCCCCCATTCCGAATTCTTGTCATCGCGGCCGTCCAAATGATAGCGGGTATGCAGAAATTCATGCTCCCCTATCGCTTCTCCGCGGACATGACGCTGCAGCAGCTGCTCGATGTGGTCTTTCTGCCGCGCGACGACGCGGTTTACCCATCCGTGGAACAGCTCCGAGCTTGCGGTCTCACCAGCCGTATCCATGGCGTTTGCGATAAAGCTGCCGTCGCGAAGCCAGCTGAAGCCGTAATGAACGAATAACGGGCAAGCGATATAACCGCCCGAAGAATGCTGATTATACCGAATAATCTGCTTGCTGATTTCGGCGAGCTCATGGATCGTTAGCTTATTGGTCATGGAACCGACTCCCCTCTAAACAAAAAGAGATGCGTTTGCAGCATCTCTAGTAAGTATTTTCCAATTCGCTTGTTTTATACCCGTTCGCCCTGCATCCGCTTTTGCGTAATGTAGTCGGTCTCGTAGTAAGCCAAATCTTCGCGCAGCGTTTCGAATATTTTCGAAAGCTCGATCGTCAAATCGCGCACCGCGCGGGTCGGTTTTTTGCGGAAGCGGATCGCATCTTGTCCCGTATAAGCATAGCGTCCGTCCTCGGAATAGCATTCGTTCTTCGGATAGAAGAAGTTATTGACGCAGCTGTGATACACTTCGTAAAGCACCTTCTCCGCATATTCCACGTTAAAGGTCGGACGGCGCAAGCTCACGCCCAGCTTCTCGTATGCGACTTCGCTGAATACCAACAAATGTCTTATGTCGGACAAATAGCCTTTATAAAATTCCTCCATCGTGGAATCCATCTCAGAATTCAGCTGCTGCAGGGAATGTTCGTTCAAGAACGTTTCCATTTTAGCGATCGCATCGCTTAGTTTGGATTTCGTAGTTTCACATACATTTTTAACATTAAAATTCGCCATAATCACAAGACCTCCTGTATTTAAAACAAAACATTTGGTTGAATAAACGACTTTCTTTCTCCATCCTACCACAAATTGTAGTTAAAAGTAATATGGAAAATGACTTAACATGAGCTAAGGGGAAGATTTCCGGTTGTAAGAACAATACCCCGCGGAGACTCTAACGATAAACCTATAAAAAAGGAGTCAGTCCGATGTGGAAATATGCATTATCTTTCGCTCTGCTCATTGCTTTCGGCGCGCTTCTTTTTCCCCGCAATGAAGGTGCGCCGCGCATCGCCAGCCTTTCCCCCGAGGAGGAGCTGAAGGTCAAGCAGGCTACCTTGTCGCAGGATATGAAGCTGACCGACGACTTATGCCGCACGCAGTGCAGCCTGGAGCTGCGGAGAGTGCTTAACGTAAGCGAAGGAGCGCCGTTAGAGAAAAAACAACAGGAGCTCGTTGCTTTGCAGCAGCAGCATCCGCACATGGAGCAGCTTATTTGGACCCAGCGTTCCCAAACTGTCGATAAAGGCATCCAAGCCGGAAGCCTCCCCGATGCCCTGCGTACTATGACGGAACCGAAGCTCCGGGAAGCAAAGCAAAAAACGGACCGGGGCGAGAGCTATCAATCCCTTCCCTTCCAATTTGACGGAGATACGTATTTCGTGTTAGGGGTGCCGTCAAACAGCTCGGAAACCGCGCTGCTGGGCGTTGTCAAACAAAGCATTCTCAAACATGTGGAAAATCATCAGCTGAAAAACCTGCGCATCGTGACGTATCCGGCTGACAATCATTATAAAATCGAGTCCGTCGATTCCCGTACGCTGCGCGATGTGAAAGTCCGTCATCCCGAAGAAAACGAAGGTACCAGCCATTATCACGTCAATCAGGTCGTCGTCAGATTCAACCAGGAGCCGACACAGGCCGATTTAGCCAAAATCGATTCCGAAATCGGCACTTCCCATTATCGGAAAATCGGCTACACCTATATATTCGAATCGAAGCAGATGGAAGCCAAACAATTGATGAATTACTTCAAGAAATGGAACGTCGCTTATGCGGAGCCGCATTTTCTGTATTTAACCAATAGCGAAGCGGTCGATTCCGCCGTGAACGCCGATACCGCGCGGAAGGAAGCGCAAATATCGGACGAGCTCAAGCCTAACGATACGCTGTACCAGCGTTACCAGTGGAATTTGCCGAATATCGAAACGGAGCAAGGCTGGACGATTTCCAAAGGCTCCGATCAAATCAAGGTCGCCATCGTCGATACCGGCGTCGATATCAATCATCCCGATCTCAAAGACCAGTTGATCAGCGGGTACAATGTCGTCAATACGGACGCGGCGCCGCTGGACGACGTCGGCCACGGCACGCATGTCGCCGGAGTCATCGGAGCCGTAGTCAACAACAATATCGGAGTCGCCGGCATGAGCTGGTACAACCGGATTATGCCGGTCAAAGTGCTTGATCAAAGCGGCGCAGGCAGCACCTATTCCGTCGCGCAAGGCATCATATGGGCCACCGATCACGGCGCCAAGGTCATCAATATGAGTCTGGGCAACTATGCCGACGCCAATTTCCTGCATGACGCCATCAAGTACGCCTATGACCACGACGTCGTCCTGATCGCGGCCAGCGGCAACGACAATACCGAGACGCCAGGATATCCGGCCGCTTATCCGGAGGTGTTCGCCGTGGCGGCCACCGATTCCAACAAGAACAAAGCTTCCTTCTCCAATTACGGAGACTATGTCGATGCAGCCGCTCCCGGCGTAAGCATTGCCAGTACGTATCCGCATAATCAATACGCGGCGCTGTCCGGCACCTCAATGGCGAGCCCGCATGTTACGGCGCTTGCGGCGCTGATCCGCTCGGTCAATCCGGACTTGAAAAATACGGAAGTGATGCAAATTATGCGAGAGACGGCACAAGATATCGGACCGAAAGGAAAAGATAAGTATTACGGACACGGCTTGATCGACGTCGTAGCGGCTTTAAAAAGGGCCGAAGCGACCAAAAACCCGCAATCGATGCAAAGTCCGCAGCAGCAGCCCGAACCCGTATCTACGCTGCCGGAATGGACGCAGCGCTTGCTTGATCGTCTGTGGGGAAGATAATCCCTCCTAACAGAACAAATCCCCCAAAAGCCATCCATGCCGCCGACGCGGCACCACAGACAATGGAAATGGGGTACCAAGAGTAATTTCCAGGGTAGTGACGTGATGCTCTGAGGCTTATTCCGTCCGCATCCAGCTTCAGCTGGATCGGCGTCTAACCCTTCCTCTGGGATCGTTCTATGGTTAGACATTACTTTCGGGGGAGCCCCTTTGGATATACACAGGAAATTTGCTGCGCATCATTTCCTAACAGCACAAAAACCGCCTTCGCAGGCGGTTTTTCTCGGTTCCAGGAAAGCTTGCCGTAAGCCGGGTTCTGTACTTCCAGTGGTCGTAACGGGTACCACCCTCCCACCGTTGAAGCGACAATCATCTATCTAGGCCGGACATTGCTGCCCGGCTCAAGCGACCAACCCGAACGCGTCCCGGGCTAGGACTCATCTCCCGAAGAGATTTGCGTTCCACTAGGTCTTGCTCCAAATGGGGTTTACCAGGACATATGTCACCATATCTCCTCGTGGTCTCTTACACCACGGTTCCACCCTTACCTGTGCGAAGGACCGAAGTCCTCGCCATCGGCGGTCCATTTCTGTGGCACTAGCCTTCAGCTCGCGCTGACTGGACGTTATCCAGCATCCTGCCCTACGGAGCCCGGACTTTCCTCTCGTGATTTCTCACCAGCGATTGTCTGTCAAGCTTTCCTGATGTGCATTTGCTAGTATACAGCGAATCGCCGTAAAAAACAACCGTTTCGTTATTTCCAATGAAGCCATTTTTCGAACCTTTGCCATTTACACGAACTGAAACGGCTCCGTATCGATCTGCGAGGCGAATACCGCCGTATCCGATTTTTTCTCCTGCAGTCTGCGCTGCAAGTAACCGGCTACGCCCTGCTTCATAATTTTCTCGACATTATGCCCGGGATCTATCAATGCCATCCCTGCCGCGAGCGCATCGTGAGCGGTATGATAATCGATATCGCCGGTAATCAGCACGTCGGCCCCGGCAAACTGTGCGTGACGCACGTAACGGCTGCCCGAGCCGCCGAGCACCGCGATTTTGCGCACTTCCTTGTCCGGGGAGCCTACCAGCCTCACTGCTGGCACGTCATAAGCCTGTTTGACCTGCTCGCACAGCTGGCGCAGCGTAACGGCCGTCTCCAGCTTGCCGACGCGGCCCAGGCCGAAGGTGCGGCCCTTCAGATCGAGCTGATACAGGTCATAGGCTACTTCCTCGTACGGATGGGCCTTCAGCATCGCCTGGATCGCTTTTCGCTCGATGCTCTGCGGAATGATGGTCTCAAGTCGCACTTCCTTGACCTGCTCCAGCTTCCCCTGCTTGCCGATGAACGGCTCGCTGCCTTCCTCCGGCACGAAAGTGCCGGTCCCTTCGATATTGAAGCTGCAATGGCTGTATTGGCCGATCCAGCCCGCTCCCGCCTGAAATAACGCCTGGCGCACCCGCTCCAGATGATCTTCGGGAATAAAAACGACGAGCTTCTTTAGCTTGTCGGTATGAATATCCTCAAGAGGCGACAGCCCGGTCAGCCCCAGCGCTTCGGCCATCAGATCGTTGACGCCGCCTTCGGCCACGTCGAGATTCGTATGGGCGATATACACCGCAATATCGTTCTTGATTAATTTCTCGTACAAGCGGCCTGCGGGAGAATCCGTCTGCAGATGGGCAAGGGGCCGGAAAATAATCGCATGGTGCGCGATGATCAAATTCGCCTGCAGACGAATCGCTTCCTCGACGACTTCATCCGTAACGTCCAAAGCGATCAGCACGCCGGTAATTTCCTTATTCAGCGTGCCGAGCTGAAGACCGATTTTATCGTCAGGTACGGCATAATGCTTTGGAGCAAGCTCCTCCATCAGTTGGATGACGTTTTGTCCTTTTGCAAACATGTGAGTACCTCCTTAATCCGTTTCTTCTCCAGCTCAAGCTCCCGCTCCTTAAGACGAGCTTCCGGCTGGGACGACAGCGCAAGCTGCCGTTCAATCATCTCCAGCTTCGCTATTTCCAGCTCCCATTTGCGGAACCATACTTCGTCTTGAGCTTGCAGCAAGTAAGGCCCCATTTTGAGCAAAAGCTCGCGGCCGATTTCAAGCCCGCCGTTCGGCCCGTTTAGGAGCCGCGGCGCATATAAACGATCATTGGAAGCTTCTGCCGGCTGTGCCGATGCCGCGACCAAGATTTCGTAAATTTTCCCGTCTTCCTCCAATATCAGTTCCTTCAGCAGCGTCCATTCATGCGCGAGCAGCCAGCTGCGCACGTTCTCTTCTCCGACATTCGGTTGAAGCACCAGCAGCTTTACGCCCGCCAGCTTTGCCTGTCCCGCCTCCAAAATGGCGGAGATCAAGGCGCCTCCCATCCCGGCGATCGTAATGACGTCCGCTTCTCCCGGCGCGATAACGGCCAGCCCGTCTCCCAGACGCACGTCGACCGTGCGCTCCAATCCGGCTTCGCGGATCTGCTTCGACGCCGCCTGGAACGGCCCGCGATTGACTTCCCCCGCAATGCCCTTGACGATTCGCCCCTGCTGCGCCAAATAGGCCGGGAGCAGTGCATGATCCGAACCGATATCGGCAAGTCTGCTTCCCGCCGGAACTTGCTCGGCTATCCACTCAAGCCGTTTCGACAATTTCAACATGTTAAGCAACCCACTCTATCCATTTTTTTCTGAAACCAAATAAAATGCCCGCTTCAAAAAAGATTTTACCTACGAGCGCCAATTGAACGATTTGTTCTCCATATAGTTCGGCATACAGCATACCATACAATTCCGGCATAAACCAAACGATACAGCTCAGCATCAAGAATACGGTGCCGATCTGCTTGCTCCTTTCGTGAAGCATCCAGCCGAGCCAGCCAAACAATATGCTAAGAGGCACCCAGCTCAGCTCCAGCGTCGCCCAATTCAGCGAGTCGAGCTGATAATGCAGAAGCCAGCCGTAGCAAAATACGAGTACGACCCAGCCGCTTAATTGAAACAGCATGAACCTTGCCATAAGCCCCGTGAGCAGCCATACGAGACTGCATAGAACGACATAGCTGACGACGATCACAGGTGCGTGAATTTGATGCAGCTTGAGCATAAACACGCCTATAAACAGCAAAAACAGCGAGGCCATTCCGAACAATATTTGCGCCCTTACAGGCTCCTTGGATCTTTGCAAGCTGCCGATCGCATAACAAAGAAATAAGAACAATAAAGAAACGGCGATTTGCATTGGTAAATCAAAAGCGGTAAAATTAAGAGCAGCTAAAGAAATAGCGGCCAAAATCCCGACGAACAGTACCCATATCTTCCAATTACTGTTTCTGATCGTATCGGTCGAAATGCCAAGAAATCCTCCGGACGGTTTCCCGGAACCTTCCTCCAAATATAAGTTTAGCAAAAAATCGCAATAATGTTCCGGCAGCAGCTTGCTTTTACGCCACTGCTCGATTTCCCGGATAATGATCTTACGTCTATCATCCATTTGTTCTTGTTCACCTCTTACTGAATCGATATCCTATTCGTCTTACCTGTTTTTATTTATCGGTTGAGGTGAAACAAAAAATTAGACCTGACTGCAGCGGGTGCAGAAAGGTCGATAAGGGCAAAGCTTTATTCAAGAAAATCCTTTAATCGTTTGCTGCGGCTCGGATGTCTCAGTTTACGCAGTGCTTTGGCTTCGATCTGACGAATCCGTTCACGCGTGACGCCGAACACCTTGCCTACTTCCTCCAAGGTGCGGGTACGCCCGTCATCCAATCCGAAGCGCAGGCGAAGTACGTTTTCCTCCCGCTCGGTCAGCGTGTCGAGAACGTCTTCCAGCTGTTCCTTGAGCAGTTCGTAAGCCGCTGCGTCCGCAGGAGCAAGAGCTTCCTGATCCTCGATGAAATCACCCAGATGCGAATCGTCTTCTTCTCCGATCGGAGTTTCCAATGATACGGGCTCCTGCGCGATTTTCATAATTTCACGAACTTTATCCGTGCTAAGATCCATTTCCTTGGCGATTTCTTCCGGCATCGGCTCGCGGCCGAGCTCTTGAAGAAGCTGTCTTGAGACGCGAATCAGCTTATTAATCGTTTCCACCATATGTACCGGAATCCGGATCGTTCTTGCTTGGTCCGCAATCGCCCGGGTAATGGCTTGACGAATCCACCAGGTCGCGTACGTACTGAATTTATAACCTTTCGTATGGTCGAATTTTTCGACCGCTTTGATCAGACCCATATTGCCTTCCTGAATCAAATCAAGGAAGAGCATGCCGCGGCCTACATAACGCTTGGCGATACTTACGACAAGCCGCAGGTTTGCTTCCGCAAGCCGGCGCTTCGCTTCCTCGTCGCCAAGCTCGATCCGTTTCGCCAAATCCACCTCATCCTCAGCGGATAACAGCGGGACTCGACCGATTTCTTTCAAATACATGCGTACCGGATCGTTGATTTTAATGCCCGGAGGCAGCGACAAATCGTCGTCAAAATGAAAATCGTCATGCTCCTGATCCATCCGGCCGAGTTCATGCTCTTCGTCCGATTCGTTGCCTACATCGATTCCAAGCTCGGAGAGCTGTTCGAAAAACTCGTCGATTTGCTCAGGATCCTGGTCGAAAGGAGCCAGTTTCTCCATAATATCTTTGTAGGTTAAAGAGGAACGCTTCTTGCCCTGCTCAATTAGCTGCTCCTTGACTTGCTCTAACGTCAACTCTGTCTCTATCTCCGTGCGTTGATCGTTCGCCATAATCCAACTCCCTCCTCCCTAGAGTCATCTTCCTGCTTGCTGGAAGCTTCAAGATGATTTCAACTGCTTTTCTAGGGAAATAATCTCAATGCCTATTTGTGCGGCCCGTGTAATATCCCCTGAACGTTCTGCGCGAATCATTTCTTCTCTTTTTCGCTCGATTAGCTGCTGCTGCGGGTATTTTTTTATCTCCCGGATGTAATCGTCAATGACCTGATCGTTGACCCCGTGTGAATTGCCCATCATCGCTAAGGAACTTGCCAAACTTTCCAGGTCCGCTTCTTGAAGCATAGCCATAAAGCTGCTCGGATTCGGTTCGAATCCTTGTGCGTAATAAGCATACAAATAAGCAGCCAATGCCGCATGAGCATCAACGTTAAACTGATCCCCCAGCTCCCGCTCTACGTAATGCGCCACTTCACGGTCATACATCATGATGGCCAAGAGCTGACGCTCCGCATTATGATAAGCACGATATAAGGAAGGACTCCGTTCCCGAGGTGTTCCGTCATTCATAACATTATTCCACGCTTTGTCTTTATTATCCCCGAACTTGTTGTTTTTTTCCGCTTGGAGTCTAATTTCGTTCAAGGTTTGCAGCGCCGATTCGTAAGAATAAGGAAATTCGGTTACAAGATCTCTAACGTAATGCTCTCTTTCAATAGGCGAAGGAATATCGGCAATGATTTTGAGCGCTTGTTGAATGTAACGAAGCTTCTCGCCATCCTCCTGCAGTTTATAATTTTTGCGAAAATAAAGAAGTTTATATTTGATCGACGGTACGGCAGCTTCAATCACTTCCCGTACAAATCGTTCAGAACCTTGACTTGTAATATATTCGTCGGGATCTTTCCCGCCGGGGATCATCGCTATTTGAACCTGAACGCCCGCTTTTTCGAGAATCGGAATGCTTTTGTATGCCGCATTCTGCCCAGCGGAATCCCCGTCATAAGCAACGACGACCTGATCGGCCTGTTTGCGTATGACATCCGCATGTTCATCGGTGAGCGCGGTTCCCATCGTAGCGACCCCGTTCGTAATGCCGCTTTCCCAAGCTTTAATCACATCGACATAGCCTTCGAACAACACCAGCTTACGCAGCTTTCGAATGGCCGGCCTTGCCAGATGCATATTATAAAGGCTCCGGCTTTTGTGAAACAATATCGACTCGGGACTGTTCAAATATTTGGGCTGCACGTCCCCCATCGCCCTTCCGCCAAAAGCGATGAGCTGTCCTTTCCAATCATGGATCGGAAACAGAATCCGGTCGCGAAATTTATCGAAGTAGCCTTGACCGTCCTGTCTTGACGAGATCAAACCGCCCTTTTCCATCAGAGGCAGCGGAAATTGACGTCTTTCAAGCAGTTGAGCCAGCGTATCCCACTGGGGGGGAGCATAGCCGATGCCGAACGTTTCTATCACCTTGTCGTTCAAGCCCCGCGACCGCAAATACTGCATCGCCTGCTTGCCTTGCTCGGTATTTTTCAAAATATACTGATACAGCTTACCGGCAAGCTCGTAGGCTTCGAGCAGCTTCGTCTTCTCCGGATTTTGCTGAACATGGCCGTCCGCTTGCGCGTAAGTGCCGATATCCAGATTGGCTTCTTTGGCCAAGCCGCTGATCGCTTCCGTAAACGTATAGCCTTCGATCGCCATCAAAAACTGAATGACGCCGCCGCCTGCGCCGCAGCCGAAGCAGTGATAAATTTGCTTTTCAGGTGTGACGGTGAACGACGGCGATTTCTCCGAATGAAAAGGACACAGTCCCTTCATATAGTGGCCTTGTTTGCTCAAATGCACGTACCGGCCGACTACATCCACAATATCATGATGCTTCAAAACGGCCTCAATGACTTCTTGCGGGATGCGTCCGTTACTCATCCTATCCACCTTCAATCAAATTAACACGTAATAATATTCGCTATCTCTGTGAAATCTCCTGCAAGCTTCGCAAAAGTTTTGTCAAAGAATGTTGAAAAAAATGTCGATCCTCGTCGGTAAACGGTTTCGGCCCTTTGGAATGCTTGCCGCCGCGCCTTTGCTTCGCCTGCTCGTGCCTGCGGTCCAGTAAAAAGTCAATCGTCCGGTCGTTGAAATGCTGTCCGCGATTGGATAAAGCGATAGCCTTTTTCCCCAGCGCCAGCGCCGCCAGGCCGAAATCCTGCGTCACCAGAATATCTCCGGGGGCGATCCGGTTCGCTATGTACAAGTCTACCGATTGATCGGAACGGTCGACCTGAACGATCTGCACGCCTTCCATAGGAGCGAGACGGTGATCGAAGGAAGCGACCATCATCACATCGACATGAAATTGCGCAGCGGCTTTGACGATTTCCGACTTAACCGGACAAGCATCGGCATCCACAATAATTTTGAAAGACATAGTCTTTGTCCCACCGAATTCGTTCTAAAGTACCACCGTAATATTATATACGATGAAGAAATAAAAAATCCTGCTTGCATGACGGGAAAAAAGAGCTATCTTCCTTGAAGCAGTTCTAAGATCATGCTCGCCGTTTCTTCGACAGCTTTATTCGATACGTCAATGATACGGCATCCGAGCCGCTTCATGATGCGGTCGGCATATTCAAGCTCCATGTTGATTCTTTCGACATTGGCGTACGTGGCATTCTGCGGCAGGCCGAGCATTTTGAGCCGTTCGGAGCGGATCATGTTCAGCTTCTCCGGATTGATGCGAAGCCCGATAATTTTTTTGTTCGATACGGTGAACAGCTGCTCCGGCGGCTGAATTTCCGGTACGAGCGGTACGTTGGCTACTTTATATTTTTTATGGGCCAAATACATCGACAGCGGAGTCTTGGACGTTCTGGAGACGCCTACAAGCACGATATCCGCTTGCAGAACGCCGTTAAAATCGCGGCCGTCGTCATATTTCACGGCAAATTCGACCGCCTCTACCTTCTTGAAGTAATCTTCGTCCAGCGGATGGATCATCCCCGGCTGATGACGCGACTCCTGCTGCAGCTTTTTCTCCAGCGATCCGATAATCGGGCCTAGCAGATCGATATAGGGCAGTTGATGGCGGAGCGCCTGCTCCACCAGATAATCTCGAAGCTCCGGGATAACGAGAGTGAATACGATAATGCCGTCCCTCTGTTTGGCAGTTTGGATCAATTTGTCGATGCCCGCCCGGTCCTCCAGAAACGGAACGATGCGCATATCCATTATTTGCGGATAGAACTGCACCATGGCCGCGCGAACGACCGCTTCCCCCGTTTCTCCGGCCGAATCGGATGCTACATAAATAATGGGATTCGCTATTCCCGTCATGCTGCACCTACTTTCTTTTGACAAGCTACTAATAATACGTATGTACTAGCCGTTTGTTGCGAAAATCTTTTGCAGAAGACGATAGTGTCTCTTCAAACAAAAAATTCCCGCCGCTTTTAGCCTTGGATGACCTTAAGCCGGACGAGAAGTCGCATTTAATGTTAATATATTATATTATCAAACCGCAATAAAAATGTCAAAGCATTATACGCCGTATTTCTCCATTTGATCGAGAAAATGACGCGATTTTAATTGAAGTCCGATATGAGTATCAAAATAAGTGCGCATTAGCTTCTTTAACGTTTCTTTCGTCTCCGGCTTGACGTCGATTTGCCCTAACCGCCGGATGTCGGTATGGGCGAACAGACGCAAGAGCTTCCAGCCGCCCGGCGACAGCGGCACGGCCCCCGGGTCCTTGGCCCGGCAGCGCTCGCATAATATTCCGCCGAGACTGCTGCTGAAGCGCATCGCTCCTTCGGCCGACCGGCACGATACGCAAGCGTCCAGCTCCGGCTGATAGCCGGCTTGCATCCATATTTTCATTTCGTACATAAACGAAATGATCTGCATATCTTTGTCTTCGTCGATTCCTTGCAGTCCCGCCTTCAGCTGCTCAAATAAAAAAGCGTTAGCCTCTTGATCGGGAAGCATCCGATCGGTCAGCTCCGCCATATAGGAGGCATAGGCCGCCTTATGCAAATCCTCGCGGATGCGGTGATGGGACTCCACAATTTCCGCATGATTCAGCGTTCCGAGCTGGCCCGATTTGAAATACAAATAATCTCCGCAGGTGAACAGCTGGGCTACGGAGGCATAGCGGCTCTTTACTTTTTTGGCGCCTCTGATAATGACGGCTGCCTTGCCCAGCTCCCGGGTAAATAAAGTTACGATCTTGTTGCCTTCCCCGTAATCCATACTGCGGATCACAATTCCTTGAACTCTGTACTGCATCGTCCTCTCTTCTCCCATGCCAAGCAAGTGCAGGCTATTGTATCCCTTCCGTTGTCTCAAGTAGGGGATCTTCTTCCGAATCGGGCTCGGAATGATGTTCATCGTTAGATACTTCTTTGTAAAGCAGGTAGGCGTCCACATCGCCTGTCATTGAAAAATACTTCCACGAAAAATCTCTCATGTGTATCCATCTCCTCTCCTAAGTGCGTGCTGTAGGAAAGCTGCTTGTAAACAAAGGCTTTTAGATGAACAAACCTGTCGACAAGATATAGGATGATACGAAGAAGACGGAAGTATGCCAAGTAATAACTGGATTGAACGCCGTTCTGCCTTTAGTCGTTGCGGAATCCGAGATCGCGGAGCACCCGCTCCTGATTTCGCCAATCTTTTTTCACTTTAACCCACAGCTCCAGGAACGTTTTCGAGCCGAGCAGCGTTTCGATATCGCGCCGCGCCTTCTGGCCGACTTCTTTCAGCAAAGCGCCCTTCTTGCCGATAATAATCCCTTTCTGCGAGTCGCGCTCCACATAAATAACCGCCGAAATATGGACGACGCCGTTCTCTTCGACCTTCATATCCTCGATGGCGACGGCGATCGAATGAGGCACTTCCTCGCGGGTCAAGTGCAATAATTTCTCGCGGATAAGCTCGGCGCAGACGAATTGCTCCGGATGGTCCGTCACTTGATCCGCCGGGTAGTACTGCGGTCCTTCCGGCAAATATTTGACGACCTGCTCCAGCAGCGTATTGACGTTATTGCCTTGAATAGCCGAGATCGGCACGATTTCCGCGAACGGATACAGATCTTTATAAGCGGTAATGACGGGCAGAAGCTCTTCCGGCTGAACCTGATCGATTTTGTTCATGACGAGAATGACCGGCGTTTTTACTTTTTTCAGGTTTTCGATAATAAAGCGGTCTCCACCGCCGAGCCCTTCGACGACGTCGATCAGAAACAAGATCGCATCGACCTCGCCGAGCGTTCCCTCCGCCACCTTCATCATGTAGTTGCCGAGCTTGGACTGAGGCTTATGAATGCCGGGCGTATCGAGGAAAACGATTTGCGAATCGTTTGTCGTATATACCCCGTGAATTTTGTTCCGCGTCGTCTGCGGCTTGTCGGACATAATCGCGATCTTTTGCCCGATGACGTGGTTCATCAAAGTGGATTTGCCCACGTTAGGCCGGCCGATAATGGCGACGAACCCGGATTTGAATGCTTTTTTATTAGCGGTCGATGTCATTTCAGTAAAGTTCCTCCATTTGTCAATCAATTGCAATGATGATCTTTCTTCGGCTCCCCGTTCAGTTCGAGCGTTTCCCGTCCGAGCCAAGGTCATCCTGGGTAAAAGCTCCCGGCAGCAGCGCGGCTACCGTCGTCTCGGTAATGTCTCCGCGGACGTTAGCCATATACACGGGCATATCCGGCGGACACAGCTCGATCAGCACCTGACGGCATACGCCGCAAGGGGTGATCGGCTGCGCGGTATCGCCGATAACCGCGATGGCGCGGAAGGAGCGCGGCGCTTCTCCGTCGGCAATCGCCCGAAACAGCGCGGTTCGCTCGGCGCAATTCGTAGGGCCGTAGGCGGCATTCTCCACGTTGCAGCCCAGATGCACGTTCCCTTTGCTGTCTAGCAGAGCGCTGCCTACCTGAAACTTGGAATACGGCACATAAGCTTTCTTCATAGCCTCTTTGGCCATGGCGACCAACGCATCTCGCTTCATCTCAACCAACCCCGTTTTCGTTTGATGTGCTTGCTGCAGCTCTACATATGAACCAAATAATAGACGAGTACCGACACAAAGCTGCCGATCACGGCTCCCAGCGCCAGCGACGGGAAAGCCCGGCTTCTTTTATCGTATAAAACCATCATAACCAAAAAAGCCAGCAAATACGCCAGAAGCGCTACAAAGGCAACCGTAACGTAACAAGTGATAAAAGTTGCGACGGCAAATGCTATGGCCGAAAGCAAGCTCGGCTGCACACGGTTTCCTTTGCTTGAAAATCGCGTCTCCACAACGGTAACCGTCAAGATGACAAGAATTAGCAAAATCCAGACCATAGCAGCGGAAAAGCTGTGTCCCTCGATTCCCTTCGCCTCGCGGAACAGCGCGTCGATCGGCTCATAGAACACGATCATGCCCACGATAGCGGCAAAAGCCGCAGACACCAGTACGGAGGCTGCGGCCACATCCTTGGCTATTTTAGCCAGCGGATGACGGTCGGGCATGGCAAGATCCACGGCTTTTTCCACTGCGGTATTGATCAGCTCGGTGACGATCATCAGCGTCACGGCGAGCAGAATAAATAAAATCTCCAGCTTGTGCAGATGGAAATACAAGGCCATCAGCAGCACGACGAAAGCGGCGAAAAAATGAAACTTCATATTGCGCTGCGTGGATAAAGCGTACTTCACTCCCTCATACGCGAACCGAAAGCTTCGATGCCACTTCACCTTAGGTCTCAACGAATCAATCCCGCCTTTTGCAATATTTGCTCCTGCTTCGCAAACATCACTTTCTCCTCTTCCTCATCCTGATGATCGTAACCGATCAGATGCAGGAAGCCGTGCACGAACAAAAATCCGAGCTCGCGCTCCACGGAATGGCCGTAGTCCTCGCTTTGCGCGATGGCCCTCGGAACGGAAATGATAATATCCCCGAGCGGCTCCTCGTAAGACTCTTCATCTTCTTCGTCTTCACCAATCTGGGCCGGCTCGCCGTCAAGAGCCCGAACCTGCTCCAGCTCGTCCTCGGACACGAAATCGTCTTCGTCGAACACGATCTCGATCTCGTCCTCGCCCATCTCCTGCATCGCGAACGAAAGCACATCCGTCGGCTTGTCGATGCCGCGGTATTCTTTGTTCAAGCGATGGATTTCCGCGTCGTCGACGAATGTCAGCGCAACTTCGCCGTCCGTAACGTTCTCCGCTTCGCCGGCCAAGCGCAGCAATTGATGCAGCTTGGCGGCCAGCTCATCCGAAATCGCATATTCATTTTGTTCGTTATTCCATTCCAAGCGCAAACTCATTCGTTCTGACTCCTTTTCACCTGCTTGGACGCGTCGTTCTGATTTTGCGCCTGCAGATCGTTCGGATATTCGATTCTGGAGTGAAAAATGCCAAGCAGCGTTTCATTCAAAATTTTGGCAATTTGATCCAGCTCTTTGATCGTAAGATCGCATTCGTTGAACTGACCGTCATCCAGCCGGCTTTTTATAATTTTGCGCACCATCGAATCGATCTGCTCCAGCGTCGGGCTGCGCAGCGACCGCACGGCCGCTTCCACGCAATCGGCGATGCCGACGATCGCGGCCTCCTTGGACTGCGCCTTCGGCCCCGGATAGCGGAAATCCGCTTCCTCCACCGGCTTCGGGTCGTTCTCCGCTTCGGCGATTTTCTTCGCCTTATGATAGAAAAATTGGAGAAGCGTCGTTCCGTGATGCTGCTCGGCAATGTCCCGAATCGGCTTCGGAATGTGATGCTCGCTGAGCATTTCCACTCCGTCCCTGGCATGGGCGACGATGATGGATTTGCTGAGCGCAGGGTCCATCTTGTCATGCGGATTTTCGATGTTCGACTGATTTTCGATAAAATAGTTCGGCCGCTTCGTCTTGCCGATATCGTGATAATAAGCCCCGACCCGGCACAGCAGTCCGTTGGCGCCGATCGACTCGGCCGCCGCCTCCGCCAAATTGCCCACCATAACGCTGTGATGGTAAGTGCCCGGCGTCTCCGTGAGCAGCTTGCGCAGCAGCGGATGATTCGGATTCGACAGCTCCACCAGCTTCAGCGGGGACAAGATGCCGAACGCCGCTTCGAAAAACGGCAGCAAGCCGATAACGAACACCGCGGTCAACAGCCCTCCTCCCACAATGAAGGAGAAGGCGAACAGCACGCTCTTTTTCGTCTCGTGATCCTCGATCAGCATCAGCGACCCTACGAGAGCCATGCCGAGCAGCGCCACGATAACCCCTGCCTTCAATATGGAAGAACGCTGGCTCGCGCGCTGAATCGAAAAAATCGCCGCGAACGAGGTCACAAGGGTAAGCAGTCCGTAACGGAAATCGAATGCCTGCAAATGATCCGTATTGAAGATGACGCTCGCAATGACGCTGAACAACACCGCCGCGATAAACGCCAAATTGGCGTCAAGCAAAATCGTAATCAGCATCGCTCCCATGGCGGTCGGCGCCAGGAAACCGATATACGGATAATCGAGGTTTTGCACGAGCGAGAACAGCTTCATCCCGAGAATATTCAAAAACATAATAAGGACAAGCATCAACAGCTGCACGTTGCTGTGGCTGATCGACAGCGCGCTCTGCTTCACGAACATGAAGATAACGAACGTAAACATGACCACAAGCAAGGCCAGTCCGAGCTTCGGCGCATAGCTTGTTTCATCCTTCAACATTTCCAGCCCGCTAAGACGCTGATATATTTCCTCGGAAATGATGTCGCCCTTTTTGACCAGCACATCGTTTTTATTGATATACACCGGCTTCACGTTGTCGCGGGCATGCCCCTTCGCTTCGTCGGTGCCTTTTTGATCGAAAAATTTGTTCGGCGTAATCGCTTCCCGCACCAGCTCCTGCACCATTTCGCGGGCCGTGCTTTTGGTCAGCGTCGACGTATTTACAAGTTCGGCGACCTTGGCCCTAGCCGTCTGAGCGTCCATAATCTGGTCGTTCATCAGGCGGGTGACGATCTCCTTGGCTACCGGCTCCATCGCGGTCAAGTCTTCCTTGGATACGCGAGGCATCTTGTAATACGTCTCTTCCGGTATGCGGTACTGCTGTTCGGTAATTTTTTGCCGCATTTCCTGCAGCAGCGTATCGTTATATTGTCCGCTGTCCGTGTACAGCTTGATCTGTCTGTTCACATGGTCGTCAATCAGATTCGGAATGACCGTTTTGAAAATATTGACCTTGTCGCCAAGCGTCACTTCCGTATCGGCATTGATTTGCTGCAGCTTCTCGAACATCGCTTCGATGATCAGCTCGTTCTTCAGCGAGACGATCCGGTAGACAGGCTGTACGCGCTGAGCGGCATCCTCTTTGGCCTTTTCGGTGGCGATGGCGTTCTCGATGGCCCGAGGGGCCAAAATATCCTTCTCCGCGACCGAGCCGAGCGTGATGTCGTACGTCTGCGGAATCAGCCTGCCCATCAGCGCCGTATAAAAAAGGACGGTTAGCACTAAAAACAGAAGAAAGCGCACGAGGGCGCTGTATTTCCAGCCTGCAAGCCGGTATTGAAGCTTGCCTTGGATCGAAACCTGGTTTTTCATCTCGAAAGGTCATCCCTTTCACAGCTCTTCCGTGGGCGCCGGAACCTAAGCAGGCACAGGACCGAGGCGAGCTATTTTTCTTTATCCTCATGGTAGGCGACGATAATTTTTTGAACCAATGAGTGTCTGACGACATCCGCTTCGGCAAATTCGATGAATCCGATTTCTTCAATTCGTTTCAAAATGCGGTGCGCTTCCACGAGTCCGGACGACTTGCCGCGCGGCAAATCGATTTGCGTCACATCGCCTGTAATGACCATCTTCGAACCGAAGCCGAGACGGGTCAAAAACATTTTCATTTGCTCCGGGGTCGTGTTCTGCGCTTCGTCCAAAATGATAAAGGAATCGTCCAGCGTCCGGCCGCGCATATAGGCGAGCGGAGCGATCTCGATAAGCCCTCTTTCCAGCGACTTGATGACCTGTTCAGGCCCTAATACATCGTTAAGAGCATCATACAATGGACGTAAGTAAGGGTCAACCTTTTCTTGCAAATCGCCGGGCAAAAAGCCGAGACTCTCTCCCGCCTCCACCGCCGGACGCGTCAGAACGATCCGCTTGACTTGTCCCAGCTTCAAAGCCGCAACGGCGAGCACGACTGCGATATACGTTTTCCCCGTACCGGCCGGACCGATGCCGAAGACGATATCCTTCTGTTTGATCGTGGAAACGTACTGCTTCTGCCCGATCGTCTTCACGCGGATAGGCTTGCCTTTATGCGTGGTGGCGATCTCCCCTTTGAACAAATCCAGCAGCTGGTCCGCCTTCATCTGTTTGGACAGCTCGATCGCATAGTGGATATCCCGTTCGTTCAAAATGTAGTTGTTGCGCACCAGCTCCAGCAGCACCTCGAAGAGCTGCAGCAGCGATTCCGTCTCTCCCGCTCTTCCCTGGATGACGATTTCTTCCTCGCGGGACTGAATTCTGGCGTCGGTCTGCTCCTCGATCAAATGCAGAAACTTGTCCTGCGGGCCGAATAAAGCGAGCCCTTCCGCCGTGTTTTTCAAAGCCACTTTCACAATCCGTACATTGTCAATCAACAGGCCTCTTCTCCTTCAAGCGAACACATTATGATACGATAGGTTGCTCCTCAGTGATAGATTCTTCCACTTCCAAATGTACTTCCATATAAACTTTACCATTCTCCGTCTTTTCATGCAAAATTTTTTCATTGACCACCTTGGCGTCCTTGCCCGCCGCCTCTATAATCGCCTGCTTCGCGTGCTCTACACCCAGTTGTCTCGCTTCCTCCGGAGTGATCTGCTTCTCTCTTACGTTCACTTCCATAACCCGCTCGTTCAGCCAGCCGAAAGGCAGGACGAAGTTTTTCCACTGCAGCGTTTTCCGATCCGCGATCGTTTCGGACTGCTCGAAGCCGGGCTTGCCGTAGCCTGTCAGCTGCAGCGCCCTGCTGCCGATTACCAGATACGATCGATCCTTCGTTTCCCCCGTATACACTTTATAATGCTGCACCAAAGGAACCTCGACCTTGGGCGTATACCATACGAGCCCTTTCACCACGCCGGAGGCGACCACCGTCTGCTGGTTGACTTCGTCGCCCAGAATGCCCGAGATCAGGATGTCCCCTTTTTTCACATACGTATTCGGCCTGACGGCCGGCCGCCCCTTTTCCGCCAAAATATACGTCACCATCGCGTTCTTGGATGCGACCAAATGGCGCGGGCTCAGCAGCGGGGGCTTGTTCGGAATCGTCGCCTCCACCACCTTGATCACGATATGCGTACCGTGAACCTCTACGCCTACCCAAGCCGTGCCGGGTATTTTGCTCTGCAGCAGCTTGGACAGCACGTCCGCATCCTGCAGCCGGTTTTTCCACTGCCATTGGTAAATGCCTTCGCCCTTGGCCGCCTGCAAAATCTGCTGCGTGCTGATCGTCTCGTTGCCCTCGACCCGCACCTGCCAAACGACGGAAGAGAGCAAGTACAGCCCGACGATAAAGCCGACGATACCTACGGCAAACAGCTTGCGCTTCTCCAGTTTGTCCAACAAAAAAGGAACGCCGTGGCGCCGCTTCACATGCACCCGGCAGCCTGTCTCCTTCAACAGCGGACGAAGCCGGAAAAAATCTTTGATCAGTATATGCATTTGGGCATGCGACTCGTCCATTATGCGAATATCCCATGCCGTCATCCGTTTATCCGTCAAGCCGTTCACCAGCTTCTCGATGCGTCCCCCTCTAACTTCCACCAGCACATAACCTCGCAGCGATAAGAGAAAAGATGATTTCAATGACATGCACCTCTTTACGGGATAAATTTAACGTCCTCTATAACCCCTTCTATAAATACCTCTTCCGGTAAAATCGCTCGAATCACCAGCTCTCTTCCCCTTACTTCCAAGCTTCCTTTGGAAAGCGCCAGCTTCATCAGCTCGCCGGAAAAGTGCAGCACGCCGCGGTGATTCTCGATATACAGCTGCATGTTGCCGATCAGCGTCATTCGGGGCAAATCAAGCACCACGTCCTGGGGAAGGTCCAGCAGCTTAGCGGTCAATTGATTGAACTTGCGGGTCAGACTGCGCATACATTTCCCCCTTAAAGTTGGTGTAAGCTTATCAGTTAACTTGCTTTCGCCATGCCGTTCAAAGCACCGCTAACGCAGCACAGGCTATTTACACCATATGCTGGAAGCGGGCGAATTATGAAAGAGCACAGCAATTCCTGTTCATATCCCGAAAGCGGCGGCGTCTCTTGAGAAAAGAACAAATCCCCCAAAAGTGACGTGATACTCTAGAGCTTATTCCTTCCGCATCCAGCCTAAGCTGGATCGGCGTCTAACCATTCCTCTGGGATCGTTCTATGGTTAGACACTACTTTCGGGGGAGCCCCCGGATATCCGCAGGATATGGCTGCGCATCATTTCCTAAACAACAAAAAAAAGCACCGGCCTCCAACCTGTTCAGGTTGAAAGTCGGTGCTTGCGGCATTACTTGCCGTAAGGCTTTTTGGCTCTCGGAGGCCCCAATATTTCGGCCCAGATAACGCCTTGCGCCAGTTGGCTCGCCGAAGGAGCGACAGTCGGTTGCGCCGGCTCCGCCTGTGAAGCCGCGGGCACGCTCTGTAATCGCCTGGGAGCGGCGGAAGAGCTTGCTTTGGAAGTTAGGCCTTCCGCAGACTGGTAACCCCTCCCAGCGCCATTCTGAGGCTGCTGAGAGGATTGGGACGACAAGGCGGCGCCTTGGTCGTTCTGCCTGTTGTTCGCAGCAGACTTCTGCATCGTCTTGGTTACCGTCTGCTTGACCGTGCGTCCCCAGCCGCCCTCTCCGCCTCCGAAGGAAGGCATTCCTTGCTTCGACGCTCCGCCAGGACCCGCCTTAGGCGGGCTGCCGGCAGGCGGCTTCACGGTTCTGGCAATCGTCCTGAGGACGATGTACAGAATAACCACGATATACCAGTTGCTGAGCAGAAATTGTATCAGCTTCATGCTCTCACCCTCCTTGCGATCATGGAGGAAGCGTTACTCCTGATCTTCATGTTTGCCGGTCTCATTCATTTTGCCCAGAGAAGAGCGCATTTGCGTATCGGCATCGATGTTTTTCAGGTTCATATATTCCATGACGCCGAGCTTGCCTCCGCGGAGCGCTTCGGCCATCGCCAAAGGCACTTGCGATTCGGATTCGACCACCTTGGCCTTCATCTCAACGACGCGGGCCTTCATCTCTTGCTCCTGGGCGACGGCCATTGCGCGGCGTTCCTCCGCCTTGGCCTGGGCGATGCGCTTATCCGCTTCCGCCTGCTCGGTTTGCAGATGCGCCCCGATATTTTTGCCGACGTCGACATCCGCAATATCGATCGATAAAATTTCGAAGGCGGTCCCGGCGTCCAAACCTTTGCCGAGCACCGTACGGGAAATCATGTCCGGATTTTCCAAAACGTCTTTGTGCGAACCGGAGGAGCCTACCGTCGTAACGATCCCTTCGCCGACGCGGGCGATAATCGTCTCTTCCCCGGCGCCCCCGACCAAGCGGTCGATATTCGCTCTTACCGTTACTCTAGCAATAACTTTAACCTCAATCCCGTCTTTGGCGACGGCCGAAACCGTAGGCGTTTCGATAACGCGCGGATTGACGCTCATCTGTACGGCCAGCAGGACGTCCCGGCCCGCCAAATCGATGGCTGCCGCGCGTTCGAATTCCAGATGAATGTTCGCGCGATGCGCGGCGATCAGCGCGTTGACGACGCGGTCTACATTACCGCCCGCCAGAAAGTGGCTCTCCAGCTGATTGATCGTAACGTCGATCCCCGCCTTGGTCGCCTTGATCATCGGATTGACGATACGGCTTGGAATAACGCGCCGCAGCCGCATCGCCACCAGCGTAATAATACCGATGCGGACGCCCGAGGCGAGCGCCGAAATCCACAGCATAATCGGCACAAAGCTTAAAAATACGGACAGCGCGATAATAATGATCGCCGCCAGCAAAAGGAAATACACAATTGGATCCATGGGTTGAACCTCCTAAAAGTTTTTTCGCCAGAAAAAACTGGCTTCGTAAGCATTCGCTTTGAGTTTTTTCGCCAGAAAAAACTAGCTTCGTTAGCATCGCGGAGCTAATGCATCGTTCCGCCGGCTTCGCGCACGACAATACGCGCTCCGTCCACTTGGACGATAACCACCTGCTTGCCCACGGCGATAAACTCGCCGGAGGTGACGACGTCGATTCGCTCGTCGCCGATATAAATCGTTCCGGCCGGACGCAGCGGCGTGATCGAAGTTCCCGACTTGCCTACCAAATCGGTGCGAATAGGCACTGAATTATAACCTTTTTCCGACCTGAGCTCCTCCTTCAAAATAAATCGGTTCCAAACGCCTCGGTCCTTGAAGATCCAGATAAAAATCCCCACGACGATGACGGCGAGCACGAACGCGACGCTCAAGTGCAGCGCGGCCTGCTTCGTATTGTAAGCGGCCATGACGACGCTGCTGAACAAACACGCAATGCCGATCAGCCCCAAAATCCCGAAGCTCGAAACGAAAATTTCGATAACCAGCAGCACAACGCCGATAATAAAGAGCGCTATGTCCTCCACCCCCGCGAACCCGACGATATAATGCCCGAAGAAATACAAACCGAAACCAAGAAGACCGATAATGCCGGGCAAACCGAAGCCGGGAACGAACAGTTCGATGGCGATGCCGGCAATGCCCAGAAACAATAGCAGCATCGATACCCACGGCTGCGTCAGAAAGCGCGAAAATTTCTCGGCAAGCGACGGTTCGATGTTGAGCACCGGATGATCGGCAGCTTTAATGAAACCGATAACCTCCTGCATATTCGATGCCGTCGCTTCCGCGTACCCTACCTTTACCGCCTCCTCTGCGGTCAGCGACACCAGTTGGCCCTTCGGCACGGTCCGATTAATCGCCTTCATGTCGACACCGACGTTTTTATCCACCATCGCCTCGGCGATTTGCGGATCGCGCCCCCGAAGCTCCGCCGCGGAGCGCATCTGGCTTGCCCAATGAGCGATAACTTTGACGCTCTCCACTTCATTGCCGCCGGCATCCACAACGGCCGCCGCCCCGATCGTGCTGCCCGGCTCCATCACAATCTGATTGGCGTTCAGCGCAATGTAGCTTCCGGCCGAGACCGCTCGCCCGTGAACATAAGCGACCGTGGGCACCTTGCTCCCTTTAATCAGCTCGCCGATTTCCTCCGCCGAGTCGACTCTGCCTCCGAGCGTGTCGATATCGAGTATGATGCATACCACGCTCGAATCCTCGGCTTCGCGTATCGCCCGCTCCAGAAACTTCTGAAGCCCCGTCTCGATCGTCTGATGGACGGGAATGACGGCTACCGGAGCGGAAACGGGAGGGGCCGGCGGAGCTTGATTGTCTGCGAAAGCCGTTGCATACGGGAGCAGCATAAGCAGACCTAACAGCAGCAGAAAGCAAGACCTTAGCGCCAGCTTTCCGGTTTTGGCTTTGGACATCCGTCTGAGACCTCCTTCAACCATTTTCCAAATCCATAACATACTTACGTAAAGCATAACGGATTCGATTCATTCTTGCAAAAATTTCCTCCGAGAACGCTGCGAAGCCTATAGAAAAAGACACCCCCGAAACGGGAGTGTCCTTACCTTACTAGCTATGATAATAGTTGTTGAACGGCTTGATTGACAAGTTTGCCATCAGCCCGTCCTTTCACCTTAGGCATTAACGCACCCATGACTTTTCCCATATCCGCTTTGGAAGAAGCACCCACTTCTTGGATGGTCTGCTGTACAATGGCTTTTACTTCTTCCTCAGATAACTGTTGCGGCAAGTACTCCATCAGAATTTCAATCTCTGCCTTAACGGTTTCGGCCAAGTCATCACGTCCGGCCTTTTCAAATTCTTGGAGGGAATCTTTGCGCTGTTTGATCTCGCGACTCAGAACATCAAGTACTTCCTGGTCATCTAAGGTTTTACGCTGATCTATCTCAATATTCTTGATAGCTGCACGAACCATACGGATTACGGTGAGTTTAAACTTGTCCTGGCTCTTCATCGCAAGCTTCATATCTTCGTTTAGTTTCTCGCTTAAGCTCATCGATTAAGCCTCCTAGAACTTTCTCTTACGAGCAGCCTCTGACTTCTTCTTACGTTTTACGCTTGGCTTCTCATAATGCTTGCGTTTTTTAACCTCCGCTAGTACGCCATCTTTTGCGATGGAGCGCTTAAAGCGACGAAGTGCAGCATCTATAGTTTCATTTTTGCGAACTCGAGTTTCTGACACCAGTTTTCCCTCCCTCCGAACAGACCGTCCAAGACGAAAAAAAGCAGTTCATCAAACCTCATTATAGGGTATACACAAACTAGGTGTCAACCTAGGGAAAAAGATTCTTTACTTCCCAACGAGCGAACCCAGTTTTTCACCCGCAAGCAGGTGATAATGAATATGATAAACTACTTGTCCCCCGTCCTTGCCGCAGTTGTTGATGAGCCGATATCCGCTATCCGCTACACCTTCCTGTCTGGCAATATGTTGGGCGGCGCGATGAATTTCACCGATCAAGCCCCAGTCGCCGGGCTCAACGTCGTTCATGGTTGCTATGTGTTTCTTCGGAATGATCAAAATATGTACGGGAGCGGCCGGCTGAATATCGTGAAACGCCAGTACGTGCTCATTTTCATACACCTTTTTGGAAGGAATCGATCCCTCAACAATTTTACAAAAAATACAATCCATGACGGGTTTGTCCTCCCAGCTACCTAAACTTTGACGGCTTCTTTTTTACTTATAATACTATACCTAATTTTGAGAAAAAAAGAAACTCCGCGCGAAAGAAAAATACGAAGTTTCTTTTCTCGTTTTGAATTCAGACAAGATTCGACTTCAAGCGATCCGTATCCGACTTTTTTCTGCGCTCATAACGCAGCACTTGGAAAATAATAAACGCCGCGACGACAAGCTGCGGAACGAACGTCTCCCAAGTCGGGTACACGCCGAGCCAGCCCCAGGACGGAATGAATCCCGGAACATGCGAGGAGAGCTTGCCCGCAACCTGGAGCGAATGGACGCTTTCGCCGAGAAACTTGATCACCAGATAATAGATCAGCGCCGTAGCTCCGAGGAAGAACACCCGGATCGGCAGCCGGATGCTGCCTTTGACGATGACAAACCCGATCACCGCCAGCAAGAGCAGCGCGGCGCCGATCCCCGCAGCCAGCTGCCCGCCTTCGATGGCAGGAGCCATGCCGATATAAAAGATCGTCGTCTCCGCCCCTTCCCGCAAAATGGCCAGGCAGGCCACGACAAACAGCGACCATAAATTGCCGGTCATCAGCGCGACGCCGACCTGCTTCTCGATATATTTGTTCCATGCGCTGATCTGCGATTTTTTGTGCAGCCAGGCGCCCACCGTCAGCATCAGCACGACGGAGACAAGCCCCGTTACGCCTTCCAGCATTTCGCGTGTGCTGCCCGCGGCTACGTTGGCGATCATATAGTTGAGCAGAAGCGCGAGAGCGCCGCTAAGCAGAAGTCCCGTAAGCGCGCCGAACCAGACCCAGCCCTGCTTGGCGGCGTTGCCCGTGCGATGCAAGAAAGCGACGAGAGCGGCAAGTACGAGCAATGCTTCCATGCCTTCCCGCAGCAAAATCAGCCCGGCGTCCCAGGCGGTATAGCTCGTTTGCGAAGCGAAAGGCTCAAGCTCCGTCTGCATCGAATTGACGATTGCGGCCGCTTCCTCCGTACGAGGCGGGGTCGAGAGCAGCCGGCTCAAGGCCTCCGTCATTTCGTTCTCTACGTTCGTATACACGTCCGGAGCGCGGGTACTGACCGCTCCTTCGACGGACGGCCACAAGGCGATGAAGCTCTGCAGCTGCTGAACCGCTTCGGCCGTATGGCCCGAGCTTAAGCTGCCGTCCGCTTGGCGCAGAAGCGCCAGCGCGTCTCCGATCGTCTGCCCGCCGGCAGCGGAAGCCTGCTCCTGCAAGGTTCCGTTCGCATAATCCTCTATCGTCTTGATCAGCGTCGTAACGCCGTCGGCCGCCGAATCGGCTTTCGGCGGATCGGCCTGCACGGAGACTCGGGCCATCGCCGAGAGCGTCTCGATCTGTCCGTAGACTTGTGTATTATCCGCACGGATCGCGTTTTCTTTCCTTCCCCATTCCTTGACAAACTGCTTGAACGCGGTTTGCGCCTTGCTCCAATTGTTCTGCCGGATCGCATCCAGACATTGCTGAAGAACAGGCAGCAGCGACCGGGCGGCCTGCTTGCCGTCCTCCTTCTCCGCACCCTGTTCCTGCTCCGACACATAACTGCCCGCCGCCTTAGCCAGCCTGGAGACCGCCTGGTAGGCTTCATCCGGCTGCTGCTGCGCATTGCCGAGCGCCTTCTTCGCTTCGGCGGCCGCCGCGCTCACCTGATCGGCAAGCGCCGACGATGGAGCCTTCAGCAGGCTCCATTGGGCTTCGAACTGCTCCAGCTCTTTGGACGCTTCGTCCCAATGACGGTCGCCGGCTTCCACCAAAGCCCCTCCCACGATTGGCAGCAGCTTCTCCAGCTCGGAATTTTCGGCCGCGGCCCGGACTGACGGAGCGAGCAGGGCAAGAAGCAGCAGTATGACGCCGACCGCCGCGACGAAGCGCGGCCGTTGTGTTTTACTTATCATGGCGCTTCCACCCTTTGTCGCACATAGTTTTCTCTCTCACAGTATCTCACAGTAATCCTTCTCCCAGATAGCCGCCCTGCCGCACTCCGGGAAAACAGGCGAATGCCGCGCTTCCCATATGAAAAATATATTCGTTCAAGGCGTCGTTTTTGGCTAAGCGCTGCTGAACAGGAATGAACTGCTTGCGCGGATCGCGATTATAGCAAATAAAAAACAAGCCTGCATCCAGCTGGCCGGTTTGCAGATCGATGCCGTTCGAATAAGAATAAGAGCGGCGCAATATTTTCTCCTGCCCTTCGCCGTGCGCCAGACGAATATGGGCGTTGGCCGGAATAAGCGGGTTGCCGTCGGGTCCCTGCGCATCGAGCCTCATCGGGTCGAACTCGTTCTGTTCCCCCAAAGGCGCTCCGCTCTTTCTGTACCGCCCGAAGGTCGATTCCTGATCCTTCAGCGTCGAGCGGTCCCATACTTCAATACGCATCCGAATGCGCCGGACCGCCATATAAGTTCCATTCCGCATCCAATCCGGCCCGTCGGACGGCTGCACCCAGATAAGATCGTTCATGAGCTTGGCGTCATTCGTATCCGGATTGCCGGTGCCGTCCTTGAAGCCGAGCAGGTTGCGCGGCGTCTCGCCGCTGTTGGAGGCGGTCGCCGTCCGCTGGAACCCTTCCTGCGTCCATTTGAGCACCGCCGTGCCGCGGGCGATCCGAGCCAAATTGCGCACCGCGTGAAAGGCCACCTGCATATCGTCGGCGCATACTTGCACTCCGATATCTCCGCCGCACCATTCCGGGCGCAGCTTCTCGCCCGCAAACCGCGGGAAATCGACGAACGCTTCCGGCCGCTTAGCGGACAGCCCGAATCGCTCGTCGAATAAAGTAGGTCCCGCGCCGAACGTAATCGTCAATTGGTTCGGATTCAGCCCTGCCGCTTCCCCCGTATCCTCCGGAGGAAGATTCGGTTTGTCGTTGTCCGGGCCGACCATCCGGCCTTCGGCCATATTGGCGGATGCTTCGGTCCAAACGCGAAAAAGCTTCGATACTTCCTCGACGCGAGTCGTCGTTAGATCAAAAGCGGCGAAGCAGATAAAATTTTGCGGCGGCGTCAATATGCCCGCCTGATTCGTTCCGTAGAACGGGATGCTTACATTGCTCAGATCGGCCGGAACTGCGGCGCTCTTCGCGGTTTTGCCGGTTACGGCCAGCATGCCTCCGACTCCGGCGGAGCCGAGCAGAAGGCCTAGGCCTCCCGCTCCCGCAAGCTTGAGCATATCGCGTCTGCTAATGGCGCGTCCGGCCCCGGAATCGCCCGTATTCGTCTCGTCGTTTCCGCCTTGTTTCATTCGAATATCGTCGGCCATCGTTTACGCCCCCAGCAATTTACCCATATTGGACAACGGTTCGGCCAAAGCATCGATTTGTTGGCTTAATTTTTTCGTTTGTTCGGGTTTAAGCTCCGTATAGAGCACGTAGCCGCTGCCTTTTTTGTATGGAGCCAGCCCGTCATTCAGTTCTTTGAAGCGGGTTTCGATCGTTTGCGTCAAAGCGGGGTCTTTCTTCTGAAGCTCCGGCTTCAAAATATCGAAGATTTTGGCGGCGCCTTCGACGTTAGCTGCAAAGTCGTACAAATCGGTATGCGAATACCGCTCTTCCTCGCCGGTGACTTTGGAGGAGGAAACCTCGTTGAGCAGTTCTACCGCTCCGGTAACGAGCATATTGACGTCGATGTCCACCGTCTCCACTTTGGCGCGCAGCAGCTTGCTGTTGGCCAGCAGCTCGTCGGCGATCGCTTCCTGCCCCTTCGTCGTCTTATCCTGCCAGAGCGATTTCTCGAGCCGGTGGAAGCCTTTCAAATCCTTCGGATCGATATCGTCTTCGCGCCCGTCGATATCCGGGTCGAGATCGCCCAGCGCTTCGGCAATCGGTTCGATCCGTTCGTAATACATCCGTGCCGGAGCGTACAGCTCCCGGCTTTTATTAAGATCTCCCGCCTTTACCGCGGCGACGAAATCGCCGGTTTGCTTAACGAATAAATCGCATTGCTCGATGACGAACTTACGATAATCTTCCGTCGCCTTTTTAAACGAATCGTCCGAAGCGGCTGCAGCCGGCTTCGCCGCATCTTCCTTCACGGCCGGCGACGGCGACGGGGCGGTCGCCGATTGAACGTTGGCCTTGTTATCGCCGCAGCCTGAAAAAATAAGGGAAGAGCCGAGCACTAGCGCAGAAACAAAATAGCGGGTTTTCATAAATACATTTGCATCTCCTTCGGATATTTAACTAGTAATGATAATTATTCTCAAGATAAATTAGCATAATTGAGAATTATTTTCAATCGTTTTTTTCACACACATAATGCAAAGGCTTTCCTGCGCAAAATACATAATCCGGCAGTACGGGCAACGATCTCAGGCTTATCGCAGCAAGAACGGTAAAGCCCGAAAAAAGAAACGGTTTTCCAATGCGGCTTCGGCGCCGAATTTAAACCGACTGCACTTCTAGACTGTCAGTCTAATATTATGTATAATAGGAGCCGAAACGAGTTGTGAGGTGAGTCGGGATGAGCCGATTAATGCGGGCCGCAACGAGAAAAAAACGGGAGTTCATGATCGAGGTCGCTCTGCGGTTGTTTATTGAGCGCGGATATGAACAAGTGTCCGTTGACGACATCATCGCCGCTACGAATACGTCAAAAGGTACCTTTTACCATTATTTCGCAGGAAAAGACGAAATATTACGGGAAATTTTCCGCAAGCAAATGGACACGATCAACGATTGGGCGGTCAGAACCCCGTCTCAGGTTCAATCCTTGGAGGGACATGTCAACAAGCTGTTTTTAGACCTGACGTCCAATATTGAGTCATACCCGCGGCTGGTACGCAGTTTGATCGCTCTTTCCATGCAGAACGAGGCGGTGAAAAGCATTGAGGAAGAACAATACCGGCTATTGTTCGACCGGCTGCTTCGCTGGCTTCCCGATGCGAATAAGGTCAATCTGCTCATCGCCGCTTATAGAGGAACACTATGGATGTGGTGCTCGCAAGAGCAGACAGATTTGCACGGAATGATGCGCAGCAACCTGGCATGGGTTTGGTCAGGTCTACGTTCGGAACAACAGGAACTATCCATCTCGGTAGAAACGGGGCAAGCCGCAGTTCATCCATTATGGCTTGCGCACAGCGCTAAGGAGGAAAAGAAAATGAAAGTCGCAATTATTGGAGGCGGATTGGCCGGTTTGACGGCAGCCGCTTATTTGTCGGAGCAGTACGGCGTGGAAGGAATTTTGTTTGAACGCAGCCCGCAGTTGGGCGGCCGGGCTTTTACGTACGAAAAAGCCGGGTTTACGCTGAATTACGGAGCCCATGCCATCTACGGCATCGACCGCCACGAAATATCGGCGATGGAGCGCGAGCTCGGGTTATCGTTCAGCTCCAAACAGGTGGATAAACGCAAGGTCATGTATGCCAAACACGATCAATTGACCCCGGCTCCGCTCGATTTCGTCAATCTGATGAAAACCGAGCTGCTCACCTCAAGACAAAAAGTCCGCTTCGTCGGCGAGATCGCCGCGATTATCGCCCATATTCATAATGTGAAAAATTACGAAACGCTCGGCGATTACTTGGCTCAATCCGACGCGGACGAAGACGTGAAAGAGCTGTGGGAGCATCTGGTCTGCTCCAACTTCTTCATCACTCCGGAGGAAGCGCGCAAAGTGCCGGGTCCGGTCATCAGCGAATATTATCATAATCTGTTTCTCTCCAACCGTCCGGTTAACTATATCCTCGGCAGTTGGGCCGTCATTACAAACCAGCTTCGTCAAAAAATCGAAATTTCCGGACGCTGGGAGCTTGCTCTGCAGGAAGGCGTGGAAGCGATTCGCTACGAGGACCGGAAGTTTTATTTGAAAACGAAAACCCGCGAAGAAGGCTTTGACCGCGTTATTTTTGCCATGCCGGTGCAGCAAATTTGCAAGCTGATGAAGGGGACTCCTTGGGAGCCGTTCCTCGCTCCGTTCGAAGGAAGCACACCGACGGAGGTCATGGTCTACGATATCGGTTTGAAGCGGGTCGTGGCCCGTCCGTTCTCTTACATTAGCGATATGGATAACAAACTGTTTATCAGCGACGTGTCCGCGACGGATCATACGCTCGTTCCCGACGGAGGGCAGCTGCTGCAAGGCATCGCCTACCTCAGCGACCGGTTTGCCGACGAGGAGGAGCGCAAAGCGTATTTGGACAGCAAAACGAAGCAAATGGAAGCTTTGTTCGATCACTACTATCCCGGCTGGCGCGACGAAACGGCTGTAAAAAGGGTATCGAAAAAAGCGATGGTCTCCAGCGTCAAAAATATCGCTACTAACCAGCTGCTGCCTACGCGTCTGGATCATGTTCCGTTTTTCTTCTGCGGCGACGGCTGTGAAGGAAAGGGCGAGCTGGCGGAAAGGGCGTTCTCCAGCGCACGCCAAGCGGCGAAAGCGATTATCGAGGAATTGAAAGTGCCTGCTAGAGTGTAAATCCGAAGAAGTTCATAATATAAGCGACAGCGGCTTGAAGCCACTCATGAATATGCCGCAACAAGCCTGCGGCCGCTTGAACAAGCCAACCCGATTCTGACGAATCGGGTTGTTTATCGTGGTGAGATGCGGACGGCGGGGCCGCGGAGGAAATCGGGGCGCTGCCGCTGCTTGTAGCGGCAGCCTTTCCGCCGGAGCTTTGGATCGTAACGGTTCGGGTCGTACCGTCCCACTGTACGGCGCCCCCGAACGCTTCGCCTACAAAGCGGGCCGGAGCCATCGTGAAGCCGTCAATCAGCTGAGCCGGCACCTCCAGCTCTACGGGCTGGCCGTTTCGGATTGCCTGACGGTCTCCGATTTTGATGGAAACGGTCGTCTCCCCTTTGCGCCCCGTGGCGGTCTGCGTGGCCGCATCCCAGGTGACGGAAGCTCCCATCGCTTCGAAGATGGCCCGCAGCGGCGTCAAGGTGCTGCCGTCGCGGACAACCGGAGGCCGCTCATAAGATTGCAGCTTCCCGTTCAGCATGACGGACACCTGCGACGAGAACGGCAGCGACTTGGACGCCGCCTTCTCCCCGCTGCGGTTGTAAACCGTCAGCTCCAGTCTGGAGCCCTCGGGCACTTGCCCGGCATTTATATCGATGCCGAACGGAGGTTCCGTCTGCGAAGCGATCTGCTGCCCGTTGACGGCATAATCGATGCGTCCGATGTAAATATCCGGTATTTTTACCCATGGCGTAATCCGTGTTTTTCCCTGAAACGTATTGCCGCCTGTGCCAAGCTGAACATGGCCGACGCCGTCCGCCGGCTTAGCCCCCTGCTCGACCTTCGTCAAATAAAACGGCGCGGAGATCATCTTGCTGTACAGCTGCTTCATGGCCTCGTTGGCGCCAAGCAAATAATTGTTCCGCGATTCCCGGTCCTTCAAATCGACGTTAAAATAGGTAATCGACTTGAGGCGCGGATACTTGAGCGGCATAATCTCATACAGACGGTGCAAATTGAGCAGTCCGTAGTCGGTGAACGATTCGCCGGGAATATACGCATAATGCGATACGGCCGTTTCGCTGATCATCAGCGGCTTGCGGTCGGAGTACGTCTTGTACAGGTAGTCCAGCCGTTCGATTGGACTTGTGGCTTGCATGTTCGCCTGCTGCGGATCGCCGTTCTCATACGGCTCGGTGTACATGCTCACGCCGACCCAGTCTACATAATCGTCGCCCGGATAATAGACGTCCATGGAATAAGCCGGCACATCGCCCGGGCTCCATACCATGGCGACATTAGGCGCTTCCGCGGCCATCACGTCGTGAACGAGCCGGAATTTCTCGATGTATTTCTGCGGATCTCCGTGCCATACGACCCAATCTCCGTTCATTTCGCTCGCGTACCGGAGAAAGATCGGAATTCCGGAAGCCTTGGCCGCTTTCGCCCACTGCCGTAAGTAGTCGTTATCCTGCACCGAGTCGAGGCCCGCGCTCGGCTCCCAAGCGATCTGCAGCGCAGCGCCCGCTTCCTTCGCCCTGGCCGCATACTGTGCCGGAAACGGCTTGCCGACCTGCGAATAGGCCAAATATAAGGCATGCTTCTTGCCGTAGATCGATTCCGATTTGGTGAAATGGTTTTGCATCTGCGGGTCCTGCTCGGAATACATGCCGATATACATCCCGTATTCAGGCTCGAATTTGGCCAGCTTGCCGTCAGCCGGAGCGCCCTGGCGCTTCAAAGCTTCCTCATCCGCCGTCGTCATATAAACGTCCAGGACGGTGCGTATTTGTTCGGCCCGCTGCAAATCGACGGCGCCCCAATCTTTGCCGAACAGCCGCCAATATTTATCCTCCAGTTCATAATAATGAACGGCTTGCTCGTAATCGCGAACGCTGTCGAAATATTCGTCCAGCTTGCCGCAAAATAAAGCCGCGCTCTGCCAGTCTTCGATCGAAGCGTAATGCTCGACCAGAAACTCCCAATGAGGCACGGCCTCCGCGGGGTTGCCGCGCTGAACCGCGGCGTCGGCGGCCTGCCACCGGTCCCAAATGGGATCAGCCTGTACGGTCCCTGCTCCGAGCCATAAACCGGCGGCCACGGCGGCTGCGGTCAAAGCCTTCAAGCCGCGGGCCGCAAACCGATGAAATCGAGTAATCATCATGCTGTCTCCTCTCTTGCCTGCGGAAGGAGCAGGCATTGCCGGCTTGCGCCGTCCTTCCTTGTTTCGCCTTATGCGCGCCTTCTCCTGCCCAGCGGTTTATGGGCGGAAAAGCCGCGAGAGAGGCGGAATGCCGCTGCAGGCCGAACATGCGGCAGGCGCAGCAAGCATCCGTCTAACAGGCGGCAGAGCGCTTCTACGCGGCACAAGGCCTAGGCGGACTCATCCGCATCGTCTACTCTACAGCGTCTCCAGGAAGACGCTGCTGCCCTTGCCGCCGGGCTCCGCCGGCTGTACGACCAAACGTCGCGGCAGCCGGGCGCGCAGCTCCGGAACGTGGCTGATGACTCCGACGGTCAGCTTGTCCATATGCAGCTTCTCCAGCGCAACGATCACCGTCTCGAGCAAATCCTGGTCCAACGTACCGAAGCCTTCGTCCAGAAAGAAAAATTCGAGCGGATACTGTCCTTTGAGCTGAATTTGCGCCGACAAAGCCAATGCCAGCGACAACGATGTAAGGAAGGTTTCTCCCCCGGAAAGAGTGGAGACCGGTCTTCTGACGCCGCCGTTGGCATCGTCGCGGATAATAAATCCTCCCGACGAGTCCACCTCTATCGCATATTTTTGGCGTGTCAGCTGCCCGAGCCGTTCGGAAGCGGCGCGGCTGACCTGCATCAGCTGCTCTTCCGCCAAAAACTCGACGAAGGCGTTGCCCCGCAGCACCGATTGCAGCTTGCCGAGCAGCTCAAGCTCGCTTTGTCTCGCCGCCCGCTTGCTCTCCAACTCGTTCCAGCGCTCATGCTTCGCCTTCAGCGACTCGAGATCGCGTTCCGCCTTCGCCCTCGCCTGCAGAGCGGCTTCGTCCTGCCGTTTGCGTCCGGCCAGCTCCTCTTCAAGGAGGTTCCACTGCTCGTCCGTAATGCTCCGGCCGTCCAGCTCCTCCGTCAGCTGGCGCCGCCGCGCCTCCAGCTGATGCTCCTGCTTGCCGTAATCCTCAACCTCCGAGGCCCATTTCCGCTTCACCTCGTCGCCCAGCAGCGCGGCCTGTACCTGCTCCACGGACGCAAAGCCGTGCGCTTCGGCCTGACGGCTCCACTCTTCTTCGGCATATGCGGCCTGCTCGGTTGCAGTCTGAACCGATTGAGCCGCAGCCGCATAAACTTGCCCCGTCCGCTGCCCGGAGGCCTGCGCCTCTTCGAAACTGCGCTTCGTTTGTTCATGCGCCGCGCGCAGCCGCTCCAGTTGTCCCGCAGCAGCAGTTAGCTGCTGCCCGACGTCTTCGCCGCCGGCCCATTCACGCAGTTTCGCCGATTTTTCGTCGACCTGCTGGGTCATGTTTTTCAGTTCCGTCCGCAGCTGCACCGCCTGCCGGTCGAAGCCGCTTAACTGCTCCTGAATTTGTCCGATCAGAGCCAGCTTCTCCTCGATAAAGCCGACGCTCTTCTCCAGCCGCTGCCGCACATCCTCCGCTTTGGCCAGCTGCAGCTTGAGCTGACCGGCCGCCGTCTCTACCTCGGCGTAAGCGATGCCGGCAAACTTGCGGTTCCACTGCTCCGTCAGCTCGGAGACCGTTTCCTGGAGGCCCGCCGTTTTGCGCTCTACCCCTGCCAGTAATGTATGTAAAGCTTGCTGCCGCGATTGCTGTTCGCCTGCAATGCGGTCGATGTCCGCACGCAGCCGAAGCAGTTCCTGCAGCTTCCGCTGCATGCTTTGATAATCCGTATTCATCGCCCTGATGCGGCTGTGAGCCTGATCGATCGCGGCGGCAACGCTCTCTTCGGATACTTCGGAAGCCTCAAACGATCGAAGCTCAAGCTCGTCCGCGCCGCCCATCACCTCCGGCCCCGCTTCCGGCGCCTCATCCCAAGAGAGAATCGCGGCGGCGGCCTCTGCCAGCCATTCGCGGGACTGCAGCTGCGAAGCAAGCGGCTTCCACTGCTGCACGATGCCGCTCAAGCCAAGCAGCAGCTGGCTTACCGCTAGCTGTCGCTGCCTTGCTTCGGCCTGCAGCCGTTCCAGCTCGGCCACAGATGCAGCCGATGCATCCCCCGCTGCCGCTTCATGCAGCGCCAAAGTCCCGGGATGATGCTCCGAACCGCACACGGGGCACGGGTCGCCAGGTACAAGCTGCGCCGTCAGAGCGGCGGCCATCGCCTGCAGCTCAGCCTCGCGCCCCTTCGCTTTGCGCTCGGCCAGCAACAGCGGAATCGCGTTCTCCGCGCGCCTCAGCTGCCGCTCCTGTTCCTTGGCCGCTGCGTACGCGGCGGACACTTCCTGCAGCCACCCGGCGAGCTGCATCCCCCATTGCCGCTCCCGCTCGCCTGCGGCGCCCTGCTCTTCGCGCAGCTGCGCAAGCTCGCGCTCATGCTTCGCCAGCTCCGCCCGCTGCTCGTCCAGCTGACGTCGCCACTGCTCCAGAGCGCGCTTCTCCTGGAGCGCTTCGGCAAGCCGCTCCCGCTCCGCGTCGGGCACTTCCGCCTGCTTCAGCTCGGCCTTCAGCTCCGCCTGGCGCTTCACGGCCTTATCGCGCAGCTCCTGCTCGCGCTTCAGCTGCTCCTGCGCCGCGGCGAGCGAAGCCGCCGCCTGGGCCTCCCGCGCGCTCAGCGCGCCAAGCGCCTCGCGCTGCCGCGCCAGCTCGGCAGCCAGCGCCTGCGCCTGCTGCAGCTTGTCGAGGCGCAGCAGCAGCGGCGCCTCCTGCGCGGCCAGCGCCTCGCGGGCGGCGGCATGCGCGGCTTCCGCC
>NZ_JANYUY010000046.1 GCF_025060755.1 Paenibacillus doosanensis
GGGAAAGTCCAGTCCCTTTTGCAATTTTCAAGGTGCGATTTACTGGAAATCGAAAAGTTTGCGGCCAGTTCCCATGGGAACTGGAAATCGGCTTAAAACTTGGTTCTAGAAATACTATACGAGGAGGGAACATCATGACAACGACGGCACGCATACGGGGCTTCATCACCGTAGCTCTGCTTCCGGCTTTTCTGCTGTACGCCTTTTTTGTCATCATACCGGTATTTTGGTCGGCATACTATGGTTTCTTCGATTGGAAGGGGATCGGCGCGGCTACTTTCATCGGATTCGATAACTATGCGGAGGTCGTGAAAGACCCGATATTCTGGAAATCGTTCAAAAACAACATGCTCATCGTCGCCGCCTCGGTATTCGGACAGGTGCCTATCGCCCTGATACTCGCCGTGCTGCTGATGAAAAGCACGCTGTTTCAAAGAATTATCCGCGCCTCGGTCTTTATGCCGATGGTTCTTTCGTCGGTCGTGGTCGGGATCATCTGGGGCTATATTTATCATCCGCAAATCGGGATTTTGAATTTTTTACTCGATAACATGGGGCTGGCTTCCTGGAAAAGAGCGTGGCTCTCCGATCCGAAAATTTCGATGTATGCGCTGATGGTGCCGATTATCTGGAATTATATCGGGCCTTACATGATTATGTTTATCGCGGCGCTGCAAAACATTTCCCCGGAAATCGACGACGCTTCGCAGATCGACGGCGTCGGACCGGTGCGCAAGCTGTTTGTCATCACCTTGCCGATGATCTGGGATACGATCAAGGTTGCCGTCGTGCTGTGCATTTCCGGCAGCTTGAAGGCGTTCGACCTCATCTACGTTATGACCGGCGGAGGCCCCGCCCATTCTACAGAGCTGCTCGCTTCGTACATGTACAACAACACGTTCAACGTATTCCGCTACGGCTACGGCAGCGCGGTGTCGACGGCAATTATTATTTTGAGCATGCTCCTCATTGCGGGCAGCCAATATTTAATGAAGCGCGAAGTTCGCTAACGACTAGGGGGGAATCCGATGGAACAGGCTTACCAAATAAAGACGACCGCCTTCCCTCAGGGAAAAAAGAGCGCGGCATGGACGCGAGGTCTGATCAACGCGCTGCTTGCGCTTTATGCTTTGGGCACGCTCTATCCGCTCATCTGGCTGTTTATGAGCGCATTCAAGTCCAACGAGGAGTTTTATTCGCAGCCCTTTGCGCTGCCTGCCGAGTGGCATTGGGATAATTTCGGCCGGGCTTGGAAAGTGTCGGCGATGGGCGTCTCGCTCGTCAATTCGACGATCGTGACGGTCGTATCGTTGGCGCTGACGCTCATTCTCGGCGCTTTGGCCGCCTATGCGCTGGCCCGGTTCGAGTTCAAGCTGAAGCCGATGATGATGGGTTTGTTTTTGCTTGGCATGCTAATTCCGATTCATAGCACGCTGGTGCCGCTGTTCATTATTATGAAAAAAGTCGGCCTGCTGGACACGTACGGAGCGCTCATACTGCCTTATACGGCGTTCGAGCTGCCGCTGGCGATTTTCGTCGCCGCCTCCTACTTAACCTCGGTGCCGAAGGAAATCGAGGAAGCGGCGCTGATGGACGGAACGGGATATTGGGGCATCTTCGTCCGGATCATGCTGCCGCTCAGCATTCCGGCTCTGTCTACGGTCGCGATTCTGGCTTTCCTCCGCTTCTGGAACGACTTTGCCTTCGCATTGGTTTTCATCAGCAAGCCTGCGCTCAAGACGCTGCCGCTCAGTCTCTCCGTCTTCGCCACCGGCTATGCGACCGATTATAAGCTGACGATGGCCGCCTTGTCCATCGCGGTGCTGCCGACGATTATCGTCTTCCTGCTGTTTCAGGAGCAAATTATGAAGGGGATGACGGCGGGGGCGGTAAAAGGGTAAAATGGAATCAGCAGGAAAACTGAGATTGCAATCTCAAAAATCGAGGAGGATGAAAGATGGCATTGACCAATCGCATCGGCGTGATCGTCGACAGCTTCGGCATAGGAGTGCGGGAAGGCTTGAAAAAAGCCAAGGAGGTCGGCGCCGACGGGGTGCAGATTTACGCGGTGAGCGGGGAGATGGACCCGGCCGCGCTGACGCCTTCGGCCCGCAAGGAGCTGAAGGCGTTTATCGCCTCGCTGGGCTTGGACATTTCCGCGCTGTGCGGAGACTTGGGCGGGCACGGCTTCCAGGACAAAGCCGCCAATGCGGCCAAAGTCGAGAAGTCCAAGCGGATTCTCGATCTGGCGCTGGATCTGGGTACGAGCATCGTCACGACGCATATCGGCATCGTGCCGGAGGACGAGAACGGCGAAGTGTATCTCAGCATGCAGGCGGCCTGCGAGGAGCTCGGGCAGTATGCCAAAAGCCTGAACGCCTACTTCGCGATCGAAACCGGGCCGGAGCCTGCCGCGCATCTGAAGCGGTTCCTCGATACGCTTAGCACGAACGGCGTCTCGGTCAACTTCGATCCGGCCAACATGGTGATGGTGACGGGCGACGACCCGGTGCAGGGCGTCCGCCTGCTGAAGGACTACATCGTCCATACGCATGTGAAGGACGGCATTCGTTACCGCGAGGTCGATCCGCGGGAAGTGTACGGCGCGCTCGGCTTCGAGCCGATGGATCACGGGAAAATCGCGCAGATGGTATCCTCCGGCGAAATTTTCAAGGAGGTGCCGCTCGGCGAAGGCAAAGTGCCGTTCGACGCGTATTTCGCCGCGCTGCAGGAGATCGGCTACCAAGGCTATTTGACGATCGAACGCGAGGTCGGCGACCGGCCGGAGGAGGATATCCGCAAGGCTGTCGAATTCATCCGGAGATACAAGTAAGGAAAGTTGCGAACGACTCCATGAAATTCCCATATTTCACCGCTGCTTGTTCAATGGTAAACTAATAGATAGCTATGGCGAATCATCCTATATCTATTAGCAGGAGGCTGTTATGTCCAAAATTTTGATGACCTACCCGGAAGGGAAGTTCAAAGCGCTGACGATGAGCTACGACGACGGGAGAGCCGCCGACCGCAGGCTGGTGCGCATATTTAACGATCACGGGATCAAAGGGACGTTTCACTTGAACTCCGGTCTGATGGGAACCGGCGACCGGATTGGGCAAGAGGAAGCGGCCGAGCTGTACCGGGGGCACGAAATATCCGCGCATACCGTGACGCATCCGACGATCGTCAGATCGCCGCGGGAGCAGCTGCTTGAAGAGATTGTCGAAGACCGGAAGGCTCTGGAGAAAGTCGCCGGTTATACGGTTCGCGGCATGTCTTATCCTAACGGCTCGTTCAACCGTCAAATCAAGGAGATGCTGCCGCACCTCGGCATTGAATATTCCAGAGTGGTTGAAGCTACCGGAGGCTTCGGTTTGCCGGACGATTGGATGGAGTGGAAGGCGACCTGCCATCACAAGCGGAATTTAATGGAATTGGCCGAAAGCTTCACACAATTACATAAACAGCAGTACTTGTACTTAATGTATGTTTGGGGACACAGCTACGAGTTCGACACCGACAATAACTGGGATTTGATCGAAGGCTTCTGCGAGTTTACCGGGAAACGGGACGATATTTGGTATGCGACCAATATCGAAATCGTCGATTATTTCAAGGCGTTCCGCCGGCTGCAATTTGCCGCTTCCAGCGAATTCGTATACAACCCGTCGGCGCAGTCCGTTTGGATCAGCGTGGACGGCACCGTCGTTGAGATTGGCGGAGGCAAGCAGGTTGAATTGAAGTAGAGGCGGGTACAATAAGGTATATTTGGAAACCGGACAGGAGAGGAAGCTATGGAAACGGGTAAAATGATAGCATATTTCGGCTCTTACGCCGGCAAACAAGCACCGGGCATTCATGTTTATGCCTGGGACGAGCAAGAAGGGACGCTGTCGGCGGTCGATGCGATTCCGGGGCTGATCAACCCGACGTTTATGGCTGTAAGCCAGCGGCAGGGGCTGCTGTACTCGTATACGCAGGCGGATGAAGGCCAGGACAGCGGAGCGGTGCTTACGTTCCGCATCGATCCGGCAACGGGCACGCTGGCCCCGGCCGGACAAGCGCTGTCGCTGGACAAATCGGCGACGCATATTAACCTGGATCACGCGGAGCAGTTTGCGCTTACCGTCAGTTATTCGGAAGGGACCGTCAATCTGTTCCCTGTGCAGGGCAACGGCGAGGTCGGCCAGCTTGCCGACAAGGCGCGTCATGAGGGTTCCAGCGTTGTAGCGAAGCGCCAGGACAGCGCGCATCCGCATTCGGTTTATACCGATCCGTCCGACCGGTTCGTCATCGTACCGGATCTGGGGATGGACAAGATCGTGGTATATCGGCTGGACAGCGAACAGGGCAAGCTGCAGCCGCATGACGAGGTTGCGATGGAGCCGGGCTCGGGCCCGCGCCATTTCGCCTTTCATCCGAACGGCAGACACGCCTATGTCATCAACGAGCTGAGCTCTACAGTGACCGCGTTCGTCTACGACGGGGACGCGGGCAAGCTGCAGCCGGTGCAGACGATTTCCACGCTGCCGGATGATTTCGCGGGCGAGAGCATTTGCGCGGAAGTTCAGATTTCGCCCTGCGGCTCGTACCTGTACGGCTCGAACCGCGGACATGACAGCCTCGCGGTGTTCGCTGTCGATCCGGAGAGCGGCGTCTTAAGCGCTGTGCAGACGATCTCGACCGGCGGCGCGCATCCGCGGCATTTCAGCTTGACGCCAAGCGGCGGCTACTTGCTTGCAGCCAACAAGGACTCCGATTCGGTCGTCGTCTTCAAGGTCGATCGCGACAGCGGCCGCTTGACGCCGAACGGACAGTCCATTTCGCTTCCGCAGCCGACCTGCGTACGTTTTTACCGGCTGCCGTAAGAGTCTGTCCGATGAACCGCGCAGAAGGTAAATATAATCAAAATGACAGCGGTCATGCAGCGTTAGCGGCAAAATAGGATATGCACAAAAGTAACTCCGTCGGACAGACTCCTTAAAAGCGCGGTGAGCAAGGGGCCGGAGAGTCGATAGAGAGTTGGAACGCTTCGCTTTTCGAGACTGGAAAAACGGCCCTCTCCATACGGAGCAGGGCCGTTTACTTTTACAAGCGCTAACGGACATAGAGGATGCTTAAGCTGTCGCAATCCGCCGATTTCAAATGCTGGCGGTCATCGCAGCGCTTATTGGGATTAATTGTCCATTAGAAATCCGATAAGCCGATTTTGGCAAAAATAGCGGCTGCGGTGTCCGTTTGGGATGGCTGCCGATTTTCCATTTTGGTTTGGTCGTCGCGGCTCTTTGTTTATTGCGGCGTTATCTCATTCGGCGAAGACGGCAAAGCTTCCTCCGCAAGTTCCCCGGCGTTCGCCGAGCGGCGGACGGGTTCAACGATATACGTGCTGCCGAACGGCGTGACGGTCCACTCGTGCCGATCCTCGGCGGATTGAAACAGCTTCTCCAGCAATTGATCGATATCCATAGTCATCTCCTGACGGTTTAAACGCGCGGAACGGATTAGACCGGAATTTATCTTCCGCCGCGGTACAATTGAAATTCGGTGCCGGGGTCGTCTTGAATCGGATCATAGTCTTGCTCGGCGATTCTATAGTAGGAATAGTGCCCATATTCATCGTAATAATGAAAGGGATTATCCAGTTGGTTAGGCAGGAAATAATCTTTGAGAAACGCGATGAATCGGCTGATCATGGTTCCACCTCGTCTTTGCGTTTTTATGTAAAGTATTTACATCTGTCGTTTTTCTATGCATCGTTTCGGACGAGAGGATAAGCGATAGCGCCGCGTTTTCTTGCCGCATTGGAAAGCTTAAGTTTACGAAAGCGTCAGCGCGGTAAAGATATTTCCCGTTGGCGACAAATTCTCATTTCCGCGCTCTGACGCTTAGATTGGCAAAGCTGAATAGAATGGTCAATACGCCGATGGCTGCGCTGATCCAGATCGTACGATCGGACAAAAGCGTGAAGGGCATAACCGCCATCACGAGACCTGTCAAAAGAGTGACAAGATGTGGAGGGGAATCGCCCGAAGCATAACGCAGCGACCAGAGCGATGCTATGATTTGAACGATGCCTAAGCCAACACTTATCCATGCCGCCGCATAAAGATCGGTATAGCCGAACACCGACGGAGCCGCAATAAACCATATGCCGAATAGTGTGATGAAGACGCTTCTTGTTTTCATGTAAAGCACCTCCCATAAGCTATCATATGAGGGGAGGATTGTCCTTGGTTCGCGGAATTAAAGCGATTTCATTTTTTTGTTGACAAAGCGCCGTGTTTATTTTAAAATTTTGGTAACGTTTCCGGTAACGTTACCAGCTGAATTAACTTACTGTTCACAATCCTATCGAAATTAGCTTGCGAATTTATTTTTAGCTTTAGGTTAAGCGCTTACCTTAGTTTTTCACAACGATTGCAAAATCTCGGCATTCATAAGGAGGCGACAGCAGGATGATGAACGTTTTGCTCATTACCGTCGATCAGCTGCGCTGGGACGCGCTGTCATGTGCGGGAGAGGGCGGGGCTCATACGCCTCATATCGACAGACTGGCCCGGGAGGGCGTCCGCTTCTCCCAAGCGTTCACCAACGCCCCGGCCTGCATGCCGGCTCGCTCATCTCTATTGACCGGCCGCTTTCCTCATGCGCACGGCGTTCGCGGCGGCGGTGTCCGCTTGTCCGAGCGGGAGGTGACTTTTCCGCAAATCGTAAGTCAGCGCGGCTATCATACGGCGCATATCGGCAAGCTTCATGTGCAGAATCATACGTACCGCGACCATACGGCGCCTCATCCGGGCTACGGCTTTCGGACGCTGCAGGTGACCGACGAGCGCGGCGTCTACCGAGATCCGTACACCCAATGGGTAGAGCGCAATTATCCGGAATATGCGGACGCGATCCGCATCGAGCCCGGTGCTTCGCGAGTCCGCAGCCGGACCGACCATGCGGAGACGACGGGGGCTTTTCCGGCGCGGGCTTCCCACAGCCGCTGGGTCGGCGAGGCGTCGGTCGAGTTTTTGCGCGAGTACGGGAACGCCCCGTTCCTGCTCTGGTCGAGCTTCTTCGACCCGCATTCGCCGTTTATCGTTCCGTCCGATCTGGCCGGCCGATACGATCCCGCGGATATGCCCTTGCCGAGAAAATGCGACATAACCTCCGATAATGAGGAAAGCATCCGCAAGAAGCGTGCCGCTTATTATACGCTGGTCTCGCATGTGGACGATTGCGTAGGAGAGATTCTTCGTTACTTGGACGAATCGGGCTTGGCGAAGCGAACGGCGATTTTGTTTTCCAGCGATCACGGAGAGTTTCTTGGCGATTACGGACGATGGGGCAAAGGACGTCCCGAAGATGAGAGCATTCGCATCCCGATGATCGTGAAGACGCCGGAGATGACGGAGGCGCCGCCCGTACCGCGCGTCGTCGACGACATCGTTCAGCTGTTCGATCTCGCGCCGACGATTTGCGACCTGACGGGGAGCATGAAGCCGCACTCGATGCAGGCTCGAAGCTTGCTGCCGCTGCTCGGCGGAGGGACGGACCCGGGGCGGCCGCCTTTTGCCCTGATCGAGCATAATTTCGAAACGTCGCGGACCGATGCGGCCGAAGTGTTCGAGAAAACGTTGCGCAGCAAAGATTTTCGCTTAACGGTTAGAAGCGGCCGCGATGACGGGGAGCTGTACGATTTGCGTACGGACCCTGCCCAAGATCGCAACGTCTGGGACGTCCCGGAATATGCGGAGATTCGCTTCGGGCTCGTCTGGCAGCTGCTGCAGCGTCTGCTGCAAACGGAAAATACGCTGCCCGTCCGCACTCAGCCGTTTTAGATTTACATTCGGAAGAAGGTATCGATTCAAAAGAACGAAAGGAGCATGATGCACATGCCAAGTCAAACAGCGCATCGGATTATCGATGTGGACAATCAGGAGACATTGCCCAAAAAATTCCGCATGACGACGACGCCGATTCCGCCGGGGACGGAGGAGCCGCCCAATCTGTCGGGATTAGCCGAATTGCGGGCGTCGGGGAGCGGACAATTTTCGCATAACGGGCTTCGGCTGATTCGGAAGGCGATAGGCCCGGGGCCGCTGACCGTTGTCGATTTGCGCCAGGAAAGCCACGGTTTTGTCAACGGGATGGCGGTTAGTTGGTACGGCGAGCATAACGGCTGCAATAAAGGCTTAACCCATGAGGACGTCTGTGCCGAAGAACGGCGGCTGCTGGATGAAGCCGGGCAAGCGCCCGAGCTTGTATTCGACCGGCTGCCGAATAAATCGGTGGATTTGGACGCAGCCTTGACCGGCCCGAGAAAGGTGCAGACCGAGGAGGAGCTTGTGCTATCCGAAGGAGCGGGATACATCCGGTTTTTCGTCACGGATCACCACCGGCCGCTTGACGGCGAGGTCGACCGGTTTATCCGCTATGTGAACGGGCTGCCCGCAGGAATGTGGCTGCATTTTCACTGCCGCGGCGGGGTGGGGAGGACGACCAGCTTCATGCTGATGTACGATATGCTGCGCAATGCGAAGGAGGTGGAGAGGGACGATCTGCTGCGCAGACATGTGCTCATCGGAGGCAAGGACGTGGGGAGGACGGACCCGCAGGACCAGTACAAATACGAGCCCGCGCTGGAGCGGCTGGCTTTCATTCATCGGTTTTACGATTATTGCGCCGGCAACCGGGACGGCTACGCTACGACATGGTCCGAGTGGCTTGCGGCGGAGGGCAAATAAATCGCGATTGCGGTCGGCGAGAAGCAAGTATCTTTTCGTTGACAACGATAGCGTTTTATTTTACACTTTTGGTAACGTTACCGGAAACGTTGCCAAAAGGAGAATGACACATTATGCCAACTATAAAAGATATCGCTAAACAGCTCGGGGTTTCCGTTTCTACCGTATCGCGGGCGCTCAATAACCATCCCGATATCCGGGAGGAGACGAAGCAGGAAGTGCTGGAGGCGATGAAGCGGTTCAACTACACGCCGAACGCCGTGGCGCGAAGCCTGATTCAACGCAAATCGAATACGGTCGGGTTAATGATCCCGGATATCACCGATCCGTTCTTCTCGGCGATGGCTCACGATGTCGAGGAAGTGCTGTCGGAGAACGGATATCAGGTCGTCTACGTCAACACGTCGCGGCGTCCCGATAAGGAGAAGCGGTTTTTGACCAGCGTGATGGAACGGAAAATGGACGGGATCATCGTGACGCCGGATTTTTTGGACGAAGAAGCTATAGAACTGCTGCAGCGTCTGGATATACCGGTCGTCTTTCTTCGCAGGCGGCCTCCGGCGGGGCTCGGGATGCCGTTCGTCGACGTCAATCATTACGAGGGTACCTGCAACGCGATGGATTACTTGTTCTCCTTAGGGCATCGGAGGATTGGATTTATCGGAATGCCGCGCTATTCGTTTACCGGTCAGGAACGGTACCGCGGATATGTCGACAGCTTGAATCGGCAAGGGATCGAGCCGGATTCGAAGGCTATATCGTGGAACGGCCGGACGATTGAATGCGGATATAAGGCGATGGGGCGGCTGCTCCAAGATGCGCCCGATATGACCGCGGTGTTCGCGGCGAACGACCTGCTGGGTATCGGAGCGCTGGAGTACTCGGCCCGCCATCATATTGCGGTTCCGGGGCGGATCAGCGTCATCGGCTTCGACAATCTGGAAATGACGAATTTGCATTGGATCAAGCTGTCGACGGTGGCGCAGCCGCGGAAGGAAATGGGACGCCAGGCGGCGGAGCTGCTCTTGCAGATGATGCAGAGCAACCAAAGGACGGCGGATTCGATTATATTGGATACCGAGCTGATCATACGCAGCACTTGTTCGCCCGTGAACGGGCCGGATGACAATAAGGAGTAGAGACTGCGCTAGAGTCTCTCCTTTTTCGCAAGGAATGATAACGCTTACTTTTTTGAAAAGCCCGGGAAATAGAGCTTAAACGACGGGCGAAAAGCGAAGACGCTGTTCGAATCGGCCGAATCATCGCCGGGAAGGGGCGCTTCGAGCGATGCTGAAATGCAGCGGAATAACAAGCGGCGCAGCGTTTATTTCGGCAAGGACCTAGTATGGCCCGAGTAAAAGATAAAGCGCTTAACCTGGGGCGGCTTATACATGCGGTGAAAGGAAAAAGCGGCCGCAGTCCGCGAATCCATCACGAATTTTAGAAGCCCGGTGAAAAAAGAGCGGAGGGGCCATTTGAATCTGGAAAAACGATTGGAAGATCAAACGGCACCGCAGCGGACTTTTTCGCCACATTTTTAGAAGCGTGGTGAAAAAGTGGCCGGAGAGTCGGTAGAGAGTTGGAACAGCGAGTGGAACCTCTATCGCCGCAGGACACGATGAAATCATCACACTCTTAGACAATAGGGGGATCACAATGCAGCGGACAAAGGTAAGATTGGCGGCAGCGGCGTTGATATGCTCGGCGATGCTGGCAATAGGCGGATGCGGCGGCACCGGCGGGGGAGCGGAGAGCAAAGGCAACGGGGCGCCGGGGGGCGCTCAAGCGTCGGCCGGATGGGCGGAGCAGGCGGGACTGAACAAGACGGAGACGGCGGCGGAGCTGTACGCCAAGGCGAAGGAGGAAGGAACCGTCGTCCTGTACTCGATGTCCAGCCGGGTCAGCGATGTGAAGGATTCCTTCGAGGCCAAATATCCCGGCGTGAAAGTAGAAGCTTATAATATCAGCTCGGTCGATATGCTCGAGAAGCTGATTCGGGAGCACGGAGCCGGCGTCTATAACGCCGATGTCATTTTCACGAAGGATACGGGCGGCACGTTCACGATGGAGCTGCTGAAGAAAGGCATCGTTCATAAATATATGCCGAGCGACATTGTAAGCAAAATGACGGAGCCGTACAAGAGCCAGGTGGAAGGGCTCGTGCCGTACGTGGAAGCCAGAGGCATTTTCTACAACTCCGAGGTATACCCGAAGCCGCCGATCACCAATTGGTGGGATTTGACCACGCCGGAGTGGAAGGGGCGCATCATGATCAGCGACCCGATGAAATCGGCCGATACGATGGATTTGTTCCTCGCGATGGTGCAGAACGCCGACGATATGAAGCAGGCGTACAAGGACAAATTCGGCAAAGACATCGATTTGAACGGTTCGCCGAACGCAGGTTATGAGTTTATCCGCCGCCTGTCGGCCAACGACCTCATCTTGACCAATTCCGGCGGGGACATCGTCAAGGCGGTAGGCAAAACCGGACAGACGAAGCCGCCGATCGGGCTCGCCGTATCGACGAAGCTGCGTGAAGCGCAGGGACAGGGGCTGAAGCTGGGCGTCTCCTACGACATCAAGCCGAAGGTATCCCATGTCGAGCAGGCGCTGCTGTACGTCGGCGACCAGTCGAAGCATCCGAATGCGGCCAAACTGCTGATCCGCTGGATGGCGGGAGAGGCGGACGGCAACGGAGCGGGACTGAAGCCGTTCAATATTTGGGGGGCGTGGCCGACGCGGTCGGATGTTAAGCAGGTGGAGGATTTGCCTCTGGAGAAGCTGAACGTCTGGAAGTACGATCCGGTATTTTTCTATGAAAACTCGCCCCAAATCCGCGATCTCTGGTTGAAGCAGCAGTAACGGGAGGAAGTTGCGATCGTAAGACCGTTTACGCATGCGCAGTCCGTTGTATTCATGTACGTATGATACAGGAGGTTTCATCACAATGAAGAAAAAGCGCAAAGCGGCGACCGGCCTGCTCGTCGCCTTTACCATGATGTTTATGCTTGCCGCCTGCGGCTCCGGCGCGGGAGAGAAGACCCACGGCGGAGGAGGCAAAGCGGGAGGGGCCGGCGGCGTGGCCGCAGCTTCCGAATGGGCGGAGCAAAACGGGCTGAACAAGACGGAAACCGTCGACGAGCTGTATGCGAAGGCGAAGCAGGAGGGCAAGGTCGTCGTCTACTCGCAGTCGAGCCGGATTAAAGACGTGAAGGCGAGCTTCGAGGCCAAATACCCGGGCATTAAGGTGGAAGCCTTCAATATGTCGACCAACGATATCGTGGAGAAGGTCATCCGCGAGCAGGGCGCCGGCATTTACAACGCGGATGTCATCTTCGTCAAGGATGCGAGCGGCGCCGTCTCGACGGAGCTGACGACCAAGAAGCTCGTTCACAGCTACATGCCGGCCGATTTGACGGCGAAGATGGTGGAGCCGTATAAGAGCAAGAGCGGGGGGCTGGTGCCGTACTTCAGCTTGCGCGCGATCTTTTACAATACGGATGTGTACAAAACGCCTCCGGTCACCAACTGGTGGGACCTGACGATGCCGGAGTGGAAAGGCAAGGTGCTGATGAACGATCCGATCGATTCGGCCGATATGATGGATCTGTTCCTGGCGATGGCGCAGCATGCCGACGAAATGAAGGAGGCGTACAAGGCCAAATTCGGCAAAGATATCGTTTTGAACGGGACGGAAAATGCGGCTTACGAGTTTTTCAAACGGTTTCTTGCGAACGATCCGGTTCTGCTTAAATCGAGCGACGAGGTCGTCGAAGCGGTCGGGTCTGCGGCGCAGGGCAAGCCGCCGATCGGCATCGGCGCATCCAGCAAGCTGCGGGAGGTTATAGAGAAAAAGCTGAGCATTGCGGCGACCTACGATGTGCTGCCCCGTATTTCCGTTGTCGGTCCGTCCTACTTGTACGTGGCCGACAAAGCGCCGAACGTGAATGCCGCCAAGCTGATGATCCGCTGGATGGCGGGCGAAGCGGACGGCAAGTCCGACGGGTTCAAGCCGTTTAACGTCATGGGCTCCTGGTCGACGCGCACCGATAACGGCCGCACCGATCAGCCCGGGATCGATCAGCTCAAAGTGTGGGATTACGACTCCGATTACTTTTACGCTAACTTCGTAAAGTTCAGAGAATTTTGGCTGAGAATGCAGTAGGACAGGGCAGGTACAATTTGTTTTTATTAAAGAAACAGGGGTGTTTTGGATGAAAAAAGCGAGGAATGTTTGCGCGTTACTGATGACTTTCAGCATGGTGATCGCAGCCTGCAGCACTTCAGCACCCAAGACGGCGGACCAGCCCGCAGGCGGAGCAGCCGCCGCAGCCGGAAGCGGCAAATCGGAGTGGGCCGAGCAGAACGGATTGTATAAGACAGAGACGGTGGAGGAGCTGTACGAAAAGGCCAAAAAAGAAGGCAAAGTGACCGTCTATTCGACCTCCGGGCGCATCAACGACGTAGAAAAGACGTTTGAGGCCAAGTATCCCGGCATTCAAGTGGAAGCCTTTGATCTGAAATCCAACGTCATTATGGATAAACTGATTCGCGAGCAGGCCGCCGGCATTTTCAACGCGGACCTCGTGCTGACCAAGGAAGTGGGCGGGGGCATCGAGGAAGAATTGGTGAAGAAGGGCGCGCTCTTCAAATACTTGCCGGCCGATATCGCCGAGAAGGTGTATGAGCCGTGGCGCAGCAAAGGCATCGCGTTCGTGCCGTATCTCGAATTCCGCACGCTCTTCTACAATACGGAGCAGAACAAGACGCCTCCGGTCAATAACTGGTGGGATCTGACGACCCCGGAATGGAAAAACCGGGTGCTGATGGTCGATCCGCTGCAATCCCCGGCGCAGATGGATATGTTCGTCTCCTTCGTCGTCAATGCCGATGAGATGGCTGCGGCTTACAAAGAGAAGTTCGGGAGCGATATCGTGCTGAACGGCACGACGAATGCGGGCTATGAATTTTTGCAGCGGTTTTACAAAAACGTTATCCTCGTCAAGGCGAGCGGGGACGGCCAGGATGCGGTCGGCAAGGCGGCTCCGAACAAACCGGCGCCGGTCTTCATCGGCGTATCCGGCGATATCCGCAAGATGGCCGACAAAGGCTTGAAGGCCGACATCATCTGGGATATGAAGCCGAAGCTGTCGGTCGTCGACGAGGGACTGCTCTTCGTCGCCAACAAGGCGCCGCATCCGAACGCGGCGAAGCTGCTCGTGCGCTGGATGGCCGGCGAGGCGGACGGCAAGGGCGAGGGCACGACGCCGTTCAACGAGGTCGGCTCGTGGATGACCCGTTCGGACGTGCAGCACAAGAACGGCAAAAACATCGATCAGCTGAACGTATGGCAGTACGACAGCGAGAAGTTTTACAAAGTATATCAGGATGTCGTCAACTTCTGGATCAAAAATCAATGATCTTCTTCCTAAAAATCGGTGACCTTCTTAAAAGTCAGTGACCTTCTAACGAAACGGAGTGTTGTTCCATGTTAGGTTTTTCGATTCAAAGCCCGGTGTTTCTCGGCAAGGCGAGCAAGGACAGCCCGAACGATCTGATCGCGCATTACGACCGGGTAGAGCAGCTGCTCGATGCGCTCAAAGCAGGCGGCGTCCGTTCGGTCGAGGTGCGGATATTGCCCCGCGGAGCCGACGAATGGGCTTACCGCGATCTGATTCAGCTGATCTGGGATACGGGGCTGCAGCTGACGGTTCACGGCCATGTGGCCGGAGAGCATCCGGGAACGAGCTTCGCCGAAATTTATCCTTCGATGAGCTATATATTGAAGCATTTCCATAAATACCAGAGCGGCTTGACGATGGCGCTGCATGCGTTCGACGCGAAGACGGGCTCCGAGGAGGAATTGCACCGCCAAACCGTCGCGCTGCTCGGCGAATGGACCGCGCTGATCGATGCGGAGAGCCTGCCGCTTCGGATCGGCATCGAGAACAACCGCAAGAAGGCGAGCAAGGTCGATCCGGGCGATTCGATCGGCGGCGTGCTGCGTATCGTAAGCGAGGTGAACCATCCCGCCGTCGGCGTTACGTGGGATATGGGACATTTCTACTCCAATCTGCTCGACGCGCATCAATTAAAGGCTCCTCCCGAGGAGCTGCTGACCGATCTGCCGGATGCGGAGTTTGTGGCGAGGGCGGTTCATACCCATATCCACGGCATCGGCAAGACCGGCACCCATAACCCGCTGACCGAGCGCAGCAGCCTGCCTCTGGAGCAGTACGTATCCGCTTTGCGGCAGGCGGGGTATGACGGCGTATATAATTTGGAGCTGACGATGAATAAATTCGAGCAGGATAGACCGCTGCGCGAGCAGGTTCTGGCTTCGGTAGAGCGCTTGCGAAATGCGGTTCGGACGGAAGCGACAACATAACAGCGACAGGCTGGAAAAAAGAGGTGTAGACGCGGTGAACAAAGTCGAATATCCCGGCAGACCCGTTCCGAAGTTTACGATGACGCGCTCATTGAACAGGGTTAAGGGCATCTTTACGAATCCACTCAGCTTGATCAGCATCATAGCGATTATTTTCCTGGGCTATACTATCGTCATTCCGCTGTGGGAGATCGTAGCGCATACGTTCACCTGGCATCCGGAGGACATTCGGGCCAATCCCGGCGCCGTACCGGGAGAGCTGACGATCAATCATTGGCTGCATGTGCTGTACAGCGATATCAGCTCGTCGATTTTTTACAAGCCGCTGCTGAATTCATTCAATATCGCCGTATTCGTCTCGTTCTTCTCGATGGTCATCGGCGGAGGGCTCGCCTGGCTCGTCACGCGCACCGACCTTCCCTATAAAAAGACGTGGGCGTTTCTGGCGATCATTCCCTACATGCTGCCTTCCTGGATCAAATCGTTCGCCTGGCTGATTGTCTTCAAGAACGACCGCGTCGGCGGAACGCAAGGGATGCTGCAATATGTGCTCGGCGTGAACCCGCCCGACTGGATTTCGTACGGCTTCTTCCCGATTTCCATCGTACTGGTCGCCCACTACTATACGTTCTTTTACCTGCTGATCGCGGTATCGCTCAGCTCGATCAACAGCTCGCTGGAGGAAACGGCGGATATTTTGGGGGCAGGCCGGTTTACGATATTGCGCAAAATTACGTTCCCGCTCGTCCTTCCGGCGATTTTGTCGGCGCTCATCCTGACCTTCTCCAAAAGCATGGGCACCTTCGGCGCCGCCGCCTTTCTCGGGCTTCCGGTCAAATATTATACGATCGCTACGATGCTGTACGGCAGCATGAAAAACCGGATGATTTCCGACGCCTACGTGCTCAGCCTGATTCTGATCATCATCTCGTCGCTGACGATCTACTTCAATCAGCGGGCGATCGGCAAGCGCAAGAGCTATGCGACGATCGGCGGCAAAGATTCGCGCAAAACCGTCACTCCGCTCGGGAAGTGGAAAATACCGGCCGTCGCCGCCGTCTTCCTGTTCATGTTCTCGGCGGGCATCTTCCCGCTGCTGCTGCTCTTATGGCAAACGTTCATGCTGCAGGACGGCAATTACAGCTTAAGCAACCTGACGACGCATTACTGGTTCGGCGATTCGGACTTCTCCATCGCTTCCGGCGAGGTAGGAATTCTCAAGAGCGACACAATCTGGCTCGGCTTAAAAAATTCTTTACAAATCGCATTGCTGGCAGCGTCAATCGCGGCTATAATGGGTTTAATATTCGGATACGTCATCTCCAAAGGACGTAAAAGCTTTTCCGGAAAATTGGTGGAGCAGCTTTCCTTCATGCCCTACCTCATTCCCGGCATATCCTTCGCCGCAATCTATCTTTCGATGTTCGCACAGCCGCATTTGCTGCTGCCTGCCTTGTATGGAACCTTGTCCATCGTCATTCTGATCACGATCGTCAAAGAACTGCCGTTCGCCACCCGCTCGGGTACGAGCACCATGCTGCAAATCAGCGGGGAGTTGGAGGAAGCGGCCAAGCTGCACGGAGCCTCCTGGTTCCGGAGATTCTTCAATATCATGGTGCCGCTGAGCCGCAAAGGGCTGATCAGCGCCTTCCTGCTCTTGTTCATAAGCGCGATGAAGGAGCTTGATCTGATCATTCTGCTGGTGACGCCGAAGACGAGCACGCTGACGACATTGACGTTCCGCTATGCGGAAAAAGGCTATCAACAGTATGCCGACGCTATCGTTATCATTATTATCGCGATTATTTTGATTACGAATTTCGTTGCGACCAAATACGGCAAAGCCGACCTTTCGAAGGGCATAGGAGGATAATATGAGCGGGATACAGCTGAGAAAGATTAATAAATATTTCGATAACAATCATATACTGAAGGATCTGGATTTGTTCATTGAAGACGGCGATTTCATGACGCTGCTCGGACCTTCGGGCTGCGGCAAGACGACGACGCTGCGCGTGATTACGGGACTAGAGAACCCGGAGGAAGGCGTCCTTACCATTAACGGCAAGGAGATGGTCAACGGCGCGAAGGGCTATTATGCGCCCCCTTCCAAGCGCGGACTGAATCTCGTATTCCAAAGCTATGCTTTGTGGCCTCATATGACGGTATTCGACAACGTGGCCTTCGGGCTGTCGATCAACAAGACGCCGAAGGCGGAAATCCGCGCCAAGGTGGAAAGCGCCCTGGAGAAGATGCGGATTATCCAGTACAAGGACCGCTATCCGTCGGAGCTGTCCGGCGGCCAGCAGCAGCGGGTGGCGATTGCGAGAGCGATCGTGACCGAGCCGAAGATTTTGCTGCTGGACGAACCGCTCTCCAATCTTGACGCCAAGCTGAGACTGGAAATGAGAGCGGAGCTGAAACGGCTTCACCGCGAGCTGAAGACGACGATTATTTACGTTACGCATGATCAGGTTGAAGCGCTTACGATGTCGACCAAGATCGCTGTGTTTTTCGAAGGCCATTTGGTTCAGGTGGATACGCCGAGAAATATTTACCGCCACCCGGTCGACTTAAGGGTCGCCGACTTTATCGGCAATCCCAAAATTAATTTCATCGACGCGGATGTCGCTTATCTTAACGGCAGCCTGACCGCGGAATCGGAGCTCGGCACGCTCGTCCTGCCGGGAGCTTCATCCGGAGCGGGAAGCGGCAAAGCGGTGCTTGCTGTATATCCGGAGGATATCCTCATCTCGTCCGAGAAAACGGAAGGCGCCGCAATGCTCAGCATTTATTCCGTGATGCCTGCGGGATCGGAGACGCTTATTCAGCTGACGACCCGGGGCGACAATCTGCTGCTGGCCAAGGTGATCGGAGAGCTGGACTATCCGGTCGGCAAAATGGTGTGGGTTACGATCCCGCAGGAGAAGGTCAATGTGTACGACAAGGAGACGGGCAGGCTGATTCCCCGAACGGAGGAGTCGGCGGCAAGCCCCGAATTGAAGCGAGGCATTATTTAATACATCTAACTTATTTTACTGGGCTGGGAGAGAAAGAAATTGACAATGACAAGCGGAAGCGTATGGGAAATCACTCACTGGGAGCTTGTGCTCCGGATGATATTGTCCGTCGTATTGGGCGGTTTGATCGGAATGGAACGGGAATGGAGCAATCATGCGGCGGGATTCCGCACGCATATTCTGGTTTGTCTCGGTTCGACGACGATTATGCTGCTGTCCAGCTACGGCTTTTCCCAATTTGTCAATGAGGCGAATGTGCGGACGGACCCGGCCCGTTTGGCGGCGCAGGTCATTAGCGGTATCGGTTTTCTGGGAGCCGGGGCGATTCTCCGCAACGGCAATATGATCAAAGGCTTGACGACGGCCGCCTCGGTATGGGTAGTCGCCGCCATCGGCCTCAGCGTGGGCGCGGGATTTTATATGGGCGCGCTGTTCTGCACCTTTCTCGTGCTGATCAGCCTGTTCCTGCTTAATAAGTGGGAGAAGCATCTGATGCGCCACCGCCGATATCAAGAGGTCGCCATTCAGATTATCGATAACCCCGGAGCGCTGGGCAAAATCGCTTCGATCTTCGGGGATCACGACGTACAGATCACCAACCTGAAGATGCTCCCCGATGAGCACGCCCCGGAAGACGGGTCCGCTCCGTCGATGCACCTGCATTTTAGCCTGAAGCTGAAAAAGCAGGAGCAGCTCATATCCGCCATGGAGCAAATCGCTTCGATGGATATGGTCGTTTCTTTGGAATCCCAGCTGGTCACAGGCCTGAAAAACAGTGGAAATAAGGAAGGTTCGGTTTCCATATAAAACAGACAGGGTGGCTGGAGCATGTGAAAAATATACTACTCATTTCCGATTTGGACGGAACCTTATTGAATCAAACGCAGCAAATTAGTCCCGAGAACGAGAGCGCGATCCGGCGGTTTATGGAAATGGGCGGCTTGTTTACTTTGGCCACAGGCCGGATGGAGGCGGCGGTGGAGCCGTTCGTGCGGAAGCTTGGCTTGGAGCTGCCCGTCATTTTGTACAACGGGGCCAAAATCGTACGCCCGGCAACGAATGAAGTGTTGTACGAACGCCGGCTGACCGTCCCTCCCGGCATCCGGAGCTTGCTGATGGCAAGCTTGCCGGGGCCGGAGGAAACGGCGCTGCTCGTGTACCGCGACGGCCAAGTATACGCCCCGGCTCGGAACGAGGTGCTTGAACGGCATGAACGCAAGGACGGCGTCGTCTGCCTTCCTTGGAACGACGAGATGATGGACGGTCCGGTGACCAAGCTGATGCTGATCAGCGCCTCTCCGGAGAAAATGAAGGGGATTGAGCAGGCTATTAGGGATAGCGCTTACCCTTGCGAGCTGGTATATTCGGAATCCAATTATTTGGAAATTTTGCCTCCGCATACGACCAAAGGCAGCGCGCTGACCGAGCTTATCCGGCTGCTTCAGCTCGATAAGCCCTACACGATCGCGGTCGGAGACAATCTGAACGATTTGGCGATGATCCGGCAGGCTGACCTCGGGTACGCCGTGGCGAATGCGCATCCCGAGCTTGCGGCCGCGGCCGATGCGGTGACGGTGCATCATGAGCGGCATGCCATCGCTGCGATTATAGGCGATTTTATCGAGAAGAGGAGAGAGCTGGCATGAGTTATTTGGAAACGGCGGGGAGAATCGCCAGGGAAGCGGGGCTGATGATTCAGGCGAAGATGGGCAGCGGCTTTGCCGCGGAAGAGAAAAGCTCCGTATTCGATGTCGTCACCGAAGTCGACCGGGCTTCGGAGCAGCTGATCCGCCAGAGGCTGGAGGAAGCTTATCCGGAACACGGGTTTCTCGGAGAGGAAGAATCGTTCGCTCATGCCGGCGAGCTGGCGGACCGGTTAGAGCGGGCCAAGAGCGAACCGTTCGTCTGGATCGTCGATCCGATCGACGGAACGAACAATTACGTGCAGGGCATTCCGGGATTTACCGTATCGATAGCGCTCGCTTCTTACGGAGAGCTTGTCGCCGGGGTCATCTACGACCCGTGCCGCGATGAAATGTTCTGGGCGGAGAAGGGCGAGGGCGCCTTTATGAACGGCAGCCCGATCGCGGTTTCCGCCGCGCCCGAGCTGCGGCTAACGGTCGTCGGGACAGGGTTCCCCTCCAAAGCGGCCAACCGGCAGGCGGTGATGGAGAGCTTGCGGACGATAGCGCCGCAATGCCGCTCCATCCGTTCGCTCGGCTCGGCGGCGCTGCATCTGGCTTATGTCGCGGCAGGCCGGCTCGGCGCGTTCTGGGAATACGGCCTGAACGCGTGGGATATCGCCGCGGGCGTGCTGATTATTGAGGAAGCGGGCGGCAAGGTTACCGACACGCTCGGACGGCCGTACAGTTTGACCGTATCCCATGTGGTCGGAAGCAACGGCAAGGTGCATGACGACTTGCTGAAGCCGATGATCGAGATCGGAATCTGATGACGCAAGAAAGGGTTTGCCTCATTTTGTATGGAGGCAGGCCCTTTTTTGCGTGTTTATTGTATAATAGAAGAAACGTTTTTTTGTCACACTGCCGTTATGGTTTCCATCACCGAATCGTGAATGCGCTAACAAGCGACGCTTATAATCCGAATTATTTGTACAAAGGGGGCATTCTTTCTGGACGAGCTTAATGAATTTGCCTTTCGCATCCGAGCCGCTATGAATAAAGTGCAGCGCAATATGAATACGAGAATGCAGCAGCAGTTTCAATCCGGCATCACCCGGGAGCAGATGTATTTGCTTAAAATCATTGCCGATGAACAGCCGTGCAAAATTACGGAATTGGCCAAACGTTTCGGTTTGAATCCGAGCACGATCTCTACGATGGTGAACCGGATGGAGAAAGAAGGCTTCATTTCCCGGGAATACGGCAATAACGACCGCCGCAATGTCTTTGTCTCCATTACACCGCACGGGCAAGACGTGTTAAAACAAAATTTGCAGCATTATAGCGGTATGCTTAAACATTACTTATCCCATTTGGAGCGCAGTGAAGTGGAAGCTTTTGTGCAAACGATCGAAAAGATCGCTTCTATCGACGATAAATAGCGCCCCTAAACGAGTGTTATAACCAATTTGTGGTAAATTTGACGTCCGCTTCGGAAATTTAGTAGGCTAGTTGTATAAGCGGAAGGAGGCTGGACGTTGAATTATTTTACTATTTTTGCATCGAGAAACGATATGGACGATATCGACGGCTTCATCATGAAGCTGTTCGCCAAAGGCCACACGATCAAGAAAAATGGCAACGATTATACGGTTCAAACGAACTCGCTGTTCAACAAACGGAAGATGACGATTCGGGTTTCGCATGAAAGTACGAATCCCGCTTATTTCGAAACGAATATTCCGGGAATGATCGGGTTTTACGATCGTATTCCTTTTGCCGACGAGAACCGGAAGGAGCTTGTGCTGACGCAAATCTCCGTATTGAACGCGCTGATTGCGGTAGAGGCGGAGAAAGCTCTTGGCGACGAACAGCTGCGGCAGTGCATGGCGCTGCTATCAGCCGTCGGGGGAATCGGCTTTATGCAGGACGGGACGCTGCTTGACGATGACGGACAAGTCATCGTGTATCCCGATGGAGCATCGGGCCCGGCAAACTTCCGTCCCAGGGCATGCACCGGCAAAGTGATGGGGCCGGAGAGGCCATCCGAGGAAGGCGAGCGCAGAAAGCGGGCGTCCATCGATTATATCCACGGCCGCGGTATCCCGTATCTGGATTCGCTGCCGCTGCTCCCGCCCCTAGCGGAATGCCAGTGGAAGTCGCAAGAGGAGATTGCGAGAAGAGCGGTTGCTCTCTTGATCGTGATTCAATACGCTTGCGATGCGGCCCAGGGCGGCGATCTCGCCGAATCGAGGGACTTCGTGCTGAGCACGCTGCGCAAATTCGGCGTGGAGGACGAGCTGACCGGGAACGAGCGCCATCTGCTGGAAGCGGAAGAACCGTCGCCGCAAGAGGCCGTCAATATCGCCTGGCAGTACGAAGCGTACTGGCCGCTCATCTGGGCGCTTCGGCTAACGGATACGCTGGATTTCCCGGATCGTACTTGCGACTGCAATTATGCGATTGAGGTCGTCTCCAAATGCGATTCGTTCGGGGAATTTTACCGGAGTACAACGCTGCGCAGCCGAGAAGAAATTCTGGACGAGGCCGACAAAATTTACCGTCTGCATTGGGCGTGCGTCAACAGCCGGATTCACGGGCAAGAGGCTCCGGCAGGCATGAACGAGAGCGTCGTTATGGAGCGGCGCAGGGGATTGTTCTGGATGGTCGGCTGTGATCGCGAGGACTGGGATCATATCCCGATGGATACATAGACATACATAAGGACCGTTCGTGGGCGAACCCGAGCGGTCCTTTTCAAGTGCGCCCGGCTATTCGCTCAAGGCGGCGGCAGCCAGTTCGGAGTAGATCGTATTGCCGTTGCGCAAGTCGTACTTCTCCGCTGCCGAAGTCGCCTGCCGGCCCAGATGCCGGGCCAATGCTTCCAGATCCATCTCCCCGTGTTCCGCCAGGAACGATGCCGGAAGACGGGGCTGATACTTCAAGCCGTCTGCGGCGACTCTGTGCAGCAGCTTCGACGAATACAGACGGAACAGCATCGTCTGATAAGGGTCCTCATGCTGCTGCGTCAACGCGACATGCTGCTCGAACAATTCGATGCCTTTCTTCGGGTTCGTCACGGCCAAATAGTCGATATGTCTGGCGATCGCTTCGATAAAGTCCCGTTTTCCTTTGATCAGCCGATATCCGCGGGTATGCGCCTTGGCCGCTTCTTCCGCGGACCGCGCACGGTGCAGCGGCAGCAGCAGATGCGCTAGCGTAATGTGAGGAACCTCGGCGCAGCGCATCGAGCCCGCCAAAATAGGCTTGGCGGCCTCCAGCGCCTTCAGATCGTCCCCCGCGGCCGCGTAATATTGGACGATCTGATTTTGCTCGCAGGCGTCGCAGTCGCTCATATAGTCCCGCCGAGCTTGCCGAAAGCGTTCCATGAACGTCTCGGCTTCCTGCATATTGCCCAAATCCATGGCCAGCCGGAAGCGGTAATACAGGTAAGTACGCGAGCTGTATCCATGCGCCTCGTACCGCTTGCCCAAGTCTTCGACCAGCGCTGCGATCTGCTGGAGCGGAATGTCCGGGAAGTGCGCAATCTCCCCGACAATCCATTTGTACGACCATAGCAGATCGTAGCTGTCGAATAATTCGGGATGGCGGTCGTATTGTCCGAGCTGCCAGGAGAAGGCGACGACGGCCTTGAGCGGGAAGCCGTTAAATATCGCGGTTCTTACAATATCGCTCCTTGTATCGTAAGCCAGTTCGAGCTCTCCTTCGGCGTCGGCGATCCGCACGGCCGCCTCCAGCACTTCCAGCTTCGCCGCGCCGTCGGGAAGCGTCCCGGCTTCCTGAAGCAGCGCTTGTAAATCCTGGTTCATACGGAAGTCCCCCCATTCTCGGCCGTAGCCTCAAGTCCCCAATCGATAAAACGGATAATGCCGCGGTTCATCGCCGACAGCTCCTGCCGGGTCATTGGATAGTGTCCCATCATGAGAGCGTTCGTGTACAGCACTTCCGCCGCGGCCGGGAGCATCTGCGGATGCGCGGCCGAAAATACGCGCTCGATCATCGGGTTGTCGAGGTTGAAATAGAGCGTGGAATACGCCGCTTCGTTCAGACTCACTCCCAAATTGCCGAGCACGGAAGCGAGCAGATCGGGACTCGATTCCTTGGCTTTCTCGATCGACCGCAGAGCGGACGATTCCTTGGATAACGTATAGAGCGCGGGCAGCTCGGCCGGCTTGAACCGCTTCAGCTGAATTTGGCATTTGAAGCTTTGCAGGGCTGCATCGGCCATGCGGATCGCTTCATAATACCGGTTCTTTTCTTCCAAGGTCAGGTCCGTAAACGCGAGAGACACATCCTCCGGAACGAGACGTTCCAGCTGCAGCTCCGGCTTCAAATAGGCCAGATGCTCCAGCAACTCGGCATTATAGATGTAGCCTCCGTTTAAGACGAGCTGCGACTGAGCCGCCGCAACATGGGCGATCTGCCGGTATTCGTCGACGGAGAGGGTATAGTAAAGCTTCTTTCCCTCGTCCAGCAGCTCTCCCAGCGCGCGTTCGCCGTAAGTGCTCTCAAAGGGAAGCCAGCGGTAAATGACGGAGAGAAGCTCCGTATCCTCGGCAGCCAGCGCCTTCATAGACAGCACATGCAGTCCGATCATATGCTGCAGCCGATCCGGCTCGTATTCCCCCATCCGCAGCAGCTCTTCCCGAATCGCCTGCCCCAGCTCGCTTCTGACTTCCTGAAGCCGCTCGTCCTCGTAGAAATGCTCCCGCGAGGCGGTCGGCTGCAGCTCGTCGGTCCATACGAGGCATTTGACGAAGAAAGCCCATTCCGGCAAAATATTCTCCGCTTGATCCGAAACGAGCATTTGCTTCAAATAGACTCGATGCGTCCGTCTGGCGTTCAGATTGACGCTGCGCGGCAGGATGTAGGCGATCCCGCCGGTCCGCCCGTTTGCCGTACGCAGCGGAATGAAGTCATGGAACCGCTCGCCGAGCAGCCGCTGACCGAAGGCGAGAACCTCCTGGCGGCTTCCGCGGGCCAGCTCCGGTTCCTCGATCCAGATCGGACGGGAGGCATTCACCGTCTCCTGGAGCCCGCTTGCCCGGAGAATCACCGGGTAAGGCAGCAGCGCTCCGTAGTAAAAGAGCAGCTCTTTGACCGTTTCCGGCTCGAAATACGATTCACAGCCGGGTTTGCAGCGCAAATAGATGCGTGTCCCCGTAGACAGGCGGGTTTCCAGCTTGCGGATCGTGTACGTGCCGTCAGGCTTGCCGCGCCATTCCATCGAAGGGCCGCCTTGAGCCGATTGCGTCAGCACGACAATTTCTTCGCTGACCATAAAGCAGGACAGCAGGCCGATGCCGAAGCGCCCGATAAAAGACGTCTCGCTCGCCAGGAAGTCTTCTCCGACCTTGGAAGAATGGCCGATCATGGCCAGGAAACGGTGAATATCCTCCTCGGTCAAACCGATGCCGTTATCGTCGACCGTCATCGTCAGATTGGAGCCGCTGCCGGCGATGTCTACCGTTACTTGCCCCCGGCTCGCGGGCTCCAGTTTGTTTCTTGCTGTAATGGCGTCCGTAGCGTTCTGCAGCAGCTCGCGCAAATATACCTTCGGACTGCTGTACAGATGGTTGGATAAAATATTAATCATGCCGCTTAAGTTGACTTGAAACCGGTACTCATTTTGTTCGCTCATCGGACACACTCCTTTTCATCTATTGCTCTAAAAGGGTGGTGAAAAAGTCCGCTGCGGCGTCCATTTGATCCTCCAATCGCTGTTGAAATCGGATTCTTTGGATTGTTTTTTCGTTTTTCTGTGGAGAGAACCCGTTTTCAAAGGCGAACGCTTACGCTTTTCCAGATTCAAATGGCCCCTCCGCTCTTTTTTCACCAGGCTTCTAAAAGCAGAGGCATTTTCTATGGCGGCGGTATAAGGAAGAGTATACCAGATTAGGAGGGGACCGCCCGTAGCCCGATCGTCCCATTTTGCAGCATCGCCTCTGGGATGCGGGCATGGCGAAAAGCGTCATTGCCGTCCATCCCGTTTTTCGGCATAATGGTATTGTCTGGAAACCAAACGGGATGGAGGCCAAAATAAGATGGAGCAAATTCGCAGCTGCCTGGAGCTGTTGGCGGGGATGAGGCTGATCGATTTATCGCACACGCTGGAGGAGGAAATGCCGGTATATCCGACGCATTCCCGTTATTTCCACACCAAGTGGGATTCCTTCGACACGGGAAGTCCGGCATTGGTCGGACAGCTGTTGATCAACGAGCATTGCGGAACGCATGTGGACGCTACGGGCCATTTTTTGCAAGAGGGGCATCCGGAGCACCGGTATATGGCGGAGACGCCGCTTTCGAATTGCATGGGACGGGCCGTGACGCTCGATTTTGCCCATTATACGGATCAGGACCTGGTATCTGTCGATGAATTGTGCGAATGGGAGCAAGCGAACGGACCTATCGAGCCAGGGGATATCGTGCTGTTTCGGTTCGGCTGGGACCGCCATTATGCGCCGCGCAACGTCGACCGCTCCTACACGGCCAGTTGGCCCGGAATCAGCGGGGAAGCTGCGGAGTATTTGGTTTCCCGGAAAATTAAGGCGGTCGGCTGCGATACGCTGGCGATTGACGGCTCCGGCAGCTCGGGCAATCCGGCGCATTATTCGCTGCTTGGCAGCGGCATTAACATCTTCGAGAACCTGAAGGGGCTCGACCGGACGCTCGGAGAGTCGTTCTTCATCGGCCTGCCGCTGAAAATCAAAGGAGGCTCGGGATCGCCGGTCCGGGCGGTAGCTTTTGTTCCGGGCAGGTAAGTGAGATGAAGCATAGAACCGAGATCGCATTCCTCGTTTGTATTTTGCTTTTCATCGCTGCGCTTTTTTCGCCTTGGGTGACGGAGAGCTTCGCACACGGCAGAATCGTTCAATCGTTTAAATCGAAAATCGTATTTGTATCCTTTTTAGGGACGGTTCATTCATGCGCGGCTTGTAAAATAAATTGATTCAAAACACTGGGGTTGTGAGCGAAAAAAGGACCTTAAGCCCGTTTTGTCGGAGACAAACGGGGGCTTAAGGTCCTTTGGCTTGCTGTACGAGAAGTTTAATTCTGCACCGGCCGCGGAAATTGCACGATGCGGTATTCGAAGGCGCTGACAGTCAGCGTCCCGGCAGGCACATCCGCCTGTGTCAGCGGGTCGAAGCCTTGCCGGGGCAGAGTAACGGTGCCTCCTTGGCCGTCCATATTCACGATGACCCACAGGTCGTGACGATCCGTATATCGCGGCGCTACGATCGTGCCTCGGGTGACGTCCGTCCGCAGCGTCACTCCGGCGTCGGCTGCGTAGCGGTCGATCAGCGCCTTCAGCAGCGCGTCTCCTTCGTCTCCCGCCGGAAGCGAGCCGAGCATGACGATTTTGCCGCGTCCGAGCGGCCGCTCGGTAATGAACGCCTTGCCGGGAGCGAGTCCCTGCTCGAGAATCCCGACCGCCGCAGCTTCCTTAGGCTCGAATACAGCGCTCCATAGGCTGAGCGGAGCGGACAGGCCGAACGCGCGGCCGATCGTTCCGGTGCCTTCCATCGGATACGTGTACAGCGTTTCTACGCCGGCCAGCGTCTCCAGCTCCTTGCCGAGCGCGGCGTCGGTATGGACGGTGTGATGCTCCGTTCTGCCGCCGCTCAGCGGTCCGACGATCCAGACGCCGCCCTGCTCTGCGAAGGCGCGGGCGCGCTGCACATAGTCCGGCGACAAATAATGAATGAACGGCGTCATCAGCAGCTTGTACCCCGACAGATCGGCTCCTTCCGGGATCAGATCGCGGTGAATGCCCATCGATAAGATCCGTTCGTAGAACGAAGTGACCAAAGCGCGGTGGTTCAGCTTGCGGTGAGGCTCGGTTTTGAGAAACGCTTTGGCCCGGTCGGAATAGGTTACGGCCACTTCGGCTTGAGCCGGACGGGACGACACGATGATCGGTTCGATGCGCTTGCGCGCTTCCTCTACCTCAAGGACGCTTTGGTAGCCGATCGTCGGCTTGCCCCAAGCGCTGATGACCGAGCCGTGCGGCTGCTCGCAGCCGGCCCGCTGCTGGCGCCACAGCCAATAGCAGAACGCCTCCGCGCCGAGGGCGTAGGCGGCGACCGCTTCGGAGCGCAAGTAGCCGTTCGGATGCGGCATGGCGTAGCTCTCCAGCGAAGCGCTGAACGAGGTGCTTGTTTCCATGATCCAGAAATCTTTGCCCCGCTTGAAGTTGCGGAATAAGTCGCAATTAATCAAATAGCCGGGCGTGTTGTCAAAGTTCGCATACGTGTCGAACGAAGCGAAGTCCAGATGCTGGAACAAGCGTTCATTGTCCACATGAAAGGCGACGCTGCTGTTATGCGTGATCGGCGCCTTTGAATATTTGCGGATGATCGCGGCCTGCTCGTCCGCAAATTCGGCGATTTTTTCCATCGAGAACAATTGATACATCGTCTTGAGCGAAGAGTTGTGCAGAAACGGCGCCGGTCCCGGCTGTGGGACTTGCTCGAAGCTGTGGTAATACTCGCTCCAAATATCCGTGCCCCAAGCTTCGTTTAACTGCTCGATCGTACCGTAGCGCCGCTCCAGCCATTCCTGCCACAAGCTCTTGCAGGTCGCGCACATGCACTCGGCTACATGCGCTTTAAATTCGTTGTCGATCTGCCAGCCGATGACGCCCGGCAAAGCGCCGACGGCGCGGGCGATATGCTCGGTGATGATAGCCGCTCTCGCGCGGAAATAACCGTTATTGGTGCAGGCGTGCTGCCGCGATCCGTGACCCATCGCCGTCCCGTTCTCATCCACGTACATCCGCTCCGGATGGCCGTGCGTCAGCCAAATCGGCGGTGTCGGCGTCGGCGTGCACATGACCGTTTCAATCCCGTTGTCGTACAGACGTTGAATGACGTCCGCGAAAAACGACATGTCGATGCGTCCTTCTTCCGGCTCCATCCGCGACCAGGCAAATTCACCGATGCGCGCAACGTTAATGCCCGCTTCCCTCATGTATTGAATATCCTGCTCAATAATCTCCTCGCTCCACAGCTCGGGATAAAACGCCGCCCCATGGTACAATCTTTTGCTCATATTCATCTCTCCAGACTGCCGTTTTGTCATATACATCCCATCTTATTAAAATGCCCCTTTCGGTTCAATTGCAATTTTTTGATAGGGCCGCTGCTGTGATTGCAACATTTTTGACGGGCTTGCACTTTCTTGCAGCAAGGCCGCCGTTATGCGGGCTGAGCCTCGAATTTCAGCGTTACACCGGATATGCCGAAATTAGGTTTACCCCCTGCAAAGGGCGAATGGTTAAATACAGATGATAGTCTGCTATGCCAAAGAGCGGTACAATTTCTATAGACGAATACAAGGTAAACGGATTTCCGGGGAGGACGATCTTTTGCCGCAAAATAAGCTCTTCATCATTTGCCTGACTCTCAGTCTTATCTTCGTGTGTGGACTCGCAGTCGTGGAGATATGGTCGGAAGCAAATGCATCATGGAAGACACTAGGGTTGCTGCTGTTATGCTGTATGGTTTCTTTTATCATCGGCCGGCTGCACCCGCGGCAAAGACGAACTTCCGCCGACGCAAGCAAGCATCCGCCGTCCAGCATCCCCCATCCATCGGCCGACCCGTCCTGCGAGTGGAATGCCCTTAAGCGGCGGCTTGAAGCCGAGCTTAACGGACAAAGGGCGGAGCTCCGCCACTATTATGCGCAAGAGCTGCTCTTAAGAGGGCTGCCGTCCGGACAGCGCGCATTCGGGTCTATCGGCATTCCGGCTGAGGCCGAATGGTTTGCCGTCATGGTCATTGAGCCGGAGCTGGCTCTGCAAACGCGCTTCGCGGAGCAGGACCGCGGGTTGATGATGTTCGCCATCCGCAATATGCTGGATGAGCTGATTCCGTCCGGCTCGCGGCTGCCGGCCGTCTCGAACGATCAGCAGCTGGCGCTGCTGGTCTTCGCTATCGGACCATCGCAGGAAGCGTTCAAGAACACGCTGAGCTCCTGGATACGGGAAGTTCAGAGCGCTTTGTTCCGCTATCTCTCCCTTCAGGTCAGCATTGGAGTCAGCCGAACGTTCAAGGAGCTGTCCAAGAGCTCTGCAGCTTATCAGGAGAGCGTCGAAGCGCTCAAATTCCGTATTTGGACGAAGGAGACGTCGGTATTTCTCTGTGAGGACCTGGATGCCGCAGTTCCGAATTCGGCGGCGCTCTATCCCGAACGGCTGGAGCGGGAATGGATTGAAGCGGTGAAGCAGGGGGAGCGGCTGCATGCAAATTTGCTTCTGCGGGAGCTGGTCGGCGAGTTGTTCGGCTCGGCGGGCAATCCCCGGATGCTGGAATTATGGCTTGTCAGGCTGCTCTTGACGCTTCTGGACCATATGCGCCAATGGGGAATGAGCGCCAAGCTATGGTCAAGCTATCCTGCATCTTACATTCGGCAGGTGCTGGCGCTGCGAACCGCGGACGAGGCGGAACGCTGGTTCCGGCAAGTCTGGATGGAACCATGTCTAACTACAATCGAGGAAAACATGAAATCATATAAAAGGAACCTGCTTGATCAAATCGTCACGATGATCAGGGAAGAATACGATACCGATTTATCGCTGGAATCGGTTGCCGGTCGTCTTCATTACAATCCCAATTATTTAAGCGGTTTGTTCAATAAAGAAATGCATATTACATTTAGCGAATATTTGTCCAAGCATCGCCATGATATGGCTTGCCAATGGCTGATCGAGACGCATCTGCCGGTCAAGGAGATCGCCTGCAAGCTCCAGTACAAAAATTCGCAAAACTTTATCCGCTCTTTCCGCAGAAGCCAAGGTATGACCCCGGGGGAATACCGGATGAAATATGGCCGGAAACGGCTTCTGGAAGAGGCGGTCGGTCTGGAGAACTGAAGGAAGCGGGCCGCGACCGTTCTTGTAAGGCATTTTCAATTGCATCCGAATGAATACGAAAGACGTTTTCGGAACCGATGTTCCGGGGGCGTTTTTTTATTGTTTAGTAAATGATGCGCAGCAAATTCCTGTGGAAATCCGGGGTCTCCCCCGAAAGTAATGTCTGCCCATAGAACGACCCCAAAGGAATGGTTAGACGCCGATCCAGCTTAGGCTGGATGCGGACGGAATAAGCTTCAGAGCATCACGTCACTACCCTGGAAATTACTCTTGGTACCCCATTTCCATTGTCTGTGGTGCCGCGTAGCGGCATGGATGGCTTTTGGGGGATTTGTTCTTTGCCCCGGATCATTGCCATGGCCGGCACAATCATTGAAACGGAAAATGCCTGTCAGAACAGCGACTGCGGCTACGAAGTTAAATTCGGACTATGGATTGTAATTGCATTCTGCTCCAAGATACAAGTAGATTGCCGGGGCGGACGAAGCGTCCGTCGCTTGCCTGCTGCTCCAGGTATCGTATTTACACCAATATCCCATTGCAGTACAATATTTGAATACTGTATAATGAACCGGTGTTACCCGGGCTGGGAAAAACGGCAGGCTTTCATCCTACTTTTGGCCTAATCGTCCTCGGGATTTAAGCGTTTTCAATCATCGTGCCCGGACAATTCCCGTGCAGGTCCGCCATCAAATTAGACAGGAGGAAAACGCCGAATGCCCAAATATTTATTTCGTTTGCTCAGCTTCAGCTTCATTCTCGCGGCGGTTCCTGTTAGCTTGATCGGTATCATCTCGTATATTATCGCCTCGGGCGATATTGAAGATAAAGTGAAAGAAGGCAACATGCAGGTGCTGCTGCAAACGCAAATGCGCGTGGAGCAAGCGCTAAAGACGCTTGAGCTGACCTCGCTGCAGTTCGTCAACTCGCCCACCGTAACCTCCTCTTTGAATGAAGAGCTCGGGTATGACGATTTTTCCAAGCTGAGGGACTTATCCAAAGGCTTGTATAATCTGCAAACGTTCACGAGCGTCAGAGAAGCGTATTTCGTCAATTTAAATAAAGATTGGATGGTCAGCTTCTCCATATTCCGTAAATTCAGCACATATCCGGGTCATGAGCAATTTGCTTCGTATGCGAAATACCCTAACAGTCTGTTCTGGATTACGAAAAGCCCTAAAACGGACGAAGTCGCGAAAAAGCCGGATATCGCCAAGATACCGGACGAAGCGGCCGAGACCGACGACGGCAGCGGCGGGGAGACAAGCTCTTCGAGCCCTCCGGCGCTCCGCATGGTGTACAAGATTCCCGTCATTCCAATGACGAGCCAGCCTAAGGGGCTGCTAATCGTTGAAATATTGAACAGCCAAGTGAAAGCGCTGCTTTCCAACAATAAGAAACTGGGCGATGTAAGCGTGCTCGACAGCGAAGGGCAGAACTTTTTGCTTGACGATAGCGAGACCGACTCGAACGCGGAAATTCACGCCCTGGTCGCGGAGAAAGTGCGCGAAACCGGCGAAGACTCCGGATTTTTTAACGCTTACGTTCACGACGAGGAGCTCGGCGTAACCTACCGTTCTTCGTCGTATAACGGATGGATCTATGTGTCCGTCGTTTCGATCGAGGACATCACGAAGCAGTCGAAGAAAATCGCTTGGGTGACGTTCATCGCCTGCACCGTCATTTTCATTCTCGTCGCTCTGGTCGCTTTTTACGGCAGCCGTCGGATGTATTCCCCGATCAAGAGATTGTTCGAATTTACGAAGGATATCCAGGTAGAGGGCCAGGAGCATAAGGATGAATTCGATTCGATCGAGCAGCGTTTCCGCACCTTGTTCAGCACGGAGCAGCAGCTTCAGCAGCAAGTGAAGGGGCAGTTTACGCAGCTGAAGGAATTTTTCGTACTCAAGCTGTTCACGGGACAGTTATCGGACGGCGATCTGGCTTACCGTTCGCAAATGTTCGGTTTTCCGACGGAATGGAATCGGCTCGGCGTCATTACGGTGCAGATCGATACGCTGCAGGAGGGCAAATACCGCGATCATGACAAGGAGCTGCTGCTGTTTGCCATCAACAATATGGTCGGCGAGCTCATTGCGCAGCAGGAACGGTTCAGCCCGATTTTGCTGGAGCAATCCCAGGTTACGCTGCTCATCTGCAATCTGGAGGACGATGCGGCTTGCAAGGAATACTTTTTCCGGACGGCGGAGATGATCAGAGAGAAAATCCGCGAGTATTTGCACTTGCCGATCAGCATTGGGATCAGCCGTCCCTTTGACCGGGCAACGGAAGCCAGCCGGGCCTACGGCGAGTGTCTGGAAGCGTTGAAGTGCAGAATAAGCCTCGGCAATGAAATCATCATCCACTACGACGATATCGACGCCGGCAAGAAAGATATGGAAATGACGGTGTACACCCAACTGAAGCTGCTGGAGGATCAGCTTATCAACGCAGTCAAGTTGGGAGATACAGAACGCGTGGACGGCGTGTTCGACAAATATATCGGGGTTATCGTGGAGAAAGGCATTCATTTCAACGAATATCCCGTTCTCATGATGCAGCTTATCTCCAAAGCGTTTCAACTTGTGCAGGAGCAAGGGGGAGCGGTGAAGAAAGTGCTCGGAGACAAGGCGACGATCGACCATTTCATCAAACTGAGCACGCTGGAGGAAATTGTAAAATGGTTCAAGGTCGAGCTGTTCGAGCCGATCATCGGCTTCCTGAACACGCAGGCCGAGTCGCAATACGTCAATATCGCCAATCAGATGGTGAAGCTCGTCCACGAGCGGTTCGATCAAGAAATCTCGCTGGAGGCATGCGCGACCATACTGAGCTTCCATCCGGTTTATTTGAGCCGGGTGTTCAAGAAGGAGATGGGTATCAATTTCAGCGAATACCTCGCCGAATACAGGATGAATATGGCGAAAACTTGGCTGGAGACGACCAATCTGAAAATTTCCGAAATTGCCGAGAAGCTCAACTATACGAATACGACGGCGTTTATCCGCACGTTCCGTAAAATCGTCGGCATGACCCCGGGGCAGTACCGGGACCAGTACAATAAGAAATAAACGCTGATAGGGCTCGAACCGTTCGCTGTTCGGGTCTTTTGGCGCAGAATGATCCTCAAGCGAACGTCAGGTTAAAAATTGCCGATAGCGTGTAACGCGCGGGCAAAGGCATAATGAGCTTGCCTGCCCGCCGCAAGCCTCCGGGCCGTAAGGCTCCGGCGGAACGCTTCTTGAGCTTCTACAGGAGGTGGACGGAACAATGAGAACAAAAGAAGTTGCTGCGGTGCTGACACTAATGCTCGCGAGCGGGATCGCCGCGGGCTGCAGCGGGCCGGGTGGAGCGGCGAATACGGCGAAGAAAGGGGAAGGCCAATCGCCGTTTATATTGACGATTGCGACGGCGCAGGTCGGCGACATTCCGGAGAAGGAAAGCGACGTGCTCGAAGCGATCGAGAGCTATACGAATACGAGGCTGGATATTCAGTGGATACCGACCGCAGCCTACGACGATAAGATCAATATTATGATCGCTTCGAATGAAATGCCTATGATGCTGAGAGTCAAGTACATTCCGACGGCGATCAGCGCGATGAAGTCGGGCATGTTCTGGGAAATCGGACCTTATCTGAAGGAGTACAAAAACTTGTCCGCGCAAAACGGGCAGTTTTACGACAATATTTCGGTCGACGGCAAAGTTTACGGAATCCCGATCTACCGCGATATCGCAAGAGCGGCCTTAATCTACCGCAAAGATTGGCTCGATGCGCTCGGGCTAAAGCCTCCGGCTACGGCGGACGAATGGTATCAGGCATTGAAGGCGACGGCTCTCAACGATCCTGACAAAAACGGGAAAAACGATACGTACGGCATGGTGCTGTCCAAAAAATACAACGACGGCTCCGCTTCCGTTACGACGCGGCTTGCCACCAGCCTTGGAGCCCCGAACAAATGGGGAGTGGAAAACGGCCGGTTTATTCCGGAATTTATGACGGAACCGTTTATGGATATGCTGCGGATGCTCCGTAAGGCGTACAGCGAAAAGCTGATCAATCCGGATTTTGCCGTGCTGGACGAATCCGAGGCGGAGAAGGCTTACGACCTCGGCAAAGGGGCGATCCGCATAGCCGTCGCCCAGAATGCCAAAAGCATGCAGGATCGCCTGCAGAAAACGAATCCGAACGGCATATTCGACGTCATCCCTTTGGCAGGGTCTAAAGGAACGAGAGTATCGGGAGAAATCGGCAACAATGGCCTGTACGTTTTTCCGAAATCGACGGTCAAAACGGAAGAAGATCTCAAGAAAATTCTCGCTTTTGCGGATAAAATGATGGACCCGCCGATGTCGACGCTGCAGCTGCGAGGGCTCGAAGGCAAGCATTTTGTCAAAACGGCCGACGGCAAGACGGAAATGAAAGATTTCAGCGCCTTCCAGCGCGAGGTCAAGCCGTACCGGGACAGCTTGTTCAATATAGAGGGCTATAACGTGCTTCCGCTTAAGGACACTCCGTTGGGGGAAAAAGGCAATGAGGTCGCTCGGGATAATCTCGAGTTCTCGGTTCCGAATCCGGCGCTTAATCTCGATTCTCCGACGTATACGGATAAGGGCAAAGAGCTGGAGACGATGATTATGGATGCGCAAACCAGGTTTATCTTGGGCAAAATCGATGAAGCCGGCTGGCTCTCCGAAGTGGATAAATGGCGGAAGGCCGGCGGAGATATGATGATTAAGGAATATGAGCAGGCTTATGCGAAGGCAGGCAAGAAATAACATCCGATCGAATAAGTATAGAGATCGATGCGCCAGTATTCCGGGCGATTTGTTCTGCGGGGCTGGCGCAAGTTCGACATTCGGGGAGGACAGTGCATATGACGGAGCGTGTGAAGGATAAGGAAGCTTCAATCGTCCGGCGGTATATCGAAGCGGTGCGGCAATTCGCCGAATTGGCGCTGGATAAGGCGCGGGATCGTTACGGGAAGGAAGCTACTCCGCTGTTTGCCGACGGCATTCATTCGCGGACTTATGAGCCGGTTCGCTGGCTATCTCAGGGACAGAGCTGGACTCTATCCAATTTGGCCAATCAGCAAAATTGGCTGCGGACGCTTGACGGACTCAGCGAGCTGACGGGAGAAGCCCGTTATCGGGAGGCGGCGGAAGCGGCGGTCCGCTACGCCTTGGATGAGCTGCGCTACGGCAAGCTGTTGTACTGGGGCGGGCACATGGCCTTCGACTTGGAGAGCAAGCAACCGGTGCATGCCGCCGATAAAGGGCCGCAGCATGAGCTGAAATGCCATTATCCGTATTATGAGCTGATGAACCGGGTAAACCCGGAGGAGACCGCGCGCTATATTGAGGCGCTGTGGGCCGGTCATATTACCGATTGGAGCAATCTCGAATTCAGCCGCCACGGGCAGCCGGTCCGTGATCTGCGGGAACAGGACGTATGGGAGCAGGATTATGCGGAGGACAGCCCGGTTTTTTTCACCGGGCGCGGACTTACGTTCATTAATGCGGGGAGCGATCTGTTCTACGCCGCGGCGATGTATCATCGCTTCTTCGGCGAAGAGAAGCCGCTGCAATGGGCTAAGCGGCTCGCCCATCGCTATGTTGAAACCCGCAACCCCGAGACGGGGCTCGGCGGTTACCAATTCAGCATCTCCGTGCTGCCGGGACAGCGGGGAGATAGGGCCGTCGATCAGTTCGGCGAGCAGCTTAAGGAGCATGCCCCGATCGAAGCGACTCTGACCACGGCAAGGCAGGCGCATACGATCATCGGAGAGGCCGCGCTGTGCCGCATGTCGCTGGCCGAGACGCTGGGTACTTCCGGGCGTGAATTTCTGGACTGGGCCGTCGAGGATTTGCTCGCCTACGGCGAGTATGCTTACGACCCGTTCGATCATTCGTTTCATCCTATGCTGACGAACGGGACGAGATTGACCGGGCTCGTGATGGAGAAGAGCGGTTACTACGGACGCGCCGGCGAACAGCTCAAGGCGGCTCAGGCGGATGTGCTGCTGCTGTGGTCGTATGTGAAGGCATATCGGCTGTCCGGGAATGCCAAGCTGTGGACCTTGGCCAGAAGCATCGGCGGCGGCCTGGGCTTCGGCGATATCGGCACGCCGGAAGGAGGGGCAACGGACTTGCCGTCGGAGCTTCAAACCGCCGATCCTGTCGCTATCTTCGCGCTGCTGGAGCTGTTCGAGACGACGGGGCAGCGCAAGTTTCTGCAGCTGGCCCAAAGAGTCGGCGACCGCATCGTGCTGTACCGCTTCCATCGCGGGCTGTTCATGCCAAGCCCCGATCACGAATATGCGAAGCTCGATGCGTTGGAGCCGCTGGCGCTGCTGCATCTGGCGGCCGCGATGCTGGGCGTGCGCGGGCGCATGCCGGCGTACTGCGGCGGAAGGCCGTTTTTTGCCGCGGCTTACGACGGACTCGGGCATCAAACCGATAATATTTTGCTGTATCAGAAAAATCTGCCTTCTTCGCCGCTTGCAGAATCGCTTTAACGTGGCAGAGGAAACTGGTATCATGGAAGCGGAAGCGTTCGACATGTTCCCGGGTTAAGGAAATCCGGGGACCGCAGCGGCCGAAAGATGTCTCACGCATGTGCAGCCGTCGATTTCACCACACTTTTACAAGGGAGATGGGAAACAACATGTCAGTAGGAATTTTAGCGCATAACGTAGGCACGCTGCCGTATAAAGAGCTGGCGGCCAAGGTAGCCTCTTACCAATTCAAATATGTTCAGCTTGCTTTGTCCAAAGCGATTTCGGACGTCGATTGCAGCTTGGGCAAATTAAGCCCGGGGCTTGCGAACAACATCGCCGAGGCATTCGACAGAAACGGCGTAAAAATTCCCGTGCTAGGCTGTTACGTCAGTTTGATCGAGCTTGACGACGCCGCTTTCCGCCGCAATGTGGACCGGTTCAAGGAGCATTTAAGAATGGCCCGGCATTTCGGTACGGCCATCGTCGCTACGGAAACCGGCGTGCCGGATACGGATCAATTCGACCGTTATCAGGCGCGGTTGAAATCCGCCGTTGAGGAGCTTGCCGAAGAGGCGGAGAAATGGGGCGTGTTCATCGGCCTCGAAGCGGCCAACCGTCATTTGATCGGCTCTGCGCCGCAGCTTGCGGAGTTGATCGATGAGATCCCGTCCTCCAATATCGGCGTCGTTATCGATCCGGTTAACTTGATGACGCAAAGCAATTACGAGAACCAGCATGAAGTGATGCAGGAAGCGTTCCGCCTTCTCGGCAGCCGCGTTGTCAGCGTCCATGCCAAGGACATGCGGGTGAATGAGAACGGGAAGCTGGAGACCGTCTCCTCCGGCAGAGGCATGCTGAACTATCGGATGTTTATGGAGCTGGTCCAGCAGCATAAACCGCAGGTTCATATTACTTTGGAAGGCGTCCAAATCGAGCATATGGATTTATCCCGCGATTATGTGCTGAAGCATCTGGCGGAGGTGTAGCGCGATGGCTCCCGATCATGGAATGCCCGAAGCTTGGCGCCCAAACGCGCTGATCAACCGCTTGTATGAGCGAAGCGTAAGCAAGCACGCCGATATCGCCGCGCTGCCTCTTGAGGAGCAGGAAGCGGCCAGAGCGGAGCTGAGAGGCAAGCTGAAAGAGCTGCTCGGCTCGATTCCGGAGCAGGCGGACGAGCTGAGCGCGGTCGTCATGGAAAGCGTGGATTGCGGCGATTACATACGGGAGAAGGTTGAGTTCCGCACATATGACGACTTGACGATGCTGGCTTATGTGCTGGTGCCGCAGGCCGCCGCCGCGTCCGGCTCCGAGCGCCGCCCTGCGGTGCTGGCCGTTCACGGGCATGGCTACGGCAGCAAGGAGGTTGTAGGTTTAACGCCGACGGGCGAGGACAATACCGGCAATCCGAATCTGTACAAGCATTTCGCCGTAGAGCTGGCAAGGCGCGGCTTCGTCGTCATTGCGCCGGAGCTGCTCGGCTTCGGAGAACGCAGGATGGCCGAGGATGCGAAGGCCGAGCCGGGCGGCAATTCCTGCTTCCGCCTCGCCTCTTCTCTGATGCTGATGGGGCAATCGCTGGCGGGCGTCAGAGTGTACGAGCTGCTCCGCACCGTCGATTACGCCTTCACCCGTCCGGAGATCGATCCGCAGCGGATCGGCGTCATGGGAATGTCCGGCGGCGGTATGGTGACGGCGCTTGCTTCGGCGCTTGACGTGCGCTTCGGGGCGACGGTCGTCAGCGGTTATACGAACCTGTTTAAGACGAGCATTATGGACCGTAACCATTGTCTCGACAACTATGTTCCGGGACTGCTGCAGTACGGCGAAATGCCGGACTGGATCGGCCTGATCGCGCCGCGGCCGCTCTTCATTGAATCGGGGAGCGGAGACACGGTATTTCCGATCCGCGGTTCCCGCGAAGCAGTCGCCAGACTGCAGCGCATCTATGACAGCGCCAATAACGGCGAAGCGTTCGGTTACGAAATATTCGAAGGCAAGCATGAAATCTCGGGAGCGCAGTCTTATCAGTGGCTCGTTTCGCAGCTAATGTCTTAAAGCCATCATAACTATAGGATCGGTCATAGGGGGGCGCCGTTTGCGGCGCGTCCCTTTTTTGACGGAATTTATAAGTTTTGGGGCTCCCCCGAAAGGAAAGTCTAGCCCTAGAACGATCCCAGAGGAAGGGTTAGACGCCGATCCAGCTGAAGCCGGATGCGGACGGAATAAGCTTCAGAGCATCACGCCACTTTTGGGGGATTTGTTCCGGGGGAGAAGCGGGCTTGCTCTTCTTTTTTTGCCCGGGGGCGCATAAGCTGTAACGTACATGCCGAGGCCGTCTTAAGAAAAATACAAGCGTGGCGCCCGCGGCCCGGCTTGTTACGCTTTGCGTTAGGGGGGAACCGGATGCCGATGCTGAAACGAAGGTGGAAGAGCAGCCCCACAGGCGCGAAAAAAATGAGACGCAATCTGCTGCTCCTCTTTCTCATTTTTGTATTGTTTGCGGTGCAGTCGTTTATTTACTTGGAAAAAAACTTGTGGCCGCCGCTCGTCAATTTGGCGAAAGTACGCCTGAAGCAGATCGCCACCCAGTCGATCAATACGGCGATCTCCGACAGATTGTCGCTGGGGACGAACTACGAGCAGCTGATCGACTGGAGAACGGATAAGAACGGCAAAATTACCGGCTTCATGCTGAACTACTCGGAGCATATGCGCATTACGTCGGATACGATCAAGACGGTAGAGGGACAGCTGCTTAACCTGCAGTCGATTCCGGAGCATATTCCGCTCGGTCAGGCTATGCACAGCTCCATTCTCGCTTCGTTCGGCCCGAATATTCCCGTCCGGCTGGTCCCAGCAGGCAATGTAAAGGTCGATTTGAACACCAGGTATCAAAATGCAGGCATTAACATGATTCTGGTGGAGGTGTATATCCATATCGTCGCCGAAGTGAGCGTGATCATCCCGTTCGATTCCGAGCCGGAAGTGGTGGAGACGGAGGTTCCCGTATCTTACGCTCTTGTCGTGGGCGACGTTCCGACGTATTACTTCGACGGCAAGGGAAATCCGGCGGGCAGCAATACGCCTCCGCCGAGCTTGGCGCTGCCTCCGGGCATCAACAGCATGATGAACAAGGACGGTTCCGCCGCCGCGGGAACGGGAGCGGGCGCTGCAGCCGGAAGCGCCAAGAGCGGCGCAGAATCGGCTGCCAAGTAAACGAGCCGGGTGCCGTTAGGCTCCCGGCTTAAGGCCGCTGCGCTGCGGCGTGGGCCTTAAGCGCTTTGCGTACGCTGCGCCTTCGAGAGACGCGGCACAGCCCGCGTATTTCGCCCGGCAAAGTCTACCGAAATAAACTCCGGCCCTTTGGGCGCGGAGTTCACGGAACCGACCGGTCATTTCTTTTTGCGCATGCGTTCTTCGCGCTCCCATTTGCGCAGATGCGGATATGGGTCGAAAGACCAATCCGTTAACCCGTTATCGCGGTACATGCCGTAATGCAAATGAGGCGGAAATTTGCCCGAAGTGCCCGGCTTGCCGTAGCCCGAGCTGCCGACCCAGCCGACGACTTGCCCTGGGGTGACGATATCTCCGGTCTTTACTTCTTTATTGAAGCCGGATAGGTGAGCGTAATAGTGATACACATTATTAAGATCGCGAATGCCTACCCGCCATCCACCGTACGGGTTCCAGCCCATTTCTTCTATAATTCCATAAGCCGCGCTGCGCACGGGTACACCGTAACCGGCAAACAAGTCGGTTCCTTCGTGAATTCGGTAACCGCCCCAACCGCGGCTTGCTCCCCAAGTGCTGCGGTAGGAGTAATCGGCCTTAAGCGGCAGCACAAAAGCATGCTCATGCAGCTCCAGCGTATCGAATTTGCCGTATATTTTGGCGAATTGCTGGACGCGTTCCACACTGCGGGTATTTTGGTAATATTCCCATAACCCGATCCGCAAATCTTCCTCGACGGAGCCGTGCTTGAGCAGGAGCATTGCCATCGAATACAGAACGTCAAGATCGTTCTTGCGGTCGGCTCGTCCGTCTCCGGACCCGTCTCTGCCAATTCCGTCGAATAAAGCGATCGTCCCGGGATTGGTATCGTCATGATCGGGATTCATCATCCCGCCCCATTGAAGCTCGGAGAAGTAGATGCCGACCAGTCCGTCATTTGCAGGACGTTTGCGGGCCAGATTGATCGTCCGTTCGTATTGATCGAGCGCTGCGAGGTAGTACCAGGGGATGCCCGTCACCGCGCCGACCTTCTCGAACAGATCTTTGCGTTCGGCAAAAACGATTTTCATGCTTTTGGCGTCTGTCCCCGGTTTTGGAGCTGTAGCGGCGGGAGCAGCCTGTGCAGGGCAAACCGCTCCGAAGAGAATGCTGCCGCATAATGAAATTGCAACAATAGGGTGCAACCATCTCGCTGCCATAAGCGAATAACCTCCACACACATTTAGTTAGCTATAGGATGTGAAGCGGATAATAATTTTATCCAAGGCAAGCCGCCCGGATACGGATGTCAGGAATGATTTTCAACGGCTCCAATTTTTGATATAATGTGGACAATTTGCAAGGTCGACAAATGTTTGCCGTCGGACACGGAAGGGGTAAGGGATGGATTTTCAACATAGGGAAGAGCATAGGGATGAAGGAATGCTGCTGCTTCAAGCGAATATCGACGACATGAACCCGGAGCTGTGCTCCTATGTCGGCGACCGGCTGTTCGAGGCCGGTGCGAATGATGTGTACTGGATTCCGATTATTATGAAAAAAGGACGTCCCGGCGTTATGCTGAACGTGCTGGCCGATGAAGCGAAGCTGGCGCAGGTAGAAGATATTATTTTCCGGGAGACGACGACCATCGGTTTGCGGTATATGCGTGCAACCTGCCACAGGCTGGGCCGGCAATTCCGAAAGGTGGAGACGCCGTGGGGAGCGATCAGCGTGAAAGCGGGGTACCATAATGGAACGATGGTGCAGTTTGCGCCGGAATTCAAGGAATGCGAGCAAGCCGCGCTAACTTACGGAGTCCCGCTCAAGCAAGTATACGACGAGGTGCGAAGATTATTTTTAAACGAAAGCAATAATTGAACCAGAAGGGAAAAAAGCCGACAATCGGCGGAAGCGATTGTCGGCTCTTTACGCATCGTTCGTCCGATTCTACTGCTTGATGCAGGAAGATGTCGGACTGCCGTGATCATGATCGTGCCGCTCATGGCTGTGCTCATGCAAATGACTGTGGCTATGGTTATGCTCTTCATGGCTGTGGGCATGAGGTTGTTCATGAGTGTGGTCATGGTCGTGCGAATGCGAATGTGAATGACCGTGCTCATGGCCGTGATGGTGATCGTGCGAATGATCATGGTCATGATGGTGATGGTTATGATCATGATGATGTTCATGTTCATGATGGTGATGCTCATGGGTATGATGAATGTCTTCATGAATCATTTGAAATTTATGCTTGTAAGGATCGGCTTTGCCGATAACGACTCTCAGCACGTTCGGCTGGTTCGGCAGATCCCGCGTTCCGGCTCCGTAGCCGATGGTCTCTACGATCATCGGAGGATAGCTTCTGGCGAATTCGTCGACCAGGCCGGAGATAATCCCGGCGCCCGTCGGCGTGGTCATTTCCACGGCGTAGGACGTCGGCGCAATCGGTAGCCCGCGCATCATTTCAAGCGTGGCCGGAGCGGGAACGGGATAAATGCCGTGATCGCAGCGAACCGTTCCGGAGCCGAGAGGGACAGGGGACGAATAGATTTTCTCTACGTCCAGAGAATCCAGCGCCAAAGCGACGCCGATTACGTCGACGATGGAATCGATCGCGCCGACTTCGTGGAAATGCACTTTATCGAGCGGAAGATCGTGAATTTTCCCTTCGGCGATTCCGATTTTTTCGAAAATGTCCAGGCTCATTTTGACCACGCGCTCATTGAATCCGGCCTGATGAATGATCTTTACGATCTCCGAATAATGACGGTGATGCGACGGCGGGTTGTCGGGATCGAGAATAACGTCCATTTTCAGCGCCGAAATTCCTTTTTTGTTGACGCGCTTCCACTCCAAAGCAAAGGGCTCGATCTTGATTTTGCGAAGCTCTTCCTCAACGTAGCTGCGGTCTGCGCCCGCATCGACCAAGGCGGCCAAGGTCATGTCGCCGCTGATGCCGGAGAAACAATCCAAATAAGCTATTTTCATCGTTAATCCCTCTTTAATGTAGTTTTGTAAATGAGTGCGGCGTTGTAGCCCGCACCGAAGCCGTTATCGATATTGACGACGGACACGCCCGAAGAGCAGGAGTTGAGCATCGTTAGCAGCGCGGCGAGACCTTGAAAGCTGGCGCCGTATCCGACGCTGGTCGGCACGGCGATGACGGGCTTGGCCACCAGGCCGCCGACGACGCTGGTCAAGGCGCCTTCCATGCCGGCCGCTACGACGATAGCCGTCGCATCGCGGATGACGTCGAGCCTGCGGAACAGGCGGTGGATGCCGGCTACGCCGACATCGTAGATTCTTTCTACGCGGCATCCCATGCATTCCGCCGTCAAGGCCGCTTCCTCGGCGACCGGCAGATCGGAAGTGCCGGCGCAGACGACGGCGATATATCCGGAGCCTTCCGGCTTGCGCGCCGCTTCCGTGCGGAACCAGGTCATGACGCGGGCTTCTTTGTGGTAGGAAACGCCTTCTATCCGGCTTTGCACGAATTCGGCTTTATCGCCGCTGACGCGTGTGGCCAGCACGCGATCCGAATGTTCGACGAGCCGGCCGAATATGGCCGCGATCTGCTCCGCCGTCTTGCTCTCCCCGTAAATGACTTCCGGGAAGCCGGTTCTGCGTTCCCGGTCCAGATCGAGTTGGGCGAAGCCGAGATCGTCGACACGGCCAGCCGGAGAGGCGTCCGCAGCCATCAGCTCGTCCAGATGCTTCCGGGCTTCTGCGACGTCAAGATCGCCCGAACGAACGAGCTTTAAGATTGCATCTACATTTATCATAAAAAAAGCATTCCCCCGGACATTATGTATTAAATAGAGGCGTTTTGCAGCCTGTTTGCGTTCTTTCCTAGTTTATCACAAATAAAATGGAAAGTGGATTGTTCCGGCGTTCGTTGATATAATAGCGTAAAGAGTATGGACAAAGAATTCAGAAAGCAGGGACAGAACTATGTCTACTCGTCAAATAGAGCGTAAACCGGATTGGCTTAAAATCAAGCTGACCACCGGGGATAATTTTAAAGAACTGAAAAATATGATGCGCGGCAAAACGCTGCATACCGTATGCGAGGAAGCCAAATGCCCCAATATTCACGAATGCTGGGCGAACCGGACGGCGACCTTCATGATATTAGGAGATATATGTACCAGGGCGTGCAGGTTTTGCGCCGTAAAGACCGGGCTTCCGACAGAGCTTGATCTGCAGGAACCCGAACGCGTAGCCGAAGCGGCGGAACAAATGGGCTTGCAGCATGTCGTCGTGACGTCGGTCGCAAGGGACGATCTGGCGGATGGAGGCGCGTCGATCTTTGCCGCCACGATCAAGGCGCTTCGCAAGCGGCTGCCGCTGTGCAGCGTCGAGGTGCTGATCCCCGATTTCCTGGGCAACGAACAATCGCTGAGGACGGTGCTCGAGGCAAAGCCGGACATTTTGAATCACAATATCGAGACGGTGGAGCGGCTTTCCGACAAAGTGCGGGCTAAGGCCAAATACCGCCGTTCGATACAACTGCTGGAGCGGTCGAAGCACATCGCGCCGCAAATTCCAACCAAGTCTAGCATTATGCTGGGCGTTGGCGAGGAATGGGACGAAATTTTAAAGACGATGGACGATTTGCGCGAAGTAGACTGCGACATTATGACGATCGGACAATATTTGCAGCCGTCGCTGAACCATCTCCCGGTAACGAAATATTATCCGCCGTCCGAATTCGCCGATTTGAAGGCGGAGGGCATGAAGCGCGGCTTCAGCCATGTCGAGTCCGGTCCGATGGTGCGGAGCTCATATCATGCTCATGAACAGGTCAAATCGGTAAAGCAGGCTTAACGTCCGTATGACCGATAACGGCTGCACTGCAGCCAGAATCGGGGTGCAGCATCGAACGGAATAGTTTGCGCACGGGCAGTCGGCATATCTTTTAGAAATGGGGCAAACAGTCAGGAGGGGACCGAATTCGTGATCCATATTGCCAATAAAACGTACGAAGTGGTAGTCGACCACAAAAACGGCTGGAAGCCCGAAGCCTTCCGCGACCGGTACAGCGAGGTGCTGGAACGGTATGATTTCATCGTCGGAGATTGGGGTTACAATCAGCTTCGTTTGCGAGGTTTCTTCAAGGATACGCACCCCAAGGCAACGAAGGAATCCTCTATCGCCACGTTACAGGATTATTTGAACGAGTACTGCAATTTTGGCTGCGCTTATTTTATTATCGAGAAGGTCTCTTCCAAGCAGCAGAACGGCCAGCACGACAGCGAGCCTGCCGGAGAAGCCGAGGAAAGCCGTCAGGAGCCTAAGCGCGAGGATCAGCTTGATGTGGAACAGCCGGAGCGACTGGAAAAACCGGAAAGGCCGGAGCGAGCGGAAAGACAGGAAAGAAATAAGCCGGCCAATGACTCGTCAAAAGAGTCTAATTCGGAAAAGCAGCCTCATTCGGAGAAGCAGCACGCTCCGTCGGAGAGACCGCCCCAACAGCAAAATCAAAATCAGCCTAACCGTAAAAATAATTCGAACGGATCGAATCACAGACAGCACCGGAATCATCACAAGCAAGGACAGCAGCGCCAGGCGCAGCACAATCAGCAGCATGTGAAGCAATAGACGGAGAGAAGGGGCGGGCCGGCATTAAGCCGGTTTGGCTCGCTGCCTTTACCGGGGCAGGCTTAAAGCAGCCAAACGGGCCTATCACAAATTGCTTAGACTTCGCTTTCGAGGGCAAAGAGCTCCCGGGAAGCGGCAAAAAGCCTTGACCGGCACCGGTCAAGGCTTTTTTTCGTGAATCGGTTCGTATCCTATGAACGCTTCCCGCACGCGGCTCCAGAACGGGAACGGGCGGAAACGGGCGAATTTGACCTTCTTGCCTGCCGCCACCATGCTGCGGATCGAGAGAATGTCGTCCCGCTGCATAATAATATGGTCGAGCGAGAGCAGAATGTTCTGTCCGGCCCGCGGATAAATATCGCAGTGATGATGCTTCGGCAGCAAAATCGGCGAACCGAGCGTACGGAACACGCGATTGTTAATCGAAGCGATCTCGGCAATCTGAATGGCGTCGAGCGATGGATGTACGATGGCTCCGCCCAAGCTCTTGTTATACGCCGTGCTGCCCGGAGGGGTCGATATGCAAATACCGTCTCCCCGGAACGTTTCGAACGGTTCGTCGTTAATATGAAGCTCGGCCATCAGCGTGACATCGACGCCTTTTAACGTAAACTCGTTGAAGGCCAGCTGTGTTTCGATTCCTTGAGGCGTCGTAATCTGTATTTCCACCAGCGGGTATTTGACGACCCGCAGATCGTTTTGCTGCGCGCTCTCGCCCATCATGTCGGCCAGCATTTCCACTTCGTCAGGCTTCCAATCGGCAAAAAAACCGAGCCGTCCGGTATGTATCCCGACAAAAGCGATCGTATCCAGCTGATCCTTATACTTGTGGAACGCGTGCAGCATGGTGCCGTCGCCGCCGATCGACAGCACCACATCGGGATTCGCTTCGTCATGATGCAAACCGCGTTCCCGGATCAGAGTATGGAAAGTTTGCATTAATTGAAACGATATATCGTCGCCGCGGTGAATGACACTATACTTCAAAAGAAATATCCTCCTAACGGTTATCCTACGGGTACCGTCCGCTTATTCGCCCGAACGGGTACAATATTCGTCGATTTGGTGAGTAAGACTTTCCGGAATGTTCCGGAATTCAACGGCAATCCGATAAGAATCATTGCTGAAATGGGAGACCCGGACGATCTCGCCGTTAATGACAAATTTATGCGGATGATCCGGCAAAACGAAGCTGAGCTCCAAAAACAACGGGTAAAAAATACGCGTATTCGTGACGAACGACAATCCGCCTGCCGAAATGTCCTGAATCTGCCCCGAGAAAGCGATGCCTTGATGGGTCGAGGCTTTGCGCACGCCGATGATGCGGCAGGTAAGCGGAGTACGCGCCGGCAGATGAATACGCTGAAACCGCCGGTTTTGGAACGTATTGAGCTCTTGCGGAGCCGATAAAGTCAACGAGCAAATATTGCGTTTGGTTTCGACATGGAGCAGATCGACGAAGGCGTAGTATAGAATCCCCCGCTCGCGGAAAGAGAATTCGATAAAGCATACATGATGCAGCTTCTCGAGCGGATTCATCGTATGAAATTCCATCGTGGCGACGAGCTGCTGTTCGTCTACTTTTTGCAGCATAAAACTATCCTCGTAGCAGAACGGCATGCCTTCTTTCGTCTCGCCGACGATAATCAGATTGCAGTTCGTACGAGGAACAACCATTTCAAAAGCCAAGGCTTGGTTCCAATTCATAGGATCACCATAGAGTCATAGTAATAAACATAATTCCATAATAATCAATATTTCCCCATAACACAATGCCGGCTGCGTCAGGAACTTGAAAAAGCTCCCTACTAAAGACCTAAGAGGCCTGAAAGCAGGGAGCTATGGATATGCCGTTGGCTCTACTATAAGCTGGTAACGAGCGGAAGCTCGAAGGAGCTTGCGAAGTTTGCGCTGACCGGATGAACGCGGACGGAAAAATGGGCTCTATGCTGCAGATGGGAAGGGATGACCGCCCGATATTGGACGACCCGGTCGCCCAGCTCCTTAAGCGGCTCCATGGCGACCACGACTGGATGCCAGCCGTCCGGGCGCTCTTCGTAATACACGAGCTCGACGGCCGTATCCCGATACCAGATCGGCCCGAACCGGATCGTCGCGGTCACTTCCTTGGAGGGCTGGCGCGCATCGGTTATTTTCGGCGGTGACGGCTTTCCGTTCGCGCCGTCGTTGACCTCCAGAATACGGACAAAATGCCAGTTGGCGTAAACGAACTGCTTGAAGTCGGCGACTTTGGTTACCGCGTCGTAATCGTCCGCAATCAGCGACAAAATCCGCTTTAACGTCGGAATATAAGTCTGGTTCGTATAGTCCATGACCATCCGATCCGTATTATATACCGGAGCGAGCGTCTGAATCGAGCGTTTCATCCGGGCGGCCCATTGATGCGGCAGCTTGCCTTGATTGTAATAGAGCGGAACGATCTCCTGTTCAAGCTTGCGATAGATCGATTCGGTGTTCTCCTTCTCCTGCATCTGCCAATCCGCTTCTTGGCTGCCGTCGATGCTCCAGCCGTTGCTGCCGTCGTAGCCTTCCTCCCACCATCCGTCAAGGATGCTGAAGTTAATGACGCCGTTCAGAGCAGCCTTTTGCCCGCTGGTGCCGCTGGCTTCATAAGGCCGGCGCGGATTGTTCAGCCATACGTCCACGCCTTGCACCAGATAGCGGGCCAAGTTCATATCGTAGTTTTCCAGAAGGACGATTTTACCGCGGAACCGGTCCATTTGGGATACCCGGTAAATCTCGCGGATCATCTCCTGGCCCGGGTGGTCCGCAGGATGCGCCTTGCCTGCGAACAGAAACTGCACGGGACGCTGCGGATCATTGACCAGCCGGTCGAGCCGCTGCAAGTCGTTGAAGATCAAATTGGCTCTTTTATAAGTGGCAAACCGCCGCGCGAAGCCGATCGTCAGCGCATCCGCGGATAGAAATCCGCGTACTTCCTCGACTTTGTCCGCGGGCAGATCGTTGCGCCTGCGCTGCTCCCTCAGATTGGCACGCGCATAGCGGATCAGCCGTTCCTTTAATTGCCTGTGGATTTCCCATAACGATTCCGACGGGATCAGCTCGATGGAGCGCCATAAATCCGCGTTCGTCTGATTGGCCTGCCAATTGCCGGGGAGGAAGCGATCGTACAGTTCTTTTAGCTCGGGAGCCAGCCAGGTAGCAAGATGGACGCCGTTCGTAATATGGCCGATAGGCACTTCGCGCTCGTCGATATTGCCGTGGAAGGAACGAAACATCTCGCGGGACACTTGACCGTGAAGCTTGCTGACGCCGTTGCGCAGCGCGGCGGTGTTCAACGCCAGATGAGTCATGTTGAACAGCGGTTTGCTGTCCTCAAGCCCCAGCTTCATCCAAGCCTGCTTATGCTCTTTCCACCGGGAGAACAGCGTGCTGAAGTAATATTCGACCATAGGGATCGGAAAAGCGTCGTGGCCCGCCGGAACGGGCGTATGGGTCGTAAATACCGAGCTGGCACGGATAATCTCGACCGCCACATGGAAAGGGACACCGTTCTCAAGCTGCTCCCGGATACGTTCAATCGCCTGAAAGGCGGCATGCCCTTCATTGATATGGTACACGGCGGTAGGCAGATTAAGCGCCCGCAGCGCTTTGACGCCGCCAACGCCAAGCAGCACCTCCTGGGCGATCCGAATATCCTGGTTGCCGCCGTACAATTGACCGGTAAGCTCACGATCCCACGGGCTGTTGCCTTCGATGTCCGCATCGAGCAGGTATACCGAGTTGCGTCCGACGAGCACTTGCCATATATGCAGCGTGACGATGCGATCTCCCAAGTTTACCTGGACGGCGAGACGTTCTCCTTGATCGGTCAGTACCGGGAGCAAAGGAAGCTTCGTAAAGTCATAGACGACGTCTTCGGCTTGCTGCGACCCTGCCGTATTGATTTTTTGATTGAAATAGCCTTTTTTGTAGAGCAATCCGATTCCGGTAAGAGGGATGCCGAGATCGCTCGCCGATTTGCAATGATCGCCCGCGAGAATGCCCAAGCCGCCGGAGTAAATGGGCAGCGATTCATGAAAGCCGAACTCGGCGGAAAAATAAGCGATTCGGTAAGCGAGCTGCTCCGGGTACGTTTTTTCAAACCAGGTCGGTTCGCTGCGGTAATGATCCCACTGTTTGAGCACGTGCTCGTATCGCTGAAGAAAACGGTCATCACGGCTCAGGCTTTCCCAGACGGCCGGGTCCGTCTCGACTAGCAGGCGAACGGGATTGTGGAGAATTTGATCCCAGCGCTCCCTGTCAATTTGGGCGAACAGCTCCAAAGCATCTTGATTCCAGCTGAACCATACGTTGTATGCCAATTCGGGCAAGCGTTGTATCGCTTGGGGAAGATTCATGTCCGTATAAGGAAATTTTGTATTCATGCCATCACCAACCTTTGCTTCGTACGTCACTTGGACGCTCTTATTATCTTGTTATACCAACCTCTTCATACATGCTTTCACTACGAAGCGCAGGATGAATAACAGGATGAACAGCATGAGGACAAGTGCAAAAGTCATCACCCCCCAGGGCAGCGTGAAACGCCATAGAGTAGTCAATGGCGATGTGACGTCCATAGCGGGAACGAAGGCGGCCAGCGCGCTGCGGGAAGGCTGCATCGGCTCCCACAGCACAAATACGGCGAAACAAGCCATTAAAGCATGAAGCAGACGGGATACGAAAAAAGGAAAATACCGTAAATTCGTGCGGTGCAGCACGCTGACGACTTGGGCATGTACGGATAATCCCGCCCAGGAAAGCACGAAAGCGGCGATAGCCACTTTGTACATAAGCGGGATGCCGTCCCCGGCTCCGCCCGCCGATTTGGCGCCCAGCGTAACCTCGAAAATGCCGTTGACTACCGCATGGGAGAGCGGCAGAGGAACGTCGAACTGCTGAAGCACCGCATTTATCCCTATGTAGAAAATGTTCATGATATGCGCAGAGCTCATCACTTCAATTACTGCGGAGAAGAGTACGACCAACCCTCCCAACACGAAAACAAGCTGCAGCGACGACGAAACGGCCTGCTTGAGCATCTCTCCGATGGGACGCCCGTCCCGCATACGGGAGGCGTGCATCGTCTCGAAGGCGCGCGTCCAAATGTTCGATCCCGCCTTGGATAAGGCTGCGGAATCGGCGGCAAGCGGCGAGGACGGCTCGCCCTTGCGCCCGTGATAACGCATCAGCACCCCGAGCAGCATAGCCGTGCCGTAATGCGCGGCAGCCAGGATGCCGGCCAGGCCGGCGTCATGGAAGAAGCCGACGGAAACCGCGCCGATCAGGAAGATCGGATCGGACGAGGTGGTAAAGGAGACCAGCCGCTCGCCTTCCTCCCGGTTGATCAGCTTTTGCTCCCACAGCTGGCTTGTCAGCTTGGCCCCGATCGGGTACCCGGAGGCGAAGCCCATGGCTACGACGAAGCCTCCGATGCCCGGGATGCGAAATACCGGCCGCATCAGCGGATCGAGCAGCGTGCCGAAGAAATGGACGAGACCGATCCCGAGCATCATTTCGGATATGACAAAAAAAGGGAAAAGCGCCGGGAACAAGACATCCCACCAAATGGACAGGCCTTTGAGGGACGCGCGGAACACTTCCGCGGGGAAGGCGAGCATGAGGAGCAGCAAACATAGCAGCAGCGCCGAGACTAACGTCATGGCGGCATATTTCTTCAGTAGCATGGCACAATCCTCCTAAGCACGAGTGAGACCGTCATTTACTTATATGTACAAGGTGTGCGAGACATGCCTGGGCCCGAAGCGGACAAACTGTCAGAAAAATATGATAGTTTGCCGCAAAATTGCTGAATTTACGAATAAGGTATGGTACAATAGTACCAATATGAGAATAAGGGGTTGATCCGAATGACAGGTGTGATTGCTGGAATTCTCGTATGTGCTTTTGTGTATGTCATCAGGGAAACCTTGATGACCTCCGGTGAAGAGGATTTGGAAAGTTAAACGCACCCTTCCGCTACAGAGCAGCGGATTCTTCAGATCGGATGCTAATCGCGCGAGCATTAGCATCTTTTTGTTGCTTATACCCTTTCTGAAAGTCAGGTGAGGAGAACGATATGTCCGATCAACAGGACTTGCGGCAGGAGCTCACCCCTTACGAGCTGATGGGAGGGGCTGAGACGATCCGCCGAATTGTAGAGGCATTTTATCCGCTGGTGCAGGCGAACTCGCTCATAGGCCCGCTGTTCCCGGAAAACATCCATCCGGTTATGGAAAAGCAGTATATGTTCCTGACTCAATTTTTCGGCGGACCGCCGCTATATTCGAATCAGTACGGGCACCCGATGATGCGGGCCCGGCATTTGCCCTTCGAGATTACTCCGGAGCGGGCCGAAGCATGGCTGGGCTGCATGCGTCAGGCTTTGGACTCCTTGGGACTTGAAGCCGAAGTGAAAACCTTCATTCTGGAGAGATTGAAAGGTCCCGCTTATCATTTCATTAATAAGACATCATCCTAGAAGGAAGTGAGCTTGTGGCTGTCGAGCCCTTATTTCAAGTCAAGATCGATTGCGCATACTGCGAAACGTCCTTTCAGACGTCGAGAGTCAGACCGAGCTTTAAAAAAGCGACGCGAACGGACACCGATTTCTGCGTCCATTACAAAGACGTGAATCCGGATTATTACGTCGTTCGCGTTTGCCCGGCATGCGGTTACGCCGCTACGGAAAATATGTCCGAGCAGTTCTCTCCCGCGCAGAGGGATATGTTTCAGACGAAAATCGCCGCTCAATGGACGAATAAGGATTACGGCTTGGAACGCAATTGGGATGATGCGATGCAGACTTACAAGCTGGCCCTTGTATGCGCGCAGCTGAAGAACGAGAAAGGGCGCGTCATAGCCGGCCTGCTTCATCATATCGCCTGGCTGTACCGGTATAAGAACGATGAAGAGCAGGAGCGGCGCTTTTTGCAATTCGCTCTTGAAGCTTATACGGGAGTGTTCGAAACGGAAGGAGCCGAGCTCAATAACGCGAGACTGATGTACTTGCTCGGAGAATTGAACCGGCGGCTTGGCCGCTACCACGAAGCGGTGCAATGGTTCAGCCGGGTCGTCAACGACAAGCGAATTATGGATTCGGCGATGATACGCGCCTGCCGGGAGCAGTGGACCGCTACCCGCGAAGAGATGCTGGCGGAACGGATGGAGCCGCCGGAAGAATTGGCCTAGAGAACGAGTGCGGCATAGCTTAAACATCAATAACGCATGAAGCTGAAACCGGACTGCGCGCGTGGGACCGACTCGGGCCTATGATAGAGCGCCGCGCGCGAAAGAGGTCGTATGCTTGATGCGTTATTTGGCTGCGGCCGTAAACAGCTCCGGCCAATAGACGGAGAACCGGTTTTTGCCGCTATGCTTGGAAATATAAAGCGCTTCATCGGCCTCCGATATAATCTGCAGCAGCTCGTCTTCACAGCTTAGCGAGACGGAAATTCCTATGGAGACGGTCGTTTGGGAGTTGTCGGCGCCGAAGCATCGCTCCGCCACCGTATCGCAGAGTTGCTGCGCATAGCTCTGCAAATGGCCGTAGTCGACGGAGTGGCTCATAATAATAAACTCTTCGCCGCCGTAACGGGCTATGTAATCCTTCTCGTTGATGGAAGCGCGCAGCAGTTGTCCGACTTCCCGCAGCAGCAGATCCCCTTGCGGATGTCCGAACGTATCGTTATACCTCTTGAAATTATCGATATCGATCATCATGATGGATATCGGATGCCGCCGGATCGTGTCGCCTGCAATCGTCATAAAGCTGCGCAGGTTCGGAAGCCCGGTCAGTCCGTCTTGATTGGCCTGCAGCTCAAGCCGCCGCTGCAGCATCCAGGTGCGGTTGTCATCGTTGTACATCATGATCAGCACGACTACGGCCAAACTCGATACTACCAGCATCATTAAGTGAGAGAAGAGCAGCGGCACGGAAAACGTGAAATCCATATACCCGTGCACCGCTAAACGGGCCGCAGCCAGAACTAGGCAGACGTGGATACCGTCCATGAACGGAATCATTGCGTGGCCGTTATTGCAGTCCTTGCGGTGAAAGAACGAGCTGACCAGAGCGGGGAGCGCCAAATCCAGCACAATTTGGACAAGCCCATGGGCCTCTCCGGTCCCAATAATGTAGCAGGACGGGAGCAGCACGGATAACAATGAAACGGACGGCCCGAAACGAAGCCCCGCCATCACGATCGGCGCAAAGCGCAGGTCGGTCAGCGGAGAATCGCTCGGAAACGGCTGCAGCATCATAATGATGCAGGCAAGTCCTGTCAACAGCGAAGCGCTGACGGTCTCGTACCGTTCCATGAACAGCCTGTTTTTCAATTTTAATGCCGCGTAGCTAAGAGCAATTAATGTGCAGGCGTGCGTAAAGGGCATATCGTACATGCTATGAGTTCCACTCCTGATTAGAGCCGGCATTCGCTGCAACCCGTCCTATGGTCAGCGTCGGTTTCTTAAAGGTTGATTGGCTAGCAAATAATCGCGATCCGCTTCTACCACCGTAACCTTGTTATGGCAGCAGGGGAATACCAACAATCGTTTAACGCCTTGACTAATTTCGGAAAGATCTTTCCGTTTGAAAGGGAGGAGGACATTGGACTTGCTGCAAAAAGGGCATTCCTGAACGTAAATATCCTCTTGGATTTGCTCGTAGGGCCATGTATTCTCGAAGGGTATCATACGATCAGGACTTCCTTTCGGAATGCTCGTTCCCATTGTCCTCGTTGTTCTCATCACTGGAAGCGCTTTTAGCAAGCTCTGCCAGCTTTTGCAGTAAAATATGCTGGGGCATGTGCATCAGATGCTCCAATGGAACGTTTAATTGCTTGGCCAGCTTCTGGGCTGTCTCCGGCGAGATCTGTAATGGTTTCATGTTGTCTACCACTCCTGTCAATAGATCTATAGTCACCATTTAAACACACCCTTGCTCACAATTCAACCAAAATTTGGTGGATCGGCCGTTTGGGCTTATACGTGTTTTATGGTTTAATATGTATTGTATCTAATTTTACGGAAAGGTGCGATGTTTGCATGAAAACGCCACTGCCGCAAACGTGGAATTTGGAACGTTTTTTTCCCGGAGGGAGCCGTTCCGAAGCGTTCCAGAGCTTTTTGGAGACGCTGGAGCAAGAAGTTGCCGCCTTCTCGGCGATGCTGGGGGAGCTTGCGCCGCCGCAAACCGCGGACGCTGCCGGGTTGATGCCCGCACTGGAGTTGCTGCAGACGATAGATAACAAGATCAGGGAAGCCGATTCCTTCGTAGGCTGTCTTGCCGCCGAAAATCAGGCGGATAAACGAGCCGTCATTTTGGGCGGCAAGGTGAAGACGTTGTCCGCTTCCTACGCGTCCGCCTTGACTCGCTTCGACCAGCTGCTGACCGGTATCGGCGACGACGTATGGTTGCAGCTTACCGCAAGCCCGGAGCTGGCCTCCGTCGCTTATCCTTTGAGCGAGCGCCGGGCGCTGGCCGCGGAGAAACTGCCGCCGGAGCTGGAGGCGCTGGCGAACGATCTGGCCGTCGACGGCTATCACGGCTGGGGAGAAGCTTATAATACGACGGTCGGCAAATTCCGCATTTTGTGGGAGGAGAACGGCAAAACCTCGGAATTGTCCGCGGGTCAGGCGGCGAACCGGATGCACAGCCCCGACCGCGCGGTACGTGAGAAGCTGTTCAAGCTGTGGGAGGAGCAATGGGCGGAACATGCCGATTATTGCGCCGACGCGCTGAACCATCTGGCCGGTTTCCGGCTGAAGCTGTACGAGCGGCGCGGCTGGGACGGCATACATAAGGAACCGCTTGCGATCAACCGAATGTCCAAGGAGACGCTGAACGCGATGTGGGGCGTGATCGAGCGGGGCAAGGACGCATTCGTACAGTATTTGGACCGCAAAGCGAAGCTGCTCGGGATCGGCAAGCTGAGCTGGAGCGATGTGGAAGCCCCGGTGGGGCAGGGCAGCAAGCATTTCAGCTATGACGAAGGGGCGCAGCTCATCGTGGAGCAGTTCCGCCGCTTCAGCCCCAAAATGGCCGAGTTCGCCGAGATGGCGTTCGAATCCGCCTGGATTGAAGCGGAAGACCGTCCCGGCAAAAGACCGGGCGGCTTCTGCACATCGTTCCCGATCGCGGAGGAGACGCGCATCTTCATGACCTACGCGGGCACCGCCTCCAACGTCGCCACGCTGGCGCATGAGCTTGGCCATGGCTATCATCAGCATGTGATGAACGATCTGCCCGCGCTGGCCCAAAATTACGCGATGAACGTAGCCGAGACGGCCTCGACCTTCGCCGAGATGGTGGTCGCCGACGCGGCGGTGAAGAGCGCTTCGACCGAGGAGGAGCGGCTGACGCTGCTGGAGGATAAAATTCAGCGCTCGGTCGCGTTCTACATGAACATTCATGCGCGCTTCCTGTTCGAAACGCGGTTTTACGAGGAACGAGCCCGAGGAATCGTCAGCGTCGAACGTCTGAACGAGCTGATGGTCGAGGCGCAGAAGGAGGGGTATAGGGACGCGCTAGCCGAATATCATCCTCATTTCTGGGCGTCGAAGCTGCATTTTTACATTACGGAAGTGCCGTTCTACAATTTTCCTTACACGTTCGGTTATATGTTCAGCGCCGGCATTTACGCCGAAGCGCTGCGGCAAGGAGATGCGTTCGAGAACAAATATATCGCGCTGCTCCGCGACACGGGAAGCATGACCGTGGAGGAGCTGGCCGAGAAGCATTTGGGCGTCGATTTGCGCCAGCCGGATTTCTGGCAGCGTGCGATGGATTTGTCGCTGGAGGACGTCAAAGCGTTCATGAGCTTGACGGAATAGGCGGCGGGAAGCCAGGAAGCCGGGCCGGCGAAGCGGCTGCCAGGGGGCTAGTCTTGACGCTCCGCCCGGGCATGACAAAGCCGGAGTGATTGACTCACTCCGGCCCTTTCGGCGGCTTACAGTTTGAAAATTTGAATCGTTTGCTGCAGCTTGGTCACCAGCTTGGTCATTTGCTCGGATTGCTCGACGATCGCTTGAACCGAGCTGATCTGCTCGTTCATGGAGGCGGATACCTCTTGCGTGCCGGCGGCGGACTGCTCCGTAATGGCCGATATGTTCTCCATCGTTGCCGAAATGCGCTGGGCGCTGTCCAGCATTTGCTCGCTTTCGCGGGCGAAGGCCGTAATTTGCTCGGATATAAACTTCACGCTATTTACGATTTCGGCAAAGACGGTTTCGGTTTCGTCGATCAATTGGGTTTGCTTATGTACGATTTGTTCGTTTTCGGTAATATGTGCCAACGCTTCGCGAATGCCTTCTTCGATGTTGCGCACGAGGAAGAACACTTCCTTGGTCGAGGTGGTCGACTCTTCGGCCAGCTTGCGCACTTCCTGAGCGACAACGGCGAATCCTTTGCCGTGCTCTCCGGCGCGGGCCGCTTCGATAGACGCGTTCAGCGACAGCAAATTCGTTTGCTCCGCAATATCGGAGATCGTGCGGGTAATTTGCGAGATGCCGTTCGCCTGCTCGGCCAGCTTGTCGATCGTCTGCGATACGTTGGCGGTAGCGGCGACGTTGCGCTTCATGCCTTCGCTCTGCGTTTCGACGGCCTGCAGTCCCTTCTCCACAAGGGTGATCATCTGCCCGGAGCGGGAGTCCATTTCCTTGGTCGAGGCGGTGTAAGAGGTGACTTTTTGCTCAATGTCCTTGGTAGCGATCGAAATGCCGGAGATTTCCTCCGAAATTTGGTTGGCGCCGGCGGCGAGCTCGCCCGAGGAGATGGCTACTTGCTCAAGCACCGATTTCAAGCCTTCGTTTTTGAAGAAAATGTCGCGGCTGGAGTCGAATACATGCTTCGACATATTTCCGGTATCGTGCAAAATTTCGCGAAGCTTGTCCATCATCTTGTTGAAAGCATTGCCGAGCTCTCCTAACGCGTCATCGGATTGGACGGCTACCTTCTGTGAAAAATCGCCTTTAGAGATGTTCAGGGCGACCCGGGAAATGTTGTTGATCGGCTCTGTAAGCGTTCTCTCAAACCAGCTTATAAAAGGAAAGCTGAGTCCGGCCATGATCACGAGGAAGGCGATGCCGATAATAAGATGATCCGTTTGGAGAACCATGATGAGAAAGGCGATCGAATAAATGGCCACAAGCAAGTAGCAGCCGAGCTGCAGTTTCTTTTTAAACGACAAGCTTTGAATCCGGTCCATCAGCAAGTCCCCTTTACATTGAATGTTAAATTATTACTATGATGAATTATATCACCCAAAAGTACCATGGTCTATAGCTTTTCTCCTATGACTGCCACGCGGTTCTTTGTAAAATTCGCGTTATGGGACTATAGGCTCTGACCGCTTTTTTTAAAAATGAAACGATCCGGGAGAGATGATCTATGCTCGATGTTCAAACGATTCATCATGTCAGCGTATGCGTTCGCGATTTGGAAAAAGCCAAGTCGTTTTATGGCGGGAAATTGGGCCTTACGGAGATCGAGCGCCCTCCGTTCGATTTCTCCGGAGCCTGGTATGCGGTGGGCGCTTCGGGACAGCAGCTTCATTTGATCGTGCACAACGGGGAGACGTTAAGGGAGGGGCCGATCGACACCCGTGACGGCCATTTCGCCCTTCGCGTCGCCAGCTACAAAGCCGCCCGGCTGTGGCTGGAATCGCAAGGAATTCCCTATGAAGCGAGACCGCATGCGAGGACCGGTTTCCCGCAAATTTATGTGCTGGACCCTGATCATAATGTCATCGAGCTGAACGCCGATGTTTGCGACGAGGAATAAAAAGTCAGCGCCCGAAAGCCGAAGATGAACGGTTTTGCTAAGGGAGCTTGAACGCGCCGAAGCCGGAAGGGATTCCCTTCCGGTATTTGTTTGTCTTTTCGTCCGGGCAGGGTGAAAGAGGTCGATTTTTCGGAAAATGTGGTTTGAACGTATAGTTTAATTTACCCTTATAAGTAATAATTTGGATAAAAAGTCCTAGAATATTTTGTCTAAATTTGTTTGATCGTGTAGAAATATAGGAAGTTTTCTGAAAAATGTTATTAATTGTTGATAAACATATAAAATTTACATATAATGGGGCTACAGCACTAGAACTACATACACAAAATCTTGAGAAACAGACTAGATGGGAGGGATCTTAATGATTTTAGAAAATGTACCTTTGGCCAGACAGCTTGATATCGTGTTCCGCGAAATTAAGGATGAGCTGACCCAACTGACCTCAGGAACAGTGTTCGTGCAAATTCGCAATAACGTCATCGGGAAGTTTGGGGTTAGAGCATTTCCTCTGGAAAGTAAAGGAGGACAACTTCAAATGATGGATTCGGGGCTGTCTGAGCTGCACGTGCAATCATTTAGGCAAACCGCACTGGAGTCGCTCAAGCTGAAGCGTTGGACTCACGGGGAAATTTTATTCGAATTCGCGATGAAGAAGAACACGCTGTGCACAAGCGTTTCTTTCGAGTCGAACTACAATATGGCAAGCGTTCTTGCCGATGCAGAGAAAAAAAGAAAAATATAACTATGTAAGATGTATACGACTTGCCGATTCTTTTAGCTTATGCCCTTATTTTTCTCTTTTTATTTCATTATTCATTATTCATTGGAATTGGATCGGTATCGGTACCCTGCTGACTCGAGTAGTCGGCGGGCTTTTTTTTGTTTAGGAAATGATGCGCAGCAAGTTCCTGTGGAAATCCGTGGTCTCCCCCGAAAGTAAAGTCTACCCATAGAACGATCCCAGAGGAAGGGTTAGACGCCGATCCAGCTTAGGCTGGATGCGGACGGAATAAGCTTCAGAGCATCACGTCACTTTTGGGGGGATTTGTTCTGTTAATGTTCCGGACATTTCTCTTAGAACCGGACGGCAGGGCTGGCCGACAAAAAGAGACGGTCCTATCGGACCGCCTCCGGTAAGTATCGAAGTCAATCGTTATCTTGTAAACTTGCCTGCCAATTGCTGCTCGGCGATTTGAACCAGACGACGAGTGATGTGGCCACCGATTGCACCTGTGTCACGAGTTGCCATGAAACCATAGTAACCGTCTTGAGGAATTTGGATCCCCAATTCTTGTGCCACTTCATACTTCAGTTGATCCAAAGCTTGGGAAGCTTGAGGAATGACCAAAGTGTTGCTGCTGCGGGATTGTCCTTGTGCCATGTTAATCACCTCCGTTCGTTAGGTAGTATGTGCCAAAAGTAAAATTATACACATGAAATAAATTGGAAATTAACACCAAGTGAAAGGGCCTGCCCGTTCCTTCTATACAACCCGCAATGCTTTTTCTATAATGGAAAGACAAGAAGGCAAGGCGTACGCTCGTGCGTTTAGAGGCAGAGGAGTGGATTATCGTGTTTTTACTGACATGCCAAGGATGGTCCTGGGACCGGGACCTGCAGATTATACATGCCGATGTCCGGCTGGAAATCGACGGAGACAAGCTGATCGACGAGCCTTTATGCGTCGATGTCGGGCTTCCGGCCATGCTGCTTAGCTTAAGCGAGAATGTAGAGCCGAACCGCTGGGCGGCTGCGGATCAGTGGCAGCTCATGCCGTTTTTCTGCTGCGGCTGCGGAGACCCGGAATGCCGGGGATACTCGTTTCGCGTCAGGCATCTCGGGGAGAGCTGCCTTGAGCTTACGGAGCTGGAGGAGCGCGAACAGGGGGAGGCCAGAGAGCTCGGAGCCTATAAGGTGCCGCTGGCAGAATACAGGCCGCAGGTGGAGGCGGTCGCCAGGCAATATTTGCAGTTCATCGAAGGGCTGGATTACCGTCCTTACTTCGCCGATACGGTGAAGGTCGTTCGCGAGCTGCTGGAGAGATGAGTCGTCCGGCGCAGCGGTTGAAATCATAGATAGCAGAATGCTGGAGCAAAAGAGCAGTATCGTGTATGGTTCCGTCCGCCGTACTATGGTACCTTTGCAGCAGCAAAGGACTGTAAGGAGGATCAACCGCTATGTCAAATACGACGTCAGCTCCCGTCTGCCTGGGGAAAATCGATATCCGGGCCGCGGGGCTTCGCTGCAAAATGCTGGTCGGCGACCTGAACGGAGACGGCCGGATGGAGCTGCTGCTCGCCCAGCCTGACGGAGGCATCGACGACCGCTATGTTCCGCATCAAGTGCAGTGCTTAACTGCCATCGATCTGCTCGGCAATGTATTGTGGCAGACGGGGACGCCGAGCGAACATCCGGGAGGCCCCGGATCGGATTATCCGGTACAGATCTACGATATCGACGCCGACGGGAAGCTGGAAGTTTTATGTGTCATGGACGGACGGTTCCATATACTGGACGGAGCCACCGGCAGGGCCAAAGCCGTCTACGAGCTGCCCGACCCGTCCGCGCACGACTGCATCATCGTCGCTAACTTGAGCGGAGGCCCGCACCCGCAGGATATTATATTGAAAAACCGTTATAAGCAGATGTGGGCGATGGACAAGGAGTTCAAGCTGTTGTGGACGCATCGGGGCAACGTAGGCCATTTCCCTTGGGCGTACGATCTGGACGGCGACGGCCGCGATGAAGTGATGGCGGGCTACGATCTGCTGGGCCCGGACGGACAAGTGCGCTGGTCGTGCCGGGATTTGAGCGACCATGCGGATTGCATTTGGGTCGGCGACGTGAACGGCGACGGGGAAGCCGAGCTGGTGATCGGCGGCAGTGTCACCGTCATGTACGACCGGCACGGTGCAGAGCTGTGGCGCTATGAAGGGTCGATCGAGTCGCAGCACGTCGCGCTGGGCAAATTCCGCGCCGATATGCCGGGCCTGCAAATTGCCGGTCTGGACCGGATCGTGCGCGGCAATGAGAACGGCAAAGACGGCTTGTTCCTGCTGGACGGAGAGGGCCATGAAGTGTGGAAGGAAGACCGCAAGAGCAAAGGCTGGCTGACCATTATCGAGACGATCCGCGGCTGGGATGAAGGGCGGCGGGACTATATTTTCGCTTACCGCAGAGGCGGAGGCATACGTCCGACCTTGTATGACGGGGAGATGAATGCGGTCGTCGAATTTCCGGCGGACGGCTACGTCGTCCATGCCGATTTGCTGGGCGAAGGAACCGAGCAGGTGATCATCTACGACGATGAGACGGCATCCATCTTTGCCAGCCGGGCGATCGATTGGAATCGGGCTCCCTCCGGCACTCCGCTGCCGCAGAGCAAGCGGTTGTACAGCTCCACGCTGTACCCCGGCGGGCAAATCTAAACCCATATATTTAAGAAGCAGAACCTCCCGGAAAGCTTGCACAGAGCTTTTCGCGGAGGTTATTTTGTATGCGCTCACGCAAGCCTTTGCCGCTTACAGGCCGATTGCCGGTCAGAGCTCAGAGGGAATCAATGCGTCTGGGAAGGAGCGGCAGGCTGAAGAGCGAGCATTTTTCTGCGGAAAGTAGCCGGCGGGCACCCGAAAAAGGACGTAAATTGACGAGTGAAATAAAAAGGGTTATTAAAGCCGACTTCGGCGGCGATTTCGGCGATGGACAGGGACGTATGCTCCAGCCGCTTTTTGGCATGTCTAAGCCTGATTTTGATCAGCGTTTCCATCACGGACTCCCCGGTCTGCTTTTTGAACAGATGGGCGAAGCGGGAGGGAGACAGACTTACCTCGGAGGCGAGAGAAGCTACGGTGAACGGGCGGCTGTAATGTTGAGACAGAAGATCCAGAGCTTCTTGAACACGGGGGTCGATCTTCCGGATTTCGGCGGCTCGGCTTCCGGCGGTCAGCAGCAGCACCTCCTCCAAGGCGTTTACGGCAAGCCGCTCGGAGAACGGCCCCGATTCGTTGCTGTACTGCACCAGATTGGCGAAGGCGGAGGCGATACGGGCCGTTATCGAGGCGTTCTCGACGGCAAGCCATTTGATCCCTTTAATTCCTTCGGGCAGCAGCAGAAGCGAAGCCCATTCTTCCTTGGGCATGAAATGGCACCAATAAAACTGCCATGTCTCCTGTTCTTTGGTCCCGTAATAATGGGGAGTGCCGGGAGTGATGATCGTGATTTCGCCTTCGCCGCATTCCTTGCTCTCGACTCCGTTATGGAATATGCCTTTCCCCGAGACCGTATAGGTCAAATAAAAATCTTGCGTGCCTTTGGACCGTTTGACCATATAGCCGGAAGGCCGGATGTAGTGGTCGGAAATCAAGATGCCGGGAACGGTGGTCAGATTTTCATTAGCAGTATTGTGCAAAAAACTAGCCATATCCGTCATTTCCCCCTAATCAGGCATGTAATATAATGGATTCAAAAATAAGGAAAGATTTCCAAAAACAATCGGATGTGATCATGAATCCGTGAATCCGTTTGCAAAAGAGGAGGAGAGCAAGCCTTATGTCTTGGAAAAATGCTTCGTTGATGCTCATTATAGCATCTCTTGCCGCATCGGTAACAGCCTGCAGCGGAGGGAAGGGGGAGACGGCAGGTACGGAACCTGCCCCGGTGCAATCCAAATCCAATCCGAGCGAACCGGTCGAGCTTGTCGTCGTCTCTACCAGCGGGGATTCGGAGGACAGCTTCAACGAAAGATTTGGAAACGCTATCAAATCCAAATTTCCCAATTATACGATCAAGTACATTCCTTCCAGAAAAGAATACGGCATTAAGGAAATGCTCGTCGCCGGCCAGCAAATGGATCTATATTTCGATTCCATCAGCTTCTTGACGGGCGGTCTGCTCGGCAATGGACTGCAGTACGATATGAGCGATCTGATCAAGCAGTCCAATGTCGATTTGGGCACGCTGGAGCCCGGCACGATCGAGGCGATGAAGCAGCTGTCCGGCGGCAAGATGTACGGCGTCCCCGTGTTCAATAACAATGTCGTGATGTACTACAACAAAGATCTGTTCGACAAGTCGGGGGTTCCTTATCCGAAGGACGGCATGACCTGGAGCGAGTTTTCCGATCTGGTCAAGAAGCTTGTCCGCAACGACGGCAACAAGCAGTATGCCGGCTACGCCTACTCGGGTACGCATGTGTTCCGCATGAATCAGCTCTCCTTGCCTTATGTGGATGAGAAAACGGGCAGCGCGACGATTAACGACGAGCAGTGGAAAAAGTTTATCCAGACGGTCTTTCTGGAGCCGCAGACTGCCGGAGGCTGGGAAGAATTCGTCAAAGCGACCGGCAAAACGCCGTATACGAATGAATTTTTCAAAACGTACGAGGTGGCGACGTTCGCCTTGTTGTCCTCCAGCATTTTTATCGATAAAAATTTCGAGACGATGAATTGGGATATGGTCGCGCTGCCGACCTTCCCGGACCTGCCGGGCGTAGGCTCCCAGCCGTACCCGACCTATTTCAGCGTGACGTCGAACAGTCAGCATAAGAACGAAGCGATGGACGTCATCGCGTATCTCGCCTCCGACGAGATGCAGACGAAGCTGTCGAAGATGGGCGTCATGCCGGCCGCGAAGAAAGAGGAGATCAAGCAACTGTTCGGCACCGACAGCAAATTCAAGGATAAAAATTTGAAAGCGATATTTTACAACCAGTTCGCGCCGATTCCGTACAAGTCGATTTACGATCTGCAGCTGGAATCGCCGTACACGCAAGCGGTCGGCAACGCGCTGAGCGGCGATATGAACACGGCTCTGCGCAAGGCCGAGGAGGAGGCTAACAAGCGGATTCAAGACGCCAAGGCGAAATAACGCGTGCCCGGCAGCGGTTCGTTTCGGGGACTGCGGCGGCCGTACACTTTAGCGGGGGGTGAGATGATGAGAATGTCTGCGGAAACATCCTGACCGGCGGAGAGGATGCGCATGATTTTTGCTGAAAGTTTAGGCTTATACCATGTTAAGTCCAGCGGTATGATGTCAAGTCCCCGAATCGGTCGAATTGGAAATTTTCTTGGCTGTAACAGCTGGGAGTGCCGAAAAAAGGACAGCTCAAACTGAACCCAGCGAAAAATCGAGATAATATCCAGATTTTAACTGGGAATTATGCCAGGGACTTTAGCAAAGGAGGCGTTAATCCTTCGCAGGCGTCACCTTCTTCCGTGGCGTATAGAGTTGGCCGTTGCGTAGCAGCAC
>NZ_JANYUY010000047.1 GCF_025060755.1 Paenibacillus doosanensis
CCTTGAAGACGACGAGGTAGATAGGTTCGGGGTGGAAGCACGGCAACGTGTGGAGCTGACGAATACTAATCGGTCGAGGGCTTAACCAAATTCCCAAGAAAGTGAAGTGAAGAGAAGCTTCGAAGCTGATTCCGAATACTTTCTCGGGGCCCGGAAACAAACCGGGAAGAACAAATAACCATTGCTCAACAACGCGCACGAGTTTCGTATCTAGTTTTCAAGGCGCAAGCCTTGAAAAAGCTATACCGTTTGGTGATGATGGCGGAGGGGAACCACGCGTTCCCATCTCGAACACGACCGTTAAGCCCTCCAGCGTCGATGGTACTTGAACCGAAGGGTTCTGGGAGAGTAGAACGTCGCCAAGCAGCTAAAGCACTCACTTTTGTGAGTGCTTTTTGTTCTACTCGGGGAGGAGAAAATTCATGACTTTACAGCAATTAAAATATGTCATTGAAGTCGCAAACCGTGGCTCTATTAATGAAGCGGCCAAGAGGCTGTTTATTTCCCAACCCAGCCTTTCCAATGCGATCAGGGATCTGGAAGAAGAGATCCAAATTTCCATCTTCGATAGGTCCAATAAAGGGATATCGCTTTCCAAGGAAGGCGTTGAATTCCTAAGCTATGCGCGGCAGGTCGTTGAGCAGGCAGAGTTATTGGAGAGTCGATATCTCAATGCGAAGCCTTCTCCGCAGCATTTTTCCGTTTCGACTCAGCATTATGCTTTTGCGGTGAATGCGTTTGTCAGCCTAGTTTCCGAGTATGGTCAGGATGAATATGAATTAGCATTGCGTGAGACCAAAACTTATGAAATTATTGAAGACGTCAAAAACCTGCGCAGCGAGATCGGAATCTTATACTTGAACGAGTTTAACGGCAAGGTGATCAATAAGCTGCTTAAAAGCGCGAATCTGCAGTTCAACAGCTTATTTGTTGCCAAACCGCATATTTTTATAAGCATTAAAAACCCGTTAGCCAAGCAATCGGTCGTAACCATTGACCAGCTCCAAAACTACCCTTATTTGTCCTTTGACCAAGGGGAGTATAATTCCTTTCATTTTGCCGAAGAAATTCTTAGCACCATGTCGCATAAGAAAAGCATACGTGTTAACGACCGGGCGACACTCTTCAATTTATTGATCGGTTTGAACGGATATACGATATCCACCGGTGTTTTGAGCTCAGATTTGAATGGCAATGAAATCATCCCCGTTCCTCTGGATTGTGAGGAATCCATCAATGTCGGATGGATTTCCCATAGAAATGTTTCGCTATCCAAGCTCGGGGCGGCTTACGTAGCGGCGCTTGAGCAGCAGCTATCCCAATAACGCTTCGATATATATTTTAACTATACCTAGATATAGTTAAATCGAGTTACATTATACCCTCTTATCTATGATATCTTTCTCTTAACAAATTGTGGAGTGAGGGGTTTCTGATGGTAAGAAGCAGCGTATTGGGGTATCCGCGTATTGGAGCCGACAGGGAATGGAAGAAGGCGCTCGAAGCGTTCTGGGCAGGCAAGCTTGAAGAATCGGAGTTTCGGCTTCAGCTTCAAGAGATCCGTTTAAACCATTTGCGCAAGCAGCAGGAGAAGGGGATCGATCTAATACCTGTCAATGATTTCAGCTATTATGATCATATTCTGGATACCGCCGCCATGTTCGGCATTATTCCGAAACGGTTTGCTTTTGAAGGAGGCGTCGTACCTTTATCTGTCTATTATGGCGTCGCTCGGGGAACGAAGGAAGCCGCAGCAAGCGAAATGACCAAGTGGTTTAATACCAACTACCATTATATCGTTCCTGAACTGTCCGGTGCCTCTCCTGTCATTACGGAGAACAAGCCGCTGGCAGCCTACCGGGAGGCGAAGGAGAAGCTCGGGATTGAAGGTAAGCCGGTGATCGTTGGGCCTTTGACCTTCCTGAAACTGTCGAAGGGGTACAGCGCATCGGAAACGGACGCTTGGCTGCATCGGCTGCTCCCGCTGTATGTACAGATTCTTCAGGAGCTTGCGGAAGAAGGAGTTCAGTGGGTACAGATAGATGAACCGATTCTCGTGACGAAGCTAAGCGAAGAGGACGTTCAAAGGCTAAAAACCGTCTATGAAACATTCGCTGCATCCGTTCCTAATCTGAACATTATGCTGCAAACTTATTTCGAAGCGGTGGATCGTTATGCTGATATTGTTTCGCTTCCAGTCAAGGGAATAGGCTTGGATTTCGTTCATGGACTTTCCGGTAATATACAGTCCATTAAAACCTGCGGATTTCCTGCAGACAAAGTTTTGGGTGCAGGGGTCATTGATGGTCGCGGCATCTGGAAGGCGTCACTCCGCGGGAAACTGGAGCTGCTGGAACAGTTGGCCCAGTTCGTGCCTGCAGAACGTCTGCTCGTGCAAACCTCAAGCAGTTTGCTCCATGTTCCGGTAACTACAGAACGGGAGACGAAGCTTACACCCGAACTGAAAAATGCGCTCGCTTATGCGGACGAAAAGTTGGATGAGCTTGTTGTTATAACGAAAGCAGCGACATCGGGCAGTTCCGGGATCGCGGAAGAATTGGAACAATGCGATCGAGCACTTCAAGCGCTTCAGCAGTCGGAAGAACGCAACCGCAGCAGCATACAGCAGGCTGTCGCTGCGATTAACGTTCAGCAAGCGGAGCGTTCCCGCCCTTTTGCCGAACGCCATGCGGCGCAGCAAGCGAAATGGCAATTGCCGCTTTTCCCTACGACGACGATCGGCAGCTTCCCGCAATCTGCGGAAGTCCGGAAGGCGCGTCAATTATGGCGCAAGGGCGAGTGGAGCAATGAGCAATATGCTGCGTTCATTCGGGAGCAAATCGATACCTGGATCAAGATCCAGGAGGAAATCGGACTGGATGTTCTCGTCCACGGGGAATTTGAGCGGACCGATATGGTCGAGTTTTTCGGCGAGAAGCTCGCAGGCTTTGCATTTACGCAAAACGGCTGGGTGCAGTCGTACGGTTCGCGTTGCGTGAAACCGCCGGTTATATTCGGGGATGTAGCGTTCACGGGCGAAATGACGGTAGAAGAAACCAGATATGCTCAGTCTCGTACCAGCCGTCCGGTTAAAGGTATGCTGACTGGACCGATTACCATCATGAACTGGTCATTTGTCCGCGATGACATCCCTCGGGAGCAGATCGCATACCAGTTGGCCTATGCGCTCAGACAAGAAGTGGAGGCGCTGGAGAAAGCGGGCATCGGTATGATTCAGGTTGATGAGCCTGCGGTTCGCGAAGGACTTCCGCTGAAGGAAGAAGAGCAGGAAGCTTATCTGGCATGGGCGGTCAAAGCTTTCCGCATCGCCACCTGCACGGTACAGGAGACGACGCAAATTCATACGCATATGTGCTATTGCGAATTTCACGACATGATCGACTCCATTGAGGCGATGGATGCCGATGTCATATCCATCGAAACCTCCCGCAGCCACGGCGAATTAATTCATAGCTTCGAGTTGAACACCTACAAGCTGGGCATCGGTCTAGGCGTATATGATATTCACAGTCCGCGGGTTCCTAGTGTAGAGGAAATGACGGGCATGATCGAACGAGCTTTGCGTGTGTTGGACCCTAAGCTTTTCTGGATTAATCCGGACTGCGGCCTGAAAACCCGCGGACTCGAAGAGACGGTTGCGTCTCTGCGCAACATGGTGGATGCAACGAAAATTGCCCGCGAAAAGTATGCTGCCTTAGTCTAGGCCGTATACGGAGCAATAGAGCTATAGATTATCAAGCCCGGTCAAAGGAGTAAGTTATAGCGGAGCCATAGCGCTCCAGCCTGAATTCAAAACGTATGCTCAGCATGTCGTCAATAATGCCAAAACGTGATCGGAGGAGCTTCTGGCAGAAGGTATCGATCTTGTATCTGGAGGAACGGATCATCAGCTTGCGTTACTAAATCCGCTGTCTGTAAACGCAGCGAACGGTCGTTTATTCGGGCAAAGTATTTGATCTTCGGGTCAAATACTTTTTCTCATTTCAGGCGGGTTATTTTTGCCGAAAAAGTTGGTGGTCATGGTGAATTACGAATTCTCAGGCGCTTTGCCGAACCAAAAAATAATTTTATCGAAGGAATGTCTCATTGAAGAAGCTAACTGTGTCTTAATTTTCGCCTTTTATCAGGGCAAGCTGGTTCTTGTCCGGCATCGCAGCCGCGGCTGGGAATTACCCGGAGGGAGCAGGGAGGAAGGCGAGTCTGTGATCCAAACGGTTAGAAGAGAGTTGTACGAAGAGGCGGGAGGAGAGCCGGATTCGATTGAGCGGATTGGACAGTATTTAATTTTTGAACAAGATAGCCTTGTGTATGTGAAAAATATATATGTCGCAACGGTCAAAATGATTGGAGAACTGCCGGACGGATTTGAAACGCATGGCGTCATGCTGGCAGATCCCGTTCCGAAACAGGCAGACATTATGTATAATCCGTCGTTTAGCCCCTTAATGAAAGATAATGTGTATTCGATTGCTTCCGAATGGATCAAGGATCATCGGTTTACCGTTTCTTTAGAGAAAAGGACGGGGATTTCGCCTATGGATTCGTAAAGGTATACAAGGCAGATATCGGTTCTTTTATGGTCTTGTACAGTTTGGGAAGCAGCGGAGTCTTTCGGTGTTCATATCCTTCGAGGAAAACAATATTTGGAAAGTGCTCTTACGGTAAATAGGCGCATTTTATGTTAATACTTAAATTAAGAAGACGGTTCGGCACGATGTCCGTTATTAATAAAAAATTAGGCTTCTGCCGCTCGATATCAGTGTTTATCCATAGTTGCAAATTTTCTGAAAACTGCTATAATGTTATTAAAGTCAAAGAAAGTCAAAGTCAATTTACTTCTGGGAAGGAGGTTGAATTGATGCGTAATGTCTCCGAGGTCATCGAACAATACTTGAAGCATATCATTCAGCAGAGCACTGACGGCATTGTAGAAATTCAGCGCAATGAGCTGGCGGATCAATTCGAATGCGTCCCCTCCCAAATCAATTATGTCATCAGCACCCGGTTTACTTTGGAGAAAGGCTACATCGTCGAAAGTAAGCGCGGAGGCGGAGGCTATATCCGAATCCAAAAGATTGAGCTGAATACGCACGGATCTGTTCACGATCATATATTCAAAACGATCAGCTCGCAGATCGACCAGAGTGCTTCTGAAGGTCTCCTGTATCAGCTGGAGGAGAACGGTTATATTACTCCGAGAGAAGCCGCGATTATGAGGGCGGCTATATCAAGGGAAGTGCTCTTGCTGAAGCTTCCGCTGCGCGATGAAATCCGAGCCAAAATTATGAAGGCTATGCTGATATCCTTGTTGAGCAAATAAGGAGGGATTCTGAAATGCTTTGTCAGGAATGCGGGAAAAAACAGGCAACGCTTCATTTTACGAAAATTTTAAACGGCGAAAAGACCGAGTTTCATATTTGCGAATCATGCGCCCGGGAAAAAGGAGAGCTGATTCCGGGGACTCCGAACGGCTTTTCCATTCACAACCTTTTGTCGGGGCTGCTTGATTTCGAGCCAACCACTCATAACTCGGCGACTTCGAAGGCTCCGCCAAGCCGCTGCGAGCAATGCGGATTAACGTACTCGCAGTTCAGTAAGGTGGGCCGGTTCGGCTGCAGTTCCTGCTACAAATATTTCGGCGACAAGCTGGACCCTCTATTTAAACGGGTCCATGGAAGTACGCTTCATACCGGAAAGGTTCCTAAACGATCCGGGGGGATCATCAAGCATAAGAGGGAAATTGAGAACTTGAAGAAAGAACTGCTGCTGCGGATCGAGAAGGAAGAATTTGAAGAAGCCGCTCAACTTCGAGACGTTATACGCGACTTGGAGAAGAAGGTGGCCGAAAGCTAAACTTCTTTTGGCGAGTTAGGAGGAATTGCAGATGACAGTGAATCGATTTACCGAGCAGGCTCTAAGCGATTGGATGAAAGGCGACGGTCCCGACTCCGATATCGTGATCAGCAGCAGAATCCGTATCGCGCGAAACCTGCAATCCTACCCGTTTCCGATGCTTGCAACGAATCAGCAGTCTTTGGAAGTGCTGGAGAAAGTATCGGATGTTTTGCAAAATGAAGAACTGCATACGATCAGCCGGTTTTCACTGATTTCCCTTGCCGATCTGAACGACCTCGAAAAGCGGGTGCTGGTCGAAAAGCATCTGATCAGCCCGGCGCTGGCCAGCGAATCGCGCAACGGAGCCGTTATTCTCAGCGATAACGAGTCGGTCAGCATTATGGTGAATGAAGAAGACCATTTGCGAATACAATGCTTGTGCCCCGGTTTTCAAATTAAGGAAGCTTGGGATTTGGCCAGCCAAATCGATGATATATTCGAAGTGCAGTTGGACTATGCTTTCGATGAAAAACGCGGTTATTTGACAAGCTGTCCGACCAATGTAGGTACGGGAATTCGCGCTTCGGTGATGATTCATTTGCCGGCGTTGGTACTGACCCAGCAAATTAACCGTATTTTATCGGCCATCACGCAAGTAGGGCTGGCGGTTCGCGGGCTGTATGGGGAAGGAAGCGAGGCGCTAGGCAACCTGTTTCAAATATCCAACCAGATTACGCTGGGTCAGTCCGAACAGGAAATTATCGACAATCTGTACGGCGTCGTTCGGCAAATTATCGAGCACGAGCGCGCCGCGCGGGAGAAGCTTCAATACGAAACAAAAGCCAAGCTGCTGGACCGGATCAGCCGATCCTACGGGATCTTGTCGTACGCGGCGATTATGGATTCGAAGGAAGCAGCACAAAGGCTCTCGGACGTTCGCCTGGGGGTTGATCTGGGGATCATCAAAAATGTTCCTACACAAGTCATGAATGAACTATTGGTCATGACGCAGCCGGGTTTTTTACAGCAATATGCAGGAGAAAAGCTAACGGCTGAAGAAAGAGACATAAGAAGGGCGCAATTGATCCGCGAAAAGTTTTCGCAAACGTAGGCATGAATGCCGACGGAAATTCCCCTTTATATGGTTTGCAGAAATAATTATTCCTTTATGGAGGTGTTACACATGATGTTTGGCAGATTTACAGAACGTGCGCAAAAGGTGTTGTCTTTGGCACAAGAAGAAGCCGTTCGTTTAGGTCATAATAATATTGGCACCGAGCATATTTTGCTGGGATTGATTCGCGAAGGAGACGGTATTGCAGCGAAGGCGCTTATCGCTCTGGGGCTTGGTCTGGAGAAAATTCAAGACGAGGTAGAGGCGCTGATCGGCAGAGGTCAGGAGCAGCCGACGAATATCGCTTACACGCCGCGTGCGAAGAAAGTGATTGAGCTGTCGATGGACGAAGCCCGCAAGCTGGGCCATACGTATGTCGGAACAGAGCATATTCTGCTCGGTCTGATCCGTGAAGGCGAAGGCGTTGCGGCAAGAGTGCTCAATAATCTTGGCGTCAGCTTGAACAAAGCGCGTCAGCAGGTGCTTCAACTGCTCGGCAGCAGCGAGGTGGTATCTACCAACCATGGTAACACCACGAATGCGAATACGCCTACGCTGGACGGCTTGGCACGCGACTTGACGGCATACGCCAAAGACGGCAATCTCGATCCGGTTATCGGCCGCAGCAAGGAAATCGAGCGCGTCATTCAAGTATTGAGCCGGAGAACGAAGAACAATCCGGTGCTGATCGGGGAGCCGGGGGTAGGTAAAACGGCTATCGCCGAAGGCTTGGCGCAAAAAATCATCAATAATGAAATTCCCGAAACGTTAAGAGATAAACGCGTTATGACGCTGGATATGGGCTCGGTCGTAGCCGGTACGAAGTACCGCGGCGAATTTGAGGACCGTTTGAAAAAAATTATGGACGAAATCCGGCAAGCCGGCAACATTATCTTATTCATCGATGAGCTGCATACGCTGATCGGGGCGGGCGGAGCGGAAGGTGCGATCGACGCGTCCAACATTCTGAAGCCGGCTCTGGCCAGAGGCGAACTGCAGTGCATCGGGGCTACGACGCTGGATGAGTACCGCAAATATATCGAGAAAGACGCCGCGCTGGAAAGACGTTTTCAACCGATTACAGTGGATCAGCCTTCTCCGGAAGAAGCGGTCCAAATTCTGCACGGGCTGCGCGATCGTTATGAAGCGCATCACCGCGTAAAAATTACGGACGAAGCCATTGAGCAAGCGGTCAAGTTGTCCGACCGTTATATTACGGACCGGTTCCTGCCGGATAAAGCGATCGACCTGATTGACGAGGCCAGCTCCAAAGTAAGGCTTCGTTCGTATACGGTACCGCCCGATCTGAAAAAACTGGAAAGTAAACTGGATGATATCCGCAAGGAAAAAGACGCGGCAGTTCAAAGCCAGGAGTTCGAAAAGGCGGCCGCTCTTCGGGATACGGAGCAGAAGCTGCGCGAAGAGCTCGATTCCACGAAGAACGAATGGAAAGAGAAACAAGGCCGCACCGACTCCGAGGTAACTCCGGAAGATATCGCCCAGGTTGTCGCCAGCTGGACCGGCATTCCGGTGGTGAAGCTGGCGGAAGAAGAAACCGAGCGCCTGCTGAAGATGGAATCGATCCTGCACGATCGCGTGATCGGTCAGGAAGAAGCCGTCAAAGCCGTCAGCCGTGCTATCCGCCGCGCCAGAGCGGGACTCAAAGATCCTAAGCGTCCGATGGGCTCCTTCATTTTCCTTGGACCTACCGGCGTCGGTAAAACCGAGCTGGCCCGTGCATTAGCGGAGTCGCTGTTCGGCGACGAGAACGCGGTCATCCGGATCGATATGTCCGAATATATGGAGAAACATTCGACTTCTCGTCTGGTCGGCGCGCCTCCGGGATATGTCGGATACGAAGAGGGCGGCCAGTTGACGGAGAAGGTTCGCCGCAAACCGTATTCGGTCGTTCTGCTGGATGAAATTGAAAAAGCGCATCCGGAAGTGTTCAACATCCTGCTGCAGGTGCTTGAAGACGGCCGCTTGACGGACTCCAAAGGCCGCACGGTCGATTTCCGCAATACGCTGATCATTATGACATCCAACGTCGGTGCGGATACGATTAAGAAAAACTCTTCTCTCGGCTTCACTGCCGTGCATGATGCGGGCAAAGATTATAACAATATGAAAGACAAAGTGATGAGCGAGCTGAAAAAGAGCTTCCGTCCGGAGTTCCTGAACCGGATCGATGAAATCATCGTGTTCCACTCTTTGGAGGAGCAGCACATCGCTCAAATCGTCACTTTGATGGCGGAAGAGCTGCGCAAACGTCTGAAAGAGCAAGAGGTCGACTTTATTCTTACCGACAAAGCCAAGGCGTTCCTGGCCAAGGAAGGATTCGATCCGACCTACGGGGCAAGACCGCTCCGCAGAGCAATTCAAAAGCATATCGAGGACCGGTTGTCCGAGGAGCTGCTTCGCGGTCATATCTCCAAAGGCGATACGCTCACCATTGATGAGAAAGACGGAGAATTAACGGTAGAACGCAATCAAAAGGTTGCAACATCTTAAGCCGTCGCAGCGTCTACATCCTGTACCCTTCTTAGGGGTGCAGGATTTTTTTTGTTGTTTAGGAAATGATGCGCAGCCATATCCTGTGGATATCCGGGGGCTCCCCCGAAAGTAATCGGAATAAGCTTCAGAGCATCACGTCACTTTTTGGGAATTTGTTCTTCATTTGCCGCAGAATGATTTTTATTAGTAGGGAAGAAGGGTTTTCATAACCTCCACAAAATGGTAAACTTTGATAAGACAACGGGATGCGGACGATAAACAACTAGGAGAAAAACGATGGCCAAACAAAAAACGAAATTTTGCTGCCAAGAGTGCGGCTATGAATCGCCTAAATGGCTGGGCAAATGTCCGGGCTGCCAAGCATGGAATACCTTCGTCGAAGAAGTGGAGACGGTAACGAAGACGCAAGGCATCACTTCTTCTTTATTACGCACGAAAGAAAAACCGGTATCCATCATAAATATAAAAAGCAGTGAAGAACAGCGAATCGTTACGCGCAATAAGGAATTAAACCGCGTACTCGGCGGCGGGCTGGTACCCGGATCGCTGCTCCTTGTAGGCGGAGACCCTGGGATCGGCAAATCGACGCTGCTGCTGCAAACCTCCCATGATCTGACGCTAAGCAACCAGAAGGTGCTGTATGTATCGGGAGAGGAATCTGTGCGGCAGACGAAGCTGCGCGCCGATAGGCTGAATGCTGCATCCGAACAATTGTTCGTTCTGTGCGAAACGAACCTGGAATTGATCGAAGCGGCGATCGAAGACGTTCAGCCCGATTTTATCGTGATCGATTCGATTCAAACCGTATATCATCCCGGCGTCGCTTCGGCGCCAGGGAGCGTGTCCCAAGTTCGGGAATGCACGGGGCATTTCATGAGAATTGCCAAAATAAAAGGTATCGCCACGGTTCTCGTGGGTCATGTTACTAAAGAGGGAGCGATTGCCGGTCCGAGGCTGCTGGAGCATATGGTCGACTGCGTCCTTTATTTTGAGGGCGAACGCCATCATTCGTACCGGCTGCTCCGCGCGGTGAAAAACCGTTTCGGCTCGACGAACGAAATCGGCATTTTCGAGATGCGGGAAGACGGCTTGGCCGAAGTGAACAACCCTTCGGAGCTGTTTCTATCCGAGCGGCCGCTCGGCGTATCCGGATCGACGGTCGTTGCGAGCATGGAAGGGACGCGTCCTGTACTGGTGGAGCTGCAGGCTCTCGTATCGTCTACGAACTTCCCTTCGCCGCGGCGGATGGCAACCGGTATCGATCATAACCGGCTCGCGCTAATTATTGCGGTGCTTGAGAAACGCATGGGCATGTTTTTGCAAAATCAGGATGCTTATGTGAACGTTGCCGGCGGAGTGAAGCTCGATGAGCCTGCCGTCGACTTGGCTATAGCGGTGAGCATCGCTTCGAGTCTGCGCGAGCAGCCGACGCAGCCGTTCGATGTGGTATTCGGCGAAGTGGGCTTGACCGGCGAAGTCCGGGGCGTCTCCCGGGTCGATCAACGGGTGAAGGAAGCGGAGAAGCTCGGGTTCCGCAGAGTTATCGTGCCGGAGCGAAGTCTGAAGGGATGGACGCCGCCGTCCGGAATTGAAATTATCGGAGTGAATACGGTCGCCGAAGCGCTGAAAGCTGCGCTGGGCTAGCGGTTAGTGTATATGCTTACGAAGTAGGTTTTCCTTCGGAAAACCCAAAGCCAACGCTTACGAAGTAGGTTTTCCTTCGGAAAACCCTTAGGAGGGACAACATGAGCAAGGAAGAAACCAAAAGAGATGTGATGAGCCAGCTTCTGCAGCTGGTCGCACCGGGGACGGCGTTTCGGGAAGGGCTGGAAAATGTGCTGCGCGCAAAAACCGGCGCCCTGATCGTCGTAGGCTACAGCCCTGAAGTGATGGAAATCGTGGACGGAGGCTTTTCCATTAATTGCGACTTCTCGCCGAACTATTTGTACGAGCTCGCCAAAATGGACGGAGCAATCATATTGAGCGAAGATCTGAAACGAATATTGTATGCGAACACCCAGCTGATTCCTAACTCTTCGATTACATCGACGGAAACGGGAATCCGCCACCGGACAGCCGAGCGGGTAGCCAAACAAACTTCCAAGCTCGTGGTGTCCATCTCCCAGAGGCGCAACGTCATTACATTGTATCAGGGCAACCTTCGCTATTCGCTTAAGGATATGGGGGTTATTTTGACCAAAGCGAATCAGGCGATCCAGACATTGGAGAAATATAAATCCGTGCTCGACCAGGCGGTGACCAACTTGGGCGCTTCCGAATTCGAGGAATCCGTAACGCTTCACGATGTGACGAACGTCGTTCAGCGCATTGAAATGGTGCTGCGGATTAAGGCTGAAATCAAGCGCTATATCAACGAGCTCGGCACGGAAGGACGCCTTATCAGCATGCAATTGGAGGAATTGGTAGGAGCGACGGAGCATGAAGCGCAACTTTTAATCAAAGACTACGTAAGAGAACTTGTAGACGACAAAGTGAAGGACATCATGAAAAATTTAAGGCGAGTGGCTACCGATGAAATATTGGATCATTCGCATATCGCGCGGATTCTCGGTTATCCTCATGCGAGCAACGCCGAAGAAACCGTATCGCCGCGCGGATATCGGGTGCTGAATAAAATCCCCCGTCTGCCTTCGGTTATTATCCATAATTTGGTGGAACGTTTCCAGCAGTTACCTCATCTTATGATGGCTACGATCGATGAATTGGATGAAGTGGATGGAATTGGAGAAGTGAGGGCGCGCGCAATTAAAGAAGGATTAAAACGAATTCAAGATCAAGTACTCATTGACAGACATATTTAACTTGCATACAATCAGAGGGTAACCTATATAATAGGGTACAGTAAACTAGAGGTGGACAAATAAATGTTGACTAAATCTATTCCCAATCTTTTTACAGTAGGGAACTTGTTTTTGGGATTTATATCGATCATATTGGCCTTTAACCAAAAGGCGGAGCTGGCTGCAATCATGGTCATTATCGCTATGCTGTGCGACGGCTTGGACGGCCGGGTAGCCCGCGCGCTAAATGCCCAAAGCGAATTCGGCAAAGAGCTGGACTCCTTATCGGACGTCATCTCGTTCGGCGTAGCTCCGGCTTTCATCATGTACGTGGCCGCTTTTACGGAAATGAACGCTGCCGCGGCTTGGATCATCACCGCGATCTTCCCGATTTGCGGAGCGCTCCGCCTGGCCCGCTTTAATGTCGTAGCCGGTGTGCCGGGTTACTTCATCGGCTTGCCGATTCCAGCGGCCGGAGGCGTATTATGTACGCTGGCGCTGTTCCATACGGAGCTTCATACCGCCGTATTGGTGCTCAGCACGCTGTTGCTCTCCTATTTGATGGTCAGTACGGTGAAATACCCGAACTTCAAGAAAGTCGGCATTCCGAAGAAGGCGATTTGGATTACGCCTATCGTCATCGTCATTGCCGTCGTTATCGCTTACCAATATCCGGGCATGTTGTCCAAAATGATTTTTGTACCGCTGCTTCTCTATGCGCTGTACGGCCTAAAAAAAAACGTTGAACGCCTCTTGCCAAGACGAAGAAGAAAGAACCAATCCGTCGACGAAGTGAACTCCGAGACAAGGCCGATGTAGCCGTTAATAACACGCTTTGCGTTAATAAATGAGGCGAAAATGAAAAGCATTTATTTTCCTTGAGGGGAAAGTAAATGCTTTTTTGCTTTTTCTTTGGCTTGGGACGGTTAGCCAGGAAACTTTTGGTTCATAATTGTAACGAGGTTATTTCAAAGTAAAAGTTATGGAGGTGATTCTATGATGAAAAGATGGTTCCAATGTTTATTTGCAGTTATTGGGGGCGTGTTGGGATATGAGTGGAGTGATACCGTCGGACAGCCATTTTTCAAAATCATAGAAACGGTGTTCGGTGTGGAAACGTTGCGCGGCGAGGCTTATTGGATGATGATTGCCGGAGTCGTTCTCTTTTATTTCATCAGTTCATGGGCCGTTAATTATGTATTGCGCATGATGCAGCAAGGAGAGGAAAAGATTGCCGACGTACCGGTCTCCGATCTGATTGCGGGCACTTGCGGCATGATCGTCGGGCTGGTGCTTGCCGTCGTTTTTCTAACGCCGTTCGAGCAGGCCGTATTGTTTACTCCGCTGCTGCATGTCATTATTACGGCGATGCTAGGATTGGTCGGATTCCGCTTTGGTTATGCCAAGAAAGAAGAGGTTCTCGCCCTCTTGTCCAAGAGCCGTTCGGGCAGGGATCGCAATGCTCATGGCGAAGGCAAAGGATTCGAAGAGCATAAAATTCTCGATACAAGCGTCATTATCGACGGACGGATTGCCGATATATGCAAAACCGGATTTATCGAAGGCACGCTGGTTATTCCCGAATTCGTGCTGGAAGAGCTGCAGCATATTGCGGATTCCTCCGACCTGCTCAAACGAAACCGCGGCCGCCGCGGGCTCGACATTCTCAACAAAATCCAAAAAGAGCTGGAAGTCAAAGTATTGATCTATGAAGGCGACTTTGAGGAAATTTCCGAGGTGGACAGCAAGCTGGTGAAGCTGGCCAAGGTGCTGCAGGGCAAAGTGATTACGAATGATTTTAATTTGAATAAAGTATGCGAGCTGCAGGGCGTTTCGGTGCTGAACATTAATGATTTGGCCAATGCCGTCAAGCCGGTGGTGCTGCCGGGAGAAGAAATTCTCGTTCAAGTGATCAAGGACGGCAAAGAGCACGGGCAAGGCGTAGCCTATCTCGACGACGGCACGATGATCGTTGTGGAGGGCGGACGCGATTTTATCGGGATGACGCTGGACGTGCTGGTGACAAGCGTACTGCAGACTTCGGCGGGCCGGATGATTTTCGCCAAACCGAAACTATTGGAAAAAGCGCTCTAAAACGTATATGATAGGGGGAGCGCGATAAATAGTAGGTGAAAAGAGTGAACCAGCTGGGGGTAGTGGTTGTAGCTGCGGGCAAAGGCTCGCGGATGAAAACCGCGGAGAGCAAGCAATATCTGCAATTGAACGGCAAACCGATTATTGTACATACATTAGCTTTATTCGATCGGATGCCGGAGGTCGATACCATTGTGCTCGTAACGGGAGAGCAGGATGTCCGACGGTGCGAAGGGTATGTGAAGCAGTATGGACTCGGCAAAGTCAAACAAGTCGTCGTCGGCGGCCAGGAACGCCAGAACTCCGTGCACAGAGGCTTGAAGGCGCTGAGCGGAGCCGTGGAATGGGTTATGGTGCATGATGGAGTGCGCCCCTTCCCCGCGAAGGAGCATATTGTGGCCTGCTGGCGCAAGGCGATGGAGACGGAGGCGGCCGTGCTCGCGGTGCCGGTCAAAGATACGATCAAGGTTGTCGATCTTCAGGGGACGATCCAGTCCACCCCGGACCGGCGCAGCTTGTGGGCGATTCAAACCCCACAAGCTTTTCGTCTTTCTTTGCTGCTGCAGGCGTACGAGCAGGCGGAGAAGGACGGGTTCGTCGGCACCGACGATGCGATGCTGGTGGAACGAAGCGGCATGTCCGTGCAGGTCGTAGAAGCGGACTATTATAATATTAAAATTACGACGCCGGAAGATTTGCCGTGGGCGGAATGGATAATACGGAATGTCAGGGGAGAGGACAAGCAATGATTCGAGTAGGACAAGGATTTGACGTGCACCAACTGGCGGAAGGGCGTAAATGTATTATCGGGGGCGTAGACATCCCCTATGAGAAAGGACTGCTCGGCCATTCGGACGCGGACGTGCTGCTGCATGCGATCAGCGATGCGATACTCGGTGCGCTGGGATTAGGCGATATCGGCAAGCATTTCCCCGATACGTCGGCGGAGTTTAAGGATGCGGACAGCTACAAGCTGCTGCTGGACGTGTGGAAGCTGGCGAAGGAAGCGGGCTATAAGCTCGGCAACATCGATTCGACGATTATCGCTCAGAAGCCGAAGATGGCGCCATATATTCCCGCGATGGTACAGCGGATTGCCGAGGCTTTGGAGGCGGAGCCGTCCCAAGTAAATGTGAAAGCGACGACGACGGAGCAGCTCGGATTTACCGGACGCGGCGAAGGAATTGCGGCGCAATCGGTTGTTAGTTTGATCAAAGTTGTGCTATCATAGTGCATATTTTTGATTTCGGTTTTGCATAGGAGAGAGGAGCGGCAGCAATGTCAGGTCAATTTCGCGTAAGATATGCGCCAAGCCCTACCGGTCATTTGCATATCGGGGGTGCCCGCACGGCATTATTCAATTATTTGATCGCTCGCAAACAAAACGGGCAATTCATTATCCGGTTCGAAGACACCGATCAGACCCGCCACATGGAGTCGGGCATCGGCAGCCAATTGGAAGGGCTGAAATGGCTCGGACTGGATTGGGACGAGAGCGTCGATATCGGCGGTCCTTACGGCCCGTACCGGCAGACCGAGCGTCTGGACTTGTACCGCCCTTATGTCGAGCAAATGCTGCAGTCAGGCCACGCTTACCGCTGCTACTGTTCGGAGGCGGATCTGGAGCAGGAGCGGGCGGAGCAAGAGGCCAAGGGAGAGATGCCGCGCTATTCCGGCAAATGCCGTCACTTGACGGCTCAGCAGATCGAGCAGTACGAGGCGGAGGGACGCAAGCCTTCCATTCGCTTCCGCGTGCCGGAGGATCGGATCATCGCTTTCGAGGACCGCATTCGCGAGCATGTGGAATTCGAATCGAACGGGATCGGCGACTTCATCATCGTTCGTCCGGACGGGATTCCGACGTATAACTTCGCCGTTATACTCGACGATCATCTGATGAACATTACGCTCGTCATCCGCGGCGAGGAGCACTTGTCCAATACGCCAAGACAGATTATGATGTACGAAGCGCTGGGACTTCCCGTGCCCGAATTCGCGCATCTGGCGCTGATCCTGAATCAGGATCGCAAGAAGATGAGCAAGCGCGACGAATCGATCATCCAATTTATCGAGCAATACCGCGAGCTCGGCTACTTGCCTGAGGCCGTACTGAACTTCATCACCCTGCTCGGCTGGTCTCCGAAAGGGGAGGAGGAGATGTTCACCAAGGAAGAGCTGATCGCCCAGTTCGATCTCGACCGGCTGTCGAAGAGTCCGGCAGTGTTCGATATGGACAAGCTCAATTGGATGAACAATCAATATTTGAAGAAGGCGGAACTGTCTCGGGTTGTCGATCTGGCGCTGCCGCATTTGCAAAAAGCGGGACGCGTTCCCGAGCAGCTGTCTGCCGAACAGCAAGAATGGGTGAATCGCCTTGTGGCGCTGAATCAGGATCGAATGCAGTATGCGAGCGAAATCGTGCCGCTGTCCGATCTGTTTTTCCAAGACGACGTAGCCTGTGAGAATGACGAAGCCGAGGCGGTGCTTGCCGAAGATTACGTACCGGTCGTTCTGGGAAGCTTCCTGAGCCAAGTGGAGCAGTCGGAGAGCTTCGCCCCGGAACACATCCAGCCGATGCTTAAAGCCGTGCAGAAGGAAACCGGTTATAAAGGCAAGCAGCTGTTTATGACGATTCGCGTAGCTTTGACCGGGCAAGTTCATGGGCCTGACTTGAACATCACTATGTACTTGCTGGGCAAAGAGAAGGTTATCGACCGGCTGAAGAAGTTATTGTAAAGCTTACGCTTTTTCGTTATACTAAGTAACATTAATATTTCGTGGCGTTGATCAGGAGAGTACGATGAATCAGGGATTTACAGAGAGGGCGGCCGGGCTGAAGCTGCATAAGCGGGCCTGCGCTGGAAGCTGCTCATTCCCGTTGATCGGAAATGCACCTGGGAGCCGTATCGGCGAGCTGCTTTCCGGTTAGGGAAGCCAGGGTAGCCGTGCCGTATACGTTCACGTTACGAACGCCGAGATGGACGAGATTGCAAGTCCGAAGCAGAGTGGAACCGCGCGCTTTTCACGCCTCTGCAGCCGCAATGGCTGCAGAGGCTTTTTGGCGTAGAGAAGAGGGCAGGGAAGGCCGTTTCGGATATCGGGGAGACTATATATCTAGCTTGATGGGGAGAAAGCAGGTGATCGTCTTGTTCAAGTACATGAAGGAAGACATCGAAACGATATTTGAAAATGATCCCGCGGCCCGCAGCTGGTTCGAAGTAGCCTTTACCTACTCCGGACTGCACGCGCTTTGGGCGCATCGGGTCGCCCATTGGTTCTACAAGCGGCGATGGTTTACTACAGCTAGAATCATCTCCCAGTTCAGCCGCTTTATGACCGGCATCGAGATTCATCCGGGCGCCGTCATCGGACGCCGGTTTTTCATCGACCACGGCATGGGCGTCGTCATCGGGGAAACCTGCGAAATCGGCAACGATGTCGTGCTGTACCAAGGAGTCACTTTGGGAGGAACCGGCAAGGAGAAGGGAAAGCGGCATCCTACTATCGGCAATAATGTCGTGATCGGATCGGGAGCCAAGGTCCTCGGTTCCTTCACCGTCGGAGACAACTCCAGCGTCGGCTCCAACGCCGTCGTATTGCGGGAAGTGCCGCCGAACTGTACGGTGGTCGGAAATCCCGGCAGAATCGTGAAGCGGGACGGCGTGCGGGTCGGTCGGCTCGATCATAACAACCTGCCTGACCCGGTTATCGATATGTTCCGGCAAATGCAGCAGCAGATCGACGAAATGAAGGTAGCGGTCACTGCACCACAATCCAAGAATGGGGGCAGCCAAGATCATGGCGCTTAAAATTTATAATACGATGACCCGGGCCAAAGAGGAATTCAAGCCTCTGGAGCCGGGCAAGGTGAAAATGTATGTATGCGGTCCGACGGTGTACGATTACATCCATATCGGCAACGCGCGGCCGATCATTTTCTTCGACGTGGTAAGACGTTATTTGGAATCTGCCGGTTACGACGTCAATTATGTCGTTAACTTTACCGATGTCGACGACAAGCTGATCAAACGGGCGGCGCAAATGGGAACGACTGTTCCGGAAGTGGCCGAGACGTTCATCGGCAAGTTTTACGAGGATACGGAGGGATTAGGCGTTCGCAAGGCGACGCTCAATCCGCGCGTAACCGAAAATATCGACGAGATCGTCGCCTTTATCGAAGGCTTGGTAAGCAAAGGCTATGCGTACGAGAACGGCGGGGATGTCTATTTCCGCACGACCAAGTTCGCCGAATACGGCAAGCTCTCGCATCAAAATCTCGAGGAGCTGCAGTTCGGCATTCGCGTAGAGGTGGACGACCGGAAGGAAAATCCGCAGGATTTCGTGCTGTGGAAAGGCGCCAAGCCGGGGGAGATCTCCTGGGCTAGCCCATGGGGAGAAGGCAGACCGGGCTGGCATATCGAATGCTCGGCGATGGCCCGCAAATATTTGGGCGAGACGATCGACATTCACGGCGGCGGCCAAGATTTGCAGTTCCCGCATCACGAATGCGAAATCGCGCAATCCGAATGCTTGACCGGACATCCGATGGCCAATTACTGGATGCACAACGGGTATATCAACATCAATAACGAGAAAATGTCCAAATCGCTCGGCAACGGCGTTAACGTAAACCAGCTGCTGAAAACGATCAGCCCGCAGGTGATCCGTTATTTCATGCTGTCCGCGCATTACCGCAACCCGCTCAACTTCAGCGAGGAAGCGGTGGAGCAGGCCAAGAACGGGCTGGCCCGGATCGAGAACTGTATCGCCAATCTCAAGCACCGGCTGGCGAACGCGACTGAAGGCGAAGCGTCGGAGGAGATCGTTCATGCCGCGGCCGAGGTGCAGAAGCAGTTCGAACAGAAGATGAACGACGACTTCAATACGCCGGATGCGATCACGGCCGTGTTCGAGCTGGTTAATGCCGCGAATCCGTATGCGCAGCAGGAGAAGGTAACCAAGCGCTCGCTGGAGCTGTTGCTGGAACAATTTGAAGCGATGGACCGGGTTTTGGGCATACTAGCACAACAAGAAGAGGAACTGCTGGACGAAGAAATCGAGCGGTTGATTGTAGAGCGGACGGAAGCGCGCAAAGCCAAGCAATGGGCCCGCGCCGACGAAATCCGCGACTTGCTCACGGAGCAGGGCATTTTATTAGAGGATACGGCACAAGGTATCCGCTGGCGGCGGAAATGATGAAAGAGCCGTTCTCTTTCGATTCCGATCTGTTCTGTTTCCCGCCGGCGAAGGACCCGCAGCAGCTGAATCCGCTCGTGCTCGCTTATGTCGGGGATGCGGTATACGAGGTGTTCATACGCCAATATGTCGTGTCCCTAGCCAATCACCGGCCTAACCAACTGCATCGATTGTCGACCCATTTCGTTTCGGCCAAAGCCCAGGCGAAGGCGCTGCAGGCTTGGCTTCCGCTGCTGACGGAGCAAGAGACGGATATCGTCAAGCGGGGGCGGAACGCCAAGAGCGGGACCTCCGCCAAAAACGCGGATATTTTGGAATACCGTCACAGCACGGCATTCGAATGTTTGATCGGTTATTTATATTACACGAAGCAATTCGATCGGCTCCACTATTTGCTTATGAAATCGCTGGAGCGGGAGTAGCGGAAAGCGGAGCCGGAAGCGGGCCGAGCTGAAGCCGATTGGATTGTCTGAAATAAGGAGAGACAGATGATGGAGGAATTTATTGCCGGTAAGCACTCGGTGCTGGAAGCGTTGCGCTCGGGACGGACGATTAATAAAATCTGGATTGCCGAAAACGCGCAAAAACAGCTGACGCAGCCGATTATCGCCGAAGCGAAACAGCACGGAGTCATCGTGCAGACGGCGGATAAGCGCAAGCTGGACCAAATGGTCGAAAATGTGCAGCATCAGGGTGTCGTCGCTCAAGTAGCGGCATACGAATATGTGGAAGTGGACGATATTTTGGCGCGCGCCGAGAGTCGGGGCGAGGAGCCGTTTATTCTCATTTTGGATGAGATCGAAGATCCCCATAATCTCGGTTCGATACTGAGGACGGCCGATTGTACGGGGGTGCACGGAGTCATTATTCCGAAGCGCAGATCGGTGGGCCTGACCGCCACCGTCTCTAAAACGTCCGCAGGAGCCGTCGAGTATGTGCCTGTGGCGAGAGTGACGAATTTGGCGCAAACGATCGATCAGTTGAAGGATCGGGGCGTATGGGTAGCGGGCACCGATGTCGCGGCGCAGCAGCCTCTTTATAAGACAAATCTGAATATGCCGCTTGCTCTCGTTATCGGTAATGAGAATAAAGGCATGGGTCGGCTGATTAAGGAAAAATGCGATTTTCTGCTGAAGCTTCCGATGTTCGGCCATATCAACTCGCTCAACGCGTCGGTGGCGGCGTCCGTATTTATGTATGAGGTAGTGCGCCAACGGTTGTCGGCGAAATAGCGGGCTTAAGGCCATGATTCAGGAAATCCTCATCGTGGATGGATACAATATTATCGGCGCGTGGCCGGAGCTGCAGAAGCTCAAGGACATCAGCCTGGAGGAGGCCCGCGACCGGCTTATCGAGCAGCTCGCCGAATATCAGTCGTATTCGGGGATGAAGGTGCTGCTCGTCTTCGATGCTTATTACGTTCCCGGACTCGGCGGGAAATATGAGCAGAGCAAGCTCCGCATCTTCTATACGAAGGAGAAGGAAACGGCCGACGAACTGATCGAACGGCTGGTGACCCAGCATATCGGACGGCGCAAACAAATTTATGTGGCTACCTCGGATATGACCGAGCAGCATGTTATTTTTGGCAAGGGGGCGTTTCGCGTGCCGGCCGGAGAACTGCTGATCAAGGTGCGGCAGTCGAAGCGGGAGATCCAGAACAAAATCCGCCAGGAGCCTACAGGCAAGCGCAACACCTTTGACAACCAACTGCCTCCGCATATGAAGGACCTGTTCGAAAAATGGCGCCGAGGCCGGTAAGAAGCGGTAATTCCAGCGTTTAGCAGCGGTTAATTCGGTTGACGATAATAGATTACATAATGTATACTTATGCTATCTTTCAAGGGTACAAGGAATCGTAGTCTTGCCAGGCCGGAGGGATTGTCGGTGAGTGTCGACCTCAAAGAACTGAGAATGTACGAATATGACCTCAAGGCAGATGAAGACATTGTCGATGCGGTTCGCGAGGGTGACAGCGACGCATTGGAGTACTTGATTAACAAGTACAAGAACTTCGTTCGCGCCAAAGCGCGCTCTTATTTTTTAATAGGAGCAGACAGAGAAGATATCGTACAAGAAGGTATGATAGGTTTATATAAATCGATCCGGGACTTTCGCGGCGACAAACTCGCCTCCTTTAAGGCTTTTGCCGAGTTATGCATCACTCGTCAGATCATTACGGCTATTAAAACCGCCACCCGCCAGAAGCATATTCCTCTTAATTCGTATGTCTCTTTGGACAAGCCCATTTATGATGAAGATTCCGATCGCACGCTGCTTGACGTCATCTGCGGTTCCCGTGTTACGGACCCGGAAGAGCTGATTATCAATCAGGAAGAGTTCAGCGGTTTGGAAGACAAAATGGGAGAAATCTTAAGCGACTTGGAACGAAGGGTGCTTATGCTGTACTTGGACGGGCGTTCCTATCAGGAAATTGCGGTCGATTTGGATCGTCATGTGAAGTCGATTGACAACGCTTTGCAGCGCGTTAAACGAAAGCTGGAACGATATTTGGAAGTCCGAGACGCATAGTAGAGGCACCCGAACTTATATAAGTGGGGTGCTTTATTTTTTTGTGAGGAAAACGGGCGATCAAGCGGCTGCCATGCTGCATCTCTCGCGGAGGTATGCATCCGCAATTTGGCGCTTTTGGCAAATAAGGGACGAATATTCTCGTCGTACGTTTACCTGTGTCCTTGCCCGTCCATACTAGCAGGTATACGCCTAAAGCGCGTGAGCGGTATGCTAGTAGTAGGTTTCCCTTGACACCCAAATCGGGCTGTGCTAAAGTACATAGGTAGCCTTAAAACTGTAAGGCGTTTTTTTGCTGAACCTTTAAGGTTTAAAATTTGAGGCTGGTCCGTAGGAGGTGTACATCATGCGGGTTATAATCACGTTAGCGTGCACGAACTGCAAGCAAAGAAACTATACGTCCAATAAAAATAAGCGCAACCATCCAGACCGCATGGAGTTGAAGAAGTTTTGCAAGTTTTGCAATGAACATACCGCTCATCGCGAAACTAGGTAGTTTCTTGGAGGTGTAGTTGTGTCCTTTTTGGCTAGAATGAAGCAAGGATTCGGCAACACGTTTTCTTTTTTTGCGGACAGCTGGTCCGAACTCAAAAAAGTGAAGTGGCCAAGTCGTAAGGAATTGATCAGCTACACGCTAGTCGTTCTCTTTACGGTTGCCTTTACGACGATTTACTTCTACGTACTTGACTTGGGTATTTCTGAGCTGCTTCGACTTGTTTTTAAATAAGCGAGAGCATAGGTGGCTAATATGGAAATGGAAAAAAGATGGTACGTCGTACATACCTATTCCGGGTATGAGAATAAAGTCAAGGCAAACTTGGAAAAACGCGTTGAATCCATGGATATGAAGGACAAGATCTTTCGTGTTCTGGTACCGATGGAAGAAGAGCTTGTGAACAAGGACGGCAAGAAGAAGACGGTGATGCGTAAAGTATATCCGGGTTACGTGCTGGTCGAAATGATCCAGACCGACGACTCGTGGTATGTGGTGCGCAATACGCCGGGTGTGACGGGGTTTGTCGGTTCGACAGGGTCCGGTTCGAAGCCGACCGCGCTGCTTCCCGAGGAAGTGGAGTCGATTCTCAAGCATATGGGCATCGAAGAACCGAAACCGAAGATCGACTTCGATCTGAAGGAAACCGTTCGTGTAAAAGTGGGCCCGTTCGCCAACTTTGTCGGATCCGTGGAAGAAATTCTGCTCGACAAGGCGAAGCTGAAGGTTCACGTCAACATGTTCGGCCGCGAAACGCCGCTTGAATTGGATTATCATCAGGTGGAGAAGCTCTAGAAGTGAAGAACCGCCACACTACGTACAAGGGGGTGTCACACAATGGCAAAAAAGGTTATCAAGATTGTTAAGCTTCAAGTTCCTGCTGGTAAAGCGAATCCGGCTCCGCCAATCGGTCCGGCCCTCGGTCAAGCAGGCGTTAACATCATGGCTTTTTGTAAAGAGTTCAACGCTCGTACTGCCGATCAAGCAGGTTTGATCATTCCTGTTGAAATCACTGTATTCGAGGACCGTTCCTTTACGTTTATTTGCAAAACTCCACCGGCTGCTGTATTGCTCCGTGTAGCTGCAAAAATCGAAAAAGGCTCCGGCGAACCTAACAAAAAGAAAGTTGCTACGGTTAAACGCGCAACTGTCCGTGAAATCGCCGAACAAAAAATGCCTGACCTGAACGCTGCATCCGTTGAGGCTGCAATGCGTATGATCGAAGGTACTGCTCGCAGCATGGGCGTAGTCATCGAAGACTAATTCCGGTTGCTTAATCAGTGACAACCGACATTGCTTCGCGTAATGTAACGGTTGCGCTACCAGTGACAACTGACTTTCTATTCCTGAAAGTAACAGTTGCACTACCAGTGACAACCAACATGGCTTTGCAAATGTAATGGTTGCACTACCAGTGGGAGGATATTCCGCTAATACCACAGAGGAGGATATACAAAGTGCCTAAACACGGTAAGAAGTATTTGGAAGCTGCTAAGCTTGTAGATGCCGAAGCGGTATATGAGCCGTTAGAAGCTATCGAGCTTGTGAAAAAAACGGCGCCTGCAAAATTCGACGAAACCGTTGAAGTTGCAGTTCGTCTGGGCGTTGACCCTAGAAAACAAGACCAGGCTGTTCGCGGCGTTGTCGTATTGCCGCACGGTACAGGTAAAACCAAACGTGTGCTTGTATTTGCCAAAGGCGATAAAGCTAAAGAAGCGGAAGCGGCTGGCGCTGATTTCGTAGGCGATCAAGACATGATTAACAAGATCCAGCAAGGCTGGTTCGACTTTGACGTTTGCGTAGCTACACCGGACATGATGAGTGAAGTGGGTAAACTGGGTCGTATCTTGGGCGGTAAAGGTTTGATGCCTAACCCTAAAGCCGGTACGGTTACGTTCGACGTAGCTAAAGCGGTTCAGGAGATCAAGGCTGGTAAAATCGAATATCGCTTGGATAAAGCCGGTCAAATCCATGCTCCAATCGGTAAAGTATCCTTTGATGCCGAGAAACTGGCTGACAACTTCCGCGCATTGATCGACGCTTTGAACAGAGCGAAGCCTGCGGCTGCTAAAGGTGTATACCTGAAAAACATCGCTGTTTCCTCGACGATGGGTCCTAGCGCTCGCGTAAACGCGCAAACTTTTAGATAAGGATAAGCTTGGCAGTTGACTTTTACAGTCTCCCATGCTAACCTAATCTAGCTAACAATCGAATATGACTTACCGTAGACAGCAGGTGCCGACGAGGCTTAATTTCCTGCCGAGGTGTTATGATATAGAAACGGATTTCTTTGCCTTTAGTTCAAAGATAACGTGAATCATCATGCCTTCGCAGTGTCTGCGAAGGCATTTTTGCTTAAAGTAAAGATGCCTTTGCGGACATGACCGATAGAACGTGTTGCAGCGGAATACTACGGAATGTTTACGAGATAAGTTGATACGGTAACTGATGAAATGCGTTTTCTCACGAAAACTAAGTTTATGATGACGGAGACCGTTTTCTCACGAAAACTTTAGGAGGTGCAAAAATGGCAAACGCGAAAATTCTTGAGCAAAAATCCCAGCAGGTTGCGGAAGTAGCTGAAAAGCTGAAAGAGAGCTCTTGCACGATCGTTGCCGACTACCGCGGGTTGAACGTGGCTCAAGTAACCGAGCTTCGCAAGCAGCTGCGTGAAGCGGGCATTGAATTCCAAGTATTGAAAAACACTTTGGCTAGACGTGCTACGACGAATGCTGAACTGAGCGAGCTGAATGATTATCTTACAGGTCCTACGGCGATCGCGTTCAGTAAAGACGATATCGTTGCTCCTGCAAAAATTTTGACGGCTTTTGCAAAGAAAAACGAACATCTTAGCGTTAAAGCGGGTGTAGTTGAAGGTAAAGTGGTTGATGTTAACCAAATCAAAGCACTGGCCGAGCTTCCTTCCAGAGAAGGCTTGCTGTCCATGTTGCTCAGCGTGCTCCAAGCTCCTGTGCGCAACTTCGCCCTTGCGGTTAAAGCTGTGGCAGAAAAAGACGGCGGCGCGCAAGAAGCTTAATCCGCTTTGCAGTTGAACTAACCAAAAACAATAAATTATTGGAGGTATATATACCATGAGTAAAGAGCAAATCTTGGAAGCCATTAAAGGCATGACAGTTTTGGAATTGAACGATCTTGTTAAAGCAATCGAAGAAGAATTCGGCGTAACTGCCGCAGCTCCTGTAGCTGTTGTAGCTGGCGGCGCTGGCGCAGCTGAAGTTGCTGAGCAAACAGAATTCGACGTAATTTTGACTAGCGCTGGCGCTTCCAAAATCAACGTTATCAAAGTGGTTCGTGAGATCACTGGTCTTGGCCTGAAAGAAGCAAAAGACTTGGTTGACGGCGCTCCTAAACCAATCAAAGAAAAAGTGGGTAAAGAAGACGCTGATGCAATCAAAGCTAAGCTGGAAGAAGCTGGCGCAGCTGTAGAAGTAAAATAATTTCCTATGCAGTCGGCAGACCCCTTGGAGATGTAAACTTCAGGGGGTTTTCTCTATCTTCTTGCCGTATTGGCGCGGAAGGTACCATGTAGCCTTGTGGGGGTGAGAAAGATCAGCGAGCATTACTATTCGCAAAAACCAACGACGGCACACGACATGCACACCGTAGACGAAATGCTGCGGGGCCGTAAATTTACCTTTGTGACGGATGCCGGCGTGTTTTCCAAAAAGGGGGTGGATTACGGAACCAAAGCATTGATCGCGGCGATGGAGCTGCCGGAGCGCGGGGAAGTGCTGGATGTCGGCTGCGGCTATGGGCCTATCGGCTTGGCTGCGGCAAGCTTGATTCCCGAAGGAAAGGTGACGCTTGTCGATATCAATGAGCGGGCGGTGCAGCTGGCTCGGCAAAATGCGCAGCGCAATGCGATGGCGAATGTCGAAGTATTGCAGAGCGATATGCTGGCGGAAGTGCTGAACCGGAAGTTTGACGCCGTTCTGACGAATCCTCCGATCCGGGCGGGCAAAGAGACGGTGCACCGGATTTTTGAACAGGCGTATGAAGTGCTGAATCCCGGCGGGGCGTTGTGGATCGTCATTCAGAAGAAGCAAGGCGCTCCGTCGGCGATTGCCAAACTGGAGAGCTTGTTTGCCAAAGTGATCGAGATCGGCAAGGATAAAGGCTACAGAATCATCAAGGCCGTGAAATAAGTGGCGTGAAATACAATTATGTTGACTTGACATTTCTGATGTGGTATTATTATAAAATGTCAGCATTAGGGTAGGGTTACATGTCTTTAGTGTACTAAAATGTCAAGAAATATTTTTTGGCGGCATGATGAATAAAATTTAGGCATTCGACGTATAATGTTTAAATTTTAGGTAAAACCTACATGGTATGAGGAAAATTATGGTAACATGAAAGTTGATGCATTTAGAAGCTTCCACAAGAAGTATCACTTCAACAGTATTTACTCGAGAAGGCTTCAGGAGAGGCTTTTATTTTGTTCTATTGAGTAGACATGAGGGGTGAATCAAAGTTGGCGGGTCATCTTGTTCAATTAGGTCGACGCAAACGCAGGTCATACGCTCGGATTCATGAGGTTTTGGAAGTTCCGAACCTGATTGAAATCCAACAAAAATCATATGAGTGGTTTTTGGAAGAAGGATTGCGTGAAATGTTTCAGGATATTTCCCCGATTCAGGATTTCACGGGGAATTTGGTGTTGGAATTTATCGATTACAGCTTAGGCGAACCTAAGTATTCCGTCGATGAGTCCAAAGAACGCGATGTTACGTACGCAGCTCCGCTTCGTGTGAAAGTGCGCTTGATCAATAAAGAAACTGGCGAAGTCAAAGAGCAGGAAGTATTTATGGGAGATTTCCCTTTGATGACGGAGACAGGGACTTTTATTATCAATGGTGCCGAACGGGTTATCGTCAGTCAGCTGGTTCGATCTCCTAGCGTCTATTTTAGCACGAAAGTGGACAAAAACGGCAAGAAAACATATACGGCAACGGTAATTCCTAACCGCGGCGCGTGGCTGGAGCTGGAGACGGATGCGAAGGACATTATTTATGTCCGTATCGATCGTACTCGTAAAATTCCGGTCACCGTGCTGCTGAGAGCTTTGGGCTTCGGCACCGACGCGGAAATCCTGGACCTGCTGGGTGACGATGAGTACATCCGCAATACGCTGGATAAGGATAATACCGATTCTACCGACAAAGCGTTGATTGAAATCTATGAACGGCTTCGCCCAGGCGAGCCTCCTACGCTCGATAATGCAAGAAGCTTGCTGGTAGCTCGTTTCTTCGATCCGAAGCGCTATGATCTAGCGAATGTAGGACGTTACAAAATCAACAAGAAGCTGCATATTAAAAACCGTCTGTTTAATCAGAGGCTGGCCGAAACGCTGGTCGACACCAGCACCGGTGAAATTATCGCCGAAGCAGGACAACTGCTCGATCGCCGCTTGCTCGACGAGATTCTCCCTTATTTGGAGAACGGCGTAGGCTTCAATGAGTATACGGCCGTCAACGGCGTGACGGATATGGAGCATATTCCTTTCCAATGCATCAATGTGTATTCTCCTATCGAAGACGGCAAGATCGTAAAAGTGATTGCTAACGGTAAGATTGATAAGTCGGTTAAAAACATCACGCCTGCAGACATCATCTCATCTATCAACTACTTCATCAATCTACTGCACGGCATTGGCAGCACCGACGATATCGACCACCTGGGCAACCGGCGTTTGCGTTCGGTCGGCGAATTGCTGCAAAACCAATTCCGTATCGGTCTGTCCCGTATGGAGCGCGTAGTGCGCGAGCGGATGTCCATTCAGGACGCCAACGTCATTACGCCGCAGGCTCTGATCAATATCCGGCCTGTGATCGCATCGATCAAAGAGTTTTTCGGAAGCTCCCAGCTGTCCCAGTTTATGGACCAAACGAACCCGCTTGCCGAACTGACGCACAAACGTCGTCTGTCCGCGCTCGGGCCCGGCGGTTTGACGAGAGAGCGCGCAGGCTTTGAAGTCCGCGACGTCCATCACTCTCACTATGGCAGGATGTGTCCTATCGAGACGCCGGAGGGTCCGAACATCGGTTTGATCAACTCTTTGTCCACGTTTGCGAGAATCAACGAGTATGGCTTCATTGAAGCTCCTTATCGTTGGGTCGATCCGAAGACGGAAACAGTGACCGATCAAATCGCGTATTTGACGGCGGACGAGGAAGATAACTACGTCGTAGCGCAGGCGAATGCCGAGCTTACGGAAAGCGGGCATTTTGTCAATGACTCCGTTATCGTTCGTTATAAAGACGATATTTTGACGCTTCCTAAAGAACGCGTTGACTATATGGACGTTTCGCCTAAACAGGTTGTGTCCGTAGCGACGGCATTGATTCCGTTCCTGGAAAATGACGACTCCAACCGTGCCCTCATGGGTTCGAACATGCAGCGTCAAGCCGTGCCTTTGCTCATTCCTAAGGCGCCTCTGGTAGGTACCGGTATGGAGCATAAGGCAGCCAAAGACTCGGGCGTATGTATCGTGTCCAAAGTCGACGGCGTCGTAGAACGCGTGTCGGCTAACGAGATTTGGGTTCGCCGCCAGGCGATGGTAGACGGCAAGCTGGTGAACGGCGATTTGATCAAGCATAAGCTGCATAAGTTTATGCGTTCCAACCAAGGTACGTGTATCAATCAGCGTCCGATTTGCCACAAAGGCGAGAAAGTCCGCGTCGGCGATATTTTGGCGGACGGACCTTCGACCGAAATGGGCGAATTGGCGCTTGGTCGCAACGTAGTCGTAGCATTTATGACTTGGGAAGGTTATAACTACGAGGATGCGATTCTGCTGAGCGAAAAGTTGGTTAAAGAGGATGTATACACATCCATTCATATCGAGGAATACGAATCCGAAGCCCGCGATACGAAGCTGGGACCGGAGGAAATCACGCGCGATATCCCGAACGTGGGTGAAGACGCGCTGAAGAATCTGGACGAGCGAGGCATTATTCGTGTCGGTGCCGAGATCGGCGCGGGCGACATCCTCGTCGGTAAAGTAACGCCTAAGGGCGTAACCGAGCTGACGGCGGAAGAGCGCTTGCTGCATGCGATCTTCGGTGAGAAGGCGCGTGAAGTTCGCGACACCTCTCTGCGCGTTCCGCACGGTACCGACGGTATCGTCGTAGACGTGAAGGTGTTTACCCGCGAGAACGGCGATGAATTGCCTCCTGGCGTTAATCAATTGGTTCGTGTCTATATCGCGCAAAAACGGAAAATTTCCGAAGGCGATAAAATGGCCGGACGTCACGGTAACAAAGGGGTTATCGCCCGTATTTTGCCGGAAGAGGACATGCCGTTCATGCCGGACGGAACTCCTGTTCAAGTCGTCTTGAACCCGCTGGGCGTTCCTTCGCGGATGAACATCGGTCAGGCGTTCGAGGTTCACTTGGGCATGGCCGCCAACTTCCTCGGCATTCATACGGCGACTCCGGTATTCGACGGCGCGCGCGAGCACGACGTATTCGATACGATGGAAGAAGCCGGCATGCAGCGCAACGGTAAGACATTGCTGTATGACGGACGTACGGGCGAACCGTTCGAACGTGAAGTTACGGTCGGCGTCATGTACATGATTAAGCTGGCGCACATGGTTGACGATAAAATCCATGCCCGTTCCACAGGTCCTTACTCTCTCGTAACGCAGCAGCCGTTGGGCGGTAAAGCTCAGTTCGGCGGACAGCGCTTCGGGGAGATGGAGGTTTGGGCTCTGGAAGCCTACGGCGCGGCTTATACGCTGCAAGAAATTTTGACCGTCAAGTCCGATGACGTGGTCGGTCGGGTGAAAACTTACGAGTCAATCGTCAAAGGTGAGAACGTTCCTGAACCTGGCGTTCCGGAATCCTTTAAAGTATTGATTAAAGAGCTTCAAAGCTTGGGTATGGACGTGAAAATCCTGTCTGGAGACGAGCAAGAGATCGAAATGAAGGAAATGGACGACGACGATGAGGTTACAAGCGATAAGCTCAATCTCAATCTTGAAGGCACGGAGTTAGGTGTAGAATAACGCAAGTGTTCGCGATACCGCATGGTTTGCTGATCATATAGCACATTCTTAAGGAGGGTTGCTCCTTGATGGACGTTAACAACTTCGAATTTATGAAAATCGGCTTGGCTTCTCCGGAAAAGATCCGTTCGTGGTCCCGCGGGGAAGTTAAAAAACCGGAAACGATCAACTACAGAACACTGAAGCCTGAAAAGGAAGGTTTGTTCTGCGAAAAAATATTCGGACCGACCAAAGACTGGGAATGTCATTGCGGCAAATACAAACGCGTTCGTTATAAAGGCGTCGTTTGCGATCGCTGTGGCGTTGAAGTGACCAGACAAAAGGTTCGGCGCGAGCGTATGGGCCACATCGAGCTGGCGGCTCCGGTATCCCACATTTGGTACTTCAAAGGGATTCCGAGCCGTATGGGCTTGGCTCTCGATATGTCTCCTCGTTCCCTCGAAGAGATCATCTACTTCGCATCTTATGTTGTAACGGACCCAGGCGATACACCGCTGGAGAAAAAGCAGCTGCTGTCCGAGAAAGAATACCGCAGCTACCGTGAAAAGTACGGCTATGCTTTCCAAGCGGGAATGGGCGCCGAAGCGGTGAAAAAGCTTCTTCAGGACATCGACATCGATAAAGAGGTCGAAACGCTGAAAGAAGAGCTCAAAACGGCTCAAGGCCAGCGTCGTAACCGTGCGATTAAACGGCTCGAAGTTATGGAAGCATTCCGCAATTCGAAAAACATGCCGGAATGGATGGTACTCGACGTGCTTCCGGTTATTCCTCCGGAGCTGCGCCCGATGGTTCAGCTCGACGGCGGACGCTTTGCGACTTCCGACTTGAACGATTTGTACCGCCGCGTTATTAACCGGAACAACCGTTTGAAACGGCTGCTCGATCTTGGAGCTCCGGATATTATCGTTCAGAACGAGAAGCGGATGCTGCAGGAAGCGGTAGACGCCTTGATCGACAACGGCCGCCGCGGCCGTCCTGTAACCGGTCCTGGTAACCGTCCGCTCAAATCCTTGAGCCATATGCTCAAAGGGAAGCAAGGACGCTTCCGGCAAAACTTGCTTGGTAAACGGGTTGACTATTCCGGTCGTTCGGTTATCGTCGTAGGTCCGAGCCTCAAAATGTACCAATGCGGTCTTCCTAAAGAAATGGCTTTGGAACTGTTCAAACCATTCGTTATGAAGGAGCTTGTCAATAAAGGCCTCGCCCATAACATCAAGAGCGCGAAGCGCAAAGTAGAACGCGTAAGCCCTGAAGTATGGGATGTGCTTGAAGAAGTCATCAAGGAACATCCGGTTCTGCTCAACCGTGCCCCCACGCTGCACAGATTGGGGATTCAGGCGTTCGAACCGATCCTTGTAGAAGGACGCGCCATCAAGCTGCATCCGCTCGTATGTACGGCGTATAACGCCGACTTTGACGGTGACCAAATGGCCGTTCACGTTCCGTTGTCTTCCGAGGCTCAAGCGGAAGCGCGCGTGCTTATGCTCGCATCCGGTAACATCTTGAACCCGAAAGACGGCAAGCCGGTCGTTACGCCTTCTCAGGATATGGTCTTGGGAAGCTTCTACTTGACGACCGACAACAAATTCGCCAAAGGCGCGCTGACGATCGTACGTTCGGTGCATGAGGCTGTTTCCTTGTACCAGCGCGGCGCCGCTTCGCTGCATGCTCGTATCGCCATCCCGGCGAAAGTGCTTAGCAAAACGAGCTTCACGCCGCAGCAGCAAGAAGCTATGCTGATCACTACGATCGGTAAAGTCATCTTTAACGAAATTTATCCTGCCGATTTCCCTTATATCAACGAGCCGACAAAGTCGAACTTGCTCGTCGGCCCTTCGGATGCATATTTCGTATTCGACAAGGGGGCGAACCTCCGCAAAATTATGGAGGAGCTGCCGGAATGCAAAGCGGTAGGTAAAGAATATCTCGGATCGATCATCGCGGAATGCTTCCGCAGATACCATACGACGTTGACTTCGGTCATTCTCGACCGGATCAAGGAGCTTGGCTTTACTTATTCCACGAAGGCCGGTATTACGATCGCCGTAGCGGACGTTACCGTTCCTCCGGAAAAGGATGAGCTGCTGAAAGAATCCGAAGATAAAGTTAACGTAGTTACAAATCAATACCGCCGCGGCTTGATTACCGACGACGAACGTTATGACCGCGTTATTGCCATCTGGAGTAAAACGAAGGATGAAATTACGGACATTCTGATGAAGTCGCTCGATAAATACAATTCCATCAACATGATGGTTGAGTCTAAAGCACGGGGTAATAAATCGCAGATTACGCAGCTCGGCGGTATGCGCGGTCTGATGGCTACGCCAACCGGACGTATTTATGAGCTGCCGATCAAATCGAACTTCCGCGAAGGCCTCACCGTATTGGAGTACTTTATCTCCACGCACGGCGCCCGTAAAGGGTTGGCCGATACGGCGCTGCGGACAGCGGACTCGGGTTACTTGACCCGGCGTCTGGTCGACGTGGCACAGGACGTTATCGTTCGCGACGAAGATTGCGGTACGGACAAAGGCTTTACCGTCAGCCGTATTCAGGACGGCAAAGAGGTTATCGAGGATCTGTACGACCGTATCGAAGGCCGCTACGCTTTCGAAACGATCCGCGACCCGCAAACCGGCGAAGTGATTGTCGGACGCAACGAGCTGATCGAAGCCGGCATCGCCGACAAGATTATCGCTGCGGGCATCGAGAAGCTGCAAATCCGCTCCGTGCTTAGCTGCCGCTCCAGACACGGCGTCTGCAAAAAATGCTACGGCCGTAACCTGGCGACAGGTCAGCACGTAGAGATCGGGGAAGCTGTAGGGATTATCGCCGCTCAGTCCATCGGGGAACCGGGAACTCAGCTCACCATGCGTACGTTCCATACCGGGGGCGTTGCAGGGGACGATATTACCCAAGGTTTGCCGCGGATTCAGGAGCTCTTCGAGGCCCGGAATCCGAAAGGGCAAGCGATCATTACGGAAATCGACGGTATCGTCAAAGATATCCGCGAAGCGAAAGACCGCCGCGAGATCGAAGTGCTCGGCGAAGCGGAATCCAAAGTTTATGCGGTGCCTTACGGCTCCCGTATTCGCGTGTCGGTGAACCAGCACGTCGAAGCCGGCGACGAATTGACGGAAGGCTCCATCGACCCTAAAGAAATGCTGCGCATCAAAGGGATTCGCGGCGTGCAAAACTATATTCTCCAAGAGGTTCAGCGCGTATACCGTAACCAGGGCGTTGAAATCAACGATAAGCATATCGAAGTTATGGTTCGCCAGATGCTTCGCAAAATCCGTATCGTTGACGCCGGCGACACGACGTTGCTGCCAGGCTCCTTCGTCGATATTCATGAGTACGAGGAAGCCAACAAAGTGGCATTGTTCGCCGATCTGGAGCCGGCTGTCGCAAGACCTGTGCTGCTCGGTATTACCAAAGCGTCGCTCGAGACCGATTCCTTCCTGTCGGCCGCGTCCTTCCAGGAAACGACTCGCGTATTGACGGACGCTGCGATCAAGGGCAAGGTCGACCAGCTGCTCGGCTTGAAAGAGAATGTTATTATCGGTAAGCTGATCCCTGCAGGTACGGGGATGTCGAGATACCGTAACATTCGTATTACCAATCCTAACGAAGAGGTTACGGACGAAGATCAGTCTCTCGAAATGGAGACGGTCACGGTAGAATAAACGCCAAATCAAGAATAGAAACGATGCTTGTCTTCATGAAATAATTTCTTTTTGTGAAGACAAGCAATTTTCTTGACAGGGTATGATCCGGATGCTAATATATCAAAGTGTGCCATTTTCCTTTGGAGGATGTTTTCATGTCTTATGATAAAGTGAAACAGGCAGCGAACATTAGCATAGGCACGAAGCAAGCGACAAGAATGGTAGAGCTAGGTAAGGCTACGGAAGTTTTTGTTGCCAAAGATGCAGATCCGCGAATAACGATAAAAATGATTAACCTCTGCAAGAAAATGGGGGTTAAAGTAACATACGTTGATTCCATGAAGTTGTTAGGTAAAGCGTGTGGTATTGAAGTTGGAGCTGCGATGGCAGCTGTAGTGAATGAATGATGTCAGCATGTTTTTGTCAGACAAAACAGCGATGTGAGGATGACAAAAACTTTTACTTTGTTCATTTACGATTCGCCTGGATCTGTGGGCTTAAAATCAAGGTCATTCATTTTGGAAGGAGGTGGCGACATGCCAACAATTAACCAACTCGTTCGTAAAGGACGCCAAGCGAAAGTGGAAAAATCCAAGTCCCCGGCTCTTCAAAAAGGTTTTAACGCTCTGAAAAGAGAAGCTACAGACCTGAGCGCTCCTCAAAAGCGCGGTGTATGTACTCGTGTAGGTACAATGACACCGAAGAAACCGAACTCCGCTCTTCGTAAATATGCCCGTGTACGTTTGACTAACCGCGTAGAGGTTACTGCTTACATTCCGGGTATCGGACATAACCTTCAGGAGCACAGCGTTGTATTGATTCGCGGCGGACGGGTAAAAGACCTTCCAGGGGTACGTTACCATATCGTTCGCGGCGCATTGGATACATCCGGTGTGAACAACCGTAAACAGGCTCGTTCCAAATACGGTACGAAACGTCCGAAAGAGAAAAAGTAATCAGTGATTTCATAAGAATGAACTTTTCGAGAAAGGGGGATAACTATGCCTCGTAAAGGTCCAGTTACTCGCAGAGACGTATTGCCAGATCCTATTTATAATAGCAAGCTGGTAACTCGTTTGATCAACCGCATTATGATCGATGGCAAAAGAGGTGTCGCTCAAACGATCCTTTATAACGCCTTCAATCTGATTCAAGAACGTACAGGTAAAGAGCCGATGGAAGTGTTTGAAGCAGCCATCAAAAACATCATGCCTGTTCTTGAAGTTAAAGCTCGCCGTGTCGGTGGTGCGAACTATCAAGTACCTATCGAAGTTAGACCGGAACGTCGTACCACTTTGGGACTTCGTTGGTTGGTTAACTATTCTCGCCTTCGTGGTGAGAAAACGATGGAAGAAAGATTGGCGCAAGAAATTATCGACGCTAGCAACAACACAGGCGCTTCCGTTAAAAAACGCGAAGATACGCACAAAATGGCTGAAGCCAACAAAGCGTTTGCGCACTATCGTTGGTAAAATTACATTCCTGATAATAGGAAGGAGACAACCTGATGGCAAGAGAGTTCTCCTTAAAAGATACGCGTAATATCGGGATTATGGCGCATATTGATGCGGGCAAAACGACGACTACCGAGCGGATCTTGTTCTATACAGGCCGTACTCACAAGATTGGTGAGGTGCACGAAGGTGCAGCGACAATGGACTGGATGGAGCAAGAGCAGGAGCGCGGAATTACGATTACTTCCGCCGCTACGACTGCCGCTTGGAAAGGTCACCGCATCAATATTATCGATACCCCGGGACACGTTGACTTCACCGTTGAAGTTGAACGTTCCCTGCGCGTGTTGGATGGAGCAGTAGGTGTGTTCAGTGCGAAGGAAGGCGTTGAGCCTCAATCCGAGACAGTTTGGAGACAAGCTGACCGTTACGGAGTTCCTCGTATTGGATACGTTAATAAAATGGACATCATCGGTGCAGACTTCTTAGGCGTAATTAAGCAAATGCGTGAAAGACTAGGCGCAAATGCGGTTCCTATTCAACTGCCAATCGGTGCTGAAAGTGACTTCATTGGTATTATCGATTTGATCGAACAAGTTGCCTTCATCTTTAAAGATGACATGGGTAAAGAAGTAGATCGAGTTGAAATTCCTGAAGAATATAAAGCAAAAGCGGAAGAGCTTCGTCTTGACCTCGTGGAAAAAGTTGCTGAGCTTGATGAAGAGCTTACAATGAAATACCTCGAGGGTGAAGAACTGACTGTTGAAGAGATCAAAAAAGCTCTTCGCACCGGTACTTGCCAAGTAAAAATCTTCCCTGTTGTTTGCGGTTCTTCTTACCGTAACAAAGGCGTTCCTTTGATGATCGACGCTGTTGTAGATTACCTGCCGGCTCCGATCGACGTTCCTGACATTAAAGGTACTTTGGAAGACGGCACGGAAGTAACTCGTAAATCTGCGGACGATCAACCGTTCTCGGCTCTTGCATTCAAGATCATGACGGATCCGTTCGTAGGTAAATTGACGTTCTTCCGCGTATACTCCGGTATCTTGAGCTCCGGTTCGTACGTAATCAACTCCACAAAAGGCAAACGTGAAAGAATCGGCCGTATCCTTCAGATGCATGCTAACAGCCGTCAAGAAATCAGCGAAGTTTACTCCGGTGATATCGCGGCAGCGGTTGGTTTGAAAGATACGACAACCGGGGACACGCTTTGCGATGAGAAAAATCCGGTAATCTTGGAGTCCATGAACTTCCCAGAGCCGGTTATCCAGCTTGCTGTTGAGCCGAAAACGAAGGCTGACCAAGATAAGATGGGTATCGCTTTGCAAAAGCTTTCCGAAGAAGACCCGACTTTCCGTGCTCATACGGACGAAGAGACTGGTCAAACCATCATCGCCGGTATGGGTGAGCTTCACCTGGAGATCCTGGTTGACCGTATGCTTCGCGAATTCAAGGTAGAAACCAATGTGGGTAAACCGCAGGTTGCATACCGTGAAACGTTCCGTCAAGCGGCTAGAGTCGAAGGCAAGTTCGTTCGCCAATCCGGCGGCCGTGGTCAATACGGACATTGTTGGGTTGAGTTCGAACCGCTTGAAGCCGGTACTGGCTTCCAGTTCGAAAGCAAAATCGTGGGCGGCTCTATTCCTAGAGAATATATCGCTCCGATCCAAGCAGGTATTGAAGAGTCCATGAAGAACGGCGTATACGCCGGTTTCCCTCTTGTTGATATTAAAGCAACCGTTGTTGACGGTTCTTATCATGATGTCGACTCCAGTGAAATGGCGTTTAAAATTGCCGGTTCCATGGCTTTGAATGCCGCAGCGGAAAAATGCCGTCCGGCATTGCTTGAGCCAATCATGAAAGTAGAAGTAACCGTACCGGAAGAGTACATGGGCGACGTAATGGGCGACCTGAACTCCCGCCGCGGACGGATCGAAGGTATGGACACTCGTCACGGTGCGCAAATCATCCGTGCAAAAGTACCTTTGTCCGAAATGTTCGGATACTCCACCACTTTGCGTTCCCGTACACAAGGTCGCGGCGTGTATTCGATGGAAATTTCCCACTATGAAGAAGTGCCTAAGTCCATTGCAGAAGAAATCGTTGCAAAGAACAAAGGCGCCTAATAATAAATGTTTATCTAAGGAGGCAATCTAACCATGGCAAAAGCGAAATTTGAGCGCAATAAACCGCACGTTAACATCGGCACGATCGGTCACGTTGACCACGGTAAAACAACTTTGACTGCTGCTATCACTACTGTATTGTCCAAAAGATACGGTGGCGCAGCGGTAGCTTTCGACCAAATCGACAAAGCTCCAGAAGAGCGTGAGCGCGGTATCACTATCTCCACTGCACACGTTGAATACGAAACTCCTAACCGTCACTACGCACACGTTGACTGCCCAGGTCACGCCGACTATGTTAAAAACATGATCACAGGCGCAGCGCAAATGGACGGAGCGATCCTGGTTGTATCCGCAGCTGACGGCCCAATGCCGCAAACTCGCGAACACATCCTGCTCTCCCGCCAAGTAGGCGTTCCTTACATCGTCGTATTCTTGAACAAATGCGACATGGTTGAAGACGAAGAGCTTCTGGAATTGGTTGAAATGGAAGTTCGCGACTTGTTGAACGAATATGAGTTCCCTGGCGACGACACTCCAATCGTACGCGGTGCAGCTCGTGAAGCTTTGCAAAACCCAGACGGTCCTTGGGCTGATAAAATCATTGAGCTGTTCGAGCACATTGATTCTTACATCCCGACTCCTGAGCGCGACACTGACAAGCCTTTCTTGATGCCTGTCGAGGACGTATTCTCGATCACTGGCCGCGGTACTGTTGCTACAGGTCGTGTAGAGCGCGGTACGGTTAAAGTACAAGACGAGATCGAAATCGTTGGTCTTGTTGAAGAAACTCGCAAATCCGTCGTTACTGGCGTTGAGATGTTCCGCAAATTGCTGGACTCCGCTCAAGCTGGCGACAACATCGGCGCATTGCTTCGCGGTGTAGACCGTAAAGATATCGAGCGTGGACAAGTATTGGCTAAACCGGGTTCGGTTAAACCACACACGAACTTCTCTGCTCAAATCTACGTTCTGACTAAAGAAGAGGGTGGCCGTCATAAGCCTTTCTTCACTGGCTACCGTCCTCAATTCTATTTCCGTACAACTGACGTTACAGGTATCATCAACCTGCCTGAAGGTACTGAAATGGTTATGCCAGGCGACAACATCACGGTTACGGTTGAGCTGATCGCTCCAATCGCTATCGAAGAAGGTACTCGCTTCGCTATCCGCGAAGGCGGCCGTACTGTAGGCGCTGGCGCAGTTGCAACTATCAGCAAGTAATTGCTGAAGCGATAACGAATCCCTTCATCTTGCATAAAGATGAGGGGATTTATTTTTTTAGGCAAAAGTGCAAAGAAGAGCTTGCTTTTTCATTCAGGATTTTATATAATAGTGAGCGTTGGTCTGTGACGTTGCGATGACGTGAGAGGTTGCTGACACACCCGGCCCCTTTGCCATAGGGACGGCGTCAGGAGATTTTCACTGAGTATGTCCGATACTAAATTGGGCGATAGAAGGAGGGAATACTATGGCAAAGCAAAAAATTCGTATTCGTTTGAAGGCTTATGATCACAGAATTTTGGATCAATCCGCCGAGAAAATTGTTGAAACTGCGAAACGCTCCGGTGCAGGCGTATCGGGTCCGATTCCGCTGCCTACGGAGAAGCAAATCATCACGATTCTTCGTGCGGTTCACAAATACAAAGACTCTCGCGAACAATTCGAAATGCGCACACATAAGCGCTTGATCGATATTGTTAACCCAACGCCTCAAACTGTAGATGCTTTGATGCGTTTGGATCTGCCGTCCGGTGTGGACATCGAAATCAAACTGTAATTCACATGTGAATAAATAAATGAACGTATGAGAGGAAAAGAGGTGTCAACGATGAAAGGTATCTTAGGGAAAAAACTTGGAATGACTCAAGTGTTTACTCCGGAAGGTTTGGTTATTCCAGTAACGGTAATCCAAGCAGGTCCTTGTACTGTACTTCAGAAAAAGGACGTGGAGAACGACGGTTACGAAGCGATCCAAATCGGTTTTGATGATAAGAAAGAAAAGAATGCCAATAAACCTGAGTTGGGCCATGCGAAGAAAGCAGGCGCAACACCTAAGCGCTACGTAAAAGAAATTCGCGGTATGTCTGAATTGGAAGTTGGCCAAGAGATTAAAGCTGACTTGTTTGCAGAAGGCGAATTCGTTGACGTAACGGGTACATCCAAAGGTAAAGGGTTCCAAGGCGTTATCAAAAGACATAATCAATCCACAGGTCCAATGGCTCACGGCTCTCGTTATCACCGCGGACCAGGTTCCATGGGTTCGATTCAAGCAAACCGTGTTCCAAAGGGTAAAAACCTGCCAGGACATATGGGTAGCGAAACGGTTACTTTGCAAAACCTTGAAGTGATCAAAGTAGATGTTGAACGTAACGTAATCTTGGTTAAAGGCTCCATCCCAGGCGCTAGAAACAGCTACGTTAGCGTGAAATCTACGGTGAAGAAATAAGTAAAGCAGGAAAGGAGGATTACAGATGCCAAAAGTAGCATTATACAACGTTAGTGGTTCCCAAGTGGGAGAAGTTGAATTGTCGGATTCCGTATTTGGAATTGAACCTCACGTTCACGTTTTGAACGAAGCGGTTCTGATGCAGCGCGCTTCTCTGCGTCTTGGTACTCATAAAGTAAAAGGACGTTCCGAAGTTCGCGGCGGTGGCCGTAAACCATGGAAACAAAAAGGTACAGGCCGTGCTCGTCAAGGTAGTATCCGCGCTCCTCAATGGAAAGGTGGCGGTACCGTATTCGGACCGACTCCACGGAGCTATTCCTACAAGCTGCCTAAAAAAGTTCGTCGTCTTGCGATCAAATCTGCATTATCTTCCAAGGTAATCGGAAATGAAATCATCGTGCTTGATCAATTGCAATTGGCTCAGCCGAAGACGAAAGAATTCGCAGCGATTCTTAACAACTTGAAAGTGGACCGCAAAGCTTTGGTAGTTACAGCTGGTTACGAAGAAAACGTAGCATTGTCCGCACGCAACATTCCTGGAGTGAAATTTGTAGTAGCTGAAGGAATCAACGTGCTTGATGTTATGGTTTACGACAAGCTGATCATTACTAAGGATGCGGTACAGAAGGTAGAGGAGGTGTTTGCGTAATGAAGAACCCTCGCGACATTATTAAACGCCCTGTAATTACTGAGCGTACAAGCGATATGATGGCCGAGAAGAAATACGTTTTCGAAGTTGATCTTCGTGCGAACAAAACGGAAATCAAACAAGCCATCGAGTCGATTTTCAAAGTGAAAGTAACGAATGTTAACACAATGAGAATGCCGGCTAAGCCTAAGCGTTACGGTCGTTACTCCGGATATACTTCCGAGTGGAAAAAAGCGATTGTTTCCTTGAGCGCAGACAGCAAAGAACTCGAATTCTTCGAAACGGTGTAATTCATTTTTAGAAGTAAGGAGGGAATCTAAGTGCCAATCAAAAAATATAAACCAACCTCGCCTGCAAGACGCGCTATGTCGGTTTCTACATTTGAAGAAATCACAACGTCTACACCGGAGAAATCCTTGCTTGCACCTTTGAGCAAAAAAGCAGGCCGTAACAACCAAGGTAAAATTACGGTTCGTCACCAAGGCGGCGGACATAAGCGTAAATACCGGATCATCGACTTCAAACGGAACAAAGATGGAATACCTGGACGCGTTGCTACAATCGAATACGATCCAAACCGTTCGGCTAACATCGCTTTGATTCACTATGTTGACGGTGAAAAACGTTATATCATTGCTCCAAAAGGCTTGAAAGTAAACGATCAAATCGTTTCCGGTGCTGGAGCGGACATCAAGATCGGCAATGCATTGCCGCTTGAAAACATTCCTGTAGGTACTGTGATTCACAACATCGAGTTGAAACCGGGCAAAGGCGGACAATTGGTTCGTGCAGCCGGTACGGAAGCTCAGCTGCTCGGTAAAGAAGAGGATTATGTAACGATCCGCCTTTCTTCCGGCGAAGTAAGAAAAGTTCTTAAAGTTTGCCGCGCTACGATCGGTGCTGTAGGTAACGAAGACTACGAGCTCGTGAAAATCGGTAAAGCCGGACGTTCCCGCTGGTTGGGTCAAAGACCTGAAGTGCGCGGGGTTGTAATGAACCCTAACGATCACCCTCACGGTGGTGGTGAAGGCCGCGCTCCAATCGGACGTAAATCCCCGATGTCTCCTTGGGGTAAACCGACCCTGGGTTATAAAACGCGTAAAAAAGGCAAAGCATCTGATAAATATATCGTTCGTCGTCGTACGAAGTAATATCTATAAAGGTACGATTAATGAAGGGAGGAACGAAACATGGGTCGCAGTTTGAAAAAAGGACCTTTCGTGGACGGCTATCTTTTGAAGAAAGTCGAAGCGCAAGGAGATACAACTAAGAAGCAAGTAATTAAAACTTGGTCTCGCCGTTCTACCATTTTCCCGCAATTTATCGGTCACACATTTGCGGTGTACGATGGAAGAAAGCACGTGCCGGTTTATGTTACAGAAGATATGGTTGGACACAAACTGGGTGAGTTTGCTCCAACTCGTACTTACAAAGGTCATGATGATGACAAGAAAACAGGCAAACGCTAATTAGAGCGTTTTGCTATCGATGAGTTGTAAATGAGAGGAGGTACTTCCATGCAAGAAGCAAAATCCATTGCAAGATTCGTTCGCATTGCTCCTCGTAAGGCGCAATTGGTGGTCGATTTGATCCGCGGCAAACAAGTTGGTGAGGCAATCGCCATTCTGCGTCACACGCCGAAGGCGGCATCCCCGATCGTGGAGAAGGTTCTGAATTCGGCAATCGCCAATGCGGAGCATAACTACTCCATGGACCCTAACAACTTGGTTGTTTCCCAGGCTTACGTGAACCAAGGTCCAACGATGAAAAGATTCCGTCCTCGCGCTATGGGCCGTGCGAGCCGTATTAATAAACGTACCAGCCACATTACGTTAGTGGTATCTGAAAAATAAGGAGGGATAACGTGTGGGTCAGAAAGTAAACCCGGTAGGACTTAGAATTGGTATTATCCGCGATTGGGAATCCAAATGGTACGCTGGTAAAGATTTCGGCGATCTGCTTTTGGAAGACGTGAAAATCCGCGAATACCTGAAAGAAAAGCTGAAGGATTCGGCTGTTTCTCACATTGATATTGAACGTGCGGCAAACCGTGTTAATGTTACTATTCATACGGCTAAGCCTGGTATGGTTATCGGTAAAGGTGGCTCGGAAGTTGAGATTATTCGCAACTACATCGCCAAGCTGACGAACGGTAAGAAAATCCATATCAACATTTCCGAAATCAAAAATCCTGAGCTGGACGCTATCTTGGTAGCAGAAAGCATCGCTCAACAATTGGAGCGTCGCGTTTCGTTCCGTCGTGCGATGAAGCAAGCACTTCAAAGATCGATGAGAGCTGGAGCAAAAGGGATCAAGACATCGGTAAGCGGTCGTTTGGGTGGAGCGGAAATCGCCAGAACGGAAGGATACAGCGAAGGTACGGTTCCTCTTCATACGCTGCGTGCGGACATCGATTATGGTACAGCGGAAGCTCATACCACTTATGGCCGTATCGGCGTAAAAGTATGGATCTATCGTGGCGAAGTTCTTCCAACGGCTAAGAAAAAGGCTGTAACGGAAGGAGGCAACTAATCATGTTAGTTCCTAAACGTGTAAAACACCGTAAAGAACATCGCGGCAATATGCGCGGTCGTGCTAAAGGCGGTACGGAAGTACATTTCGGCGAATATGGTTTGCAAGCAATGGAACCGGCTTGGGTGACGAACCGTCAAATCGAAGCTGCTCGTATTGCGATGACTCGTTACATCAAACGGGGCGGTAAAGTTTGGATCAAAATTTTCCCTGCGAAGCCAATTACTCAAAAACCTCTTGAGGTTCGGATGGGTAGCGGTAAAGGTAACGTGGAAAAATGGGTTGCTGTTGTTAAGCCAGGTAAAATTATGTTCGAACTTGCCGGCGTAAGTGAAGAGATTGCTCGCGAAGCAATGCGTCTTGCTTCTCACAAGCTGCCGATCAAAACGAAGTTTGTTAAAAGAGAAGATGTAGGTGGTGAAGCAAATGAAAGCTAGTGAATTTCGCAACTTAACCACTGCTGAGATTGAACAAAAGGTTGCCGGATTTAAGGAACAACTCTTTAACCTCCGTTTTCAACTGGCTACCGGTCAACTGGATAACCCAGTTCAGATTCGAGAAGTCCGCAAAGAGATTGCTCGTGCAAAGACTGTTTTGCGTGAAAGAGAACTGGGTATCATTAGTTAATGAATGAGAGAGGAGGATCTCACATGAGTGAACGTAACGAACGTAAAACTCAGGTTGGTAAAGTCGTAAGCAACAAAATGGACAAAACCATCGTTGTTGCCGTTGAGACTTACAAAAAACACGATCTTTACCACAAGAGAATTAAATATACGAAGAAATTCAAAGCGCATGACGAAAACAACGAAGCGCAAATCGGTGACGTTGTTAGAGTTATGGAAACTCGTCCGCTCTCCAAAGACAAGCGTTGGAGACTGATCGAAGTTGTAGAAAAAGCGGTTATCGTTTAAGATATGCTAATTGCATCAATTCCGGAAGGAGGGTTTAGACAATGATTCAACCTCTATCTCGTTTAAATGTGGCTGACAACTCTGGTGCAAAACAGCTTATGTGCATTCGCGTATTGGGTGGTACAGGTCGTCGTGTAGGTCATATCGGTGATTTGATCATCTGCTCCGTGAAAGAAGCAACACCAGGTGGCGTTGTCAAAAAAGGTGATGTTGTTAAGGCCGTTATCGTTCGTACGAAGAGCGGTGCCCGCCGTAAAGACGGTTCCTACATCAGCTTCGACGAAAATGCAGCGGTTATCGTAAAAGATGACAAGAGTCCTCGCGGAACTCGTATCTTTGGACCAGTTGCTCGTGAGCTTCGTGACAGAGATTTCATGAAAATCGTATCTCTTGCACCGGAAGTTATCTAATATAGAAGCGGCGCCCGGTTAAGGGGCTGCTTACGAAGTTAGCGTTCTCCGAACGCTCAGTACATGCTTACGAAGTGAGTTTTCTACCGAAAACTCTTAGGAGGTGGAAATTCGATGCCAAACAAAGGTAAGAAGTTAGAGTCTTACAACAATAAATTGAACGTGAAAAAAGACGATACCGTGTTCGTGATTACTGGTAAAGACAAAGGTAAAAAAGGTCGCGTAATCGCAGCATACCCTCGTGAGAACCGCGTATTGGTTGAAGGTGTGAACTTGGTTAAAAAGCACACTAAGCCATCGCAAGCTAATCCACAAGGCGGTATCATCACTCAAGAAGCACCGATTCACGTATCCAACGTGATGCTGGTTGATCCAAAGAGCGGCCAACCTACCCGTGTAGGTTACAAAGTTCTGGATAACGGTAAAAAAGTGCGCGTAGCTAAAAAATCCGGTGAAGTTATCGATTAATCGTATAAGTTAGGAAAGGAGGTACATCAAACATGACAGCAAGATTGAAAGATCGTTTTCTGAACGAAGTTACTCCTTCGTTAATTCAGAAGTTCAACTACTCTACGGTTATGCAAGTGCCTAAAATTGAGAAAGTCGTCATCAACATGGGTGTTGGCGAGGCTGTTTCCAATTCCAAAGTGCTTGACGTAGCGGTTCAAGACCTTCAACTGATCGCTGGTCAAAAACCGGTAGTAACCAGAGCGAAAAAATCGATCGCAGGTTTCAAACTGCGTGAAAATATGCCAATCGGCGTAAAAGTAACATTGCGCGGCGAGCGTATGTATCACTTCTTGGACAAATTGTTCAACGTAGCTCTTCCTCGCGTTCGTGACTTCCGCGGTGTATCTGCCAAAGCATTCGACGGCCGCGGTAACTACACGCTGGGTCTGAAAGAACAATTGATTTTCCCGGAAATCGAGTACGATAAAGTGGATAAAGTTCGCGGTATGGACATCGTTATCGTAACGACGGCTAAAACTGACGAAGAATCCCGTGAATTATTAACCCAATTAGGAATGCCGTTTACAAAATAAACGGTACAAGCGGAGGTGTAAAAGTAAGTGGCAAAAACTTCGATGAAAGTGAAGCAGCAGCGCCCTCCTAAATTTAAGGTACAGGCGTATACACGCTGCGAACGCTGTGGTCGTCCGCATTCCGTTCTACGGAAATTCAAAATTTGCAGAATTTGTTTCCGTGAATTAGCATATAAAGGCCAGATTCCTGGCGTGAAAAAAGCAAGCTGGTAATTACCCTAGTTTCGGGAAGGAGGTTCACAATATGGTGATGTCAGATCCAATTGCAGATATGCTTACTCGCATTCGCAATGCAAACGTAGTGCGTCATGAAACGGTTGAAATCCCTGCTTCGAAGATCAAAAGAGAAATCGCTGAGATTCTGAAGAAGGAAGGCTTTATCCGTGACGCTGAATATATCGAGGATAACAAGCAAGGGATTATTCGTCTTTTCTTGAAATACGGCCCTAACAATGAGCGTGTTATCTCCGGTCTGAAAAGAATCAGCAAACCGGGCTTGCGTGTTTACACTCAAAGCCAGGAGGTTCCACGCGTGCTTGGAGGATTGGGAATTGCAATCATTTCCACTTCCAAAGGCGTTATGACCGATAAAGAAGCTCGTCAATCCAAAGCAGGCGGAGAAGTTATCTGCTACGTGTGGTAATACAGAATTTAAATGAACGGAGGTGCAAACCATGTCCCGTATTGGTCGCAAACCAATTACAATCCCAAGCGGAGTCAACGTTACTCTGGACAACACGCTGATCACAGTGAAAGGTCCTAAAGGCACATTGAGCCGCGAACTTCATAAAGAAATGAAAGTGGTCGTTTCGGAAAACGAAATTTCTGTAGAACGCCCTTCTGACAATAAATTGCATCGTTCCCTTCACGGTACGACTAGAAGTGTTGTTGCCAACATGGTTAGTGGTGTAACGGAAGGATTCGCAAAATCGCTTGATCTGGTTGGTGTAGGTTACCGTGCCAACAAAACCGGCAACAAACTGGTTTTGAACGTAGGTTACTCTCATCCGGTTGAAATCGAGCCTGAGAGCGGCATCGAATTCGAAGTTCCATCCAACACTAAGATTATCGTTAAAGGTATCGATAAAGAATTGGTCGGAGCAACGGCTGCAAAAGTTCGTTCCGTACGTGAACCGGAACCTTACAAAGGTAAAGGTATCAAGTATGAAGGCGAGCGTATCCTTCGTAAAGAAGGTAAAGCAGGTAAGAAGAAATAAGGTCGCTTAAATAGCGATACTTTCTTATCCAAGTTGAAAGGAGTGACCTCGAATGATTACAAAAGGCGATAAAAACAAAGCCCGTTTGAAAAGACACCTGCGTGTTCGTAAGAAAATTCAAGGTACGACTGAACGTCCGCGCTTGAACATCTTCCGTTCTTCCAAACACATGTACGCTCAATTGATCGACGATGTGAAAGGTGTAACGATCGCTTCCGCTTCGACTCAAGATAAAGAGTTGAAAGAAAGCATCGGCAACGGCGGTAACGTGGAAGCTGCTCGCAAGGTCGGAGCTTTGATTGCAGAGCGCGCTAAAAAGAGCGGCGTAGTACAAGTCGTATTTGACCGTGGCGGATACTTGTATCATGGCCGTGTGCAAGCACTGGCTGATGCAGCTCGTGAAGCAGGACTTGAATTTTAATACAAACATACAAGGAGGTAAAGTCACTTGCGTATTGATCCCAATACTTTAGAGTTAACTGAAAAAGTTGTTAACATTAATCGCGTTGCTAAAGTAGTAAAAGGCGGACGTCGTTTCAGCTTCAGCGCATTGGTCGTTGTTGGCGACGGCAAAGGCTGGGTAGGCGCAGGAATCGGTAAAGCCGCTGAGGTACCGGACGCTATCCGCAAAGGTATCGAAGATGCTAAGAAAAACCTGATTCATGTTCCTATCGTTGGCACTACCATTCCTCACTTGGTTATCGGTAAATTCGGAGCAGGCAGCGTTCTTTTGAAACCTGCATCGAAAGGTACCGGAGTTATCGCCGGCGGCCCTGTTCGTGCGGTATTGGAACTTGCCGGTGTAGGCGACATTTTGACAAAATCCCTAGGTTCTTCGAACTCCATCAACATGGTTAACGCCACATTGGAAGGTTTGCAACGTCTGAAACGTGCAGAAGAAGTTGCAAAACTGCGTGGCAAAACCGTTGAAGAACTTTTAGGTTAGGAGGGAAACCATGGCTAAGCAATTGCAAATTACCCTCAAGCGCAGTCTGATCGGTCGTCCGGAAGTACAGCGTCGTACAGTCGCTTCTCTTGGACTCCGCAAACTGCATCAAACGGTTACGCATAATGACAATGCAGCTATCCGCGGCATGGTCAATCATGTAAGCCACTTGATCGAAGTTAAAGAAATCGAAGCATAAATGGTTTAACAAAAAGCATTAGAGGAGGTGCAAACGATGAAATTGCATGAACTTACATCTGCTGAAGGATCCCGCAAAGCCCGTAAACGTGTAGGCCGCGGTATCGGTAGTGGTATGGGTAAAACAGCTACTCGCGGTCACAAAGGGCAAAACGCTCGTTCCGGCGGTGGCGTTCGGCCTGGTTTTGAGGGCGGTCAAAACCCTCTATATCGTCGCTTGCCTAAGCGTGGTTTCACAAACCGTTTCCGCAAGGAATTCGCAATTGTGAACTTGACTGAGCTTAACAAGTTCGCTGCCGGTACAGAAGTTACTCCAGAAGTTCTTCTTGAGTCCGGTATTGTGAAAAATGCAAGAGACGGCATTAAAATCTTGGGTGATGGCGAACTTACGGTTCAACTGAACGTGAAAGCTAACAAATTCTCTCAATCTGCGGTAGAGAAAATCCAAGCTGCCGGCGGTAAAACCGAGGTGATTTAATGTTTCGCACCATATCCAATATTTTTAAAGTGGATGATCTACGGAGAAGAATCATTTTCACCTTGTTGGTTCTGATCGTCTACAGAATTGGTGCTTTCATTCCGGTACCTAACATCAACACAGATATTTTGAAGCTTCAAGATCAGGCCAATTCCAGTGACGTATTTGGCTTGCTGAATACTTTCTCCGGAGGCGCATTGTTCCAATTCTCCATCTTCGCGATGGGAATTATGCCGTATATCACATCCTCGATCATCGTGCAGCTCTTGTCGATGGATGTCATACCAAGGTTTGCACAATGGGCAAAAGAAGGGGAAGTCGGCAGACGGAAGTTAGCGCAAATTACCCGTTATGGTACAATCGTATTAGGCTTGATTCAAGCGTTTGGTTTGGCGATCGGATTTAACCGAATCTACGCGGGACTGGTTGTGAATCCGACATTCACGACATATGCTTTAATTGCGATTGTTCTTACTGCGGGAACTGCATTTCTGATGTGGTTAGGGGAACAAATCACTGAGAACGGAATTGGAAATGGTATTTCCATGATCATCTTTGCGGGGATCGTGGCCGCGATTCCTACGGGGATCTCGCAAATCGTGAAGACCGAGTTTGCAGAAGCAGGCGACGCTTTGTTCTTGAACATCGTGAAGATGGTCATTATCCTTATCGTCGTTATTGCGCTGATCGCAGGGGTTATTTTCGTACAGCAAGGTGTGCGTAAAATTCCGGTTCAGTATGCTAAGCGCGTGGTCGGCCGCAAAATGTATGGTGGACAATCGACACATATACCTTTGAAGGTCAACGCGGCAGGTGTTATTCCGGTTATCTTCGCCCTTTCGCTGCTTGTATTCCCTCCTACAATCGCAAGTTTCTGGAGAGGGAACCCTGTAGCCGACTGGATCATTACGAACCTGAATTATACGCACCCGCTCGGCATGGTCTTGTATGTGCTGCTTATCATCGGTTTTACCTTCTTCTACACGTTTGTTCAGATCAACCCTGAGCAAATGGCAGACCAAATGAAGAAAAACGGCGGTTATATTCCTGGGATTCGTCCCGGCAAGACAACTTCCGTCTACCTGACAAGGGTTATGACCCGCATTACGCTGTCGGGCGCTTTGTTCTTGTCTGTCATCTCTATCCTGCCTATGGTGCTTGGAAGCCTGGCCGGCTTGCCGAACTCGGTAAGAATCGGCGGTACATCCTTGCTGATCGTGATCGGCGTCGGACTAGAGACGATGAAGCAGATCGAAAGCCAATTGATCAAGCGTCACTACAAAGGTTTCATTAATAAATAGCAAATAGGTTCTGGTAGTTATTTATTAGCTATCGGCACCTATTGTGCTGTTAGCATCATTTGATGCGATGGGGAGGAAATCATTATGAACGTGATCTTTATGGGACCTCCTGGTGCAGGTAAAGGTACACAGGCGGAAGGAATCGTCAATGAGTTTCAAATTCCGCATATTTCGACCGGTGATGCTTTCCGTTTGGCTATGAAACAGGAAACGGCACTTGGCTTGGAAGCAAAAAAATATGTGGACCAAGGATTGCTTGTTCCCGACGAAATCACTATCGGTATCGTAAAGGAACGCTTGCAGCAGCCGGATTGCGAAAAGGGCTTTTTGCTTGACGGGTTTCCTAGAACGATCTCGCAAGCGGAAGCGTTGGACGGCATCATGGCATCTTTGGACAGAAGCATAGACCACGTCATCAACTTAAAGGTAGATCGCAGTCTGCTTTTGGCTAGATTGACTGGACGAAGAATCTGTAAGTCATGTGGAGCTACGTATCATATCTTGTTTAACCCTCCTGCACGTGAAAATGTGTGTGATAAATGTTCAGGCGAATTGTATCAAAGATCGGACGACACCGAAGAAAAAGTCGGAACTCGTCTTGACGAATACACGAACAAAACAGCACCGCTTTTGTCGTATTACCGTAACAAAGGAAACTTGCGTGAGGTTAACGGCGAGCAAGAAATAAGTGCGGTTACTACACAAATCAGTTCACTATTGCGAGGGCAAGCGTAATGATCATTTGTAAGTCAGCTGCTGAATTGGAATTAATGAGAGAAGCCGGCCGCATCGTGGCCGACACGCATCGCTTATTACAGAAAGCCATTCAGCCCGATATTACAACGAAAGAGCTGGATCAAATCGCAGAAGAATATATTCGCAGTCAGGGCGCAACCCCATCTTTTAAAGGCTATAACGGTTTTTCTGGCAGCATCTGTGCTTCAGTCAATGATGAATTGGTACACGGCATACCCAGTGGGCGTAAGCTAAAAGATGGCGACATCATCAGTATCGATATCGGTGCAAACTACAAGGGATATCATGGTGACTCTGCATGGACGTACGGTGTAGGGACGATTTCGGAAACGGCCAAGAAGTTATTGGAAGTAACCGAGCGCTCCTTGTACGCGGGTCTTGCGGAAGCCAAACCGGATGCGCGATTGTACACTATCTCTCACGCGATTCAAAAATGCGTCGAGGATGAAGGTTTTTCGATTGTTCGAGAGTATGTAGGACATGGTGTAGGAACGGAGCTTCATGAAGATCCGCAAATTCCGAATTACGGCATGCCGGGCCATGGGCCTAGGCTGAAGCCGGGAATGGTATTAGCGATCGAGCCGATGGTTAATGTAGGGGAACGTTATGTCAAAACCCTCGAAGATAATTGGACGGTCGTTACAGTGGATGGCACACTGTGCGCGCATTTCGAGCATACCATCGCAATCACTCCGGACGGTTATGAAATATTAACGCAGTCCCGGGCATAGGTGAGAGCGTGAATTCGGCAAACCTTCCGCAACTCGGACAAATCGTTAGGATCGTTCGCGGTAAGGACTCCGGCATGTACGCCGTTATTATCAACGTCGAAGACCAACGATTCGTGTGGATTGCCGACGGCGGCAAACGGAAGTTCGACCAGCCTAAGAAGAAAAACTTGATTCACCTCGAGTTATTGCAAACGATCTGCAGCGAAGTAGTGGACAGCTTGAAGGAAAGCGGTCGTGTGACGAACGGTAAGTTACGTTTCGCACTGAAAAAGTATGTGGACCAGATGAAATCAGAAGCACAAGAGAAAGGAGAATGACTGTGGCCAAAGAAGATGTAATTGAAGTTGAAGGTACAGTGATTGAACCTCTTCCGAATGCAATGTTTAAGGTGGAACTCGAAAACGGTCATAAGATACTTGCTCATGTATCCGGAAAAATCAGAATGCATTTTATCCGGATCTTGCCCGGAGATAAAGTGACAGTGGAACTTTCCCCTTATGATTTGACTAGAGGCCGTATAACCTATCGTTTTAAATAGATGCGTATGCAGCGCTGCCGGCCTTATGCGCGGCGACACTGTTACGAACTTCGTTTTCAGACGAAAACGCTAAGCCTACTCTTACGAAGTTAGCTTGCAGCCGCAAGCACTCAGGAGGTAATTAAAATGAAAGTAAGACCATCGGTTAAACCGATTTGCGAAAAATGCAAAGTCATTCGCCGCAAAGGTAATGTAATGGTAATTTGCGAAAACCCTAAGCATAAACAAAAACAAGGTTAAGGAGGTGCTCCTATAAATGGCACGTATTGCTGGTGTAGACTTGCCGCGTGACAAACGCGTAGTTATCGCTTTGACTTACATCTTCGGTATCGGCAGAACAACTTCCGAGAAGATCCTGGCTTCTACCGGTGTTGACGCATCGACTCGCGTTCGTGATTTGACGGAAGATGAAGTAAGCAAACTTCGTGAAGCGATCGATAAGAACGTAAAAGTAGAAGGCGACCTTCGTCGTGAAATCGCGCTGAACATCAAACGCTTGATTGAGATCGGATGCTATCGTGGTGTTCGTCACCGCCGCGGCTTACCTGTTCGTGGTCAACGTACTAAAACTAACGCTCGTACGCGTAAAGGTCCTCGTCGTACTGTAGCTAACAAGAAAAAATAGTAAAGGAGGGTACACAAGGTAATGGCTAAACCTAAAAAAGTAGTTCGTACGAAACGTCGTGATCGGAAAAATATTGACTCTGGAGTGGCTCATATCCGCTCTACGTTTAACAATACGATTGTAACGATTACAGATCCGCACGGTAATGCAATTTCCTGGGCAAGTGCTGGTAACCTGGGCTTCAAAGGTTCCCGTAAGAGCACTCCGTTCGCAGCGCAAATGGCTGCAGAATCTGCTGCTAAAGCAGCTATGGAACATGGCATGAAAGCTGTTGAAGTTATGGTTAAAGGTCCTGGCGCAGGTCGTGAAGCAGCGATCCGTTCGTTGCAAGCAGCAGGTTTGGAAGTAAACCTGATTAAAGACGTGACTCCAATTCCACATAACGGTTGCCGTCCTCCAAAACGTCGTCGTGTCTAATTCAGGATTGCAAAAGAGTGGTATAAATATCCAAAAGTTGTGAATACTGTTTGGATAGGCATACTGCACGTTCTATGCGTCTTAAGTTATCCAGAGGGAAACGACGTTTTGAAGGAGGGTTATAAATGATCGAAATCGAAAAGCCGAAAATAGAAACCGTATCATTGAGTGAAGATGGCACGTACGGCAAATTTGTTGTAGAGCCTCTTGAAAGAGGCTACGGGACGACGCTGGGGAACTCGCTTCGCAGAATCCTGTTGTCCTCCTTGCCGGGGGCAGCAGTAACATCGGTGCAAATCGACGGTGTGTTGCATGAGTTTTCCACGGTTCCTGGTGTCATGGAAGATGTTACGGAAATTATCCTTAACCTCAAAGGGCTATCGCTTAAGATTCATTCCGACGAAGAGAAAGTGTTGGAAATCGATGCCGAAGGTGAAGGACCAGTTGTTGCCGGCGATATTCGTGGTGATAGCGATGTGGAAATCCTTAATCCGGATTTGCATATTGCTACACTGTCCTCCGATGCGCGTCTTCATATGCGAATTCATGCTAACCGGGGACGCGGATATGTTCAAGCGGATAAAAACAAGAAGGAAGATCAGCCTATCGGGGTTATTCCGATCGACTCGATCTATACTCCGATTACCCGCGTCAATTACAGCGTTGAGAACACTCGCGTCGGCCAAGTTACCAACTATGATAAACTAACCCTCGAAGTCTGGACCGATGGAAGTATTCGACCTGAAGAAGCCGTTAGCTTGGGCGCTAAAATTTTGACGGAGCATCTGATGCTGTTCGTCGGTTTGACCGATGAGGCGAAAGATGCCGAGATCATGGTGGAGAAAGAAGAGGACAAGAAAGAGAAAGTGCTCGAGATGACGATCGAGGAGCTCGATCTTTCTGTTCGTTCTTATAACTGCCTGAAGCGCGCAGGAATCAATACGGTACAAGAATTGATTACGAAAACGGAAGAAGACATGATGAAGGTTCGTAATCTTGGACGTAAGTCTCTCGAAGAGGTACAAGAAAAGCTGGAAGAGCTTGGACTTGGCCTGCGGATGGAAGACTAATCGTCGAGTTATAATTAAGCAGAAGGAGGTTGCACACAAATGGCATACCAAAAGTTAGGTCGTGACTCCAGCGCGCGTAAAGCATTGTTCCGCGACTTGGTTACCGACTTGTTCATACATGAGCGCATCCAAACAACTGAAGCTAAGGCTAAAGAATTGCGCTCCATTGCAGAAAAATTGATCACACTGGCAAAACGCGGAGATCTTCATGCTCGCCGTCAAGTTGCTTCCTTTGTTCGTCGTGAAGCAGCTAACGAAAATCAAGACGCGATCCAGAAGCTATTCTCTGAGTTGGCTCCACGTTACGCTGAACGTCAAGGCGGTTACACCAGAATCTTGAAGCTGGGTCCTCGCCGCGGCGATGCAGCGCCGATGGTTTATTTAGAGCTAGTAGATCGTGCATAAAAAGGATGGGAAAGGGTGGACGGGATCTTTGATTCTGATGAAACCCTTTTTTTTGTAGCCTAAGCTGAACTGAACTGTTCATTGGAGGACGGCCGTGAGGAATATATGCATGACCGTTAGTTACGACGGGACAGCTTATAACGGTTTTCAAACGCAGCCAAGCCTAAACACCGTGCAGGATATGCTGGAACAAGCCGTGTTCTCCTTGACGGGGGAGAGAGTCAAGCTGACCTCCTCCGGCAGGACGGATGCGGGCGTCCATGCGCGCGGCCAAGTGATCAATTTCTATACGAGCTCCAAGATTCCGTTGGAACGATGGTGTATGGCGCTCAACACGCGGCTGCCGCAGGATATCGTGGTCAGCGGAGCAAGAGAGGTAGACCTTTCGTTTCATGCGACCAGGTCCGCCGTACGCAAAACGTACCGTTATACGATCCGCTGCGGCCGGCATCCCGATTTATTTAAGCGGCATATGGAATTTTACCATCCGACCGCTCTGGATACGGAAGCGATGCGCGAAGGGCTGAGCTGGCTCGTCGGCACGCATGACTACACTTCTTTTTGCTCCGTAAGATCCACGAAATTGTCCCACGTCAGAACGATCTATGATGCAAGATTGGAGTGCGAACCGTTAGATCCTCTGCTCCAATCGTTTGCCATTCATATTTATTTGACCGGTAACGGGTTTTTATACAACATGGTTAGAATTGTCGCCGGAACGTTGATTCAGGTCGGAGAAGGCAAACGTACGAGCGAGTCGATGCGCGACATACTGGCTGCACGCAGCAGGGCGAAGGCGGGACCTACGGCAATGCCTCACGGACTTATGCTATGGGAAGTATTATATGATGAAAATGGAATCACAACTTGATTTGTTGCTCATTATATAGTACAATATAACTTGGCGTTTCTTGATCGGCTAACCCACGGCCCCGGGTCTTGAGATTGCTAACTGCAGTAAACTAACTATGAATATTAAATTGTGATACAGATAGATTTGATGATGGAGTGACCTTACGTCTGTACGATCATCATATGACTGTGTCATTTCATCGAACGAAGCATGAAGCGAACAATGTTTAGGAGGAACTATTACATGCGTACCACATATATGGCTAAGCCAAATGAAGTAGAGCGCAAATGGTACATTATCGACGCGACAGACAAAACGCTGGGACGTCTTGCGAGCGAAGCTGCAAGCATCATCCGCGGCAAGCATAAACCGCAATTTACACCGCATGTTGATACTGGCGATTTCGTTATCGTTATCAACGCTGAGAAAATCAGATTGACCGGTAAAAAACTGCAAAACAAAATGTACTATCGTCACTCTTTGTATTCCGGCGGTTTGAAAGTGACATCCGCACAGGATTTGTTGAACACCAAACCGGAACGCGTTCTGGAATTTGCAATTCACGGCATGCTTCCAAAAAATCGCCTTGGCGACAGCATGAAAACGAAATTGAAAGTGTATGCCGGTTCTGAGCATCCGCATCAAGCACAACAACCTGAAGTTTGGGAACTTCGCGGTTAAGATAAAGGGAGGATTGTCTTGTGGCACAAGTTCAATATTATGGAACAGGTCGTCGTAAGCATTCGGTAGCACGCGTTCGTTTGGTACCGGGCGAAGGACGTATCATTATCAATAAACGCAACTTGGATGAGTATTTTGGTCTTGAAACTTTGAAATTGATCGTTAAGCAACCGCTGAACTTGACGGAAACATTGGGCAAATACGATGTTTTGGTTATCGCTAACGGCGGTGGCATTTCCGGACAAGCCGGAGCGATTCGTCACGGTATCTCCCGTGCATTGCTGAAAGCAGATCCAGAATTCCGCGGTTCTTTGAAAAAAGCCGGATTCTTGACTCGCGATCCTCGTATGAAAGAACGTAAGAAGTACGGCTTGAAAGCTGCTCGTCGTGCTCCTCAGTTCTCCAAACGTTAATATCCATTTATATCGAATACCAAAAACCTTTTCACTATCTCGGTGGAAAGGTTTTTTGTTTTTCATATCACCAACTTCTAGGCACACCATACAATAAATATTGAGCCAATACAAAAAATTAAATTGACAAAAAGTCGACTGCGATTATAATAAAATCATACCAACAAATCACATTAATATACTCGGGATTATTTATTAGGGAGGAAAGAGAAATGAATTTATTCGAGAAAGAAAAATTGATTCACGAAGCTGCAGAACAATTTGAGAACGAAAGTCCGGAAGCGCTTATTGCCTGGGCGGTAGAGAAGTTCCCCAATATTACGTTAGCCTGTAGTTTCGGAGCAGAGGATGTAGTGCTTGTCGATATGCTCCAGAAGGTAAGCCCTAAGACCGATATTTTCTACTTGGATACGAATGTTCATTTCAAAGAAACTTATGAAACCCGCGATCGTTTGCAGCAGCATTACGGCGTGGAGTTCGTGCAAGTGCTCCCTAAGCTGACCCTTGAGGAACAGGCGGCTAAATTCGGCGACGAACTTTGGAAAACGGCGCCTAACGAGTGCTGCAATATTCGCAAAGTCGATCCGCTTACCGATATTTTGAAAAACTATGATGCCTGGATTACCGGAATCCGCCGCGATCAAGCTCCAACCAGAGCTAACTCCCGAAAAGCGGAGTACGATACGAAATTCGGTCTGGTCAAATTCAATCCGCTTGCCTCCTGGACTTCGGAAGACGTATGGAATTATATTCGCAATAATAATATTATTTATAATCCTTTGCATGACCGCAATTATCCAAGCATCGGCTGCGAGCATTGCACTCGCCAAGTGGCAGCTGGAGAAGATCCTCGTGCAGGTCGCTGGTCCGGATTTGAAAAAACGGAATGCGGTCTTCATAAATAATTTATAGAATAGGAGATTCAAATCATGGCAGAAACGATTCGCCCTCATGGCGGCACATTGATCAACCGTGTGGTGGAAGGTGCAGAACGAGACAGATTATTGGAAGTTGCCCGCAGCTTGAATCAACTGAACATTAACGCATGGACTATCTCCGACTTGGATTTGATCGGGGTAGGCGCATTCTCGCCTCTGACCGGATTTATGGGCAAAGAAGATTATGAGTCCGTCGTGGAAACAATGAGACTGGCTGACGGTACCGTATGGAGCATTCCGGTAACTCTCGCGATTGAACCTGACGTAGCGAAGTCCATCAAGACAGGGGAGCAAGTGGCGCTTGTCGGCGAACAGGATGGCGTTGTATACGGTATATTGGACGTTCAGAGCATCTTTGAAGCTGATCAGCAAAACGAGGCTGTAAAAGTGTTCAAAACGAATGACGAAGCCCATCCCGGCGTGCAAAAGCTGCTTTCGCGCCCTTCTACCTATGTGGGAGGACCTATTCAAGTACTGAACCGTCCGAAACCGGAGAAGTTCGGTGAGTTTTACTTCGACCCTGCAGAAACGCGCCGCTTGTTTGTGGAGAAAGGCTGGAGAACCGTAGTCGGCTTCCAAACCCGCAATCCGGTGCACCGGGCTCACGAATACATCCAAAAAAGCGCAATGGAAATCGTCGATGCATTGTTCCTGAACCCGTTGGTGGGGGAAACCAAGTCCGATGATATTTCCGCCGACGTACGAATGCGCAGCTACTTGGTGCTGCTGGAAAATTATTATCCTAAGAATCGCACCTTTCTCGGCGTATTCCCGGCGGCTATGCGTTATGCAGGCCCGCGTGAGGCGATATTTCATGCCATGGTCCGCAAAAACTACGGCTGCACGCACTTCATTGTCGGCCGCGATCATGCCGGTGTAGGCGATTATTACGGTACTTATGAAGCCCAAGAGATATTCTCCAACTTTACGAGCGAAGAACTGGGCATTACGCCGTTATTCTTCGAGCACAGCTTCTTCTGCACCAAATGCGGCAACATGGCTTCCAGCAAAACGTGCCCGCATGATAAAGCGGATCATCTTCATCTTTCCGGAACTAAAGTACGCGCCTTGCTGCGCGACGGTCAATGCCCTCCTCCGCAGTTCACGCGTCCGGAAGTGGCGGAAGTGCTGATCGACGGGATGAGAGAGAAGCTGGAACCGTCCAATCTATAGCATATTTGTCCACCCTGTCCCATATAGATGTTACAGAGTAGTCTATGGGGATGTGAGGTGGATTTTTTATGTTCAAAAGGAGGAAAAGAATCGTTGTTTGGCTGACGATGCAGAGCAGTCTCAAGCTGCTGATGTCGGCGCTGCTGGTCGTACTTATGCTGTTTGTATTTACTTATGAGCTGCCTGCGACCAAAACATGGACATACTGGACGATGCCGCTCTCGGGCAAGAAAATCGCCTTAGATCCTGGTCATGGGGGGCCTGACGGAGGGGCGGAAAGCAAAGACGGCCTGATTGAGAAAGACGTCAATTTGGCGATTACGATGCATTTAAGAGATTATTTGCAGGAATCCGGCGCTATTGTAGTGATGACCAGAGAAAGCGATCAGGATCTCGCCGATCCGTCGACCAAAGGGTACAGCAGGCGGAAGACGGAAGACTTAATGAAGCGTGCGCAATTTATATCCCAGCAAAAGGCGGATATGTTTATCAGCGTCCACCTGAACAGTATCCCATCGGCCAAATGGTCGGGCGCACAAACGTTCTATTATCCGAATCATGCCGACAACGGGACTTTGGCCGCGCTTATTCAGGATGAAATCAAGAAAAATCTGCAAAATACCGATCGGATCGCGAAGCCGGTCGACAATGAAGTGTATTTGCTGAAAACATTGAAGATGCCCAGCGCTTTGGTCGAGGTCGGTTTCCTCTCCAATCCGGCGGAAGCGAACCTGCTCAAAACACCGGCCTATCAGAAAAAAGTCGCCGCATCGATCTATCAAGGAATACTGCGCTACTATTCGGGTGAAAAAGTGGGCTCCTGATAAAAATATGATATACTGTTAACACAGGACCATTATTCTCAGCGGTTGAGGTGAAATCGTGCTTACCAAAGAACAACTTTTAGAAACTATTCGTCATCTTCATGATCCTGAATTCCAGCTGAGTCTTACGGATTTGCAGCTTGTCAGGGATATGGTTATTAAAGAAGGTCGCGTCTCCGCTACGGTATTGTTATCGAACGAAGATCCGGCTTACAAGGATCAAGTTCAGGAACAAGTTATAGCCGCCTTTGCCCAAGCGGGCGCTGCGGAAGTTCATTTGCGGTTTCGTCCGATGTCGGAATTCGAACGCAATGAGGCTGCGCGCAAACAAGCGGAGCATACTGCGGCACCCGCGGAAGCCGAACCGGTTCGCGACATTCTGGCTCCCGAATCCGGCATCCATTTTATTGCGATAGCCAGCGGCAAGGGCGGGGTAGGCAAATCCACCGTAACGGTGAATTTGGCCGTGGCTTTGGCCAGACTCGGCAAAATGGTCGGACTGATCGACGCGGATATTTACGGCTTCAGCGTTCCCGATATGATGGGGATCGAAGGGCGGCCGGAACTTGTTCAAAACCGGATCATTCCTGTCGAACGATACGGAGTAAAAGTGATTTCTATGGGATTTTTCGTCGAAGAGAACACGCCGGTCATTTGGCGCGGACCGATGCTCGGCAAAATGCTGCGCAACTTTTTCCAGGAAGTCAACTGGGGAGAGCTTGATTACGTTCTGCTCGATTTGCCGCCGGGCACCGGAGACGTTGCTCTGGACGTGCATCAAATGATTCCGCAGAGCAAAGAAATTATCGTCACTACGCCTCATGCCACGGCCGCGTTCGTTGCCGCAAGGGCAGGAGCGATGGCCAAACATACGAATCACGACATCATCGGCGTCGTTGAGAACATGTCGTATTACCAATGCAGCGCCTGTGGACAGAAGGATTATGTATTCGGCAGAGGGGGAGGCGCCAAGCTGGCCGAGGAGCTGCATACGGAACTGCTGACGCAAATTCCGCTCGGAGCGCCGGATAATCATGTGGCGGAAGCCGATTATTCTCCTTCCGTATACAAGGAAAATACGGAAACCGGTCAAGTGTATTTGGAGCTTGCCCGCAAGCTGATCGGCAAGGTCGAGTAATGAAAAGGAGCTGCTCGCTTCATGCTTCGGCAAAGCGAGGACAGCTCCTTATTTGCGTTCAACGGCTCCGAGTAAGAGCATTTTGGGACTCTCCGCCGAATTTTATTCTTGTTTCTTCTTTTCGCCCGATTCGCTGTCATTTTTTTCGGATTTCTTTCCACCGGATTCTCCGCCGCCGCCTTGGCTTTGAGCTTTTGGCTGAGACTCCTCCTCAAGCACCTTTTTCATCAAATTCATAAGCTCCAGGCGGAAAAGCGGACTTTGCAGCGATTCCTGCATAACTGTTTTCATTTGCTGTCTGTACTGGGGACCTTTCATCGCATCCATCAGCATTTTTTCGAAATCGGGATTTTTCATTGCATCCATTAAGGATTTTTGGTAATCCGGGTCCTTCATTAAATCCTTTTGCAATTGCTTGGTATCTTTTTGAATGGCTTTGGCGAATTGCCCTGCAAACTTAGGGTCCGTCATTACGGTTTGAAGAAATTTGTTATTGCTCGTATCCGTTAAGACATCTTTAACTGCCAATTGAATTTGCTGGGAATCGCCGGCCGACAACAGCTTCATTTGGCCTTCGGATTGCGCGCCTCCTCCGCTGCTGCCCCCGATCCCGCTGTTTAGAGCCATTTGGATCGCTTTTTTGCCGTCCTCCGTTTTTAAAATATCCAACACCATCGTTTTTGTATCCTTATAACCGCCGCTCTGCGATTGCGAGGCTTGTTTATCTGAGCCGCATGATGCCAAAACCATGATCATAAGCAGGAGGGGAACAGAGCGCAACCATCTTGTCATCATTGCTTAAAGCTCCTTTCCTAAACGAAATATGGGCTTATTATTTGCCGCCTTGGGCAGTTTCACTCCGCCTTTGATTGGCTTTTTTTTGTGAAGGTTGGTACAATTAACTTCTGTAGACATGATGCTCTGGGGGTAGAAGTCGTGACATTGAGAAAGTGGTTTTATTTATTTTGGACAACGCTGCTGATCGGTGCTTTCAGTGCATTGGTGACGGGAATTACTTTGCAGTCCAATGACCAGCAGTTCAGTTTTCTTGGCGGCTCTGCCATAGGCTACAATGTGCTTATAATGCTTCTGGGAGGGGCGACCATCAGTGTGTTAAGCCAGATGGGATTTTTCGCTTATTTGATTATTCGGTTTATTGCTATGGGAATTATAAGAAGTAAATGGATATGGGATATGCTGCAAGTCATTTTAGTAGCCGTAGCGATGTTTGACTTGGTGTATTTGCGCCAATCCGACGAGTCCGGAACTTGGTTCAGTTACATGCTGCTGCCCTTTCTTATGCTTGTTCTCGCCATTTTGGTCTCTTTATGGAAGGTTAAGCTTACGAATAAAAACGGTTTTATTCCCACATTATTTTTTATGACGGTAGTAACGGCTATTGAGGCCGTGCCGGCACTTAGACTGGATACGGCGGCATCGACGGTATTTATGATGGTTCCTTTACTCGCGAGCAATACGTGGCAAATTTTAATTTTATCCAAAGTGCTGAACACAAACAAAGAGCCGCTGTAACGGCTCTTATTGTTTATCCGTATATTTTCTTTAGTGGACTTGCTTCATGGTCTGGTCTTCGGCCGGTGTCTTGTTGTCGACTTGAGTTTGCTTGAGCAGCTCGCTTACGGTAACGAACTCGTAGCCTTTCGCCCGTAGCTGGTCGATAATAACGGGGAGAGCTTCGTGCGTTTGTTTGACGGAATCGCTGGCATGCATAAGAACGATATCGCCGGGATGCGCTTTGGACACGACGCGGTTAATAATGTTGTCGACGCCCTTGTTCATCCAATCCATGGAATCCGTATCCCATTGGATGACATTGTAATGAAGCTCGCCCGCGATGCGCAGCACTCGTTTGTCAAAGTCCCCGTTGGGGAGCCGGATTAAATTCGGATGCTGCCCGGTAACCTCCGACAAAATTTGATCGGCCGTTTTGATCTGCGTACGAATCTCTTCATCGCTCAGGCTGCTGTAGTTGACATGCTTATGTCCGTGGCTGCCGATTTCCCAGCCTCCCTTCACGATACGGCTGACAATCTCCGGATGATCCTTAGCCCAGGGAGACGATAAGAAGAACGTCGCTTTTTTGACCCCCTTGTCCTCCAAGAGCTTCAGAATCGGCTCAGTTCGATTTTCTCCCCAGCTAATATCAAAGGTCAGGGCGATGACTTTCCGGTCCGTCTGCACGCTGTAGATCGCCGCTGGCTCGTCCTGGGAGAATACCGATACGTTGTCGCGCTCCGAATAAATAATGCCTATGGCAAATACGACGGCGACCGCTACAATTAAAGCTTGTTTTAGTTTTTTTCCATTAAGGACGTAAAAAAAATTCATGAAACCATTGACCTCCTTTCCGGCCCCAAGCTTGGCTTCGCAAGGGCTTGTATAAGTGGGATTATTAAAATTGTATGCTGGGACAAGGAAGATATGACATAAGCTCGTACAAAGGCTTGCGTCCAAAAACATCTTTTCCATATAGATAGATGTCAAACCTAAAAGCAGAGGAGAAGCTAAAACGGCTATGAGTAATTTAATGCGGCAATTTCAGTTAATGAAACATTATTTCATTGCTTCGGCTCTTGTTTTTATTGTTGGAATGGTGCTCGGAACTTGGTACTCCAGCCAATTTCAGGCGTTTATCGAAATGCAGCTGAAAGGGCTTGAGCAGCTGACGCAGTCGATTTCCGATAAAGCTAATCCCCAGTGGTCGATGTTTTGGCTGATTTTCTGGAACAATGCATGGAAATCGATCGTTATTATCGGGATGGGGGCTTTTTTTGGTGTGCTGCCGTTATTCTTTCTGCTGTCGAACGGGCTTTTGCTCGGCTACGTCATGGCGGTATCGGCGGAAAAACAGTCCGTCTTGTATGTAATTAAAGCGATCCTGCCGCACGGAATTATCGAAATTCCCGCCGTCGTCTTCGCCTGTGCGTTCGGACTGCGCCTGGGAGTGCTCGTGCTGAAGTCGTTTAGCGCTTTGTTAAGCCAAGAGCGTTCTCAAAAATACAGGGATGAGTTCCGCGGCTTTATAAAAGCTCTGGGCCCCGTTATCATCATTATCGTCGTTTCTCTGACGGCGGCTGCGATTATCGAAAGCACCTTGACGTACTGGCTTGTGAAACAAGGATAACGATTAGCATAAAAATATCCAAATATGAGCATAACAGTAAAGCGCGTGAAAAAGCTTTTACTGAAAGGCTGCATGTAAAAGCAGGGAAAGAGTGCAACTATGCTTTTACACGCAGCCTTTTTGCCATAGTCATGCGGTAGGTTTGCATTGTTGACCAACGTCGTGAAAGGGGTATTGTATTGATGCTCGGCTTTTTATTTAACGAAAGAGAATGCAGGGAACTCGACTATGTTCTGAAAAAAGAACTGGACGAGATGCTCTTCGATTTGAATGATAAAAGGATTGACTCCGATATAAAAGCAGCTATTGAGTCTCGATACAAAGTCATCTTTCGTATGTATGCAAGGCTGGCTTCTCCCAAAGAAATATCCAAATATGCACGTAATCGGATGTATCATTGAAAAAGTGAAATAAGGCTTGACTTAGGGGCTGAGGGTATGATATTTTATATCTCGTCACTTTTTCCAAGTGATTGCAAGCTTTGATGGATCAGCAGGGTTCAAAAGTTTTTTGAAAAAGTGCTTGCAATGAGATGGGCATGTGTGATATATTAAAAGAGTCGCCGCTAAACGAGGTGACAAAACGAACGAAGATTGTCCTTTGAAAACTGAACAACGAGTGAGTGTTAAATAGAGAATGCAAATTCTCGCTAGCATTGAATTTTGAGCTTAAGACAAGCTCTATTATAACGAAAGGCGCTTCGGTGCCGATCGTACTTTAATGGAGAGTTTGATCCTGGCTCAGGACGAACGCTGGCGGCGTGCCTAATACATGCAAGTCGAGCGGGCTGTTCCTTCGGGAACGGTTAGCGGCGGACGGGTGAGTAACACGTAGGCAACCTGCCTGTAAGATCGGGATAACTATCGGAAACGATAGCTAAGACCGGATAGCTGGTCTTTTCGCATGAGGAGATCATGAAACACGGGGCAACCTGTGGCTTACGGATGGGCCTGCGGCGCATTAGCTAGTTGGTAGGGTAACGGCCTACCAAGGCGACGATGCGTAGCCGACCTGAGAGGGTGATCGGCCACACTGGGACTGAGACACGGCCCAGACTC
>NZ_JANYUY010000048.1 GCF_025060755.1 Paenibacillus doosanensis
CGGTCGCGCGCGTTCCTGCGCCAGGCGCGCCCGGCTGCCGCGGCGCAGTCGGCTGCTGCGCGCGGCCGGCGATGGCGCCGCCTGCGGGCGCGCGGCGGGCCGCCTTGCTTCGCAGCTCGGGATCGCTCAGCGCGAACACCTGGTCCGCCAGCAGCTTGACGTCCTCGTCCCCCTGCTGCAGCTTCGCCTTGACAAGCAGCGGCTTGCCCTTCTGCACGAGCGGCGCGCAGTGCTTCCAAGCTTCCGGGAACAGCACGACTTCGACCTTGGCTACCCGGTCCTCCAGCTCCATGAAGGCCATAGGCTGGCCTTTCTTGGTGACGATCGTCTTGCTCGACAGCACCATCCCGGCCACGATCACCTCGCTGTGATCCGGCATTTCCGGAAGATAATGCAGCGGGTCGATCTCGATTTCGCGCAGCACCGTCTCGTAATCGTCGAGCGGGCTGCCGGAGATGTACAGACCGAGCAGCTCGCGCTCCAGCTCCAGCTGCTGGGTCATCGTGAACGGGCGAATGTCGGGATATTCGACCTCCCAGTTTACTTCCTCGACGAAGCCGAACAAGTGAAGCTGCAGATCGTCGCGCTCCTTGCGCCACTTGACGGCGGCTTCGATCGTTTCCTCCAGCATCGCCAGCTGCTGCGCGCGGTGCCCCGGCAGCGAGCCCGTCGCTCCGCCCTGGATGAGCGACTCTAGCACCCGCTTGTTGCATACCCTGAGATCGACTCTCCTGCACAAGTCGATCAGGCTCGTGTAAGCGCCCGCTTCCTTGGCGCGCTCGTTCATGATCGATTCGATCGCGTGCGTGCCGACGTTCTTCACCGCGGCAAGACCGAAGCGGATCGCTCCAAGGCGCTGCGCGCTCTCCGCCGCCGCATCCGAGCCTTCCTGCCCGGCGTCCTCCGCGGCTTGACCGCCTGCGCCGCCGGGCAGGACCGGCGTAAATACGACGCCGCTCTCGTTCACATCGGGCGGCAGCACAGGGATGCCCATGCGGCGGCATTCGTCGACGTACTCCGCCACCTTGTTGTGGCTGCCCATGACGGCGGTCAGCATCGACGCCATAAACTGCACCGGATAATGCGCCTTCAAATACGCCGTCTGGAAGGCCAGCACGCCGTACGCCGTCGCATGGGCGCGCGGGAAGCCGTAGTCGGCGAAGCGGACGATCATATCGTACACCTTGTTCGCCTCGGCTTCCGTGAAGCCCTGCGACAAGCTGCCCTTGACGAAATGGGCCCGCTCCTCGTCCAGCACCTCGCGCTTCTTCTTGCTGACCGCGCGCCGCAGCAAATCCGCTTCGCCGAGCCGGAAGCCGGCCATGACGGACGCGATCTGCATAATTTGCTCCTGATAGACGATAATGCCGTACGTATCCTTCAAGATCGGCTCCAGCACCGGATGCGGATATTCCACCTCGTGCAGCCCGTGCTTGCCTTGAATAAAGCGGGGAATAAACTCCATCGGCCCCGGGCGGTACAAGGCCACGACCGAGATGATATCCTCGAACTGCGTCGGCCGCAGCTCCTTCAGCACTCTTCTGCAGCCGGGAGACTCAAGCTGGAATACCCCCGTCGTATCGCCGCGGCAGAGCAGCTCGTACGTCGCCGGATCATCCATCGGCAGCTGCTGAAAGTCGATATCGTCTCCGGTCTGCTCCTTGACCCACTGCAGCGTCCGCTCGATGATCGATAAGGTGCGCAGGCCGAGGAAGTCCATCTTCAGCAGTCCGATCGACTCCAGATGCTCCATCGAATACTGCGTGAGCGCGGTCTGCTCGTTGCCCTCCTGCAGCGGCACGTACTGCGTCAGCGGCTCGCGGGAGATCACTACGCCCGCGGCATGGGTCGAGGCGTGGCGCGGCATGCCTTCGACCTTCATCGCCAGCCGCAGCAGCTCCGCGGTCTTCGGCTGCTTCGCCGCCAGCGCCTTCAGCTCCGGGTTCGCCTCGATCGCTTCGGCTAGCGTCATCCCGAGCTGATGAGGGATCATCTTGGCCGCGCGGTCCACTTCATTGTACGGCATGTTCAGCACCCGTCCGACGTCGCGCACCGCCGCCTTGGCCGCCATCGTCCCGAAGGTGATGATCTGGGCGACGCGGTCGCGGCCGTATTTGCCTACCACATAATCGATGACCTCGTCGCGCCTCACGTCGCTGAAATCGATATCGATATCCGGCATCGAAATCCGTTCCGGATTGAGAAACCTCTCGAACAGCAGACGGTAGCGGATCGGATCGACGTTCGTAATGCGCAGCACGTAGGCTACGAGACTGCCGGCCGAAGACCCCCGCCCGGGCCCTGTGACGATGCCCTTCTCATGGGCGAACCGGATGAAATCCCAGACGATCAGGAAATAGTCGGAGTAGCCCATCCGCTCGATGACGGACAGCTCGTAGACAAGACGCTCCTCGACCTTCTCCCTGTGCGCGGGGTCCTGCCACTCGGCTAGATGCCCATAGCGGCTCTCCAGCCCTTGGCGGCACAATTCGGCAAGATATTCTCCCGCCGTCCGTTCTTCGGGAATCGGCTCGAACTGCGGCAGAATCGAGCGGCCGAATTCGAGCTCCAGATTGCACCGTTTCGCCACGATCCGCGTATTTTCGATTGCCTGCGGCACATGCGCGAACAGCCGCTTCATCTCGTCGGCGCTTTTTAAGTAAAGCTGCGTGGACGGGAATTTCAGCCTCTCCGGATCGTCGACCGTCTTGCCCGTTCCGATGCACAGCAAAATATCCTGCACCTGGGCGTCCGGCTCGCGGACGTAGTGCACGTCGTTGGTGACGATAAGCGGAACGCCCGTATCCTCGCTCAGACGGAGCATGCTCTGCATCACTTTCTTTTGCTCCATCAGCCCGTGATCCTGCAATTCCAGGAAGAAGTCCTCCCCGAAAATATCCCGGTACCGGGCGGCCGCCTGCTTCGCTTCGTCGTATCTGCCGTGCAGCAGATGCTGCGACACCTCGCTGCCAAGGCAGGAGCTCGTACAGATCAGCCCTTCGGAATGGCGGGCGAGAAGCTGCGGATCGATTCTCGGCTTGTAATGGTACCCTTGCAAATGCCCGATCGAACACAGCTGCATCAGGTTGCGGTAGCCGGTCTCGTTCTTCGCCAGCAAAATCAAATGATAGATCGGCTGCTCCTGCCGCGTTCCCTTATCGCGGATAGAGCCTGCCGTGTAATACACCTCGCAGCCGATGATCGGCTTGATGCCGTGCTTCTTGCACGCTTTATAGAAAGGAATGGCGCCGTACATCACGCCATGATCCGTTAAGGCCAGTGCCTGCATGCCGAGGCCGGCCGCTTGTCCGACCAGATCGTCGATGCGCGCCGCGCCATCCAGCAGGCTGTATTCGCTGTGTACATGCAGATGGACGAAGTCACTCATCTGTGCCGCCTCCCTTGCGTTACGGCCCTATGGAAAGGCCGGGTAATCCAAATTGATGAAACCTAGTCAATTTTCTCTTTATTTTATCATAATACGAACACTTGTACCATATAGTAGACAAGTAAGGCTTGCTTATTAGCGGGTACGGAAAAAAGGAGGAATCGGTAGTGGTCAGCTTTATGACGAAATGCGTGATGGATTTCTTCATAGCGTTCGGGGTCGTGTTGGGGGGGACGATGCTCGGCGGGATTGCCGCCGTGCTTACGATGGAGCCGCCGACGACGCGGATGCTGCTTATCTCCGAGCAGATCAAAATATGGGCGCTGGTAGCGGCCGTAGGGGGCACTATCGACCCGCTCCGGTTTATCGAGAGCAACCTGGCCGAAGGCTTCATTTCGCCGGCGATTAAGCAAATCCTGCTGATCGTCTTCGCGTTCATCGGAGCCCAGTCCGGCACCGCGCTGATTCAATGGATATGCAAGGAGGGCGGCGTCCATTGAGAGTCCCTCCCTTCGAATATTATACCGGACTGCTCAAAGCGACCGGACTGCTCATAGCGGGGATAATTATCGGCAGCGCGCTGTTTATGAGCATCTACCACCAGCATTTGAACGACGCGCTGGTCGACAACCGCGAGTTGAAAGCCAAGATCGAGAAGCTCGAGCAGGACAACGACAGCTTCAAAAAAACGCGGAACCAGCAAAGCGTCATCAACTCGATCGACATCGTCGTCGAGCCGGGCGACCTGAATCCGCTGGACAAGGTGACCGAGCAGGAGATCGAACGGAGAGTCCGCAGCGATTTAAGCGTCATCAAAGGGCAAAAAATCGCCACCTTCGCCGAAACTCCGCATGTCTATCAGCGGCTGCTGTCGCAAAAAACGTATCACGGCATCCTCGACAAAGATTACACGGTCAGCTTGAAAACGATGCTGCTGATCCAAAACGAGCTGAGAGTCTGGGTCACCGCCAAAGAATTCAAGCGCAGCACCATGTAATCCCCGGATTTCGTTGCTTTTCTCCTTGAAAATCGGTAATCTTAGGTAAGATTGTACGATTTTCAAATTAAGGATGTGCCTAGTGCAAATGGAAACGACTCAGTTAATTTTGCCCGTTCTCATCGTCATCACGCTCGCAGTCTCGGTATTCTACAGCTTCCGCTCCCGCAGAAGCCAAGACCCGAAGCTGCGCGGACTGTACGCCTCGCGCATGAACATCGCCATGGGGCTGATGCTCATCGTCATCGCGATCACGCAGCTGTTCTTCTTCACCGACTCGAACACCCGCCGCATATTCGGAATCGTCTGCTTCCTGCTCGGCATGTTCAACCTGTTCGCCGGCCTGAGAAACCACAGCATTTACAGCAAGCAATAGACCGCCCCTTTGCATCTCCATGATGACGAAGCCGTCAAGCGAATTAATCTTCGCTAAGCCTGGTCGATGAATTGGGTCGTCAGCATCGCCTTGGCGACGAGCGTGTGGGCGTGAAAAATTTCGACTTCGATTTTGCCGAATTTGCGGCTGACTTCGATAATCTTCGGCACGATCTGGATCTCGCTGTCGATTTGTACCGGCTTAACGAAGTAAGAGGACATGTTGTCCATCACCAGATCGCCCTTCTTGACATCTTGAACGACATGATAAGCCGCCTGAATGACGAGGATCGTCAGCACCCCTTCGGACACGGTTCCGAGCTGATTGATCATCTGCGGACTGATCAGACCGCGGAACATGATCTGTCCCTCCTTGCTCCTCTCTTCGCTGAAGCCCGACCAGATCAAATCCTCGAACGTCTCTCCGTTCTGCGGCTGCCGCTGAATATGCTGCATCGCCTTCAATACGTCCTTGCGGCTGATGACGGCCATCACCTTGCGGTTCGCATCGACGATCGGCAGCAGCTCGATGCCCTCCCACACCATCATATGCGCCGCAGAGGCGACCGAAGTGCTCGGCGTAGCGGTGAGCGGATTGCGCGTCATCAGCTTGTCGATCGTCTGATCCGGCTCCGCTCCGATCAAATCTTTGGAAGTAATCATCCCGATGACCCGGTTCCATTCGTCCACTACCGGAAACCGGCCGTGTCCCGTTTCTTCGCGCAGCCGCTGCCAGTCCTTGAGCGTATGGTGGCTTTTTAGCACGTTTACCTGCATGGGCGCGCTGACGATATCCTCGATTAACAATATTTTTTTCTTAATGAGACGGTCGTAGATGGCCCGATTAATCATCGAGGCGACGGTAAACGTATCGTAGCTGCTGGATATAATAGGAAGCTCCAGCTGGTCGGCCAGCTTCATAACTTCCTCGCTCGTCGAGAAGCCGCCGGTAATAAGTACGCCCGCTCCTTGCTCCAGAGCGCAAGTATGCGCTTTGCTCCGATTGCCGACAATCAGCAGGCTTCCCGCGTCGATATAACGCAGCATCGCATCCTGCTGCATCGCTCCGATAACGAATTTGTTCAGCGTCTTATGCAGCCCTCCGCGCCCTCCCAGTACTTCGCCGTCCACGATATTGACGACCTCGGCAAACGTCAGCTTATCGATATTGTCGCGCAGCTTCTTCTCTACTCTCACCGTGCCGACGCGCTCTTTGGTGCTGACCAGCCCCAAATTGTCCGCTTCCTTGATCGCCCGGTATGCGGTGCCTTCGCTGACCTCCAGCTTTTCGGCTATTTTGCGTACGGAAATTTTCGTACCGATCTTCAAGCCTTCAATATATTTCAAAATCTGCTCATGCTTCGTCGCCGTTTCCTGCATCGTATGCTCCATCGCTGTTACACCCCGATCTTCTATTTCTGTATTAATCTGTATTATTCCCATTATAAACGCCTATGCCCGCAAAAAAAAGCCCAATTCCGCAAGAACCCGGAACTGGGCGAATGCATAGAATACCGTATATCGATTTGGAGGTGCCCGCCCCGATGTATAATCAGCCTGAGGCCGTTCAATTGCGGCCCGTGTATCAAATGCAACCGTCGGTCGCTCAAACGCTGCACAGCACGAAGGAACAAGTTAGAGGACTTTGCCGCCAATACCTGCATCATCCTGTAAGGGTGCAAACCGTTCACGGACATACTTACGACGGCGTTATTACGCATATCGACGCCTATCACGTGTACTTGCAAATGATGCCTGGAAACGTTCGCGTGGTGCAGGCCGACGCCCGCGGCTTTCTCAATCCGTTCTTCGGCGCCGGAGCTTACAACAATTTCATTTTGCCGCTGGTGCTGTACGAACTGCTCGTCATTTCCCTGCTGTAAGAAACGCGCGGCGCAGGAACGAGCGCCCCGATTATTGCCCCGCGGAAAGTGCCCGGCAAGAACAAATCCCCCAAAAGCCATCCATGCCGCTACGCGGCACCACAGACAATGGAAATGGGGTACCAAGAGTAATTTCCAGGGTAGTGACGTGATGCTCTGAAGCTTATTCCGTCCGCATCCAGCCTAAGCTGGATCGGCGTCTAACCCTTCCTCCGGGATCGTTCTATGGGTAGACTTTCCTTTCGGGGGAGACCCCGGATTTCCACAGGATATTGCTTCGCATCATTTCCTGAACAACAAAAAAGAAGAGCCGCTCCCTCATCACGGGGAATCGGCTCTCTCTCGTTGGACAAGTTATTTTTTGAACTGGAGCACTTTTCTTTTGCCCTGCACCATTTGCTCCAGCTGCCATTTCTTCATGCGTTTCACTTTGGCCGTCTCCTGCTTGCTCTCCTCGTCCACTCCGATCAGCTCGTGCAAATGCGCGGCGATAATCATCAGCGCGAATACGATCCACAAGACGCTGAACGCCGTCTGCAGCGTGGCTTCCGAGCTCATCGCCAGCCGAGGGACGGCATAGAACAGCATGCCCAGCGCCAAGCCCAAATAAATGATATTTTTGGTTCCTTTCAAACGTCAGCCCTCCTTAGCTTGCAACTTGTACGATACATTGTATGAGCCTCCCGCCCAAAATAGCACTTCAGCCGGACGCAATGCGCCGCGCCTGTCAAATTGGGCGAAGCCGCGCTTGTACGGCGATGGAGGGACGGGCTCCCTTTGCATATTTTGGAGGGATAAGGAGAGTGGTTGCGATTTGAAAAAGAACCGTCGTATGACGCATTCCCTGCACCGCGCAGCGCAGAAGTACGCCAAGGCGAAACGATTCGTTCCCGTGATCGTCGAGTTTTCCGGAGCCTCTCACAAAAAGCACGCCGGCCGGCTCATGAAGAAGCTGGGCGGCCGATGCCGCCATAAGGGCCATCTGTGGCTAATCCGGGGCTGGGCCGCCCGGGTAGCCCCATCCTGTCTGAAGACGATTTGCGCCCATAAGCAAGTCGCCAAAGTATATCTGGACCGGAAAAACCGGACCAAACTGAACATTGCTACACCGGCCGTCGGAAGCGCCGCGGTTCAAAAAAGCGGGGCCACCGGCAAAGGCGTCGGCATAGCGATTATCGATACCGGCGTCGCGCCGCGGCCGGATTTGACCAAGCCGGCGAATCGGATCGCCGCCTTTAAGGACTTCGTCAACGGCAGAACGAAGCCGTATGACGATAATGGCCACGGCACCCACGTATCCGGCGATGCGGCCGGAAACGGCTATTCCAGCAAAGGAAAATACAAAGGGACGGCGCCGGAAGCGCGCATTATCGGCGTCAAAGTGCTCGACCGCCAAGGCGTCGGCCTCGATTCGACCATTATCCGCGGCATCCAGTGGTGCGTCGCCAACCGGAAGCGCTACGGCATTCGGGTGCTCAATCTGTCTCTGGGGAAACCGGCGGAGGAAGCCTGTGCCGACGATCCGCTCTGCCGGGCCGTCGAGAAGGCGGTACAAGCGGGGCTCGTCGTCACGGCAGCCGCAGGCAATGACGGACCGCTCCCCGCTTCCGTCACCTCGCCGGGAACGAGCCCTTCGGCGATTACGGTAGGTGCCGTCGACGACCGGCGCACCGTGCGGCAAAGCGACGACCGGATCGCCGATTTCTCGGGGCGCGGGCCGGCGGCGGGCGGATTGAGTAAGCCCGACCTCGTAGCTCCGGGCGTGAATATCGTCTCCTTACGCGTCCCCGGCTCGGAGCTGGCCGAACTGTACCCGGCAAACCGCGTCGGATCGAATTATATCCGCCTATCCGGCACCAGCTTCTCGGCGCCGATTACGGCGGGCGCGATCGCCCAGCTGCTCCAGAAGCGTTCCGGACTTCGCCCCGCCTCGATCAAACGGCTGCTTCAGCGGCACGGCTTCAATCTGAAGCTGCCGACCAACACGCAAGGCTCGGGCGAGCTGAACGTCCGCTTCCTGGCCGGGAGAACGGGCGGCGTCGCCGTACAGACGCGAAGCGCCCGCAGGCGCCGCAGCAGCAGCCGTTAGCTGCTCCCGGAAATGTCGAACAAGCCCCGAATCCGTCTCGCGGCGGCTCGGGGCTTGTTCGTTTGGCGGGCAAGGCGGCTGGCCTTCCCGCAATTATTGCGGCCGGAGGGCCGTACAGGGCTCCATCCGGCAACGACATAACACTCGGCAGCCTTAAGCCGCGCTCTTGACCTGCTTCCTGGAAGAGGGCGGGCGCAGCCTGCGCATGGCCTGTCCGTACAAATAGGCGGCCAGCCACGGAACGCCGAGGCTGAGGACGAACGCCGTCAGCGTATACAGATGGTAATCGAGCATACGGCCGCTGCCGTTGTCGACATGCGTGCGCCAGTACGTCAGCACGGCCGGATGCATCAAATAAATGCCGAACGAGACCGCCCCGAGCGACAGCAGCATTTTGGACAGCGCAGGCAAGTACTTAAGCAGCAGCCGGCCGATCCAGATAAAGCTCATCGACGCAAACATCGGATACACGTTGAACACGAGCATATACGCCAAGCCTCCGAACTGTACGCCCTTCAGCTCCGCAAGCAGAAACATTCCCGCGTAGCTGCAGCCAAGCAGCACGCTCAAGGGCAGCACCCAGACGATATGCTTATTGATCCATCCGATAAAAGCTTCGTAGCGCATGCCCAAATAACCGCCCAGCGCAAACAGGCTGAAATACGTAACGCATAATGAGGCGCTGTGAGGCAGCGGCTCGATCCAATGTGAATAGAGATAGCCTCCTGCCTGAACAAGAATGCCGATGAGAAACAGACTGCGGCCGAACCACGCAAAAGCGCGGCTTAGCCAGACCATCAGAGGAAACAGCAAATAAAACTGCACGATGATGACCATAAAATATAAATGATAGGACGCATCGGCCCACGGCAGCAAATCGCCGAACTCCGCCCAGTCGAAATGCAAATTCGCGGGCGCGTAAATCCATTGGTTGTATACATAATAAAAAGCCGACCATATCAAATAAGGAAACAGTACCTGCTTAACCCGCTTCAAATAAAAGGTAACCGCCTTTTTGCCGCTCCAATCGTCGAAGTACCGGTAGAACAACACCAAGCCGCTTATAAAAATAAAGACGGGCACGGCAAAGTTGCTCAGCTTGTTGACGGCCAAATACAGCGCTTGCGAGCCGCTGCCGACAGGGATTTCGACGGTTGCCTCCGAGCTGTTGTGAATGATCAATACGGCCAAAATGGCAATTGCCCTGACAATATCCAGCTCCAATAATTTTGCTTTTTTCACAGCCAATCAAATCCAATCCTTCCATTCCGTCGCGATTCTTCATACGGACGAACGCGGCGGCAATAAGTGAAACGTACCTCATGCATTGTACCATAAATGATTCGCTATAAATTAAGCGAAAATCCAAAAACTTATTTTCACGTAAAATAACTTATAATCACTTAAATGTTATTGCCAATTTCACTTATATCCACTTATAATATTCATAAAAATGCTACATATTTTTTTCCGCAAGGAGGGTGTGCCCGTTTGTATCAGGAGGAAAGACTGATCGGCATTTTACAGCATTTAGAACAGTATCAGCGCATTAACCTCGACACGATATGCGAGCTGTTCGACGTCTCCAGAGATACCGCGCGCAGAGATATTATCAAGCTGGAAGAACAGGGAAGCATTCTGCGCACGCGCGGCGGCGCCATTCTGCCGACGTTAACGAATCAGGTCGCCAATTACAGCGACCGGCTGCGCGACGAAGCGACGATCCCGTCCAAACAGGCGATCGGCAGGCTGGCCGCCTCCCTTCTTCACGACGGCGATTACTTGCTGCTCGACGCTTCCACGACAGTCCAATACGCCGCGGAAAGCATCCGCACCCAGGGCCATGTCATCGTAACGAACTCCATCGACATCGCCGATATTCTAAACCGCAAGGAAGGCATCGACGTCCATCTGCTGGGCGGCAAGCTCCACCCGGAGCACAGGCTCATCTACGGCGCGCGGGCGTTGGATATGCTGAAGGATTATCATGTCCACAAGCTGCTGCTCGGCACCTGCGCCATTACGCCGGACGGCCTCACCAATCCGTACGAGGAGGAAGGCTATCTCGTCAGGGAAATGATGCGCCGGGCGGATCAGGTGATTCTGCTTGCGGACCGCACCAAATTCGGCAGGCGGCAGTTCAACCGGATATCGGGACTGGAACGAATCGATATTTTGATTACGGATCAGGAGCCCGATGAACAAATGAAGCAAGCTTTATATCGGCACGAAATCGATATTATGATCGCCAAAGGAGATGCTCCTCATGATTAAACTTATCGTAAGCGACCTGGACGGCACCCTGCTGCAAAAAGGCCATCATATTCACGATAGAGACCGTCAGGCCATCAACGAGGCGCTGGGCCGCGGCCTGGACGTCTGCTTCGCCTCCGGCCGCATGTACCCGGAAATCCGTCACGTCATGAACGAGCTCGGGCTGCAAGTGCATGCGGTCTCGCAAAACGGCGCTTATGTCCATACTTCGGAGGGCGAGAGGATCGTCGCCAATACGTTCGATACGGGGCTGATCCGCGAGCTCGCGATTGCGGCCGAAGGCTGGCCGCTCGTTACCGTCATGTGCGCTCCGGAGCATTATGTCTTGACCGAGCTTAACGAAAGCAATGCTCACATTCAAGCCAATTTGTTAGCCCCGCTGCATGTCATGCCTCATGCCGTTGAAGCGCTGGGCGGCGAGCTCTTGTGCGGCAAAATCACTTATCTCGGCGACATCGACCGGCTGCGAATGCTGCAGAAGCAGCTGCTTGACGTTTACGGAGAACGGATCGACGCTTACATCGCCGATGTCGATTGTCTGGACGTCATGCCGCGGCATGTTTCCAAAGGAACAGGGCTGCAGGCGCTGCTGAGCTATCTGAATCTGTCGCCCGAGGAGATGCTCTGCATCGGCGACTCCTTCAACGACGTCGCGATGTTCGCCGAAACTCCGCACAGCTTCGCCATCGCGGCAAGCCATCCCGACCTGAAGGCACGGGCCTCCCATGAAGCGCAAGGCGTAGCCGATGCGATCGCATGGGCGCTGCAGGCAAACGCCGAGCGGCTGTCCCGGAAGGACGGCGGAGCATGAACAAGCTGATTTGGATCGGCTGCTGCTTTTATTTGCTGATCGGCTTCACCTCCGTCGTCGCAGCGGCTCTGCTGCCGGAGCTGATGGCTCATTACGGCCGCGACTACGCCGACGGCGGCAATTTGATCTTCGCGCAATTTTCCGGATTTCTGCTCGGGGTCGTTACGCAGCCTTGGTGGTCCAAGCGCTTCGGGCGCATCCGCATGCTTTCTTTCACATTATATTTTATCGCGATCGGTTATTTGGCGATCGGTCTGCTTCCCCCTTGGCCGGTCGTACTGCTAACCTTGCCGCTCGTCGGCTTCGGCTCGGGGATGATCGAATCGACGGTAGGAGCTCTCATCATCGATGCGATCGAGGATAAAAAAGCGGTCGCCATGAGCCGGCTGGAAGTGTTTTTCGGAGCCGGAGCCCTGCTGATGCCCGTCTTGATCAGCCTTCTGATCGCCGTAGGCCGCTGGGAGCTTACCTTCTTCTTGACTTGTCTGTTCGCCGTCCTGCTGTCGCTGATTTGGCGGCGCTACAGCTCGGTCAACCGGCAGCTGCTTACAGCGGGCGGCGCTTCGCACGAGAGCGGATCGTCAACTGCCGCGACCGCTCCTTATAGAGGGAGTGGACTTACGATGCTGGTTTGCTGTATTGTCGTATTTTTCATCTACGTAGGTCTGGAAATGAGCATTGTCAACTTCCTGCCTTCGATTCTGCTTGAAACAATGAAAGTCGACACTGCCGTAGCTTCATTAAGCGTCAGCTTTTTTTGGGCGACGATGGTATTGGGGAGACTCGTCTGCGGCGTGCTGGCGGAGAAATACGGCTATACCCGCTATTTGCTCCTATGCTCGATCGCGACGGTGCTGACGCTGATCGGCTTCGCCGTATCGGACCGGCTTGCCGGAGCGTTCGTCATGATATTGCTGATCGGCTTGTTCATGTCCGGTTTATTCTCCATAACGCTCATATTCAGCAACTCCTTATTCCCCGGTCAGACGGAGCGGACGACAAGCAAATTGATCGCATCCAGCGGAATCGGGGGGGCCGCCTTTTCGTGGCTGACCGGACGATTTATGGAGCAGGCTCCGATCTCCTTCACCTTATGGTTTCTCGTCGCGCTGGGAACGCTGCTCGTTCTGATGCTGTTTGTCATCTCCCGGATGAAGCCGCGGCATTCCGTGCAGTATACATCTTAATTTAAGCACAACGCAGACTTCATTCAACGCTATGGACCGTTCTTTCGGTTCATAGCGTTGTTTGGCTATCGGCAAGACCAGGCAGGCTCGGGCGGCGCTTTACATTCGCCGCGCCGTCTGGTACTATAAGGAAACATTAGGCATTACCTAATATATTAAGCTATTAACTAATCTCCCTCATGAACCTATTGTGGAAGATAGAAGGGCAGGTGACATCATGCTTGTCTGGATGCTGCGCCAAGTTATGGCGGCAAGAGGCATATGGACGGGGGCCGCGCTCGCGCGTCTGCTGCAGGAGAAGGCGAATTATACGCTGTCTCCTCCTTCGATCAGCGCGCTGCTCACCGGTCAGCCGAGACAAATGAAGGCGGAGACGCTGGACGCCTTATGCACGGCGCTGGAATGTACGCCGAACGATCTGTGGGTGCATACCCCTACCAAACATGCGGCACAAGGAGGCTAAACGATTATGGCTGTCAAAACGATAGTTCCGTTCGGCGAATCGATTTTACGTAAGAAAGCGAAGCCCGTTACCGAGTTTAACGCAAAGCTGGAGAAGCTGCTGGACGATATGACCGATACGCTGTACGACGCCGGCGGCAGCGGGCTCGCCGCTCCGCAAATCGGCATCTTAAGAAGAGTCGTCGTGATGGATTGCGGCGAAGGTCTGATCGAGCTGATCAATCCCGAAATCATAGACATGGGCGGCGAACAGACCGGTCCGGAGGCCTGTCTGTCCTATCCGAACTACTCCGGCATTGTAAAGCGGGCGCAGCGCGTCTCGATCCGCGCCAAGGACCGCCGCGGCAATCCGTTCGAGCTGGAAGGCAAAGGCTACCTGGCCCGCTGCATCCAGCATGAAATCGATCATTTGAACGGCGTGCTGTTCGTCGATCACGTCCGGGATCATGTTCTGTACCATGACTATACGAAAGAGCGGGTTCCCCTGATCGACGTGCTTCGCCTAACGAATGAAGGCCTTTAATGAAGGCTGCTTTTCCCGAAGAATGCCGCTGCCTTCGGGCATTGCCGGGAATAAGGTTCATCGCAAAAAAACACAGTTTCCGTGCGGGCGCCCTTGCAAGCTCCCGACGTAAACTGTGTTTTTCCACATAGAGAGGTTTAAGTTATCCTCTTCAAGCCCTCCGTCCGCCTGCTTTAGGAAGCCGGCTTGCCGAAGGTATGAACGGCGTCCCACTTCTTGCCGCCGTCTTGCGTCCGGTACAGCACGGACGGCTTATCGTAGCCTCTAATGACGATCCAGCCCTGCTTGCCGTCGATAAAGGAAGCCTCCGCCTCAACGCCGGGCAGCTGCTGCTCCCCGTTCGTCCATGTAATTCCTCCGTCCTGCGTCCAACCGACGGTGACGGCGCCCATATCCGAGCAAGGAGGGCATACCCCGGTCAGGAAGGCGGTCTGCGGATTAACGACGATAAGCTGGCCCGGCTTCGTTCCCGGCCCTTTCGGTCCCGCCTGCTCGTTGATTTTGTAGCCCGGCGCGGGACCGCCGCCCGCCGTGGAGTTAGCGACGACCGGCTTCCAGCTCTTGCCCTCGTCCTTGCTGTGAAGCAGCGTATACGAGGTCTGGTTCATCCCGGTCTCGCCGACCAGCAAAACCCAGACGTCGCTGCTTTCCGTAGAACGGATCGTCGCCCCCGTCACTTGACTGACGGTAGCATGCGTCCATACCGGTTTCCACGTTTTGCCCCCGTCCTTCGTCAGCTGGATCTCGTAATTCGAGTCTTTCATCGTGACGGCCCAGCCCTGATCCTTCGTCAGGAAAAACGGTTCTCCTTTGGTGTTCGCCGGTATCGGCAAAGCGGTCCACGTCTTGCCTCCGTCAGCCGTATACTGATTGCCGCTGAAGCCCTCCTGCTCGGAGATGAACCGGATATCGGGACCGATGGGAGCCGCTTCCGCCACCGCGGACCAATGAGCCCCGCCGTCGCCGGTATGCAGCAGGCGGGCCTGGGCTCCGTCTTTACCGGCTTGCCCCGCTTCGCGGTTCGGGGACACATAAGCCCAGCCGACCTGGTTGTTCAAGAACGAGAATGATTGGGCGCTTCCTGCGCCCTGATACTGCGTCTCCCAGGTCTTCCCGCCGTCTTTGGTGTGAAGCACCGCACCCGGTCCTCCCGTCCATCCCTCTGTCGCGCTGACGAACTGCACGGAGCCGACGGCTACTTCGTTTGCTGCGGGCTCCGATGATTGAACTGGCTTGGATGGATCGGCCGGAGCGCCTCCCGAAGCGTCCGACGCTCCGTTTCCGCCGCTTGCAGCCGGCGGAGCGGACGATTCTTCCTGTTGGGCGGCCGGTTCTTGATCGGCCGATACCGCCGGGCTATCGTTTGCCGGCGTGTTGGCGGCTGCAGGCTGATGCTGACAGCCTGCAGCCAACGCCAGTATAAATACGGCGGCGAGAATAAGTAAACGCGAGCTTTTCATAAATGTCATGTTGCACACTCCTCTGCTAGTTTGTTTCTTTCCTTCTTCCTTCAACCTTGCATACGGCCGTTCATGCGGCGGCATTCGGCCGCTCGCCTAAAGCCGCATTAATATACTTGGCGGGTTTGCCCATACGTCTTTATGGGCGAGACGCTTCTCTCCTATTATTGACGAAACAAACAGAAAAATAGTTACAGCCGCAGCCTTTTTTAGCAATAGGAAGACAGAGCCCGCTTTGCCGCCGCATTTGCAGTTTCTTTTCACCAAGGTTAAAACGCCCTCATATGATGAAGTAGTTCACTTGATTAGTCATGCGAGTTGGCGCTGGGAAGGAGTTGCAAGAGTGAAAAGAACGAAGGTCAAAATCGTAGTTCCAAGTGCCGGCAAGAGCAGCAGCTTGGACGGTCGGACCATCATGCTCAGCGATGCATTGCTAAAAAGATGGAAAATCTCGACGCAAACACCGCTTACGCTGCGCTTCGGCTCGGCAAAGCATGAGGTCACGGTCGCATCCACGTCTCAAACCGGCGTCCTTCGGATCAACGACTCCATCGCAGCCGAATGGGGTCTGTCTCACGGCGACTCGTTGTGCCTGCAATACAAAGCGAGCACCCGAACCCTTCACATCGGGCCGTTAATCGGCGTTATGATAAGCCGTGTATATCCCGGAAACGTCGATAGACCGTTCGGCGCGATTACGGCGTTTTGCCGGGAATTGACCGATGCATGCAAGCTGTACGGCGCCTCTGTGTATTTCGTCACTCCGGATGATCTTAACGGTCAGAGCGATACGGTCAGAGGCTGGCACTATGCCGGCAAATGGGAGAAGCAGCCTTTTCCGGTTCCCCATGTCATTTACAATCGTCTGACCTCCCGAAAGCTGGAAAACCGCGCAAACGTCCAGCAGTTCATTCGTCATGCGAAAACGCAGTACCAGTCCGTGCTGTTTAACGAAAAATATTTGAACAAGACCGAGGTCTTCGATGCGTTAAACAAAGAAAACGGTCTCCATACGTATTTGCCGGAGTCCCATCTGCTGCAAAATTTTCAAATGTTAAAAACGATGTGCGCCAAATACCCGGTCGTGTTTCTCAAACCGATTACGGGCAGTCTCGGAAAAGGCATTATCCGCATCACCCGGCAAGCGGATCAAACCTATGTCTGTCACTTCACAAATCTAAGCAGCACCCGCAAGCAGTCGTTCGCCAAGCTGAGCCAATTGTTTGCCGCTATATCGAGGAAGATCAAGCAGCGGCGCTATCAGATTCAGCAGGGGCTCAGTCTGATCGCGGTCGGCGGGCGACCGGTCGATTTCCGCGCCCTAGTACAGCGCAACGAGGCCGGTCAATGGGGAATTACGTCCATTGTGGCGAGGATCGCCGGAAATCATCATTTTGTTTCCAACCTGGCGCGCGGCGGGAGTCTCTCCTCCGTGAAGGAGGCGCTTGCCAGATCGAGCTCGACGGCCGCCTCGGGCGGCGCAATTAAGCTGAGGAGAGCGGCGCTGGCGATAGCCAAGGGCGTCGAAGCGCAAATTCCTGCTCATTTCGCCGAGCTCGGCATCGATTTGGCTCTGGATACGCAAGGGCGCGTATGGCTGCTCGAAGTCAATTCCAAGCCGTCCAAGGATGACAACACCCCTTTGTCGACCGATCGGAAAATTCGTCCGTCCGTACGACGGATCGTACAGTATTCGCGCTTTGCCGCGAAATTTTGACTGATGTTGAGGTGATCTCATGATGATACCGTCGTCTTCCAGCGCACTGGGCATCATGACCACGCAAACCGAAGGGGAACCCCCTTTCATGAACCGCGATTTTTATCGAAAAATTTGTCTGATCGGCCAACAAGCCGGCCTGAACGTCTTCGTGTTTACGCCTCAAGGCGTGAGCGAAACCGACAACGTCGTCAAGGGATACGGCTTCGATGCCGAAGCGCGCCGGTGGATCGGCCGGAATTATGCGAGGCCCGACCTCGTATACGACCGCTGCTTCTTCACTTCGCGCAGGCAGGCCGCGGAATATCGCGAGGCTGTCCGCCGGCTGCGCAAGCCTCCGGCTGCCCTTTTTCTGGGTTATGGCCTACGGGGCAAATGGGACGTCCAGCATATGCTTGAGCGGGACGGCCGGTTCGTCTCCCATCTGCCGCAGACGGAGCCGATGCGCAGCGTGCGTTCGGCCGCCGAATGGCTGAAGCGGCACGGCGAGCTCGTGCTGAAGCCGCAGGCCGGCTCGCAAGGCCGCGGCGTGCTGCACGTGCGGCGCGGCGCGGCGGCCGCGCGGCCGGGCGTCGGCCCCGTCGCGCCCGAAGGAACGGCAAACGCCGAGCCGGCGTTTGCCGTACGCGGGCGCGACGCGCGCAACCGCCCGGTCGCGTGCAGCTTCGACAGCGCCGCGGCGCTGCTGCGCTGGCTGCGCCGGTTCACGGCGCAGCGGGACTATCTGCTGCAGCGTTACTTGCCGCTGCATAACCAAAACGGCGAGGCGTACGACGTGCGCTCGCTCGTGCAAAAGGACGGCACCGGCCGCTGGCAGGTGACCGGCATAGCCGTGCGCAAAGGTCAAGGCGGCAGCTTGACCTCGAATCTTCACGGCGGCGGCAGCGCGGAGCCGGCGCTGCCGTTCCTTACCGCCCAGTTCGGCGCCGAGACGGCCGCCCGGATCGCCGCCGAGCTAGAGCGCCTTTCGCGGCTGCTCCCCGCAGCGCTTGAGCAAAGCCACGGAAGGCTCGCCGAGCTGGGCATCGACTTTGGAGTCGATACCGGCGGCCATATATGGATCTTGGAGGTTAATTCCAAGCCGGGCCGTTCCATCTTTACTTATTTACACGATGACCGGGCGCGGTTTAACGCTCTGGCCAATCCGATAAAATACGCTCGCTACCTGCTTCGGAACACTCGGGCAGGAACGCCGAATCTCAGCTTAAGACCCGCTCCCGCGGCGGCCAAATCCCATCATGGCCCGCCGGACCATGAAGCATTGCTTATGAAGTAAGCTTCACCTTAGGAAAGCTCTTAAACCGCTCGCTTACGAAGACAGCTTTCCTGCGGAAAGCTCGGCAGTTGCTTACGAAGAAAGCTTTCCTGCGGAAAGCTCTTAGGAGGATACCCATGAGTTTGACAACTTGCACGATTCATGTGACACAGAGACAGGAAAGAGTCATCTACTTGACAAGTGAATTGGCGAGAACCCTCAAGCTGGCAAAAGCAAAATCCGTGTCCCTGCAAATGGGCAGCAAAACCGCCTCCACAGGCTTCAAGCTGCTGAAAAAAACGGGCAACCATCTGTACGTTCCGCTGTCCGTCATGTCCCAGCTGCGCATTCCGCATTTGGGCTCATGCACCATCATGTGCACGAACGGCAAGGACATTAGGCTGGGTCCGTTGATCGGCATTTTGACCAGCGTCTCATCAAGCGGCTCCGCCCCATTCGGCTCGCGTACCGAGTTCATTCGCCAATTTATGAAGGTCGGAACCGGCAAATCGTTTTATTTCGGCTTCTCGCCCCGCGACGTTAATTGGGCGCAGTCTACGGTGACCGGCACCTTTCCGCGCAAGGAAGGCGGCTGGTTCCGCAAGACGGTTCCTCTGCCCGATGTCGTCTATAACCGTTTGCCAAGCCGCAAGGCCGAGAAGCTGCCTTCCATGAACGCATTCAAACAGCGTTTCATTAAACGCGGCATTCCGCTGTTCAACTGGGCCTTTTTCGATAAATGGGATATTTACAATTTGCTCGAAGGCACCGACGCTTTCAAGCACGTGCCCGAATCGCATATCAATCCGTCCTCGGCCCAAATCAAGGAAATGCTCGAAAGGCATAAATTCATTTATTTGAAGCCGACCGGCGGCAGTCTCGGCATCGGGATTTACCGGCTCACCTACAAACCTAAGCGCGGTTATTACGCCCGCTTTCGCCGGGCCGGCAAAAACGTGCTGCTGCGCTTCAGCAAATTCGAGTCGCTTATGGCGCTCTTGAACCGCAGCAACGGCCGATTGAATCATTACGTTGCGCAGCAGGGAATCCGGTTGATCGAAATCGACAATTGCCCGATTGACTTCCGCTTTCATCTTACCAAAAACATCAACAATCAATGGGTCGTGGCAGGAATCGGCGCCAAGAAGGCCGGCAAGGGCAGCGTAACTACCCATGTGCGCACCGGCGGACAGCTGATGACCCCGGACCAGGTGCTGCGGCAAATATTCGGGGCCCGCGCCGACCAAGTGCTGGCGAGCGCCAAAGATACGGCGATTAAGCTCGCGGAATCCATCGAAAACAACGGCAAGCATACGCTGGGCGAGCTCGGCTTCGATATCGGTATCGATCAGAACGAAAAAATATGGATGTTCGAAGCGAACTCCAAGCCGGGCCGGTCCATCTTCAAGCATCCTGCCCTAAAAGGAGAAGGTAAGGCAGCGCTGCAGTATATTTACGACTACTGTCTGTACCTTAGCCGATTTCGCGCAAGGAGGGACACCTGAGTGGATGACATGGAGCTTCATGAAACTCCCAAAAAGCCAACGATGGCCATACTCACTTATTCCGACGACAAAAGGGTTTTTCGAGGGAATCAGGAAAATTTTATCGATTTGATCCGTACCGGCGAGGAAAAGGGCGTTCTCGTCTACGTGATGACAACGTCGGATTTCAAGCTGACGGGCGACAAGGCGGTAGGTTACTCTTACAACTTCACTTCGAAAAAATGGAAGAAGGGGCTGCTCCCCATGCCCCATGTCATCTATAACCGGATTCCTTACCGCAAATTCGAGCTGCTTCCCGAGGTGCAGCAGGTGATGCAAACATGCATGAAGCACGGACAAATCCGTTTTTTCAACCCCGCCTTCTTTAATAAATGGACGCTGTTCGAGTGGCTTAACAAATCCAAGGACACACAATCGCTCATCCCCACTACGCAGAAGCTGACGAACAGCGAGGACCTGGAGCATATGCTGCAAAAGCACAGCAATCTGTACCTGAAACCGATTCGCGGCAAGGCGGGCAAAGGGATCATGAAAGTAAGCCGGCTGCCCGAGAAAATAGCCAAAACGCGCAAATACCAGCTGAGTGTGCAAAACAAAACGAGAAGCCATATATCCCGGTACGCCTCGGTTCCGCAGCTGTGGACGCAAATTCGCGAGATGATCGGCACGAAGGATTATATTATGCAGCAGGGCATTACGCTCGCCAGCTACAAGCAGCGTCCGTTCGACCTGCGAGTGCTCGTGCAAAAAAACGGCAAAGGCATTTGGAGCATTGCGGGAGTCGGAGCAAGACTCGCCGGCAAGCTGAGCATTACGACGCATGTGCCGAGAGGCGGGTCCATCGACGACCCCGCCAAGCTGCTGGAAGCGGGCTTCGGCCCCGCGGGCAGCAAGCGGATTTTGCGGCGCGCCAAACAATCGGCGCTGATGATCGCCAAGCAAATCGAGAAGGCGAGCGAAACGATGCTGGGTGAAATGTCGATGGATTTGGGCGTAGATTCGAACGGGCAAATCTGGTTTTTTGAAGCGAACTCGAAACCTATGAAATTCGACGAACCCCCTATTCGCCGTAAATCGCTGGATAATCTGATCCTGTACAGCGCCTATTTGTCCCAGATGAAGAAAAATCCAGGCAGGTCTATAGCACGAGCGGGAAAAAAGAGAAAACCATCAAAAACTCCAAGCCAAAAAGCAAGGTGAGCAGGTGATGAACAGTGGCCCATTCTTACCAATTAGGCATCCTGGCCATGTATTTGTCGGAACGGCGGCTTGAGGAGCTCGCTTTTTTCCGCAAGCTCAGCGTGTACGGCCATAAGCTGGGGATCGAGGTGCTCGTGTTCACCCCGGATGATATCGAGGGCTCCACTCTCAAGATCAATGCTCTCGTCTACAGGCCGTCCAACGGCAGATGGCAGCGCAAGCGGACCGCGCTTCCGGGCTTGGTGTACGATCGCTGCAGGTATCACGGGGCGGACAATTACCGCAAGATTTCCCGGTTTCGCTCGCTGTACTCCAAGCATATCCGGTATTTAAGCAAGCCGCTGACCAACAAATGGGGGATGCATCAAATCTTGTCGGAAAATTCGGAAATTGCGGAGCATTTGCCTGCAACGGTCCGCTACAACGGCAACAAGCATCTGATCCGCTTTCTCAAAAAGCATAAGCGTATATATTTGAAACCCAGCAGCGGCACGGGAGGACGCGGGATCGTCCGCATGCAGCAGCTTGGCAGCTCCAGCTTCCTTATCCAAGGACGCGACCAGAACAGGCACATTATTCCGGAGCAGACCGTAAGCGAGCTCCAGATCGAAACAAAGCTCAGTACCTGGAAACTGAACAACCGATATATCGTTCAACAGGGCATCCCGCTGACGCTGAAGAACGGCCGGGTGCACGACTTCCGCATGCTGGTGCAGAAGGACGGCAACGGCGAGTGGCAGGTGACAGGCTGCGCCGGCAGAATCGGCCCCAAGCGTTCCGTCACCTCGAATCTTCATGGCGGGGGAACGGCCGTTCCGATGATTTCGCTGCTCCGAAGCCGGTTTCAGGATGAAGCCGTAATCGAGGGAATCAAGGAAGACGCCTACCGGCTCGGCATGAAGGTAGCCCGGTTCGCAGAGGAAAAATTCGGTCCGCAGTGTGAAATGGGAATCGATCTGGCTATCGATCCCAAAGGCAAGGTCTGGCTGCTGGAAGTGAACCCCAAGCCGTCGCGCGAAGTGTTCTACCGCATCGGAGAGCGGGAAGCTTACCGCAAGGCCATTTCCAATCCTCTCGAATACGCCATCTGGCTGCTGAAAAAAAGATCGAGAGAGCATACCTCAAGACTGGATGCGCGGAAAAATAATCTGCCGGAATGACAACAGCTCCCTTCTACGATCCATATTTTCCAATGTGTTAAGAAAAAAAGAGGGAAGCGGCTCCCCGCTTCCCCTTACATATAAACGGCGAACGCGGACCGGCGTTGATCCCCGGTCCGCGTTCGCGCGTCTTATTCGTTTGCTTTGTCCGCTTCCTTCGGCAGCAGCTCCAAGAGCTCGCTGAACCGGCCGATCCTTACATCGGCGCCGTCCAGCTCGCCTTCCTTGCGGAATCCGGCGTAATCGCAGCCGATTACGGCCAGACCGTTCTCGCGCCCCGCCTCTACGTCCGAGGAGCGGTCGCCGACCATCCAAGCCGATTGAACGCCGTAGGTTTCGAGCAGCATCCTCACAAGGTCCACCTTCGAGCGCGTCCGGAATTCGCCTGCGCTGTACAGTCCTTCGAACAACGGGCTTAAGCCTTTATGTTCGATAACTCCCTTGACGTAAGGCTCCAGGCCATTGCTCGCTACAAACAGACGGATGCCCCGGTCGCGCAAAGCTTTCAGCGTCGCTTCCACCTCGTCATACATCCGGCCTTCGCCGCGTTCCAGTCCTTGGACTTGATGATCGAGCAGCAGTACGTCGGCGCGGCGGTGCACCTGCTCGTCCACACCCGGCATTACCCTCTGCCAAATATGTTCAAGCAGCATTCCGAGGCCGCCCAGAATCTCGCTCTCCGGGGGAGTCTCCCCTGTGTATGAGCCCTCGGCTCTAAGCTGATCGAACGTAGCGTGGTAAGCCGGCAGCAGCAGCGTTTCCGTCTGAAACAGCGTACCGTCCAAGTCAAACAGCATGGCTTCCGGTTTTTGCAAAGTTGGATGCATGAATGTCCCCTCCGAATCTTCTCTATTCTTCATCTATACAAGCATGATTTCAGCATGATGTCAAATCGATGAAAGCCAAGAATTGCGGATCATCCGGTATCCGGCTTTCACAAGGGCAAGCCTCCCTCCGTTTTTCGCCGCCATAGCGGGATTCATAGTGGGAATACTCGGCTTTTGTCCGCTGCGGCCCGTCCCATCTAATAAAGCTTGGAATACCCGTTGATCATTCGTTTTTCGATATGGATGAAACGGTCAAGAAGCCATACATATGTATGGAATTTGCTTTTCATTTCAACAAAATCCCATCAGATTGCGAGTGATGCAAATGGTGAAATTTTGTGCAAAGTGTAATGAAAAGATGAGTGAAGGAGACATTCTATGTAAGTACTGCGGCACTTTCCTAACTTCGGGCGAACCGTCCGCCGCAGCTGTCCAAGAAGCTCCGCAATCCAAGACAGGCCGCATCGTTCTCATTATCGTTATTATTCTTGTCATCGCCGGCCTCTTGGTTTACTTCCTGCGGTAGTGTTTCAAGAAGAGGAGCGGCTCCCGCAGGCGGGCCGCTCTTTTTCTTTGAAGCGTTCAGCCCAATTATGAATGGGCAAGTATCCCGGCTCCTTTTTTGCGCATACATTGAAAGTATCAGCATACAGAAAAGGAGCAATCGCAAATGGCTTATTATCCTTATGTTACCCTGCCGGTTCCGCAGGTGGTTCCGGTCCCTTATTCCATTTACACTCCATGGATTTATCCTTACGGAGGCTGGCAGGGCGGTTGGTACGGCGGTCCCGGCTGGCAGGGCGGCCACGGTTGGTATGGAGGCTGGCACGGCGGCTGGCATGGCGGTCACGGCGGTTGGCACGGAGGTCACGGACACGGTGGCTGGCACGGACACCGCTCCAAATCCAAATAATCCGCCCTTGTCCGACGCCAAGAAGCATTCCATTCTCGCTTGGCCCCAAGCGTTAACGGAATGCTTCTTTTTCTCGCTCTATAAACGTGGGCAATTGGCAAAACCATAGCGCTGAAATCCTCCACGCAATGAATGAACCGTATAATGTTAAAAAAACTTTTTCGCGCATTGCTCCGATTTGAGGATTTCCACCGCCTCGCGAAACCTTAGCGAATGGACGATTTCCCGTTCGCGCAAAAACTTCAGACTGTCCTGCAAATCGCAGTCGTCGGTCATATCGATGAGCCACTGATAAGTAGCGCGCGCCTTCTCCTCCGCCGCAATATCCTCGTACAAGTCCGCGATCGGGTCGCCCTTCGCCTGTATGTAGGCCGCCGTCCAAGGGACGCCCGACGCGTTCTCGTAAAACAAGGCTTTATCGTGGCTTACGTAATGGGGATCTAGTCCCGCCGCTTGGATCTGCTCCGTGGACAAATCCTTAGTCAGCTTGTAAACCATTGTGGCGATCATTTCCAGGTGGGCAAATTCCTCAGTGGAAATATCTGTAAGTAGCCCAATCACTTTATCCGGGATCGTATACCGCTGATTCATATAACGAAGCGCTGCGGCCAGCTCGCCGTCCGCTCCCCCGTACTGTTCCAACAACAGCTTAGCCATACGAGGATCGCATTTGCCGACCCTGACCGGGTATTGCAACTTCTTCTCATAAACCCACATGCCGCTGCTCCTCTCCCTTCGGTGATGAACGTTCGCTGATCAAACCTGCCACGGCCAAGGCGTGTCGTTCCACTGCCACGGATACCGGGAATAGCTTCGCCCGAAGCTTTGCAGAGGGCCGAATTCCATTTCAAATTGCTGGGCAAGCCGCATTCGTTCGCTGGCGCAGTGATTGTACTGATTGAGCGCATTTCCGTCCAGAGGATGCGTATCCAGATACAGCGTTAATTCCACCAGCACGAAATCGATGGCCTGCAGCTCCTGCAGCAGCACATAATAGCGCTCCGGCACTTGTCTCTCCTCCATACAGACTCTCCTCCTTTCGCAGGACTAGCAGCGCGGCTGATACGGGCTATACAGCGCAGGCCACAGCGTTCCCCGTCTTAAAGCCTCCTGGGGCGGCCATTGCGGCCAATTCGGCGGCTGGAACGTAATGTACAATTGAGGCGGGGTCGAAAATACCTTTTTAACAATCGGCGGACAAGGATCAAACGGGCTAATGTACGGACACCATACCTTTTCCTGAGTAAACACAGCGATGCCTCCTTTAAGGGAAACGCGTCCTGTCGACGGTTTTTCCAAGATGCGGTAGTCTGCGCGTGCCGACAATGAATGTCTTGCTCCGAACCTCCACCCCCCGTTCCCGACGCTGCGACTACGGCTACCAATATTTATACATTGCAGCCCTGTCCATTATGAGTATAAAATGGGAACAAATTCTTGGATCGCCTTAAACGGCGAGAAAAATAAGTTGTTCTTCAGCAGAATAGAAAGCGTTTACATTTTGGCAAAAGGAAAAGAACCGCGTCGATTGCCGAACCTCCAACGAATCGGGAAGCATCCGGCCGTTGGGGCCGCTTCATCCGCGGTTTCTCCCCTTCCATCAAACGCAGTTATTCCATCAAGCTTAATCCAGCTTAATATTGATCTGCAGCAGCCCTACCCGGCGCAGCGCCTGGTACACGATAATTAATACCGGGCCGAATATCAAGCCGATCACTCCGATCAGCTTGAACCCGACATACATGCTCATCAGCGCGGCCAAAGCGTTGATGCCAACGGCGTCCCCGATAATTTTCGGTTCGATCAGCTTGCGGAAGATCATAATGAACACCAGCAGAATGAGCAGTCCGACCGCCAGGTGCATATTGCCGGTCAGCAGGCTGTATAATGCCCAAGGCACGAGCACCGCGCTGGTCCCGAGTATCGGGAGAATATCGACGATAACGATCAAGAGGGCGACAGCCAGCGGGTAATCGACCCGCAGGAAGAGCAGCCCGATCAGCGTCACGATGTAGGTCAGCAGACTGATAAGCACTTGCGCGAAAATAAATCCGAGCACCGCGCGGCGCAAATCTTTTAATACGGCGGTCACCTTGCTCTGGGACTTGGTTTCGAACAAATTAAGCAGCGAGCGGTAAAGCCTCGGGAGGCTGATCGAGATAAGATAAAGTCCGATGATGAAAACGACGAAGAAAATGAACAGATTCGGGATCGTTTTGGCGGCATTCAGGAAATAGGAGGACATCGCCGTCAATATCCCTTTCAGGTTATCGGCAATCGTATTGATCCCCGACTCGATCCAGTCCTGCAATTGCTCCGCGATTCCTTCCGGCAGGGAGTTGTAGAACAGGCGCGTCTTTTCCGTCGTATTATCGAAAAATAGTTTCGCATCGTTCAAATAGTCCGGAGCCCCTTTCCAAAATTGGATCAGCTCCGACACCATTTTAAACCCGACCAAGGAGAAAAAACCAAGCAGCGCTCCCGTAAACAATGTGCATACGATAACGGCCGCGACTGCCCTGTCCATCTTGCTCAGCTTGATGAGCCATTGAACGACCGGCTCAAGAAAGATCGCAACCAGCATCGCCAGCAAAAACGGAAATCCGATCGTGAACAAACCATATAACAATACGACGCCGATAGCGCAAAACAATATGGTTCTGAGCGACATATTCGGGCGGTTCCCCTCCTACCCTTATAGTTCTTCCTGCGTTCCCTCCGGCTCCTTAGACTGCGGCAGTCGGGTGATCGCCACCCTCACAATGCGCAGCCGGCGCACCTCGGCAATTTCGAACTCGAAATTGCCGTGCCTCAGCTTCTTGCCTTTCGTCACCGCCCCTTCCAGCTCGGTAAACAGCCAGCCGCCGATCGAATCGACCTCGTCGTCTTCAATGCCGAGCGATAGCAGATCGTCCAGATCCTCCAGCAGCACCCGGCCGTCGACCGAATACGTATCGCCTTTTTTCTCAATGCTCGGCCGCTCGTTCTCATCGAATTCGTCGTGGATCTCGCCGACGATTTCCTCCAGAATGTCTTCGGTCGTCAGCAGGCCGGCCGTGCCGCCGTATTCGTCGACGACGATGACAAGCTGGGAATGCTTCCGCTGCATCAGCTTCAGCACATGGCTGATCTCCATCGACTCAGGAACCATCAGCACCGGGCGGATGAACGATTTGAGGTTATGGTCCTCGTCGGGATCGGCCGTCAACAAATCGGTAATATGGACGAACCCGATAATATTATCCTTATCATGCTTGGCAACCGGATAACGAGTATGCTTCGTACGGTACACGGTCTTCAAATTTTCCGCGAAGGACTGATCGGCGAACAAACAGTCCATATCCGTCCGCGGCAGCATAATTTCCCGGGCCACCCTATCGGAAAATTCAAAGATGTTGTCGAAGAGCGCCATCTCATCCTTATCGATATGACCGCTCTTCGCGCTCTGGTTCATTAAGATGCGGATCTCCTCTTCGGTATGTACGGCGTCATGCTCGTTGGCCGGCTGGACGCCGACAAGACGCAGCATCCGGTTCGCGGCGCCGTTCAGCAGCCATATGGCCGGGAAGAACACTTTATAGAAGACGAGCAGCGGACCGGACAGCCAGAGCGAAGTGCCTTCGGATTTCTGAATAGCCAGCGACTTGGGCGCCAGCTCCCCCAACACGATATGCAAAAACGTGATCGTCGCAAAGCCGATGAACACGGACAAGGCAGAGCTGAACCAGGCGTTGTTCCAATGCAAAAGCTCGAACAGCGGATCGACGATCAAGTGGGAGATGGCCGGCTCCCCGACCCATCCTAAGCCCAGCGACGCCAACGTAATGCCGAGCTGGGTCGCGGATAAATAAACATCCAGCTTGCCCGTTACCGCCAGCGCGTACTTGGCTCTCCCAACGCCCTCGTTTTGCAGCTGCTGAAGGCGCGTCGTTCTCACCTTAACCAGGGCAAATTCGGCGGCGACGAAAAAACCGTTCAGCAGCACGAGCACAATGACAAGCAAAATATTAAATGCGATTAAACCCCAATCAAAGCCCAATGGAATTCATTCTCCTTTGCGGTGGTTATCGGCCGGCGTTAAATCACTGCTTTTCGTCTCGTAAAATCGACTTCCTTATAATAAGTATCCACAACAAGCAAGTTCGGCCCGCAGCAGCTTGCCGCAGCGCAGTGGCAGTTGACCGACCGGTTCAGCGGATGATTCTCCCAACGGTCGAAAACCTGCTGCAGCGTATCGGCATGAACGTTGCCGAGCGCGGGAACGTCGGAGAAGTCGGTCACGTAGACGTCGCCTGTGAACAGGTTCACATTCAGCCGGTTGCGTCCGTCCGGATCGTTGCGCACCGTCACATTAGGCTCCTTGCGCAAACGGCTAATGATCCGGTGATCTTCCTCCGACTGGCTGCAGGCGTAATACGGAAGCGTGCCGAAGAGCATCCATACGTCAGGGTCGCGATGATCGAGCAGATTGTGAATCGCCGCCCGGAAGTGATCCAGCGACAACACCGGCAAGTTCGACGCGAACGAACTCGGATACATCGGATGCACCTCATGGCGGCGGCAGCCCATCTCGACGATCAGCTTATGAATTTGCGGCAGCTTCTCATGCGTCCGGTAGTTGATCATCGACTCCGCCGAAACGAACATTCCGCCGCGGCTCAGCGCGATCGTGTTCTCGACCATCCGTTCGTACAGCTTGGCCGCCGTTTCCCTGGCGACGTTCCGTCCCGAACGAACAAAGCCCACCTGATGAAAGTCGTCGGCATTCAAGTAATTGAAGGAAATATGCATGACATCCAGATAAGGAGCCAGCAGTTCGTAACGCGACAGGCTCAGCGTCAGGTTGGAGTTGATCTGCGAACGGACGCCGCGCTCCCGAGCGTATTTCAATACCGGGACGATGTAGTCCCGCACCGTAGCTTCATGGTAGCTGGGCTCTCCGCCGGTGATGCTGATCGTCTCCAGATGCTCCACCTGGTCAAGCCGTCTTAATATTTGATCGACGGGAATTCTCGGTCCCTCGGTCATCGTCAGCGTCTCACCCACCGCACAGTGCTCACACCTCATGTTGCACAAATTCGTCACTGTCAATTCCACGCTGGTCAGCTTATGCTTGCCGTGTCTTTGAAGGGAACGAATCGGATCCCACGGATCGTATTCGGGCGTTATTGCGGGCACTACGGGATTCAGCTTATGTATCATGTTGAAATTCACACCTGACTCTTTAAAAGTATTTTACCACCTATTGTATCGTATGACGCATCAAAATGAAACTAATCCGCGCAAATCCGGCTGCGGCGCAGCGTCTTTCGCCTCAGCTAACTTGCGGACAACAAAAAAACCCGAGCATCCCGGGCTTACATTACCAGTGGCTATTTGAGATTGCAGCCATACGGCCCGCTGCATTCTTAATCTTCGTCGTTCACTCCGGCAATCATGACGGACAGCTTCTGCGACAAATCCAGATCGAAAGGAGCTTGCAGCTCCTGCCCTTCTTCATCCTTCAGGATGCGCACGATGGGGCGGTGCGGAAACAGCTTGTTAAGCCCGACGACCGTCCCGGCTTCGCCCGTGCTTAACGTTACGGTAACGCCGATCGGATAAATGGCGATTTTGTCCCGGAACAATTCGATCTTCGATTTCTCGTACAGCGTATCGACTCCGGTGTACAATATTTCCATCGCCTGATGCGGAAGCATCGCTTTGCGGTAAACGCGGTGCGTCGTCATCGCATCGTAAGAATCTACCAGCCCGATCCAACGGGCGTAATCATGAATGTCGCGGCCCTCTATTCCGCGGGGATAACCGCTGCCGTTCAGCCGTTCATGATGCTGAAAGGCGCAGTGCGCGGCGATAAGAGGGATGTTCGGCTCATCCTTCAAAATGCGGAAGCCGTACTCCGCATGCTTCTTAATGCAGCTGAATTCGTCGTCGGTCAGCTTGCCGCTTTTCCTCAGCAGATCAAGCGGAATCTGCGTTTTGCCGATATCGTGCAGCAGCGCGCCGAGACCGAGCGTCATCAGCTCGTCCCTGTTGTAGCCGTGAGCCATCCCGAGCATCGTCGAATAAATGCACACGTTCAAGGAATGCTGGAATAAATAGTCGTCCATGACGCTGATGTCGGTCAGCATAATCATCGCATCCTTATGGCCGCTCAAATCGTCGATAATCAGCTTCATGACGCTGCCGAACGCCTTGCCGAGCTGCAAGCCGCCGTTCGCCTTTCTTTTGACCGAATCTTCCATAATCGTCCGAAACGTCGAACGGATCTCGGAGGTCGCTCTCATTCTCGTTTCTTCAGTAATCATATCCTCAATAATCACGTCGCTGGTTCTAGGATCATCTATGTATACATAATCAATTCCGTGCTCGCCTAACCGCCGGATTAAGTTTTGTGATAATTCCACACGTTCCCCAAGAAGGGTTAAGCCTTCTTCGTTATAAATTTTTCTCCCGAGCCTCATCCCGGGGCGAACCATATTCAATGGAAGCAGCCGCATTCCTAAACCACGTCTTCTTTCTTCAGAAGTAGACAACCGTCTATGCCTAATTTAAAGGATTCCTCTAAAAAGAGCAATATCTATTTACATAATTCGACATTCGCGCGAATTATCCTGTCGATCTTCCGTCCTATTGTTCAAAAAATCAAAATATGAAGATTATATGTAGGCCCAAGTTGGTATTGTCGGACACCCGGTTACAGGCTAAAATAGAAGAGTTCGCACAAAAAAAGGTAGGAGGCCGTTATGTTAAGTTATTGGGTTGCAATTATTATGGGTATAGTCGAAGGGCTTACCGAATTTTTACCTGTGTCTTCTACGGGACACCTCATTTTGACCCAAGCGCTTCTGGGAATCCCTGAGGATAACTCCATCATGAAAACGTTCGAGGTGGTCATTCAGCTCGGAGCTATCTTGGCCGTTGTCGTCATTTATTGGAACCGCATATTGCTGCTGTTCGGCTTGAAGAAAGACCCTTCCCGCGCCGGAAAGAAAAAGCTGAATTTAATCCATATTTTGATCGGAATATTGCCTGCGGGTATCATCGGACTGCTCGTTAACAATTGGATCGAGGAGCATCTGTTCTCGCCGAAAACCGTCCTGCTCAGCCTAATCGTCGGCGGCGTGCTGCTGATTATTGCGGAGAAGTCCTCATCGCGCAAAACCGCTCAAGAATTGGATGATATAACGTACCGTCAAGCGTTTTATATCGGTTTGTATCAAATTTTGGCCGTTATTTGGCCAGGCTTCTCCCGCTCCGGAGCAACGATTGCCGGAGGGATGCTTTCGGGCGTCAGCCGCGGCGCTTCGGCGGATTTCACGTTCATTCTCGCCATACCGCTGATGTTTGCGGCGTCAGGACTGTCGCTGATTAAATCGTACAAACTGTTTACGCCAGACATTATCGGATTTTTCGCAGTCGGTTTCGTCGTATCGTTCATTGTGGCGCTACTGGCCGTCGTCACGTTCATCAAACTCGTGTCCAGAATGCAGCTCACCTACTTCGCTTATTACCGTTTTGTGATCGCGATTTTGTTCGCCATCTATTTCTTTATGATGTAACGCCGGTTCACCCCGGCAGCATGCCATGAAAAAAGAACCGTCCCGACTCCGTAGACTCTTCTTCTATGCCGGCTTAGGCCGGCAAGGGAGGGAGCTCCACGATTCGCGGACGGTTCTTTTTGTTGGGTTAGGCCGGCATTCTCTGCCGGACACGGCTATTTTAGTAAGCGGTCCAACCGGCATCCGCCGTTACGACCGTTCCGTTGACGAAGCTGGCGTCGTCCGAGGCGAGGAATAGCGCCACTTTGGCGATTTCCTGCGGCTCTCCGGAACGGGGGTTCAAGTTGATGCCCGCCATTGCCCGCTCCATTCCGAATGAATTCGGCGTATTGATCGTTGTGCCGATATTGGTATTCACTCCCCCCGGAGCAATCGCGTTGCAGCGGATGCCCAGGTTCGCATATTGAAAACCAACGTTTTTGGTGAAGCCGACGACGGCATGCTTGGCCGCCGTATAAGCCGCTCCGGCCCGTGAGCCGTACAGCCCGCCTGCGGAGGCTACATTGACGATAACGCCGCTTTTTTTCTCGATAAAGATCGGAAGCACCTTCCGAGTCGCCCTCATCGGACCTGTCGTATTAATAGCGAAAACTCTCTCCCACAGCTCGTCCGTCACGTCGGCGGCCGGAACGAAATTATCCATAATCCCAGCGTTATTGACAAGAATATCCACCGTTCCGAATTGTTTCATCGCTGTATCGATCAAGTTCTGAATGTCTTCTTCTTTGGCCACGTTGGCCGCTACCGCAATCGCCGTGCCGCCCCCCGCTTCAATGCCGGATACGACGGTTTGCGCCGTTTCGTCCCGAAGATCGGAAACGACGACCTTCGCTCCTTCCGCGGCAAAAAGCTCCGCGATGGCTTTGCCCATACCTGACGCCGCTCCTGTAATTACAGCCACTTTTCCGGAAAGTCTCATCTTGAATCCCTCCATGGTTTATTATTTGAATTCAACCAAGTATAAATTCGAACTCATCAAATAATTAAACGTACAGATGTTGTATACAGAACATCTGTTACTTCAAGTATAATAGAGCGAGAGGGAATTACAATCATCAAAGAACGGCGATTTGACAGCTAACCGACAAAACAAGTCATTTTGTTCAATAACTCGCAAAGGGATGATTTTGCAATGAAGGAAATCAATAAAAAACCGGATCGACGCATCCTGCGCAGTAAAAGCGCCTTAAGGGAAGCGCTGCTGGGATTAATGTCGCAAAAGCCTTTCACCTCCATCTCCATCACGGAAATCGTCGAGCAGGCCAACTATAACCGGGGCACGTTCTACTCCAATTACGAAAGTAAAGAAGCTTTGCTTGACGACGTTATCTCGGAATTGATCGGCCGGCTGCTGCAATCGTACCGGGCGCCTTATGAAAGCGCGGAAGTGTTCCGCATCAGCGAAATGGCCGCTAACTCCGTAATGATCTTCCAGCATGTTTTCGAAAACGCCAAAATATACGCCATATTAATGAAAAGCGACGTGCTCCCGGTTTTAAGGGAAAAAATGTTTATCGCTCTCAAGCAAATCTCCCAGGAAGAATTAGTTCATCCCGAACACGACATCGATCAGGAGCTGCTTGCCATCTATTCGATTCACGCGCTGCTCGGCCTCGTCTTCTATTGGGTGGAGAGCGGCTTCAAGCATCCTACATCCTATATGCAGGAACAGCTGATCAAGCTGATTCGTTGGCGGCCGTCCGATGCTAGAACGGTGGTAGTGAAGCGGGCGGAGGATCTCCGGTGAGAACACTTTCGCCCGTGCCGCTCTATGATGACGGCCAAGCTGCGCGGCTGGATTGCCCATATTCCAATATCACATTCTTATCTAGGATGGGAACAAATCCCCCAAAAGCCATCCATGCCGCCGACGCGGCACCACAGACAATGGAAATGGGGTACCAAGAGTAATTTCCAGGGTAGTGACGTGATGCTCTGAAGCTTATTCCGTCCGCATCCGGCTTCAGCTGGATCGGCGTCTAACCCTTCCTCTGGGATCGTTCTATGGGTAGGCTTTACTTTCGGGGGAGTCCCCGGATTTCCACAGGATATGGCTGCGCATCATTTCCTAAACAACTAAAAAAAACCGGCCTTGCGGCCAGGTTTGGTCTTAACCCATACGTGCGCGGAGCTATACCGCATGCCACCGTTTCACGGCGCCTTCCCGGATCGCTTCAGGAAGATGAAGCTCCTGCACGATAATATCGCGGATAAACTCAGGCAAGAAATATTCGACTTGGCTGCCCTGCGCCAACGATAAGTAACCTTTGCCGAACGTGAACATATCGATCGTCCCGACGATGTACTCTTTCTCAGGGACAAGCGGCTGCGAGCCTGCGAGCGCCCTGCGTATTTTCGCCATATCCGGCGCCTTCGGATCGTATTCCACCCGCAAGCCGTCCAAATTGAGCATGCCCAGCACCTTACCCCGGAACCCGAAGCCGTAAATCGGCATCTCCTTAAATTCGGGCAGCAGCGATTCCTCCAGCGCCTTCAAGAGATGCTCGCCCTTGATCCGAATCCGGCACGGATTGATCGGGGAAGGACAAATCTCAAGCAGCCTTCCGGCGGTTACGGGCCCCGCCTTCAAACCGTCCAGAAACTGCCCGGCATTGACGATCCCGATGTCCGCCCCCGTCCATCGCCGAAGGGCGGCAGCAAGCATATTGCCGAGAGGGGCTTCCGTGTTCCATTCCGACGGCAGAGATTGCGGCAAATAAGCGACCTCGCGGTCGAGCATGCTCGCGGCATCGGCCTTGCAGCGTTGCGCCAGCTCCAGCACGGCCGGATCGGCGGCCTCCTCCGCCATGGAGCGCACATAGCCGGAGGAACGGATCGGCTTACGGCTGACGGGGTCCAGCTCCAAATCGACGACGCCTATATATTGGCCGAATTTGCCTGCTCCGCATACCAGCGATTGCCCGATGCGCAGCGGCTGCTCCAGCAAATGATGGCTATGTCCGCCCAAAATGACGTCGATCCCCGGGATATCCACCGCAATCCGTTCGTCCAGCTTAAGTCCGAGATGAGAAAGAAGGACGAGCACATCGACCTGAGGGCGAAGTTTGCCGGCCCAGAACTGCACGGAGGCAAACGGATCTTGAACCGTCCAGCCGAGCAGCCGATAAAATTCATGATAATAAGCGGTAACGCCGATTAACCCTATCGAGATACCCGATTTGACAATAATATGATACGGTGCCATCCACGACGGCGGACTCCCTGTCTCTGTCTCCACCAGATTGCCGCACAGCATCTTCAGATCCGGGCGGCTGCCGTATAGCTCGGCCAGCGCCTCCCTCGTCAAGGTCAAGCCTTCATTATTGCCCAGCGTCATCGCCTCATAGCCTGTCGCGGACATCATATCCAGGTTGAAGCCGCCGGCGCTTGCCTCGGTTTCCGGGCGCATCCGGTCGAGATGATCCCCAATATCGACTGTGAGCGTATGCTCTTCCCCCGCCTCGGCGCGAAGCTTCTTGAATGCGGCGGCAATCGCCGGCATTTGTTCAAAATGGCTGTGGATATCGTTCGAATGAAGGATACGCAGCCGCAAAGGCGTTGCATTCATATTCCCCGGCCTCCCCGTCGTAACGGCACATTGTTATTATTTGCGCAGCCGCAAGTCTTCCGGACTTACGACGTTCTTAAAACCGTAGCTCGCTTCGTCCGCCTTCTCGCTGTAAAGAAAACGGATCGTAACGATACTTTTCACATTGAGGCATTCGCTGCTTCCGTCGGGCACGTATAGCCGGATCGGAAATCCTTTGTGCAGCGGCTTGCCGTCCTGCTCATACAGAAATACGGCTTGATCCAGCTGGGACCACGGTATGGTCGCCTGAAATTCATCGGCCGCCTCCACCCTCATCAAGGCAGGTTCCTGCTCCTGCCCCGGTAACGCCTTTCGCTGTTTGGTCCAGGCGCGGTACCAGGACTTCAGCTCGAACGCTTGTCCGCTGACTCCGGGAACCCGCTCCTGAAGCGGCAAATGCACGGGAGCGGCAGCGCTCATTTCGGTTGCTGTATATTGCCCGTATCCATGTTTTTCATCATATACGGTTATATTCATCATGATCCCTCCTTCACTTGAATAGCCTATAGGTCCGGCAGGCACATCGGTATTACGAAACCCCTCTATTATATCACTATTGCTCGAAGTTATGGTATGCTGTAATAAAACCGTTGGAGTGGATGGAATGAACCTGCAAATCTATGTTTTCGCCGGTTTGGCCGAGCTGCTGGGCGGATCGGCGGTATCCCTGGAATGGGAGGATAACGCCCTTCTGACCCCTGCCTTGCTTAAGCGGCGGCTGGCGGCTCTGTATCCTCAGGCCGCTCCCTTTCTTGCGCAAGCATTTGTCGCGGTAAACCACAGTTATGCTCCGGAGGATCAGGAGCTCACCGCGCATGATGAGATCGCCTTGATCCCGCCGGTTTCGGGTGGCGAGCTCCAGCTGATTGAGATCACCTACGAACCGATTTCCGTAGAGCAGGTGACCGCCAAAGTGCTTCATCCTAATCACGGAGCAGCGCTGACGTTCACGGGGACAACCCGCGAATGGACGCACGGTAAGCGGACTTCCTTGCTCGAATATGAAGCCTATGAACCGATGGCGATCAAAACGATGGAGCAAATTGCCCGGGAAATCAGCGAGCGCTGGGAAGGCGCTTTATGTGCCATCACTCATCGTCTCGGCAAAGTCGATATCGGCGAGATCAGCGTCGTCATCGCCGTCTCTGCGCCGCACCGGGACGCCGCTTACGAAGCAAGCCGGCATGCTATCGAACGATTGAAGCAAATCGTGCCGATCTGGAAAAAAGAAATATGGGAAGACGGCTCCGAATGGAAAGGCCATCAGCTCGGGCCGTGGAACCCGTTGGTATAGAGAGATAAGGAGATAAGGAGCGAACCGCCACCATGAACAATCACGATCATGCCAATGAACCTACTGCTGCCTCGGCATCTCCCGCGGCAGCCGAAAGATATTCGCGCCAGCTGCTGTTCGCGCCCATCGGCGAGCAGGGACAAGCCCGGCTGATGCAATCGCGCGTCGCCATCGTCGGCATGGGCGCTCTCGGCACGGTCCTGGCGAACCATATGGTCCGTGCCGGCGTAGGCTTCGTCCGACTCATCGACCGCGATTTCGTCGAGGCGAGCAATCTGCAGCGCCAAATGCTCTACGATGAAGCCGACGCCGACGCATCGGTCCCCAAAGCGATGGCCGCGGCCAAACGGCTGCAGGAGGCCAACTCGCTCGTAACGCTGGAGCCGGTCGTCGCCGACCTCCATGCCGCCAACGCCGAATCGCTCTTGACCGGCGTCGATCTGATTCTGGACGGCACGGATAACTTTGCCGTCCGCTTCCTCATTAATGACGTGAGCCTGAAGCACGGCATCCCATGGATTTACGGCGGCGCGGTCAGCTCCCGCGGCGTATCGATGACCGTCGTTCCGGGAGAGACGCCCTGCCTGCGCTGCATGTTCGGGCAGGCTCCCGCCCAAGGAACGACCGAGACCTGCGATACGGCCGGGGTCATCGGGCCGATCATCCATACGGTGGCTTCGCATCAGGCCACCGAAGCGTTCAAGCTGTTGGTCGGGGCCCATGCCCAGCTGAACCGCAAGATGATCCACTGGGATCTGTGGTATAACCAGCACGCCGCCGTGGACGTGAGCAAAGCCCGCAAGGCGGACTGTCCGGCCTGCGGGCAAGGACATTACGAATATTTGCAGCAGGAAGCCGGAGAGGACACGATCCAAACCTTGTGCGGCCGCAATTCGGTGCAAATTCAGCCGGTAGTCCCCGCTTCGTTCCGGCTCGCCGATTGGGCCGACAAATGGAAGCCGCTCGGCCGCGTGGAGCTGAACCCGTTCCTGCTCAAGTTCCATCCCAGCGACAATATGACATTGGTGCTGTTCTCCGACGGCCGGCTGCTCGTACAAGGAACCGACGACCCTGTAACAGCCAAAAGCTTATACAGCCGGTATATCGGCATGTAACGGTTAAGGCGGCAGACCTTAGACAGGGCTGCCGCCTTCTTCTCTTTTTTCGACAAAATCGCTAAATTGCTGTTGCCATTATAATGCATTCTTGATACGATGACATTATATGCCGTTTAGCGCTTTAAAGCATATTGTGGTAGGGAGGGACGGCTTTGAGAATTTCTGTCATGGATTTACAAGTTGGGGATCGCACCGGTTCGGATGTCTTTAATTGGAACGGACTCCTTGTCGTTTCCGCACATACCGTACTGAATGCCGATGATATTGACAAACTGCAGCTGCACAGCGTCGATTACGTCGATATCATGATGAGACAAGATAGCCCGGCCCCGGACGAAGTAAAAGCGGCAACCGGGAAGCTGCAGCAGGAGCCCTTTTCCCAAACGGCAGCCTATGAAGAAGCGGTCGGCGGCATTAAACAGCTGTTCTGGCAAATGTCCGAACAAGGACAGCTGCGCGAAGAACAGGTAGACCAGTGCTTTGCTCCTTTAGCTAACCATTTCGAGAAGGAACGGGATGTCGTCTCGCTGCTGCTTACCTTGAATAACAAGGACGACTACACATACCAGCATAGCGTGCAGGTCGGTATGATCTCCTATTACATAGCCAAGTGGCTCGGACAGAGCGAGGAGGAAGCGATTGTTGCAGGCAAAGCTGGCTATTTGCACGATATCGGCAAAAGCCGCATCGACAATGCGATTTTGCAAAAGCCCGGCCCTTTAACGGAAGAAGAATTCGAAATCGTTAAGCGCCACGCCCAATACGGGTACGATATGATTATAGGATCGAACCTGCCGAAGCCGCTAGCTCTGGCTGCCCTGCAGCACCATGAACGGTTGGACGGATCGGGCTACCCGGGAGGGCTTCGCGGCAATGATATTTATCCGCTCGCCAGAATCGTGTCGGTGGCGGACGTGTACAGCGCCATGATCTCCAATAGAGTGTACCGGCATAAGCAGGATCTGCTGCTCGTGTTAAAAGAACTGCACCGGCTGAGCTTCGAGAAGCTCGATCCGACGGTCACTCAAGTGTTCATTCGGCATATGATCCCGAATTTCATCGGCAAACGCGTCTTATTGAGCAGCGGTGAAAGCGGTGTCATTATCATGACGCATCCTACCGATTTCTTCAAACCGCTCGTGCAAATCGGAGATACGTTCATCAATCTGTCGGACACGCCGGATCTCGACGTTAAGGAAATTTATATGTAGGACACGCCTATTAAACGGCATCCGAAGCATCGAATAGAAAAACGATACGTTCAAACCAAAAAGCGCGGCTCCCTATCAGGACATCGCGCTTCCATTATTATTCGAGGAAACCTTTCTTGAAAATACCCAGCAAATATTCGAGCGTGATCGGATCGCTGTATGAGGAAGCTTTCGTATTAATCTCAATGACATGATGGTTTTTGACGGCAGGGATGCCTTTCCATATTTCCGACTCCATGAACGACGCATCGCCTTCCGGATCTCTGCTAAGGACAATATAATCGCCCGCATATTCCGGAAGAACCTCTTTGGACAGCATATAATAGCCGGGTCCAAGCGCCTCTTTCTTGACCGGATCAGGCATATTCAGCCCCATCGCTTGATATAAAATCTCCGTGCCGCGCGCCCATTTGTCCCCGAATACATAAAAGCTTTTCGCATCCGTCTCAAACACCGAAACGGTGACGTTATCGCCGAGCTTCGCTTTAATTTCTTTGCCGGTCGCCCCCGCGCGCTGCTTGAAATCATCCACCCAGGCTTGCGCTTCCTTCTCTTTATTCAGCAGTTTGCCGATCTCGAGCTGCTGTTCCAAATAATCCAGCTTGCCCCATGTATAAACGACGGTAGGCGCAATTTTATTAAGCTCTGCAATATTTTTCATTTGGGCGCCCGCGATGATCAGATCCGGGTCCTGCGCCGTAATTTTCTCCAAATCCGCTTCCGATACGACCTCGACGCCATCGAGCTTTTTCGTGAACAACGGGTTCATTTTGGTCCACTGATCCACCCCGACGAGCGTTCCCTCGAGCGCCAGCACATTCGGCGCATTGGTCAAGGCGACAATCCGCTTCGGACTTGCCGGGACCTCCACCGGCCCCCGCTCGGATTGATAAGTGATCTTGCCGGACTCTTTGGAATCCGCAGCCGATGCGGAGCCATCCTGCGAAGGCGCGCTCTCAGGATTGCCGGCCTGGCTCCCGCATGCGCTGGATACGACCATCAATAGCAGGATCATAGGGATTAGCAGCTTGTTTTTCATATTCCATTCTCCTTGTGTTGGATTGCAGAAATCAATAATCGATAATGATTATCAATATCAAATTCTTTTATACTATAATATTCTCATCCAACGGTTGTCAAATGGGGTCTGGATTCAAGCGACTTTTTAGCAAAGAACAAATCCCCCAAAAGTGACGTGATGCTCTGAAGCTTATTCCGTCCGCATCCAGCTTCAGCTGGATCGGCGTCTAACCATTCCTCTGGGATCGTTCTATGGTTAGACATTACTTTCGGGGGAGCCACGGATATCCACAGGAATTTGCTGCGCATCATTTCCTAAACAATAAAAAAACCACTCTCCCGAGTGATTCATTCCTTTAAGACAGCGTTCTTCGTTTGTTTCATTCGCTCATCAAAAAATTCTTTCATTTCCGGATCGTCAACAATATATTTTTTTTGCCCTCTTTTATCCGTTCTCGTTACATAAATTTCCTTGTCGTCATATTGAATTCGAACCTCTGTGTTGGATTGTAAATCAAACACAACTCCTGCAACGATGGCAGGGTTGACCTGCTGAACTTCTCTTACTTTGTCGGCCGGTACAGCGTTAAATAAGGTGCGAAATTGATCGGCTTCCTGTTTGCTTAAGCCGGCATCCTGTTGTTGAAAGGTCGTTCCCTTCAATACGACGACACCCATTCTTACGTTCTTCACTTCATCGGATTCGATGGTCTTATGAAGCATAGCAGCTTCTTCTTCCGGTTGCTGCAAAGGTTTAAAAAACATAATCCCTAATATTAAAGCTATCGCTACGATGAAAATAGCCGAAAATTTTGCTTTATTTCCCACGGACATGCCCTCCCCAATGAAACATTCATACCCTTATATCCAGCTTAGAAAAGCCCTATTATTGATTTTACCATAATTGCTTAATTTCGGCAGGGTTCTTTAGTAATGCTTCGCCTGATGCAAAAAAATACGCACCCGAAACCGGGCGCGCATTTGATATATACCTATTAACCGATGGAGCCTTCCATCTCGAACTTGATCAAGCGGTTCATCTCGACCGCATATTCCATCGGCAGCTCTTTGGTGAACGGCTCGATGAAGCCCATAACGATCATTTGAGTCGCTTCCGCTTCGGTCAAGCCGCGGCTCATCAGATAGAACAGTTGATCCTCGGATACTTTGGATACGGTAGCTTCATGCTCCAACGTTATGTTGTCGTTCATGATCTCGTTGTAAGGGATCGTATCCGACGTGGACTCTTTATCCATGATCAGCGTATCGCATTTGATGTTCGCCTTGGAGCCTGCGGAATTGCGTCCGAAGGAAGCGAGACCGCGGTACGTTACTTTACCGCCGTGCTTACTGATCGACTTGGATACGATCGTCGACGTCGTGTCGGGAGCCAAATGCGTCATTTTGGCGCCGGCGTCCTGATGCTGTCCGCGTCCGGCTACGGCGATGGAAAGCACCATCCCTTTAGCGCCGCGGCCCTTCAGCACAACCGCAGGATACTTCATCGTCAGCTTGGAGCCGATGTTGCCGTCAACCCATTCCATCGTGGCGTTTTCTTCGGCAACCGCGCGTTTGGTAACGAGGTTGTAAATGTTCGGCGCCCAGTTTTGGATCGTCGTGTAGCGGGCGCGGGAGTTCTTCTTACAAATGATCTCAACGACCGCGCTGTGCAGCGAGTTCGTGCTGTAGATCGGAGCCGTACAACCTTCGACGTAGTGCACGAAGCTGTCTTCGTCGGTAATGATCAGCGTGCGCTCGAATTGTCCCATGTTCTCGGAGTTGATCCGGAAGTACGCTTGCAGCGGAATTTCCACTTTGACGCCCTTTGGAACGTAGATAAAGCTGCCGCCCGACCATACCGCGCTGTTCAGCGCCGCGAATTTGTTGTCGCTCGGAGGAACGACCGTGCCGAAATATTCTCTGAACAGCTCGGGATACTCTCTCAGAGCCGTGTCGGTATCGGTAAAGATAACGCCCTGCTCCTCAAGCTCTTTTTGCATGCTGTGATAAACGACCTCGGATTCGTACTGTGCGGATACGCCGGCCAAAAACTTTTGCTCCGCTTCAGGGATACCGAGCTTGTCGAACGTTTCTTTAATTTCCGTAGGAACCTCTTCCCACGTCTTACCTTGCTTCTCGGACGGCTTCACATAGTACTGAATGTCGTTGAAATCCAGATCGTCCAGGTTGCCGCCCCAACGCGGCAAAGCCATCTTCTCGAATTGCTCCAGCGATTTCAGGCGAAAATCGAGCATCCATTCCGGCTCGCCCTTCATTCTGGAAATTTCCGCCACAATTTCGCGTGTCAAGCCTTTTCCCGTTTGGAAAACCGCTTTATGCTCGTCGCGAAAACCGTATTTATAATCTTCCATCTCCGGCATTTTTTTTGCCATCGTTCCAACCTCCTTAAGTCTGGGTCATTCTATCGTTACTGCTTGGCGTTAGCCTGTTCGATTCCTTTGCGAAGCGCGTTCCAGGCGAGGGTAGCGCATTTGATCCGGGCGGGAAATTTGTTCACTCCGGAGAGCGCCTCAATATCCTCGTACTCGAACTCCACAGCCTCGCCTTTCATCAACCCGGAAAACTTCTCCGCCATGGCGAGCGCTTCATCGAGCGTTTTGCCTTTGACGGCATCCGTCATCATCGATGCGGAGGAAAGGCTGATCGAGCAGCCTTCTCCGACGAATTTGGCGGCCTTGACGACTCCGTCCTCCACCTGCATTTGCAGCTGGATTTTATCGCCGCAAGTCGGATTGTTCAAGTCGATCGTAACGGCTTCCTCATCCAACGTGCCGCGGTTGCGCGGATTTTTATAATGATCCATAATGACTCTGCGGTATAAATCATCCAATTGCATGACCGAAGTACTCCTTTGTTTTGATTAGTGAAGCCACCAACCGGTCAATGTCATCTTCCGTATTATAAAGATAGAAGCTGGCGCGGGCCGTAGCCGAAACGTTCAGCCACCGCATGAGCGGCTGGCAGCAATGATGTCCCGCACGAACGGCGACGCCGTCGGCATCCAGCACGGTCGCCACATCATGAGGATGAACATCCCCCAGATTGAAGGTAACGGTTCCCGCGCGATGCTGCTTCGGCCCGTAAATCGTCAAATCCTCGATTTGCGACATACGATCGATCGCATATGCGGTGAGCTGCTGTTCGTGACGGAAAATCTCGTCCATTCCGATACTTTCCAGGAAATCGATCGCAGCTCCGAGACCGACGGCGCCGGCAATAATCGGCGTGCCTCCTTCGAACTTCCAAGGGAGCTCCTTCCATGTCGATTCATACAAATCGACATGATCGATCATTTCTCCGCCGTATTCGATCGGCTCCATATTTTGCAGCAGCGCCTTCTTGCCGTATAAGGCTCCGATTCCTGTCGGCGCGCACATTTTATGGCCGGATAACGCATAAAAATCGCAATCGAGATCCTGTACATCCACCTTCAAATGCGGCGTGCTTTGAGCGCCGTCAACGACCATCACGGCTCCGTGACGATGCGCAATAGCGGCAATCTCTTTGATCGGATTGATCACGCCGAGCACGTTCGAAACATAAGTGATCGCAACGACTTTCGTCCGATCGGAAATCGTCTGCTCCACATCCTCCAGCCGGATTGAGCCGTCGGGTTGAAGCGGAATATATTTTAAGACAGCGCCGGTCGCTTTGGCCGCCTGCTGCCATGGGATGAGATTGCTGTGATGCTCCATCGGCGTCAGTACGATTTCATCGCCTTCGCCGCAAGCGGAACGGGCATAACTGGAAGCAACAAGATTCAAGCTCGATGTCGTGCCGCGGGTAAAAATAATTTCTTCCGTCGACTTGGCATTGATGAACTTAGCGACTTTATTCCTTGCCCCTTCGTACGCATCGGTAGCCCGAGAGCCCAAGGTATGGACTCCCCGGTGCACGTTGGCGTTATCCTGCTCGTAATAACGTTTGACCGCTTCGATGACGGATACCGGCTTCTGCGAAGTGGCCGCCGAATCCAAATACACGAGCGGATGACCGTTCACTTCTTGATGCAGGATGGGGAACAGCTTCCGTATCTCAGCCGTGTTCATTGTCCGAGCTTCCTTTCTACAAGGCTTTGCAGCTGGGATTGAACTTTCTCCATCGGAATTTCCGAGACGACCGGAGCCAGGAAGCCGTAGATGACAAGACGCTGCGCTTCCTCCCGGGTAATACCGCGGGACATTAAATAATGAATTTGGTCCGGATTCACTTGGCCTACGCTCGCCGCGTGGCCTGCCTTAACGTCATCCTCGTCGATCAGAAGGATCGGGTTCGCGTCGCCGCGCGCCTTCGGACTCAGCATCAGCACCTTCTCGGTTTGCTGGCCGTTCGCGCCCGTAGCGGCCTTCTCGATCTTCGTGATGCCGTTGATAATCGCCGTCGATTCGTCGCGCATAACCGCGCGGGTAATCATATCGCTATTGGAGTTTTTGCCGAAGTGAATCGCGCGCGTCGTCACATTCAGCTTCTGATCGTTTGTCCCGACGCAGATGATCTTGGCATCGGAGTTCGATCCGTTGCCTTTGAGAACGGAAGTCGTATCGGACATAGCATTGCCATAGTTCATTTCGCCGATGACCCAGTTGATCATAGCATCATTTTCCACTACGGCGCGGCGGTACGTCAGATCGGTCACCGAATCGTTCAGGTTGTGCACCGAAGCGAAGTTGACGGTAGCGCCCGGCTTCACGACAACTTCCACGACGCCGTTTTGCACTAGGCTGTTCAAATTCCCTTCGGAAACGAAGTTATCCACATAAGTGACCGAAGCGTGCTGCTCGGCGACGATCAATACGTGCGGCGAGAAGCTGCTATCCGCATCATCGGTCAGGAACAGCGCTTGAACCGGCACTTGTACCTGCACGTCCTTGGGAACGTACAGGAATACGCCGCCGCTCCACATTGCGGTATGCAGCGCGGTCAGTTGGTTCTCGTCCTTGGCGACAACCGTTCCGAAATGGGCTTTCACCAAATCGGAATGCTGCTTCAGCGCTTCTTCGAGGCTGGTAAAAATGACGCCTTGCTTCGCCAGCTCCTCGGAAACTTTATGATAGACGATGCCGGCGTTTTTCTGCACAAGCAGGTTTTCGGCATTTTCTTCCTGCAGCAGCGCTTTAGCCGATTCCGGGAGCTGCTCCAGCGATGTCAAAGCGGCCACCGGTTTATAATTGCCGTAGGAACGAAGATTCCAGCGGTCGATTCTCGTTTTTTCCAATTTCGGTAATTCCAACGATCCGGCCAATTCCAGCGCTTCGGCGCGCAGGCTCGTCATCCATTCAGGCTCTTGTCTCGATTGGGACAGCTCCACGATGGTTTGCCGATCGATTGGAAGAATGGTTTGTGTACTCATGGTTTATTCCTCCGTCGTCGTAATATTAGTATTTGGGAGCTGTCGTGTTCATCGGAACCTTGAATTCCTCTTCTTCCTGTCCTACCGTCTCGTCTACGATTCCGAGCTCTTCCTTGATCCAGTCGTAGCCTTCGTTCTCCAGACGCTCAGCCAGTTCAGGACCGCCGGATTTTACAATGCGTCCTTGCATCATGACGTGAACGAAATCAGGCTTGATGTAGTTCAGCAAGCGCTGGTAGTGAGTGATGATCAGGAAGCCGCGGTCTTCGGTGCGCATAGCGTTAACGCCGGTAGCTACGATGCGCAGGGCGTCGATGTCAAGACCGGAGTCGATCTCGTCCAAAATAACGATGCTTGGCTCAAGCATCAGCATTTGCAAAATTTCGTTGCGTTTTTTCTCGCCGCCGGAGAAGCCTTCGTTCAAATAACGGTGCATGAACTCGGGATTCATTTCCAGTTCTTTCATCTTCGCTTCCATCTGACGGATGAATTTGATCAAAGAAATTTCGTTGCCTTCGCCGCGGCGAGCGTTGATGGCGCTGCGCAGGAAGTCGGCGTTCGTTACGCCGGCGATTTCGCTCGGATATTGCATAGCCAGGAACAGGCCTGCTCTAGCTCTCTCGTCGACGGCCATTTCGAGCACGTCTTCGCCGTTCAGCGATACGGAACCTTCTGTCACTTCATATTTAGGATGGCCCATGATCGTGGAAGCCAAAGTACTTTTACCGGTACCGTTAGGTCCCATGACGGCATGTACTTCGCCGCCTTTAATTTTCAGGCTCAAGCCTTTCAAAATCTCTTTGCCTTCGACAGTCGCTTTCAAACCGTCTATAATAAATTCCGGTGCATTTGCCATAGTTATTCTGCCTCCATTTGAATAAATCGTTAGATAGTTTCATTCTTACATAATAATCATTCTAAATTGATTCTCAATGATTCTCAATGTTACTACATTATATCGTACCAAGGCAAATGAATAAAGACCCATTTGGCTTATTTTTAAACTTTCATGTTTAGTAAGTAGGGTCACTTAACCCAGAGACGATTTGATTCGGGCAACGGCCGCCTCAAATTCGGCGTCGCTAAGCACAGGTTTGCGCCGGACTTCCTTCAGGGCGGCGTCCTTCAGCTGAATCCACGACTTGCATCCGTTATATTCGGGGACCACGGGAATCCGGACAGGTTCGGAGAGCTCGTAAATTCTGAGCAGCATCACGTGCAGCGGCTTCGCGCGCTTCCATTTCAATCTCTCTTCCGCAAAGGAATCGGTCCATATATGATATTCCGACAATTGGTTCAGTTGCTGCTGATCAGCGATCAAAATATCTTCGAACAGCTCCGCATAGCAGCGTATCGTCACCTCCGTATCCTGAGGGCTCCAGCCTTCCAGCGTTTTATCCAAATCCGCCTGATGCTCCGGCTTCATCCATTGCTTCTTCTGATGCTCGTATGTAGGGAATAAATAGAAGCTTTCGCTTTCTACCTGAAAATCTCGCGTTTCCTCGCGGATGCCGCCTTTACGCATAATAAGAATTTGCCGGCCGCTTCTCAGCGCTTCTACCGCTACGGCCCATTCTTTTAAAGCTGCTGGCTCAGTCTCCACCATTACTCCATCCTTTCCTTATATGGTCTTGTTTAATCTCTTTTTTTCCAAATAGCCTTAAAGCATATATTATAAGATTTCGGCCGTCTTCAAGCAACTGTTGGCAGGCATAAAACAAGCCCAAAAGCGCGATCATATACATGCGTCGCACAAACTCACTCGAGGAGGATGGACTTTATGAAAGAAGGACTCATTCCTGCTGTTTTGGGTACGGCCGTTACGGCTTCAGGTGTTGCGCTGCGGGGGAAATATCCGATGGCTGCCGCGGCGGTCGCGGGCTTTGGCCTCGCACATGTCGTGCTCGGTGCGATCGATTTGGTCGAGCACCGCAGAAACGGCAAAATGGAGTAGCCGTTCCGCGTATTGCAAAACCGGAGCGGAACGCCAAAAAGCCTAATGCAGAAATTGCGTTAGGTTTTTTGGGTTTGTTGTTCACTATAAAAACATGCCGTTACTTCAGTTCGTTCATCCCCTTTTCTTGCAGGTTGCGAATCAACTGCAGCGCTTCCGCTCTCGTCAAGACGTCCTGCCCGGCGAAGCCGGCTATGCCGTTATCCGTTTTGCCCGAAGCGTACGCCCGGTCTAACAAATAAAGAATCGCTTCTTCCTTCATGACGTCGGCTCCGTCGGCCGCAGCTACGATCTCCGCAGCCTTCTCCCGCGTTACAGGCAGACTGCGCATGTCCGTCTGCTCCGCTCCTTTGACCGGATACTTGTGCTCCCGGGCAAACTCGTATAACCCGTCCGACCAGCCGCCGCTTGCTTCCGCTGCCGGATTGTGACCGTAAGCCTTCAAAAGCATGCTTAGAAATTCCTCCTCGCTCACCCGCTTGTCAGGCTCGAACCGGCCGTCCGGATAGCCATCCACGATCTTCTTCCCTATAGCCCACCGCACGGTTTGTTCGGACCAATGACCTTTCGTATCGGAAAAACGGATATCCGCCGAACCGCCGGGCGAGCCCGGGGATTGTCCCGCAGAACCGGATGAATCGGTCTCCCTAGAATCCGGATACATTAGTTCCTGCTCAGGCGCGGAAGGTTCTTTCTGAGAGGACTGCGATGGCTTGTTGATGTAAAAGAAGCGGACGTCATATTGCAATTCCAATGTTTTGCCGTTTACGGGATTCAAGCCGCTCACTTTGACGGTGAATACATCGCCGTCCGCAATGCTCTCCAGCCCGATCGGGCGGAACGTCAGGCGAGTTACGTCCTTATCGATTGCGGTATCCAGGTAGCCGTCCGCGCCGCCGGTCGCACGGTTGGTCCACACATGCCGATCCGAATGGCGGGTAAGCTCTACGGTATATCCTTCCTTAGGACGGAAATCGGCGGAACTGAACGCCGAATGAAGACTGTAGGAGTTGAATAAAATAAGCCACCGGTTGCGGGGATCGAATACGTCGGCCGGGAAGCTGCCTTCCGCAGGATAAGCGATATAATTGCCGTCGGCAGGCTCCGAACTGGTCCCGCCCTCCAGGTTCATAACGGAATAGTAGCGGTACTGATCCTTCGGATCGGGGGCGAGCCCGAAGCCGATTCGTTGGATTCCCGGGTCCAGAATCCGGTAATAATCGTCTTGATTTCTTTGATCCGACGAGCTGCCCGCCGGGTTCATGTACATATCAACCGTATCCGCGAGTCTGTTTGACGATGGCTCTTTTAAAATAAAGGCGCTGCTCTTGCCCAGCCCCTCCACGGCTTGTTCGTAAAAGAAATCATCCATGTCGCCCGGTTTCTCCGGTTTGACGGATAGCTCGCCGTAAGTGGCGGCCGTCACCGAAGCGGCGTATTGCAACTGGCGTGACAATTCCTGAGACAGTTCCAGATTATCCGGCAATCTGGCAATGAAACGGTAAAAATTCGCTCTGGCTACCCCTCCCGCCAAATATTGCCCGTTCGCCTTCCCGAGATCGTATACGTCCTGCAATCGCGGCGTTTTCTCGAATGGAGCCGTTTTAAAATTATCAGGAGCATACTGCTTCCATTTGGCTCTAATATAGTCTTCATTGCGGACCTTCATGCCCGAATTCAGCGTTTCTGCATACCCTGCCGAAACACAGCTAAACGCCAGGCTGCAGCCCATCAGCAGGCTGAAGATAAGCTTTCCCAACTTGCACCAGCTCCTTTTCTTTTTCCTAGCCGAATTTCCAAATTTTATATTACCATATTTTGGACTGTGCATAAACGCAAAAAACACCCCGGTTAGGCTTACTTCGCAAGCGTCTTATGTTACATAAGGTACGCTGGAAGAAAAAGCTCAAATCGGGGCGTCATGGTAAGAACCTGGCTGTCTACTTACGGCTGCCGCCATGAACATAAGAGACTTGAGTATCGTGCATTCTGTCGAACTGCTGCTGGTTGGCCTTCATCGGATTCGAAGCGGCGGGGGCTCCCGCGTTCCCTTCCCCGCCGTAAGAGCTTAGGACAAGCACGACGCCGAGCGCAATCGCGATATACAGCGCTCTTGAAATGATCTTCATTGGACACCCCTTCCGGAAATCGTAAATTCCGCTTGATCCAATCCCGTTATATCCAATGTAAACATCGCGTGTCATGACGGTATTAACCGGACATGAAGTTTTTGTTAAGTTTGGTATGAAACTAATGCGCTAAAAAGCGCGTCGTAATATCCAATTATTCCGATGTTATTTTACGAAATTTATCATGACGCACTCTATTCCCAGCGCGCACAATTTGCTATACTATGGGATGATCGTTTTTTACGGACTATGGCCTTGCCCGGTTTGCAGCGCGGTTATTCGGCATGCGAATCCCGAGCCCGATCGCCATTCGAAATTTAAGGAGGATTTATTGCCTATGTCTTCATATCACGCTTTGACTGAAGCCGAAGCCGTAGAATTCGCCCGGAGCCTTCCCGATCTGTTCACTCCCGGCAGCGAATTGACCAGCCGCGAAATCGGCGACGGCAACCTGAATCTGGTTTTCCACATCGTCGAGCCTTCCACCGGCAAAAGCATCATTCTCAAGCAGGCTCTTCCATACGCCAAGGTTGTAGGCGAATCATGGCCGCTGTCGCTCGACCGCGCCCGCATCGAGAGCGAAGCGCTGATGATCCAGGAATCGCTCTGCCCCGATCTCGTGCCTCATGTGTTCGTCTATGAGAAAGATTTGGCGCTGACGGTCATGGAAGACTTGAGCGATCATGTCATTATGCGCAGAGGATTGATCGAAGGCAACCGCTATCCGCTGTTCGCGGGCCATATCGGCCGCTTCCTGGCGCACACGCTGTTCTACACCTCGGACCTCGGGATGAACCAGCAGGAGAAAAAGCTGCGCGTGAAGCGGTTCATCAATCCCGACTTGTGTAAAATAACGGAGGATCTGATCTTCGACGATCCGTACCGGAACGCGGATACGAACGATGTGCCTCCCGCGATCCAGGACGCGGTGGAAGCGATCTGGAACGACAGCGAGCTGCATCTGGAAGTGGCGATATTGCGCAGCGGCTTCCTGACCAAAGCGCAGGCGCTTCTGCACGGCGATCTGCATACGGGAAGCATCTTCATCAAGCCGGATTCGACCAAGGTGATCGACCCCGAGTTCGCTTACTACGGACCGATGGGCTTCGATATCGGCGCCGTCTTCGCCAACCTGCTGCTTAATTTTGCCGCACAGGAAGGCTGGAGCAAGGATGAGGCGTCCCGCAAAGATTACCGCACCTATCTGACGGATACGATCCGCGATACGTGGAATGTATTCGAGCAGGAATTCAGGTCGCTGTGGAACGAGCACGGGGTCGACCGCGTGTCCAAGACGCCGGGCTATCAGGATTGGTATATGAGCCAGCTGCTGCAGGACGCCGTCGGCTATACCGGCAGCAAAACCGTTCGCCGCGTGCACGGCCTCGCTCAAGTGGCCGACATCAACAAGCTGGAGGATGCGGCGGCCAAGGAGCGCGCCCAGCGTATCGCGCTGCGCATCGGTACGACGCTGATCAAGCAGCACCGCAAGACCCAGTCGATCGAGGAATTAATCGATATCGCCTGGAAGGCCGTCCAATAAGCAAAAAGCGTTGCATTCGTTTACGATACGCAATCCGAGGACGGCGGGGCTCTCCGGCTAACGGCCGGCGGTCATCGCCAATCCCCTCTATAAGGAGATAACAGAACATGAGCACAACAGAACATACAGCTTCTGCGGATTGGCTGCAATCGGTCCGCTGGAATTCCGCGGAGAACCGCCTTGATCTGCTCGATCAGCGCCTTCTGCCCGACGAAATCGTCTACCTTGCCCTGACGACCTCCGAGCAGGTTTGGGACGCGATCAAGCAGCTCGCGGTACGCGGGGCGCCGGCCATCGGCATCTCGGCGGCCTACGGGGTGTATCTCGGCGTCCGCGATCATAGCGGCGGCCGGGACGAGCTGCTTGACGCTGCGGTCAAGCAATGCGATTATCTCGCCACGTCGCGCCCGACGGCGGTGAATCTGTTCTGGGCGCTGGATCGCATGAAACAGCGCGCCCGGGAGCTCGCTTCCGCCGGCACGGAGCCGGAAGCGCTGAAGCAGGCGCTGCTGGATGAAGCGAAGCTCATCCAGAGCGAAGACGAAGAGACGTGCCGCCTGATCGGCGAGCACGCGCTGTCCTTGTTCGAGGACGGCATGGGCCTCCTCACGCACTGCAACGCGGGCGGCCTCGCCACCGCCCGCTACGGCACGGCGCTTGCGCCGATGTACCTGGCGCAGGAGCGCGGCATACGCCTGAAGGTGTATGCCGACGAGACGCGCCCGGTGCTGCAGGGCGCGCGGCTGACGGCCTTCGAGCTGCAGCAGGCCGGCGTCGACGTGACGCTGATCTGCGACAATATGGCCGGCGCCGTCATGAGCAAAGGCTGGGTGCAGGCCGTCATCGTCGGCACCGACCGCGTCGCGGCTAACGGCGACGTCGCCAACAAGATCGGCACGTACAGCGTCGCCGTGCTCGCCAAAGCGCACGGCATTCCCGTCTACGTCGCCTGCCCGACTTCCACGATCGATATGAACACGCCGACCGGCGCGGACATTCCGATCGAGGAGCGGCACGAAGACGAGATTACGCAAGGCTTCGGCAAACGGACCGCGCCGCAGGGCATCAAGGTGTACAACCCGGCTTTCGACGTCACACCGAACGAATACGTGACGGCCATCATCACCGAGAAAGGCATCGTTCGCGCGCCGTATACCGAAAACCTGAAGAAGCTTTTTAACTAAGCAGCGTTAACCGCTAGTCGACACCGCTTATCCAATGGCGAAATACGGCCGGATTCCTTCAAAATAGGGGATTCCGGCCCTTTTTGTCGTCCGCACCCACATTTTACCGCCGGGTTCGACGACATTTTCCTTCTATCTTAATCTTGCATTAAGCTTGGCTTCACACTTCTTTCACAAAACGTTGCTAAAGTTAGTAAGCAGCAAGGCAGAAAAGCTGAAATGTCGGAAAGGAGAAGCAAGAATGGGATTACTGCGCAGTAAAAAATGGATAGCCGTTATCATCGGGCTAGCGCTTTGCGGTGGCGGTACATATTACTATTTGGACCATAAAAACACCAAAAAACCGGCTGCCAGCACCGAGGCTAAAACAGTGGAGATCAAGAAGGGCGCCATTACTTCCACCGTATCAGGAACTTCCCAATTCGAAGCGCGGGATGTCCAAAATATTATCGCCCCCGTAGACGGAACGATCAAGACGATGAACTTAACCCGGAACCAGCAGGTCAAAAAAGGGGACGTTCTGTTCGTCATCTCCGATCTTAGTCTGGAGGCGAATCTTCAGGAGGCGCAGGTCACGCTGCAGCAGCAGGAAAAAGATTTGGCCGATTTGAACGCACAGAAAAACAATCTGCAAATTTACGCTCCGATCAGCGGTCTCTTGACCTTGACATCCAACCTGGATACCGGCTCCAACGTAAACAAGAACGGCCGTATCGGATCGATTGCCGATAATTCCACCTTGAAAACCAAGCTTCCGTTCCTGCTTGAAGATGCCGTTCAACTGAAAAAAGGCGATGCGATCGATCTGACCGTTGACGGCTTTAATCTGACCAAGACGGCCGTTGTCGAGTCCGTAGGACAGCAGCCCAAAGGCGATGCCAGCGGCAACAAGCTGCTCGATGTGGAAATCACGGTGAAAAACGACGGTACGCTCGGCTCCGGCATGAACGTCAAAGGAAGCGTCACGCTGGGCGGCAGAAAAGCGCAATCGACGGATAAAGGAACGCTCGAATTTAACAATGAAGAAAGCATCCTGTCCGGCGCGAGCGGCATGATCAGCAATATCAATATCAAAACGGGCAACTACGTCAACAAGGGCGACCTGATCGCCTCGATTACGAACGATACGCTCGACAACGATATTTTGAACAAGCAGGCTTCCATCGACAGACAAAAAATTACGATCAACAACTATCAGGATAAATTGGATCAATTGACCGTAACCGCTCCGTTCGACGGCATCTTCTCTACGGATTTTGCCAACAAGAAATCGAATGTGCTGGCCAGCTACCCTGCCGGCTCGACCATTGAAGCGAACACGCAGCTCGGGGCCGTAGCGAATCTCGATTACATGCAGCTTCCGGTACAGGTCGACGAGCTCGATTTGCCTAACGTCAAGGTGGGCATGAAGGCTTCGGTCAAGGTCGATTCGATCTCAAACAAAGTATACGAGGGCGAAGTCAACCAAGTATCGACGGTCGGTACGACCACCAACGGGGTTACCTTCTTCGACGTCGGCATCTCGGTCAAAAACGACGACCAGCTGCGCAACGGCATGACGGCGACCGCCGAAATCATTACCCAGGATAAAAAGGACATCCTGCTTCTCCCGCTCGAGGCGCTTCAACAGCAGCAGGGCAAACGTTACGTGACGCTGGTGAACGCGGACGGAACGAAGGAAGAGAAGCATGAGATCAAGATCGGCATTCGCAACAAATTGTACGTCGAAGTGACCGACGGTCTGAAGGAAGGCGACAAGGTAGAGATTCCGGTAACGAAGAAATCGACCACGACTTCGCAAGCGGATATCGATAAAATACGCCAGCAATTCCAACAAGGCGGCGGCTTCCCTGGCACAGGCGGTGCAGGAGGCGCAGGCGGAGTTCAGTTTCAGCGAAGCGGATCTACCGGCGGCGGCGGCAACCGTTAAGCATCAGCATGGAAAGGAGGATCCCCTATGGAAGCTCTCATTGAATTGAAAGACATCACGAAGTCATACGAGCGAGGCGCGGAAAAGCTGCAAATCCTCAAAGGTGTATCAATGACGGTCACAACGGGCGATTTTGTGGCCATCGTCGGACCCAGCGGATCGGGGAAATCGACGCTGATGAATACGATCGGTCTGCTGGACATTCCTTCCTCCGGCTCCTACAAGCTGGACGGCGTAGCCACGGAGAAGATGAGCGACAACCAGTTAGCCGAGTTCAGAAATAAAAAGATCGGATTTATTTTTCAGCAGTTTAACCTGCTTCCGAAATTGAACGCGATCGAGAACGTAGAGCTGCCGATGATCTATGCCGGAATAAGTAAAAAAATACGGCGGGAAAAAGCGCAGGAAATGCTGGAACTGCTCGGTATGGGCACTCGCGGTCATCATAAGCCGAGCGAGCTGTCCGGCGGCCAGCAGCAGCGCGTTGCAATCGCCAGAGCGCTGTCGATTTCGCCTTCGCTGCTTCTTGCGGATGAACCGACAGGAGCTTTGGATTCGAAGACCGGCAACGAAGTGCTGGAGCTGATGATCAACCTGAACAATCAAGGCAATACCATCGTGCTCATCACCCATGATAATCATATAGCGGAAAATGCACGGCGCGTCGTCTCCATTCGCGACGGGGAAATCGTCAGAGACGAACGGCTTCGCCCCCTTCTCTCGCAGCCTCCTGAACTGAGGCCCGCAGCAGAGGTGATGAGATGAGATTGTTTGAGCTTATTTATATGGCGATGCGCACCGTGGTCGGCAACCCGATGCGCACGCTGCTTACGATGCTGGGCGTGATCATCGGCGTCAGCTCGGTCGTGACCCTCGTTTCCATCGGTCAAGGCACTTCTGCGGCGATCGAAAAGCAATACGAAGCGCTCGGCACGAACCTGATCGTCGTTAACGTCATGGGCGTCGGACGCGCAACCCAGCTGGACTATAACGATTTGATGCAGCTGCAGCAGCTTCCGGAAATTGAGACGATCGCTCCGACGATTGTAAAAGGAAGCTCCAATATCAAATACGATCGTACCCAGGAGAAATATACAGTCGTCGGCACGAACGAAAACTACTTAAGCCTGATGAAGGGGGAAATCGCCTCAGGGCGGTTCATCTCTCCCGCGGACCTCGAGTTTCGCAATCAGATAGCGGTGCTCGGCTCGACGGTCGCGGAAAAATATTTCGGCAGACTGGACCCGGTCGGCGAAGACATTAACATCGACGGCGTCGTCTTCACCGTCGCCGGAGTAATTAAGGAGAAAGGCTCCAATATTAGCGGCGGCGTGTCTCTGGACGATTCCGTGTTCGTCCCTTTGATTACCGCCCAGCGGTCCTTCAAGCTCGGAAGCATCCGCACCACTTATCTGGAGGCGCCGACCAAGGAACAATTGTCGCAAGCGCAAGCAACTATTACGCAGTACTTGACGTATAAATTTAAAAGCGATTCCGGCTTCCAGGTACAAAACCAGGATGAACTGATGAAGGCTCGGGTCGCCGCTTCAAGCTCCCTGAACAATCAATTGATCAGCGTCGCCTGCATCTCGCTGCTCGTCGGCGGCATCGGCATTATGAACATCATGCTTGTCACCGTCAGCGAACGAACCCGGGAGATCGGCATACGCAAATCGATCGGAGCCAAGCGCCGCAATATTCTGATGCAATTTCTGATCGAAGCTACGGTCATCAGCGGACTCGGCGGCATTGTCGGTCTGCTGCTCGGATGCGGACTGTCGCTCGCCTGGCCTTATTTCAATCCCCAACAGGAGACTCAGCTGTCGTTCCAGGTCGGTCTGTATTCCTTCCTGTTCTCGGTCGGTGTCGGCATGATCTTCGGTCTGTATCCGGCCAACAAGGCATCCAAGCTCCGTCCGATCGACGCTCTTCGTACTGACTGACTAACGCTAGAGATAACGAAACATGGGAGGAGATTTCTGTTGAAACGCAAATCTAACAAACAATCGCTGCGGGCCCGGAGCACCGCGCTGCTCTGCACGCTTGCCGTCTGCACGACGCTGGTGGCCGGCCTGCCGACGGCTTCCGCCGGCAAACCGGGCGTGTTCATTGCAAACGATACTTACTTTACGCTAGAGAACGCTTCGTTCTCCGCGGGAGCGGATTCGTCCGCTCTGCAATTTTCCTTGAAGATGCATAACGGGAGCGGAAGCTCCATCGATTTCAACGGCTACGGCGTGCAAATCGTCGACAGCCAAGGCAACAGCTTCCCGGCCAAGCTGACAAGCAAGCAAAGCGCGCGCGTGAACGCGGGCCAAGACCAGCAGTTCAGCTTCGTGTCGCAAATGGGCAAAGGCGCGGATGCCAACGATCTGAAGGTGCATCTGTTCGCCTGGGATTCCGGTTCCCCTTCGTTTATGCGCAGCATCGGCGACCTGCCTGTCTCCAGCGCTACGCCGAGTGCGAGCGGCTTGAACCCGGCCCAGCTGATGATCGTCTCTCTGAAGGATGTCGATGCGGATTATTCCCAGGATGCGCTTGTAGCGATGCGCCTCGGTCAAAGCTATCCGGTGACGGAGAACGGCACGCAGTATTTGTATACGGACTTGTATGTGCGCAACGCCGGCTCGGCGAGCTTCCAGCTCCCTTCCGGCTTGCTGTTCCGGCTGAAAGGCCCGGATTCGCTTACTTACGGCACCTCCGTTGTCGGCGGATCGCAGGAAACGCTGCTGCCCGACAAGCTGACGAAGCTTCGGCTGCGCACGGCGGTTCCGGAATCGGCCGATATCGATCCGTTCGTGCTTGAAGCCGTGCATACGGATACGGCCGGCGAAACTATCCTGGGCAGCGTTCCTTTGTCCGGCACGACGGCGGCGGTGCCGCTCGGACAAGAGCAGCCTTACTCGTTGTACGGCACGGACAACGGTCTTAAGATCAAAGCCGAGCAATCGGTAGCCATCAAGCAAGCCGAAGGCGTACTGCTGCAAACGACGGTGAGCATCCATAACACCGGCTCGGCCACGGTCACCCTGCCGACGCTGACCGCTTCGTATCAGCTGGGCAAGGAAAGTCTGGACGCCGCCGTTCAGGACGTTTCCGTCCGCACCGGCTTCTTGACTCCGGATCAGACGGCCACGTATCAGTATTCGGTCGTTCTGCCGGACGGCATCGATCCGAATACGGTGAAGCTGGCCTTGAAGGAGGCGGCTTCGAGCACTTCGAGCAGTTCGTCTACCGGCTCTTCGTCCGGCTCAAGCTCCAGCAGCTCGAACAATTCCAGCAGTTCCGGCAGTTCGAACAGCTCTAGCGGCTCGAACTCGAATAGCTCCGGCAGCTCGAGCTCCTCGTCCGGAAGCGGAAGCTCGTCATCCGGCTCTTCGAGCTCGACGAGCTCAACGAAATCGAATACCGCCAGCTCCGGCAGTTCCAGCGCGGACAAATATCCGGTGATCTTGATCGATCTGAAGGGCATCCAGCAAACCGATAATGCCGGAGTGCAAGCGAAGCCTTATACCTTCGATACGCCGATGGTATTTGCGCCTAACGGCCTGATCGATAAAAACCTCGACGTCTCTCTCGTCGAGATGCATATGCACGAGAATGAAGAATTCGGCTATAAGACCGTCATTGCCAAATACAAGCTGACGAATCGCGGCGCGAGCACGCTGTCCGTTCCGGACATCGGCACCGAGCTGGTCAACAGCGAGGGACTTGCGTTCTCCGGCACGAAGCAATCGAACACAGCCGAGACGATCATGCCGAATACGAGCTATGTCATCAGCTATTCCTACATGCTGCCGACCTCGGAAACGGGGCAGAATCTCGCCTTGAACATTATCGATCCTAAGACGGCCGCTCCGAACAAGCTGTCCATCGGCACCTATCAGGTAGCCGTTCAAAGAGAGTCGACCGACAATGTGATAAGCTTCTATCCATTCAAGGTGACCTTCAATTCGTACGCCATCGCTTCGCTGTACGATTCCGGCTACGTATACCAACTGAAGCTGGGACTGACGGTTGACCGGATGGATTCGGTCATCGTAGACCAGAACTTCTCCAAGATGGAGTTCGAGCTCGTTAACGGGCAAGGCGTCGTCATGGGATCTCAATCGTTCGGCTTCACAGGAGCTTCCAAGCTGACGACCGGAGATCAGAAAATTACGTTCAGCAATCTGAAAACCGAACAGTTCGATAATGAACTCACCATTAACGTATATGAAACGATCGAAACGCCGTCCGGCACGGTTCGCCGCCTGGTGAAGCAGCTCAAAGAAGATTAATCTGCGGTAAGACGGCAGTAAGCCCCTCTCTCGGAACGCTTGAACTAAGCTTCCGGCGAGGGGCTTTTTTCACTTTACCTTTGTATTATCCGTTAAGCTTTGTTGTACCTGACCGCTTAGCGGGACAATTCCAGCAGCAGCGTCTTGATCTCATACGGCTTCAACTCCAGCCGGATCGCTCCGTCCTCCGCCTCCCGCTTATCCCCTGCCGGACGCTCCAACAGATCGCACTCCTGCCAGCTGCGGATCGTATAATCGCTGGTCAGCGCGATACGGCCCCGCTGCCCTCCGAATTCATGGAAGCGGATGACGACCCGCTCGTCGTCTTCGGCTTTTTTGACCGCATCGACATGGACATACCCGCCTTCGATGCGAAGCAAAGAACCGGGAGCCTGCACAGCCCCTTTACGGCCGATGAGCGGCGCATTCAAATCCCAAGCCTCCTGTACCGTCTCGCCATCGAGCCAATCCCCCTGATGCGGCAGCAAGGAATAAGTGAATTCGTGACGCCCCTGGTCGGCCTGCGGATCAGGCACCATCGCCGATTTCAGCAGCGTCAGCCGGATGACGTTATCTTTGATGTCATACCCGTATTTACAATCGTTCAACAAGCTTACGCCATATCCCCGTTCCGACAGATCCGCCCATTGATGGCCGACAACCTCGAATCTGGCAAAATCCCAGCTCGTGTTCCAATGCGTAGGGCGTTTGACATTGCCGAATTGAATATCGTACGTCGCTTCGGTAGAGCGGACCCGCACCGGGAATGCCGCCTTCAGCAGCTTGCGCCGCTCCTGCCAATCGATGACGGTACGGAAATCGATACGGCGGGAATGGGCATATACCGTCAGCTCCTGCTCCACCGTCGACGCCCCGTAGCTCCATACGAAACGGACCGACGCCCGAACCGCCCCTAGCTCGACCAGCTCGACGGATCGCAGCTCGCGGATTTCCTCCATTTTCTCCGTGTAAAATATATCGATATCCCAAGCCTCATGACGTCCCTTCGGCTTGTCCTCGAACACCTGCAGTACATTGCCCCGGGCTTCGTCGGCGAGCACCTCCCGTCCCGCTGACAGGTCCCAGATGGACACAAGCTGTCCCGCTTCGTTCCACTTCAGTCGATAGAACGGAGTGTCCATTCCGCCGTCATGAACTACAAACGGCGAAGCATCCGTACCGGAAGCAGGCGCCGCTGCCGAAGGCTTGAAATGAAGCCCGGCATACCCGAGAGACGGCGCTTCGCCGATCTGTACGAGCCATCCGGACGAAATTTTTTGGCTGGCCAAGCTCCGTCCCTGCGCATCCGTCCATTCGCCCTGCTCTGCCGCCGCGGCGCATTCCGGCTGCTCTGAGGCGATATGCGCAATCCCCCCTCGCGTCCAGCCCGCGCTGTTCCATACGGTGAAGACCGTAGGTTCCGCGGCCCGCAGCGCGCCCTCTTCAGAGCCCTGATGCAGCGGGCTGGACGCTGCGGCCCCATCCGGCGGCGTATTCACGGCGGCCAGCGCAGCTTCGGCTTCGCGGGCAGCTTGGCGCAGCAGCCGCTCCGCTTCCTCGTATTCGATTCGCGAATCTTCGTACACTTCATGAATCGAGGAGCCCGGAATAATGTCGTGGAACTGATTGCGCAGCACGATTTTCCACGCTGCCGTCAGCGCTTCGTGCGCATAGCGGGACCAGTCTCCGCTCTGCAGGCCGCCGAGCACGCCCATCCATTCCGCTTCGCGCGCGAGCAGCTCGAGCTTGCGGTTCATCTTCTTGTTATACGCCTGGCTTGTGTAAGTGCCGCGATGCAGCTCCAGGTACAGCTCGCCGTCCCAGGTATGAACGTATTCCTTCGTCTCGGCGACCGTCCAGTGCAGCCGTTCGAAATATTCGTCGGCGCGGCCCGTCGTCACATGAGGTATGCCCGGCAGAGTGCTTAGCCTTCTGCGCAGTTCCAGCATGTCCCGCGTGACGCCGCCTCCGCCGTCCCCGTAACCGTAAGAGAGCAGCAGCTCGCGGTTCACCGCCTTGTCGCGGTACGTCTCCCAAATACCGGCCACCGACCGGGCCGTCACTTCGCCGTTATATGTATACAGCCAGCCTCCCGCGTCATCCGGCGTTGTAATAAAATGCGTCAAAACTTCCGTCCCGTCGATCCCCCTCCAGCGGAACGTATCATGCGGCATCCGGTTATATTGATTCCAGCTGATCTTCGTCGTCATGAACGTATCGATCCCGGATTTGCGCAATATTTGCGGCAGCGCCCAGCTGTAGCCGAAGACGTCCGGCAGCCATAAGTATTTGCAGTCTACGCCGAACTCCTCTTTTAAAAAACGAGTGCCATACAGCAGCTGGCGCACGAGCGACTCCCCCGACGTCAGATTGCAGTCCGCCTCCAGCCACATCCCGCCTCCGGCTTCCCAGCGCCCTTCGCGGACCCGTTCCTTGATCTGATCGTAAATGTCCGGGTAATCGTTCTTAATATACTCGTACAGCTGCGGCATCGTCTGCAAAAAAATATAATCCGGATACTTCTCCATCAGCCGCAGCACCGTAGAGAAAGAACGGGCCGCCTTCTCCCGCGTATGTTTGAGCCGCCACAGCCACGCCACGTCGATATGCGTATGGCCGATGCAGCGAACGGTGACCGGATGCTGCTTGGGCAGTGCGGCCAGCGCTTCGTTCAGCCGCTCCGCGGCGGCGGCCACGGAGGCATAGAACGGCTCGGAGCCGGGATGCGACCAATCGACGAGCAGCAGCGCCTGATCGACCGCGGACAGCAGCAGCGCCCGTTCGGGGGCATGCTCGTGCAGCTCCCGCACCGTCTCCAGCGCGGCCCGCGCGCTGTAATAGAGGTCGTCTGCGGCTTCGTCCAGCCAGCAGAGCTCTGCGCGCTCCAGCCGATGCTCCTGATCGGTATTCGGCCGATAGCCTCCGAGGCCCGACCAGAGCCGGAAGCATAGCTGCAGCGTAGAACCCGCTTGGCAGCCCTCGAAGAATACCTCCCGATGATTCGAATCGACGCCTTGATAAGGGTGCCCGTTCACATAGAGCAGCGATTCGAAGCCGGAATTGTTGCCTCCGCCCGTCCGGCCAAAGTCGAATCGGCCTACAATCATGCGCCCTTCCCATTCGAAAGGCACTCGAACCTCGGCCGCGAGCCACAAATAACGGTCTTGTCCCGCCCAGCGATCGCCCAATCTCATCACCGAAGCATCGGGATGAGCGCTCAACGGAAGCGCCGGGCGCGCGCCGACGGCCCCTTCCGGGTCTTCGAGACTCTCAAACACGGAGACGGGCTGCCTGTCGCGATAGCGAAACTCGGCCAGCTCCTTCACCCTTGCCGCCGTCTTTTCATATGTAAACCACATATCAAGCTCACTCCCTCTTATTATTGGAAATGCCATAACACGTGTTATAAAAAGTTGAAAAATAGCGCCGAAGTCACTCGGGAAGCGGCTCGACGTTTTCCTGACCTACTCGATTGCGCCATCTCCCCTGTCCTGCTCCTTACAGCCTCTCCTGCGCTTCAGCCGTTCCAAGCCTTCGCGGCACAATTCATCGCCCCCGCTCCGCAGCCTCGCCTACGCTGTCCCGCTCTTCCAGAACAGCCGGTACCCAGATGCCGCTCGTATCGTCCAGCGGTCTTTGTCCGCCGATGTATTCCAGCAGCCGCTTCGCGGCAAGCCGTCCCATCTCCCGATACGGAACCTCCGTCGACGTAATGGCCGGAAACATATGCTGGTTGATGCGCTCCGTGTTATCGGATGCCATCACATGCAGCTCCCGGCCGACTTGTATGCCGAGCAGCTGCGCGGCGCGGCATACATAGACTGCTCCGCGCGACCAATTGGTCAGTATCGCTGAACTCGCTCTATGCCGCTGCAGCCACTCCCGCCAGAACGGCTCGCGTTCCTTCCAAGGGCCGTCCGCAGCGGTATATACTTGCGGCTCCCATCCCCGTTCCGCCATCCAGTCTTCATAGGCGTTACGGCGCTGCCGGTCGCCCCAGCCGAGAGGAGTCCCCTGATGATGCAGCTCCAAATAAGCGGGAATCTGCCTGGTGCGGGCCGCGATGTAATCTAGGGCCCGCCGCACGCTCTCTTCGTAGTCCATCAGGACGGAAGCGATCTCCTCCGTGTCCGGATACCCTTCTACGGAAACATAGGGCAGGCGGTTTTCGTGAACGAGCTGCACCCAGCCTTCATGAACCTGATGCGGGCGGTCCAAGGCGACGACGCCGTCGATCCGGCGCTGCCGGAACAAATCGAGCAAGCCTTCGATACGCTGACTGTCGGAGCTTCCCGACGGATAGAGCAGCACATGGTAGCCGCAAGCCGCGCAGGCCGCCTGTATCCCTTCCAGCACCTGCAGAAACAAGGGATTGGCGACATTCCCGTATGCGGCCAGACACTGGCTTCGCCCCGTCTTCATCCCTCTGGCCTGGGCGTCCACCTGATAATTCAATTCGCGGATAGCCTCAAGCACGGCCTTGCGCTTCTCTTCTCCTACGCCGATTCCTCGCGTGCCGTTCAATACGGCCGATACGACGCTGCGCGATACGCCTGCTCTTTTGGCCACATCAAAGCTGGTCACTCTTTTCGTCATGTCATGCTACACCTCTTACCTTGAAAATAACACGTGTTATATAAAAAGGCAACCCTTTTTCAGCTCCACTTAAGCCGAATAGGGTAAGAAGTCTTTTTGATGCTGATCAGTAATTTCGGATTTTCTCTAACCGGTAAGGTGTTGGCGGTTTCAGGAGGCTGTTCTTTGACAGCTATCGTTATTTCATTATTCTTTTCTTCGAATGAAACGATTTTTATCGTATATCCGCCGCTGTTTTTGACTCCGCTAGTCATTAAAATAAACGTACGATCATTTACGTTAAATTGCCCAACCCCCTGTTGATCGCCTAACGTTTCGATTGCTATATTCAACTTGTTTTGCAGTTCCGGGTTGTTTGCGGCGGATTGAAAGCTGACGACCTCGTATGGGCCAGAGCAACTGTACAAAAACAAGGAAAATAGGGCAAACACTATGAACATCCTCATATGCATCCCCTAATTATTTTTTTATAACATTATAGCAGGTGATTGAGTCGTGGCCTACAGTCGATAGAAGTTTTCCACTCGCTGTTGTCCCTGGATTTCTTGAACGCTATCGCTTCTCCAAACTGTCCCTCCTGCTCCGATCGGACAGACTCTTAGAAGGGCCGTAAAAAAGTCCGCTGACGCGCCCGGAGCCGAGCATCGAACCGTTTCTAAGTTGTAACGGACACAGGAGAGCTAAATTCGCCGCAAACAGACGCTTTTTCAACGTAACGGACGTCATGGCGCTTACATAGCTCCGAATCGCTTTCTATGGAGGCTCTGCCAACCAATAGCTGCATCTGTGTCCGTTAGAATTCCAAAATGGCCGATAGGGTTGATATAATGGCCGCTGTGTCCGTTGTGAGTGTACTGCGCCGCTGAAGGGTTGCCTTCTGCGCAGGCGAAAGCCTCTTCCGATCGCTGCCCATCCCGAATTTCTTGAATAATTAGCCCTTCAATGGGTTAAATAATTCGGGAACAAAGGCAACCGCTGCGCTTCTCCAGATTGCCTTCGACTAGTGAAGTCTGCTTTTTCACCGGACTTTTAGAAAGGTGGTGATTGAGTCGTGGCCTGCGGTCGAAAGAGGTTTCCAATCGAGCATTTTCGTATATTTTCGATGTAACCGATGCTGTGCTTTCCAGGATATGGCCTGTATTTCAGGCGATTTTCCTTGTTGACGTTTCTTTAACTCTCCTTTCAACGCAGGTGTATAGCGATAACTCCAAGCGGATTCGACCAGCAAACGGCGAAGGTGGGTATTCC
>NZ_JANYUY010000049.1 GCF_025060755.1 Paenibacillus doosanensis
TGTCCTCCTTGATTTGATGTTGCGGTTGGCAGACCGGCTATCATCTTATCATAAAGGTCAAGGGATTTTTACTCATAGCTATAAGCTTTCCTGAACCCCCAGTCGAACTGGGGGTTTTCTTAGACAAAAAAAGCGAATGAACGAGTATCGTCCATTCGCTGCCTTCTGTGCATACCGGCAGAGCGCTCTTGATGAACCTAGGAGCGCCTGCAGAAAAGAGCGCGATTGACTTGCTGGCGTTCCACGACAGTCGGATGCCTGCGCTGTCTCCCCCGCAGCGCATTCGCACTTCTCAGTTCCGATTAACGAATCGCAGCTGTCAAGAAAACGTCCGTCATCCTCAACGCGCTATCTCTCCATCTATACGAATCCGTTTTTTATTATGCATAACCGTGCGCTTCTCCATCGGCCCAACTTCCGTAACGGCGGGCCGGCTGCCGCTAGACAGCGGATTGGCGGCTTTCGCTCGTCCGGTTAATTCGTTTGGCCTGAGCGGCCAGCATGACGAAATGCAGCAGGAACACGCCGGAAATAATATAGAACACGACCGAGATGCCCATATGGCTGGCGACGATCCCGCCGAACAAGGAGCCGGAGACGTTGCCGAGCGAGCTTGCGCTGGCATTATACGAGAAGACGCTCCCCTGAATCGATTTCGGCGTCAAGCTTCTAAGCAGCGAGCTGATCGACGGAATAAGACCGCCCACGCATAGACCGGATAGAAAACGCGCTCCCATGAGAACCCACGGATCGGTAATTCGCGCTTGCGGAATATACAGGATCGAGATTAACAGGAGACAGCAGAGCAGCACGTTCAAATAACCGTACCGGTCGCCGATCCGCCCGAGGATCGGGGCCGAGATCATCGTGCCCAGAGCGCTCGACGCAAAGATAAGACCGGCCATGATCTCTACATGATTCTCGATGTGCATACTTTTTACGTACAGCGTAATGATCGGGCTGATGCTCTGAAAGCTGACGGAGATGAGGAACGTCGAGACGAAGAGCGTCAAGATGACCGGCGCCTGCTTCACGACATCCTTCAGCTGCACTTTCTCGAATTTGGCCCCAGCCGCACCGGATTGACCTGCTGCAGCTTCCGCAGCCGCCTGGCCCCTCCGCCATTGAAACCGGAACTTCGGGTATTTCTTTTTCTCATGAACGCCGAACAGCACCAGCAATCCGGCGATAAAGAGACAAATGCCGGTAAAAAAGAACGAATTGCGCATCCCGAGCCATTCGGCCAAGATACCTCCGAGCAGCGGCCCGAGCAGTTGTCCCGTCACCTGGCCGGTTTGCAGCGTCCCGAGCACTTTGCCGACCTGCTCCTTCGGGGTCTCGATGGCCATCAGCGCGACCGCGCCGACGCTGAAGCCCCCCATCGTGCCGAACAGCCCTCTCAGCAGCAGCAGCTGGAGCGGCGTATGCACAAGCCCCATCGCGGCAATGATAATCGCCGAGCCAAGCCCGGCGCGGACCATCGTTACTTTTTGCCCGTACTTGTCGGAGAATTTCCCCCAGAACGGCGACACCAAGGCGATCATCAAATGATTGATGCCGAAGATCATCGCCGCCCACAGCGCAGCCTTCTGCACGTCATGAATGCCCAGCTCCTGAACGTACAGCGGCAGAAACGGGATAATCATCCCGATTCCCGCCGAGCTGAAAAACGTGCCGAACCATAAAATGTACAAATTGCGTTTCCATGCTTCCATCTGGAGTAACCTTCTTTACAGTAAATTATGCGATGAATGCACAGAATGCACTATCCTCTCAATAACTAATGTATAGAATACTCCGAACGAATAAAAGAAACCATGGATTTACCTGCCCTGTAACATGGACTATTATGCTTTTTTGCAGCCGTTTGCAGCTGCCTCCGCAACCAAATGGGGCGGGCGGAGCCCCGTTACCGGCACACCGCCCGCCCCTATCGGCAGCTATTCATGTTCCGCTTGAATCGGTTTTACTTTGCCTAACAGGAACAAATAATTCAAAATTCCGATGACGATCAGCGCCGCGGAGAACAGCAGGGCCGGTACGAAGGAGCCGTAAGCCGCGACGAAAAAGCCGGTAATGATCGGGCCTACCACGCCGCCCATATTGGATACCGTATTTTGCATGCCCGCGACGACAGAGGTCATATTTTTCGGAGCTACGTCGCCAGGCAGCGCCCATACTTGCGAAGCGGCGACCGTGGTGCCCGATTTGGCGATGCATAAGAGCACCACAGCCAGCACGGCCAATTGGGCGAAGGCGGCGAAGCCGATACAAGACGCCATCAACAATCCGATAATAAGAAACAGCTTGCGCGTCGCCGTCAGCGACAATAAGCCTTTGGCATAAATGCGGTCGGACAGCCATCCCGCAATGACCTCGACGACCATCGCGCAAAGCAGCGGCAGGGAAGCCATAAAGCCCATCTCGATCAAGCTCATGCCTCTTTCTTTCACCAGGTACGTCGGCAGCCAAGTAATGAAGAAATACGAATTGTAATTGATCATGAAGAAACCGATGCACATTGCCCAAATATTGCGATACTTCAGCAGCTGATACCATTTCATCGGCTGCTCGGCGTCCAAACCTTCCCGTTTGAACTGCCCTTCCCGGATATGCTTCAGCTCCGCTTCATTGACGCCTTTATGCTCTTCCGGCGTTTCCTTGAAGTACAAAATCCAAATAATCGACCAAATGATGCCCAGCAAACCGATGATGAGGAAGGTCATTTTCCAATCGAACATGGCAATCAGCCAGACGATCAGCGGCATCGCGATAGCTCCGCCGAATTTGGAGCCGCTGTCAAAAATCCCCGCTACCGTCGCTCTCTCCTTGTCCGGAAACCATTTGGACGAAATTCCGGCGTTGCTCGGATAAGCGGCGGCTTCGCCGACCCCGAGCGCGATGCGGAAGCCGAGAATCGATTTGAAGCCTGTCGCCAGACCGGTCACCGCCGTAGAGAGCGACCACCAAGCGACGGCGAAGCCGAGCGTTTTCTTCTGTCCGATCCGGTCGGCCACCCAGCCGGACGGAACCTGCAGCAGCGCGTACGACCAGAAGAAGCCGGACAGCACGACGCCCATCTGAGCGGCATCCAAGCCGAATTCCTTCGTAATATACGGCGCTGCCGCCGAGAGAACCGTTCGATCTATATAATTGATCGCTATTGCTGCCCACATAAGAATGGCGACGACCCAGCGCACATTAGATTTCTTAGTCAGTGTTTGCAAGATGTATCTCTCCGTCTCTTGATGTTGTAAGTGAATCCGATTCTCGTTTACAAGCCGTTCATCACATGCTCGGGTCTTTGCCCGTTCACAAGAACATTCACGATATTGCGCACGCAAGTCATGCCCAGCGCGTTCACCGCCCCGCTCGTATAGCCGGCGATATGCGGCAAAGCGATACAATTAGGAAGCGCAAATAACGGATGCTCCTTCAGCGGTTCCTGCTCGAATACATCCAATGCCGCTCCGGCGATGATGCCTTCGGTCAGCGCTTCATGCAGAGCCTCTTCCTCAACGATGCCTCCGCGGGCCGCGTTAATCAAATAAGCGCTTTCTTTCATCCGCTTCAATTGATCCTTGCCGATAAAATGTTGCGTTTGTTCCGTCAAAGCGATGTGCAGCGTGACGAAATCGCTGCGTTCGAGCAGCTCGTCCAGCGTGACGAAGGACACTCCATGCCGCTCGGCGAACGCGTGATCCGGATACGGATCATACGCCAGTATATTCATATCGAAGCCGCCCGCCCGGCGCGCAACCTCCTTGCCGATGCTGCCGAGGCCGATAATGCCTACCGTTCGGCCGTATACGTCGGTGCCGAAAATCCGCGGCCATTCTCCCTTCTTCGTCAGCTCGTTTGCCAGCGGAATTTGCCGGGCGAGCGACAGCATCAAGGCAAAAGCGAAGTCGGCCACCGCATGCTTGTTGGCGTTAGGCACGTTCGTCACCCACACTTGACGCTCCTTGGCCGCCTTCAGGTCGATATTGTCCACGCCGACGCCGTGCTTGCAAACCAGCTTCAATCGCGGCGCTTGCGCGAGAACCTGCTCCGTAATCTGATTAAACGCAACGATCGCGGCGTCCGCGTCCTGAGCCGCGGCGATAAACGCTTCCTCCGTAATATCTGCCGGCAAATGCATGAGCTCAATGCCGTACTTCTCCAAATACTCGATAGGTTCGTTGGAATATTTGGCGAAGGACGGCGATGTCGATACAACTTTCATCGTAGTAGTCGCTCCTTCTAAAAGCAGGCGGTGAACGCTAACGTTGCTGCGGAACCGTTCCCGCTGGCTTCGCCCCGCTTCATTCACCGCAGCTTTTCGGTTGTCTGTAATCCAAGCTATTTAACGGTAGTCTTCGGAGCCAAATCGGCTCCGGATTGAATCGCCGCGAGCATGCTGCGTTCGTCGGCGATGTTTTTGCCTGCGATGTCGAAGGCGGTGCCGTGATCGACGGAAGTGCGCACGATGCCGCCCTTCAGACCGACCGTGATATTAACGCCTTCCTCCAGTCCCAGCACCTTGATCGGCACATGGCCCTGATCGTGATAGCAGGCGACGACGATATCGAAATCTTTGCGCACCGCCCGGAAAAACAGCGTGTCCGCAGGATAGGGACCGGTAACCCGGATGCCTTCGGCCGCCGCCTGCTCGATGCCGGGAATAAGCTTCTCCTCTTCCTCCCCGTTGCCGAACAATCCGTTCTCGCCCGCATGCGGATTAATGCCGCACACCGCAATGCGCGGGTTGTCGTAGCCGGCGCGGGTCAGCGTCTCATGAGCGAGCTTAACGACTTTGTACGTCCGTTCCGGATTGATCGTCTCGATCGCTTTGATCAAACCGACATGCGTCGTCAGATGGATGACCTTCAGCTTCGGCGAGGACAGCATCATGGAATAGTCCTCGGTGCCCGTCAAATCGGCCAATATCTCGGTGTGCCCCGGATACAGATGGCCTCCCTTCTGCAGCGCTTCCTTATTCAGCGGCGCCGTGCAGATCGCCTGAATCTCCTGCGCTTTGGCCAAATCAACCGCTTTCTTCAAATATTGAAAAGCGGCGTCTCCAGCCTGCGGAGACATGACGCCAAGCGGCAGGTCCGCCGGAAGCAAGTTCATATCCAGGCAGTCGATCGTGCCGTGAACGAACGCCCCTTCGCCGGGCCGCTCAACCCGCCGCAGCCGGACCGGCGTGCCCGTTATGTCGATGGCGCGCTGCAAAATACCGTAATCGCCGATGACGACCGGACGGCAAATATCGTAAACCGATGCATGTCCGAGCGCTTTTACAATCACCTCGGGGCCGATGCCTGCCGCATCCCCCATTGTAATGCCGATAATAGGCTTCATCGTTCTCCTCCTCGCAGCTTGCGGGCCGCCTTGATCATAGCCGACTCCGAGCCGAAATTTCCTGCTTTGGTCACTGCATATAGGTCTTTCCCCGGCTTGCGGACGGTTCCTAGCGGAATGCCGGGCTCCACCTCGTCCAGCAGATGAAATTCATCCGCCCCAAGCTGCTGAAACACTTGACGCGCCGTATCGCCGCCGGTCAGGAACAAGTAGCGCAGATCGAAGCGATCCGCGATCCGCACGGCCCATTCGCCGAGCACCCGGGAAATCCGGTTGCTGATGTCGACCGGGCTGCAGCCGAGCTCCCGGCCGAGCCGCTGCGTGCGCTCCACTTCGCTGGATGAATACAGCGCAATATGGCGCCCCGCCTTCACGGCCGCTTCCGCCTCCGGCAGCACGCGGCTCCACTCCAGCTGCAGGGGCGCCCCCTCGCGGATAATTTCCTCCGCGCGAACCTCGATCCCGGCCGTGCCGGGCTCCGCCAGCAGCCGCCGCAGCTGCTCGCGGCCGATCGCGCTGACGCTGCCCACGACAAGCAGCACCGGCGTTTCGTGCGCCGCAAGCGCGACCCGCTTCGTCTGAGGCTCGAAGCCGTAAGCCTGCGGCAGCGCGCTCATCAGCCCCGCCGAGCCTACCCAGACGATGGACTTGCCGGTATGCTTCATATGCCGGGCAAGCCGCTCCAAATCTTCGGCGTCCGCGGAGTCCGCCGTTATATAAGCGACGCCCCGCTCCTGCAGCGCGGCCAGTTTGGCGCTTACAATCTCGGGCGGCTGCCGCAGATCGCTGCGGGACAAATGCCCGACCTCCTTGCCCGCTTGCTCTTGGATGAGCCTCGTGATCAGCGAGTCGCGGACCGGCGTCTTCGGGTCCTTCGCCACTTCCGTCTCATGCAGCGGCTTGCCGCTGAGGTACATGACGCCCTCTTCGACCGTGCGCCCGTTCTGGGGGAAACCGGGAGCGATGACGACGAGCTCCGGGCGGAACGCATCGAATACCGCGTTAATCTCCTGCCCGATATTGCCCCTCATCGTCGAGTCGATCTTCTTATAGATGATATCGAACGGCTCGGCCCGGAGCGATTCGCACGCTGCCTTCACTCGGCGGTACGCTTCCTGCGCGCTTACGGAGCGGCTGTCCGTATCGATAATAACGGCATCCTTGTTCCTTAGCCCTTCCGCCTGCGGCTCCAAAATGACCGATACGTCGAAGCCATAGCGGATCAGCTGTCCGCCGCAATCGCTTGCGCCCGTCAAATCATCCGAAATAACGGATATTCTCATGCCCGTTCCCCCTTTATCCCTTTAAGAAAGCAATTTGCGGTAAATCGCTTCCATATCCTGCAGGCTGAGCTCCTTCGGATTGTTATTCAGCAGACGCGTTACTTTCGAGGCCGAAACGGCCATCTCCGGCACGTCTTCCAGCTTTACTCCGAAGCTTCTCAAATCCTGCGGAATCTCAAGCAGCCTCGTCCATTCGACGATGCGCTCGACGACCTTGCTTGCCGCCTGGGAAGAAGTCAGCCCCTGCGTATTGATGCCCATCGGTTCGGCCGCTTGCTGCAGCCGGTCCGCAATCGCGTCCATGTTGAACTCCATCACATGAGGCAGCAGCATCGAGTTGGCGACGCCATGGGCGATTTTGAATTTGCCGCCGAGCGGATACGCCAAAGCGTGAACGGCTGCGGTGCCTGCGGCGGTCAAAGCCATGCCGCCGTACATGGAGCCAAGCAGCATCTTCTCCCTGGCCTCCACGGAAGCTCCGTTCCGATACGCCTCCACGATGCTCGAGGAGATCAGCCGAATCGACTCCAAAGCGAACATATCGCTGATCGGATTGGCCTTATTCGATATGAACGATTCGAGCGAATGCGTGAACGCGTCCATCCCGGTAGCCGCCGTAATCGGCTTCGGCAAGCCGAGCGTCAGCATCGGATCGAGGAAGACGAGCTTGGGCAGCATATATCGGCTGACGATGCCGATCTTCAGCTCTTCCTCCGGCAGCGTGACGATCGCGTTCGGAGTCACCTCCGCGCCCGTGCCGGAGGTAGTCGGGATCAGGATCGTCGGCAGCCCCGGCTTCTTGACCAGATCTGTTCCGAGCAGGTCGCGGACGGAACTGTCGTTCGTGGACAGAACGGACAAAATTTTCGCGGAATCGAGAACGCTGCCCCCTCCGAAGCCGATCACGAGATCGTAAGCTGCCCCCTCCATGGCGGCAAATACTTGCTCGATATTATCGATCGTCGGTTCCGGCAAAATGCTTGTACTGACGTCCGCCTGCACGCCCTTGTCCGCCAGTTGGCCGACCAGCGTATCGACGAAGCCTAACGATTGGATCGAAGGCTGCGTAAGAATAAGCGCCTTATGCACATCGGCGCCGATCAGGTGCAGATGCTCTCCCACCCGCTGCAGCGAATTTCGGCCCGCGACGATATGATCCGCGGTTTGAAACCGGTATAGCGTTTGCATAAATTCAACCCCTTGAATTTGTAGGAATATTGGCTAGCGGCGATCGTTATAAAAATCGACCATAGCTTGAACCTTCTCTAGCGCCTCTCCCGATAAAGAGGATACCGGCGATTTGGGAGGCCCGACCGAGATGCCGTGCAGTTCCACCGCTTTTTTCAACACCGAAGGAAGCGTTCCCAAAGCGAACGTGTCGCGCAGCGGCTGAAGCGCATCCTGCGCTTTTTGCGCTTCTCCGATATTGCCGTTTCTCCAGTTCTCATAGATGGAGACGACGGTTTCCGGAAGCATATTGCCCGTTGCAGCAACCGCTCCCGCGCCGCCGGCAAGCAGCGTCTTCAAAATTAAAGAGTCGGTTCCGGCATATACGTCGAACGGTTCGTCCTTCGTAACGCGAATATAATGCTCGATGTTGGCGAAATTGCCGCTGCTGTCTTTAATGCCGATGATATTCGGAATTTTGGCCAAGACGGCCGCCGTCTCCGGCTCCAAATTCACTCCGGTCCGCGCAGGGATGTTATACAGAATGACCGGCAGCTTCACCGCTTCGGCAATCTTCGTATAATGAACGATAAGCTCCTCCTGCGATGGCGCTATAAAGAACGGCGTAATGACGGAAATGGCGTCCGCTCCCAATTGCTCCATTTGCTTGGAAAGCTCGATCACATCTTCCGTTGTCCCGCCTCCCGTGCCCACAATGACGGGAACTCTGCCTTTCACTTCCTCTATGACGATCCGAGCCATGAAACGCTTTTCTTCCGCTGTCAGCAAATGAAATTCGCCGTTCGTTCCGAGAATGAAAATGCCGTGAACGCCCGATTCGATAAGCCGGTTAGCCAATTGGCGCACTACAGGCTCGTTGATTCGCTTCTCTTCCGTGAGCGGCGTCAGCATCGCAGGAATAATCCCTTTTAATTCCACCGTAAAAGCCTCCTTTTTTTCCACAGTCGATTGCATCGTTTTAATTAACAACATTAATGAATCATAAATCTCACTTAATGAATTATAGATAATATCGTTTAAAATATCAACAGTTATATTTGATTATACGACGTATTTTTAATGAGTGCTGCATTATAAAACAACAATGGTTGCATTTTGCAACAAAAAAACCTATATCCGGCTTCCGAATGATTACTCACTCAGAACCGAATATAGGTTGCATAGATGATAAGCGCTTGCCCGAAATGGGTAATACACAGCCTGCAAACCGCGGCAATGCTCTGTTTATCGAAGCTCTCATGTCGGGTCTTTCAGCATTCGCCATAATGTCGAACGGTTGATTCCGAGCCTCTTGGCGGCGCGGGACTGATTCATGTTCTCTTCCTGCAGCACCAGTTGAACGATCTCTTTCTGAATGCTCTGAAGGGGCTGGTCCAGATTGAGCGTTCTTGCGGCCCCCGGCTGGCTTTGCTCCGTTCTTCGTTTCTCCAGCGCGGCAATCAGTTCCTCATCGATATATTCCCCTTCGGCCGCTTTGACAAGCTCTTTCACCGTATCCCGCAGCTCGATCAAATTTCCCTTCCAAGCATATTCATAGAGCGCTTCCTGCGCCTTCGGACGGATGCCGACGACCTGCTTGCCGTATTTCTCGTTGTTCTCCGATATAAATATGCGGATCAGCTCCTCCAGCTCCTGCGGGTTGCTGCGCAGCGGCTTCATCTCGACGATCGCTCCGCTCATCAGCGCGAACAGGTCCGGCTCCAAAAGCCCTTCGTCCTGAAGCCGGTCCGGCGCTTTCTCGAAGGAGAACATCATGAGCGCCGCGCATTTGGCAACCGTATCCGCGAGTCTTCGTTGATATTTGGGAGACAGGCGCTCCGCTCCGCGCAAATAGATCATGCTGCCTTCCTCCGCTCCCTCCAGCAGCTGCTTCACCTGGCGGTAAGCTTCGTCCGAGCTTCGCAGAACGGTAACTTCCAGCAGCTCTCCCCCCTCCGGCCGAAACTGCCTCCACAGCGTGCCGGCAAGAATCCGTTTGCCCGTTCCTTGCTCGCCGTATACGGTAACGGGCTGCCGGCGCTCCAGACGCTTCGCCGCAAAGGCCAGCGAGTCCCGAAAATCGGCGCGGGCCCGAATGAGATGCGGAAACGTTCCGAGGAACGGCTCCAGGCGCTGCACCTGAATATCGCTTTCGCTTTCCGTCACCGGACGCACATACAGATGAAAAAGCGCCGTCTCGTCCTCGCCCCGGGCAGCCGTCAGCTTATAGCGGAACGTCGGGTCGTATAACTCGAATGCGGCGGCCGAATCATCCGGCTTCTCCTCCGCTTGACGCAGCATCTCCGGCAAGGCGGGAAAACGCCGCCGCATCGCCTGAGCGGCTTCCGGGCCGGACTGCGTTCCCAGCAGCTCCAGGAAAGCGGCGTTCATGAACTTCACATTCCCGTCCGCCTGCACGGCGGCCATTCCCTGCTCCGCTCCTTGAGCGAGCGAGCTCAGCATACGCCCCTCGGCCTTGTAACGGCCTACGGCCCGGCACAAATTTCCGGCATTCTCGAACGCCTCCAGCACCGATTCCTTGCCGGATGTAATCAGGATGCCTTGAAGCCCCTGCTCCTTGGCCAGCCGCACCGTATTGGTGCCGCCGACAATGACGAGCGCCCCCTTCTTCCTCGCCGCTTCCAGCGCCGCGTTCACTTCGTCCTGCTCATAGATGACCGTGTGCGGAATATGCACGTCAAGCAGCCGCGAGACGGCTACGACCGCTTCGATAATGTTCGGAAAACCGATCATTTCGATCGGCGTTGTATATTCTTTCAGCAGCGTAATAAGCCGCAAAATATCATAGCCGGATATTTTAATCTCCACTACAGGCAGCGAGGAGCGGTCGCGGACGAGCTGAGCCGTCCCGCCGCGGCTGATGATGACGTCATAGCCCTCCTCTTCATATTGGCGGATCGGCAAAGATTCCGACAAGTCCCTCTGCACGACGGTCACATCAAAATCGCCGAGCTGATCGGTGAGACTGGAGGTTAGCTCCACCAGTCCGCGATAGGGCGCAATAACCAGCGCCTTTATTTTTTTCATAGCGTACTCCTTTTGCCGGCACATAAATTCCGGACACTTTCTTCATGCTTCATTTTCGGTCACTTTATAGCTAAATATACTGACTGGCCGCTTGAGTGTCAATTTAAGTGGCGTTTTGCATCAACGTATCGACTGACCGTATTTGTCAGGGAAGATCCATTATACTGAAAGAGAAATGCTGCTGTAAAAAGCGGACTTATCACAATGGAGGGATCGTTGATGAAGGAAGTTTGGATTTTCATAACGGACGGCTTCGCCGACTGGGAGGCAAGCTACGCGGCGGCCGAGCTTAATAACCCGGACAACGGGTATCGGGTCAAAACCGTCGCAATCGATACTAAGCCCAAAACATCTATGGGAGGCTTTCAAGTCATCCCCCATTATGATCTGACGAAAGATCCCGTCCAGGCGGAGATCGCCATGCTTATCGTCCCCGGAGGCACCGGGTGGAGAGAGGATGTCAATCAGCAGGCCGCCCGGCTGGTCAAACGCTGTTTGGACAACGGCATACCGGTCGCCGCGATTTGCGACGCGACTACGATGCTGGCCCGCCACGGCTTCCTGGATAACGTCAAGCATACCGGAAACAGGCTGGAATGGATGAAGCAGGGGGCTCCGGACTATCGCGGCGATGCCGGCTATATCGAAGCCCAATCAGTCAGCGACAGCTTGGTTATTACCGCGAACGGCAGCGCTGCCGCAGAATTCACCCGCCATATTCTGGAGAAGCTCGGCGTCTACGAGGGCAAGAAGCTGGAGGAGTGGTACGCTATAGTCAAAAAAGGCTATTTGCCCGAATAGCCGCGCTCTTCATTGCGCAGGATTACTCCCGCAGCACCCCGTCCATACTAGAAATATAGCAAGCAGCGAGCAAGCGGAGCCGTTTGGCGGGCTATGCACGATTCCGACCCGAAAGGGGCCTAATATTAGCTCGGCATGTAATTATAGCAATCCGTAAGAAATCATCGTATGTCTTACCTGCTATACTTGGATACAAATCAAATGAATTTAAAACTCTCTTTCTAAGAAAGGATGATGTATTTATGGCTAAATTAACCCCCTATTTATTTTCCGAGGACGCGAAAGCCCAAGCTGATTTTTATATTGGGGCGCTCGGAGGCGAGATTGTCTCCGTCATGACACACGGGCAGCTTCCCGATCCGGAAGAAGCGCTCAAGGACAAAGTGCTGCACCTTAGCATGGTAGCCGCCGGCATCCCGATTTTCATGTGCGACGCCGCTTTCATGCCGATTCACCGCGGCAACCAAATCCATCTTAGTCTGGAATTTGCTACTGAATCGGAAGCCCATGAAGCCTTCGGCAAGCTTGCGGAGGGCGGTCAAGTGAGACATCCGCTCCAACCCGAATTCTGGGGCACGCTGTTCGGACAGCTTGAGGATAAATACGGCGTAAACTGGATGATCACTACCGAAGCCAAACAGGCATAGCCCCGATTTTCATACATTTATTGTTAAAAGGAGGTCGCCGTTCGTTTCGGATCGGCCTCCTTTTGGCATGGACAAATTCCTCTCTCGCAATAAAAGGAAAAAACGGATGAATGTCGAATCATATACCATTATGTCGAAAATGATTAGCGGCCGATTACTTGTGCAGGAGGTGACTCCCTTGCTTATTTCCAAAGCCTTATATACGGATACGGAGCTCTTCGCCGCTTCCTTGTTCCAGCTGAAGGTGTCCGTGTGGGAACGGACGGCCGACGATATTCCGGTCCGCGTCGAGGACGGCGGGATTATTACCAAAATTACGCCGTTCAGCGTAACGATCAACGGCATCCGTTATATCCGCAGCGACTGCGAGTTTCGTACGGACGCGGATGCAAACGGGCCTGCGGGGCGAAACATATAAAACGGCAACCAAGCCTCTATTATCGGTCCCGACCGACTTCCTATTCCGGGACAGAAAAAGGCTTGTCAGATTATGCCTATTTGTGGTAAAATTGATCTTGTGTTGAAAAACGCAATACAAAGTGTGGAGCCGTGGTGTAGAGGCCTAACATGCCTGCCTGTCACGCAGGAGACCGCGGGTTCGAATCCCGTCGGCTCCGCCATGATTTATCCTTGCATACGACGAGCTTACCGGGTTCGTCGCACATAACTTGAAGAAGACCGAGCAGAGCGACTATTCTGCTCTTTTTTGTATTGGTTAAGGAGCGTGAGAGGATGAACCGTCGCGGACGTTTTGCACCTACTCCATCGGGACTGCTTCATATCGGCAATGCCTTCACCGCGCTCGCCGCCTGGCTGCAAATGCGCCAATGCGGCGGCGAATTCGTGCTGCGCATCGAAGATATCGATCAAGCGCGCTCCCGTCCCGCCTATGCCGAACAGCTGCAGAACGACCTCTTGTGGCTCGGCATCGATTGGGATGAGGGGCCCGGAATCGGAGGCCCCTATGCCCCTTATGAGCAGAGCCGTCGCGAGCCGCTGTACATGGAAGCGATCGAACGGCTGCAGCAGGCCGGCCGCTTGTACCCTTGCTACTGCAGCCGCCGCGAGCTGGCTTCCATCGGCAGCGCTCCCCACGGGCTGGCGTCCGAAGGCGGCGTCTACCCCGGGCGGTGCCGCTTCCTTACGGCGGAGGAGCGGCAGGTCAAAGCCGCGAAAAAGACGCCGGCGCTGCGCTTCATCATGCCGCAGCAGGAAGTAACGTTCCGCGACATGCTGTCCGGAACGCATACGTTCTCAGGCGACGCGCTCGGAGACTTCGTCGTCAAGAGAGCCGACGGCATGTTCAGCTACCAGCTCGCCGTCACCGTCGACGATGCCGCCATGGGCATCACCGACGTGCTGCGCGGCGCCGATCTGCTGGACTCGACGCCCCGGCAGCTCATGCTGTACGAGGCGCTTGCGCTGGAAGCGCCCGCATTCGCCCACGTCCCGCTGCTCGTGGACGAGGGCGGCCAGCGCCTGTCCAAGCGCGACCGCTCGCTGACGCTTGCCTCGCTGCGAGGCGAGGGCGTCGCGCCTCAGCGGCTTCTCGGCGCGCTGGCCTGCCTGGCCGGCTGGGTTGACCGGCCGGAGCCGCTCACGGCGCGCGAGCTGATCCCGCGCTTCGGCCCCGTTCGCCCGCCCGGAGCGCAAGCGAAGATGATCGTCGACGGCACGATCCGAAGCTTGTTGACGGCAAACTGAGCGCCGTCCGACAAATAGGATGATGCCCGGCCGTTTGCAGCACCAACCACTACCATTGTACGGAGGAATCATGAACGAACATTCGACGATCCGACTCAGCGTGCTTGATCTCGTCCCCGTCCTGAATCAAGCGTCTCCGAGCGCCGCTTTGAAGCATGCGGCAGAGCTCGCCCAAACCGCCGAGAAGCTCGGTTATACGCGCTACTGGACCGCCGAGCATCACGATATGCCGGGGCTGGCCTGTACTTCGCCCGAAGTGCTGCTCGCCTCGATCGGGGCCGTAACCCGCACGATCCGGCTGGGGTCGGGCGCGCTGCTGCTGCCTCATTACAGTCCGCTGAAGGTGGCCGAGTCGTTCCACATGCTGGCCAGCTTGTACCCCGGCCGCATCGACCTCGGCATCGGCCGGGCACCGGGCGGATCGGCCCATGTCACCCTTGCGCTCAGCGGCAACTTTCTGGAGCGGGTACGGCAGATGCCGGATTCGCTCGACGCGCTATCCAAGCTGCTGCAGGGAAGCTACGCTTGGGACGGGGAGCCGGTTACGGCCAGGCCGGTGCCCGACATAGCGCCGCAGCTTTGGCTCCTAGGCACGAACCGTAAGAGCGCGGCTTACGCCGCCGGTCACGGAGCCGGGTACGTCTTCGGGCAGTTTATGAGCGACCTGGAGGCGGACGAAGTGATTCCCGCCTATCGCGAGGCGTTCGTCCCGTCGCCTTTGGGCCCGGCCCCGCGCGCCATCGTAGCGGTCGGCGTCGTCTGCGCGGAAACGGAGGAGGAAGCGCGGCAGCTCGCCGAGCGGGTCAAAGCGTCCGTTCCGCCGGAAGCGAGAGCCGCCGCCTCGTCAGCAGAGCCTTCTCCCGCTGCCGGACGGAAGCTTCTCGTCGGCGCGCCGCAGCAAGTGAAGGCGCAGCTGGAGCGAATGTCCCGCCGATACGGCGTAGACGAGTTTATCGTCGTTACGGCCATACCGGATTATGCGCAGCGGCTCCGCTCTTACGAGCTGCTGGCCCAAGCGTTATGGGGGAACGGAGTCCTTCCGTCCGCCCCGAAACGATAAAAAATCTTGCCGGCCGCCGCCTTCCCCCCGGACAGACTTCCCTTTCTCTGCATATCTTAAATAATAAGAACGCCTTGATCCGAGAGCCGGTTGATTGGACGACGGCCGCGATCAAAGGAGGTTTGATTGCCGATAGGACATGTTTTTGGCCCTCGCGTACGCTTTAACGGGCCCAAGCATGCTTATCCGGCAAAAGAGTGCGAACGGAGGGGAAGTACTTTGCGCATAACGGATCGTTGGCTTAGTCTTACCCGCACGACCTTTTTATTCATGCTCCTTGCGGGGTTAGGTTGGTTCGTGGTCAATCCGGCTAGTGTGTTTATTTGCGTCCAGGAAGTTAGAATTATACTTAAATTGATGTAAATGTCCGGTATCCGCGCAATCCGCAGTCTCCGTCTTCCGAGCCGTACGCCAAGGCTCCTAAGCCGGGGACTATTTCGTCCGCAGTGCGGCGGGCATCCGCCGGTCGGACGTTGAAAACTCGCTTGGACGGATCTAAAAAGGCGGAGATTTCGTCGCGGCCTGCGGTCGATAGAGGTTTCCACTTCGAGGTTTCCACTCGCTCTTGCAGACGCTTTTCCAGATTCAAATGGCCGAAACCTTTTTTGCCCAGGCCTATAAGCCCAGCCTCAGCAGCAGTTCATACTGCTGCTTAAAATCCTTTTTGCCTTGTACAATTCCGCAAACGAAGCGAAACGTGTTTCTGCTATTTAGCAGCATGTTTCGGAGGATGCGAAGAATCCAGGCTGCGGGCAGCAAGAACGGCATTGTTTTCAAAAATGAACAGTAAGGAATTTCGGCCATTTTCTCATAGCCTGGAAAGCAAATTTCCAAGTATACCCCTATGGTTAAAGGGGCCTTCTTGACTTCCTTATTATTCGTATATACTTGACGCAGCATGACGACATGAGGCTCCCTTTGGTTCGCCCCGAAGGTCCCCCCCGATAAAATATATTCGCCGATCAACTCATAAAAGCCCTCTTTCATCTTCGGAAGCTTGATGGGAGGGCTCACTTCAAACCAGCGCCGGCATAGGGCGAATATGTTGTGCGCGAATAAAACCAGATTCAGCTTCTTAAGCTCCCGCTCCAAATATCCCCAATCCAGCTCCTTCTCAAAATAGATCATATACATAGCGGCATCCATGACCATCCGAATTCCGCAGCCGTAACCGTAAAAATGCTTCGCCATATGAACCAGCATATACAGTAAATGATCGTTTACCGAGAACTCGTAGGTATATCTGTTAGGCTGCATGACGGCCTTGTCCCAGACGTCCGAGAAGTAGTTCATATAATCAAATTTATTGTTAATATTGTTGACCAACAGCTGCGTATGAATCTCAAGATGGACGGTGCCTTTCGAATAGCTCCAAACCTCGCCGGTGACAATCCCCGGTTTAAAACCCATACTTTGCAAAAGCTCATGGGACTTCTCCCGGTCCTCGGGCTTGATTAAAATATCGATATCCCCCATCGTTCTCATCTCTTTCACCGGATAGCAGTTTTTTATCGCATAACCTTTGAAGATGAGATGGGGAATCTGCAGCCGGCTGAGTTCATCAATAACTCGAAGCATTTCGCTTTCCTGATGGAGCGCTCTTACAATCGTTGAGGTGAAATCTTGTTTCATCATCTGCAATAATGCAGCAGGAGGCCTCTTTCCCTGTTCTTGCGTCTTGGCCATTAAATAAATCATTCCGCCGACGAAGTGAATGTTCCCCAGTTGATAAACCTGCTCCCATTCGATTTGCCGCTGCTCCGGGGACCTCCTTTGATGAATAAAGGCGGCAAGCAAGGAAATAAAGTATGCCGGTTGATGCTCCATTGCACAATTCCTCCGCTCATTTCATATTCTTCTTATTGTTCCAATCCGCCGAAGCCGCAAGATCCACATCCATACACTCGCATATACCCTATACCTGAACTGCCCGCAGTTGTATTCCCTGCCCTTGCGGGTAAAGGAAGTAACGACGGCCATAACATTTTTTTGCGGCAGCTTGCTTTCAATCTGCGATTGGGCGTCACCGCACATATCGTAGCTATCCGGCCTTACTTTGACAATTCGATGCAGAACCATCTGCCCCGTCGATCTTCGGTACAGAACAATATCTCCCTTTTTCAAAGCACATGGATCGCATTTCGTTAGCACAACCTCGTCCCGCCCATGCTTCCACAACGGATACATACTGTTTCCCGTCACGGGAATCGCTACATTCCAATTTAGTTCGAGCATCGGCAAAAGCAGGGCGGATAGCTGATCCGGAGTGATCTTCGCGCTTGATCTGTGCATAGCGGAACGATTACTCCAACAAGCCAGCAAGCTGCAGCTTGTCCACAAACTCGCGAATATCCGCTATCGCCGTTGCAGCATCGATTTCGTATTCTTCCTGCATCGCTTGAAGCAGCTCCGCTTCGGTCTTGTCCGTCCCCAGCTGCTTCCACAAAAACGCCCCGCTATCGTTTAGGGTGATCATTCCTTTGAAGCTGATCGTGGCGGCGCCTACGGGCACAACGATTTGGCTGTCAGCAATCGTATGGATGCTAAAACCGTTTACCAGTTTCATATTTGAAACCCCTCTTCGCTATAATTTCATCATAAACGACCTCAACCGCCTCCTGACTCCTATTGCAATGCAATCTGTAGACGGGAACCGTTGCGACCAGATTCTCGATTCTTTCGAGCGTCTTTAAGCCTAATCCGCTGTCGTAATAAGGCCTCTCGATTTGAGCGGTTAATTCGAAGATACTGTCCCTGGCATTCAACCGCTCTATCCTATTGCGTTCGGAACGCCGAATGAATACAACCGCCTTCAGGGGCACCCGGACATTCATGTTCAGATCCGTCTTCCCGCTCCATGGCGTCCCGAAGATATAGGGGATTCCTTCATAAAAGCGAATCGCGGGCTTATCGTCGTTGACGATCACAACGTCCTCGCCAAAACGTTCCTTCCAAAGATTCGTATGCGTGGACTTGCCGATGCCGCTATTCGCCGAAAAGACAATCCCCTGATGCTCAAACGCCAGGGATGAGCCGTGCAGGACGGCCCCCCCAAGCTGAGTTAACCGATTGCTGAAGGCAGCTCCCGTAAAAATATATTCCCAATCGGTCAACGAAAATATCGGATGATTTCGTCCTTTCCATAGGTGAATCCGCACCTCGGAATAATCCCGGTTGTAATAGAATGCCGTCGCAAGCTTCCCCGTCTCTTGATCCCTTACATATCTGCATAATTGATGTTCGCTTGTACGAACGATGGTAGCGGATTTCACTTGCTCGATGATTTCGCCGGGCGGTTCCTCCACCTCGTCGCAGGCAACCGTCTGTAACCACATATCTCGATTTGTAAAAGCGTCATTTTTGTATGCGGACAACCGTTTATCAAAAAAGGAAGTATCGATCATCCCGCATTCCATATGGAGATCCGCTATCGTTACTTTGTTCACGGCTTGCATTAAAAGTCTTCCCCATCCCCTAGTCCTCCCGAAAGGGAGCAGATGTTGGTAAGTTCATACTCTTCAATTTCTATTTGCGGCTTTTCATATTGCTTCTTCAACTTCGAAACCTCCCTTCTTTCCATGATTACGGCATCGTGCCCGAGACTACGCTTCGGCTGTAGATGACCGTCTCGGCGCCTGCGCTATCCTTGTAAACCAGATACGCTCTTGCGTACCAGGTTTCGCCTGAATTCACTTTTGTCTTGTTCATCATATACTGCCCCGTTTCCGTCGGTCCGCTGGATTTGGCCCGCAAGACACCTGCGCTGCTAAATGGGTTTCCAGACCGGGTATTCCGTGGTCAGATCAATATCATTGCCCAGCCTATAGTGCGCTTTCAAATCATTGCGAACAAGGTTAAGCTCACTCGCCGTTGTGATGACATAAGGATTCTCCTCCGTACCGGCCCCAGAGGCAAAGCCCGAGGCCCACGCCTTCCCGTCTGCAAATAGCACGAACGTTAGCGCCGCGAAAAAAAATAGAAGCGCTAACCTGCTTAGTCCAGACTTCTTATTCCAGGTATACAAATGACTCGGCTCCTTTACTTCTGACCTATTTATCCTTACCGAAAATTATAATCACGAATGGAGACAAAAAGTAAGTAGACACTTATATGTCTACCTGCCGCCCGTTTGGTCAGGAACCAATCCCCCAAAAGTGACGTGATGCTCTGAAGCTTATTCCGTCCGCATCCAGCCTAAGCTGGATCGGCGTCTAACCATTCCTCTGGGATCGTTCTATGGGTAGACATTCCTTTCGGGGGTGCCCACGGATTTCCACAGGATATGGCTGCGCTTCATTTCCTAAACAATAAAAAACTGCTCATTGGGATGAGCCCAAGAGCAGTTTTTCACGGTTGTTTTCATTTACGGGTCAAGCAAGCCCCATTTTTTGCATTTCTCGGCTAATTCCAGGCTCGACTTCTCCCAACGAAATTTTTTCATGATTCTCCCGACATGCTTTTTCACGGCCGCCAGGCTGACACTAAGCTCCACCGAAATTTGATACTGCGTTTTCCCGTCCAGGATGGCCCGTAACAGGCTGCAGTCCCCGTCGCTGAGCATGCTTCGCTTTTTTTCATAGACGAGCTTTCTGAGACGATCGCCGTATTTGGACGACTTGTTTTGATAAGCAAGGAGAATGACCTCGGGCAGTTGCTCGAAATCGTATTTATACACATAATCGTAAGCCCCGTTCAGAAACGCTTCATTAAAAATCTCGTCATCTTGATCCAGCGAGCTCAGCATAATGACTTTGACGTAAGGAAACTGAACGGTAATATCCAGCGCTGCGTCCAGCCCCGACGCCTTGGAATCATTCAAGATAATATCCATGATCACAATATCGGCGTGTTCGTTACGAAGCAGCGTGAAGCATTCTTGAATCGTAGACACGCAGGAAAACAAATCGATTTGTTCATGCCCGGCCAAAAATTGCTGCAGCCCGCTTCTCCATTCTTGATCATCCTCGACATACATTGCCCTGATCCGATCCATAGCACCACCTTAAACCGTTTGTCTTAAAGTCAGTATGACCGTAGTTCCTTGGCCCGGCGCACTTCTGATCTCCACCTTGCCTCCATGCGCCTCCATAACTCGTTTGACATGATACATCCCCAAGCCGAAATGCTCCCTCGTTCGATGCTTCGTAGAGAAGAAGGGCTCGAAGACATTGTGCAGCTGCACGCTGTTCATGCCTGGGCCGGTATCGCCGATAGAAAGCAGAACCTTCCTTCTCCGGCTTTCAGTCTTGATCCGAAGGGTCCCTTCCCCCTCCATCGCTTCGATTGCATTGTTGCATATATTGAGTATACACTCCGAAAGGAGCTGTCTATCCACAGGCAGCATGAGAGTCCTGTAGCATTTGTCCACGCGAATATTCGAGAAGGCCTTACAGATGTCCACAATTTCATCCAAGATGATGGCCAGGTCATGCCTCTCTTTATGTAATTCCGTCTTGTCGCTCACCGCACGTGAAATAGTGGCCATCGTCTTCATCATGGCTTCATGGGTCGTTAACAGATTGTCTACCATCGGTTCTATCTCTTCATAGCGCTTCATGGTCAGGCTCTTTCGGATGTTGAGTGCATTCAGTTTAATTTTCCCGATCGAATTTTTCAACGAATGATGAATGATTGCTGTGCCGACATGAACCGTCCGGATGGACTTTCGCTGCAGCCCCAAAAAAGCTCCCCTAAGATATAAAATAAGAAGAAGCAGGATGCTTCCGACACATAGGTAAGGGATGAAAATCAAGATCCGGTCGCCCATCACAGAGGACGAAAAATGATACACATTTAAAATCGTTACAGGAACCAAAAACATCAAAGCTATCGCGATATGATGCGCGCGCTTCCGCGAATCTTTCTCCATGACGACGGGACGAATCGCTAACCACCAAACAGCCAGCACGTATACAAGCCCCCACGCGGAAATAAACGCCGTATTCAATTTATTTACGGACAGATCCGTCTGAATCAGCAAAGTCATCCAAAGCGGCACGCTTAATGCGCCTAGCATCCACTTGTCCTTCCTCATATAGTTATTGTAAATGAGGTAAAAGACAAGGATCGCATAATACGGAAATGTACTGATGAAAAAATTAAGGGTTCCCGTCAGAAGATTCATCGAATCGATCATAAAAGCGCTGCCATGATGAGTCAGCGAGGGGACGATCCGCTTCTCTAAAATAATCTGCGGTCCGACCAGCCCGGTGCAAAAAATAATCGCAGTCGTCCAGAAGATAAGCCGGTTCCTTCTATGCTTTATGCTTAAATAAATACCAAGGGTCGTTAAGCTTACAAACATGAACAAAAATGTTAAATAGAACAGCATGCCCTTCCGCCTTTAGCTGAAATCAATGGTTACCTACAGTATATATGTCTTAGCCCGTAAAGGCTAGGTATAGGTTCGTCCGGCATGTTCTCAACAAAAAGATGACGAACCGGGGCTTTTTTTGTTACAATTTTAAATGGACTCTTATGCGGATCACATCAATAAGGATTGGAGGGGAAACTATGGGAAGCTTTCATCGCAGTCGTCGCTGGGTCGTTCTGGTCTGGTTTGTCGTAGGCCTGGTACTGTTCCCGTTAACTCCGCCCATCTCGCAGAACGTTACCTTCGAACAAAATGTGCTGAGTCCGTTCAACGAAACTCCAGCCTTTATGCGGGTTGCGCCCGAATCGTTCAAAATTACCGTTCCCGCTCTCCCTCCCCCGATCCCTTGGCACGAACAAGAACATCGTCCCGATCCGTGTTATCTGCTTTTGCTGGTGATTTATATCATTTTCTTACATTCCAAAATACCCAAAATTCTTAAGAAGGTCGTGCTTGCTCCGTTGAAATACACCTCGGATTACGTGGCATTTGCTTATTCGTTCCCGACAGCAAGATAGGAAGAATAAGCGTAAGAAGAGGGGATTTTCAATGACTAATATTCCGGTTTCGAATGAACAAACGACAGCTCAGCATCAAAAAGTAACCCGCACCAAATTTATGCAGCGCATCTTTTTTATGTTCTTCGGCGCGGCGTTCTTCTCGTTAGGTCTGGAAGTATTTCTGGTTCCGAACCATATTATCGACGGCGGCATTGTAGGTATTTCGATTATTTTATCGCACTTGTCCAACATTCCGTTAGGGATCTTCCTGGTGCTGCTCAATCTGCCGTTTCTGATGATCGGCTACAAGCAAATCGGAAAAACGTTCGCCTTATCGACGCTGTTCTCGGTTCTGATCATGTCTCTGGGCAGCTCGCTGCTCCATTCGATCAAGCCGTTCACGCTGGACCCGCTGCTCGCGGCCGTATTCGGAGGCATCATTCTGGGGATCGGCGTCGGCCTCGTCATTCGTTCGGGCGGCTCGCTCGACGGGACGGAGATTGTCGCCATTCTGTTCAGCAAAAAGACGCCGTTCTCGGTCGGCGAAATCGTGATGTTTTTCAACCTGTTTATTCTTAGCAGCGCCGGCTTCGTCTTCGGCTGGGACCATGCGATGTACTCGCTGATTGCCTATTACATCGCTTTTAAAATGATCGATATTACGATTGAAGGTTTGGATCAATCCAAATCGGTATGGATCATCAGTGATCACTCGGAAACGATCGGGCAGGCGATCACGTTCCGGCTAGGCCGCGGCGTCACCTATTTGAACGGGGAAGGCGCCTTTAGCGGAGATAACAAAAAAGTTATCTTTAGCGTCATTACGCGCCTGGAGGAAGCGAAGCTGAAATCGATCGTCGACGAGCACGATCCGAACGCCTTCCTGGCGATCGGCAACATTCACGATGTGAAGGGCGGCCGCTTCAAGAAAAAAGACATCCACTAAAGCGCAGGACAGCTCCGGGTTCATTCCCGGGGCTGTTTTTTTGGGGCGTTGCACTGACTGCGCCGCGGCGTATGAACAACGCAAAAAAAGGAACGGAATCGCCGCGTGAAGCGGACGACCGTCCCTTTCCAGTTCGGATTTTCCATCCTTTGCCGATCATTATACACCGGAATATGGAAAAGTAAAGCGCTATCGGCCAGCTTTATTTTCCAAGCTGCCTGCGTACCGTGACCGTTTCTCCGCCGATTCCCCAATTATCGGTATCGACCTCGTCGATGACGACGACCGTCGTTTGCGGATTTTTCCCCATCACATCCGCCAGCAGCTGTGTGACTCCGCGGATTAGCTCCGCTTTTTTCTCCGGCGTTACGTGTTCCTTCGTAATCTTAATGTTGACGTAAGGCATTGTCGCGATCTCTCCTTTGTTTATCGTATCGCAATCCGGTTAAGAGCAGGCAGCCTCCCGCCAGGACGACGGCCGCCGCTCCGAGAAGCGCTCCGTTGTAATCGCCGGTCAGCGAAAACAACGCGCCGGCTCCTGCAGGCCCGAGCATTTGACCGGTGCCGTATACGGCGGTTAATATGCCGATGACCCGGCTGCTGCGGTTCGGGCTCATCTGCCTCCCCAGCGTCGCGGCCAGCGTAGTGATGCCCATGAAGGTAGCCCCGAATAACAAGGCGCTGATCACGAAGCCGCCCGGAGCGCTCCACCAGGCCGGAAGCGCGATGCCCGCCGCCTGCAGCAGCATCGACCACAGCAGCGTCCTCACGAAGCCGAGCTTCTTGGCCAGCGAGGACCACAGGATGCAGGAAGGCGCGGCCGCGGCGCCGACCAGCACCCATACCCAGATCGAATGTCCGGCAAATCCGGGGATTTGGTCCGCAATGGCGACGATGAACGTGCCCGTCACGATGTAGCCGAGCCCTTCCAGGCCGTACGAGGCGATCAGCCATGGCAGCCAGCGAGCGGGCGGCGCGGCGGCGGAATCCGATGCGGTTCTGCCCGCGCCGCTTGCGGACTCTCCCTCCTGAACCCACATCCAAGCGAACACGGCGCCGACCGCGCTGAACAAGCCGAGCCCGATCCATGCGCCTTGCCAGCTTCCCAAGCGGGCAAACAGCGGAGTGAGCAAACCGCTGGCCAGAATGCCAGCGCCGACACCGCCGTAAAACAGGCCGGACCAAGCCGTCTTTCCTTTGGCTGCCAGCACATCCAGCACCATAGCGGAAGCAAGCACGAAGACGAAGGCGCTCACGATCCCGGATGCGAAGCGCAGCGCAAACCATACAGAGGGCAAATGAGTCAGCCCCATCGCTGCCGTCGTCAGCACGCTTGCCGTCAGGCCGATTCTATAATAGAGCGCCCGTCTGCCGTGCCACGGAATCACTCCAGCCAGCAGCGCTCCGAGCATATAGCCCGCATAGTTGCTGGAAGCCAAATAGCCTGCGAAGGCGTCGGAGAAATGAAGCTCCTGCTGCATCAGCGGCAAAATCGGCGTGTAAGCGAAGCGGCCGACTCCCATCGCGATTGCCAATGCCCATATCCCGCCCGCCACTTGCCGCCGCGGCTGTCCTGTCATGATCATCATCCCCCCGATTACACCGGCGAGGCCGTCGGCCCGCCATTCTCCCTATAATCATATACGATGCTTTGTCATCTGGTATAATACATAATAAAGATTCCACCCATCACTAAAACAGATGACAGATTAACTTAAATCGTTATTCATTGTTAAGGAGGCGGCCTCTATGGACCTGCATGCTTTGAAAATATTTCAAACCGTCACACAAACCGGCAGCATCACCCGCGCGGCGCAGGAGCTGAACTATGCCCAATCGAATGTGACGACCAAAATTCAACAGCTGGAGCAGCATTTTCAGACGGCTTTGTTTTACCGTCATAACCGCGGCATCACGCTCACGGCCAAAGGACGGACGCTGCTTGACTATACCGAGCGGATTTTCCAGCTGATCGAGGAATCCTCCAAGGCGATGCGCGACGAAGATACGCCGTCAGGCCCGCTCCGCATAGGCTCGATGGAGACGACCGCCGCCGTCAGGCTGCCGGATGCGCTCGCCCAATACCATCATCGGTATCCCGGCGTCGATTTAACCCTAGTGACCGGCCCTACCGAGCAGCACCTGCACTCCGTGCTCCACTACGAGCTGGACGGCGCCTTCGTCGCCGGTCCGGTGGATCACCCCGAGCTAGCGCAGGAAACGGTGCTCCAGGAGGAGCTCGCGCTCATCACCGACGCCGCTCATCCGCCGATCGGCTCGGTGAAGGAGCTTCGCAATCGCACGCTGCTCGTCTTTCGCTCCGGCTGCTCCTATCGGGCCAAGCTGCAGCAATGGCTCCACCACGAAGGAGTGTATCCGGACAAAATGATGGAGTTCGGCTCGCTCGAAGCGATCCTCGGCTGCGTGCGGGCAGGTCTCGGCATCAGCCTGCTTCCCTTATCCGTTGTGGAACGACAGGTCGCGGACGGAACGCTTCGGGTTCATCCGGCCAGCTATCCGTTCGCCCGGGTCGATACCGTGTTCATCCGCAGAAAGGATGCGCTGATGACCGCGGCGCTGCTCCGCTTCATCGAGTTGTTTCGTTAACCCGTGTCCGGTGCCAGCCGCTCGCTCTCGAAGCAATGAGCCTGACGATAACTCTTACGGACTTAGCTGCCGTTATTAGCACCAATATCGCACTTTTGGATCTCTAAAGGACATGGCTGCAGCTATTTGACGCCAATGTCGCATTTCGGCAGCAGATTCGGGTCAATAGGTGCTGTCATGTCCGTTATGATTTGAAATCGGCGGATTGCACCGTATTTACAGCTGTGACGTCCGTTAGCTTTCCTCAGCGTTGAAGTGAGCGGATATCCCCGCAATCCGCGCATTTCTTAATCTTGCACGGCAAAAAGCCCCTCCCGAGATACGACTTACGGGAAGAGCCTAGTTTGTCCATAGAAAAAAAGATGATGCGAAGCAGCATGAATCCTCGTTTTGCAGCATGCGCTCTACCAGTGCGGTGAAAAAGCCCGCTGCGGCACCCATTCGATCTTCTGCTCGCTCTCATCCCCCGGATTTATCGAATGGTTAGTCCTTGAATGGGTTGAAAACCGGGAACAAAGGCGAACGCTCACGCTTATCTAGATGGCTCTTGCTTGGCGATGGCTGCTTCTTCCCGGACTTCTAAGAGTCTGTTCGACGGAGTTACTTGTGATCTCCCCGTAGTCTCCAGCCGATAGAGCTCCCATAAGTGATCCGCGCCTTATAATTCTTCAGTCATCGTATGATTCTGCGCGGCTTGCAGAATCGTACTCAGCAAATTCGGAAACCGGACCTCCAGATCTTCCGTCCGGAGCGAGACAAAATGCTGCGTTCCCTGAATCCGGACGCGGACGATTCCCGCTTCCCTGAGCGTACGAATATGATGAGACAAGGTCGATTTGGCTATCGGCACTTCAAACGTGCTGCAGGACTGCTCCCCTTGCTTCGCAATGGTATGCACAAGACAGAGCCGGGTCGGGTCGCTTAGCGCGTAGAGGACGGAACCGAGTTGTATTTCCTCCGCGGCGGGATGATATAAAATTTTCAATTACATCGCCCCCTTTTCCGGAAATTTACACTTTACCTGTTGAATTATACCACAACCCGTGCTATATTTCTATTGTTCGATAACAATCGAACTAAATGACAAACTATCCCTCATGCCCTTCGGACACAGCATGCTGAGGAGCGGCATGATGCCACTAAAGGAGGCTTAACCTCATGAACCAACCGTCCGCAATCCATGATCCATCGGCGGAGACCGCCGCCGGCGGCGCCTTCAAAGAGCGGCTGATCATTCCGCTGCTCGGCTTCACCGTCATTCTCGTCGTGATGAACACGATGATGTTCAATCTCGCCCTGCCGCAGATTACCCAAGACTTCGGCTTATCGGCGATTGCGGCTTCGTGGATCGTGACAGGGTATTCGATCGTCTTCGCGATCTCCTCCATCACGTATTCCCGCTTGTCGGATTTCGTGCCGATCCGCAAGCTGTTCATGATCGGGCTCTTGTCGCTGGGCTTCGCTTCGCTGCTTGGCTTCTTCAGCCATCATTTCATCCCGCTGCTAATCGCCAGGCTGATTCAAGCGTCCGGCGCGGCTTCGGTTCCGGCCCTCGGCATCGTCCTGCTAACCCGCTACATTCCGCTGACGCGCCGGGGCAAAGCAATGGCGACGGTCATGTCGGCCAGCTCGCTCGGCCTCGGCCTCGGTCCCGTAATCGGCGGTTCCATCACCCAGTATTTGGGCTGGAACGATCTGTTCCTCGTCACCGCCGCCACGCTGCTGCTTGTGCCCGTGTTTTACCGGCTGCTGCCCAAGGAACGGCCTCAGCGAGGCTCCTTCGACATCGCCGGAGCCGTCCTGATCGGCGTCGGAACGACAGGGATGCTGCTGTTTCTGACCAGCCGCTCCTGGATTATGCTCGCCGCCGGGCTGCTCGCCCTCATCCTGTTCTGGCAGCGGATTAAACGCACGGCCAATCCTTTCGTCCAGCCTGCACTGTTCGGCAACAAATCGTATTTGAACTTAAGCGCGCTCGGCATCATGGCTTATATGAGCAGCTTCGTCACGCTATTCCTGCTTCCGCAAGTGCTGGCGCATCTGTACGCCATGTCTCCGGGGCAATCGGGGCTTGTGCTGTTCCCCGGAGCCGTCCTGTCGATGCTCGCCTCGAACTGGATCGGCAAAATGATCGACCGCTTCGGCAACAGCGCGCTGTTCCGTTACGCTCCATGGCCTCTGGCCGCCGCTGCCGGACTGTTCGCTTTATTCGCAGTGCATTCCGTCTTTGCCATCGTCGCCAGCTACATGCTGCTCAGCATCAGCTTCTCGGCGCTCACGACAAGCGTATCCAACGAAATTTCGCGCATAGTGCTCAAAGAATATATCGGTGCAGGCATGGGATTGTTCCAGTTGCTGCAGTTTTTCAGCGGGGCCTTCAGCGTCGCCGTTACCGGCACATCGCTTACGATGCAGCGGAATCTCCCGCTTCCTCATGCGTACGCCAACATTTTCTGGGGCATGACGATCGTCGGAGCGATTGCCATCCTCTGCTCCTTGCTGTACCGCGCCGAGAAGGGACGCCCGCAAATGAAGATGAAGGTGCCTGCGGACAGCGAATAAACGAACGCCTCTGGACCCAATGAAGCTTGAGCATCTTTATTTCACCGAGCCGACCATGCCCGCGACAAATTGCTTTTGCATCAGGAAAAACACAAACGCCGTCGGCAGCGTCGAAATGACGATGGCCGTCATGATGACGCCGAAATCCGGGGAATAGCTGGAGCCCAGGTTGGAGATCAGCAGCGGGATCGTCCGCTTCTCCGGAGATTGAACTACGATAATTCCGCATATGCCAAAGAACCTCCCGTCCCACAAAAGTGGAACGGAAGGTTCTTAACCGCAGGCGCATCCCGCTTGAGGAGCGGCGCTCCTCTCTCTTCGTGCCCCGCATTTACGCTCCGACCGATTGCTCTTTGAACTCCGCCTTGACCAGACCGTGCTTTTCCCAGGCCCGGCTCTTCCACCGGAAATACATAATGACCGCGCGGGCCCATTCATCCGATGCGATCGCCAGCCAAATGCCGGCAAGGCCCATGTCCAGCTTGAAGACGAACAAATAGCCCAGCGACAAGCTCATCCCGACCATCGTAAACATGCCGACCCACAGCGGGTATTTGGCGTCGCCGGCGGCGCGCAGCGAGTTGATGAGCACGATGTTCATCGTCCGCCCGGTTTCAAGCAGGATACTCAGCAGCAGCACATTGGCGCCGAGCCGGATAATTTCCGGGTCTACCGTGAAAATGCCCATCAGCTGCTTGCGCAGCGTGATAACGACCGCCACCATCAGCAGCGTCGCGGCGCTGGCCCATTTCACGCTTTTCAATACGCGCAGATAAGCTTCATCCTGCCGGTTGCCGCCGACCAGTCTGCCGACAATAATCGCCGTTCCCATGCCGATCGCAATGGCGAACAAGTAGATGAACATCGAGATGTTAGCGGCGTACTGTCTGGCCGCCAGCGCCTCCGCTCCGAGGAACGTCGCATAGAACAGGAAGATCGTCTGGCAAATATGGTACATAACCTGCTCCAGCGCCGACGGAATGCCGATCTTCAATATTTTGCCGATATATTCCTTACTCAGGTTAAAATAATATTTGACCTCGATCCGCACCTCGGTGACGCGGTACAGCAGCCACAAGAAGACGAGCAGCGCAACCGCCCGGCTGCCTACCGAAGAGATCGCCGCCCCTTGAACCCCCAGCTCCGGAAAGCCGAAATGGCCGAAGATCAGCGTATAGTTGCCTGCAATGTGAACGACATTCATCCCTAACGACACGAGCATCGCCGCCTTGGTGAAGCCGTGCACGCGGATGATCGCCGCAAGCGAATTGATGATCGCCTGCAGGAAGATGCCGCCGCCGACAATATACAAATAGCTGCGGGCGAAGGAGAGAATTTCGCCGGACAGATTCAACGTCTCCAGCAGCCTGCCGCTGAACAAGACGAAGCAAGCGCTGATCACAAGTCCGATAAGCAGGTTGAGCGTTACCGCGTGCGCGGAAATTCGGGCCGCTTCAATATATTTGCGCGAGCCGATATATTGCGATACGACGATCGACGCCCCGTTGCCGATCACTTCAAGAATCAAAATCGCGATAAACAAATATTGATTCGCCGCTCCGACGCCCGAGACCGCATTATCCGATATGGCGCTCAGCATGAACGTATCGGCGATGCCCATAAGCATAAACAAAAAAACTTCCAGAAAGATCGGCCAAGTGAGAAAAAACAGATTGAACTGCTCCGGCCGTTTGCCTTGCTCTTGTTGTCCGTGAATGGATTCCATGTTGCCCACCTTTTCGCTAAAAGTACCGTTGCTCCGACTCTAAACTCAGGTATCGTAGCACAGTTCCTTTCCCGTGAAAAGACTCATTTTGCGATTTTACAAAAGTTTCAAATTGAGTGCGCTTACTTTTGCTTAAACGCTTAACCATTGGCCGAATGGCGATTAAATGACGACAAAAAGAGCAGCCCGTACAGGCTGCCCGTCGCTCTATTTATTCACTATGCCAACCGAATCGGCGCTCCTGCTTGAGCCGAGCGAAGCGCGGCGACCGCAATCGCCTGCGTCTTGACCGCATCCTCGTACGGCGAAAGAATACCGGAGGTATCTCCCGTCCGGACCGCATGCAGGAACGCTTCGTGCGCGCGTACGTACGGATTGGTTTGGTTGCGGTATTCGAATACGGTCGATTTGCCCGTATCCTTCAGCGATTCGTTCGTCAGCTCCATCACGCCTTGATCGGTATACAGATGCAATCCGATTCGGCCGCCCCCGGGCAGGATGCACGTATTCGACAGCGTCGCCACCGCGCCGCTCGCCAGCTTGATCGTCACCGTGCCGACATCCGGCGTCGTTACTCCTTCTTCGACGAGGTGCATCACCCGGCTGCCGTAGGCCGCATACACTTCAACCGCTTCGCCCATCGTGTAACGCATCAAATCGACGATATGCGTCGTCTGCTCGATGAATTGTCCTCCGGAGCCGTCCTGCTTGCGCCACCACGGCACGCGCGGCATGCCGCCCATCCAATAGCCGAGCCCCATCCCGATCGTCCGCTCTCCTAACATGGAGAGAGCCCGCTGCGTGGAATCCATATAGCGGAAGTGATACCCGACCGAAGTGACCAGCTTCTTCGCCTGAACGCTTTCGAGCAGCGCGGAAGGCAGGACGAGGTCGATACCGACCGGCTTCTCGACGAAGAACGGAATGCCGCGCTCGATCAGCGCCCGTTCGGCTTCCCCATGAGCCATCGGCGGCACGCAGATATATACCGCGTCCAGCTTCGTCCCGTCCAGCATCGCATGAATGCTGTCATACCCTTGAGCCCCGTTCCATTCGGCGGCCGCCCGCTCCGCCTTATCCAGACTCGTCGCGCAAAAAGCTTGGATGTTAACATCGTCCATTTTGGCCAGCAAATTGCAGTGAAATCTCGTAAAGCCTCCGGTACCGACAAATCCGACATTCAGTGACAACGTTTCATCCCTCCATGAAAGATCTTTTTGGCATCACTTACCGATCGATCGCTAAAACCCCCCGGCCGCCGGGAGCATAATCGAATTGACGGCTCCCTCAAGGCTTGCTGCCGGATTAGTTGAACTCTGCGTACATCCGCGTCCATGCATGCCAACTCTGGCCTGGCGCAAGCAGTTGAAAGCCCGTGAGCGATTCCGGCGCATCCACATTCGGCGCGTTGTTCGCCCAGGTCTGAGGCTCCGGACATACGAAGCCGCTGAGCCCGTCGTCGTTCCATACGGTCCAATGGCCGTATTTCGGATCGACTTCGTAGACGAGGCTGATGTTGCGGCGCGTATCCGTCAAGGCCGCCCCATAGAACGGCTTGCCGCCGCGTTCCATCGGCCCGCCGGTAAAATGATTCGCATACGGAGTTCCCGTCGGCCGTATGCCTTCTCCGCGCAGCGCCCGGTCGCTTTCGCTCAGAGGCAGCAGCTTGCCCGTCGATACGAACAGCGGCGTTACCTCCCACTGCTCCGCTACGGAGATCGCCAGGCGATAATCCTCCTCCCGGCCTTCTTCGTGAAACGGTACCCGCAGCGCAGTATGAAATCCGACGCCGAACGGCATCGGCTCGCCGCTTTGATTCGTAATTCGCACCTGCTGGTGCAGTCCCTTCTCGGACAACGTATAAGCAAGCTCGTATGTAAATTCATGCGGAAAATAGGAAAACATTTCACCGTCTTGGCCCATCTCCATCAAGAAGACGACCTCGGCCGCCCCATTTTCCAAAATGCCGGCAGAATGAATCTGCCAAGGCCGTTTATGCAATATGCCATGCATAAAATGCGCCCCGTCGGAGCTGTTCAGCGGCAGCTCGTAACGGCGGTACGGCGTCGCAAACTTGCCGTCGATAATCCGGTTCGGCGGAAACAGCGGCGGCAGTCCGTAGCGCTGGCTCTTCTGGCGCAGCGTCTCTCCGTTCTCCGGCGTGCGGAGAAAGCTCAGCCCGTCCCCTGGCCGGCTCAGCTCAACCATATTGCTGCCCACGCTGTGCGCGATGACCGCGCGGTAACCTCCCGCATCGATTTGAATGGCGGGCGCGTCGTCGAAATGCACCCTTTGAATGGAAGCCTGGCTCATTGTAAATAGCCCCCTTGAGCAATAGAATGTCGTAAGCATTAGCTAGTCCCTTCCATTATCCAACAAATCGCCGCGGAGCGCAAAAACGTTTTTTGCGCATAGATCTTTCTCCTCTTGAGACGCTTGCTTTCGGCGCGGCGTTCAGTCGCTAAACAGAATCTCTCTGCTCAGCTTCACCTGCTCGATCATGTGTCCGATATTGCCTTCTCCCGCATAGAGCGCCATATCGAAAAAGTCCCGCTCCAAATCAGACCAATATAACTCGTTTTCGTCTCCGGAGACGATGACGTCTCGCTTCAATTTACCGACATACACCTCGACATAGCAATCCTGCAAATAATAGGTAAAATCCATCAGATGACGTAAGCGCACATCCTCCGCGGAAATTCCGGTTTCTTCCCGCAGCTCTCTGTAAGCCGCCTCCGGCCCCGGCTCCCCGGGTTCAATTTTGCCGCCGACCAGATTGCTTAGACCTAGATACGGCTCCTTCAAGCGTTTGCACATAAGCAGCCGGTCCATATCTTTATTGTAGATCATAATGACGTTATACCCTTGCATGACCGGATCTCCTCCTTATATTTACGCGGCATGATCATGCGCGGCAAATCCCTTCGATAAGCTCGTCTACCGTTCCGGTGAATACTCCAACTTCATCCAAATGGTAGAACGTGCTCGTCGTCTCCAGATTCACCGTTTCGCCGTTCGGAGCATATAGATACACCTTTTTGCCCGCTCCCAGCGCAATCCCCATTTCAATATGACTTCCTTTGCCGGCGGGCAGCATAATGATCAAGCAATCCGCATCCATAACGGCTTGCTTTTCTTGTTGACCGATTTCTTTGAACTGCTCTATCGTCGCATCTTTGAAGCCTTGCGTCCAATCGTAAGTCAAGCTCCAGCCTTTTTCCTTCAGCCCTTTGGTAACGGTTCTGACCGCGTCGATATTCCGAAAGCTGGATGCCGCATAAAATTTCATACCTTTCACCGCCAACAATATGTATTTAATAAAGGACAGATTTCTCATCGTACACTCTCTTCGATAATAACCCGTTCGGCTTCGTTTGCGAAGGCTAAACTTATTCGTAATCGCTGATGCCGCCTTCCTTCTGAATTTTGATCGTCTCCTCGATCGCTTTATTCATCGATTCGTTCGTCATTCTGAGCGCTGTCTGGCTGTCTTTGGATTCCGTGGCGATCAGATTCCACACCATGTCCGTATTTTCGTTAATAAACGTCAGGCCCGGCTTGCGCAGAGGCGGCTTCGCGCTGTTCAAGGCAAACAACGATTCGACGTGCTTGCCCCTCCATTCCGGAATGGAGCTTCCGTACGCTTGCTGCACGGCAGGGTCCATCAGCGGAGACATGACCCCTTGCTTGGACATCTCAATCTGCACCTCGGGAGACAGCAAATAAGCGATGACCTGGAACGCCAAATCCTTTTTGTCCGATTGCTTCGTTATAAACATGCCGTTAGTATTAGGCTGGAACTTGGACTTCGGGGCTTCCGGGAACACCGGGACTGAAGAAACGTCGAAATTGATCTTGGGGTTCTCGTTCACAATTCTCGTTACATTTTCCATGGAATCGACGATCATCGCGACGCGTCCTTTGGTGAATTCATTCGTCTTGACCAGCTGATTGCCCGGGATATCGTAGAAGCGCCGAATATTATCGACAATGCTCGTCCATTTGCCCGATACCATGGATGCCTTGTTCTCGCTCGGATCAAGCCCCGGCTCCGATAGCTGATTGAACCGCAAATAATGGGCGGGATTCATTTGGAAGCCTTTGTAAGTGATGTCCCCTTCCTGCCGGGTCAGCTTCTTGGCCATTTCATAGGCTTCGTCCCATGTCATGCCGTCTTGAGGGTAATCGGCGCCGAACTTGTCAAAAATATCTTTATTATAAATAAGCACATATTCGTTCGAGTTGAAGGGGAGGGAGTACAGCTTGCCGTCCGACGTATTAATCGAATGCTGCATGTCCGCCGGATTCAGCTTGCTCGTGTCGAAATTATACTTTTTGATCAGATCGGTCATATCATATTCCATTTTGAACCTTCGTACCTGTCTGTACGTGTTGCGGCGGACTTCGTCAAAGACGATATCCGGTATCGTGCCTGCTGCAATCAGATCCTCGTATCTCCGGCCGGGATTATCCCAGGCTACATGCTTGACTTTAATATCCGGAAATTTCTTTTTTATAAATTGGCCGACCTGCCGCTCGAAATTTTCCTCCTTAACGAAATAGGCGGGCCATGCCGTGAAAATGAATAATTCATTGTCCGGCGGCGCCGCGTCCGCTTGCGAAGGCTTAGCCTCCTGGGCGGCCCCAGGCAGATCCGCGCCCGTCCCGCCATAGCATCCGGCCAAAATAAAAAGCATGGAACCGATCAAACACGATGGTTTTATAATATTTTTCATTAAAAGCACCCATCCTCCCGAAATGAAGTAAAAAGTCGTCTCCGCACTGCCGCGCCTGCCGCTGCCCGAAGAAACAAGATTATCATAATCGTTAGCCGGAGGATTGATAATTCTAATTTTTTAAGAAAGGTGGACTGGTTTAAAGTCAATTGACCCGCCCGGCGGATTCCGAGAAAACCTGCCGAAGTCGGTTACCGGTGCAGCCGCTGAAACTCCCCCGGCGTAAGCCCCGTCGCTTCTTTAAATACGCGGGAAAAATATTTGGCGTCCGAATATCCGACCCGCTGCGCCACCTCGAACGCTTTGAGCCGGTTTCCGGCGAGCAGCTCCTTCGCTTTGCGGATTCTCATATTTTTGACGCAGGCCGTGAATGAAACGCCCAGCTCCTTCTGGAACAAAGAGCTCAAATATTCCGGCGTAATGCCGAATGAGCCGGCCAGCTCCTCAAGCGTAATTCCGGTCTGGTACCGTTCCTGAATCCGCTTCACCGCTTTATTGATCACAAGGCTGTGCGACACGGGAACCGACGCGAAGCCTTCGGCGGTCCGATCGGCGGCATCCAGCAGCGCCTCTCTCAGCTCACGGGGCGTCTGCGCGAGCGACAGCCGATGATAGAGATCTCCCCACTCCTTCGCCGTGCTGGCATCGCCGAGGATGACTCCCGCCATATACTGCATCGCGGATAGAAACCGGATACAGGCGTCAAGCACCTGCTGCGGATCGGCAGCCTCTCTCATGCAGTGCTCCGCAAACAGCTCCGTTTCCCGCTTCATTCCCGTCCGGTCGCGGCTAAGTACCGCTTCCTTGATCTTCGGCTCCCATTCCGCCGGATACGGCAGCGGCCCTCTGCCGGCAACGCCAGCCGCCTTATGTTGATTGAGAGCGGCTTCGCCGCCCGCAAGCAGAGACCATTTGCGCAAGCCTCTCAATTCGCGCAGCCGCTCTCTTAAGTCATCGCTGGGAGCAAGCTGCTCCCAGGTCAAGATCGCATCGTTCAGCGGCAGAGCGCGCAGCTTGGCAAGCAGATGCTCCCACAGGCTGCTCATGCAAGGAGCCGCGGATTTCATCGTCAGCGCAAGATTCAATTCGCACAGCTCCGGAATCCCGGCCAACAGGAAGTCGTTGACCCTGTCATCCAGCTCCAGAGCGGTTTGCAGCGTTCTTCTTGCTTCCTCCGCCTGCTCCCCGCCGGCTTGGCCGGTGTAGACGGATGCAAGGTAACGCGCCGAAGGCCCGTTCATTGCGAGCCGCTGCTTGACGCGCTCCGGCGCCTGATCCGGCTCCATATCCGGTTGCAGACAATACCTTCTGAACCACTGCCCGCCATCCTCATCCGCCCCGGCTGCCTTCATGTCATCCGCGCGGCGGTTAGCCAAATCGGCTTCCATATGAAGCAGCACCTGCTTGAAGTCGTCGGCCGTAATCGGTTTCAATAAATATTCGACGACAACGCCGAGCTGCAGAGCTTTTCGGGCAAATTCGAACTCGGAATAGCCGCTTAAAATGATCGTTCGCGGCGCGATCCCTTCCCCCTTAAGCGTCTCCAGCATGTCCATCCCGCCCATAAGGGGCATTCGAATGTCCGTTATCACCAAATCCGGATTCAACCGCTTAATGGATGCTATGCCTTCCAGACCATTCTCGCATTCTCCGACAACCCGGTACTGTTCGCTCAATTTATGGATCAGCCGAACGATGCCCTTGCGAATTTTCTCTTCATCCTCCACAACGACAATTCTCATGAATTCCCCTCCCGGCACAGCGGCATGATCAAGTTCACCCTCGTTCCCCGGCCCCGGACACTTTCGATACGGCAATGCGCCCGTTCCCCGTAATATAGCTGCAATCTCTCTATCACATTCCGTATGCCGATTCCGGAGGACGCTTCGGCGGCATCCCGCGCTTCGGCGAGCAGTATGCTTCTCACGACGGCCTCATCCATACCGCAGCCGTTATCTTCGATTTCCACGCATAACGAGCTCTCATCCTCCGTCCAAAAACGAATATGCAGCTCCGAGCCGCTCTTCCTTCCTGCAAACCCGTGCAAAATCGAATTTTCAACAAACGGCTGAAGCAGCAGCTTGTACATCGGAGCCTGCTGCAGTCCCGGCTGCATATGTACATAATATTGAAACGAATCGCTGAAGCGAGTTTTTTGCAAAAACAAATATTGCTCCAGCCATTCGAGCTCCCGCGCCAGCGGCACCATCTGATTGCTGCTGCTCACGCTGTAACGGAGAATGAGCGCGAGCCCCTTCAGCATCCGGCTAATCTCATGCTCTTCTTTCTCAATCGCCATCCAATTGATCGAATCCAGCGTATTGTATAAAAAATGCGGATTAATCTGGGCCTCCAATGATCGGATATCCGACTCCTTCTGTTTCTGCACGGCTTGCTTCGTTCGCTCCATCAGCTCGTTGATCGTCGCCATCATCTTATTGTAGCTGGAAGCGATGATCGACATTTCATCTCCGCTGGTATCGTCCAGCTTCACGTTCAGGTTGCCGTGCTCGGTCTGCTGCATCGCGCTGACGATGGTCCGTATCGACTTCGTAAGCAGTCCCGAGAAATAGACAATCAGCAAAATCGAAACCGAGAGCATGGCGAGCCCCGTCCAAATCGTAATTTTCTGCATGGCGTACATTTCCGAGAACATCTTCGCTTCGCTGGTAACGTTTACAATCGTCCATCCGGTTTTCTCGTTCGGATAATAATTCATGATGGAAGGCTGTCCCATCACCGCGGCCTGCTCGGGGAGAGGAGACACGTCCGAATGTTCGGCGTCCAAAAGACTGAAGAAGCTCGCTCCGATCTTTTCCTTCTCCGGGAACGAGATAAGGTTACCAGAAGCGTCCATGAGAAAGTTAGCGCTGCTGATTCCACTCGTCGGAGCATTCGGCAGCGACACGGTGCACGCTTCTGAAAGTACCGACTCGTCAAGATCCATGACGATATATCCCATTCTCTCCAGCTGCCCCGACGAGATGCCGAACAGCTTGCGGGCGATATGGAATATATAGTATGCTTCGCCGCCGTCCGTTTTCGCTTTCTCTGTGACGGTAATCAGTGGATTCTGCCGCATGTCGTTCAGCTTCATAATGAGCAGAAACGGTGTTCCGTCCCTCTCCTGACTCCATGAGGAACCCGTCGTTTTATCATAAGATACCAGCACATTCCCGTTGTTGTCGAAATAAGTAATCCTTCGTATACCTTTCTTGGAATTCGAATAACCGGCGAATATCTGCTGCAGCACATCCGAGGCGACGAGCTGATCGAAGTCGGAGCCGTGAAGCAGCTTAGGGGTCGATTTGACGACATCGTCGTTAATGATCAATTGATACAAAGTATCTTCATACTCGGTTAAGACCGCATCGAGACTTTTATTCGTTTGAATCAAATTGTAGTTAACCTGCTCGTTGATTTTCGCTTTCATCGCCTGCGTCGAATTCATATAAGTGACGTACTGCATCAAAAAGGACGGCAAAAAAGCGACTAGCACAAAAATAATAATCAGCTTATTTTTATAGGTTAACTTGAAATTTGCCTTTCCGATCCCCCGCATCCAACCACCCGTTAATCATGTATTTTGTTCCATCATAAATCTTCCGCGGTCATATCGCCATAATAAAATTAAATTAATTCCCATTCCGCGATTATTTTCCCAACCAATCGATCCGGGCATTTCCCCCGAAAAAAGAAACCAATCCCCCAAATATCCACAGGAAATTGCTGCGCATCATTTCCTAAACAACAAAAAAAGCCCGCCGCAGCCGGCAGGCTTTAAACTGCTTCATAATGTTACGATTTCACGATTCAGGAGTCCCCGTCACTTCGCGAATAAATTTCTCCAACGCGCCGACATCCGTAATGTTTCTGTTGCAGGCTTCGCTGTCTACGCACAAATAGTTGCCGATCGCTTTGTAGTAATCGGGAGAAGCGTTAGCGGGTCTCCACTTGGTCACCGCCGAGAACAGCGCCACCTCTTCATGCCGGTTGCACAAAAAGCACACGCCTTTATTCGTCGGAGTATACCGGCCTTCAATACCGACCGGCTTCCCGTTCAGCTCGTAAACGATAAACAATTTATTGGTCGCGATGTCCACCCATCCGAGATAAGTGACATAGCGGTAATCGATAGCGGTTAGGTCGGGAGTCTTCAATTTTTTGACTTTGGGATACAGCTTGGCAAGCTGCTTGGCCGTCAATGACGGAAACGGCACCATATACGGCGCGAGCGAATGCAAATACTGCTGAAATTCTCCGGTCGTTCGTAACGATACGGCCTGCTCCAGCAATGGTTTTTGCAGCTCCGAAGCATCCGGGAACGCTTCTATGATTTTGTGCTGCGCGCTGTATCTCACCGATTCGACCACTTTCGGATCGGATACGGTGTTGCAGGCATTTTGCAGCAACCCGATCTGCTTTTTAATAATGTTGTACTGATGGTTTCTAATAAATGGTGTATTCATAGCTTTCAGCCCCTTATTTTTTATAAAAACAAAAAAATAAGTGCAAAGCCCATTATTAGAAACGATATAAGCTCCCTACGGGCGACATGTTAGCAATAACCGTCCGCCCACGCAAAGTATCGCCCTAATGCTAGGCTTTGCATGAGCCGATTCTTCTTCCGGCAAAATGATTTGCCATATATACCGACCTCCTTTTATAAGCATTATATAAAAAGTCCGGCCTTTACTGCAATTGCAAAATTGTGTATAAGAGTTTCCGGCCATGCGGCAGCTCCATGAGCTGCTGTTACTTTCCGCTCGACAGCGAGAATAGCTTGCGCACCCGTTCATCCTTGAGCCAAAGCGCTCCCCACATCAAGACGGCGACATAGACCGCGGACAAAACGTGGGAGAAGAGCGGGGAATCCATGCGAATATGCGTGGCTACCGCCCCGCCGCAATAGGCGGTGAGCAGCACCGCTCCCAGGATCGAAGTGCGGGGGATTGCATACAAGATCGTAGGAATCAGCCCCAGGATGCCAAGAATGACAATATGATGCTCGGCAAAACCGAGTGAAACCGTGCCTTCCACAACCGGGGCGGGCTTAAACAGCTTCGATACGCCGTCGAACAGCATAAACAAAATGACTAATCCGCTCATGACTCGCGCCGTCCACAATCGGCCTTTGGAAATAGAGACATTCATATTTTGCACACCTTTCTCGTTCATTTGATACAGCGATCATACCACAGAACATGAAAGCGCGTTTCTTCCCGATTGCTTTTATACCGGCACAACGGCCGCGGAGAAAATCGAGTTATGGCGAAGGAATGGGAATTGTAAAGCGGTGCCGGAGGGAGAATGCAGCTTCGGCATTGTTGGTCATTGCAGCAGAGGACGTTACTGACAAGCGGATGAAATGCGCGTCAAGCGGCGCGATCCGCTATAGATCATGTTTATGCAGATAGGCGATCGCTTCGGAACGTCCGGCGACGTTCAGCTTTTTATAAATGACGCTCAAATAATTTTTGACCGTGCCGGTCGTCAGGAATAATTCGGAGGCGATGGCTTGATTCGACTTGCCTTTTTTTAATTCTCTGACGATGTTGCGTTCCTGAACGGTTAAACTATGCGGCTTATCGTCATGCTGCCGGTCTGCAGCGGAAGGAATGCCGGCGCCGCTTTCCTCGGCCTTCGGCTTCTCTCGCTGCTCCGAGGACTGAAGAGCTTGTACAAGACGCTTTTGAATACTGAGGGGATAGGTCATTCTTCCGTCCAGGCAGTCTTGCACGGTGGAAATAATGGTTTGCGTCTCGACCCCTTTAACTAAATAACCGCTGGCGCCGTAGCGAATAGCTTCCATAATGTACTGCTCATCCTCGAAGGTGGTCAAAATTAAAACCTTGGTGTCGGGATATTCCGCTTTGATTCGTTTGGTCGCTTCCAGACCGTCCAGCTTCGGCATATGGATGTCCATCAGCACGAGCTGAGGGCGATGCAATTCAACCTGCTCCATCGTGCTCAGCCCGTCTACGGTCCTAGCTACGACCTTGTATTCATCCTCCATGCCGAGAATAGCCGCCAAACCGTCGCGAATTAAGGGCTGATCGTCCGCTATAATAATGGTCGCTTGTGACATTCCGTTCACTCCTCCCGATGATTTGCGCTGAAAGGGATTGTAATTTGCAGCGTGACTCCGCCGGCCGCCCCCTCGGCTGCCACCGAAAGCTCCCCTCCGGCATCCTGAACCCGTCCCTTCATGGCGCTCAGACCGTACCCGTGAACAATCGCGATCGGCGAATCGCCGTTATCGGACAATACAAACCGTATCATTACGCCGTCGTACGATAACGAAAAGTGAAAATACGTGCTCGAACCGTGGCGGATGCCGTTGGTTAATCCTTCTTGCAGCGCGCGGTAAACCGTCAGCTCGATCATTGGCGTAAGATCCGGCATCGCCCCGTCTATGTCGTATTCGATCTTCACGCCGGTTTGCGTGACGGTCTCTTCAATCAGCCGGATCAGCTCGGGAATGAACGTGTGATCGGGGAAATTGTCGCGCAGCAGGTGAACCGAGCTTCGCACGTCAGCCAAGCCTCTGGATATGTTATCCATAGACCGGCCCAGCATTTCTTCCGCAATAGCGTATCGCTGCTTTTTCATGGCATGGGAGGCTGTCTGTAATCCGGTTAATGCCGCCGTCAGCGTATGTCCTACCGAATCGTGGATTTCCCGGGATATTCTCGTCCGCTCCTGCAGCTTGGCTTTGCGCTCCAGTTCAATCGAGGCCAGCCGCAGCTGTTCGTTGTCTTTGGCCAACTGATTCTTTTGATGAAAAGCGATTCTCGCCAACAGGCTTACCCCGAATATGGCAACATAATCGACGACTCTGGGAATAAGCAGATAGATTTGTTCAAAAGTCGGGAAGTCGCGATATATCACTACGCCTATGAAAATACTGATATAGGTCGCCGCCGTGAACATAATCGAATGATTCCTCGATTGGTGAAACGTAAATTCGCCTATGAGAACCAGCAAATAGATTTGCCCGAAAAAGCTTTCCGACTTGATGCATATGACAAGGGCAAGCGCCAACTGAACGCACAAAAACCAAAAACCGCTTCTACGATGCAGCTGGATGTTCAAGAAGTAATCTCGGATCAGGACGATCGCTATATATACGCCCAAAAGCGACAAGAGCCCAATAGAAAGATGAGCCGTATGGAGCATTAAGCAGATCGTTGCTCCCATGACGATAACGGTCGTTATGAATTTCATTCTTCTGACCAACTGCAAATCCATGGTTATAGGCCTCTCATCAGTCATAAATTACATATATTTTACCACAAATGTGACTTAGGTCATATAAATTGAAGGAAAATGTCGAAATCTCTCCGTTTTTCCCCTCATCTAGTGAATTTCTTCATCTAGTATAGGCCATTGGACATATCTATAATGAAATTAGCCCGATTCATCGATTGCAGCAGGTTACGCGGATAAAAAAGATGACCATAATATGTTTTTAGTTTCATATGAAAATAAAAATTTCAAGGGAGACATGTACAATGTTTCTAATTTTATGGAACGTATTAGGTTGTGTTCTTTTTTTATCAAGTCAATATTTGCTCATTACATTGCTGCTGGAACGAAAGCTTGAATAGGAGGGAAATATAGTTGGAAGACGGTAGTCGCGGCGAAAACATCAAAAAGATGCTTGAACTTTGCGGTTCAGACTATGAGAGCATACATGATTTGCCGATTCAAAGGGTGGAGATCGCTATGGAGACATTGGCCAATCGGTATGCGCTTACGAAGCGGGAATCGGAAATGGTGACGCTGATCGCCGCATTCGGATTTTCCAATCGGGAAATTGCCGAACATTGCACGATAAGCGAAAAAACGGTCAAAATTCATCTTGCTAACGCCATGAACAAAATGGGCATTAAATCCATGCGAAAACTTTTGTCTCTGCTGTTTCGATACGTGCTGGACGCGTCGCTGTAGCCCTGCGTCGGCTTATCCATTAAAAGACCTTAGCGTTAAACTACAGCATCCCGGCGACAATACCTCCGCACCCGGCCAGAAAACACATAACGCCTCCGAAACGAACCGACCAAATGTACAGGTCCGAAGGCTCCGCGCCATCCTCCGATTTCCAGCTCTCCACCGCATTCCACACCCATACAGGCTTCCACAGCATCACCAGACTGCAAAGCACAAGCAATATCGACAGTACGGTCATTCCTCGTCGTTCCCCCATTCGCTTTACTCTTTAGAAATCCCGCATAAAATGCGGCGGCGTACGGAATCCGCGCCGGTTAGAAAAGATCGTCGGCTATATGCCCTTCCCTCACGTAATGGATTAACGCCTCCGCTTCACGGTACACCTTCTTCTCTTCTCCCGGACACAGCCACCAGTTATAAGACTGCCCGCAGGAGCGGTCATCCGGGCATAACGCATAGTCGATCCAACCCGGCATGTAGGTGCGCAGCGTCAAGAGACATCTTCTCATATGCCACGGGGCGCTGACGACAAGCAGCCGGCCGATTCGGTTCAAACCGAGTTTTCGATCCAAGACCAGCATGGAGGCAAGCACATTTTCCTTCGTATGGTTGGACTCCATCTCTACCAAAATCGCCTCTGCCGGAACGCCCCACTGCATCGCCTGTTCCCGCATGATCAGAGACTCCGGCACGCTCCGCTGCCCCCACCGGGTCCCCCCGGAAAAAAGAATTAACGAAGCCTTGCCCGCATGGTACAGCTGCACTGCTTTTTTGACCCGTTCCTCGGCCAGGCTGCCGCCGCTGCCGAATACAAAGATGCACTCCCCGCGCTCTTCCTTTAGCGGGCTATCCGCAAATAACAGCCGGGTCAGGTCGTCTCTTGACAATCGGTCCGCGTGAAGTTCGGAAATCAGCATAAGAGATCAACCCCTTTCATAAGACCCACCGCTTTCTACTAATCTTCTATCGATTGTACCATATACTATGACGAAAAGGATCGTTTCGTGTCTCTATCATTCCAGCGCTGCTGCGGAAAAAGAGCGGACTGCCGGCGAATCGTCCGAAGCAAGAAACCTTTTGATGAGATACGGCGTCTAACTATCATCACGATCCATTTACTGGTAATAAGGAGGCTGTCAGACCATGAAATTCCGAACTAACCGGCATGCCCGCCGATTCATCCGCTTCATGTTCGCCGTATTGCTGTGCGCTTCGCCGCTTCTCGTCCCGGCCGGACCGCCCGCAGAAGCGATAGCTCTGCCTGCGCTGGCCCATAAGTTCAGCCCCCCTGAGCTGCCGCCGGTCATCACCTTATTGGAGGACACCCCGCTCTACCCGGAGCCGGACGATAGCGATGAGCCCTGGGCCGTGCTCTCGCCGCAGGACGTCCAAACGGTCGAAGCGGAACAAGAATGGTACCTCGCCCCGCCGCCGGGCGAGCAAGGCAAACGCTGGATTCGCATCTCGACCACCTGGCTCGGCGACATGTGGATGCATATCGATTACGACCGAATCGGCCGGATCGTCCCGGCGGATACGAATATCGCGCTGATTTGGTCCGCGGCCTTATATACGGAGCCGGTGCAATCCGCGCAAACCGATGTCGTGCTGGCTCCGCAGACCGTCCACTGCAATGCGATGTTCCAAACGCCCGGAGGCAGCAATGCGTACCGGATCGAGACATCCTGGCTGGGCGACATGTGGCTTGTAAGACCTAACCGCATTTTGCTGGATATGGAAATCATCGGCCGGGACATGGTTTTGCCGACGGAGACATTGCGTATGGAGGATTCCGATACCGCGCATCGCCTGCAGCGGCCTTCGGAGGCCGTCATGATCCCGCCGCAGACGGTATACGCTTTGGAGAAGACCGTTAACGGGGAGTATCATGTCCGCGACGCCGAAGGCGCCGAATTTTGGATCGATCTCCGCTATGCGCAGCCGGCTTCGGCCAAGCCGAGCAGCGACACGATTCAGTTAAGCAAGGACACGCTGATCCATTTGTTCCCGGCGATGGACCATCCGATCTTCGGCTCCCTTTCTCCGCAAAAGATCGAAGCCTTTCAGCAGTGGGACGATGAGCAGGGTCAGCGCTGGTACCGCATCCACAGCTGGAACGGCGATCTTTGGATTCTTCCGGATCACTGATCGAAATACGCTACCGCGGCAGAAAAGAAGCCTCCGGCGCTCGCGCTTCGAAAAGCGGCGCCGGAGGCTTCGTTCATTACAGCCAGGTCGTTTTATCGCTATGCGGCGTGCGGGCCGTCGGAGCCGCTACTTCAACCGGATAGCCGATAAACAGCGTGCCGACTACCTTCTTGTTCTCGGGAGAGCCGATGAAGGCGTGCATCCGCTCGTCATGCACCAAACCGATGCCGCGCGTGCGCCAGACGAAGCCTAGTCCGAGCTCCGTCGCCGCAAGCCACATCGAATGGATCGCGCAGGCGGTCGCATATTCATTGTCCTTGGACGATGCCGCGTCGCCCGGAATGACGTCGGCGGTGACTACAATCACCAGCGGAGTGGCCGTCAGCACCTTCAGCGATTCCTGCACCAAGTTCGGCTTGGTCGGGAACCGCTCCTCCAGATAAGACAGGGCTAGCGCTTCGTAGCGCGCTTTGGCTTCGCCGCGAATGACGTAGAAATGCCACGGCTCGCGCAGCCGGTCGTTGGGAGCCAGCGTGGCGGCGGCGAGCAGAGCGTGGATTTTTTCCTCCTCCACCTCCACAGGCTTCACGTTGCGCACCGCGCGGCGCTGCTGCAGCACATTCATAATGGACATATCGTTTATTCCCCTTTCGTTCGGTATTGTACGCATGCTTCGACCCACCGCTCCGCGAGGAGCGGCTCGGAGGCGAAATGGATATGGGTATATCCGGCAACCAGCGTGCCAGCTTCATTCAGATAGCCTTCCTGTTTGATACCGCGCAAGCCTTTCGTCTCGTAAGCATGGCGGATAACGGCGTCAGGATGCGGCTGGAACGTCGAATAGTGAAACTCATGGCCCTTCGCCTTGCCCGAAGATCCCAGCAAGAAGTTGGCTTCCGTACCCGTAATTTCCCTGTAACCGAGCGCAGCGAGCTTCTTCTGCATCTTGACCGCGCCGGGAATGAGACCGGCCATCGGATATCTCGTCCCGTCCGTCGTCTCGATCGCTTCGGTCAAATACATGAAGCCGCCGCATTCGGCGAGCGTCGGCAAGCCGCGCTCGATCGCTTCGCGGATCGACTGCCGGACCGCTTCCCGGGCCGACAGAACGTCGGCGAACTCTTCGGGGAAGCCGCCGCCGAGATACAGCCCGTGAACACCCGCAGGCAGCGATTCTCCGGCCAGCGGCGAGAAGAAGACGCAGTCCGCGCCGTACGCATGGAGAAGCTCGAAATTCTCCTGATAATAGAAATTGAACGCAGCGTCCTTCGCCACCGCGATGCGAACTCTCGGCCGAGGCGCATCCTCACGCGGGAGGAAGACGGACGGGGCGGCCGCAGGCTTCTTGGGTTCGGGTTCGGGTTCGGATTCGGCTTCCGGCGATGCGGCCAGCTCCCAAATCTTCTCCACGTCCACCGTAGCGGCAACCAGCTCGGCCAGCTTGTCGAAGAACGGACGGAGCTCGCCCCGTTCGATCGAAGGCACCAAGCCGAGATGACGCTCCGGCATCTCGATCCGATCCTCCCGTTTCATATAGCCGACAACGGGAATGCCGCATTCCTGCTCGATCGCCTCGCGGACGAGCTTGTAATGGCCGTCGCTGCCGACCTTGTTGGCGATGACGCCGACGATGTTGACCGCAGGCTCCAGCATCTGGAACCCGCGGACGATCGCGGCGGCGCTGCGCGCCATGCTCTGGCAGTTCACGACCAGAAGCACCGGCGCTTCGAGGAGCATGCTGATCTCCGCGGTGCTGCCTTCGTTCGTTTTCGGATTTTTGCCGTCATAGAAGCCCATGACGCCTTCGATGACGGAGATGTCGGCATCGCCGCTCGCCCGGTTATAGATGTCCTTCACCGTATCGTGAGACAGCATGTAGCTGTCGAGGTTGCGAGAGATACGGCCGGTGACGGCCGTATGATAAGTCGGGTCGATATAATCCGGCCCGCATTTGAAGCCCTGCACCTCGCGGCCGAGCCGCTTAAGCGCAGCCATCAGGCCGATCGTCATCGTCGTCTTGCCGACGCCGCTGCCGGTGCCGGCAATGACGATTTTGCGAGCGCCGTGCGCGACGCCTGCGCCGGAATTAACGCTGTAGGACATTGGCTTCCGCCCGCCCTTCCTGCGCGAATGAAGCGACGCCGACGGAAATCGTCACGTTGCCGGACTTTTTCTTCACGAGCGCGAGCTTCTCGGCGCCCGTATGCAGCTTGGCCGCCGGTTCGCTGACGCCGTAGGCGCCGGTGAATTTGTACACGGTGTCCGAAGGGTCCTCGATAGCCACCGAGTTCAACTGCTCGGGCGTATAGGTGACGAACGCCCAGCCATGCTTTTGCACGACGGCGAGCAGCCCCTCCTCGTCCTTCTTCAAATCGATGGTGCACACGGCCTTGACGCTGCGCACCGAAAACTTCAGCTCGGCAAGCGTCTCCGTTATAACCGCCTCGATCTCCTCGGCGGACGTGCCGCGGTTGCAGCCGATGCCGAGCGTAATGACCTTCGGCCGGTACAGCACGCCGTTGTCCAGAATCGCCTGCTCCTCCGGCTCCAGCAGGCGATGAGTGACAACCAGCGCGGCCTGAGGTCCGGCCGCCAGCGCTTCGCGCACCGCAACGTACGTGCGGATATTCGGCGGCAGCGGCGTGTCGTACAGCCACCAGCCGGATTCGCCCGACTCCTGAACGACCGCGACCCGCTCCTCGTTGACGACCGAAGCGCTGACCGGCGTCAGCTTATCCGCCGACTCCCACTCCCAGCCGAACCGGCGGCCGAACAGATCGACCGCGATGGTGCCCTGCACGTCGGAGGCCGTCGTAATGATGGGTCTGGCCCCCATCGCCGCCGCCACCTCGCGGGTCAGCTCGTTCGCGCCGCCCAAATGGCCGGAAAGCACGCTGATGACGTTCTCCCCTTTATCGTCGGTGACGACGATGCCGGGGTCTTTCTTCTTATCCTGCAGCAGCGGTGCGATCATCCGAATGACCGCGCCCAGCGAAATGATAATAATAAGGCCTTTATACGCGGGAAACAAAGCGGGAAACAACAGCCGGACGCTGCCCTCGAACAATTGAATGCCGCGCGCTTCCTCGTCGCCGCGCTCGAACTTCGACATATAATACAGATCGGCATGGCTGAAGCTGCCATGCAGCTTGCGCGCCATCTCGACGCCGTGCTTCGTAATGGCGACGATCGCATAATCGCCGCGCTGCGCGATCGCAGGAATCTCCCCTTCTTGCAGAACGATCATGCTTTCACCCCTTTGCGGAAGCGGTGGGTGAACTCCTTGTCGTACAGCTTCGAGCGGTATTCGTCATTCTCGTGAATATTCGGGTCCAGCGCCCATCCGGCCAAAATCATCGCATGAGAGCGAATTCCGTTTTTGTGCATATCCTGATCGAGATTCCCGAGCGTCGTGCGCACGATAATCTGATCGGGCCAAGTCGCCCGCTGCACGACGGCTACCGGCGTGTCCTCGCTCCAGCCCGCCTCGGTCAGCTCCTTGACCACCTTCTTCGTCAGCGTCGCGCTCAGAAACAAGGCGATCGTGCAGTGATGCGCCGCCAAATCCTTCAGCTTCTCCAGCTCCGGCACCGGCGTGCGGCCTTCGGCGCGCGTCAGGATCAGCGTCTGGGTCAGCTCCGGTATCGTCAGCTCCGCGCCGAGAGCGGCCGCGGATGCGAACACCGAGCTGACGCCGGGGATGACCTCGTAGCCGACGCCTTCCTTCTTCAGCAGCGCCACCTGCTCCATGATCGCGCCGAACACCGCCGGATCGCCGGTATGCACACGCGCCACAAGCTTGCCCTGCTTCACCCGGTCAACCATGACGGCGACCATCTCCTCCAGATCCATGCCGGCGCTCTTCAGCACCTCGGCCTCCGGCTTCGCCCTGGCGATCAATTCCTCATTGACCAGCGAATCGGTGTACAGGACGACGTCCGCCTCCTGTAAAATGCGCAGTCCTTTGACCGTAATGAGATCGGGATCGCCCGGACCTGCTCCGATAATATAAATTTTCACTATTTTTTCACCACCATTAATGTCAAGTATTCAAGCCCTTTGCCCTGCAGCTCGACAATGTTCGTCCAAATCATTTCCTCGGAGGAGGTCACCTTCGTAAGCACGGCCGCTTTGTCCGTTAGCCCCAGATCGCGCAGCACATGAATCATCAGATCGATGACCTTCGCGACTTTGATGAATACGACGCAGTCATGGTTTTCGATAGCGGTGCGCATCTTGTCGTAATCGTCCGTCGCTGGCACAATGGCGATCTGCTCGTCGCCGTCGGCAAGCGGAATGCCAAGCCGGGACGCCGAAGCATTGACCGATGAAATTCCGGGGATCGAACGAATCTCGACCTCCGGATGGCGCTCCTTCATGAGGCGCATCAAATGAATGAACGTGCTGTATATCATCGGATCGCCCTCCGTGACGAACGCCACGTCCTTGCCCTGCTCCAGATGCTCCCATACGGCGCTTACCGTGCGGCTCCACTGCATCTCCAGCGCCTCGCGGTCCCGCGTCATCGGGAAGGTCAGTCCGATCATCGTCTTCTCCTCGGTGTTCACATACAGCTCGGTGATGGTGAGCGCATAGCTTTTGGCTCCCATTTTTTTGCGCGGATATGCAATAACCGGCGATTCCTTCAAAATCCGAAACGCCTTGACCGTAATCAGCTCCGGATCTCCCGGGCCTACGCCAAGGCCGTATAATACGCCTAGCTTACTCACCCGCATTCGCCTCTCTTTCCTCCGCCCCGCCGGGCTCCTTATGCTTGGCCGTAATAATATAGATCGGGTTCAGCCCCTCGAACCTCGTCAAATCGAGAATCGGCTTGCTGCGCGCGATTTGCGCCAGCGTGATGCTCGTGGCGAAGCCTTCCTCGGCGAACGCCTTATTCGCTTCATACAAATTTTCGATCGTCGCCGCGTTCAGCACGATCCGCCCGCCCGGCTTCAACCGTGTGCAGCATGCGTGCAGCAGCTCCTTCATCTCGCCGCCGCTGCCGCCGATGAAGACGGCGTCCGGATCGGGGAACGCTTCGAGCCCCTGCGGAGCTCTGCCTTGAACGGCCGTAATGTCGGTGCGGAAACGATGCATATTGTCGATACAATTTTGCAAATCCGCTTCGTTTTTCTCAATCGCATACACTTGTCCGTAACGGGCGATCTTGGCCGCTTCGATGGCGACCGATCCGGTGCAGGTGCCGATGTCCCAGACGACGCTGTCTTCCTGCAGCTGCAGCTGCGCCAAGCTCAGCACGCGGATTTCTTTTTTCGTAATCAGCCCTTTATCCGGCTTGCGCTGGATGAATCTGTCGTCCTCGATGCCGATCGCATCTCTGGTGCCCGGGCCCTTCCCGCCTGCTGCCGACAAAATCAGCACGTTCAGCGGCGAAAACTGCTGCTCCGCCAGCTCCGTGAGGTCGTACCAGCCGGTCCGCTCGCCCTCACCGTCCAAATTCTCGGCGACAAACGCGCGATATTCCGTCATCCCGAACGATAGCAAATAGCGGGCGATCGCGCCCGGATGATTCGTTTCGTCGGTCAGCAGCGCGACCTTCGGCTTGCCGTCGATGCGCTGCGCCAATCCTATGATGCTGCGCCCGTGCACGCTGGTTATGTATGCATCCTGCCAGCTTTGGCCCATCCGCGCGAACGCCACCTGGACGGAGCTCGGGCTCGGGTACACCTCTACATCCAGCTTCGAGGACAAATATCCTCCGATGCCGTAAAAGAGCGGGTCTCCCGACGCCAGCACGACGACGCTCCGTCCTTGCTCCGCTTCGGCCTTCAGCTTGGCCGCAAGCTCGGACAGACCGCCTTTAATCACGATTGTACGCCCCATATAATCGGGAAAAAACTGCAGCTGCCGCTCGCCGCCGACCAGCACGTCGCTTTCGCAGACCCACTTCGCATATTGCGGAAGCAGCCCTTCCTGCCCGTTGTCGCCGATGCCGATCACTTTCGGTTTCATCACTTCAGTTCCCCTCCTTGTTTCGCCGCACTTCTAAAAACGTGTCCGACGGATTGAAATTCACGAATAATTATCCAAAATCGCCCCTTCCATGCAGCCGCCGGAACCGAGCTTCGAATCGTTTCTAGATTTTAATGGACATGGGGGAGCTTAATTCGTCGCAAACAGATGCTTTTTAAACGTAACGGTCACCATGGCGCTTACATAGCTCCAATTTGCATTCTAAGGCGGCTTTGTCAGCAAATAGCTGCATCTGTGTCCGTTAGAAATCCAAATGGGCTGATAGCGTCGATATAACGGCCGCTGTGTCCGTTGCGAATTTAGCCGTGGCCTGCGGTCGATAGAGGTTTCCACTCGCTGTTCCAGCTCTCAACCGATTCTTCGGCCTCTTTTTCTCCGTGTTTCAAAAAAAAATCCCCATCGATCTTACGCGCCGCCCGGGGGCAAGCTCGCTTTGCCCAGCAGCTGGCCCTTCATGGAAATAATGACCGTCTCCACTTCCATGCCGCCCTGCACTTCGTTCATACCGGATTGGCAGCAGTAGAAGCTTAACCGCTCGAAGAAGCCTGCATAGCCCCATTCGAGCATCAAATCCCCGACAAGCGCCGCCGTATTGGCCTCGCGCACGGTCGCAATCTGTTCCGCCGTCGCTCCCGATTCCTCCGCCACCCGAGCGAGAAAGCCGAAATCGACAGGCGTGCTTTTGGAATGCACCATCATTACCCCTTGGGCAACCTTGGAAAATTTGCCCATCATCCCGACCAGCGTCACCTTCTCGATGCCCTGCCGTTTGCACTGGGTCAGCGCAAAGCCGACGAAATCGCCCATTTCGATGAACGCTTCTTCCTGAAGCTCCGGGTACATGTCCATCCCGTACTTCTCGCTGCGCCCGCCGGTCGACAGCACCGCCTGCTTGCACCCGCACTTCACTGCGACGCGGATGGCTTGGGCCACGCTGGCCTTGTAAGCCGCCGTGGAGAAAGGCACCACAATGCCCCGCGTGCCGAGGATCGAGATGCCGCCGATAATGCCGAGACGGCCGTTCAGCGTCTTCTTGGCGATTTCCTCGCCGTCCGGCACGGAAATGACGACTTTCACGCCGCGATGAATCTCGTATTGATTGAGCACTTCCGCTACGGCATCGCGAATCATTTTGCGCGGCACCGGATTGATCGCCGCTTCGCCGACGGGAACCGGCAGCCCGGGCTTGGTGACCCGGCCTACGCCGATACCGCCGTCCAGCTCGATGCCCGGCTCCTGGCGCCAGGTGACGGTGGCGTAAATTCTCGCTCCGTGCGTCGCGTCGGGGTCGTCTCCGCCGTCCTTGATCACCTCGGCTTCGGCGTGCTCGTCCGAATATTCGCAGCGCACCATCATGAACGTAACGTCCTGCCCGATCGGCAGCCTGATCGTCGATTCGAGCTGCGTTTCCTGCAGAATTAAAGCGGTGAGCGCCGCCTTTGCCGTCGCCGTCGCGCAGGAGCCTGTCGTATAACCATACCGAAGCGGTTTCGCTTCCTGATTATCGCTGCCGTTACCCTTCATCGTAGCCATGGGTCCTGGCGCCCCTTAACCGAGGCGCTCCGCCATGAGCGAAATCGCGTTGACCGAGGCTACCGCGACAGGGCTTCCGCCTTTGCGTCCGACATTCGTAATGAACGGAATATCGAGCTTCGCAAGCTCCTCCTTCGATTCGGCCGCCGACACGAACCCGACCGGCACCCCGATCACCAGCCCCGGCTTCGCCTCGCCTTCCTTCACCAATCGAATCAGCTCCAGCAGCGCCGTCGGCGCATTGCCGATCGCGAAGATGCCGCCGTCCGCCTCGCGGATCGCCTTGCGGATCGAGATGATGGCGCGCGTCGTATTAAGGCGCTTCGCCTCCTCCATAACGTCCGGGTCCGATATGTATACCTTCACGTCGCCGCCGAACTTCGCGATGCGCGGCTTGCTGATGCCTACCTGCACCATTTGCACGTCGGCCACGATCGTTTTGCCCGCACGGATCGCCTGGATGCCGGCTTGCACCGCATCTTTGTGAAACAGCATGCTTCGTCCGAGTTCAAAGTCTGCGGAAGCATGAATGACCCGCTGCACGACCGAATACTGCTCATCGGTATAAGGATGCTCGCCCAATTCCTCAGTGATCATGCGAAAGCTTTGTTCTTCTATTTCCTGCGGCTGTACTGTGAGCGGTTTAAATTCCGTTTTAAAATCCATCGATCACGCCTCCTGCAAAAGTTCGTTTAATTTGCCGATCACGCCGTCAAAATCGCCGTAATGCGTGCCGTACTCGATGCTCGGCCGCCCGATGACGATCGTTTCAATTCCCAGCTCCAGCGCCGATTCCAGCTTCTCGTCGACAGCTCCGACCTTGCCGCTTTCCTTGGTAATCATCAGCGTCACTTTATAATGCTCGTACAGCGCCTTATTCAGCTCCCTGGAAAAAGGCCCCTGCATCGCAACGATGTTTTTTTGCTCAAGACCGAGCTCTTCGCATTTCTCCATATTGTCTCTGCGCGGCAGCATCCGCGCCACCAGCGTCGTATCCGGCAAGCCTAGGAGCCGCTTGGCGAAAATAGGCAGCGTCTTGCTGCCGGTCGTCAGCATCACGACGCCCTTGCGCTGAGCGGCCAGCTCAGCCGCCTGCTCATAGTCGTCAGCAAACGTAATGAGCGGGTGCTGGTCGATAGCGATCCGGTCCCGCTCATAACGAATATACGGCACCCCTGCTTCCCGGGCTGCCGCAATAGCATTCTTCGACGCCTCTTCCGCAAACGGATGCGTCGCATCGACAAGCGCGCGTATGCCGCGTTCCCGCGCCAGAGCAACCAGCGCCTCGGCGGTCAGACGTCCGGTCATGACCGGGAGTCCGGCCTCCTCCATCGACTTGGCCGCGCTATCCGTAACCACCGTCGTAAGCAGCGTGTAACCGGACTGATGGATGCGAAGCGCCAGCTCGCGGGCGTCGCTCGTTCCAGCCATCACTAATATCATCGTAACTGCCTCCTCTATCTTGTGAAAAATCCGGGCAAAGGCGGCTGTAAAGCGAAGCCGCCTTTGCTTGCCGGACTGCCCCGGGGCCCCCTCTAGCGCTCGCCGGACTTCCGGGATATTGCCGTCTTACGGCTTATGACTTGCGGGTTGCAGCCTTGCCTCTCGCTCCGTCATGGCCTTCTCCCCACGTTCGCGATCAATGACCTTCGCTGCGCCCGCGGGCAAGCGCGTGATCATGATCATGCGCAGATTCATGACTGTGTCCTTGGTCATGCTCACGCTCGTGTTCGTGATGATCATGCTCATGTTCATGATGATGATCGTAGTCATGCTCATGCTCGTGACCATGATGGTGATCGTGCCCGTGCTCATGCTCGTGACCATGATGGTGATCGTGCCCATGCTCATGATTATGTCCATGATGATGGTCGTGGTCATGTCCATGCTCATGATGGTGATCATGCTCATGTTCGTGACTATGATGGTGATCGTGATGATGGTGATCATGATCGTGGTCGTGATGGTGATGATGATCGATATGCTCCATCGCCGCCAATCGGTATTGGCACATGTCGCAGTTCATCTTTGTCTCGCCCTGGACCGCTTCCAAAGCCCGCTCGCGCAAAATATGACGCAAATTCGGATGAAAGCCGAAATAGTCGGCCAGCATAAACTGATGCCCCGGATACTTCTCCGAAAATTGGGTGAGCATCGCTTCCATCCGCTTGATCAACACGCCTGTAAACAAGAAATACGGCAGGATGACCACTCTGCGCGCGCCAAGCTTCAGACATCGCTCGATTCCTTCGTCGACCAACGGGGCGGTCACTCCGATAAACGCCGTCTCCACCCATTTGACCTTGAGCTTTTCCCAAAATAAACGTGAAATTTTGAACAGATCGCTGTTCGCATCGGCATCGCTGCTTCCCCGGCCTACGACGAGCACTGCCGTATGTTCAAGCTCAGGTTCCAGCTCCGGGCTCCCGGTCAGTTCAAGCCCCGCAGCGGCCCCGGCGGATTCCAGACGGGATGCGAGAATATCAAGCACTTGTTCATGCACTCCGATAGGCCGTCCGTATGTAAATTGTACGGAAGGGTAGCGAAGCTTGGCTTCATCGATCGCGGCCGGAATATGAATTTTGGCGTGCCCCGCCGAAAATAACGTAATAGGAACAATCGCGATTTGCGAAGCTCCCTGACGCACGCAGCGCTCAATGCCTTGAGCGATCGTAGGCGATTCGAATTCCAGAAAGCAGGTTTCCACCAGTTGCTGATCCATCTCTCCTGCTATCGTGCGGACAAATTCCCGCACCTCTTCGTTGCCTTCCGCATCCTTGCTGCCGTGCCCTACAAATAGTACAGCATTCATGATCAGTAACCCCTCCCATATCCGTCACGTAACGTTAATCCCCACACACCGCGTTCTCAATTTGGAAAACGGGAAGTTCTTGGTGACGATAACCTTCTAATTCCTTGACCCGTTTGAAAAATTTATGAAACCGCTCATTCGGATGACCTTCCGAAATATAGCGCTGCACGATTCGTTCTATCGTTTCTACTAATTGATCGGGCTCGATGCCCTCGGCTACCGGCTGCCCCGGATGAGCGTTACGCCCGACCGTCTTGCCGCCGAGGAACAAATCGAACTTCTGCTTGCGGTATACGATGCCGATGTCCTCCTGCACCGCTCCGTAGCAGGCCATACCGCAGCCGTTAAGACCAATCCGCAGCTCCTTCGGTACATTGAGGCCGCCGAGCTTGCGCTGCAGCTCTTCGGCGTAAGGAATGGCATCTCCCTTGTCGCCGTTGCAGAAGTCGCAGGCCTTGAGCTGCGCCACATCGCCGATCGGAGCAAGCAGAAAACCTTCCGCGCGCAGCCGGGATGTAATTTCATCCGGATTGTCGGTCGGCACCCGCACGATCAGTTGATGATGCGGAGTATATTCCATCGAGCCCTTCTCGCCGACCACATCGGCCAGCGTGATCATCTGCTTCGCAGTGAATCGCTTCTCCGCTACGCCGGGACTTACCGCCAACTCGAATATCGACTGCTGGCGGAACAATCCGGCTCCGGCCGGCAAGCTGTCGGCCGCCGTCTCTATGCCGCGGCTGCGGTCGACAAGCTGCAGCGCCTGCATCGCCAGCTGCAGCGGCGACGCTTCCGCGACGCTCACGCTGCCTCCGCCCGGGCGCTCGCCCGCTCGCTCCGCGCTCACCGCTGTCGCCGCTGCGCCTGCGCTCGCTTCCGCGACGCTCACGCTGCCTCCGCCCGGGCGCTCGCCTGCTCGCTCCGCGCTCACCGCTGTCGCCGCTCCGCCTGCGCTCGCTTCCGCGACGCTCACGCTGCCTCCGCCCGGGCGCTCGCTCGCCCGTCCCGCGCTCACCGCTGTCACCGCTCCGCCTGCTCCCGCTTCCGCGACGCTCACGCTGCCTCCGCCGGGGCGCTCGCTCGCCCGTCCCGCACTCACCGCTGTCGCCGCTCCGCCTGCGCTCGCTTCCGCGACGCTCACGCTGCCTCCGACGGAGCGCTCGCCTGCTCGCTCCGCGCTCACCGCTGTCGCGGCAGCACTGGCGCCGGCGCCGGCATCCTCCTCGTCCCAATCGGACTCGCCCGGCTCATCCCAGTCCCAATCTTCGTCGTCGGAGTCGCTTCCCGACGGCTCATCCCACTGCCGCAGCGCCCACGGCTCCGCCTCCTCCTTCAGCCGCTGGTGAGGCTTCAGAGGCTGAACGTCCGCGTTCAGCGTATACTTGCGCTGGTAGCCGCGCGGCGTAATCATCAAGCCGTCGTACACCGTTGTCGACGCGTTGCCGATGATCACCGTCGTCAGCATGCCGATATCGTGATCCAGCATATCGCGCAAATTCGTCAGCACGACGTGCTGGCGGTCCCGATAGGCGCTCTTCACGATGCCGACCGGCGTTTCCGGTGACCGGTATTTAAGCAGAATGCGCTGCGTCTCCACGATCTGCCGCGTCCTTCTGCCGCTGCGCGGATTGTACAGCGCAATGACGAAGTCCGCTTGAGCCGCCGCCTCGACGCGCCTGGCAATCAGCTCCCATGGAGTCAGATGGTCGCTTAGACTGATCGTGCAAGCATCATGCATGACCGGTGCCCCGAGCAGCGAAGCCGAGGAGTTGATAGCCGAAATGCCGGGAATGATCTCGACTTCGACGCCGCCGCTGCGGCTCCAGCCTTTTTCCATCAACACTTCGTATACCAGTCCCGCCATCCCGTACACGCCTGCGTCGCCGCTGGAGATCACCGCTACCTTCTTGCCGGCTTCCGCCTGCCGCACCGCTTCCTGGGCCCGGCTGACCTCCTCCGTCATCCCCGTCCGGACGATTTCCTGGTCCGTCAGCAAACCGCGGATCAAATCGACGTACGTGTTGTATCCGATAATCACTTCGCTTTCTTCAATCGCTTCCCGAGCCCGTTTCGTAATATGCTCGAAGCTGCCCGGCCCGAATCCGATAATAAGCAGTTTGCCCGCCATGCTTGCACATCCTTTCCTTCCTAAACTCTATTCCCGCTGCGGCTGCGCATTGCCTAAAAATTGAGCAAGCCCTCCGCCAGTCGTTTCTTTATTTCTTCATGCCGGTATTCGTCGTTTCCGGTTGGCGCACCATTCCTAAACAATAAAAAAAGCATCTCCAACAAATAGTGTTAGAAATGCTTTTGCAGCCCGTACCCTTGAGTGATAATAAGCGTCCGGACTGAATTCCGCGCTTTATATAAGGTAAGCCGATCTCTAACACCTCCCTAAATCCGCGTAGGTTAACAGTGTCATGGAACGAGGCAGGTCTCCTGACTTAGAGCTTCGTCCGGCGCCTTCCCAGGACAGCGACAACTGTCGTCCCAGTGGCATTCGTACCGGATAATAAACCGATGATCATCGGCGCTCCTTACAGTGGCGGGTCCGTGCCGGTTTTGCACCGGCTTCCCTTTTAAGCCGGAGGGGCATGCCCCGTCCAGCACCTAATTCGCTTTCGTATTTAATTGTTCAGAGCAATCATATCACCCTAAACAAAGATTTGTCTATATACGCCTCTTGTCGAACGATGGCCCTACATGGGCCGAATTTCTTATTTTTGCGCTTCAACCCTTGCAAGAAGTCGGTCTCGTACGAACAATGTAGCCAAAAGCTTGATTCCGAGGGGCAAACATGAAACAAATCAGATTAGAGAAGGTGGACGAAAGCTTTATGAAATACGGACAAACGATAGCGAAACTCCGGAACAAAAGATGCATGACCCAAGAGGAGCTTGCGAGCAGGGTAGGAATTACCCGTTCCGCACTCTCTCATTACGAGAACAACCGCAGAGAACCCGATTACGAGACGATTCAAAAATTCGCCGATTTCTTCGAAGTCACCGTAGATTACTTGATGGGGCGCAGCGAAGATACCTATTATATTAACGAGTTCGCCAACCAGCTGGAGCTGTCGGACGAAGCGATTATGGAAAGGTTCGTTCTGACCGTAGACGGCAGAGAATTGACCGAAGCGGAATCCAGAAGCTTCATTGCCTTTATTCGCTCGGAGCGTTTAACGGGCCAAAGCCAAAACAAGCAAGCGCAGGCCAAGCCTTGATGACGCGGCTTTTCGTCGCGGCTGTGTCATCTGCTGTATTCCATCAGATTCATTTCCCAGTGAAATACGGGATATAACGGCTTGCCGCCGCACGCGGAGAAGCCTTTGTCGGCCGCCGGAGCATGTTCGTCCTCCAACCCGTTCCAACGTTCATAGGTTTCCGAGGAAATCTGCAGCTGTTCCATAATACGGTTGATATCCAAGCTCTTCTTTTGCTCTTGCATCCCAGTCCCACTCTCCATCTCGTTTCATAGCATTCATTGTTTAGTATTATATATGAAGCGTCCAAAAAATAATGTCGCTTGCTGGGGGATGTTCCTATAAAACTGCCGATCATTTTGTCGAAATCGAAATTATAAATAAATCTTTATTTTCATAGAAAAATCCCTGCCCTAACCCTGTCACGGGAAGCAAGGATTTTTGTTTAGTTCTAAAAGAGTGGTGATTGAGTCGTGTCCTCCGACCGCTTTTTCGCCACGCTTCTAAAATACGAAGTGTATCATGAATTTACGGTTTTTAGCCTGCGTCCCGCTTTTTTTACCCCCATTCTGCGAACGATCAGGCTGACAGAAGCCGGTTCCGGCGCAGCCTCTTTTACCCCGTTCAATTTATCCATAAACCGCTTGTAAATAAAATCTCCCGCAATCTGCGTCAAGCCCTCGCGCAGGCTGACCGAAGGCGTCCATCCCAAATCTTTGGCCGCCTTGGCGTAGCTTACGCATACATGGGTTTGTTCCGCAGCGCGCGCCGGGGCGTAAGCCGGCTTCAGCTTCTGACCGAGCATTTCGTTCATCAGATCGAACAGCTCGGCGATCGGCGTCGCTACCCCCGTACCTATATTATAGATTTCCCCGTTCCCCCGGGTCAGCGCCTGAATGTTCGCTTCCGCCACATCCGTCACGCAGACGAAATCCCGGCTTTGCAACCCTTTGCCGTATATGATCGGCCGCTCGCCGTTCACATAGGTTTCCAAAAATGCGGAGATGACCCCGCCCGCGCCGAACCGCTTCTGACGGTAGCCGTATACGTTCGTATAGCGAAGGATCGTATAGTTAAGCCCGTAGAGAGCTCCGTACAGTCTGATATATTCTTCGGGAGCCAGCTTTGACATTCCCATGCAGGAGACGGGGACGCAAGAAGCGTTTTCATCCGCAGGCCGGGACTCCGTCAAGCCGTATACTTCCGCGGAAGAAGCGTAAACGAGCTTTTGAATCTGAAACTCTTTGCACAAATCCAGCAGATAGATGAGCCCCCGCAGATTGGGGCTGAGACCGCGGTTGATGATCGACTCGTCGAGCTCGTTTTTCTCGGCCAGATGAATGCAGTAGTCAGGCTTTTCTCCTTCGAAAATGTCCCGCAGCTCTTTGCCCGATACATCCGCTTTATACACCTTGCAGCCTTTAGGAATGTCTTCCTCTTGGCCCGCGCTAAAATTGTCGACAACAACGACTTCCAAGCCCGCCCTCAATGCGCAGTCCGCCGTATGGGACCCAATGAATCCCGCACCTCCGGTAATTAGTACTTTCATCCTTACCCCTCCTGCCGATTTGTTAGTATAAGTCGTCTTACACAGCAATAATCGATAATGGTCCTATATGCAGCGTATCAATCGGTCGAAATCTGATACATTTTGTATCTATCATAAATAAAAAAAAGCCCCCGGTCAAGAGGTCCTATACAAAAACAGCTCCGTGCGGCCGATAGGCCATACTTCTTATGAATTATGCCGCTTTGACCGCTTGCCAAGAAAACTTGAAAGTTCTTCCATAAGCAAGCATAGGCTAATAGGGGAGCGTACTCTTCTTCATCCCGCATAAGCCCGGCCCGCTTGCCAACATGTCAGTCTTGAGGGAAAGCTTCGGCTTGATCATTCAACAATTCAGGAGGAAATCGCAGCTCTTATTTTAAAGAGGGACTTGGAATTGGAAGGGAAGAAAGGGGATGGCGTAAAGCAACCTTTCGGCTCGGAAGCGCTTCACTAGAAGCGGCGGCGGCGACTCCGATAAATTTCGTCTCGTCTATCTGCATCTGCTTCATAATATGACGTATATCTAAAGTCCGGGTCTCCTGTTTCAAGTTGTTGGCATTCATTGGGCGCACTCCTTCTAAAGTCCTATGGATGATGTACTTTCCATTAACAAAATATTGCCTTCATAAACCACTTTATGATACACTATGTATCTTGTCAAACGAGGATTCTGTCGAAAACCATAAAAATTTATTTACATTACTAAATATTTTCTCCCACCCGCCCTAACCGCCCCCATTCAGCGGGAATACAAAGGCCGGATAGCAGGATCAACGCCATATATTGTATGATAAATACAAATGCCTATTAGGGGGTGAGAGCTTGTTGTACGCCGCCGCTTTACTCATCGCTGCAGCTGCAGCCGCAGCCATCGGGTATCTTCTTTTGGTCCTTCCCACCCAATGGCTCAAAGTCGAAAAAATCCGGCATCCGCTCGGACTCGGCATCCGCATTTTGCAGATCAGCGATCTGCATATAGAACGAATGCGGATCAAACCGCGCCGCTTATCCGCTATTATCGCCCGCGAGAAGCCGGATTACATCTTCCTGACCGGCGACTTCACCAAGGAGGAAAAGCTGCTTTCCCGGCTTGACCCTTATCTGCGCATGCTGGCGGGCCACCGCATCCCGGTATACGCCGTGCTCGGCAATCACGATTACCAGCAGCGTAAAGTGATTCGGCTAATCAAGCTGATTCAGTACTACGGCATTATTTTGCTGCGCAACGAGTCGGTTCGCATGCCCGGATTCGAGCTGATCGGGATCGACGACTACAGTACGGGGAAAAGTAATCTGCGCAAATCGTTCCAGTATGCCGATACGGATCTGCCTCGCATCATCATCACTCATGATCCTAATGTCGTGCTTGCCATCAAAGAGCCTTACGATTATTTGATGGCCGGCCATTTGCACGGCAAACAGCTCAACCTGCCGTTCTTCTACACGTTCCGTCCGATGGGCAAGCTTCCCGCCATGGGGATCTACAAAGGGCTCCATTCAAATAACTACGGCACCTTCTATATATCCAAAGGAATCGGCCAGACGGCCTTCAATCTGCGCTTTCTCGTAAGAAGCGAAGTAACGCTGCACTATTTATAATTCAACCCCGCCGCCGTTAAAAAGTCATAACCACCGGCTTAGCCGGTGGCTTCCATCAGCCCTATAAGGGCATGGTACTAGCACGCGCCTAAGAAGGCGCACTGAAAGTCTGCCAACCGCGAGCGGTCCCGGGCTTGCCCCTCAAAGGGG
>NZ_JANYUY010000050.1 GCF_025060755.1 Paenibacillus doosanensis
CTGGATAGCTACGTACGGACGGGATAAGCGCTGAAAGCATCTAAGCGTGAAGCCCCCCTCAAGATGAGATTTCCCAGTAAGTAAGACCCCTTGAAGACGACGAGGTAGATAGGTTCGGGGTGGAAGCACGGCAACGTGTGGAGCTGACGAATACTAATCGGTCGAGGGCTTAACCAAATTCCCAAGAAAGTGAAGAGAAGCTTCGAAGCTGATTCCAAATACTTTCTCGGGGCCCGGAAACAAACCGGGAAGAACAAATAACCATTGCTCAACAACGCGCACGAGTTTCGTATCTAGTTTTCAAGGCGCAAGCCTTGAACAAGCTACACCGTTTGGTGATGATGGCGGAGGGGAACCACGCGTTCCCATCTCGAACACGACCGTTAAGCCCTCCAGCGTCGATGGTACTTGAACCGAAGGGTTCTGGGAGAGTAGAACGTCGCCAAGCAAAAAGCAGTTGATCTTACGCAGATCAGCTGCTTTTTTTATTGTTTAGGAAATGATGCGCAGCCATATCCTGTGGAAATCCGTGGTCTCCCCCGAAAGTAAAGTCTACCCATAGAACGATCCCAGAGGAAGGGTTAGACGCCGATCCAACTTAGGCTGGATGCGGACGGAATAAGCTTCAGAGCTTCACGTCACTACCCTGGAAATTACTCTTGGTACCCCATTTCCATTGTCTGTGGTGCCGCGTAGCGGCATGGATGGCTTTTGGGGGATTTGTTTTGATAAGTCTTATATGTCCTGCATATGCTGTAATAACCGAAGCTGCGCGCTATTGCTAGCTTGGCTGAAGGCTGGACAAGGAGGGGCCAATGCCAATGCCATCCGGAAGCTGTTTCTTCGGATAGGAAGGAAGCAAGTAGAAATGCCTTCAGATCGCAGACGAAATAAAAGGCTGTAAGAGGCGAAGACTGTATATCGTTGGTTTAGGGCAAATGCTTATGAAGCATAGGTCTTTTTTGGTGTGCAGACGGACAGCCCCAAAAAACTTTTAGGAAATAAAGTTTCAAAATAGTATTTACATCAGGAAATATTATTTTATAATTGTAATATAATTATTCCATACCGCATTTTAAAACGAATAGATCCCAAAGGAGATACCCCTATGTTGAACGGCGGTCTTATCGGCATCAAAGAAGCATTGGAATCGCTAAAGCCCACGGAGCAGAAGGTGGCGCAATATATATTGGAAAATCCGGAGACGGTGGTCAACGCCTCGGTTCAGAAGCTTGCCGAGCTGGCAGGAGTAAGCGAAGCGACGATAGTGAGGTTGGCCCGTTCGCTTCATCTTAAAGGTTTTCAGGAGCTGAAGCTGCGTATTGCGGCCGATTTGGCGAAAGCGACCAATCCTGTAAGCAACTCGTATCAAGAGATTCAAATCGACGGATCGGTGCAGGATTTGATTTTATCGATCTCCCATAATAACACGCTCTCGATTCAAGATACTTTAACGGTATTGTCCCCGAAGGATGTGGAGAGGGCTATAGATTGCCTGAGCAAGGCGAAGCGAGTGTATTTCTTCGGCGTCGGCGCTTCGGCGGTCATTGCCCAGGACTTCAAGCAGAAGCTGTCGCGGATTAACCGCTGGTGCGAGGCGGCGCCGGATTTTGACTCGCAGGCTACGCTGGCGGCGAACATGACGGAAGAAGACGTCGCATTCGGCATTTCTTATTCGGGACAGACGGAAAATATGATTCAGTCGTTGAAAATAGCCAAGCAAACCGGAGCGACGATCATTTCCTTGACGAAGTTCGGCAGCAATCCGGTGGCAGAGATGGCCGACATCTGTCTGTTTACAAGCTCACTCGAGCAAAGCATTCGCAGCGGCGCCATGGCGTCGCGAATAGCGCAGCTGAATGTTATCGATATTCTGTATGTCGGGATCGCGAGCCGGACGTACGAAGAGAGCATTCAGGCGCTGGAAAAAACGCGTAAAGCGGTTAGCGGGTCGAAGCGCCATGGATAATATCGTACAAATGATTGAACGTTGGATCGCAGAGAAGCAAATTCCCGGCGCGGTGCTGGACATTTCCCAAGGAAGCGGATTCCGCTTCCAAAAGGCGTTCGGAGGGTACCGGCTGTCGGAGCAAAGCGAGTGGAAACCGCTTACGCTCGATTCGTTATTCGACGCCGCTTCCTTAACCAAGGTGACGGCGACCTTGCCGGCCGCAATGCTGCTTGTTCAGCAGGGGAAGCTGGAGCTTGAGAAGCCTCTGCGCAGCTACATTCCGGAATTCCGGCATCCGCAGGTGACGATAAGACATTTGCTGCAGCATTCATCGGGGCTGGCGGCGAGCTTGTACGATACGGCCAGGGACGTTCCCCGGGAAGTAATGAAAGAAATTTTCGAGCAGGAGCTGGAATACGAACCCGGAACAAGGGTGCTTTACAGCGATCTGGGATTTATTTTGCTCGGGGTGACGGTGGAGCGAATAACGGGGATCAAGCTCAATGAATTCGTTCGCCGGGAAATCCATCTTCCGCTCGGCATGAACGATACGATGTTTCTACCCGGAGCTTCGGAGCTGCATCGCATAGCGCCCACGGAACCGTTTAAAGACGGCTATGTCCATGGAGAGGTTCATGACGAGAAGACGTATCGAATGGGCGGAGTTACCGGCAGCGCGGGGTTGTTTACGACGGCGTCCGATCTGGCCGTTTACGGGCGAAGCTGGCTCCGCCAAGAAGACGGATTGCTCTCGAAGCGCTGGCGCGACGAATGTCTGAGCCTTCCGTTCCACGGGCGCGGGCTCGGCTGGGAAATATGGCACGGCCAGCCGTCCGTTCCGAGCTGCGGCAGCAGTTGGCTAATGGGCAGCTTCGGCCATACCGGATTCACGGGCACAAGCCTCTGGATCGATCCGCAGCATGAGCTGGTCGTCGTGCTTCTGACCAATGCCGTCCATTACGGCAGAGGAAATCCGCTCCGCAGGTTCAGGCCGATTATTCATGAGGCTATTTATTCCTCTATTATTGGAGGTTAAATATAGATTTACTTTTTGCTATGCATAGAAAGAACATTTTAAGGAGGAATGTTTACAATGAAACATGTTTCTCTGGTTCTTGCAGCAGCATTGGCGGTATCGCTGGCAGGATGCAGCTCGTCATCCGATCCGGCGCCCGCAACGGCACCGAAAGATTCCAAAGGGGATCAGCCTAACGCGGCTTCTTCGCAGCAAAAAGTAAAACTCACGATGGGCAGTTGGAGGACGGAGGATAAGGAAGCCTACGAGAAAATCATCAAGGAATTCCAGAAGAACAATCCGAACATCGAGATCGCGTTCAACCCGACGAAAAATACGGAGTACAATACGGTGTTGAACACGGCGCTGCAGACAGGAAGCGGTCCGGATATTATTCAGCTGCGCCCTTATGCGGCGGGCATTGCGCTGGCCGATGCGGGATACCTGGAGCCGCTCGATTCGCTCAAAGGCTTGAGCGTGATGTCCAAGGAAACGCTGGCCGCGGCAACGGGCAAAGACGGCAAAGTGTATGGCGTTCCTACGGTGTTCAGCTCGACGCAAATTTTTTACAACAAGAAGCTGTTTCAGAAATTCAACATCGAAGTGCCGAAAACATGGGACGATCTGATCAAAGCGGCCGAAACGCTGAAGCAGAACAAGGTGACTCCGTTCGCTTTCGGATCGAAGGAGGGCTGGATACTATCTCTGACGCATGGCGCGCTTGGGCCCGGATTTTACGGCGGAACGGATTTCGTGAAGAAGGTGACTTCCGGCCAAACGAACTTCAAGGACCCGGCGTTCCTCAGTTCCATTGACATGATGCAGGGTCTCACCAAGTATTTCCCTGACAATTATGTGGGATTGTCGATGGACGACATGCGCAATCTGTTCGTAACGGAGCAGGCGGGCATGATGGTCATGGGCGACTGGGAAATTGCGGTGATGAAGAAAATGAACCCTGCGCTGGAGATGGATGTGTTCCCGGTTCCGGCTCCTAACGGCGGCAAAGCGTCGGTAACGACTTGGGTCGACGGCTCGTTCTCCGTAAACAAAGCGTCCAAGAATAAAGCGGAAGCGATGAAATTCATCGAGTTTATGACGACCAAGGAGTTCGGCAATCTGGTAGCCAACGAGCTGATGAAGCCGAGCACGATTCCCGGTGTGCAGGCAAGCGATCCGATCGTCACGAAAATATCCGAATACGCCAACAGCATCGCTACGCCGTATATGTTCGTCGTTCATTTCAGCGCGGGCAACCCGACCTCCAAGACGGTTCTGGAAACGTCGATGCAGGGGATGTACCTGAATAAGCAGACGCCTCAGCAGGTGACGGAAGAAGTGCAGAAGAGCGTCGACACCTGGTTCAAGCCGGCGGCCAACTAGGTCAATATCGGGGAAAAGGCGGCGAGTCTTATGGCAGGGACGAATGTTCAACCGCAAGCAGCCCGGCATAAACAGAAACCGTTCCATTGGAGTAAAGGGTTTATTCATCTGTTTCCGATTCCGGCCCTCGCCGTCTATACGCTGTTCATCGTGTATCCGATTGTCGCCGCGTTCAGCTATAGTCTGTTTGAATGGCAGGGGCTGAAAAAAGGCGCGTTCATCGGAATCGGCAACTTCGTGACGCTATTTACCAAAGAGCCTTTCAACACCCGGTTTTGGGATGCTCTCGGCCATAATGCGTATTATTTTATTCTTGAGATGGTGGTGCAGAACGGAATCGCCTTTGCGCTGGCGTATATCATTTTCTCCAGGATCAAGGGCGCCGAGCTGTTCAAGATGGCTTACTTTTTGCCGAGGCTGCTGTCGGTTATCGTGGTCGGTTTTTTGTGGAAGCTGCTGCTGAACCCGAACTTCGGGGCCGTGAATGTGGTGCTGAAGCAGATCGGTCTGGAGTCATGGGCGCGGCCGTGGCTGGGGGAGCCGGCAACGGCGCTGACCGCGATTATATTGGCGAATTGCTGGTTCGGGATCGGGTTTGCGGTGCTTATCTTTTTGGCGGGATTGCAGTCGATTTCCCAGGAGGTGCTGGAGGCGGCACGGTTGGACGGCGTTAGGGGACTGCGGATGATTCGCACGATCGTGATGCCGATGATGATGCAATCTATCGTGATTATTACGGTGTTCACGTTCGTTCACGCCTTCGAAGCGTTCGAGCTGATCTACGCGATGCAGGGCTCGCAAGGAGAGCCTTACCATTCGACGGATACGCTGGCGGTGTTCTTTTACCGTACGGCCTTCGGCGGTTCAAGCGGCGACGGAGTGGCTATCGGTCTTGGTTCGTCGCTGGCGGTGACGCTGTTCTTTATTATCGCGGTGCTGTCGGCGGCGTTTATGGCCGTGATGAAGCAAAGAGACATGGAGTAGGGGGATTGCGCTCATGAGAGAATCTGCCGGAATCCGTATCGGCCAGTATGCCGTCGCCTCCTTGTTCGCCCTCGTCAGCTTGTACCCGATCTTCCTGATGCTGCTGTCCTCGCTGAAGACGAACATCGAGATTTTCAAAAGTCCGATGGCTTTGCCCGAATCGTGGAGCCTGGATGCTTACAGAAAGCTGCTGGATCAAGTGCCTTATTTCGACTACTTCTGGAACAGCGCGGCGGTGAGCGTCATTTCGGTCGCGTTGGTGCTGATTTTCGGGTCGCTGGCGTCGTTTTATATTGCCCGGTTTCACTTCAAGTGGAATGCGGCCCTGTTTTTCTTTTTCCTGATAGGGATGATGATTCCGATCAAGCTGGGGATTGTGCCGCTCTTTATGCTGATGAAGCAGATGCAGCTGCTTAATACGATCACCTCGCTTGTGCTCGTCTATACGGCGATCGGGATTCCGCTGTCGGTGCTTATTTTGACCGGATTTTTCCGGACGCTCCCAAAGGAGCTGGAAGAAGCGGGGCGCATCGACGGCTGCTCGAATATGAAAGTGCTGCTGAACATTATCGTGCCGCTGATGAGACCGGCGCTGGGCACGGTGATGATTATGAATTTCATTACGGTTTGGAACGATTTCTTTTTCCCGCTGATTTTCGTTCAGGAGGAGGAAAAAAAGACGATTCCGGTCGGCATGCTCACCTTGTTCAGCGAGTATTCCACCGATTGGAGCGTGCTGTTCGCGGGACTGACGTTGTCCTCACTGCCGATGATGATTTTGTTCGCCGTCGCTTCCAGGCAGTTCATGGAAGGGATGACGGCCGGGGCCGTAAAATAACCGGTCAAGTGTTCGGGAGCTAGTAATATAGACAAATAACGTTTTCGAGATATGAAAAAGCGCCGGGGAACCGGGAAAAGATTGCGTTTAGGCGAGGGGAGAGCGGGCGGCATGCCGTTAGAGAACACAAAGGATCAGACTAGGAGCAGGCGATTTATCGGCATCGACGGCGGCGGCACGAAAACCTCATGTGTCATCGGAGATGAAAGCGGAGCGGTACTGGCTGTGTGCCACGGAGAATCCAGCAATATGAAATCAAGGCCGTGGGAAGAGGTCAAGCGGGTTTTGGCGGAGCTTATCTCGCAGGCGATGGAGCTGTCGCAAAGCGAGATGAGCGACCTCGCAGGCGCATTTCTCGGCTTGGCCGGAGCCGACCGGCCGGAGGATAAGGAGCCGCTCTACGCGTATATGAAGGAGCTGCTGCCGGAAGGGACGCCCGTGACGATCCATAACGACGCGGTAACGGTGCTGGCGGCGGGCACTTGGGGCGAGGCGGGCATCGTGCTCATCTCGGGAACCGGATCGATTGCTTACGGCTTTTTGCCGGAGACGGATACTTGGGTGCGCGCCGGCGGCTGGGGTTATTTGCTCGGCGACGAAGGCAGCGGATATGACATGGGCAGACAGGCTCTGATCGCCGTGATGCGTCAGCATGACGGCCGGGGCGGGCGAACGCGGTTAACCGACGATGTGCTGAAGCGGTGGTCGCTCGCGGACCCGAACCGGATTATCACGTATGTGTACAGCCAGCCTAATGTCCGTACGGCGATAGCCGAATTGGCCAGGCTCACGCTGGCCGCCGCCTGGGAAGGCGACGAGGCGGCCGGACAAATCGTCGCCCGCGGCATCGACGAGCTGGCCGAGCTGGCAGTAACGGTCCGATCGCGGCTGGCTGCGCTGCAGCCGGATAGAGATCTATCGGAGCTGCCGTTGGTGCTTAGCGGAGGCTTATTCGCGGACGACGGGTTTATGAACGCCTTGACGGAGCATGAGCTTGTGCGGGCCAGCGGACTAAAGCCCAGAAGGCTAAGCGTGCCTCCGGTTGCCGGCTGTTATGTGCTGGCTCTAAAGCAAGCGGGGGTGGAGATGACGGAGGCGATTCGGCAGCGAATTTCCGCTTGGGAGACAGGGAGGGAAGTCTAGTTGGACAACATCTTTCAGCCTGTGACGGAACAACGAAATGCGAAATCGGCAGAGCTTGACCGCCTGGATGTTCTGGAGATTATCCGGCTTATGAACGAAGAAGACCATACGGTAGCTGCCGCCGTACAGCAGGCGCTGCCGCAAATCGCGGCGATGATCGAAGCGATCGTGCAGGTGATGAGCCGCGGCGGGAGGCTGTTCTATATCGGGGCGGGCACCAGCGGACGGCTCGGCGTGCTGGATGCTTCGGAATGCCCGCCGACGTTCGGCGTCGACCGGAAGCTCGTCACCGGCCTGATCGCCGGCGGAGAAGCGGCGCTGACGACGGCGATCGAGAACGCCGAGGACGACGAGGAGGCGGGGGCGCGGGAGATCGAGGCGCAGGTGACGGCGAATGACGCCGTCGTCGGCATTGCCGCCAGCGGCAGTACGCCGTACGTGATCGGCGCGATCCGCAAAGCGCGCGAGCTCGGGGCGCTGACGGCAAGCGTCGCGTGCAACGACGGAGCGAAGCTGAGCGAGGCGGCGCAGTATGCGGTGGAAGTGTCCGTTGGACCCGAGGTCGTGACGGGGTCCACGCGGCTGAAGGCGGGTACGGCGACGAAGATGGTGCTGAATATGATTACGACGACGGCGATGATCAAGCTCGGCAAAGTGTACGGAAATTTGATGGTCAACGTTCAGGCGACCAATCAGAAGCTGCGCGAGCGCGTCGTGCGGATCGTGAGCGAAGCGACCGGAGCGGAGACGGAGACGGCGTCCGCTTATGTGCAGGCGGCGGAAGGCGATGCCAGAGTAGCAATCTTGATGCTGCGCTTCGGCATTACCCGCGAGGAAGCTTCGGAAGCGCTGCGGCAGTGCCGCGAGCATTTCGGCGATGCGGTGGCGAAACTGGAGAAGCAAAGCCTGGCTTAAGCGCCGGGCTTTTTGGTTGTTTAGGAAATGATGCGCAGCAATTTCCTGTGGATATCCGGGGGCTCCCCATCTACATATTGGCTCGTGCCTTTGCTTTATTCGTTAAGAACAAGGCGGGAATTACCATAGTTACCGTCAACACGCTGGCGACAAGAAAGCCGGTTTGATAAGAGGAAGCCAGATGAGCGAGGTTGGGCACGGCTTGATTCATCTGACTGGCTGCAACCGTTGCCAGCACGGCAGAACCAAAGGCTCCGCCAATATTTTGAATAATGCGTGTGGCGACGCTCGCTTGCGGGATGACACCGGCAAAACAAAACCGACCTCCAGTTCTGGAAGTCGGTTTTTACATTTCATTGCGCGACGAGTTATCGGATCGCGAGTCCTTGCACCCAGACGCGCTCCAGCTCCAGCTGCGCGTTCAGCAGCAGCACGTCGGCCTGCTTGCCGGGCGCAAGCGAGCCGGTCGCCTGCTCGATGCCGAGCCTGCGGGCCGGAGTGGCACTGGCCATCCGGCTCGCGTGCTCGACGCTGATGCCGGCGTTCAGCACGGCATAGCGGAAGGCATCGATCATGGTGAGCGTGCTGCCCGCCAGGCTGTCGCCCTCCTTGAGCCGCGCTACGCCGTCTTTTACGACAACGTCGAGGTCGCCGAGCTTGTACTCGCCGTTCCCGAGGCCGGCGGCCGACATCGCATCGGTGATCAGCACCATGTTGTCGGGGCCTTTCAGCTGCGCGAGCAGGCCGATGCACGCGGGATGCACGTGATGGCCGTCGGCGATCACTTCCGCCATGATGGCGGGATTCGTCAGCACCGCGCCGACGGTGCCGGGCTCGCGATGATGCAGACGGGTCATCGCGTTGAACGTATGCACCGCGTGGCTCAGCCCGTGCCGCACCGCGAGCTGAACTTGATCGAACGTGGCGTCGGTATGGCCGAGCGCAGCCACGATGCCGTGTGCGCAAAGCGCCTCGATGTACTCCAGCGCGCCTTCGGTTTCCGGCGCCAGCGTCTGCATCCGGATGAGTCCCGGAAAGCGCCGCGTCCAATCGTCAAGCCATGCCGGCTGAGGCGGCACGATATGCTGCGGGTTTTGCGCGCCGGGCCATTTGGCGCTGATGTAAGGCCCTTCAAGATGGACGCCTAACAGCTGCGCGTAGGCCATGCCCGATTCGCGGTAAGCTTGAACGCGTTCCAGCACCCGGTCGAGATCGGCTTTGGGCGCGGTGACGGTCGTAGCCAGCATGCCGGTCGTTCCATGCTGTCCGTGGAAGCGGGCGATCGCGTCCAGCTCGGCCGCGTCGGCGTCCATGAAGTCGTAGCCGTAGCCGCCGTGGACGTGAATGTCGATAAAGCCGGGGATTACCCAGCCGCCTTGGCCGTCGATCAAGTCACAGCTTGGCGACAGCGTACGGGCATGCTCGACGCTTCCCGTATCTTGACCCATGGCCGAGATGCGTCCTTCGGTAAGCAGAATCCAGCCGTTTTGGATCGTCGACTCCGGCGTTACGATCTTCACATTATATAAGTAAGTATCTTGTACGTTGTTCATTGAAACAGCCTCCCAGCTTCGGAATCTAGTAATACGACCAAATGCGGATGAGTTTGCAATAGCGAAGCCGGGCAATCGGTCGTAATCGGTCCGGTCAGGGCGCGATGGACGATTTCCGCCTTATCGGCGCCTTTGACCACTAGCAGTATCATCTTCGCCTTGAGGATCGTACCTACGCCCATCGTCAGCGCATGGGTAGGCACTTGATCCATCGAATCGAAGAAGCGGGCGTTCGCGCGTCTCGTCTCTTCGCGCAGCTTCACGATATGAGTGCCGCTGTTCAGCGCATGATCCGGCTCATTGAAGCCGATATGGCCGTTGTGGCCGAGCCCCAGCAGCTGCAGGTCGATCTGCTTCGCTTCGGCGATCAGCTCGTCGTAGCGCAAGCATTCGGCTGCCGGATCGGCCGCGTTGCCGTCGGGAATATGCGCCCGGCCGCGCGGCAGGTCGATATGGTGAAACAAATGGGCGTTCATGTAACTGCGGTAGCTCTCTGGATGATCCTCGGGAAGCCCGACGTATTCGTCGAGGTTAAATGTAGTCGCTTCGCGGAAGCTGACGACGCCGCGGCGGTAGCTCTTGACGATCTCCTCATAGAGCCCGACGGGCGTTCCTCCGGTGGCGAGCCCGAGCACGGCGCGGGGATTGGTTTGCACCAGGCCGGTAATGATGCCCGCCCCGGATTCATGCAGTTTGTCATGGGAATCGAATGTCAATAGATTCATGGAAGATCTGCTCCTTATGGCTAACGGTATTTTTTGACCATTTGAAACGAATTTTCGAGCCGCGGAACGAGGTCGTCGAACTGTTCGCTGACCAGGCCGACGAACAAAATATCGATCACATGCAGCTGCGCGATCCGGGAGGCCATGTCGCCGCGGCGCATCCCTTCCTCCAGCGTCGAGGTGAACAAGGAGATGGAGGCCAGCGAAGTCAATGTGTTCGCGCCGAACTTCGTCAGCGAAATCGTGGTCGCCCCGTTCTCGGCGGCGCATTTCAACGCGGCGATCGTCTCCGCCGTTTCGCCCGAATAGGAGATGCCGATGGCGACGTCCCGATCGGTCAAATTCGACGCGGAGGTCACCTGCATATGCGGGTCGGAGAACGTGACGGCACGCTTGCCGATGCGCACGAGCTTCTGGTAAAAGTCCTGGGCTACGAGCCCGGAGGTGGCGACGCCGTACAGATCGATCTGGCGCGCCGACTTGAGCGCTTCGATCGCCTTGTGCAGCTGCTTCATATCGAGCATTCGCGTCGTGTCCGTAATGGAGCGAACGTGGTTCGCCTCCATCGCCGATACGATGCTCGGCAGCGGATTGCCTGCGACGATATCCTGATACGACTGCGCGGCGGGCTCCAGCGCCAGCTCGGCCGCCAGCTTCAGCTTGAATTCGGTGAAGCCGGAGAAGTGAAACTGCTTGCAGAACCGGGAGATCGTAGCCGTGCTGCCGCCTGACTGCTGGGAGAGCTCCGTAATCCCCATATGGACGATATTCTGCGCATGGGCGAGCACATAGGCGGCGATCTCTTTTTCCTTGCGGTTCATCGTATCCATTTGTTCCTGTATGGCGGTTAGTATACCGGGCATTTTGATTCCTCGTTTACCGTATTTAGAATTGCATAGATTAGAAAATAATTTTCAAAAACAATAAACTATGAAGAAAAACTTTTACATTTCTACTATAGCGAAATTATTGTCCGATAGCAATATGCTTCCCGCCGATTTTCAAGATAGCGGTTCCAAAAGTGAGAATATAATTCCATTCTTAATAAGACGCCCCTTTAAGGCAGGTGTAGAATGAAGCTGCAATGGAATAGCGAACTTGTAAACCGAGGTGAATGAATCATGAGCGGAAATCAAGTGTCTCTTTTATTAGTCGGAATCGGAGGCTATGGAAGTACGTATGTGAAACAACTGCTGAACGAGCCTGATCTGGCCGAAGCGGTCATTGCCGGAATCGTCGATATCCACCCGGAACGAAGCAACCATTATGAAATGCTGAAAAGTATGAACATTCCGTTTTACCCGTCGATGGAGAGCTTTTATGCGGAGAAGAAAGCCGATCTTGCCGTTATTTCGACGCCGATTCAGTTTCATTGCGAGCAGACCTGCCTCGCCCTTGCTAACGGAAGCCATGTACTGTGCGAGAAGCCGATTGCGGCAACGATACAAGAGGTGCGCCGGATGATGGAGGCGCGCGACCGGGCCGGCAAATTCGTGGCGATCGGCTACAACTTGTCGTATACCGCACAGATCCAGCAGCTGAAGCGGGATATCGCATCCGGACTGTTTGGCAAGCCGAAACGGCTGAAATCCATCGTGCTCTGGAGACGGACGGACGATTATTTCTCGAGCGGATGGAAAGGCCGGAGAAAAAGCGACAAGGGCGAATGGATTCTCGATAGCGTAGCGCATAACGCAACGTCCCATTATTTGCATAATATGTTCTATGTCCTTGGCGCTCGGACGGATGCCAGTCTAATGCCCGACAGCGTCGAGGCCGAGCTGTACCGGGTCAACCCTATAGAGAATTTCGATACGTGCGCCGTGAAGGCGATCGGAGAGGACGGGGTGGAGCTGTACTTTTACGCTACTCATGCGGTGCAGGACAATTTCGGCCCTTCGTTTTGCTTTGAATTTGACAAAGCGACGATCACGTATACGTCAGGTCAGCATGCGGACCGGATCGACGCCGTCTTTCACGATGGAACGGTCAAAGGCTATGAGCCGCAACAATCGACCAAGCTGCTCACCTGCATAGAAGCCGCAGCCGTGGGCGGCACGGACATCCCCTGCGGGCTGGAAGCCGCCTATGCCCAAGTGCTATGCATGAACGGGATGCTGGAGTCGATGCCGAAGGTGAAGGAATTTCCCGCCGGGCTGGTGCGCAGGGACGAGGAAGTGCGTTCGTTCTGGGTGGACGGCTTGAGGGAAGCGCTGCTGGACAGCTACCACCGCTGGGCGCTGCCCTCGGATTTGGGATTCGAATGGGCGGCGAAAGGAGATATCGTCCGGATGGCGGGCTATGAAGCTTACACCGGGTAAAGGATAGCTCGAGGCGTCAGTGGCTATGTTACGGTTCGGGAACGATGATATATTATAGAACGAAGCGCCGCGAAGCAAGCGGGAGCGATCGTTCGGAAATAACCGCTGGACCATGCTGAATAGGCAGGTTTGGCGGTTTTTTACATGGAATACGAGTGCCGGATGGAAGAGAGGATTATCGAGGTAGAAGACAGTCTGCTGTTTAGCCCCCGCTATGCGCGGGGTTATTTGGCTTGGGAATCGCACCGCGCGCAGCCGTTCTTTTCCAACGATGCGCCGATGCTGTACAATGGAGAAGAAGAAGCCGAGGCGGACGCCGGGCTGTGCCTTGATTGCGGATGCTGCGCATCTGCCGGCATTGGAGCCTGCAGGCCGTCCTTGTCTTCCGGGCGGAAGAAGCCCGGATGCTGGAGGAAGGAGGATCGACCTTGTACCGTAGAGATTATTTAGTAAGAATGATCGAACAGTTTACTGTGACATTGGGACAAGTGATGTTCCAGCGGCAGCAGCGGCGGTTTCAAGAGGCTATGGAGCTGCTGACGCAGGCGATGAAGCAGCTGCTCGGCCTGAACTCCAAGATGGTGCGGGCGCTGTCCGCCAAAGATGTCATCGCGCTGCTGACGACGAACGGCTATTTTGACGCAGGCAAGGGTTTGCTCTTAAGCGATATGCTGAAGGCCGAGGGCGAACTGCTGGCGGAAGCGGGGGATGAACCCGAAGGGCGGGGCATTTATTTGAAGGCGCTGGAGCTTTTGCTCGAAATGCGCTGGATGCAGGAGTCGCGCGAGCTGACGGAGGATATCGGGGAACGCGTCGAGGCGCTGCTCCCTCTAGTGAGCCAGGTCAGAAAAACCGGGCGGTTGTCGGAGCTGCTTATCGATTACTACGAAGCGGCGGGCCAGCTGTCCAAAGCGGAGGATTCGCTGTTTTTCATGCTGGAAGATGATCCGGGAAACGCCGCTATCGTGGAGCGGGGCCTTGAGATGTACGAGCGTTGGCAGAAGCTTGAGCCAAGCGAGCTGGAAGCGGGGAACTTAAGCGAAGAAGAAATCAGGGATAGTTACGCTTTACTCGTTAAAATGAAACGATAACAAGCTTTTACGGCGGCAATGTACGGGATTTGTTATTTGAAATGCGAACCTTTTTACTCTATTTTCACATAATGTTCGCCTTTTTTTATTGACATCGGCCTTCCACGGCTGGTAAACTAAACATGTTATCAGAACGTGAGTTAAAGCTGAAAAATGTCAAATTTTCTCGTATAATGTCGGGGATATGGCCCGGAAGTATCTACCCAAAGACCGTAAATTTTTGGACTACGAGTAAGCCCGCACGAAAGGTCGGCACAGGGGTGCTTGGCCTTAGCTTGCGCTGGAACCGTACTCGTCGTCCTGCCGATAGACCGCCTACCTGCGCTATCTGCCGGGCGTTTTATATTTTCAGGCGGCTGTAAGAAATTCATAAGACAGCAGGGTTCATGGACGGTAAGAAAAAAGCGCATATGACGGAGGTTTGAAATGTCTGTTCTTGTTGGAGTCATCATGGGAAGCAAGTCCGATTGGGAAACCATGAAGCATGCCTGCGACATGCTGGAAGAGCTCGGAGTGCCTTATGAGAAACAGGTCGTATCGGCTCACCGCACGCCGGATTTGATGTTCGAGTATGCGGCATCCGCCGCGGAGCGCGGATTGAAGGTTATTATAGCGGGAGCGGGGGGCGCCGCTCATCTGCCCGGCATGGTCGCCGCCAAGACGGAACTGCCGGTTATTGGCGTTCCCGTCAAAACGTCGACGCTGAACGGAATGGACTCGCTGCTGTCGATCGTGCAGATGCCCGGTGGCATTCCGGTGGCTACGGTGGCGATCGGCCACGCCGGGGCTACCAATGCGGGGCTCTTGGCCGCCCAAATCCTGGGCGCGTTCGATCCGCAGCTGCAGAGCAAGGTTCGCGACCGCCGCGAGCGGATTCGCCAATCGGTGATAGAAAGCAGCGTGCTGGAATGAGCGCGGCGGGCAACAACCGTGACGGCAGCCGCGTCATTCGTCCCGGCGGCACGATCGGCGTGCTCGGAGGCGGGCAGCTAGGACGGATGCTGGCGCTGTCCGGCCGTGCGATGGGCTATCGCTTCGTGACGCTGGACCCTACTCCCGACGCCCCTTGCGGGCAGGTCGCCGACCGTCAGATCGTCGCTTCTTATGATGATGCCAAGGCGGCACAGTCGCTTGCCGAGCAGTCGGACGTCATCACTTACGAATTCGAGAATGTGGATGCGGACGTGACGGAGCTGCTTATGCGGCAATCCTACGTGCCGCAGGGCAGCAAGCTCCTCTATACGACTCAGCATCGGCTGCGCGAGAAGCGGGCGATTGAAGCCGCCGGCGTGCAGGTTGCGCCGTACGCGGAGATCGCAAGTGCCGAGCAATTGCGGGAGGCGGTCGTTCAATTCGGTACGCCCTGCGTGCTGAAGACGGCGACGGGCGGTTACGACGGCAAGGGCCAATGGGTGATCCGCTCGCTGGACGAGGTAGAAGAGGCGTACGACACGCTGAGCCGCGCCAAGACGGAGCTCGTGCTGGAGCAATTTATCCGCTTCGAGAAGGAGCTGTCCGTCATTGCGGCAAGAAGCCCGCGCGGAGAAGTGAAGGCGTTCCCGGCAGCGGAGAATATTCATATTAACAATATATTGCATTTATCCATTGTGCCGGCAAGAACGAGCGAGAGCATCCAGCAGGAGGCCGAACGGCTGGCGATGCGCATCGCCGAAGCGTTGGACGTCATCGGTCTGATCGCCGTAGAAATGTTCCTGACCCGGGACGGACAGCTGTTCGTCAACGAGCTCGCGCCGCGTCCCCACAATTCGGGGCATTACACGATGGAAGCTTGCCAGACGTCGCAGTTCGAGCAGCATGTACGGGCGATATGCAATCTGCCGCTCGGTTCGACGAAGCTGCTGACGCCGGTCGTTATGGTCAATGTGCTCGGCCAGCATGTAGAACCGCTGCTGGACTGGATTGCAGATCCCGAGTCCGAGAGGCAGCCGGGCGTGACGGCGAAGGTGCATTTGTACGGCAAGCAGGAGGCCAAGCATAACCGCAAGATGGGGCATGTCAATGTGCTGGCCGACGCTCCGGAAGCCGCGCTGCAGTGGATAGAGGCTTCAAACATATGGAAAACTAATCAATAAGGATTGAAACGTTTATTATACAGAAGCGGAGGATTTTACAATGATCGATCGTTACACGAGACCGGAAATGGCGCGGATTTGGACGGAGGAAAACAAATTCAGGGCCTGGCTTGAAGTGGAGCTGCTCTCCTGTGAAGCATGGGCTGAGCTTGGCATCATTCCGAAAGAGGATGTGAAGGAGCTGCGCAAAAATGCGGACTTCGACATCGACCGGATTTATGAAATCGAACAGGAGACCCGCCATGACGTCATCGCCTTTACCCGCGCTGTATCGGAGAAGGTAGGACCGGAGCGCAAATGGGTTCATTACGGGCTCACTTCCACCGACGTCGTCGATACGGCGCTCGGTTATCTGCTGAAGCAGGCCAATGAAATTTTGGAACAGGACATCATTAATTTCATCGACATTTTGAAAAACAAAGCGATTCAATATAAAGATACGGCGATGATGGGCCGCACGCACGGCGTTCATGCCGAGCCGACGACCTTCGGTTTGAAAATGGCGCTGTGGTACGAAGAAATGAAACGGAATCTGGAGCGCTTCCGCTTCGCCGCTGACGGCGTGCAATACGGTAAAATTTCCGGCGCGGTAGGCACGTACGCGAACATCGATCCGTTCGTCGAAAAATATGTGTGCGACAAGCTCGGCACGAATCCGGCCCCGATCTCCACTCAGACGCTGCAGCGCGACCGTCATGCCGAATATATGGCGACGCTGGCGCTGATCGCGACATCGCTCGATAAATTTGCGACCGAAATCCGCGCCTTGCAAAAGAGCGAGTTCCGCGAAGTCGAGGAGCCGTTCGCCAAAGGGCAAAAAGGCTCGTCCGCGATGCCGCACAAGCGCAATCCGATCGGCTGCGAAAGCATCTCCGGCCTCTCCCGCGTTATCCGCGGCCATATGATCTCGGCTTACGAGAACGTGACGCTGTGGCATGAGCGCGATATTTCGCACTCCTCCGTCGAACGGATTATTTTGCCGGATGCGACGACACTGCTCAACTACATGCTGAACCGTTTCGGCAATATCGTGAAAAACTTGACCGTATTCCCAGAGAACATGAAGCGCAATATGCAGAGCACGTACGGCGTTCCGTTTTCCGGCCGCGTGATGACGAAGCTGATCGACAAAGGCTTCAGCCGCGAGCAGGCGTACGACACCGTGCAGCCAAGAGCGATGCAGGCTTGGGAAGAGCAGCGTTCGTTCCGCGAGATCGTGGAGAACACACCGGCCATTCGCGAGCAGCTTAGCCTCGAAGACATCGAGGATTGCTTCAATCCTAGCTGGCATTTGAAGCATGTGGATACGATTTTCAAACGTTTGGGATTAGTTTAGCATATAAAAATTTCATGTCGTGAAGCAGGAAGCATGAAAGAAAGATGAAGAACATTTCGAACATTACGAGGAGGATCGCCCGCTCATGGTCTCAACGAAGGCAATTTCCAGCGCCGAACAATATGTCAAAGCGCCGCTGCTGTACAAAGGCAAAGTGCGCGAGTTGTACGACTTGGGGGAACATTACCTGATCGCGGTCACCGACCGCATCTCCGCTTTCGACTGGGTGCTCTCTCCCGCGGTTCCCGATAAAGGCAACGTGCTCAACAGCTTGAGCAAATTCTGGTTCGAGCAGACGAAGCATATGATGCCGAACCATCTGGTTCACGGCGACGTCGAGCGCTTGGGCGACATCATTACCGACCGCGAAGTGATGAAGGACCGCTTCATGGTTACGAAGAAGGCGGAGCGGATCGACATCGAATGCGTCGTACGCGGCTACATTACCGGCGGGGGCTGGCGCCAATACGAGAAGACGGGGATGATCAACGGTCATAAGCTGCCGGAAGGCATGCGCAAAAACGAGCGGTTTCCTCAGCCGATCTTCACTCCTGCCGCAAAGAACGACGTAGGCCACGACGAGGACATATCGATCGAGCGCATGAAGGAGCTGGTCGGCGCCGAGCTGACCGAGCAGCTGGAAGCGAAGAGCATTATGCTGTATGAATTCGCCCGCAGCTTCTGCGAGGAGCGCGGCATTATTTTGGCCGATACGAAATTTGAATTTGGTCTTATCGACGGGGAAATCATTTTGATCGACGAAATTTTCACCCCCGATTCATCGCGCTTCTGGGCGAAGGAAAACTTCGCTTACGACATTGAGATCGACAGCATGGACAAAGAACCGGTCCGGACGTACCTCGCCGGCACCGATTGGGATAAGAACAGCGAGCCGGCGCCGTTGCCGGCCGAAGTGGTGGAGGAAACTTCCCGCCGCTACAGAGCGATTTACGACCGTTTGGTAAAGGCCTAAATGGATTTCAACGATACATGCAGCGTTTATTCAACCACCCTCAAGGAGGATTTAATCTCATGTTAAAAGCAACCGTCTATGTAACGATTAAGCAAAGCGTACTCGATCCGCAAGGGGTGGCCGTCCAAGGCGCTCTGCATTCGATGGGTTTCGATGAAGTCGGCAAAGTTCGCGTGGGCAAATATTTGGAGCTGGAGCTTGGGACAAGCGACCGCGCCGTAGCGGAAGAACGCGTCAAAGCGATGTGCGAAAAGCTGCTGGCCAATACCGTTATTGAAGATTACCGTTACGAGCTGGTCTAAGCATTCCGTTAAAAAAGAACCTATACAACCCGATAACGTTGAAATACAAGCCGGATTTGACGCCCGGAGGACCTGTCGTCCCCATTCAAACGGCATTAGACAGACATCGACCCAAAGGAGGAGCGCGTGATGAATTTCGCTGTACTGGTGTTTCCCGGCTCGAATTGCGACATCGACTGCTACAAAGCGGTAGAGGACACGATCGGCCAGCCCGTTAGCTACGTTTGGCATACCGAAACGGATTTATCCCAATATGACTGTATTATCGTTCCAGGAGGCTTTTCTTACGGAGATTACTTGCGCTGCGGGGCTATCGCCCGGTTCGCTCCGGTCATGAACGCGCTTGTGCAGGCGGCGGAGCAGGGGAAATATATTATCGGCATTTGCAACGGGTTTCAAATTTTGCTGGAGTCGGGATTGCTGCCAGGCGCGATGCTGCGCAACGAATCGCTTAAATTCCGCTGTCACGCGGCCATGCTGCAGGTTGAAAACGCAGATACGCCGTTCACATCCGAGTACAAGCAGGGCGAGCTGATCAACATTCCGATTGCGCACGGCGAAGGCAACTACTATTGCGACGAGGCGACGCTGGCGGAGCTGAAGGCGAACAACCAGATCGTGTTCCGTTACGAAAAAGGCACCAATCCGAACGGTTCGGTAGACGATATTGCAGGCATTTGCAGCAAAAACGGCAACGTACTGGGCATGATGCCGCATCCGGAGCGCGCAGTGCACGAGCTGCTCGGTTCGGCCGACGGCAAACGGATGTTTACATCGATCTTGAGCACTTGGAGGGAAAAACATGGCGCAGCAACTATCGGCTAAGGAGCCAACTGCAGAGCAAATCGCAGAGCAAAAAATTTACAAGCAGATGGGCGTAACCGATGCCGAATACGAGCAAATTTGCGGTTTCCTCGGCCGTCAGCCGAACTATGTGGAAATCGGCGTATTCAGCGTCATGTGGTCCGAGCACTGCTCTTATAAAAATTCCAAACCGGTGCTTCGCAAATTCCCGGTAACCGGTCCGCGCGTATTGATGGGACCCGGCGAAGGCGCGGGGATCGTCGATATCGGAGACAAGCAAGCGGTCGTGTTCAAAATCGAAAGTCATAACCACCCGTCGGCAATCGAGCCTTATCAGGGCGCGGCTACGGGCGTAGGCGGCATTATCCGCGACATCTTCTCGATGGGAGCGCGTCCTGTGGCGCTGCTGAACAGCCTGCGTTTCGGCCGTCTTGAGAACGAGCGCGTTAAATATTTGTTCGAGCATGTCGTGTCAGGGATCGCCGGTTACGGAAACTGCATCGGCATTCCGACGGTCGGCGGCGAAGTGATGTTCGACGAGAGCTACGAGGGCAACCCGCTCGTTAACGCGATGTGCGTAGGGATTATCGATCATGACATGATTCAGAAGGGCGTCGCCAAAGGCGTAGGCAACCCGGTGTTCTATGTCGGTCCGGCTACGGGACGCGACGGCATTCACGGAGCGACCTTCGCTTCCGAGGAGCTTACGGCCGAATCCGAAGCGAAGCGCCCAGCAGTGCAAGTGGGCGATCCGTTCATGGAGAAGCTGGTGCTCGAAGCATGTCTTGATCTGATCAACTCCGGCATCGTGCTCGGCATTCAGGATATGGGCGCGGCGGGTCTCACCTGCTCCAGCTCGGAGATGGCGAGCAAGGCGGGCAACGGCATGGAGCTGTACCTCGACGAGGTGCCGCAGCGCGAAGAAGGCATGACGCCTTATGAAATGATGCTGTCCGAATCCCAGGAGCGGATGCTGTTTGTCGTCGAGCCTAAGCATGAAGCTCAAGCAAAGGCGATTTTCGAGCGTTGGGGGCTGCACTGCGCCAAAGTCGGCAAAGTAACGGACGACGGCCGCCTGAAGCTGTTCCACAAGGGCGAGCTGGTCGGCGATATGCCGGTAACCGCGCTGGTCGACGAGTGCCCGGTATACAACAAGCCTTCCGCAGTGCCTGCTTACTACGTGGAGAACGGTTCGATCGATACGACTCGTTATCCGGAAGTAACCGATTTGAACGACGCATTGGAGAAGGTGCTTGCTTCGCCAAGCGTAGCAAGCAAAGAGTGGGTGTATAACCAATACGATTATATGGTTCGCACGAGCACGGCGGTACGTCCGGGGTCGGATGCGGCGGTCGTTACGATTCACGGCACGCGCAAAGCGCTGTCGATGTCGACGGACTGCAACGGACGTTACGTGTATCTCGATCCGGAAGTGGGCGGGATGATTGCGGTTGCCGAAGGCGCTCGCAATAACGTATGCTCCGGGGCCGAGCCTCTGGCGATTACGGATAACCTGAACTTCGGCAGCCCGGAGAAGCCGGATATTTTCTGGCAGCTGGAAAAAGCGGCCGACGGCATGGCGGAGGCTTGCCGCAAGCTGGAGACGCCGGTGATCGGCGGCAACGTCAGCTTGTATAACGAAAATGCGAAAGGCGCGATCTATCCGACGCCGGTCGTCGGTATGGTCGGCCTCGTTCACGATACGGATCACATTACGACGCAAGGCTTCAAACAAGAAGGCGACGTCATCATTTTGCTCGGCGAAACCAAAGCGGAGCTGGGCGGCAGCGAATTCCAATACGTGATGCATGGCGTAACGGAAGGCCGTCCTCCGCAGCTCGATCTCGATGTGGAGAAAAAGCTTCTGAGTGCCGTGCTCGGAGCGATCCAAAACGGTCTCGTCGCTTCCGCTCACGACTTGTCCGACGGCGGCTTGGCCGTGGCATTGGCGGAAAGCTGCATCAGCGGCCGTCTCGGAGCCAGTGTCAACTTCGCTACCGAGCTTCGCAACGATATCGCGCTGTTCAGCGAAAGCCAATCCCGCATTTTGCTGAGCGCTTCCCCGGACAAATCGGAAGCATTGAAGCAATGGATCGCCGAGCGCGGCGTATCTTATCAAGAGCTCGGTCAAGTTCAAGGACAAGAATTGCAAATCCAAGTTAACGATACACCGGTCATTCAAGCATCTGTCGCACAACTAGAAAAGGTTTGGAAGGATGCGATTCCATGTCTGATGAAGTAACGCAGCAGCTATGGACAGGTCGTTTCTATAATGACGGAATCAACAGCCATGACGGGCTGTTTGATAAGCTTCGCGAGGAATGCGGCGTCTTCGGGGTGTTCGGTCACTCCGAAGCCGCGAACCTGTCGTATTACGGGCTGCACGCGCTGCAGCATCGCGGACAGGAGAGCGCCGGCATCTGCGTAGCCAACGGCACGGATTTTAACTATCACCGCGGCATGGGTCTGGTGAAGGAAGTATTCAATAACGATAATCTCGGCACACTGACCGGCTCCAATTCGATCGGTCATGTCCGTTATTCCACGGCCGGAGAGAGCAAGCTGGCCAACGCGCAGCCGCTGATCTTCAAATACCGCGGCGGAGATTTGGCGATTGCGACCAACGGGAATTTGCATAATGCGGGCGATATAAAAAAAGAACTCGAAGCCCAGGGCTCGATCTTCCAAACGACAAGCGACACGGAAGTGGTCGCTCACCTGATCGCGCGCTCCAAGCACGACGATATTGCGCTGGCGGTGAAGGAAGCGCTGCTCCGGGTAGAGGGTGCTTATGCGTTTTTGTTTCTGACCCGCGATAAAATGATTGCCGCGCGCGACCCGCACGGCTTGCGTCCTTTCGTTATGGGACGCCTCGGCAACGGTTATTTGTTCGCCTCGGAGACCTGTGCTTTCGATGCGGTCGGCGGTACGTATTACCGCGATGTCGAGCCCGGCGAGCTGCTCGTGCTGGATAACAAAAACGGTCTTGTCGAAGACCGTTTCTCGCCGATTAGACAGCGCGCGATCTGCGCGATGGAATATATTTACTTCGCGCGTCCGGACAGCGACATCGACGCGATCAATATCCATTCCGCGCGCAAGCGGATGGGCCGCCAGCTCGCGCTGGAATCGTTCGTCGACGCCGATGTCGTAACCGGCGTGCCGGATTCGAGCATTTCGGCGGCGATCGGCTATGCCGAGCAAACCGGTATTCCTTATGAGCTCGGGCTCATCAAGAACCGGTACACCGGCAGGACGTTCATCCAGCCGAGCCAGGAGCTGCGCGAGCAGGGCGTGAAGATGAAGCTGAGCGCGGTGCGCAGTATTGTAGCGGGCAAGCGCGTCGTCATGATCGACGATTCGATCGTCCGCGGCACGACTTCCTTGCGGATCGTCAATCTGCTGCGCGAAGCGGGCGCTACGGAAGTGCATGTGCGCATCAGCTCGCCGCCGTTCAAAAATCCTTGCTTCTACGGCATCGATACGCCGGACCGCAAGGAGCTGATCGCCGCGCAGAAGTCGATTGAGGAAATCCGCCGGGCGATCAACGCCGACTCGCTGCATTTCCTAAGCAAAGAAGGGCTGCTCGCTTCCATCGGCCGCCCGAACGTCGAGCTGAACCGCGGCCACTGCACCGCCTGTTTCGACAACAGCTATCCGACTCGGGTTACCGAGGAGTCTTCTATCGGGTGCGGCTGCGATTAAGCCGGGCATGTGGAAGCCCGGTGAAAAAGCGCACGAAGCGTCGAGAGCAATCTGAAGAAGCGTTTCACGGGCAGATCTGATAGCAATGGCTTTACATGATCGAACTTAAGGCGGAGGAGGCAGACCGACTCCGCCATTCTATAGTAAATAAGCGAGCCGAATTGGAGGCGCGCGGGTACCTGAGCAGGACGAAGCCTTCATGGTGGGAGTCCTTGCTGCCGCTATGAGCTGCTTTCGAAGAGTCATGGTGAATGATCACCCTCGCAGCGGCAGCATTCATTGTACTTTCGGTTAAGCGATGAAAGCAGCCTGCGGAAATGATGCTCTGGCCGCCTTAGTCTTCGCTTACCCTACAGCCCATCCAATTCGGCCCAACAAGGAGTGATAACCAGTGTCGGATGCATATAAAAAAGCCGGTGTCGATATCGCGGCGGGCAACGAAGCGGTAGAACGGATGAAAAAACACGTTAAAACGACATTCCGTCCGGAAGTAATGACCGATTTGGGCGGATTCGGAGCCCTCTTCGGCTTGAATAAAGATAAATACGAAGAACCGGTGCTTGTTTCCGGCACGGACGGCGTAGGCACGAAGCTGAAAATCGCCTTCGCCATGGATAAGCATGATACGATCGGCATCGATGCGGTCGCTATGTGCGTCAACGATATTGTCGTACAGGGCGCCGAGCCGCTTTTTTTCCTCGATTACTTGGCTTGCGACCGGGTCGTTCCGGAGAAGATCGAATCGATCATTAAAGGCATCAGCGACGGCTGCGTACAATCCGGCTGCGCCTTGATCGGCGGGGAGACGGCGGAAATGCCGGGCATGTATTCCGACGGCGAATACGATATTGCCGGCTTTACCGTAGGGATCGTCGACAAGAAGAAGATCATCGACGGCTCGACCATCCGTCCGGGCGACGTCGTGCTCGGACTGGCCTCCAGCGGCGTACACAGCAACGGTTTCTCGCTCGTACGCAAGCTGCTGCTCGAAGATAAAGGCTACAGCCTGCACGACCATATCGATCAGTTGGGCGGCAAGCTCGGCGATGTCGTGCTTGAGCCGACCAAAATTTATGTGAAATCGGTGCTGGCGGCTTTGGAGAAAGTGCAGCTGAAAGGGCTGGCGCACATCACCGGCGGCGGTTTCCTCGAGAATATTCCGCGCATGCTTCCTGCGGACGTCAATGTCGAGATCGATTACGGCTCGTGGCCGATTCTGCCGATCTTCCAGCTCATGCAGCAGGAAGGCGGTATCAGCAATAACGATATGTTCCGTACGTTCAATATGGGGATCGGCATGGTGATCGTCGTCTCCGAGGAGCAGGCGGCGGAAGCGGCATCCATCTTTGAACAGCACGGCGAACAAGTTTATACGCTCGGCAGAGTAACGGCAGGAGAGCGCATCGTCACGTTTACCGGGGCGGTCGTATGATTGAGCCTCTTCGCATAGCCGTATTCGCCTCCGGGAGCGGGTCGAATTTTCAGGCCATCGCGGATGCGGTTCATGCAGGCAAGCTCGATGCTCGCATCGAGCTGTTGGTTTGCGACCGGCCGCAGGCCCAGGTCGTCCGGCGCGCGGAAGCGGCCGGGGTGCCGGTACATACGTTCCGGCCGAAGGATTACCCGTCCCGCGAAGCGTATGAGCAGGAAATTCTCGGCTTATTAAAAAGCAAGCAAGTCGGCCTCGTCGTGCTGGCCGGTTATATGCGCATCTTGACGCATGTGCTGGTTAACGCTTATTGGGGACGCATGATGAATATACATCCGTCGCTGCTGCCGTCTTTTCCGGGATTGCACGCGGTACGGCAGGCGCTGGACCACGGCGTGAAGATCACCGGCATTACGGTGCATTTGGTGGACGGCGGGCTCGACAGCGGGCCGATTTTGGCCCAGCGAGCTTTGGAGATTCGGCCGGACGATACGGAAGAGACGCTGAGCGCGCGGATTCATCCGATGGAGCATGAGCTGCTGCCATGGGTCATTCAGCAGATTGCGGACGGAAGCATGGATTTGGAACGATATATGAACCTCAAACCGAAGGATGGGATAAAATCATGAGCCAAACAACGAGCGGGACGAATGTGATCGAACTGCGTTACGGAATGAACCCTCATCAGAAACAAGCGAAGCTCTACAGCGACGGAGAGCTGCCGATCAAAGTGCTGAACGGCGATCCGGGCTTCATTAATCTGCTGGATGCGCTGAACGGCTTCCAGCTTGCCCGCGAGCTGCGCAAGGCGACAGGACTTCCTGCGGCCGCATCGTTCAAACATGTGAGCCCGGCGGGGGCCGCGGTGGCGGCTCCGCTGAATGACACGCTCCGCAAAGCTTATTTCGTCGAAGGTTTGGAGCTTTCTCCGCTGGCGACCGCGTACGCCCGCGCCCGCGGCGCGGACCGGATGTCTTCCTTCGGAGACGCCGCAGCGCTCAGCGACATCGTCGACGCTTCTACGGCGCTGCTGCTCAAACGCGAGGTGTCCGACCTTGTCGTTGCTCCCGGCTATACCGACGAAGCGCTGGAAATTCTGAAAGCTAAGAAGAACGGCGGCTATCTCATTCTGCAAATCGATCCCGACTACGTGCCGAATCCGGTTGAGACCCGCACACTGTTCGGCCTAACGATGCAGCAGGAGCGCAACAACGGCGTCATCGACGCTTCCGCGCTGGAGAGAATCGTGACGGAAAACAAAGATCTTCCCGAGAATGCCAAAAGGGATCTTCTGATCGCTTTGGTGACGCTCAAATATACCCAATCCAATTCGATCTGCTATACGCTGGACGGACAAACGATCGGCATCGGAGCCGGGCAGCAATCGCGGATTCACTGTACCCGCCTGGCAGGCGACAAAGCGGACCGCTGGTTCCTTCGTCAGCATCCGCGCGCGCTCGGCATGAAGTTCCGTCAAGGGCTCTCCCGCGCGGAGCAGAACAACGCGATCGACCTGTGGCTCGAAGAAGAGCTGACTCCGGTCGAGCAAGCGGCTTGGGAGGCTTGCTTCGCCGAAGTGCCGGCCCGCTTAACGCGCGACGAGAAGCGCGAATGGCTGAGCAAGCTGCAGGGCGTCTCCTACGGCTCCGACGCGTTCCTGCCGTTCCGCGACAACCTCGACCGCGCCAGCCGCAGCGGCGTGAAATATGTAGTGCAAGCCGGCAGCTCCATGCGCGACGAAGAAGTGGTTCAAGCCGCTAACGATTACGGCATGGTCATGTGCTATTCCGGCGTCAGACTGTTCCATCACTAAAACTGCATATTTCAGGGGGGAAAATGACCGTGACAACGACAAGAGCCGCGCAAGCGGATCAATATGTGAATGCATTGAACAACAACGCCTACCCGGGACGCGGCATCGTAATCGGCGCTACGCCGGACGGCACCCGGCTCGTTCAGGTTTACTGGATTATGGGCCGCAGCGAGAACAGCCGCAACCGCGTATTTATTCAGGAGGAGAACGGATTCGTTCGCACGGAGGCCAAAGATCCGGCGAAGCTGACCGATCCGTCGCTCATTATTTATTACCCGGTTCGGCATGCGAACGGGGCTCATATCGTAACGAACGGCGATCAGACCGACACGATCTACGAAGCGCTGCAAGCCGGCGGTTCCTTCGAATCCGCTCTGGCAACTCGCACTTACGAGCCGGACGCTCCGAACTTTACGCCACGGATTAGCGGACTTGTCGATACGAAGGACGGGCAGTTCGCCTATAAGCTGTCCATTCTCAAATCCAGCGGCAACACCGAGGATCAGACGCTTCGCCACACTTACACGTACGAGAAGACGCTGCCCGGCTTCGGACATTGCATTCACACGTACCAGGGCGACGGCAATCCTCTGCCTTCATTCCAAGGAGAGCCTGCGCTCGTTCCGCTGGCGAACGACATTCGCGAAATTGCCGATTTGTATTGGAAAACGCTCAATGAGGAGAACAAAATCTCCCTGCTGGTCAAAACGATTCAAGTCGGAAGCGGCGAAACGGAATTGCTCGTCGTGAACAAAGATTAAGGGGGAGCTACGACCGTGCGAGTATTAGTAGTCGGCGGCGGCGGCCGCGAGCATGCCATATGCTGGGCGTTGAAGAAAAGCCCGAAGGTGCAGGAGCTGTACTGCGCTCCCGGTAACGGGGGCATCGCGGAGGTGGCGGAATGCGTTCCTCTGCAGGTGAATCAGTTCGAGGAGCTCGGCGAATTCGCGATCGACAACAATATCGATCTGGTGGTCATCGGCCCGGACGATCCGCTCTCCGAAGGGATCGTAGACCATCTGGAAGCGAAGAACATTCCGGTGTTCGGTCCGCGTCAAAATGCGGCGATTCTGGAGTCCAGCAAAGTGTTCTCCAAAGAGCTGTTTAAAAAATACAATATTCCGACGGCCGCTTATGAATCGTTCGACGATTACGAGGCCGCTCTCGCGTACTTGCGCAAGCAGACGATTCCGGCCGTCATTAAAGCGGACGGTTTGGCCGCAGGCAAAGGGGTCGTCGTCGCGCAATCGCTGGAGGAAGCGGAGAAGGCGCTTTACGACATTATGGTGAAGAAAGTGTTCGGAGACTCCGGCAACCGGGTCGTCATCGAAGAGTTTCTGACAGGCCAAGAAATGTCGATCCTGTCGTTCGTCGACGGGAAGGTTGTGAAGCCGATGGTGCCTGCTCAGGACCATAAAGCGGTATTCGACGGCGATCAAGGCCCGAATACGGGGGGCATGGGCACCTACACGCCGCTGCCGCACATCCCGCAGTCCGTCATCGACGAGGCGATCGAGACGATCATCAAGCCGACGGCGGCCGCGATGGTCAGCGAAGGGCGCCCGTTCCGCGGCGTGCTGTTCGCCGGTCTGATGATTACGCCGCAAGGGCCGAAGACGATCGAGTTCAACGCCCGTTTCGGCGATCCGGAGACGCAGGTCGTGCTGCCGCGCCTGCAAACCGATCTGCTCGATATTTTCTTGGCTGCAGTGAGCGGCCATTTGGAACAAATGGATATCAGGTGGTCGGATGACGCCGCCGTATGCGTGATTTTAGCTTCCGAAGGCTACCCGGGTTCTTATCCGAAAGGGCTGCCTATCGAAGGCTTGGCCGACGTTCGGGATTCGGTCGTCTTCCATGCCGGAACCGCGCTCAAGGACGGGCAAGTGGTTACTAACGGAGGCCGAGTGCTCGGCGTGACCGCGCTCGGCAAGGACATTGCCGAAGCCCGCGCCAAAGCTTACGCAGACGCCGACCGCATCCGGTTTCAAGGCAAGCACTACCGTACGGATATCTCCAAGAAAGCGTTGGTGTAACTTTCAGCAGCGATACGAGTGAAGAGAGAAGCTTGAGAGGCTTTAGCGGCCCCTCAAGCTTTTTTGCCGCTTAGCCGATTGAGGATCTGCGCTTCTTTCGAGCTTGATGAGGGATGGAGCGCAGAGAGCGCACGCTATTTTCTTCCGCTGCCTTTAATTACGATTTTATCCCAATGCTTGTAGACAAGCGCTACGGCGACGATGACGCCGAGAATAAGCACCAGTGACAGCCAATGCCGATACGCAAAAGATGAGAGTTCATACAAAACGGACACCTCCGAAGCTGTTTTTTTGGAACGGGCATTTTTCTTTTATCGTACCCGGGCTGCAAAGTCTTCATTCTGAATCGGTTCCGGACCTATCGTTCACCTTCTTGCATAAAGTTCACGGCTCCTTCATCATCTTTTGGCCGAAAAACTGTTATACTATAAGGATGCATATGGATTATTCGAAATACGGGAGTGATGAGAACATGATCGTTATAAAAACCAAAGCGGAAATTGAACTTATGCATGAAGCCGGCAAAGTGCTGGCCGCCTGCCATAGAGAGATTGCCCGGATGATTCGGCCGGGAATAACGGGCCTGGAGATCGATAAGTTTGTCGAGAAATTTCTTGCGGAGCATGGAGCGACGCCGGAGCAAAAAGGGTATAACGGCTATCCGTTCGCTACGTGCGCTTCGCTCAACGATGTGATCTGTCACGGATTTCCAAGCGACAAGCCGTTTCAGGACGGAGATATCGTGACGATCGATATGGTCGTTAACCTGAACGGCTGGCTGGCCGACTCCGCCTGGTCGTACCGGGTAGGCACGGTTTCGCCGGAAGCCGACAAACTGCTGCGCGTCACGGAAGAGTCGCTGTACAGAGGCATCGAGCAGGCGGTGGAAGGCAACCGGCTCGGAGATATTTCCCATGCGATTCAAGCCTTCGCCGAAGCCGAAGGGCTGTCGGTCGTACGCGATTTCGTAGGCCACGGGATCGGACAGAAGATGCATGAAGAACCGCAAGTGCCGCATTACGGACCGGCGGGAAAGGGGCCTAGACTGAAAGAAGGCATGGTAATTACCATCGAACCGATGCTGAACATCGGCGGTTACAAAGCGAAGGTGGATGCGGACGGATGGACCGCCAGGACGGTCGACGGCAGCTTGTCGGCGCAGTATGAGCATACGATTGCAATCACCGCCGAAGGCCCCGTCATCTTGACGAAGCAATAAAATCCAAGCGAAGCGGCCGGGCAGCAGCCCCGGTCTATTTGCGTAAATACATTCGGCGTTGCCGATGACCGGTATTCTGGAACAAACAACAGCCCCGTAAGCCGCTTGCCGCGGTTTACGGGGCTGTTTCTCATTATGTAGCATGGATAATCCGGTTCCGGTTTCGATTTCGCAGCGCAAGCCCCAATCCCCGTTTATTTGTTCACCGGGACGGCGTTCAAATACTCTTCCAGCGTAAGACCTTTGGAGGCGATCTCCTTGGCCATATCGACGCCGACATAGCGAATATGCCATGGCTCGTATTGATAGCCTGTAATCGATTCCTTGCCCTTCAAATAGCGGATGATGAAGCCGTACTCGGGTGCATGCTTGGCCAGCCACTCGGCTTCCTTGGTTGCTCCGAAGCAGTCCTGCGCGGCGCATTTGCCGTCGCTGCCGGATACGTCGATCGCAAGTCCTGTCTCATGCTCGCTATGTCCGGGAACAGCGCTGTACGTTTTTGCTTTTTCTTCGCCGTCGGTTTTGACATAGTTATTGAAAACGGCCTTCTGCGTCGCATAAGAACGGTAAGCGGAGACGCCCGCCAGGTTAATGCCGTCCTTTTTGGCTCCGGCAAACAATTTTTCCAGCGCAGCGGCAGCTTCTTTGCGCATTTTGCGTTTTTCGATTTTCTCTTTGAAAATAAACGGCACATCGGGGTAAACCAGATCCGCCGGCTCATAGTTGGAAGGCAGCGCAAATTGCTTGTTGACGAGCACGGAGACGCTGTCCGGCTTGGCGACCACTTGATCGGAGTCGCTTTTAGGCGTCTCTGTTCCTTTGCCCTTGTCGCCGGTCGAGCCCGTGTTCGCGGCCGACCCTGCCCCCGGTGCCGTCGAAGGCACCGGAGTTGCGGTACTGCCCGGCGTTGTTGTCGAGCCTGCCGCAGAACCGTTAGGCGCGGTGCCTGTCGCGGCGTTGCCCGGCTTGGACGTATCGGGCGTTTGGGGTGACGGACTAGCGTTGGAGCCTTCGCAGGCGGCGAATAAGGTCATGGATGAGGCAAGCAGCAGTACGGTTAAAGACGTTTTTTTCATGATCAGTTGTTCCTCCGAATGGGCGTTCGTTTTTGAAATCTATTTCCTATCATACTATAGACAGCCGTTCCGGTTCAAAAGTTACTTATATGAGCCGATTCGGCCGGTTTCGTCCCAAGATTTTTTTTCGCCTGAGCAAAGAGGTAAAAAAAGTTAAGCAACATGTAAAATTAACGTTATGAATGCGGTTTCAACCGGGCCTATAATATTCCTGAGACAGAGGACTTCCAGAAAAAGGAGATGATCCGCGGTAAAGAAAGCGCTTCAAACAAAGCTAGGACAAGCTTTGTTCATTTTTCGCAAAAGGAGCGAATCAGCGTGAAAAGAAGCAAGCTATTGCAGCAAAGCATCGCTTTGAGCCTTGTCTTTGCCCTTATCATTTCTTTTTTTCCGGCTGTGCCTGCATCGGCGGCCGATCTGCAAACCGTAAGTATCGATCCCGCCGGCGCCGACACGAATCCGGCCAATACGTTCAAAGGCTATGGTCTGGTCACGGCAAATAACACATCGCGGTTGATGCTGGATTATAAGGAAGAGCATCCGGCCCAATATTGGGAAATGATGAATTTGCTGTTTAATCAGGACACCGGAGCCGGGATCAACGACATCAAAATCGAGATGGGCAACGATTCCAATACTTCGTCCGGCACCGAACCGGCTACCAAACGGTCTGCGGATGAACCGGCCAACGTTCGCCGCGGCGCAGGCTTCGTCCTCGCGGCCGACGCGAAAACGATCAACCCGGACATCAAGGTAAGCATCCTGCGCTGGAGCCAGCCGAATTGGGTGCTGCCGTGGAGCGACGGCAATACCGATCCGTCCAACCCCGCCACGCTTGCGGCATATGAACGGATGTACCAATGGTACAAGGATACGGCGACCGCCGTCCATGAAACCTACGGTTACGATCTCGATTACATTAACCCCGACCGCAATGAAACGGGAACCCCCAACGCGAACTACATCAAGTGGTTTGCCAACCGGATGCGCAGCGATAACGAATTTCCTAATCATGACAAAATAAAAATTATCGCATCCGACGAAAACACGACGCTGAATATTCCGACTAAAATGCTGGCCGATCCCGATCTGATGAAAGCGGTCGATGTGATGGCTTACCACTATAACATGGCGACCAGCGCGGATTATTTGAAGGTCAACGATCAATATCAGAAGGAAGTATGGTACAGCGAAGGGGTGGCTCCCCAAACTTTGGCCCAATACCGTGCCAACTCCGATCAGCCGTTCGGCGGCGTAGCCAGCGCGCTGGATGTTGCAGGACGCTTCATCGGTATGTACACCCAGGGAAAACGGACGCATTATATGTTCCAGCCTGCGATAGGCGCTTTCTATAGCGGCGCTCCTTATAGCAGCAAGGAGCTTATTGCGGCCCGAGACCCTTGGTCCGGCTATTACGCTCCCGATGTGGGCGTTTATACGGTGATGCAGTTTACGCAGTTTGCGGCGAAAGACTGGATGTACATCCCCGGGGCCAGCGCAGGCGTTATCGGCAGCAGGGGCAATAGCGAGATGGACGGCAACGCGGCGGGAGCGGAGTATAACCGGCTTGTCTTTGTCAGTCCGGATAAGAAGGACTATTCCGTAGTCATGGTCAATGACAGCGACCGCGAAGCCCGTTATCAGTTCGAAGTGAAGAAAACGATCGCAAACGCCGGCAGCCCCGTTCAAGTATGGGAAACACGCGGGCCGGGGGCAGGACAGGAGTATGACGCCAACTGGTATCAAAGACTCGGTGACATTCCGGCTGCCGATCAAGGCGATGCGTATACGTATACGCTTACGGTGAAGCCCCATTCGATGGTCAGTGTGACGAGCGCGGGCGATAACCCGAATACCGGTCATCCGCGCGTCCCGTACACGCGCAACGCCGATATTCCGGCTCAAAGCGTGCTGGACGTCGGGGGAACCGGCAGCCCCGTGCTCTACGAAGACGACTTCGAGTATAAAGGCTACCCTGAAGCTAACGGGTTGAGCTATGTGCAGCGCCGGGGCGGTACGCCGCGCTATACGGCGGATCAAGGCGGCGCCTTCGAGGTATATGAGGGCATCGGGAAGGACGGCTCCAATGGTATGGAGCAGATGATTTACGCGGGCAATAAGCCGGGCACATGGGCGACCACCCCGTTCTCCTACACCGTGCTAGGTGACGAGCGTTGGGCGAACTACCGAGCGGCCATTGATTTCAAGATGGATCTGGACCCGGCCCATACCGGCGACAACTATGTTGCATTAGGTATTCGCCACACGCTGAACGGCACGACCGCCGATTCGCAATCCGGCTATAAATTACGGATATACGCCGACGGCTCCTGGCGTCTGATTCGCTTCGACGCGACGGTCGCATCCGGAACGCTGACGGATTTCGATCCTGCCCAGTGGCATCGCATTTCCATTGAGGCGGCGGATCGGACGGTAACCGCCGCTATCGACGGCAAGGCGGCCGTACGTTATACGGATACGGCGGACGGCGCCCCGCTGACCGGACAGGTCATGATTCAAAGCAGTCTGCGCCAATCCGTATTCGATAATTTGCAGGTAGAGGCCGTTAACGGTTATGCGCCTTATGTGACCGACCGGGTGGATGATCTGGATGCCCGCGTCCAATACCATGAGGGCAGCTTCCCTTGGACTCACAGCTTGTCGGGAGGAGCCGGCCGGCAGAACCGGACCGTCACCACCAGCGGAACCAGCATCACCTCCGACAGTACGACCAATACGGAAGGAACGCTCAATCGGTGGTATTTCGTCAAAAATGAAGGCAATACGTCTTCATGGGGCTCCAACTCCGCCAACGCGTGGGCGGGAGAAAACGGCAGCTACGCATCATTGACGTTCAACGGCACCGGCATTACCGTGTACGGGCTCGGTCAAGGGACGAATTCCGTTGTCAGAATGGATGTTTATCTTGACGACTTCGGCACCGGATACAATCACGATGCGTCCAAAAAGGTTGTGACCGGCAAAGGCTTCGGCAACGGGAACAACAGCCAGATCATTTATCAGGTAAGCGGTTTGGCCCCAGGACTGCATAACGTGAAGATCATCAAGACCGCCGCAGACTCCGGCAGCGGCAATTACATCTCGATCGAGAAGGCGGTCGTTCAGGCGGATGCCGCCGATCCGACGTATCTGGAGCTGCCGTTCACCGGCACGGGCTTCAGCCTGGTCGGCGATACCGGAAGCGCGACGGTCGATATATATGTAGACAACAAGCTTGCCGATGCTAATGCAGCGATTCCCGCCGTGTCCGTCAATCGTGCCAATACGTACGCATACGGCGGGCTGCCTTACGGTCCGCACACCTTGAAGATCGTAGTGAAAAGCGGCAGCCTGTCCATTGATGCCATCGATATTATGGGGCCGGTCTACGGCACGATCAGCAAATCGGCACTTCAGGAGCTGCTGGCTCAAGTAGGCGGTTACCAAGAGGAAGACTATATGCCTGCGGAATGGTCCGCCTTCGCGAACGCGGTGTCTGCGGCCGCAGCGGTCCTCGCGGACGAACAAGCCGATCAGAGAGCCATAGATTCCGCCCGGAATGCGCTTCAGGATGCAGCAGATTCGTTGAAATGGAAAAAACAACCGGTAGCCGTCACCGGCGACTATCCGGCCATTGTGGCTGTCAAAGCCGGCGAAGCGGTTGCCGGGCTGCCATCCGTCGTGAAAACGACGCTTGCGGACGGGACGACGAATGCGGATGCCGCGATTCGCTGGCTGAACAATACGGCGGACCGCTTCACCGTTCCTTATTCCACAGTGCAGCTGACGGGAGAGGTAGAAGGAGGCAAAAACCTGTATGTTCAAGTCCAGGTGGAGGTAATACCGGGCGGCTTGGTATATTTCCTGGACCCCGGCATCGCGGGCGATACGACGCCTCCGTTTGCGGCAATCCAAGCTTTATTGGGCGATCGCCTGCTGAATGACAAAGCCGACCAAGCTTCTAGCGGCGATTCGATGTGGGGGCATACGACCATAGCCGCCAACTACAAGCTCAAATCGCTCTCCGGTTCGGTCGTCGCAACGGACAAAAGCCAGACCGGTGTTTACGGTTCGGATACAAGAAACAATCCTTTAACTTATGCGCTGCCTTTGACGGCAGGCGATTACAGGATCACTTCCTTCCATAGAGACTGGTGGAGCAACGGCAACCGGACGATGGATATTAGCTTGAGCTACAAGGACGCCAATGGACAGACGGTAACCGAGCCTGTGCGAAGCGGGCTGATCGCCGGATCTGACGGTACGGCGGTTACGCATGACTTTACGCTTCCGGTAGACAGCGTTGTGACTTATACCGTCAATAATACGTATACCGGCAATCAGGCGGCCCTCATCAGCTATCTCGGGGTGGAGAAGAGAGTCGATTCCGCCGCCGAGCAAGCCGTTGCGGACGCCAAGACGATCATCGAAGGCGCTGCTTACCATGTCGATCGGACGGCCGCCAATACGGAAGCGGATGTCAGGGCATGGCTGCAGCAAACGATCAGCAGCTTGAGCGGCTTGCAGCAGACCGGCGCGAGTGTCGGTGAATTGAAACTTACTTCTTTCCGCGCCGCAACGGAAAATACGGACGGCAGCTTCGAGTTCACCGTGCCGCTGACGAAAGGCAATGTCACGGGTGCCGCTGTCTCCGTAGGCATCATTAAAGCGGTGGATACGACGAAGCCGGTCATTACGCTGAAAGGCGAACCGGTCGTAAACCTCCTCATCGGGACGAGCTATACCGACGCGGGAGCGACGGCGACGGATGACCGCGACGGAGATATTACGGATCGCATCGTGACGACGGTGACGAGCGGCGTGTACGGCGAATCGAGATTGAATACCGCCGTCGCAGGCACCTACACATTCCATTACAATGTGAAGGACAGTGCGGGCAACGCCGCCGAGGAAGTGACGAGAACGGTGGTCGTTTCCGAAAATCCGGATACGACAAAGCCGGTCATTACGCTAAAAGGCGAACCGGTAGTAAACCTCCTCATCGGGGCGAGCTATACCGACGCGGGAGCGACGGCGACGGATGATCGCGACGGAGATATTACGGACCGCATCGTGACGACAGTGACGAGCGGCGTGTACGGCGAATCGAGATTGAATACCGCAGCTGCAGGCGTCTACACGTTCCATTACAACGTTCAAGACAGCGCGGGCAATGCCGCCAAGGAAGTGACGCGCATAGTGATCGTCTCCGAACAGCCGGATACGACGGGGCCGGTCATTAAGCTGCGAGGCGAACCGGTAGTAAACCTCCTCATCGGGGCGAGCTATACCGACGCGGGGGCGACGGCGACGGATGACCGCGACGGAGATATTACGGATCGCATCGTGACGACGGTAACGAGCGGTGTGTACGGCGAATCGGCGTTGAATACGGCGATCGCGGGCACCTATACGTACCATTACAATGTACAAGACGCCGCGGGCAACGCGGCCGAAGAAGTGACAAGAACGGTAATAGTAAGCAAAAAACGTCAATCGTCGTCATCGGGTTCCTCTTCATCGTCGCCATCCGTGCCGGAAGCGCCGACAACGGATGAGACTTCGACGACGCAGATTGTTCGCGAAGCGGATTTGAAACCGGCGGAAGCGGGGACGAACGTCGTACAAATTCCCGGAGGCAAGACGGCCGTGCTGCTGCCGAGCCATATCGCCGAGCTGGTCGGGGACAACGGTCTCCGATTGGTCATGGGCAATTTGACGATCGAATGGACCAAAGCGGAGCTGAGCCGGATTCAAGATGTTGCGGCGGGAGCGAACGCTGAGGGAGCGCAAATTCGGTTCTCGGCGCGGACGTTGTCCCAAGCTGACGTAACGAAGCTTATTCATAATCGCGCCGTCAACGGTTCAGTGGAAGCGGCTCTCGCCAGCGAGGCGTACGATTTCAGCGTGGACGTTATCGCAGCGGACGGCAGCAGCATCCCGGTAACCTCTTTCGCCGAGCCTTTGACGCTAACGTTCAAAGTCGATCCGAAAGCGGACTCCGATTTGTTAGGCGTCTACAATATTGCGGCTAACGGAGCTTTGCAGTTTGCGGGAGGAACGTTGTCGGACGGGGCGATGACAGCGAAAGTGCGTCATTTCAGCCAATATGCGGTGCTGGAATACAACAAGCTGTTCGCGGACGTCGACGCAAGCTCCTGGGCAAACCGCGTCATTAAGAACATGGCCGCAAAGCATATTATCGACGGCGTGACGGATACGGAATTTAACCCTGAGGGCAGCGTGACCCGGGCGCAATTTGCAGCGATGATCGCACGGGCGTTGGGACTGGAGGCTTCGAAGGCAGCGAGCCGTACAAGCTTCGCCGACGTTGACTCCGCCGGATGGTATGCGGAAGCCGTCGCCGCGGTAAGCGAAGCGGGAATCGTGACGGGACGCGGCGAGGATATTTTCGCGCCGAACGCAGTAATCACTCGCGAAGAGATGGCCGTTATGGCCGTCCGCGCATTCGAATACGCCAAGGGCGAGGCATCATCCCAAGCGGCTGCGAATCCGTTCGGCGATCAGGATCAGATCAGCGATTGGGCACGGGAGGCAGCGGGCATCGCGCAAGCAGAGGGCTTGATTCAAGGACGCGACAATCGTCAATTCGCGCCGCAAGCGATGATGACCCGTGCGGAAAGCGCACAAGTGATCTTCAATCTGCTCTATCGGCTGAAATAAAATAATTATCGATCAACAAGGCGCTCTTTCCCGGTTGCACGGGGGAGAGCGTCTCTCTGTGCGGCTTCCTGCCGATCGCAGCTTCTTCTTGGCGCCCTAAGCGATCCTCATGTTATGATGGCAGTAGCGCCTTTTTTTGCCGATAGATGAGCTTTTTCGACAAAGGCGCAGGGGAACAGGAGGAAAGCCGGATGACGATACGATACGGGGTATTAAAATGCAAAGTGAGAGGGCGGCGCCCGGCAACGAGGGAGAACGCCCATTATCAAGTACATGCGGAGGCGGAAGGCGTTCATTACCGGATTGCGATCAACGTCAAGTCGCAAATGAGGCCGTTCGCCCTGCTTTATTATACGGACGAGCATTTCGAGCATGAAGTGACGAGCGATTTGCCGGAGCTTGCTTACGGCTATACCCGGCTGCCGAACCGGCCCGGCGGCATGGCGCTGGATTATATCCGCGGCAATTTGTTCGACCGGCGGAGGATGGTCCCGCTTGCCTTCGACGTTCCGGGCACGGACAACGACCTGAACGATAAACTGGACATCTATATGCGCAAAGCGATGGAATTCGAGGACGCCGTCCTGTACGCTTACGGCGACATCTGGGGACCCGAACTGAAGCAGAGGGACGCCGTCTTCGGCTTCATGCCGGGTCAGGGCATGCACGATATCCATATGAACCAAGGCAACGGCGGCAGCTATCGGAGAGATAACGGCGTCTACCAAGACGGCGGCCTGCTGCTTCATTTCCCTTCCGAAGAGCGCTGGATCGCTATTTTTCTCGCGTTTCAAGCGCAATCCTGGCATACGGACGATAAGAGTGGCGATCCGCTGCATGTAGCTGCCGCTTACTGGCATCCCGCTCATCCGCGGCCGCTGGCCGAGCATGAAATCTTCATCGCCGGAGCGCTCGTTTTGCCGGCCTCGCCGACGGCTTGCGAGACGGTGACGCTGCTGAACGCATCCGACCGTCCGATCGACATCGGCGGATGGTCGCTGGCCAATAAGCTGAAGCAGAAGTACAAGCTCGAGGGCGTGTTAGCTCCCGGACAATTTTATACGATAGAGCTATCCGTGCATCCTAAGTTTTTTCGTCCCTGGGGAGATATTATTACTTTACTCGATGAACGCGGCCTTAAAGTTCACGGCGTATCCTATATCCGGGCCAAAGTGCGCAGCGGATGGACGATCCGGTTTTGAGCTTGCCCTTGCTAATCGAAACCTTCCCTACTGGAGCTTCGTCTTAATTTTATAAAAAATATGGGAAGGTGAGCGGTATGAAAATAAAAAAGCTTTGGCCCCTGGTCGCCATACTATTAGCTGTGAGTGCCAGCATCTCGTGGACCCCACATGCAGAAGCGGATACAGAGGTCCCTATCGGCACCCCGATTGGAACGGTGTTAACCACCGATATCAAAGCCGATATTCATGGGGAGGTCATCCCTTCGATGAACATCGACGGCTATACGGCAATCGCTGCGGAGGACTTGAGACGGTACGGTTTTGATGTCGCTTGGATACCAAAGTATCGTCGGGTTGAGATCACTTACACCCCTGGGAAGTCAATAAGCCCGCTGGAGGACTCTCTTCGGGACGCTGTCTCGATCGGCGAGAAAATCGGTGATGTATTATCTACAGACATCCGTGTTTATTACTTTGGCCAGCCGATTCCTTCATATAATATTGAGGGACGTACAGCGATCTCGCTAAACGATTTGTCTAGCTTCGGGCAGGTCGAATGGAAAGAGCAAGAACGTAAGCTTTCTTATATCCCCTCAGTAAAATTCTCTCACGATTCGTTAAAGGATGCTCCGCCGCTTGTGGTGCGGCTCACGAATGCAAAGGGATTGGGGCCAATCAGCGCAACAGGCTCGGATCTCCGCTTGGATGGGGCGGCCTTTGGACGTGTCGTGGGAGACGATCCGATGCTACCGGTTCGTCAGCTTGCAGAGAAACTCGGGTACGAGACGGAATGGCAGCATGACGGTTCCCTTGTTATAGACGACGGAACGAGCCGTTTTCATATCATCAATGGGCTGAGCGGACCGATGCAATACTGGCTTGGAGGAGAAGCCGAGGGCTTCGACTGGTATCGGTCCCCTGTCGTTGGTTCGGAAGAAATATTTATACATGAGCAGGATGTGCGCTCCCTGTTCGGATGCACCACAGAGAGCGAAGACAGTTCAAATGCAGGCATCTCATTTTCACTGAATTGTCCCGGATACCAAGTCGAAGACCATGGTGTGCCGCAAACCTTCAGCGGCTTGAGAAACGGGGTGCAGACGGTGACCTATCTTAGTGGAAACAAGTTCCCTGTTCCTGAACTGCAGCTTTATAATGCGGGGCAGGACCGGAGCCTTTACAGCAATCTCTTTCATGTTAGCGAGGACGGAGCTGCCGAAGGAGGATACGTGAAGTATATTTTGGATTCCGAAGCGCCGAACGACACGACCGATAATAACATGGTGCTGCAGTTGACCGACGGGCATAAGATACTATACAAGAAGGTCATTTCTGCGGATGGAGAATGATGGATAATATTAAGCTGAAGGTTTCTTGGCAGCTTGCCCTTGCCTTATTAGGCGGGGCTTTTTTTGTTAGCAGAATTTGCTCTTCCGGGCATGACAATTGTCATATGAAACGGATGACATTCATGAATACCGCCGGATTGGCCGCGAAGCTACAATAAGTACATGAAATCAAACGAGGGGTGGCGCAGGAATGAAGCCAGTCATACAGCTCGATCATGTAACGAAACAGTTTCAAGGAAAAACCGCGGTGGATGATTTGTCCTTAATGATACAGGAAGGCGAGATTGTGGCGCTGCTCGGCCCGAACGGGGCGGGGAAGACGACGACCGTCTCCATGACGCTTGGTCTACAGCAGCCGAGTTCGGGTACGATCAGGCTGCTTGGAGGAGACCCCCGGGACCGCGGCGTGAAGGACCGCTTCGGGGCGATGCTGCAGGACGTGAACGTGATCGACGGATTAAAAGTAGGAGAGACGATCGATCTGTTCCGCAGCTATTACTCGCAGCCGCTGTCGCTGGACCATCTGCTTGAGGTGTCCGGTCTGAAGGAAAAGCGAAGCAAGATGGCATCTTCCTTGTCCGGCGGGCAAAAGCGGAGATTGAATTTTGCGCTCGCGCTGGCGGGCGATCCGTCGGTGCTGTTTCTGGATGAACCGACCGTCGGGATGGATGTGACCTCGCGGCATCTGTTTTGGGAGACGGTCCGGGCAATGGTGGGACGCGGCCGCACGATCATTTTGACGACGCATTATATTGAAGAAGCCGATGCGATAGCCGATCGCGTTGTGGTGATTAACCAAGGCAAGCTGATCGCCGACGGTACGCCGGCCGAAATTAAGGCGACGACGAACGGCAGAACGCTGTCGTTTACCGCCGGCCCCGGAGTGACGGAGGATACGCTGCAGGCCGTGCTCGGCATCTCCGATGCGGTGTGGAACGGACGCCGGGTCAAGTTGACGAGCGCCAATACGGACCGTCTCATTTTCGCAATCGTACAGAACAAGCTCGACGTGAAAGATATCGAAATTCAAAGCGGCGGACTGGAAGACGCCTTCCAATCATTGGTGCTCGGTCAAGCCGGCTCATTCGAATATACAGGGGATGATAAAAGATGAATGCTGCATTGGCGCAATGCAAGGCGGAGCTGCTTCGGACGCTCAGAAACCGCAAGTTCGTCGTTATGGCGCTGCTCATGCCGGTCATATTCTACTTTATATTTACCAGTACGATCGACGCGAATACGGAGATCGGCGGAGTCGAATGGAAAGCCTACTACTTGATGTCCATGACGGTATTCGGAGTGATCGGCGGAAGCTTGAACACGATCAGCATCCGCTTCGCCCAGGAGCGCAGACAAGGCTGGGTGCAGCTCATCCGGATTACGCCGCTGCCGTCCGGGACGTATGTACTGTCCAAAATCGCCGCGCAGTCGCTCATCAACTTAGGCACGATCGTGCTGATGTTTCTGATCGGAGCCATTTTCCGAGGCGTGGAGCTTAGTCTGTTCCAATGGATCATGTGCGGTTTGTGGATTTGGATCGGCATTCTGCCGTTCCTGGCGCTGGGCACGCTGATCGGCACGATTCGCAGCGTGGAGGCGGTACAGGTCATCTCCCAGCTGCTCTTCATGGCCATGTCCGCACTGGGCGGACTGTGGATGCCGATCCAGACAATGCCGGCCCTCCTGCAAAAGATCGCCTTGTGGCTGCCCTCGTACCGGTACGGGCAAGGGGCATGGAATATTATTGCCGGGGCGTCCGTAGACGGGGTTGGGATTATCGTGCTGGCTGCTTACGTCGTCGTCTTTATGGTATTATCATCCTATATCATCCGGAGACAGGAAGCGGTATAACATGAACGGGTTCAAGATGAGGCCTTTCGGAAAAGGTATGGGCGTGTTCCAATTGATCTGGCTGGTGTATTTGACCTCGCCCATCTACAGCATATTGCAAAAGCCGACTCACGATAAGTGGATCGGCCTTGCTCTGCTTTTGCTGTTTATAGTGGCCAATTGCCTTTGTTATTGGGATGAAAAACGCAGAATGGTTTATGTGCTGACCATGCTTGCGATCATCGTCTTTTTTTGCTTTCACTATCATATTAATTTCTGGTTTATGTCCTTTTATGTAGCCCCTGTCATAGGATTGATGGCTTCGGTCAGGCAATTTTACGCCGGGGTCGTCATTTTGCTGGCCTTGTTTGCGCTTGTATTCGGAACGCACATCCATCAATTTTCCGGCGACGACTTGGTGGTGCTTCTTCCGTCCTCGGCTCTGATGCTGGTCTTCCCGTTCATTATCCGCGCGGGGGTCCGATCGAAGGAGCTGCGCAACCAGTTGAATTCGGCTAACGAGGAGATCGCACGGTTGATCAAAAACGAAGAACGGCAGCGGATTTCCCGGGATTTGCACGATACGCTCGGCCACACGCTGTCTTTAATCACGTTAAAGAGCGAGCTGGCGGAAAAATTAATTCCCCGCAATCCGGAAAAAGCGGCGCAGGAGGTGCGGGATATTCAGATGACATCGCGCGCCGCGCTTAAGCAGGTGAGAGAACTGGTGTCGGGAATGAACGCCGTATCGATTCACGATGAAATCCGCCATGCGCGGCAAATATTGGCCGCGGCCCAAATCGGGGTCGAGACCGAAGGGGATTTCGCCGGACTGGATGCTTCGCCGCTCATTCAAAATATATTGGGGATGTGTCTGCGCGAGGCCGTGACCAATGTGGTGAAGCACAGCAAGGCTTCGCTCTGCCGCATCGCCTTACATGAAGACGACAGCGGGATTACGGTGACGGTAAGCGATAATGGAGAAGGATTACGGCACGCCTCCTGTCCTACCCCCTCTTCCGGGCGGGGACTGCTGGGGATGAAGGAACGGCTGGACTTGATCGACGGCAAGCTGACGTTTCAATCGGAGGAAGGACAAGAAACGACCGTAACGTTCACCGTGCCCAAAATCGTCAAACACCAGAAATCGGGGGAGAACGCGCAATGAAAGTGATAATTGCAGAGGACCAAGGGATGCTGCGGGGAGCGCTTAGCGCGCTGCTGGATTTGGAGGACGATGTGGAAGTTATCGGGCAGGCCGAGAACGGGGAAGAGGCGCTGCGGATGATTCTGGAGCTGGGACCCGATCTGTGCATCATGGATATTGAAATGCCGCGTATGACAGGGCTCGATGTCGCCGAACGGCTGAAGGAGCTGGGGCATCCTTGCCGCGTCGTCATTCTGACGACCTTCTCCCGCTCCGGTTATTTTCAGCGGGCGATCAAAGCGGGCGTTCACGGCTTCTTGCTTAAGGATTCGCCTATCGACGAGCTGGGCGAGGCGCTGCGCAAAGTCCATGCCGGGGGCCGGGCGATTAGCCCCGAGCTGTCGCTTACGTTCTGGGAGGCGGAGAATCCGCTGACCGAACGGGAGCGGGAGGTGCTTAGGCTGGTTGCCGAAGGCTTGTCGGCGGGCGAGATCGCTAAATCGTTGTTTCTTTCCGGCGGCACGGTGCGAAATTATATATCGGAAATTATGCAAAAATTGGAGGCAAAAAACCGGATAGACGCGATCAGCATTGCGGAGAAAAACGGCTGGCTCAAGTAGCGGCCGTTTTCGTTTTAGCTGCATTCTCTTAAGGGGGCAGACCAGCAGGAAACAAGCCGCTCCAAATTGCGTAAAACGAAGATAGAGTGAGCGGGAAGCAGTTATATGAAGATCAGGATGGAAGTAAGCGCTGCCATCCTATTCGTTCCTTGAAATTCACCGCACAGGTCTGTCGGCTGTTCTTTACAGCAGCCTGCAACAGGCGTAATATACAATTCATGATTTGAAAAAACAAAGTTTCCAAATTCTGATCGCTTAATTTCCCTTATTCAGGGAAAGCGGGGGAACCATTGCAGCGGTATTTTTCGGTGTGAGAGCCGGAAATATCGATGCCGGGGTGAATCCTAGCGCGATGCAAAGCTAGCTTGCATCCGCAGGTAGGGCGACTCTCACCGCCCGAATCCGACAGCTAACCTCGTCAGCGTGGAAGGACATCGGCTTCTTGGTTGTTGAAGACGATGGTCTAATGGAGAGAGGATGATGAAGCTTGTGATCGTTTAAACGGCCACAAGGCTCCCAAGCCTCTGTGGTTTTTTTGCGCCCATTTGTGAAAAATGGAATTGTTTTTTGGAAAAATGAATCGAGTTTTTTCATCAAACCGATAGGCAGTTATAACGCTTAATCCCTGAATAACAGGGAGCGGGGGAACCAAAGGGCCTTGGCAGGCCCATGGGGTGAATCCCAGCCGACATGCGCTGGGTAGGGCGACTCTCACGCCCGAATCCGACAGCTAACCTCGTCAGCGTACCGAGAGAGGCAACAATGATCGTGTGCTTGCGCAGCTGTGTTTGCTGTGCTTTCCAAAGAAGCCGCGAGAAGAGCTCCCTCTTTTCGCAGGCTTCTTTTTATATGTCTGCCTTCTCTTGAGAGAATAGGAGGAGAAAAAGATGATTGCCGCGCAAGAGTTCATACTCGTATCGGCGCCTAATAAAACCGGCGAAAGCTTCGTCCGGCTGCTTCTGGCGAAAGGAATCCCGTTTGCGGCGATCACGAACAGCCGAGCGGAAGCAGGGAGGCTCCGCGAGCTGGGTGTCAAGCATTTTATACGGGTAGACACCTCGGAATGCGAGTCTTGGCTTTTGCCTGAGCTGCCGATCGGACGGGTGTTCCTGTTCGAAAGCTCGTTAAATCTGTGCTGCCGGCTCATTCAAATATGCCGCACGTGGACTTCCAAAGAGATTTGCGTCATTACTCATAATATGAATCCGAGGCTGGTGTATCGAGGGCTTGGCGCAGACCATGTCATCCACACTTCAAGCCAAGATGTTTCTTTTTTAATCAAATAAACAAACGCTGGAGGCGTTCCTATGCTGGATATATGCATGATTGCAATGCTCACGGCTATGTACGGGCTGTTCTATGGCTTTATGACCTGGTGCGGCCGGGTCGTTGCGGAAACGGGAGGCGATAGCAAATGATATTGGTCGCTGCCGTCACGATGTTCTTGTTCGTGTACTTGGCGTACGCCCTGATTCATCCGGAAAAATTTTGAGAGGGAGCGAAAAGCTCTAGAAGCATGGTGAAAAAGCAGACTTCGCTAAGCGAAGGCAATCTGGAGAAGCGTAAGCTGTCGCCTTTGTCTCCGGATTTCAATCCTTTCAAGGGCTAACCATTCAAGAAATCCGGGGAGAAAAGCTCTTAGGAGGAAAAAAACATGGGAATACTGCAGATCGCAATTGTTATCGTCATCCTGATCCTGCTCGTCAAACCGTTGGGAACGTATTTATATTATGTCTTCTCCAATGAAGCGAATCGTACGGACCGCGGGTTCGCCCCGGTAGAAAAAGCGATCTATGCCGTTACCGGATTGAAAAACCGTTCAGGCATGACTTGGAAGATGTACGGGCTAAGCTTTATTTTGACGAATATTGTTCTGGTAGGAGCCGGTTACTTGATTCTTAGACTGCAAACTTTGCTGCCGCTCAACCCGAACGGTATCGGCAATATGGAGCAGACACTTGCCTTCAATACCGTCATCAGCTTCATGACGAACACGAATCTCCAGCATTACAGCGGGGAAACGGGCTTGTCGTACTTTTCGCAAATGGCTGTCATCACGATGATGATGTTTACGTCGGCGGCGACGGGGCTATGCGTCGCCATTGCGTTCGTGCGGGGCGTGACAAGCAGAGGCGAAAGAATCGGCAACTTTTTCGAAGATTTCGTGAAGGCGCACGTGCGGGTGTTTTTTCCGCTGGCGCTCATCGTAACGCTGACGCTTGTAGCGCTTCAGGTTCCGCAGACGCTGCAGCCTGCGCTGACGGTGAATACGCTCGAAGGCGGCGAGCAGCATATAGCGATCGGGCCGATAGCTTCACTTGAGGCGATCAAGCATCTCGGAACGAACGGAGGCGGCTTCTTCGGCGTGAACTCGGCGCATCCGTTCGAAAATCCGAGCGCTTTAACGAATGTGATTGAAATTTTATCGATGTGGTCGTTATCCGCTGCGCTTCCTTATACGTACGGGCTGTTTGCACGGAACCGCAAGCAGGGATGGGTTATTTTTTCGGCGATGATGATTTTGTTTCTGCTGTTTCTGTCGCTGGTATACGCTGCGGAGTCGGCAGGCAATCCGGTTTTGAACAGACTGGGAATCGACGCGTCCCAAGGCAGCATGGAGGGCAAGGAGGTGCGCTTCGGCATCGCGCAATCGGCATTGTTCACTACGGTTACGACAGCAGCTACCACAGGCTCGGTCAATAATATGCACGATACGCTGACGCCGCTCGGAGGCATTACGCCGCTGGCGCTTATGATGCTGAATTGCGTCTTTGGCGGTAAAGGCGTCGGACTGGTGAATATGCTCATGTACGCGATGCTAGCCGTTTTCCTCGCCGGATTGATGGTTGGCCGGACGCCGGAGTTTCTGGGACGCAAGATAGAACCGCGCGAAATGAAGCTGATCGCTATAGCTATTCTGGCGCATCCGCTCATCATTCTTGCCCCGACGGGCATCGCCTTGGCGGCGGAGCTGGGCAAGGCGGCGATTTCGAATCCGGGCTTTCACGGGATTACTCAGGTGCTGTACGAATATGCCTCATCGGCCGCCAATAACGGCTCGGGCTTCGAAGGGCTGGGCGACAACACGCCGTTCTGGAATATATCCACCGGGATTGTCATGCTGCTGGGCCGGTACATTTCCATGATCGCTTTGTTAGCCGTTGCCGGCTCGTTGGCAAGCAAGCAATGGGTGCCGGAAACGTTGGGGACGTTCCGTACGGATAACCGGCTCTTCGTAGGCATCCTCGTCGGAACGGTGCTTATTATCGGGGCGCTCACGTTTTTGCCGGCGATCGTGCTCGGACCTATTGCCGAACAGGTAACGATTCGTTAATGAAGAGAGAGGCGATCAAGCATGAATGAAAATAAAACAAGCGGCGGCAAGCTGCTCACTTCCGCCGTCGTCGTTCAAGCGGCGAAGGAGAGCTTCCTGAAGCTGAATCCTGTCAAAATGATGAAAAACCCCGTTATGTTCGTCGTGGAAGCGGGCGCTTTCATCGTGCTGCTGATGACCGTGCTGCCGGGTTACTTCGGAACGGAGAACAGCGTCGGGTTTAACTTTACGGTATTTGTGATCCTATTGTTCACGATCCTGTTCGCCAACTTCGCCGAAGCTTTGGCGGAGGGGCGGGGGAAGGCGCAGGCCGACTCGCTAAAAAAAACGAAGCAGGAGATTATGGCGAACAAGATCGTCCATAACGGAACCGGCATCAAGGTCGTTCCGGCGACCGAACTGCGCAAGGGAGATCTGGTTTCCGTATCGCAAGGCGAGATGATTCCCGGCGACGGCGAGGTCGTCGAAGGGCTCGCTTCCGTGGATGAATCGGCGATAACCGGCGAATCCGCTCCCGTTATTAAGGAAGCGGGCGGAGATTTCAGCTCCGTGACCGGGGGGACCCGCGTCGTCAGCGACTCGATCCGGGTGCGTATCGTCAGCGACCCGGGAGAATCGTTCATCGATCGGATGATTTCGCTCGTCGAAGGCGCCAAGCGCCAAAAAACGCCGAACGAGATCGCGCTGAGCACGCTGCTTACGGTACTGACGCTCATCTTCCTGATCGTCGTCGTAACGCTGGCTCCCATCGCCCGCTATTTGGAGATCGATCTGCAAATTCCTGTGCTGATCGCGCTGCTCGTCTGTTTGATTCCGACGACGATCGGAGGTCTTTTATCCGCTATCGGGATCGCAGGAATGGATCGGGTGACCCGGTTCAACGTGCTGGCGATGTCCGGTAAAGCGGTGGAAGCGGCAGGAGATATCAATACGATGATTTTGGATAAAACGGGAACGATCACATACGGCAACCGGATGGCGGGCGACATGCTTCCCGTCGGGAATGAATCGCTGCAAGCGGTAGCGCAATGGGCCGCCGTCAGTTCTTTGAAAGACGAGACGCCGGAAGGACGCTCCGTGCTGGAATGGATGAAAAAGCAGGGCTTGGCCTACGACGCATCCCTGGCCGACGGCGGACAATTTATCGAGTTCAAGGCTGAAACGCGTATGAGCGGCATCGATTTGTCCGACGGCCGCAAAGTGCGCAAAGGCGCGGTCGATGCGGTGAAGCGGTGGGTGCAGGCGCAGGGAGGAACGATCCCCGCGGATTTGGACGATAAGGGAAACGTCATCGCGTCGGAAGGCGGGACGCCGCTTGCGGTAGCCGTCGATGACCGGATATACGGTCTGATTTATCTGAAGGATACGGTGAAGCCCGGGATGAAGGAACGCTTCGAGCAGCTGCGCCGAATGGGGATCAAGACGATCATGTGTACCGGCGACAACCCGCTCACGGCGGCTACGATAGCGCGGGAAGCGGGCGTGGACGATTTCATAGCGGAGAGCAAGCCGGAGGATAAGATTGCCGTCATCCGCCGGGAACAGGCCGAAGGGAAGCTGGTGGCGATGACGGGCGACGGAACCAACGACGCTCCGGCGCTGGCGCAGGCCGACGTCGGGCTGGCAATGAACAGCGGCACGATTGCCGCCAAGGAAGCGGCCAATATGGTCGATCTCGACTCGGACCCGTCGAAGATTATCGAGGTCGTCGCCATTGGCAAGCAGCTGTTGATGACGCGCGGGGCGCTGACAACGTTCAGCGTAGCCAACGACGCAGCCAAATATTTTGCGATCATCCCGGCGATGTTCACGCTGGCGATTCCGCAGATGGAGGCTTTGAACATTATGCATCTCGGTTCGCCCATGTCGGCGATTGTATCGGCGCTTGTATTTAACGCCGTCATCATTCCGCTGCTGATCCCGTTAGCTATGAAGGGCGTAGCTTACAAACCGATGAGCGCCGCCAAGCTGCTCGGCAAGAACATGCTTGTGTACGGTCTCGGCGGAGTTATCGTTCCTTTCATCGGAATCAAGCTGATCGATCTGATCGTCAATATATGGATTTAGAGAAGCGGATGCGTCCGGGGGAGAGCGGGAGACCTCCCGCCGGATGCCCGCGCTCCAGAGAAAGGAAGGAAAAAGAATGAATAAACCGGTATCGTTTGACGTTGAAGGAACCGTATCGCTAGGGGGCATTGTTCGGCTTTGCGCCGTCTTTATCCTGTTATGCGGCATCGTCTATCCGCTGCTGTGCACCGGGTTGGCTCAAGTGTTGATGCCCGGCAATGCGAACGGAAGCTTACTGAAGAACAGCTCCGGCCAAATCAGCGGCTCCGAGCTCATCGGGCAGCCATTCACCGATCCGAAGTGGTTTCAAGGCAGAGTATCGAGCATCGAATATAAAGCGGAATCGTCCGGGACGAACAACTACGGCCCGTCCAATCCCGAGCTGCTCCAACGGACGCAAGCTTCGATCGAGCAGTGGAAGGCGAACAACCCGGATGTGCCGATTAGCCTGCTGCCTATCGATCTGATTACGAACTCCGCTTCCGGCCTTGATCCCCATATTACGCCGCAGTCGGCCAAGGCACAGGTGCCGCGTATCGGCAAGCTGACCGGCATTTCGCCGGATCGATTGAATGCGCTGGTGGACGCCCATACGGAAGGGCGCGATCTGGGACTGTTCGGCGAACCTAGAGTCAATGTGCTGAAGCTGAATATGGCCTTGGCCGAGCTGGCGAAGCAATAAACAAAATGCGGCGAACGGCGCATCAACCGCGGCGAGATTAGAGACGGAGTGAAGCGCGGCGCCATTCCGGCGTTGTTCATGCAGCGGCCGTCAGCAGTCAGGAGGCTTTCATGGAAACGTTCAGAGGGAAGACGCCGGAGGACATTTTGTTGTCGATTTCCAAGCTCCACCGCGGCCGGTTAAAAGTATACATCGGGGCGGTAACCGGCTCGGGGAAGACCTATCATATGCTTCGCGAGGGGCATGCCTTGAAGCAGCGCGGTCTCGATGTGGTTATCTGCGCCGTGTCGACGATGCGGCGACCGGAGACGGCGGAGCAGATCGGCGATCTGGAGCGGGTTCCAAGCATTCGCTGGCATGAAAACGGCATAGAGAAAAAAGATTTGGACGTGGAGCTGCTGCTGGAGCGCAATCCCGAAGTCGTCCTCGTCGACGGGCTGGCGCACCGAAACCGGCAGGGAGCCTGCTATCCTACGAGGTTGGACGATATCCGTCAGCTCCTCCATCGCGGCATCAGCGTCATAACGACGGTTAACGTCTACGAGCTGGAGGACATGAAGGAGCTGGCGAAGCGCCGAACCGGCATCGAGGTGCGGGAAACCGTTCCTGCCGATACGCTGGAGCTCGCCGATGAGGTCGTGCTGATCGACGTTACCCCGGAGACGATGCTCGCCCGCGCTGCGGAAGGAAGCTGCAAGCCGCAGGAGGCCGCTCCGTTGTTCAAGCGGGGCAATCTCGCCGTTCTGCGAGAATTGGCATTGCGTCTGGTTGCCGAAGGGGTGGGCGATACGCTGGAGAAATACCGGCAGGAGACGGGCGCGGCTCGGCCGTCCGGCGCCGCTGAGCGCATCCTGATCTCCGCGCAGTACCATTGGAACGGCTCGATCCATGTGCGCCGCGGTCAGCAAATCGCCAAGCGGCTGAACGGGGATTTGACGGTCGTCACCTTCGTTCAGGGGAACCGGCCGCCGAGCAAGGAAGCCGCCTCCTTCAAGCGCTCGATTGTCAAGCTCGTCGAGAAGGTGGGGGGAGATTTCGAGGAGCTGCCGCTCCGCTCGCGCAGAGCGCTGCCCGGCGCCCTCGTCCGTTATGCGATTCAGCATAATATGACCCGCATCGTTATGGGACATTCCAAGCAAACCCGCTGGCAGGAGCTCTGGAAGGGAGCGGTCGTCCATAGGGTGTTAAAACGGACGAAGCATATCGACGTGTTCGTCGTCGCCGATCGCGCGGACCATGAGGGGGAGCGGATCTTGCCGGCCAGGCTGAACAAACCGGCGGCCGATCCGTACCGGCGTCTGAGCCCGCAGGAGATGGAGCGGCGCATCGAACAAATCCGGAGGGGACGATTCAAGGTATATATCGGCGCTGCGCCGGGAGTCGGCAAAACCTACACTATGCTGCGGGAAGGCAACGACCTGCTGCGCCGCGGAGCGGATGTTCGCATCGGCCTGCTGGAGACGCACGGAAGGCAGGAAACATTGGCGCAGGTAGGCAAGCTGGGGACCGTCCCGCGAAAGGTCGTCGATTATCGGGGAACGCGGCTGGAGGAGATGGACACCGAAGCGATCCTGCGGGAGGCCCCGGAGATTGTGCTGGTCGACGAGCTGGCGCATACGAATGTGCCCGGCAGCAAGCATGCCAAGCGGTATGAGGATGTTATCGACATGTTGAACGCAGGGATTTCCGTCATTTCGACTATAAACGTTCAGCATTTGGAAAGCTTGAACGATGCCGTCGAGCAAATTACCGGCATTCGCGTCCGCGAAACGGTGCCCGATCATCTGCTGCGGCTGGCCGATGAGGTTCAACTGATCGACGTTGCGCCGGGCTCCCTGCAGCAGCGGATGAAGGACGGCAAAATTTATTCGCTTGATAAGGTCGATCAGGCGCTGAATCATTTTTTCAAAACCGGCAATTTAATTGCCCTGCGGGAGCTGGCGCTGCGCGAGATCGCCGACGATGTCGACGAACGCTTGGAAGCTTGGGAGCGAAGAAGCGCTCTAAGGGGACCTTGGCGCCGGGAAGAGGTCATCTTCGTTTGTGTGGGCAGCGCGCCCGCCGCCGAGAGGCTTATCCGCAGAGGTTTCCGTATCGCGCACAGGCTGAAGGCAACCTGGTATGTCACTTATGTCCAACCTGACGAGATGAACTTATCCTCCGGGCTGTCGGAAAGGCTTCGCACTATGAAGGAGCTGACCGAGAGGCTTGGAGGCGTGTTTCGAATCGAAATCGCCGCATGCCGGAAGCGCATCGCGGATGTACTGATCGCCAAAGCGAACGAGTATAGATCAACGCAGCTTATTATCGGTCAATCGCGACGAACACGATGGCAGGAATTGAGGCACGGCTCTTTGGTCAAGAAGCTGCTCCGTTCTTCGCGTCATATGGATGTGCTCGTCGTCGCCGATGTTGACCCCAATATACAAGTTTAGTCGAGCAGAGGGTAGATGCAAAGGAGAGAAGAGCACAGCAGTATAGACCTTAAGGGAGAGAACGGCATGGATATGTTTATTTTCGTTTTTGTATGTGTATTTATAGCAGGATATTTGTTCATTAATATGTTCGACAACAGCCGCAGATCGGCCAAGGAAGCCGTCCGCAAAAAGCTTCTATTGTCCTTGTTTCAAGCTGTCGTTATTTCCGGGCTTGTCCAGATCATTTTACATAGTTAGAAAAATTCCGGCGAGCTCCGGGAGGCAAGGGATAGGAAGGGTCATGCCGTTGGAAAAAACGAATGACCTTTCCGTTGTCCTGGCTTGTCCGCCTGTCGTCCCATCTCCGTGTCCGGAAAGCTTCGGATCATTGCTTGACGAATGTTTTCAAAGGTACAATCGCCAGGTTTAATCCGTCCACCATGCCTTGAAGGTAGACTACCTTCTCGATATCATGGGGGAATTTATCGGCTACGTCGGACAGCTTGCGTCTGAATTTGAATTGGGTGCTCTCCAGGTTTGCGATGATTTCGGCAAAATCCGTTACGACTTGCTTACATTCCGTAAAGTCATGCTCGTCGAACAAATCTTGATTTTTATGAATCAGTTCTTTAATAAAATGTTCCGATTGATCCGGTGTCGTCGCCATCAGCTCACCCCCTCTATATTACGGTTTGCCGGGAGAGGGATCTCTATACATTATTTCTAACGGATGATGGCAACGGGGCGTCGGCCCTCTTGACACAGCTAACTGTAATTAATATAATAACAGTAAGAAACAAAACACATCGGCACCGAATATGGAGGAGGCAATCGGCTTGAATAGCGAGTTTACTATTGCAATTCATAGTTTAGCACTGCTCGCTTACCGGCCCGATCATATGGCGACAAGCGATATGATCGCCCATAATGTGTGCACCCATCCGGCTCGTGTTCGCAAAGTGATGGCCATGCTTCGCAAGAACGGCTACGTTGCGGCTAAGGAAGGAACCGGCGGCGGATTTATTTTGAAATGCGATCCCGAACAGGTTACGTTGGCCGAGATGTACCGGTTGACGTCCATGGGCTCCGTTAAACCGGGCTGGTGTTCGGGAGATGCGGAGCAGGATTGTATGATCGCCTGCAATATGGCGACCGTTATGGATCAGTTGTATGCCGGCGCCGAGAAGCAGATGATCGATTACTTCGGTCAGTGGACGATCCGCGATGTGCTGGAGCAGGTGCGCAGAGAGCAGGAGAAGAAGCCGGGCGTATGAAGGTATTTAGCGTTGAGGCGGTTCGGAAGCTTGGATACTAACGCATATTGCAACTGTTACCTGTTTTGTTTCAGTTGAGGCGATTGATCAAAGGGAATGGAATGAAAGGGGAGTGGCATGGATGACGGCTATGAAACAAGATTGGATTCGAGTAGGAGATTGGGTGAGCGGGACCTCGCTGGAGGACGAGAAATTCATCGGATATGTGGAGTCGATCGATCTGTACGGCATGGCCAAGGTTCGTGTAACTCAATGCGATCATGACGGCGCCGTCGGAGAGGTGCTGGTTGCATCCCTTGCCAAAATGGATAAGCTCGCCGAATACGTGCCTTCCGAAGAGGCCGATTTGCGCAGCTTGCTGGATTTGGCGCTAATGACGCGGGACCAGGCTTGGTTCGAAGATTTGTACGCTTCGCTGCGTATGGCTCAATTCAACCTCGGGGGCAAAGAAAACGGCCCGGGATTCGATTACAGATCGACGGTTAGCCGAATTAAGATCGATTAATCCGTCGTTTAATTATATAAATCATATATTTCGTTAAGGAGTGGATTTCCATGGCATTGATTAAAGTGGAAGATCAAAATTTTAAAGAAACAATCGCGCAAGAAGGAGTCGTTCTCGTCGATTTCTGGGCGCCTTGGTGCGGACCCTGCAAAATGATCGCCCCGGTTCTGGAGCAAATGAACGAGCAGCTCGGCGAGAAATTGACGATTGCCAAAATGAACGTCGACGACAATCCGGAAACTCCCGGGGCATTCGGCATCATGAGCATTCCGACGCTGAAGCTGTTCAAAAACGGGGAAGAGGTATCGACGACGGTCGGCTTCAAACCGCTGCAAGATATGCTCGCTTGGGTACAGCCGCATCTTTCTTAATTTGACGAAAACCCTGCCGAATCCATACGAATGGATGAATCGGCAGGGTTTTATTGTTGTTTAGGAAATGATGCGCAGCCATTTCCTGTGGGATATCCGTGGGCTCCCCCAAAAGTAATGTCTACCTATAGAACGATCCCAGAGGAATGGTTAGACGCCGATCCAGCTTAGGCTGGATGCGGACGGAATTAGCTTCAGAGCATCACGTCACTACCCTGGAAATTACTCTTGGTACCCCATTTCCATTGTCTGTGGTGCCGCGTCGGCGGCATGGATGGCTTTTGGGGGATTTGTTCTTTACAAGTCTTTGCGGCGAAACAGAAGCATGCCGGCAATCATAGCGATAATCGTATAGCAGCCCGCATAAACGAGGTAAGCATTGGAGGGGATCTGTCCTACGCCGAAAGGACCTAAATCGCCGGCATTTAATTTGACCAGTTCCTCCATATCTTTGAAAGAGAACAGTTCCGATATCATTCGGTGCTGAAGCGATTCCGACGGCATGAGGAGGGACATCAGCCCCGCGATTGTCATCAGCGGTTTAAGCGACTCGTCCCGCAGTTGGGCCACGCCGCCAATCTTCTCGATCATCCCGCCGAGCCACCCTGCTCCGTAGAGCATCGTCATGAATACGCCGTTGCCCAAGGCGGAAAACAGGCAAGAGCCTGCCATCGAGACGGAGACGAGCAGAGGGACCACCCATGCGAACAGCAAAAACGATTTGATCAAGGAGAGCGGGTCCGAAGGAATGCGGGAATGAATTTGTGTAATGACCAGAATTGAGATGAACAGCAGGGCGGCATAGCCGACGCCAAGGCTGACATAACCGACCCATCGTCCCATATACCAATGCCAGCGCGGAAGCGGCCGCGGCAGCAGCGCTTGGAGCACGCCTTGCTCGGCCTCTCCCGATATGACGGAGAAGGAGCCGAAAATCGATAGGAACGCAATGACGAACGAACCGAAGAAAAAGCCGAGAGTTAACGTGATCGTTCCCATCGTAAAGCTTTCTACCAAGTATTCTATGCTTTGCTTATCGCGCGGGTACGTCACCAGCCGCGCGCCGATCGTTTGTGCGACGAACCAGAAGGCGACGAGAAACACCAAGGTCATCAGCAAGGTCAGCAGCATGACCCGTTTGCGGAGCAGCTCCTTCCAGGTCATTCCGATGATGGTCATCATACGCGTTCCCCCCTGTGACTGAGACCGGAGACCGCGTTCATAAACCATTCGTCCAGTCTTGTTTTGGCCTTCTTGACTTCATACAGCGTGAGTCCCTGCTCGACGATCAGGCTGTTCAGCCAGCCGATCTGTTCGTTGTCCTCAAGCTCCGCTTCCAGCCAGACGCAGTCGCTTAAGCCGTGCGGGACGGGCAGATGCGTAACCCGGATCGGCAGGCCGGTCGCTTCGGTAAGCCACGTCAATATAAACGGCGCGAACCCGCCGACACACAGGTGCCAGCGGGTCTTCTCCTGCAATACGTCGGATACCGCTCCGGTTTGCAGAATGTTGCCGTTATTCAATAGGGCGACGCGGTCGCACAGCAGCTCAACATCCTCCAGCAGATGCGAATTGAGGAAGATCGTCTTGCCTTCTTGTCGCAGCTCTTGCAGAAGGTTGCGCACCTCCATGCGTCCGATAGGATCGAGTGCCGAAGCGGGCTCGTCGAGGAACACCAGCTTGGGGTCGTTCACAAGCGCGCAGGCGAGGCCGAGCCGCTGCTGCATGCCCTTGGAATAATGCTTCACCCGGTCGCGGCCGCGCAGACCGATGCCGACCCGATCGAGCAGCTCCGGTACGCGCCGCTTGGCCACGGCGGGAGCGATGCCGCACAGCTTGGCATGCAGCATGACGACTTCGGCGCCGCTGAGCCATTCCTGGTAACGGTACAGCTCCGGCAAGTAGCCGATATGGCGTCTGGCTTCGATCGAGCCTACCGGTTCGTTCATAATCGTCGCCGTGCCGCCGGTGGGGCGGATCAGGCCGACGAGCATTTTGACGAAGGTGCTCTTGCCGGCGCCGTTCGGCCCGAGGAAGCCGAAGGCTTCCCCCGTACCGACCGTAAGCGTAATGCCGCGGCAGCCGCGGCCATTGCCGTAGTCCTTGGTTAATGCATGGGTTTCGATTATAGGTTGACTCAAGATCTAATCAACTCCGTCACTTTGCTGATCATCGCTTCGCGGGTCGTCAGAGCATTGTTGCCGTCTATCCGGTACAATTGGCCGTCCTTCACCCATGTGGCCGCATAGTACGTGCGCTTGCCTTGATCTCCGCGGTCCATCGTATCCGACGTCAGGATGACATCGACGCCGGCGGCCTTAATCTGCTCGGCTTGCCCGCTCTCGATCAGCGGCAGCGGCACGGAACCGCCTTGAAGCACGCCGGCCGTTCTCAGGCTATCCTTCAGGCTCTGAGGCAGCAGTGGGAATTGGATGATCGCATCCAGCGCTTCCGAGACCGGGATGGAAGGATCGACCGTAACGGTCGGCACCGGCATTTGCGAGAAGGAATATCCGATGCTATCCTGTCCCTCCTCTTCGCCCTTCGATACATAGAGGTAGATCGCCGAGCCTGTTTCCAGACTAATCGGCTTGCCGTCCACCGAATCGGGAAGCAGCTTCTTGGCTCCGAGACGGGTCATGGCTTTATTCACTTCGTCTACGTTCATTTTGAACGTCAGCGTATTGGACGGAGAGACGTACAGTTTTTGCTTCGAATCGAAGTCTGCCGGGACAATGATTTTATGCCCTAAGACTTTGGAGGCTTCAGCGGGATCGAGTTCGCCGATGGGTTTGCCGGACACATTGGTGAAGGTGCCGAATGTATTGATGGATTCCCGCGACTTGCCGTCTCCGAAAGCTCCGTTTAATATATTTTGCAATTCGTTCTCCTGTACGACGGTGAGCTGCTGCATCCGAAACTTGTTCAGGATGGCGGCGAGCGCCTGATTGCCGGACGGCGTAGCGAGAGTGACGGCGACGACGGCTGCGGCCGCCGCGGAAGCGACCCATTTCTTCCGTTTGTGCAGCCAACTGCCGAAGGAGCCGGAACGCTTCGCTTCATGAGCGGAAGCATTCGTCCCTCCGAAGAGCGGCTGAGCTTGCCGGGCGGCGGCTTCCTGCTGCGCTTCTATAGGCGCGGCAGGCGCCGCGAGCGGGGAGGCTGTGCTTTCGGCCGTAACGCTGCCGGCCCACTCGGCCCAGCGGGGCTGAACCGGCTCCTGCGCCAGCTTGCTTTGCAACTTGGTCCAGGCGTCGTCTACGGCTTCGCGCTCGCTTTTTTTATAATTATCGTTCATCGGTAATACCTCCTATTTGAACTGTGCTTCCGATTGCGTTGCGGCATGTCTTCTGAGTCGTTCCGTGGCCCGGTGAAGCAGCGTTCCTACGATCGGCTGGCGAACCTGAAGCTGTTCGGCGATTTCGGCGTAGCTGTAGCCCGAGTAGCGCAGAAGCAGCGCTTTGCGGTCCCGTTCCGGCAGCTCCTCCAGCCATTCTCGCACTTCCTCCTGATCCAGCTGTCTCATGAGCAGCTGCTCGTTGGACGGCTGCTCGCCTTCGGCGCTGAGCATATTCTGCGACTGCTTCTCATGCAGCGCTCGCTCCCGCGCCTTCTTGTTCAAGTAGTCATAGGCGATTCGCGTCAAGACGCGGTGCAGCCAGGCGCCCATCAGAGCCGGCTCGTCCGGGGGATTGCGGTACAGCCGCAAAAACACCTCCTGAGCCAAATCCTCGGCCGCCGCTTCGTCGCGTACAAGCCCGATCAGCTTGCGGCGCACGGTCGGATAATGTATATAAAACACTTCGCGAAAAAACTCTGACGATTGTTGCGTTTCTTGTTGATGTTGTTGCGGTTCCAATCGATTGTCCTCCTTTCAGCTGCAGCTATATATAAGACGGACGGCAATCCGGTTTTGTATCACGCGGGTGGGAAATTGATAATCTTTGACATGAGCGGCCGCTTTCGTGCATGATGGTAATAGGGTTTACCGATCCGGAATCTGCTTGCATGACGGCAAAGCCGCGAGGCATGGTATGCGCCCGGGATGTATATGCTGATAAGGAGACGTTGACTGCGTATATTCAGTATACCCGAACCTGCGGCATGGATAATGATGTGCGGTTCCAGTCATACCATTACAAAAGGATAAAGGAGCCGTTCGCGATGTATCCTTCGTTTTTTTTCGCCCATGGCATGCCGACGATCGTTAACGAAACGAACGCTTACACCAAGTTTTTGCGCACATTGGGGCTGCTGCTTCCAAAGCCCAAAGGCATCGCCATCGTCAGCGCCCATTGGGAGAGCGGGGTTCAGCTTATCTCCAGCAATCCGAAGCCGGATACGCTGCACGATTTTTTCGGATTTCCGGACGCGTTGTATGAAACGGTATATCCCGCCCGCGGCGATCTTGTGCTCAGCATGGAGATAGAGAAGCTGCTTGCCGCCGACGGCATCCGCTGCGAGTTGAATCATCGCCGGGGGCTGGACCATGGCGTTTGGACGCTGCTGTCTCTGCTGTATCCGCTTGCCGATGTGCCGGTCGTCGAATTGTCGGTTAATCCGAAGCTTGTTCCGGAAGAACAGTACCGTATCGGAAGGGCGCTGAAGTCTTTGAAGGCCCGCGACGTGATGATTATCGGCAGCGGAGGGACCGTTCATAATTTGGCGAAGCTGCATTGGCAGACGGAGGATGCCGAAGAGTGGGCGGTTCGGTTCGACCGATGGCTGGCGGAGAAGATCGCTGTATGGGAGCTGGAGGCTTTATTCGACTATGAAGGCAGAGGGCCGTTCGTCCGCGAAGCGGTGCCCAGCAGGGAGCATTTGGCTCCGCTCTTTATCAGCATGGGAGCCGGCGACGAGCAGCAGAGCGCGAAGCTGCTGCATCAGGAATACGAATACGGCACACTCAGCTTATCGGCGTGGATGTTTCGGTAGCTCGTGCTGATTTATTTTTTTGAAAATAATTATCTCAAGTTTCGCAGCTCAAATTTGGCATTAAAGCCTTGATGTAGCTGGGTAAACCTGAAATCCATTGCTGGACTTGACTTAAAATGGCCGACTTCCCCTGTTTGGTCTTCGTTTGAGTAAGCTCAAT